>CAWDFE010000017.1:0-65071 GCA_963801435.1 uncultured Actinomycetota bacterium
GCTCATCACGCGGCCGCCGGTCCGAGGTCGCCGAAGTCGACGGTCACCACCTCGCCGTGCCCGTTGCTCGCGGTGCTGGCGGGTTCGGCGGCGGGCGCCTCGGGGGTGGGCTGGGCGGCTTGGTCGGCGACCTCGCCCTGGCCGATGCCGTTCTCGGGCTCGCCGTGGGCGAGGATCTCGCCGAGGTCGCGGCGGACCGCGTCGGTGCTCATCCGGGTCTGGTAGCCGTGGCGCAGCCATTGCTCGGTCTCGGGCGAGAGGACGAGCAGGTCGCTCTTGCCCGGGCGGCGGATCGCCTGCACCTGCCTGGCGTGTGCGCCGATCGGCAGCACGACCGCTTCGAGCGACGTGTACAGGTAGGCGCCGATCCCGGCCGCGACGGCGGCGCGCTTGCGCGCGTCGGAGTACAGCGCCTTCAGTCCGGCGAATGACCCTTGGTCGATCTCGCCGAGGTCCTCAAAGACGGCCTCGACGTCGGGGCCGCCCTCCTCGACCGGGAGGGTCACGATCAGCCGGCAGGCGAGATACACGCGGCGCGTGCCGGTGGGGACGAACTCGGCCGGCAGCGTCTGGAACTGCTGGCGCCAGCAGCCGGGCACGACCGCGTTGAGCCGTTGGATGACGGACTGGGCGCCGAGGTAGGCCGCGACCTGCGCGCCGGCGTAGGGCTGCCCGTTGTACGGGACTTTGGTCATCGCGCGGAAGCCGATCGCGCCGGGCGCAAACGGCCGGCGGAAGAGGGCGACCGCCTCGGCGTGGGTGCGTGCGGGCGGGTTCGCCGGGGTGTGCGAGTGGTTGGACATGAGTCTCCTTTGAGAGTTGGTGTGCAGCGCGCCGGTCGCGGACGCGCACTCGGGCGGCGCGCCGGCCGGCGGTGTGGTCTGACCGCTTCAGGCGGCCAGTGAGCTCGGGATCTGCTGCAGCCCGGCTTCGGTGAGGAACCGGGAGGGGCCGCCGGTCGGGCGCCGGCCGCGCTCGGCGACGTGGGTGATCAGCAGCCGGTCCTTGGCGCGGGTGGCGGCGACGTAGAACAGCCGGCGCTCCTCCGCCAGCCGCTCCGGGTCCGGCGAGGCGATCGACCGCCACGAAGGGAGCAGCTCCTCCTCACAGCCGAGCAGTACGACCGCCTGCGCCTCCGTGCCCTTGGCGCGGTGGATCGTCGAGATGGTGATCCGCCGGTCGCTGGCGGCGTCCACCTGCTGCGCATGCAGGCCGGCCGCCTGCTCGAGGAAACCGGTGAGCGTCGCGTGCCGGTCGTGCTCGTCGTGGGCCTGCGCGGCGCGGCACAGCGAGCGCAGGTCCTCGAGCACCCGCTCGGCGTCGCGGCGGCGGTCGGGGTCGGGGGTGTGGTCGCGCTGGTGCTGGTAGTGGCGGACCAGCCCGCCCGGCATGGTCACGGTCGCGATCACGACATGGCCGATCGATCGTTCGGCGGCCAGCTCGGTGCGAACCTGCTCGAGCGCCGCGCCGAACTCAGCCAGCCGCATGCGCGCGGCTTGGGTGCGGATGCCGTCGTGCTCGCCGGCGCGGGCGCTGCCGGCGATCAGGTCACCGCGCTGGTGCTCACGCGCCCAGGCGACGAGCTTGGTGACGGTGGCGGCGCCGATCCCGCGCCGGGGCGAGCCGATCGCGCGGCGGAACGCTTGCGCGTCGAGCGGGTTCTGGATCAGCGTGAGGTACGCGAGCGCATCACGGACCTCGCTGCGCTCATACAGCCCGAGCGAGCCGAGCACCCGGTGCGGGATCCCGGCGTGCGCGAGCGCCCGCTGCAGCGGCTCGGTCGCGTACCCGGTCCGCGCGAGCGCGAGGATCTCCACGGGTGGGGTGCCGCCGGAGAGCGCGTCGGCGATCTGCGCGGTCACCCAGTTCGCCTCGGCGTGCTCGTTCGCAAACGCCCTGACCCGCACCCGGCCGCCGAATCCGCGCGTCGCGATCAGCGCCTTCGGCGCCCGGCGCTCGTTGTGGCTCACGCAGCGGGCCGCGGCCTCGAGGATCTCCGCGCGCGAGCGGAAGTTCCGGCCGAGCACGATCTGCGCCCGGCTCGGATGCCGCTCGTGAAAGCAGAGGATGTGCCGGGGGTCGGCGTGCCGCCAGCCATGGATCAGCTGGTCGTCATCGCCGCACACGCACAGGTTCCCGTCGGGCCCGGCGATCAGGTCAACCAGAGTCGCCTGCGCCTGGCTGGTGTCCTGGAACTCGTCGGCCAACAGCCAGCGCCACCGCTGCCGCAGCCACGCCAGCCGGTGCGGATGCTCCGAGAGCAGCCTGACCGCACACGCGAGCAGGTCATCGAAGCAGAACGCGTTGCAGCGCCGCAGCTCGCGCTCGCTTTCGCGCCACACCGCTGCGATCAGCGCCGCGCCCGGATGTGAGGCGGAGCGCTTGTATGCATCCGGGGACAGCAGCGCGTTCTTGGCGCGCGAGATCTCGGCGAGCACCTCGGCGCTCGCGGGCTGCCCGTAGTCGGCCAGAGCCCGCTGGATGTCCCCGCGCTCGGCGTCGGAGAGCAGCCCGTCGATCACGCGGCGCATGTCGGCCTGGTCATAGATCGTGTAGCGCTCGGTGCGCCCGAACACGCCCGCGTGCTCGCGCAGCAGCCGCGCGCACACCGAATGAAACGTCGCCGCCAGCACGCCACGCGCGACGGTCTCGCCGAGCAGGTCGGCGAGGCGGAGCCGCAGCTCTGAGGCGGCGCGGACGCTGAACGTGACCGCGAGGATCTCCCACGGCTGCGCGCGGCCGCTCGCAAGCAGATACGCCGCGCGGTGGGTCAGCGTCCTGGTCTTGCCGGCGCCCGGCCCGGCCAGCAACAGCAGCGGGCCGGAGCCGAACGTGACGGCTTGCGCCTGCTCGGGGGTCAGCCCCGCGAGCAGGCGCTCGGTCCCAGGCGGCGCGTGATCGCGTACGCCCGGGTTGGCCTGGGTCATACATGCCTCCTTCAGTGAGAAGTTCGTGGTGACCGCGCTCGGCCAAGAGGTGGGAGCGCGGTGGGGCGGCGTGAGCTCTGGGCTCAGCCGCCGGCAGCGGGCTCGGCGCCGTTGGGCGCGGGCGTGAGCGCGACCGTCCGTTGGCCGCCCGCGATCGGGCAGGTCCAGCGCGGCTCGCTGGCATTCGGTGCGTCGTTACGTCCGAGCAGCAGCCGCACCAGGTTCAGAGCGTCCTCGCGTGCTTGCGGCGGGCTCTGGTAGCTGGCGTCTCCGCGGCCGGCGAGGGCCGGGTTGACCGTGTCCCTGACGTGGACGACGACGAGCTCGGAGACCGGCGCGACGCCGGAGCCATTCCTGTTCGCTGGGCCGGTCATGACGCTGGCCTCAGCGCCTGGACGACGCGACCGTTCTAGGCGCGGCTCTTGCGCCAGATCCCGAGCACCTCGCGCGCCTTCACGCGGTGGTATGTCACGCGCCGGTCGATCGGGTCGACCTCGAGCTCGCGCTCGTGGCGCTCGATCACGATCGCGTAGAACACGCGGCCCATCCGGTCGCAGAGCACAATGTCGCCGCTCTTGACTCCGGCAAGACTCATCGCCTCGCCTCCATGCGCGTCGCGGTCGCGTTGAGCACGTTCGCGAGCACGCGCGCCTCGTTGGCGGTCAGGCTCACGCCGGCGGTCGCCTCCGCATGCCTCAGCAGGACGACGACCGAGCCGTCGGTGGCAGTCACTCGCAGCCTGGCTTCCCGGCTCGACACCGGATGGATCGTGAACTCGTCGGTGTGTTGCTCGCCGTTCATTGCTCCTCCTCTCTCAGCCAAACACCGTGCTGGTGGCCGCGGCGGGCCTCCTCGGTCACCTCGGCGAGCTCCACGTGACACAGCGCGAGCCCCTCGGCCGCCTTGAACAGGGCGTATGAGAGCTTCTCGCTGGCGTAGGTTGGTTCGGGTCCGTTCAGCTGTACTCGCTGGGCCATGTCGGCGATGGCGTCGGCGGCGCCCATCAGCTCCCCGCCGACGTCGCACCGTCGCCGCATGCGCGTGACGCGCCCGTTGCGTGCGCTCATCGTTTCTCACTCCTTTCGCAGGTTGTGGTTGGTCGGCGCTCGAGCGACCGATCAGTGCTGTGCGCGATCGCGCATACGCGCCTCGGCCAGTTCCGAGGCTGATGTGCCGCGGTCAGCCTCCGCGCCGCTGTCCGCAGCTGCCGCCTCGGGTTCGTTGCCGTTGGGAGCGAGCAACGGCGCGAGCAGCTCGAGCAGCTCATCGGTCGCGCCCACGGCGCGATCGATCCGCCCGAGCTCGGCCTGCGCCGCCTCGCGCTTGAGCAGCAACTGCGCCCGCTTCCCCTCCAGCCGCGACCGCTCGGCGTTCACTGCCCGTGTGAACCGCGGGGCGACCTTGGGTGCGCCGGGATGTTCGTCCGTCGCGGCCTGTGCGCCGTTCGTGTCCTTCACCGTGTGCTCCTTTCACCGGGTCGGCCGCTCGCCGTCCCGTCGTGGTGTCCGCTTGGCTCGCCGAACGCGTCGATCACGTACCCGCGGGCTCGCTTGAACGCCTCGCCGCGCAGCTGCGGGCCCCACGGCCCGCCGAGCAGCACCGACGCGAGGTCGTAGATCGCGCCCCGTGCCCCGCACCCGCCGGCGTGGCATCGCCACCCCTGGCTCGCATCCGTCCCGACCGAGCACGACGGGACCCGGTCCTCGTGCGCTGGGCAGTGCACGAGCCCGTCGCGCGGTACGACGATCCCCGCGAGCCGCTCGAAATACTCGCGCGGACTGATCCGCTTGTATGGGTCGGCGTTCGTCGTCCCCACCGAAGGGTGCGACGGCGAGTACGTCGCCGCGTCGGGCAGGTCGCCGACGAGCTGCCCGATCGGGTAGCCGGGCAGCGCAAGGTCGGCCTCGAGGATCCGCGCGTGCGCGCCGGTCTTGCCGTTCACACTGCCGGCGAGGCGCATGACTCTCGACCGCTCCGCGCACGCCGGGTCGGCGACGTTCGGCTTGCCGTCCGCGCCGGTGCCGAGATGATGAATCAGACGCAGGTGCGCGCGCTCAATCGGCTCGACCAGCCGACCGGTCGACTCGATCAACACCGTCGCCGGCAACGGCCGATCGAGCTTCCAGTAGGCGTGCGCGTGCCCGGCGCTGCTCTCGACGAGCAGATGGCAGGGCCGCTCGGCGACAAACGCCCACAGGGCCGGGAGCCCGTCGGGCCGGTCGACGTCGACCCACAAAAAGCGGGTCTCGCTGACGGCGTGCTTGTCGCCCCGCGCCGCCGCGCGAACGGCGGGGGCGAGGAACACCTCCTCGCCGGCGTCGGCGTGCCGCGCGGCGAGCGCCAGCAGTGGACCCAGCCAGTCACCTCCGCCCGCCTGTCCGCCGGGTAGGAAGTGATCGGCGCGGCGGCGGGTGGTGATCTGCAGACGCCCGTCGCGGCGGGCGCCCGCGGCGATCTCGACCAGCCCGGTCGTCTGCGCATGCATGACGCCGAGCTGCAGGGCGCGGTGGCGCTCCGGACCGAGCGGCCCGGAGAAGACGCGTCCGTCAGCGAGCCGGACGCGGCAGCGCAGCGTCTCGCGAGCGGTGTTGGCGCGGTGCCGAGCGGGTGCGGCGGTGGCTGCGGGCATCGGATCCTCCTTGCTCAGGTATGGGCTCGCCGACCGCCGGTCCCGCCCCGGGCGCGTGAGCGCCGACTGTGGTCAGGTAGTCGTGGGCGATGGCCTCGGCCTGCGGGCGGCCGTCCTGGTCGCCCGCGAGCGCGTCGACGACGTGCGCCGTGTCGCCGCTGAGGTCGACGTCGAGCACGTGCCAGTCGCCGTCGGCGGTCTGGCGGACGACGAGCGTATGGCGGGCGCCGTCGGCGTCGCGGTAGCTCCCGATCTCGGGTTCGCTCATTGGTTCACCCCTGCGGTTGTCAGTTGGATTGGCGGGCGCGGGTCAGGTCGGCGGCCTCCTCGAAGCGCGCGGCGACCGCGAGCAGCGCACCGGCCTGCTCGGCGAACAGGCCGGGTAGCGGCCCGTCGAGCGCGATGAACGTGGCCGCCGCGTGCAGCAGCGCGCCGGCGGCGTCCTCGAGCGCGGCCGCGCTTGACGCGAACAGCCCCTCGACAGTTCGCTCACGCGCGAGCGCCGCCCGAGCTGCCCCGGCTCGCTCCGCGCCCAGTTGCTGGTAGAGCGCGACGACGCTGCGCGGCGTCGCGTCCTCGGCGCTCATCCCAGCGCCGACGCGGTTGGCGCCCGATACGCCTCCCTACCGATCAAGCAATAGCCGACGCCCCAGACGTTGATCACCAGCTTGTCGTGGCCGTCGCCGCACAGCTTGCGCCGCAGGCGTGAGGCGTGGCTGTCGAGCGTGCGAGTGTGCCCGAACGTCTGTTGCCCCCAGATCCCGCGCATCAACTCGCCGCGCGTGAACACGCGGGTCGGCTCGCCGGCGAGCGTGACCAGCAGGTCGTACTCCTTGGCCGACAGCTCGACCGCCCGGTCGCGTACGCGTACCTCGCGCGAGCGGACGTCGATCATGATCGGGCCCGCCCGCAGGATCCGGGCACAGCGGCGCGACGTCGAGCGGCGCAGCACCGCCGCGACCCGGGCGCGCAGCTCCGGGTAGGCGAACGGCTTGCGGACGACGTCGTCGCCGCCGCGTTCGAGCATCCGGATCCGCTGCAGCCGATCCGCGTCGCGGGTGAGAACGATCAGCGGGACGTCCGGGTCGACCCGGCCGGCGAGACCCTCGCCGCAGCGGATCGCGTCGACCAGCGAGAGTGTCTCGCCGTTGATGTCGACCAGGAGCAGGTCCGGGTGCGACGTGCTCAGCACCGCCAGCGCCTTCGCGCGGTCTGGCGCGAGCAGCACGCGGTAGCCGTCAGCGGCCAGGTTCGATGCGAGGAACGCGCGCGTGCCGTGGTGCTCCTCGGCGACCAGGATGGTCGAAGTGGTGGTTGACATGTGACCTCCTTCGGAGGTTGTGGTCGTGAATGTGCGAGGCCCGAGACCGGGCCAGGCGTGACGGCTCGGGCGCCACCGTTGGCACGCCCGAGCCGCTCCCGCGATCGATCAGCCGAACCGCGTCGCAGCGGTCTCCCACGGCGCGGCGATCAGGTCCTCGGCCGAGAACCAGTCCGGGATCGCCGCCCGCTCGCGCTCGCGCTCGCGGCGGCGCTGCCGCGCCCGCTCATACGGGCCGTCGTCGCCGACGATGCGCGTCGCGTGCTCGCTCTGCATCACGGCCTCGGTGAGCGCCTGGCAGACCGGGTCGGTCGGGTCATATTCCCGTCCGAAGTCGTAGGCCAGCGCGGACAGGATCCGTGTTGACGGGGTGTGCATGGAGTAACCTCCTGTGGGTCCGGCCCCCGCGGCTTTTTCAAGAGATCTCGCGAGGGCATGGGTTTTCGCGGCCGTCCCACCCGGGGCGGCCGTTCTTGTCGTGGTGATGTGGCGACCCGTGCGGAGGGCCGCGGGACAAGTGGGTGCTTACTTCGCCGCTACCTGTGTGTGTGTACGATCGCCCGTCCCCAACCGCGGAGGAAGTGGCACGGTGATCGACCGCCTGCGTGAACAAATCCAGGAGCGCCTCGACCAGCTCGTCAACGAGGCTGACCGGCTGCGCAAGGCGCTCGCCGCGCTCGCCGGAGGCGAGGCGATGACCGCGGGCGAGGTGGCGACCACGGCCGGCCTCGCACGTCCGACCGTCTCGACGACGCTCTCCAAGCTCGCCAAGACCGGCGAAGTGGAGAAAGCGCAGCGCGGCTACCGGCTCGCGTCGACCACGCCCGCGGCGCCGTCCTCCCCGGCCGAGTAGCAACCCGCCGGGTCCCTTCTGTTCACGCCCGGCGGGCGGCGCTAGCGTCGCGGTAATGCTCCCGCTCGGGTTCAGGTTCGACGTAGGCGCCGTGCTCGTCGACGGCGTCGCTCACCGGACGGACTGCGAGTGGCTACCGGGCGACCTGCCGCCCGATGCGATCTCGATCTCCGCGAGCGGGGTTCATCAGGCCGACCGATGCCCGCGGGAGCGTGAAAGGTGCGGGCCGCCGTTCGAGACGTTGCTGACACATCAGCTCGAGCGTTCGCTCGAGGCGCTCGTTTCACTGACCGGGTGATTCGTTCAGCGGCGCGGCGTCTCCGCTGATCCGCCGCAGCGCGCCGATCAGCCCGACGTGCCCGACAGCGTGAGCAAGCTGCGCGCGCCAGGCGGGCTCGAGATGCGGCAGCAAGTCGAGCTCGCCGGAGTCGTAGGCGCGGTGGCATCGCCTGCATGCCGGCACGACGCAGAGCGGGGTCGCCGCAGCCTCCCAGCGACCGCGGGATCAGGTGCGCCGGGTCGATCCGGAGGGTCGCTCCGCAGACGATGCAGGGCCGGCCGGCAACGGCGGCGCGCTGCCTGTCGGTCGCCGCCAGTGAGGGTGTTCGCTGGAGCGGCGTGGTTCGTCGCAGCGGTGTGCGGGCGCGCAGCTGGGCGCGCCGGCGAAGCGGTGTGCGCTTCATCGGTTCTCCTCTCGAGCTTGTGGATGGACCGCCGCGCGATCTGACGCGGCGGTGGTGAGCAACTCAGGGCGGAGCGGGAGATTCCACCGGCGGGCCTGGTGGTATCGCCCGCGCCCGTCGAGGACGCACGGCGGGCTGTGGGTGGGACGCGGCGGCGCAAGGTCAGCTGCCGGGTGTAACTTCGCGCGCCATGAGCTTCCGCGAGGAGCAGCGCCGGCGGCGCAAGCAGGCGCGCGACAGTGAGCTGCGAGTCAGGCGTGAACGGATCGCCGCGATCGGGTCGCTGATCTTCGTCGCCGGGGTCGTCGGCGTGATCCTGC
Organism: uncultured Actinomycetota bacterium; assembly: GCA_963801435.1. GTDB lineage: Bacteria > Actinomycetota > Thermoleophilia > Solirubrobacterales > Solirubrobacteraceae > Palsa-465. The sequence goes on from CAWDFE010000017.1 coordinate 8,734, forward strand.
TGATGTCTGGAACCCGGTCAGGCTTGTACCGATCAAAATCGACGCCGTCGGGGTCAGCCAGCAACCCGCGCCGGGGCGAGTCGGTGTCCGGACCCGCGACTCGGCCGGCCGCCGCGCCCGTGCCGATCCTCGTCTACCACGTGATCAACCCGCGCCCGGCCCAGAGCACGGCGCCTGGGGCGCTGTATGTTCCGGCCGGCGAGTTCTCAGGCCAGATGCAAGCGCTCAAGGCCAACGGTTGGCACGCCGTGACGCTCAACCAGGTGCAGGCCTACTGGACCCGCGGCGTTTCGCTGGGAGCTGGCAAGCCGGTCGTGATCACGTTTGATTACGGCTATGCCTCCCAGTACACAAACGCGCTGCCGGTCCTCAAGGGACTCGGCTGGGTCGGCGTAGAAGACCTGCAGCTGGGCGGCCTGTCGCCGTCAGACGGCGGCCTGAGCGAGGCGCAGGTTCGCGGCCTGATCACCGCGGGCTGGGAACTCGATACGCAGGGCGCCAGCCCCGCCGACCTGACCGCCGTGGACCCGGGGCAGATGAGCGCCGAGGTCGCAACCGCCCGGCAGACGCTGCGCAGCCGCTACGGCGTCCCTGTGAACTGGTTCAGCTACCCCTCGGGTGACTACGACGCGACCGTCATCGCCGCCGTCAGCGCCGCCGGCTATGTCGGCGCCACCACGGTCAATCCAGGATGGGCGAGCCCGCAGCAGAACCGCTTCCGTCTGCCGCGACTGGTCGTGGTCGCCGGCACCAGCCCGGCTCAATTACTCGCGCAAATCGCGGCGGCGAAAGCCACCACGAGCGTCCCAGCCAGCCACAGCGGCCCCGGACTCCCGTAGCGTGTCAGCGCGCAACGCTCGGACAGTGATACCCGGCGTGTCGGGGCAACTCGCAGCAGGCGGCCAGCTCGGCGACCGTCAGGAATTCTTCGCCGCTCGTGCCCACTCCTCCCCACCCTAGGCGGCCGCCGCGATCCTGCGACCCGATCGAAGCGCGATCACTTAGATCAGCTCGCGCCTCCTGAAAGCGCCCGCACATTCAGCCCTGGTTTGTCGCATAGCCGGCGGACTCTTCTCGGGCCAAGTCGAAGCGATCCGCCCTACCCTCCACTTTCCCGGGTGGGCCGCCGAGCGAGGCGATCAGCGCCGAGAAGCTCTCGCCCGCCGCGCTCGCGACGCTGTCCTGATCGCTCGTGGCGCTCCACTGGTGGGTTTCGGCCGCGTAGGTCGCGGTGCTGATCCCGGCGCCCCATCCGAGCTCGATCCCGGTCGGCCAACCGGGGATGATGCGTGCGATCGGCTGACCGGCCGCCACCGTCTCCCCGACCCGCAGGCCACCCGCCGGGTTCACCCCCTCGGCGTAATACACGTAGCAGCCAGCGTCTGGTCCGTCGAGGAGCCGATACTCGATGAACGATCCCGGCCACCCCGTGGCCGTCGTCGCCACGTACGTGATCGTCGCGCCGCCGATCGCCGCAAGCGTCCCCGCGCCGGCGTAGTCAACCCCCTGATCGATCCGCTCGGACCTGACACGCGCGCCACCGAGCGGGTTGACGTAATCGCTCGGCCCGCTCGCCGGCTGACAAGCGGGCGCCAGCCCCGTTCCGCTCACCCGCGGGACTGGCCAGCGAGACAGCGGTCCTGCACCGCCCGAGTCGGCATATCGAAGCTGCGCCGATATGGCGGCCGCTCGTGCCGCGATCGCGGGCCTTGGCGTGCTGCGGCCGGCAAGCGTGCTCACCAGGGCGACACCCGCCACCGTGAGGGCGACGATTCCAACAGCGCGCCTCACGAGTATCCGCGAGCGGCTCGCCTTCCGGCCGCGGGTGCGCGGCCGATCGGTCACCCGCCGGCGCGCTGATGTCCTCTGCGCTGGCGGGCGCTGCTCGCGCTGCTGGTCGCGCTTGACCGGGACACGCCCCGGCTTGTTCCTGCGCGTGAGCGAGCGCTCGAGCGATTCGTGCCACGGCTCGACCCGTCCAAGGTCTCGGACGGCGTCCACAATCCTCCTTTGAGGGCTACTGGAAAAGCCTGCGGAGTTAGCTGACGGGCTCGCGCTTGCGCGCTACGCCGCACTGCGACGGCGATTCGCCCCGGCGACCACGTGGATCGCTTCGGGTCCCCCGCTCGCCGGCCACGGATGGCACGGCGACTCGGCTCGTTATGTGCCGCGGCACGCTATCACTCCCCCTCACCGGAACCGCGGCAACACCCCTTACGGCACCGAATCCCCAGCCGCCAAGCCGTCTTCACGAGCCTCGCTAGCTCTCAAGCCAGTCGCGGTCACGCCGGAAGTGCAGCGACCGGATCTGCTCGCGGGTCTTGCCGACCAGGTCGCTCTCGCTGAAAAGGACCTCGTACTGGTAGAAGCGGACCGCCTCCCCCTGGGTGCCGTCGCTCCACCGGACGATCAGCCGCCGGCCGGCGAGCGAGCCGGGGGGCAGGTCTTCGCACCGCACAACCTCTTCGACGATCGGGTCGTGCGGGTTCATCGATGTCGAGCGTTTCTCGACCACCTCCTTCGTTGTTGAACGGTCTGCTAGGTCCTCTCGCTCCGGCGGCGCCGCCCCCTCCCCCTTCACCGGCGCGAGACGAGAAACGGCCCGGAGGCCTTGACTCCGATCAGGTCGGGGCGAAGGTCCTCCGGGCCGTCGTGTCGGTCGGGCGATCAGCCGTCCATGCCGAGCAGGTCGAACGCGCACCCGTCGGGCAGCGTCACCAGCTCGAACCGCCGCCCGCCGTCCGGGTGGCGGCCGGTGAAGCACAGCCCGTGCCTCCCGACCGGGTTCGGGCCGCCGGCCGGCAGCTCGGGCACGTAGTTGACCGTCGGGTCGAGCAGGTACGAGCACGGCTCGCGCCCGTCGAAGTGCGCGAGCGCACGGAGCTGCATGAGCGTCGGCACGTGCGCCAGCTGCCGGCGAGCACGCGCCAGCTCGGCGAGTGCCCGGAGGGTCCTTCGCACGCCCGGCCGGGTCCGGTGCGTCTTCGCCGAACGGGCGTCGTCGAGCAGCGGGATGCCGCCCGAGCGAGTGCTACGGTTCCTTCTGTTCAACTGGGCCTCCTTTCGAGGCTTGTCGCCGGCCCCGAGTCATCACCTCGGGGTCGACGTGTTTGTAGGGATCGAGTTCGGCCTGGCATCACTCAGACGCCGAGCTCTCGTCAGACCATGGGTCCTCCCTTTGTTCGCACACGTCGCTAGACCTGCTGGAAAGCCAAGTCGGAGCCGAGGCGATCCCGGTTGCCTGACGCCCGGCTTGGAGGAGCGCCACCGTCCCCGGCGAACTTCATCGGATGCCCCGCCTGGTCTCGATCGTCTACGTCGTGATCGGCGTGATCGTGGCCTCTCAGCACAGCTATTACGCCCACCTGGCGCGCCTGCCCCAGATGCTCTCGGCGCTGGTGGCAACGGCGCTGTGGCCGCTGGTCTTGCTCGGGGCGAACCTGCACCTCAGCCTCGCCAACCTCTAGCGTGGCGCAGGCGCTTCGGTCGCGCGATGTTCGATCGGCTCGACTTCGTCTACCTGCCGAGCCGGGACGTCGCCGGCGACCTGAAGCACTTCACCCATGGGTTGGGGGCGGAAGTGGTATTCGCGATCGAGGCGTTCGGGACACGGGTGGCGATGGTGCGGTTGGCCCCGGATCCTCCCGCGCTTCTGCTCGCCGGCCATCTCCAGGGCGACCAACCAATCCTCGTGTACCGGGTCGAGGATCTCGATCGGGCAATCGCACAGCTCCGCGACCGTCACGTCGAGATCGGCGTGGATTTTGAGATCCCTCACGGGCGCGGCGTCGAGGTGACCAACCCGGGGGCGCAGAGAATTGCCCTGTATGAGCGCACGCGGCCAGGGGCTGACGAGCGACTCGCCGGACGGCGCGACTTCTGAGCGTCGGCGGACAGACCTCGAGCCCGTGGCTTCATTGCCGCGTAGCGACGGGTCACGTGTTAATCACATCGACCGCGGTGCTCGTGTCTTCGCTGAGCGCTCGGCGTCCTCACGCGGGAACGTCCGGCTATGTGCTGATTCTCGTGTGCCTCGTCAGTGCGAGGGGGTTGCTCTACCAGAGCAAGCCATCAATCGAGGCCACGCACGTTAACACGCCCAGCGGCACATGCAAGGCCGATTTGCGCCCGCTGGCCACCGTGCGTAGCCGGTCCGGGGGTCGGTGGCGCTCGGTCAGTCAGGGCAGCGTTTGCGGACCTACCTAAGTCTCCGGTCCAAACGGCACCGCACTCCGCACTATGTACTCCGCAATAGCCCATAACCACTGGGGATTTCGCCACCAGGGGGGTCGGCCACTGTCGTCGACTTAGTGCGGACCATCGGGCTGATCGCTGCCAACTCCGCATTAAGCCGAGACCCCAGTAAGGGCGGGGCCACGGGGCCACGACGGCCGGAGTCCGCGGAGGAGTAAGGCCGACATAGTGCGGAGCAAACGGGGCATAGTGCAGAGCGAGGTCCTCGGCGATCCAGTGCGTCCGGTAGCAGTGGCGGACGCAGACGAGACGGCGATGCGTGGTGCTCGCCGGACGCGTTCGCGCAGTCCGGTGACCTTCGGACCGGGGGGTCGCTCGCAACTGGGCGACAGCGATCGTGCGGGCGTCGCGAATTGCGGCGAATGCTTGAGTGGCCTTGACAGCGTCCGCGTCGGCGTCGGTGAGCAGACCGATGCGATCGCACGAGTCCGCGACTCGGAAACCCGGTTATCGCCGAAAGCAGGGCCGACATGGAGCGACGAGATTTCGCGAACTACCTATGCAGAGTCGGTCGACGCCGACGGCTCTGCGCCTGGTGCATGGACGCTCGAGGGAGACCGCGGCAACGAGCGAGATGTCGGGTAGGCCCGGCGCCTTGCGACGCCGGGCCCGCCTAGGAACCGGACTTGCCAGTCTCCCGGCATCCGGCTCGAGCAAGCCCACGAGGTCCGGTGGCGTGAGGCCATACGATCCATGCAGCGTCGAGTGGATCGTCCTCGGGTCCGTTCACCGCGACCGTGGTCGCGGCGTCTAACTTGTCCGTCGGTTCGGGCGTCATCGTCATCTTCTCCTGCTGGGCTCACCTGACCGCGTCAGCACGCTTTCGCGCCCGGGCACCAGGCCCGGTATCCGGCCGGTTATCCATCCCGACCAGCTGAAGGACTGGTCGTCCCGCCACGGTTTCCCGTTGCCTTTCGGCCACCGGCATTCGCTTCTCGGTCATCCTTTACCCGCCGGGGAATTGGGCCCTCCTCACGGTCGGCTTACCGAACCAGAGTCCGGACCCCGACGGGGTTTCCGCGTTCCGCACGCACGAGCAGCGACCGGGGTGGGCGCCCTCTATACCCCGGGGACAATGGTGCTCATCCCGACCGATGGCGACTCCACGGCCGGCGTCTGCCGCTTCACAGCGGCCAGTCCCTGCACCCCGCTCCAACATTCCACCGCGCGGGGCTCGCTTAACGAGGCATCAACGAGGGTTCAAGCAATTCGCCCGTCCGGTCTTCCCCTCGCCTGTGGCCGCCCGGATGGAACGGGCAGCCCTTGGGCTCACGCCTCGGGCTTCGCACCCCGCCGACCAAGAGCCGGACGACGCACGCCGAGGTGGGGACAGGCCATCGAGCACGGACCTGGAACTACGCGCTCAACTCACATCAGTCGATCTCCAATCCGGTAGTTCACTCAATGCGTGCGACCTCGCGTCGCACGTCGCCGTTGCGCTCGTCCGCTCGTTGACGGTTGGGACGATCGCTTCCGAGGAATGCGATCGCCGGCCGCTTGGCGGCGTGCCACGCGGCCGCGCCGCTGGTTTGGGCGATAGGAGCAGCGCGCGATTCGGCGGTCGGCGCCGTTCGTCGCCACCGTGGGTCCAGCATCGACGCCCCGGGCGCGGACTACTGCTTCGATCCGGGCGCTAGCACGAAGGCTGCAAGCACGCGATGCGCGCTTGTGGCGACGAGCAGGGCGCCCGCGTTCGCGGCCAAGAGACCTCTCGCGGGATCAAAGCGGGGCCGCAGATCCGTCGCGCCGCACGCCGCCGCGCGTACACGCCGCCGAGCGAAAGCAGGTGCTTCAGTCCCGCGGTGGCGGCCGCCGACTGGTCTACGTCGCGGCGATGCGTGAGATTGGCGAGTTGCAGGCGCCGTCCGAGTCGGAGCGGGTCTCCTGCTTCGATGTTGGCGCGGTGCGGGGCCCGACGCCTACAACACGTTCGAGGAAGCTGGATGCGGAAGGGCGCGGTCGATGTGACCGCGCCCTCCCTATCTCCATTGGGTTGCTTGTCTTAGGCGGTGGTGGTTGCTCCGCTTGGGGCCGGGCTGATACGCGACGCGTTCCGGGCTCGGCCTGCGGCCCGGATGAGCAGCGCGGTGCCGCCTCCGGCCATCAGCAGGCCGAGTAGTAGCGCCACGAGCGCGTAGCGCGCGATGTGGGGGAGCGTCACCGCTGTTGCGCTGGTCGTGGCGAATCCGCCATGGCCGTTGGCGCTCATGATCACGACTCGGTATTGGCCGTCTCGGATCTTCCAGTTGATCGCCGCGGCGCGCGTGGAGGTGGCTTGGGCCGCCCAGAAGTGCTGTGCGGCGGGCGGCTGCGCGTTGCCTTGGCTGCCGTGGCTGACTCCGCTGATGCTGTAGGGATCGCTGCTGAGACTGCTGACTGTCTCTGTCCTCACGCCGGCGAGGTAGCGATCAACGTCCGCTGCCCGGCCAATCCCGACGAACGCCCCGGCGGTGCCTTGAACCGGGGAGGCGGAGATCCGCACCGTCGGCTGGCCGACGATCCTTGCCACACCCGAGGTGTTCTTGATGTTCGCAACCGACGAGACGATCGCGGCCGCTGGAGTCGAGACCAGGTGCGGGCCTGAGCTGAGCCTGCCGTCGGTGCCGAACGCCGCGAGGACGCCGCCGCCGCCCAGGACGGCGAGGGTGCCGAGCACCGCCAGCATCCCGCCGGGGAGAAATCGTCCGAGCGTCCGGATCGGTTCGCTGCGCGGGGGACGCACGTCGTGCGCTTCTGAATTGTCGTGGACCAATACGGTTTGCATGGCTGCTCCTTTGGAGGGGAAAAACATCTCCCTGGAGCTTGCAGCCATCGAGCCGCGCTGACGATGGACCGACCCGGTGTCACACGGTGCGTGTAACCGGCTTGTTGACGGTGCGTCTGGACGCACCCTTCGAGATCGCGGCTAGTGGCGAACGTACGTGAGGACGGCGAGGATCCGTCTGTGGTCGTCGTCGCTCGGTGGGAGACCGAGCTTCATGAAAATCGAGGTCACGTGCTTCTGCACGGCGCGCTCGGTGATGAACAGCCGCTGCCCGATCCCTTTGTTGGAGCGCCCCTCGGCGACCAGCGCGATCACCTCGCGCTCACGCGGCGTCAGTTCCGCGAGCGGATCGTCTGCATCGCCGGCCCCTGCTAGGAGTTGGGAGACGACTTTGGGATCGAGGACGGACCCGCCGCGGGCGACGCGCCGTAGGGCGGCAGTGAAGTCTTCGAAGTCGGTGACCCGGTCCTTGAGCAGGTAGCCGATCCCGGCCGCGGACTCGGCGAGTAGACGGGTCGCGACTCCGACCTCGACGTGCTGGGAGAGGATCAGGATCCCGACCTCGGGATAGCGGCGTCTGATTTCGGCCGCGGCCCGCAGCCCTTCGTCGGTGTGCGTTGGTGGCATCCGTATGTCGATGATCGCCACGTCCGGCCGGTGACCGGCGATCTTCGCCAACAAGCCGTCAACGCTGTCGGTTTGGGCGACCACCTCGATTCCGTTCTCGCGCAGCAACGAGGCAAGACCGTCGCGGATCAACAGGCTGTCGTCGGCGATCAGGACGCGCATGGGATCACCGCGCTGACCGTCGTCCCGGCCCCGGGCGCGCTGACGACGCGCAGCTGCCCCTCGAGAGCCTCGACGCGGTCGGCCAGTCCTCGTAGCCCCGACCCGTTCGCGTCATCAGCACCGCCGATTCCATCGTCGGCGATCTCGATCAACGCGCCTCCCGCGCTTCCCACGACCCGCACGGTCACCCTCGACGCCCGCGCGTGCTTGTCGACGTTCGCAAGTGCTTCAGAAGCGACAAAGTAGGCCGCCACTTCGATCGGCTCCGGCAAACGATCAGCCACGTCGACCGTGACGCGCGTCGAGACGACCGATTGTGCGGCAAGCGATTCGAGCGCGACCGCGAGGCCGTGATCAAGCGCCGAGGGATGGATGCCGCGAGCCAGCTCGCGAAGCTCCTCCAGCGACTCCGCGAGATCCGCGTTCGCTTTCGCGGCCAGTGCCACGGCCGTCTCCGGATCATCGCGAATGTGCGCCTTCAACGAGGTGAGCTGCATCGAGAGTGCGATCAGTCGCTGCTGCGCGCCGTCATGCAGGTTCCGCTCCAGCCGGCGCCGCTCCTTATCGCCCGCCTCGAGAATCCTCGCTCTCGACGCGCCAAGCTCGCTCACCCGAGCGCGTAGCTCCGCGGACAGCCGTTCGTTCCGCAGCGCGAACCCGGCGGCGGCGATGACGGCGTCGAGCAGCCTACGCTCCTCTGCCAGGGATGCGTCGTAACTGATCGCCGCCACGCGCTCTCCGTCCTGCTCGACGATCACCGTCAGCCGCGCGTTGGAATCGTCTTGAAGCTCGACCGGTTGGCCGCCGCTGTCGACGTAGGAGGCGAACTCTGGCAACCAGTACACGAGAGTGAGGGTTGGATCGCGTAGCGCCTTCGCCAACGCCGTCTGCAGCGGGGCGCCCCGCGTCGCGCCAATTTCGACCAACAAATCGGCGACCGCGGCCCTCGCGACCCAGGTCCGCCAGATTCCGACGAGGAACACAACCGGAACCAGCAGCAGCCCCACCAGCGTCGGCCAGACAAGAAACGGCGACTGGTAATTCGTGAAGGCGCCTTCTAGAAGCAGACCGGACAAGAACAGGAGCGTCAACCCGCCCGCGGCCGCCGGCGCCGACGTCCGCCGGACCCCCGGCGTGGCCGCTCGCCAACGCGCCGCCAGCAACACCGCCACCGATAGCGCCGCCGCGAAACCGATCACTCCCGTCGCCCTATTGAGCTCCTCCGCCCCGGCTGGGTTCGCGGACACGAGCAGGAGATTGCCCGGGAAGGGAGTGAACAGCATCCACCCCACTACCAGGACGCCCTCGGCGAGCACAAATGCAGCGATCACTGCTCGCTCACTGATCTGCCACCTACGGGGGCGACTCGGAAACGAAAGGAGCAGCGCGACGAACGTGATCACCCAAACATTTCCGATCGCCACAGCCAGCGTCTGCGCCAACCGCCAATCGACGCGACTCAGCAGCGGCCCCGCGAACAACAGGAACCCCGTCACCACCATCAACCGGCCCGTTCGGCCATCCGGCCGTCGGTGCCAAGCCAGCAGTCCACAAGCCGCGAACGACCCGCCGACCACGTGAAGGACGATCTTGGCCGCGCTCGAATGCTCGCCGCTGACCGCCGGCCGCAGCGCCCCCCATTGCGCCGCCGCCGCGGTCACCCACAGACCCGCGAGCACGAAACTCCGACGCCGAGCCGTCGAGCGCAGCACGACTGCAGACGATCTCGCCACCGCGACACGCCACAAGCCCATTCCGCTCATCGCGGGCGGACGCCCTAGACGGGTTCTATTCAGGTGCGATCTGCGCAAAGCGCCCCTCGTACTGGCCACACACAAATCAGTCGCGGGCGGTGCAACCGACGCGCCGCGCGTAGGGCCGAGAGGCATCTGGCGAAAGACTTTGAGGCCTCCAGCCTACTCCCACTCCCCGAGCTAGATCGAGTCGGGGATGCGATGTCGCTCCTGCAATCCCTCGGCGACGAGCCTCTCGCCACGGACACCGAGCGTCCCGCTCAGGAGATACCGCTGCGTACGGCTTGGACGGCTGCTTGGATGCGGTTGTCAAGGTGGAGTTTGGCGAGGATGCTGGCGATGTGGTTGTGGACGGTGTTGGTGCTGAGCGAGAGCTCGTGGGCGATGTCGTGATTGCTTCTGCCGCTGGCGAGCCGTTCGAAGATCTCCAGCTCGCGTTCGGTCAGGACGGCGCGGATCGCGCTCGCGGCGTTGTCGCTGGCGGTGGTGACGGGTATGTCGCGTTCGCGGATGCGTTGCAGGAGTTTCCCGGCGATCTGAGAGGAGATGACTGATTCTCCGGCGGCGGTTGCTCTGACCGCGGAGATGATCGCTTTGGGGGGCGCGGTCTTGAGGATGTAGCCGCTGGCGCCGGCCACGATCGCTTCGACCACGCGGTTCTGCTCGGTGCGGGTGAGGATCAGAATGCGCGAGGCGGGGGCCAACAGAGCGAGCTGCTCGATCGTGCGCACACCCGGGCTGTCGGGAAGCCGGAGGTCCATCAGCACGACGTCGGGGCGGACGTCAACGACGAGCCGGAGGGCGTCTCGCGCGCTGGAGGCTTCACCGACGAGGTCGAGCCCGCCAGCCGTCAGTGTCTGAGCCAGGGCTCCGCGGATCATCGGCTCGTCGTCGACCACGACAACCGTGATCGGCTGCGGGTGCTGCGTCGAGTCGTGTTGCGCGGGCATCGTCGGGCCCAATCCCGATCCCCCGAGATCGTCTACTCGGAGCATCTATACCCGGCGCGGGTGCCGATAACGCGAGCGGTGAGCCGGCGAGTGGATGTTCGGGTCGCATTCCTACTCCCTAGAGGGGGGCCTGAACGGGCCCCTCAACCAGGTCCGAACGGGCCATATCGAGCGCTCTGCACTGGGAGTAGGTTGCGATGGTCGGGTCTTGGCGTTCGCCCCTTCTGCGGAGAAGGCAGGTAGCCATGCGGGGTCTTGCTCCAGAGGTCGCAATGCTCGAGAGCCCAACCAAAACGAGCCGAACAGACCAACAATGACCGCATCGCACACAACAAATTTGGACATGGGCGGACGAACCGGCGACCGGCAGCGCCGCCGAGACGGTGCCGGTGACGCCAACCCCGGCGATTCCATGACCGCCGAATCGAAGCCACGGGACGCACGTCCACGACTCGGGGGGTTGGCCCGATGAACCTGTTCCACGAAGACCGGTCCCGTTCAGATCCACGCCGCCTGGGCCGTCTTGCTCATTTCATTGCTCGGCATCGCTGGCAGGTGATCGGCGTGTGGGTGGTGCTGACGCTGTTCGGCGCGGTCGCTGCCGGCCAGCTGTCCTCGCGCTGGTATCAGAGTCTCGCCGTCCCGGGCAAGCCGGCCTACGAGGCCAGCCAGCGGACGCTCGCTGCCCTGGGGGTGGGCGTTCGCGCGCCGAACGTCGTCGTCTTTCGCAGCAGCGGTGACGCGACGAGGAGCCGCGCGATCGAGCGGGCGATGCAGCGAGCCGCGGCGACGATGCCCGGCGCGCGCACGAGCTCGTACTTCTCCACGCGCAGCCCTCTCTACGTCTCGCGCGACCGGCACACGACCTTTGAAGAGGTCTACCCACCCGGCCCAGGGGGGCTGGATAAGAAGAGCGGCGCAGCGACGATGCGCGCCGCGGCTGCCTCCGGCCTCCCGGCCGGGATCACCGTCAACGTGACGGGCCACGACCCGCTCGAGGAAGCGAGTACCCATGGTTCGGGCGGGGGGTCAAGCGTCCTACTGGAAGCAATGATCGGAGGACTCGGCGCGGTCATCGTCCTGCTGTTCGTGTTCGGGACGTTGCCGGCGGTGCTGATGCCGATGGCCATCGCGCTCGCCGCGATCCTCAACACCTTCTCTCTCGTGTGGGCGCTGACATACGTCACCAATGTCTCGATCATCGTGCAGTTCCTGATCGCGCTCGTCGGGCTCGGTGTCGCGATCGATTACGCCCTGCTGATGATCTTCCGCTTCCGCGACGAGCTCCGCGAAGGCAACGATGTCGAGACGGCGCTCGTGGAGACGATGACCCACGCCGGACGCGCGGTGATCGTGTCAGGTTCGACGGTGGCGCTTGGTCTGCTGTCGCTGATCGTCCTGCCGCTGCCCCTGCTGCGCTCGATGGGCCTGGGCGGCATGTTGATCCCCGTCGTCTCGGTACTCGCCTCCCTCACGCTGCTGCCGGCGATGCTGGCTGTGCTCGGCGAGCGGATCAACAGCGTTCGTGTGATGCCACGCCGGTTCGTCGACCACGGCCATCCCGAAGACGGGGCCTGGGGGCGCTGGGCGCGTGTCGTGCTGCGGCGCCCGGTACCTGCCGCGGCGCTTGGCCTGCTCATCGTCGGGGTGCTCGCGGGGCTGGGGACGCAGTTGAACCCCAACGAGGCGCAGCTGAAGAACTTCCCCGGCACCGGGACCGCGATTGCCGGTCGCGAGCAGCTCGCCGCGGCACGGATCACTCCCGGCGTGATGAAGCCCCTCGACGTGCTCGTCGAGCACGGCGCCAACGCCCAGCAGGTGGCCGCCAAGCTGCGCCTCGTGCCAGGAGTGGTCGGAGCGACCGCGCCTTCGACATGGCACCGCGGGCCGAACTCCCTCGTCGAGGCGTTCGCCGCCACCGACGGTGCCGCCCCCGGCATCCAGGCGATCGTCGACCGCGCCGACACCGCGCTCCAGGGGACGGGCGGCACGCTGACCGGCGTTGCTGCGGTGGACCGCGACTTCCTCCACGCCCTGTTCGGCAGCTTCCCCTACGTGCTCGCCCTCGTGATGATCCTGACGCTGATCCTGCTCACACGGGCATTTCGCTCGATCGTGTTGGCGATCAAGGCAGTGGTTCTGAACCTGCTCTCTCTCGCCGCTGCCTTCGGGATCGTCGTGTTCATCTTCCAGCAAGGGCATGGCTCCTCGCTGTGGAACATCGCGGCGACCCAGTCGATCACCGCCTGGATCCCGGTGATGATCTTCGCCTTCCTGTTCGGACTCTCGATGGACTACGAGGTGTTCATGATCAGCCGCATGCGCGAGGCCTACGACGAGACCGGCTCCACCAACAAAGCGATCGAGCTCGGCCTCGCACGCACCGGCAAACTGGTGACCAGCGGCGCCCTGATCCTCATGTTCGCCTTCCTCGTCCTCTCCACCAGCCCAGGCTACGAGGTCAAACCACTCGCGATCGGCCTCGCCGCCGGAATCATCCTCGACGCCACCGTCATCCGCGCGCTACTCGTACCCGCTCTGATGCGACTGCTCGGCGATGCCAACTGGTGGATGCCCAACTGGACGCGCGTCGCCCTCCGGATCCCGCGCCGGGAGCCCGTACCACCGATCGCGGCCGAAAGTCCGTAGCACACCCGGAGCGGGCGAGGAAGCCCATACGGCGCGCCGAGCGTGGGGGAACTCACCAAGCGTGGACGGCACGGCGACTCGGTATCGACAGACCTCCCGCGTCACGCCCTCAAGCAGGACGCAGGATCTTGCGGGAATGTGGGTGCCACGAACACAGCCTCCCCTGCGAAAGGCGTGCCGGAACAGCCACTCGAATTGCACGCCGTTTCCACACCCCTGCTCACCAGAAAGCAGGCCCAGACCCCGCAATTCGCTCGCGTCCTCCTTCTCGCCAGCAGCGCAGACTGGCGTCGTCGTCGGCCGGGTGGTCTTCGCGACCGGCGACCAGCAGTAGCGCGTTTTCATGAAACCGGGGACGCGCCTCAAAGCGAGTGCCGGACGGACGCGACACCCGCAATTTCTGGGAGCAGGTCTGCCGGCCTCCGGCGGCCCAGACGCGCTTTGCGCGGATACGGGGGCGCTGCGCCAAGAGGCCCGTCCAGGCTGGGGATGCCAACCCGACGCGCCCCCCTTCCCGCGCAACTCAGGTCACGGATGCGAATGGCCGCGAGTACGGCGGCGAAATGAAAGGAGGTGTTTCTCGAGGCAATCTTTCGCATCGTCCCCAGACCCGTTGTCGGGGTCCACGCTCTCTCCAGTTCGTCCAAGGACAGGCGTCGCGAGTGCCGCCGATTTGTGTCCGCGATCGACCGTTGCGGGCGTTGGGCGGCTGGCGCCGTTGTTAGTCGAGCGTGATGACGACCTTGCCGTTGGCGCGGCCCTGCTCGACGTACGCCAGCGCCTCTAGGGTCTGGTCGAACGGGAACGTGTGTCGATGACCGGGCGGAGGTGGCCGGCGTCGTAGAGGGCGGCCAGCGTGCGCAGTTGGGCGCCGTTGGCCTGCATCCACAGGAACGAGTAGCTCACGCCTAGTTTCCGCGCCTGCTTGTGGATCTTGCGGCTCAGCAGCGCCATCGCGGCGCCGGTGTACTTTGGCGCTTCGAGCTGCTTGGCGAATGCAGGGTCGGGCGGGCCGGCGACGCCGATCGCGTGTCCGCCGGGCTTGAGGACTGTGAGGGATTTCTCGAGGTTCTTGCCTCCTCGCGAGTCCAACACGACGTCGTAGCCGGAGAGGACCTCGGCGAAGTCCTCCTTGGTGTAGTCGACGACGATGTCGGCGCCGAGGCTGCGCACCAGCTCCGCGTTCTCGCCGCGGGCGGTCGTTGCCACCGTGGCGCCGAGGTGCTTGGCGAGCTGGATGACGGTCGACCCCAGGCCGCCGGAGCCGGCGTGGACGAGGACCTTCTGGCCGGGCTGCACATGGGCGCGGTCGACGAGGGCCTGCCAGGCGGCGAGTGACACCAACGGCACCGCGGCCGCCTCGCGCAGGGTGAGCGAGGCCGGCTTGGGGGCGACGTCGTCCTGGTCGATCGCGATGTACTCCGCGAAGGTCCCGATCCGCAGGTCGCGGGGGCGAGCGTAGACCTCGTCACCTACCTGGAAGTCGCGTACGCGCCGAGCCGACCCTGGTCACCACGCCGGCGACGTCGTGGCCGAGCACGAACGGGGTCCGGTACTTCAGGAGCCGCTTGAACTCGCCGTCGCGGACCATCTTGTCCAGCGGGTTGATACTCGCGGCGCTCACCTTGACCAGCACGTCACCGTCCTCGACCTCGGGCTCGGATACGTCGGCGGCGCGGAGTCCGTCCTTGCTGTACTGCTCGACGACGAAGGCCTTCATTTCGTTTCTCCACCTGTGCGGCGGCGCGGGGCGCTATTTAGAGGAACTCGAGCGCGCGCTTGACGAAGTCCGCGTGGAACTGGAACACGCCGCCGTGCCCGGCGTCGGGGTAGAGGACGAGCTGGCTGTTGGGGAGTCGCTGGTCGAGGTCGACGGTGTTCTTGCTGGGCACCATCTTGTCGCTCTCGCCGTTGATGACGAGCACCGGCTGGTGGATGCTCGCGAGGTCCGCCGGGCTTCTGCTGACCCCAGCGGTGGATGGCCTTGAGCTGGGCGCGGAATGAGCCGACGGAGATGGCCTTGTCGCGGTCCTTGGTGCGTTCCTCCAACCGCGCCAGGAACTGCTTGCCGGCTTGGCGCCCGTTCGGCGTGCGGGTGAAGAAGAGAAACTGCTTGGGGTCCTGGCGGGTCAGCAGTCCGCGCGCGGTGTCGAGGTAGGAGATGCGGGTCACGTTCTCGATGCCTTCGCCCCCCGCGGGTCCGGTTCCGGCGATGATCATCTTGCGCACGAGCCGCGGCTCCTGCTGCGCGATCACCTGGGCGATCATCCCGCCCATGGAGAACCCGAAGAGGTCGACCTGATCGAGGCCGAGGGCGCGGATGAAGGTGACGGCGTCGCTGGCCATCTCCTCGATCGTCTTTGGAGTGGACCCGCTGGAGGCGCCGACACCTCGGTTGTCGAAGGTGATGACCCGATGCTTGGCGGCGATGCCGTCCACGACGCGGGGGTCCCAGTTGTCAAGGACTGCGGCCAGGTGGGTGAGGAAGACCACCGGCACGCCCGTGCTCGGGCCGAGCTCTCGGTAGGCGAACTCCACGCCGCCGGCGTCGATGGTGTGGGTCGGCGCGTTCTTCCACGTCGTGTTCAGAGGCGTATCCGTGGGTGTGTGGACGGTGGTCATGGTCGTTCTCCTTGGCGCGCTGACAGAGTTGCATGACGGTCATAATATCATAGTACGGCTATAATGCAATGCCGTGTATGAGTGGGCCCAGCAGTTGACGGGCCCAGGCGTCAGACCCGCCACGGCAGCGCCACGACATGATCGAAGACCAGTTCGACGAGAGAGGTTCGCGATGCGATACGGCAAGGACCAGAAGCAGGCCACCAGACAACGCATCCTCGAAGCGGCCGGGCGGCGCTTCAAGCAAGACGGCATCGACGGCGCCGGCGTGGCGGCCTTGATGTCCGACGCCGGCCTGACCAAC
Organism: uncultured Actinomycetota bacterium; assembly: GCA_963801435.1. Taxonomy (GTDB): domain Bacteria; phylum Actinomycetota; class Thermoleophilia; order Solirubrobacterales; family Solirubrobacteraceae; genus Palsa-465. The sequence continues at coordinate 24,820 of CAWDFE010000017.1, forward strand.
GGCGCCTTCTACGCCCACTTCGCCTCCAAGGAGGACCTCGTCGCGAACGTCCTCGCCGACCAGCTGCGCACACAACGCCAGAGCGTTGACGCCGAGCCACCGGATCGGGCGGGACTCGAGGCGTTCGTCCGCTCCTACCTGTCTCCGCAACACCGCGACCAGTGCGCCGACGGCTGCCCGTCCGCTGCGCTGCTCGACGAGATCGCCCGCCGCCCCGCCGCCACCAGACAGGTGCTTCACCGACGAACTGATGGGCGTCATCGACGACATCGCGGCGCGCCTCGACCCGACAGACGTCGCGGCTGCTCGAACGGACGCGCTCACGGTCTTCGGACTGATGGTCGGCACCCTGCAGCTCGCCAGGGCACTGACCGACCGCGACCTGTCCGATCAACTCCTCGCCCGCGGCCTGGAGACCGCCCTGAAGCTGCTCGATGACCGCGCGTCGTCCAACGGCGCCGCCACACCTGCGCGCAGGCGTGCGCTCGCTGCTTCATGAACGGGGCGTCATCCGGTCGACTCTTATCGCCCCCGGGCGGCGCCCTCAAAGGAGCCGACGCTCGCGCACGGCCTCGCGCACGTCGCGCAGGATCTCGTCCGAGCCCGGGGTGGGCCCGAGTGCGCGAGCGATCATCACCGCGCCTACCATCGCGCTGAGCGTCACCGTCGCGCGACGACGCGCGTCGTCGTCGCCGCCGAGCAGCGGCTGAAGGTGGGCCAGGTAGCGCTCGACCTGCACGCGGTAGGCCTCCTGCGCCGGCCCGCCGACGCGCGGCATGTCCGTCCCGAGGGCCACCACCCCGCAGCCGCTCGCCGGGTCGTCGCGGTGCGCGGTCGACACGTACGCGTCGGCGAACGCGGCCAGCGGGTCGTCGGCGCCGGCCATGAGCTCGGGCAGCCTCGACTCGCTGCTCGGTCAGCGCGCGCTCGACGGCCTCGGCGATCAGCTCATCGCGCGACCCGAAATGCTTGTAGAAGCCGCCGTGGGTGAGCCCGGCGGCGCGCATGATCTCCGCCACGCCCGGCTGCTCGGTCCCCGACTCGCGGATGCGGGCCGCCGCGACCTCGACGATCCGCTCGTGACTGGCTGCCTTGTCCTCCTTGGAGTGCCTCATCGCAATATGGATGATAGCGATCATCCATATGTGTTAGGATGACGCTCATCATCTAAATCCACGGCCGAGGAGGCCCCATGCAGATCGAAGGAACCATCGCGCTCGTCACCGGCGCCAACCGCGGGATCGGCAAGGCGTTCGCCGAGGCGCTGCTCGAGCGCGGCGCGGCGAAGGTCTACGCCGCAGTACGCGACATCGCGACCATCACGCGACGCCGACCCGCGCCTCGTGCCGGTGCAGCTCGACGTCACCGACGCCGACCGGGTCGCGGCCGTCGCGCAGGAGCTCGGCGACGTCCAGCTCGTCGTCAACAACGCCGGCATCGCCCGTCCGGCGACGCCGCTAAGCGCCGAGCTCGACGCGGCCCGCGCCGAGCTCGAGGTCAACTACCTCAGCCTGATCGCCACCACGCAGGCCTTCGCGCCGGTCCTCGCCGCCAACGGCGGCGGAGCGTTCGTCAACGTCCTGTCCGTCGCGTCATGGATCGGCAGCCCGATCCTGTCCACCTACGCGGCCTCGAAGTCCGCGGCCTGGAACTTCACCAACGCGGCGCGCGTCGAGCTCAAGCACCAGGGCACGCACGTCGTCGGCGTCCACGTCGGCTTCGTCGACACCGACCTCACCGCCGCGCTCGACGTCGACAAGATCGCGCCCGCCGCCGTGGCCGCCGCGGCGCTCGACGCCGCTCGAGGCCGGTGAGCCCGAGGCGGTCGTCGACGAGCTCAGCCGCCAGGTCAAGGCCGGCCTCAGCGACGACCAGCGCACCCTGTACCCACAGGTCGAACTGGACTTCGCCGCCCTCGTCGGATCCCCGACGTGACCCGCGTGGCCCAAGTAGGGGTCGCCTCTCTAACTGGGCCAAAGCGGCGGCATGCGTTAGTCGAAGCTCACGCGGCGCGTAGCCGGCGGAGCCTTCCAGCGCGCCGGACTGCGTCGAAGGTGTAGAACGCCGCGCGCGTCGACTTGTTCGAAGATGCGTGGCCGAGCCGGCGAGCGATGTGCATCGCTGCGCCAGTCTGTTGGCCGTGGCCGGCGGAATTGCCAGCTTCACCCTGTAAGAGCAGAGGTAGCAGGAATGACGCTTCCACAACGCCACGTGGGCGACCGCTTGTGCCGGAGAGCCATGGCGCGCCGCGGGCGGCGCGGCGGCTGCCGTCGTGCTTGCAAGATCCGAGCGCCTGGCACCGGACACGTCGAGCTCGGCCGTGGAGCGCTCCCGGGCGTCATGCTCGCTATCCGCGCATTCCGAGACCCGTGAAGCGCCGCTCGAGGATGCCTGTGCTGTCGCGGATGCGGGGCTGGCCGCCCAACGGGTTATCTGGCGCTTGACGCTGGGGGGGCAGCCCGCAAGAGTTCTGTGGCGCTCACCGTCGATCCAGTCTGCTAACAGACGAGAACTCGACGCCGGGAGGTGCCGGATGAAGGCGATTGTGGTGACGGACGAGGCTGCGGGAACGGCCGGGATGACGCTGGTGGAGCGGCCCGAGCCGCCAGCGGCGATAAACGACGTCATCGTTCAGATTCATGCGTCGGGATTCGTCCCGACTGAGATGGAGTGGCCCTCGACCTGGACCGATCGCGCCAACCGTGACCGAACACCGTCGATCCCTGGGCACGAGCTGGCCGGAGTGGTCACCGCCCTGGGCTACGGCACGACGGGGGTGTCGGTGGGACAGCGGGTGTTCGGCCTCGCGGACTGGCATCGCGACGGCACCCTGGCGGAGTATGTGGCGATCGAGGCACGCAACCTCGCGCCGCTGCCGGGTGACGTCGACTTCACCGTGGGCGCGAGCCTGCCGATCTCGGGTCTGACCGCGTGGCAGGGACTGTTCGACCACGGCCACCTTCAGGCGGGGCAGAGCGTCCTCGCGCACGGCGCGGCCGGCGCAGTCGGGACGATGGTGACGCAACTCGCACGTGAGGCCGGCGCCTACGTGATCGGCACCGGGCGCGCCGCCGACCGCCAGAAGGCGCTCGACTTCGGCGCCCAGGAGTTCGTCGCCCTCGAGGACGACGCGCTGGAAGATGTCGGCGCCGTTGACCTGGTGTTCGACGTCATCGGCGGAGACATCCAGAAGCGGTCCGCAAGCCTGATCCGCGCCGGAGGAACCCTGGTGACGATCGTCGGGCCGCCCGAGGCGCGGCCCGCCGACGGCCTGGCAGTCGACTTCGTCGTCGAGTCCGATCGTGCCCAACTGAGTGAGATCGTCCAGCGGGTGCGGGACGGACGACTGCGGACCAACATCGGCAACGTCGCGCCCCTCGACGATGCCGTCGCCGCCCTCAACCCGACCGAGCGACGCAACGGAAAGACGATCATCCGCATTCGTCCATAAGGACTCAGAGGCAGCGGCCCCCGTTCCGCGCATTGGGGGACTGTCGGCGCCGGCTCCGAGATGCGCGTGACAGTCGCAGAGCAGGTCTCGGCGGTGGCCGACGGCGGTTCACGCCTCAGTCTCGAGCACGTGGCTGCTTGGGCGACAACCCAGGCGCCTCGATCATCCTTGGCTCGTACGGTCGCTGGTGCGGCCAGCCTCAGCGGCCGCGGCCGCACACGGGCGCTGCAGTCGTTCTGCGTTGCGTGCCCGTTTTCGTCAGTGCGGGTGGTGGGTAAGGTCCAGCTGTGCGGGTCGGCGGCACGACGTGCGTGGCGGCGGTCGGGTTAGCGACTTGGCGATCGCGTCGGCGGGGTGCGGCGGCGGGCGGGCAGCAAGGGGCGAATCGTGGTCACTCCGGCGTCGGGTATGTTCGATGTGCCGGTGCATCTGGTGGTGAGCGGTGTAGGGTCAAAGCGGGATCGTCACCGTCAGCGTGCGCTCCGTCGACGGCGGTGGTCACGAGGTGTTCACCGCCCGGGCCAACTTCCGCTCCGATGCGGCGGGGAGGGTCGATCTGGCAACGGCGACAGCCACGGGCAGTTCGTATCAGGGGGTCGACCCGATGGGACTCATCGAGGCGATGCGACCGCGGTCCGGAGCGAGTTCTCGGTACGACTGGCGCGGCGGGCCCCACAGCTTCGAGGTGACCGTGAGCGTCGGCCGGTCACGCATCGGCTCAAGCGAGTTCGTCCGACGGTGGCTGGCGCCGGGCGTCGCCGTTAGTTAGCAACGAATCGATCGCTGCCACTGGGTTTGACGGCCAGTTCTGGATGCCGTCGGCGGGCGGCTCTCGCCGGCCGGCGGTCCTCGAGTTCGGCGGCTCCGAAGGCGGACTGCACGGGCAACTGATCGGCGCGGCGCTCGCGGCGGCCGGATATCCGACGCTCGATATCGCCTACTTCGGCGTGTCAGGCTTGCCGCCGACGCTCGCCAAGATTCCCCTTGAGTACTTCGCCCATGCGCTGCGCTGGCTGGCAGCTCAACCGGAGGTCCTCAAGGACCGGATCTACGTTCTGGGCGGATCGCGGGGCAGCGAAGCGGCCATGCTGCTCGGAGCCCACTACCCGGCCCGCGCCACGGAGTCATCGCCTCCTCACCCAGCGACCTCTCATTCGGGTCGTACCCGTGCAGGGGTTCGGCCGCGTGGACGTTTCACGGCAAAGCCGTGCCCTACAGCACAGCGGGCGTCGACCTGGGGGTGGCCGGTCAATGACCCGGCGGCGGAGATTCCCGTCCAGCGCATCCGCGGCCCGGTCTTTCTGGACTGCGGCACCGCGGACGAGATCTGGAGCTCCTGCGCCTACGCGATGCGGATCGACAGCCGGCTCAACGCCGCCAGGTTCCCGTATCCCCACGTCCTTTACCGCTACCAGGGAGCGGGCCACCACGTCAACACGCTCGGCGCCGTGACGAGCCAGGCGATGGGTTTGCCGATCTCACTGAGCCTCTTGCCGAAGGGAACACGCTGTTCGCAAACGCCAATGCCCACGCCCGCCTGTGGCCGCGCCTTCTCAAGTTTTCTCGCGCATCCCGCAGGACAGGACGGCGTCCTCACGGCGCCGTCAACCGCGCCATCACTGATCCCCGGCTCGCAGCCCGGTGAGTTCGCTGTCACGCCCCATGCAAACGACACGATCCGACAAGACACACGCGGTGCGGGCGCGGTTCGATGTGATCAGTGCGAAGAGCCCCGCCGCCGCGCTCGTCCGACGCGACGCCGCCGGCGTGCTGTGGCTGAGTCTGCACCGATGATTGCCATCGTCCGCGCTGCGGGACTGCGGATGCTCGCCGAGCTGACGTCATCGTCTCTCACCGCCAGCACAAGCCCACGAAGACACGCGCCCACAAACACCGATAGGGCCACCAGCAGCGCGACCTCCTGACCACCGCCAGTCAGCACAAACACACCCACGACAAACAAAAGTCCGGCCAGCCCGAACCACGGCACAGAGCTCGTCTTCGCGTTCCTTAGCGACATCACGCTGCAGTCATGTCAGTCACGGACCCGCACCGATGCCAATACCCCGATCATCGCTCGCACAGACATCAACACCCTGGAGCAGCCCGGAACCAACGAAGCAAACCAGCCGCGGCTGCTTCCACGCATCCAGTCATCTGCGAGGCCCGCGCGGGCGTCCGCAGGCTTCTGCTTCCGGGGACACACCAGCGACGTAGGCACCCTCAAACCGGGCACACCCGCGCGAGGACGAACGCAGGTGTTGCCGCGCTCTTCACGAGCGACGTGGTTTTCGCCACCTGCGGGGCGCAGCGTGACCTCCGCTCGCTGGTCGCCGATGACGACCGGCGGGAAGTACCGCGTTTGAACGAAACCAGGGCACGTGGCGCTGAGACCCGCAAAATTCGGAAGCACGTCGCAGCCTGCGGCGCGGCTGGACCTGCTAAGCGCGGCCAGCGGGGGCGGAGCGAGCCGGCCTGCGCCGCGACAGCCGCCGGGGCGGCCTGCGTGCTCGAGTTCCGCGCGTTGCGGGGGCACTCAGGTCCGGTGCCGAGGTGCCCGTCGAGCGAGCAGAGCAGGAGCGGTGAGAGTTGGGGTCCGGGCTACCGGAGCTGCTCAAATAGCGCAGCTGTTGCGTTGCGATGCTGTTAAGCCGGCGAGACCGGGTATCGGCCTGCGAATGCCGAGTCGGCGCGACCTGACGACTGGGTGGGAAGCGCGAAGATCAGCGAACCGAGCTCCGCGGAATGACCCGGGACGGAACGAGCTGGAGTGTGGTTCTGGCAGCGCGCTATGTGAGCCTGAGGCGGCCGCTGGGCGTGGAGCCACCAGAGATCATGACGGCACTTGAGGCCGACGGAGGCTTCCAACGCCATAGACCCCGAATACCCAGAATGACGTGATGCGCCCGATCAGCCACCCGAAGTTCATCCCGAAAAAGCCGGTGATGAATGACAACGGCAGGAAGATCGTGGCGACGAGCGTGAGCTGCTTCATCGTCTCGTTTTGGCGCACGCTGATCTCGTTCTGCTGGTTAGAGATCACGGCCATGTTTGCCTGCAGGACGGTGGCAAGCACGTCGCGTAAGGCGGCGACCTCCTCGTTGACGAGCTTGAGGTGATCGTTGACATCGCGGAAGAACTGGAACAGGTCTCCGCTCACCTCAAGGTAACCGCCGCGTTCTAGCGCGTCGAGCGGGCCGAGCAGGGGGTGGACGGCGCGGTAGAAGTCGGTCGCCTCACGGCGCAGGAGGTAGATCCGCTCGGTGGGCGCCGCGGCGCCGGTGAACACGGTCGCCTCGACGTCCTCGACATCGCCCTCGAGGCCCTCGATGACGGGGACATAGTCGTCGACGATTGTGTCGAGGATCGCCCACAGGACCGCCGTCGTGCCCCCCTTTAGCAGCTCGGGGCGGTCCTCGAGCCGCAACCGCGCGCCGTGCAGATCGCTCGCGACTCCTTGTCGCACGGTGATCACGAAACGCCGGGAAATGAACACCGACACTTCCCCAAACTCCACTTCCTCGCGGTCTTCGACGTAGCGAGCCGTGCGGAACACAGCAAACACGACGCCGCCATTCTCGTACTGCTCAATCTTCGGTCGCAGGTGGAAACTCTGGGCGTCCTCGATCGCGAGATCGTGAAGCCCGAAGCGCTCCTGCACCCCGCCCAGCTCCGCCTTGTCGGGCTCGAACAGCCCCAGCCACACGAAGCCGTCATCCTCCAGGCAGATCTCCGCGGCACGATCCAACCCAATTGGCTCGCGCCGGCGCCGCCCATCGCGGTAATGGGCACAGTCGACGATCACGGTCTTCTCCTTGAATCGCAATCCTGCGGACGAGGTCGATTCTGCCCAATCCACGGTTGCCGGGACATCGCGAGCGCCGCTACTGGGAGGCACGGTTCGTGTCCAACTCCGCTGCCGCTGTAGCCGCCGACGAGCAGCCGCGGACGTCGAATTGACCCTCGCCAGACTTCTCCAAAGGAACGAACTCGAGCGCGTCGACCGCGTTCGCGCTGAATACCGCGATCCCAATGATGCAGGTGTCTCGTCAGCGCTTGACCGCACCTCCTTGTCGCCGTGGCTGTCGGGCAAAGGTCTGACGGTGAGCGGCTCTGCCGGAGCGGCGACGGCCAGATCGTGTTGGTGTTCGCCGGGTTCGGCGTATCAGGCGATCGCCGGGTCGATCCAGTGGCTGTGGAGCTTCAGGAGGTTGTGGGTCGCGGCCTGGAACCGCCACTCCGAGCGCGCCGCGGCTCGGCCTCGTCGCTGGAATCGGCGGAACCGGCGGTTGAACTTGTTTTGCGCGAACACCGGCTCAACCGTCGCTTTGCGGTGCTTGTAGAGCTCATGTCCGGCGTCGCTGGCGAGAACGAATGATCTGGGACTGTCGCTCTGGACGACCGACGAGGGCGCCGAGCCGGACTGTCGGATACTTGCGATGGGAAGTACGCCAGCGCGGACGGAGTTGCACCCACCTTCGGCACAGCTCCGCTACCGGTATACGGGCCCACTGCTTGCCCAGCTGCGTGCGTCGCGTTGCCCACGGCGCTCAGCACGTCGGACGTCGTAAGTGCCGTGTACGTCTTGTCGACGCCGGGTGCGAACGTCGCGGATGACGCGGCCGCGCCCGGGCTGGGTAGCAGGCTGGCCGGCACGGTGCCGCCGACGCCGCCGGTCTGGGCGGGTGCTTGCGAGTCGGGCAGTAGTCGCGGGCAACGGGAAGGTTGGCGGAGGAGTCGCCGACCCAGATCGTCCGCTGCCCGTAGTCGGTGGCCCAGTTCTGACCGGTGCTGTTCCAGTATTGGAAGGAGCGGGCGTCGAGGGTGATCGTCTCGTGCTTGGTCTGGCCTGGCTCGAGCGTGACGCGGTCGAAGCCGCGCAGCGAGCGGACGGCTTGTTGGACGCCGGGAATGGCGGGTCCGGGGCCGACGTAGACCTGGGCGACATCGGCGCCGGCACGCGTGCCGGTGTTGGTGATGTCGAACGACACGTCGGCTGAGCCTTCGAAGCGCGGTCTGACCGTCGGCTTTGAGAACGCGAAGCTGGTGTAGGAGAGCCCGTAGCCGAACGGGAACAGGGGCCCGGCGTGCTGGCGTCGTACCAGCGGTAGCCCACGTCGATGCCTTCGCTGTAGAAGACGTTGGTGCCGTCGCCGGGGTATTGAAGCGTGCCGGCGCCCCAGGGCCCCTGCTGGTCGGAGGCGGGGAAGGTGAGCGGCAGCTTGCCGGATGGGTTGGTGTCGCCGAACAGCAGCGACGCCAGCGCGGTGCCGTACTGCTGGCCGGGATACCAGCTCTCGAGCACGGCGCTGACCTTGTCCAGCCACGGCATCGTGACGGCGCTGCTGGTGTTGAGCACCACGACGGTATGCGGGTTGGCGTCGGCCACCGCTTGGATCAGCGCGTTCTCGTCGCCCGGGAGCGCGAGCGAGGTGCGGTCTGCGCCCTCGGTGGTGAAGTCGCTGGCGAAGACGATCGCGGTGTCGGCATCCTTGGCGGCCTGCGCGGCGGCGGCGATCGGGTCGGGGTCGTCGGGCGTCCGGGCGCCGAGCACGAGGTGCGAGAACAGCACGTTGAAGGACGGGACGCTGAACGGCTGGTAGTCGACCCGGATCGACGCGGGTTGGCCGGCGGTGAGCTGAACGGAGCCCTCGCCGAGCGCGCTGGTCACGCCGCTGGTGGCGGTGAGGACCTGCCGGCCGTTGACGTAGACCGTGACCGTGCCGGTGGACTGGGTGCTGAAGTGGTAGGTGCCGGTCGTGTTGACCTGCAGCGTGCCTTGCCAGCGCACCGACTGCGCGCCCGCGACGGGCAGCGAGTACTCGGCCAGCTGGCCGGTGCCGAAGTCGAGCGTGGGGTCGTTGCGGACGGCGAGCGGAGTGCCGGAGAAGTCGGCGCTGGAGTAGTAGGTGCCGGTGAAGCCGCTGGTGCCGGCGCCGGCCGGGGTGACGCGGCTGGCCGGCAGGACGGGGAGCGGTCCGCCGGGGCCCTTGGCGTAGCTGACATGGCCGCTGGCGCGCTGGGTGATGGCGGCCAGCGGCGAGACCGGGGTTCCGGACGGGAACACGTTGGCGGAGCCGCCGCCGGCGTACTGGGCGCCGGCGTCACCGGCATAGCCGACGACGGCGATCGTCTTGGCGGGGGCATCGGCCAGCGGCAGCTGACCGCCCCGGTTCTTGAGCAGCACGGTGCCCTCCTCGGAGAGCCGGGTGGCGAGCTGCTGGTGCTCCGCGGTGCTGACGTTGGTGTTGATCGCGCTCGCCGGCGAGACGAGCGGGTGATCGAACAGGCCGACCTGGAACATCGCCGTGAGCAGGTTGGTGACCATGCCGTCGAGGCGGGTCAGCGGGACCTGCCCCGAGGTCACGGCGTCCTTGAGCGCGCTGCCGAAGAAGCTGGACCCGTCGGCGGCGCCGGGCATCTCGAGGTCGAGGCCCGCGTTGGCGGCCCTGGCCGTGCTGTGGGTCGCGCCCCAGTCGGAGACCACGAAGCCGGCGAAGTGCCACAGGGTGCGCAGCGCAGTTGTCAGCAGGTCACCGTTCTCGCAGGCATAGTCGCCGTTGAGGCGGTTATACGAGCACATCACCGACCCGACGTGCGCGTCCTCGACCGCGGCCTCGAAGGCGGGAAAGTAGATCTCGTGCAGCGCCTGGTCGGAGACGTTGGCGTTGATGCCGTCGCGCTGCACTTCCTGGTTGTTGGCCGCGAAGTGCTTGACCGTGGCGATGACGTGCTGGCTCTGGATGCCGTCGATCTCCGACACGCCCATCGCGCTGGTGAGGAACGGGTCCTCGCTGAACGTCTCGAACGCCCGTCCCCAGAAGGGCACGCGCAGGATGTTGACGGTCGGCGACAGCGCGACGTTGCGACCCTTGCCCGCGAACTCGGCGCCCATCGCCTGACCGAGCTGGTTGACGAGAGCGGGGTCCCAGGTTGCGGCGTTATTGGTCGCGTCGGGCCACTGCGTGACGCCCGTAGCCGCGTTGGCCACCCCCAGCGGCCCGTCGCTCAGATACAGCGCGGGGATGCCGAGCCGGGTGTTCCCCGGGACCGTCCCGGCGCCTGCGCCGGCCGCGAGCGCGCCGCCGTGCACCATGGCCAGCTTCTCGTCGAGCGTCATGGCCGACAGCAGTTGCTGTGCGCGCCAGCCGGAATCGCGGCTGGTATCCATCCACGCGGGCGTCTGCGCCAGCGCCGGCGCAGCGGCCAGCGCGCACGCCAGCAGCAGGATGGGCGCCACCAGACCGCCCATCCGCGCTCGCCCGCGCCAGCGCGTGGTCCCGCGGCGCTTGATTCGAATCACCGGAATGCCGGAGACCGCCGTGGCGCCGCCGTGCTGCCGCTTCCTCCGATCAGTTCGCTGGGAATCGGTCATCGTCTCTCCTTCGCGGTCGAGGGCGCGGCTCAGTCAAACCGGGTGCCGGCGTCGCTGAAGACCACCCCCTGTCCTGGCTTGGTCGCTGTCAGGACGAGGAACAGTGGTCCGTCGGTGGCTGGTGGTGTGAACGTGATGGGCTGTTGGATGCTCTGGCCGAGCGGAACGTCGAGCTTGAGATCTTGCGTCGCAGCGACCGGGCCGGTGGGCGAGCCTTCGCGTAGCTCCCATCGCACGTTGAGTTGGGTGCCGGCGAAGGTGTCGTTGAACACGACGAGGGTGCGGGTCGTCGGCACTCCGCGGGGCAGCGCGACTGATACCGAGGGCCAGTCGCCGTTCTTGTCTGAGAGCTCGTTTGCCGTCCAGTAGTCGCGATCGGCCACGAGCACCGGCGAGAACGCCTTCTGGACGCGCCGGATCTGAGCGTTTGACCAGGGGTCGGGCAGGTTGTCCTCGCCGTAGATCGGGTGGCCGCCCTGCTCGAGTTGCATCTGTGTGGTCTGGGTCCCGGGGATCAGCGAGCTCCAGGCGGAGAGGAGCGTGTACGGGCGGATGTCGTCCGCCCCCTTTTCGCGCATCTTCTCGGCCGTGGTCGCGAACCACGTGAACCCCTGCTTGGTGTTGTCGGCAGGCCAGATGTACTCGCCCTGGCCCCTCGGTTTGCCCTGTGAGGGTCCGTTCTCGCATATATCGTCGGTCCAGACCCCGGTGCCGGCGAGCACGCCGAGTGGCGGCTGGTCGCTGTTGTAGTGGCAGAACGTCGTGTAGTTGTCGTGGGGCAGGTCAAATGCCGTGAAGTCGGTGCTGATCGGCCGTGTTTGATCGACGCTCATCACCGTCTGGTAGAGCGCCTCGTCGAACGCCGGGCCCGCGCCCGGAGTTGTTACTGGGAAGGGCAGCGGGATCGGAGAGGGCATTCCTCCGAAGATCCCACCCGGTTCGTTGGCCTGGCTCCAGCGCAGGACCGAGGCGTGGTTGCGATCTCTGACAACAAGGTCCCGCAGGTGGCCGGTCATGTTCCCCATCGCGTCGCCCGCGAAGGTCTCGCGGAGGTTCGACCCGCGGATCGCCGTTTCGTCGAGGACCATCAGGCCCCTCTCGTCGGCGACGTCCAGCATGTAGGGCGTCCACGGCACCTGGTGCGCGCGGACGTCGCTGAAGTTGAGCCTGAGGTAGTTCTCGACCGCCTTCGGCCAGCCAGGGTTGGCGGCGCTGGGCGCGAGAAACCCGGGCAGCGTGTCGATCGCGTCACCGGGTCCGCCGTTGTCGATGCTGTCGTAATCCGCGGGCTGAAGGCTGTCACCGCGGTAGTTAATGCGCACCCCGTTGAGCTCGAAGTGCGCCCCGACCTGACGCGACTCGCGGAACCCGAACCGAATCATCGCGCGCGACGGTGCCATATCCTCTCTGCCGGACCCCCGGTTCGCCGGCCACCCGTGATTGGCGCTGTCCAACCGCAGCGAAAGCTCGTGCAGCTGGGCCCGATAGTCCGGTCGGTATGGCACATTCGGCCACCAGTAGGAACTCTTGCCGAGCGTCCACGCGACGGCCGGCATCGCGAACGTCTGCGACGTGGCGGCGGGAACGGTCACCGTCCGCGGAACGAGGCGCGGATACCTCCAGGGGGAGTGGTTCCAAGACCGCAAGTGCGCGCTGAGCCACGCGGTCTGCGGGCGATCCGAGCCGTTGGTCACCGTCACGTCGTACTGAAGCGTCCGCGTCTGCACCGAAGTGCGAACGACCGCATCGGAGAGGTACAGCGCCGGGAAGACCTCAAGCTGCGCTGAGCGGAAGATGCCTTGCGCGATGTTCGGCGACCAGCTCGCCGCTTCCGGGACCATGAAGTAGCCGGCGCTGTCACGCAGTGCATAGCGGCCCTTCACATCGACGCTGACCCGGTAGCGGCCACCTGGCGTGACGAACGGAGTCAGGTCAAACGTCGACGGCGTCCACGACGTCGTGTTGGTCCCGACCGTCCTGACCGGCCCGCCGTCCACGGACTGGATCGTCACGCTCGCTTGGTGGTTCACCGCGCCGAACACCAGCTTCGTGACCTGTGGCGAGCCGATCTTGGGAACGTCAATCTCGCGGCTGTAGATCGCCTCCGACACGTTGCCGAAGCCTTGCTTCACCCATCCGCCACCCGGAACCTGGATCGTCGTGTGCTCTGACGCCGGGGAATTCACGCACGGCAGAGGACCGACCGGAACAGCCGGCGCGGAGCACGCGGTGGTCTGCACCGTCCGGAAGTCCCACGTACCGGCGAGGTCCACCGTCGAAGCGGGCTCTGGACCCGAGACTCCGTCCAGATACGGCGCGTCGAACGTACCGCTCGCGTAACCCGGCTGCGCACCCACACCAAGCAGGCCGGTGACGACGACCGCAACAGCTACCCACCAACGCCCACGGAGGCGCCTCGGCTTCTCAGACATGAAGTCCCTCTCTCCTCGCGTGCGCCCGACGTGTCGGTGATCCGGACGCACAACAGCACCTTCCACGGCCCGGACTGCTCACCACAAAGGTTCACGCACAACCTATGGCACTACTGAGCACCTAGTAGGTAGGAGGTATAGCGCTGGGCCGCGGCACTGTCAAGGCTCCGACGAGAGCGGGCCGCTCAGGCCTTAGCGCCGCCGTCGGCTCCGCGCCGCGCGCATCGAGCTCTCCTCGCAAAACTCCGGGATGCCGGCCGCGACTCGATCCCAGTCCTCGACCCAGTTCCGGGAGGGGTCCCGAAGCCACTGCAGCTCCAGGCCCTCCAATAGCGCGAGGGCGTGCCGAGCGAGCGCCGCGGCGTCGGAACCCACTGGTGCGCATTCCGCCAAGCCCTCCAGCACCCACCTCTGCCGCTCACGAAAATGCTCGTGCGCCGGATGCTGCGGATCCAAAGATTCAGCCGATAGCACGCTGCCGAGCTGCACCAACTCCCGCTGCCCCGCATTGCGCGCCACGATCTCACGGCATGCCTGGGCCATCGTTACCTTCTCCCCCGCCCCAACCGCAGCAACGAGCCTCGCACTGACCACCTGCTCGTCCAACTGGTCCCGGCGATCAAGGACCGCGACCAGCAGCGCCTCCTTGCTCGGAAAATGATGCAGCACGCCCGCCACCGTGATGCCGCACGCATCGCCCACCTCGCGAAGCGAGGTCGCCCAAAAACCCCGCTCCGCGATCAGCCTCGTCGCGACTTCAAGGATCTGGGACCGCCGGCCCTCGGCCGACATGCGGCTTCGGCGTCGCCCACGAATACGCTCACTCACCGATCCCGTAATAGCAGCCCCCGTGTCCCGCACCAGTCTCCCGTCCGCGTGGCGGAGCCGCCGATCTGTCCCGCCTCAGTCATCGGCCCTTGCCCTTGACGCTTACCTTACCTCGGTAGGCAGCCTTCGGGAGGCGCCCAGAGGGAGCACTTCTCGCTGCTTCGGTCGACGCCGAGAACCACCAGAAACGACGCGCACCCACCGTTGGCTGCGCATGCGACCGAGGAAGGACTCGTGAAGACGGCGCATGAAGTTCAGCAGTGAGCGGACGCAATTGGTGCGCTCGGGACGACGAATAAGGGGAAGGTGAGCGTTCTGTGGGTCGCGCCAAGCGGATGCGCACAGCCGCGTTGGCGGCGGTGGGCAGCGCGACTCTGGCGGCCGGCCTGATGGTTCCGCTGCCGGGGTGCCGTTCGTCAAGCCCTGGCGGGTAGGTCAAGCAGCAGCGCCGACGCGAGCTCGTGTCCGTGGGAGACGTCGAGAGCTCCCATCGCGACGCGGGTGCAGATGCTCCTTGATCGGATATCGATCGCGCAACTGGACGACACACGGTGCACGGCGACGGAGAGGGATCCGGCTACGCCGGGCAGGTGGCAGGCATCCCGAGCCTGTGCATCCCGGCGCTGAACCTCGAGGACGGCCCCCAAGGCGTGGGGGATGCGACCAAACCGGAATAACCACCTACGGCAGTTCAACCTCACCCTCAACCTCGGCTGGATCAACACGAGCTTGCTCCTGAACCAGGCGGTGGCCGCAGCCAAGGCGTCGAATGTGGCAGTGGTGTTCGTGGGCAAGGAGGAGGGCGAGGGTTCAGACCTGGCCAACATCGAGCTGTCTCCAGGCGACAACGCGCTGATCTCCCCGCCGAGGCCGATCTCAGCAAGCACGCGCGGCTGATGCTTCCGTGGGAATCGGCCGTCCTGCGGAGCCGCTTGCAGAGTTGTGGAATGGACGACGAGAGACAGCTACGAACCGGCCAGGGGATGCGTCCGCCGCTTCCGGTTCGAGCCGACCGAGCAGGAGCCGACCTCAAGCTCGAGATTTGAAGTGGCCAGCAGGCAGGTCGTGGCCGCTCCTGCTCGGCGATCAAAGGAGCCATGCAGCAGAAGCTGAGTGGCCACTCGCAGACGACCGGAATCGGACAAATCGGGCAGTCGGGAACGCCGGCCTCGTGCCGTCGCAGCGAAAGCCGACGAGCCGTTTGCAGATCCGCGTCCGTGCATGACCAGCAAGCGCCCAGAATTGTCGCTCCTGCGCTACCCGTAGGTCGTTTGGTAGCGTAAGACGGGTCGTAGAAGTACGCCTTGATCGTCGCCGGCGAGCGGCCGAGGCGGTCGGCGATCTGCGCGATCGACAGGCCTTCGAACTCGCGGTAGTGACGAGCGAGGACAACGGCACGGCGCCGCGCAGTGACTCGGTCGTTAGCGACAGCGGGGCGATTTGGCGCCATGGCGCGCCACGGTAGCGCCGTGACTTGGCGTTTTTGTGAGGCTCCGCGCCGCCGCATTCAGCTCACGGCGCCGGGGCGGGTCGCCGAGTCGCAAAGGCGGTGATGACCGGGGTGCGGGTGGTTCGCACCAGGCTGTTCTTCCTCGGACGCGGGCTCATACGGCTCGACGGATGACGCCGTCGCAGAAAGCGTCGGTCGGCCGTTGCATCGCGGAGATGCGCTGCTGCGGCCTCACGCGTGCCGCCCCAGCAGCGTTGGTCCGGACCGTCGGAGTCCGCGCCCGCCCGGGCGTGGTCAACGGCGGCCGTCCCTGAAGGTAATCCCTTTCGGGTGATGGGGCCAGGCGTGGCGAGGTCTACCGTCGCGGATGGGCGTCGCGGCCCGAGCGGTCCGGCGAGGAGAGAGAGGAACCAATGTCGATGCATCAGCAGGGTGCTTCCAGAGTCAAGTCCACCGACGGGGATGACGGAGCGGCGGTCATCGATCAGCTTGACGCTCTAGCGCGGGCCTACGGCAACCGGTTCCTGCTCGAGCCGGCGCCGGACAACCAGCTGCCGGAGCACGGCATGCGCGCCGTCGACGCGATGCGGCTGATCGGCGAGGAGCTCGTCCTCGACGGGATCCCGATGCGCAACCTGGCGACGTTCGTGACCACGTGGATGGAGCCCGAGGCGCAGCGGATCATCGCCGAGAACCTGCACCGCAACTTCATCGACCACGCCGAGTACCCGCAGACCGCGGAGATCGAGCAGCGCTGCATCCGGATGCTGGCCAGCCTGTTCCACGCTCCGGGCGAGACGACCGGCGCGCGCACCCAGGGCTCGTCTGAGGCGATCATGCTCGGCGCGTTGTCGCTGAAGTGGAAGTGGCGCCAGCGCCGAGAGGCCGAGCGCAAGGACACCAACCAGCCGAACCTCGTCTTCGGCGGCGATGTCCACGTCGTGTGGGAGAAGTTCTGCCGCTACTTCGACGTCGAGCCGCGGATCATCCCGCTGCAGCCCGACAAGTACGTGATCGGGCCCGAGGACGTCGAGCCGCACGTCGACGACAACACGATCGGTGTCGCCGCGGTGCTCGGGACCACGTTCACCGGCCACGCCGACGACATCGTCGGCATCAACGACCTCCTGGTCCGCCTGCGTGACGAGCGCGGCCTCGACGTCCCGCTGCACGTCGACGGGGCGAGCGGCGGTTTCGTATGGCCGTTCCTGTACCCCGACTCGGAGTGGGACTTCCGCCTCGAGCAGGTGCGGTCGATCAACGTCTCGGGCCACAAGTTCGGGCTCGTCTACCCCGGGATCGGCTGGCTGATCTTCCGGGACAAGAGTGACCTCGCGCAAGATCTCGTGTTTAACGAGAACTACCTCGGCAAGACCGACGCGACGTTCACGCTGAACTTCTCGACCGGTTCCGCGATGGTGCTCGCGCAGTACTACAACTTCGTGCGCTTCGGTCGGGACGGCTACCGCTACATCATGGAGACGATGCAGGCGAACACCCGCGCGCTGGCCGAGCGGATCGCCGGCATCGGCGAGTTCAAGCTGGTCGGCGACCCAGGCGCGGAGCAGCTCCCGCTCGTCGCGTTCCAGCTCGAGGGCGACCACGACTACGACGAGTTCGACGTCGCTTCGCAGCTGGCGGCCGAGCGCGGCTGGATGGTCCCCGCGTACACACTGCCGCCGAACGCCCAGCACGTCACGATCATGCGCGCGCTCGTCAAGCTGACGCTCGGCCACACGCTGGCGAGCACGCTAGCCGACGACATCGCCCAGACGTGTGTCACGCTGCGCCAGAAGGGCGGCCTGCACGAGCTCGACCGCCAGCGGGTCAAGACCGGCACCGGCTACTGAGCCCAGCGTCAGACCTAACCCAGCGGTCGTTGTCGACCGGCGGCGACGAGGAGCACAGCGGCCAGCCGACCACCCCATAGCGTGCGTCCGCACCGGGAAGTCGCTGCCGACGCCAACCGGAACAGGACGGCGGCCAGCAAGACTGTGAACCGGGCGACTCGACATTGCCCCACGCGCACTCTCTAAGATCAAGCCGTGCACGGCCCGTGACCGATGCCGAACTGGAGGAGTTCATGGGGTGGGAGCTGGCTCGAATGGTGTCGGAGTGGTGAGCGTGCCCGAGGACGCGCGAACACTCTCTGAGCCCGCGAACCGGCACGACGCGCAGGACTCTGGGGGTACCGAGACGGTCGCGGCTCGCCGGCTGTCCGCTAAGGAGCGCACGCCGTTCTGGAATTTGAGGATGCATGCTCGCGAAACCCTCGCGCACAGCCTCGTGATCGTCCCGACGATTTATCTGCTCGCAGCGGTGCTGTCTGGAATCGTGGTCCCGGCAATTGATCGGAGCGGTGCCGGGGGCGGCCTTCTCGGCGTGACGCCGGCCGAAGCGCAGTCAATCCTGGAGGCAATCGCGGCCGGCATGATCGCGTTTTCGGGTTTGGTCGTGTCGGTCGCGGTGTTGGTCGTGCAGTTCGGGGCGGGCCAGTACTCGCCGCGGCTGGTGCCCTCCTTCCGTAGCGATGCGGTGATCAAGAACGCGCTCGGGCTGTTCGTGGCGCCGGGCGTGTACGCGCTGGTGGCGACGGCGAACCTCGGTGGCTCAAGCCAGGATCGAGTCGGCACAGCGACCGTGCTGTTCGCGCTCGGGTTGATGGTCGCCGCCCTGATCGCGTTGTTTCGGTTCATTGGACGGTTGTTGGAGCTCATGCGGCCACGCAGGATCTACGCTGGCCTGCTGCGCCGCTTCGCGCTCGCCGTCGACGATGTTTATCCGCAGCCGGGCGCCGCCGGCATTGAGCTGCGTCCACTGTCAACTGCACCGGTGAGCTCCACCCTGAGGCACCGGCACCGCAACGAGCTTTTGATCGGCGTGGACCGTGCTCGCTTAGTGAAGGCCGCCCGCGCCGCGGAGGTCGTTATCGAGGTGACGGCGCCGATCGGCTGCCACGTTGGCGACGACTCGGCGATCCTGCTGATCCGTGGCGGGTCGTCTGTCGATCCGACGGCACTGCAAGGCGCGCTGACGTTCGCTGACGGCAGGCGGCTGCGGGAGGATCCGGCGTTCGCGGTCCGCTGCACCGTCGACGTTGCGATTCGCGCGCTGTCGCCGGCGGTCAACGACCCGACGAGCGCGGTCGAGGGCCTCGATGCGCTTGAAGCGATGTTGCTGCGCCTAGGCCGTCGCCCGCTTCACAGCGCGGCGATCGAAGACGATCAAGGTCAGGTCCGGCTGCTGCTGCCCTCTCCGGACTGGGATGAGCTCGTCGACCTCGCGCTCACCGAGATTCGGCGGTACGGCGCGGACGCGCCCCAAGTCGCGCGCCGGATGATGGCGCTGCTCGACCGTCTTACCGAATCGCTGGCGACCGAGCGTCATGGCGCCCTGATCCGTCACCGGCACGCGCTCGAGCTGAGCCTGGCGCGGATCTACGATGACCCGGACGAGCTGGCATTCGCCAGTACCGCCGACTACGTCGGCATCGGCGGCACGGGTCGTCCTCACCTGCACTAGGCAACACTCGCGCCCGCGTCAGGCCGGGTCCATGTAGATCGGCCGCGAGCATGTGCACGAGCGATCTCCGCCCCGCGGTCAGCCTTGTGCTCGTGCTCGCGCGTGGTTGCGAGCCGGTGGGGAGCCCAACGCCGTTCACCCGTTTCGGACGATGCGCGGTCGCGTTGGCGGCTGTAGCTTCGCCGCCATGATCGGCGGTTCCGGCGACTGGGCACGTCGGCGCGGCTGTCTCGACGCGGTCACCCCGAAGGCGTTTCGTCCGAACCCCGTTGGCCGAGGATGAATAGTCTCCCGCATCTCTCGCGCGACATCGTCGTGACGATCATCGAGGCCTCGGCGATAGCAGCACGGCGGCGGTTGTGAGCAGCCTGGCGACGATATTGCTGGCCGACGTCACCGAGAAGGTGTTCAGGGTAGATACGGGATCCTTTCTTGCGATCGTTGTGACCGGGGCGGTCGCGGGAACGGTGGCCGGCGTCGCGGGCGGACGTGGTCTGTTTTTGCCGGTGGTCGTGCTCGAGCTCGTATTCGGCGTGGTGATCGGGCCCCAGGGACTTGGCATCGCCCAGGTCAACGGGTTTACCGCGTTCTTCTCCGACCTCGGGTTGGGCATGTTGTTCTTCTTCGCCGGCTACGAGATCGACATCCCGCGCATCCGCGGACGGCCCCTGGAGCTCGCGCTGTTGGGGTGGGCGATGTCGCTCGCGATCGCCTACGCGCTCGGCGGTGCGCTCGCCGCAGTGGGGGTCGTGGTGTCACTCATCTATGTCGGCTCGGCGTTGGCGACCACCGCGATCGGAACGCTGCTGCCTGTGCTTTCGGACACGGGCGAGCTGACCACCGAGTTCGGCACCTATCTGCTCGCGGCGGGCGCCGTCGGCGAGTTCGGGCCCGTCCTGCTGCTGACGCTGGTGCTCTCAAGTCAGGGGCCGCTCCACAACGCGGTGATCCTGATCGCGTTCATTGCCCTGGCGGTGGCGGTCGCCCTCGTCGCGGTGCGGTCCTCCGGCCGCACACTGCCGCTGTTCGAGCGAACGATCGAAAAGAGCTCACAGCTCGCGGTGCGGTGGATCGTGGTGCTGGTGTTCGCACTAGGGCTCCTTGCGTCCAACCTCGGGCTTGACCTGCTGCTCGGCGGCTTCGCGGCGGGCATGATCACGAGGCTGGTCCTGCGCAAGCACGAGGTCCCCGGATTTGACTCCAAGCTCACCGCGGTCGCGTTCGGCGTGTTCATCCCGTTCTTCTTCGTCGTCAGCGGCATGCGCCTCGACATCAATGCGCTGTTCGCCAGCCCGTCCGGCGTCGCAAAGCTGCTGCTGTTCTTCGTACTGTTCCTAGTCGTTCGAGGCACCCCCGCGCTGTTGCTCTATCGCGGCGTGATGCCACTCAGGGAGGACCGCATGGCGCTGGCCCTGTTCACCGCCACGCAGTTGCCGCTCATCGTCGCAATCACCACCCTCGCCGTCCAGGAAGGTCACATGCGCTCGTCGACCGCCGCCGCGCTCGTCGGGGCCGGGGCTCTCTCGACCCTTGCCGGACCGCTCCACGGGCTGCACATGCGCCGAGTGGCTGCGCTCAAGCGCACGGCCGAGCATCCGTCGCAAGCGGCCGTGGCAGGAGCCCAGGACCGAAGTTAGTGTGACGAGCGCACGCGATGCTCTTCCTTGCGGGTGCGCGAGCGCGCTCTAGCGGCGCTGAGGACGACGGGTGCCCGGCGAGGCCGATGCACTCCGCCGTACGGTGACCGCGTCGGCAACCCGAATAGAACAAGGTCGCCGAGCCCGTACAGACAGCGAAACCACCCTCGCTCCCGCCCGTGCGGGCCGGCAGCGTCCGGTGCGAGGACGAGTTGCCCCGTACCCCCGGCCATGGTGCGTTGAAGTCCGAGCGTGATGGGCGTACCGGCCACGATCATCGCGACGTTGGTGGCGAGCACGCCGTGTCTGTCTCCCGCCGCTACTGCGGCATCAACCTCGGGCAACAGCGAAAGCTCGGCGAGAAGGCCGGCGGGCGGTTCACCGACAAGTCGCACTTCGTGGCGGCCGGCGGACAGGTCAAGTCGATGCGCTCGTGGCTTGGATACATGAAGCACGGCGAATCCCAGGAGCGCGCCAAGGGGCTGACGCTGCCTCCGCCGAATCTGCAGCCCGACTTCGAGGAGCAGGCCAAGACGTTCGCCGGCGGTCTCGTGGACAGAGTTCTGCAGCCGGTTGCCGCGGGTACCGGGGAGTGACAGGTTCGCTCTACCTACAGGCTCGCCGGTGCGGCGCCCCGCAGCCTGCGGTTCAGCGCGGGCTTGCGGTACTTCGATAGCGCGGCAGCGGCCTTGAGGCGCGCTCGGATCGCATCCGATGCGGCCGGACCTCAGGAGAGGGTGATGTCTTGGACCGGCGAGGACAGGAGCTGCGGGGCGCACCGGGCGTTCCCGTTCCGCGCGGGATGGGCCTCAGCCGCGACAGCAGGTGGTCGTCAACCTCGACTACGCCAACGGCTTCGCATGCGTTCGCCATCACGGTCAGCCAAGCCACCTTCGACGTCAGGCCGCAGTCTGTGACGAGGGTCAGCGGATCACGCCGCGGAACCCGATGTGGCCGGTCGACGTGTCGACCGCCTCGGGTTGGCGGGCTGCGGGACGGTACCGCAGACAGTAGCCGGGCGCGCAGAGGTGCGAGCCGCCCTTGATCACGCGCCGGGGGATGTTCGCGCCGGGGTGGCCAACGTCATGGCTGGCGTCGGGCGTGTCGATCCGCGGGTTGGCGGGTGGAGTGCAGCAGGGGCTGACGAGTGCGTCCGCGCCGGCGCCGCGCGGTGAGTAGTAGTCGGATGTCCACTCCCAGACGTTGCCGGTCATGTCGTAGAGGCCGTAGCCGTTGGGGGCGAACAGTCCGACTGGCGTTGTTCCGCGCCAGCCGTTGGCGCCGGTGTTGTGCCATGGGAAATCGCCTTGCCAGAAGTTCGCCATCAGCTCGCCGTGCGGTCGCGGCTGGTTCCCCCAGGCGAAGATCGCGCCGTCGAGCCCGCCTCGGGCCGCGTACTCCCACTCGGCC
Source organism: uncultured Actinomycetota bacterium (assembly GCA_963801435.1). Taxonomy (GTDB): domain Bacteria; phylum Actinomycetota; class Thermoleophilia; order Solirubrobacterales; family Solirubrobacteraceae; genus Palsa-465. Next base: position 46,925 of record CAWDFE010000017.1, read on the forward strand.
TCGGTCGGCAGCTCCTTCCCCGCCCAATGGGCGTACGCTTCGGCGTCCTGGTACGCGATGTGTGTGACCGGGTGGTCTTGGCGCTCGGTGTTGTCGCTGTTTGGTCCCCACGGGTGGCGCCAGTTGGCGCCCGGGACGTAGTGCCACCAGCGGCGTGGATCGTTCAGTGGGACGGGCTGGGTGGTGGGGTGGAACACGGCCGATCCGGCGACCAGCAGCAAGGGGTCGGCGTCCGGGTACTCACAGGGCTCGGGCGCCCGCTCGGCGAGCGTGACGTGGCCGGTGTCCTCGACGAAACGGGCGAACTGTGCGCAGGTGACGGGGGCGGCGTCGATCGCGAAGCCGTCGACCTCGATCTCGCGCACCGGCCGTTCCTCGGGATAGAACCCGTTCGAGCCCATCTGAAATCTCCCGGGGGAGATCACGACCATCTCCTCGCCTACCATCCCGAACGATCGTAGAGCACGCAACGACTACGGCAGCCTCGTTCGTCGTCGTGCCGCGATCGCCTCGATCTAGCCTGGCGTCGGCGCGCCCGCGGGTGGGCGGTAGCCGCGCACCTCGCCCGCGGAAGGGGTGAGGCGCTTGGCGTCGAGCTGTTTTACGAGGAGTTTGAACATCGTCTGCTGCAGCGCGCGAGAACGGTCGTCGGCGTGGCTGGGGTGTGCGAGGTTGCGCTCTTCGAGCGGGTCCACGGTAAGGTCATAGAGCTCGAACTCGTCGGGCTCGGGTTCGGTGACGGTATCGGTGTGGCGGCCACGCAGGCGCTCGTCGCGTTCCCCGGGCACGGTCCAGAATTGCGCGTTATCGTAGTAGCGGGAGAACTTGACGAGGTGCTGCTCGCCGTCGACATCGACCTCGGCGATCACCGTCTGCAGGTGGTTGGGCTGCTTGACTGTCGAGTAGAGGTGCACGGCCCGGGCGACGCGTCCGAACGGGCTGGCCGTCGTCGCGCTGCCCTCGCTGATCTCGTCATCGGTGGTGAACAGGATCGGCTCGCTAGGCGCGGCTGGGTCGGCGGCGCGGATCGCCGAAGAGAGGTCGCGCCCGACAAGCGGGCGCGCGTCGGTGTGGCCGGACTGCAACCGGGCGAGCGCATCGTCGGGGTCGATGCCGGCGAGGCCGAGCATCGTCGGGATCAAGTCGGCATGGTTGGTGGGGATGTCGAGTTCGCGGGCGCCGCCGGGCAGGAGAGGGCTCGAGACGATGAACGGCACGTGGATCGCTTCCTCGTAGGCCACGTGCCATTTCTCGTGCATCCCGCCGTGGGCGCCCTGCAGGTCGCCGTGATCAGAGCAGAAGATCACGATCGTGTTCTCGTACGCGTCGCTCTCGCGTAGGGCGCCGAGCACCCGCGTTATCTGTTCACCGACCGTGGCCTGCATCTGGTAGTAGAACTTCAGGTGCAGCTCGTTCCACGGCTGCGGCGCGATGATCGCGCTCCAGTTATCGACATAGCTCTGCTGGCAGGAGGGCTTGGTCGAGAGGTCCTCGTCGTGCGTCGGGGCCTGATCGACATGCGGCACCTGGGACGGGTGATAGCGCAGCCCCTGGGTGAGCGCGATGAGGCCGAACATCGAGTCGTCGTGGGGGTTGAGGAACGAGCAGACCGTCAGCCAGGGCGCGTGGTCCTCTTCTGCATCCAGGCGCTTGAGCAGCGCGATCGTTTCATCAGCGGTGAACGGGTCCTTCACGGTGCCCGTGTTGTGCGGCCCGAGCCCGTGCGGCTCGGGGCCCACCCACTCCGAGAAGCCCCACTCGTCGAGCAGATCCGCCTTCAGGTACGCCTCGATGTTCTCCTCGATCCGCTTCCCGTCGTCGTCGATCGACAGCAGGTACCCGTCGCCATCGTCAGCATCGAGGTGCGCGTGCGACGCGTGCCACTTGCCCTTGTAGAACGTCCGATAGCCGCCGGCCCGGAACCAGTCACCCAGCGTCGGCACGGTGTCCGGCGCCAGCCAGAACATGTCGTCGCTGTCGTCGTGCTTGGCGATTCCAGGCGTCTGCGTCACGCCGTGAAGCGAGGGATATTGACCCGTGAGGAGTGACGCACGACTCGGCGTGCACGCCGCCGACATCGGATAGTGATTGCGGAACGAGACGCCACTCTGCCGCAGGCGCTCCACACCAGGCAAATGGTCGCGGCGCCACTGCGCGAGCTCCTCGGACTCATACGGCGGGGGATAATGCTGCTGATCGGTCATGATCAACAAGACATTCGGGCGCGGGCTCATTGGAACCGAAGGTAGGGCTGCCCGGGGCCCAAGCGTCATCCAAATCGGATGACGCTGCCGCTGCGGCGGCGAGGACTCGTGCGTCCGCGTGAGCTGCCGCCCAGGGGCAAGAATGCGGTTTAGTTCCGGATCGCGCCGGACCCAGTTCGGCTTACCGGGGCCGCGGCGGCCACGAGCGTACCGCGGCCCGGCGCGGAGAGAATTTCGAGCTGACCGCCGACCGCGCCGAGGCGGTCGCGCATGTTTTGCAGTCCGACGCCATCCTGGCCGCGGGTGGTGTCGAACCCGAGCCCGTCGTCGCGCACGTCGAGATGAAGCTTCTGGGCTTCGATGTACAGCTGGACGGAGGTGTGCGCGTGTGCGCCGGCGTGTTTGGTGACGTTCTGGATGGCCTCGAGGCAGCAGTAGTACATCGCGGTCTCGATGTCTGGCGGGAATCTGTTCTCGATCGGTTGCTGGACGCTTACGTCACTGCCGGAGCGGCGAGCAAGGGTATGGATGGCGGCGGCGAGCCCGGCGTTTGCGAGCACTGCCGGGTAGATGCCCCGGGCGAGATCGCGACGCTCGCCGATCGCGTTCTCGATCGCTGCGTCTGCTTGTGAAAGCGTGGCGCGGAGCTCCGGATCGTCGCCGGCTAGCTGTTCATCGACCCATTCGGACGGCCACTTTCGCCGGTCTCTGTCTGCGGGGTGCGCTGGCGCGAGCGTCGACGCGACCGGAGACGGTTCTAGCCCTCGCGGAGCAGGAAGGGCTGTTGCTGAGGGGCGCTGACGTCTGGCTGACCGCTGGCGTGTGCGTCGGGAGCCAGTATGGCGGCCCGACTCGGCTCACCGGGCGTGGATGGCGTTTCTCGCTGGGTGTTCACCTGTTTTAGATGATGGCGGTGCTGTCGGCTCGCGTCAGACTGGAGCGCCTGTGCGCGACGTCATTCTCCTCTCCTTGACGGCGTCGTTGAACCCGACGCTGATCGCTGTTACGACGATCATGTTGCTGCTTCCCAGCCCGTCTAAGCTGATGGCCGGCTATCTGCTGGGCGCGTATGCGACGAGCATCACGCTGGGGCTGGTGATCGTGTTCTCGCTGCCGAACTCCGGCGCCAAGAACACGACCGAGAACACCTTGAGCCCCGCGGTCGACATTGGGTTGGGTGCGATCGCGTTGGCCGTCGCGTTTGTTCTCTACACCGGACGTCAGGAACGTCTCAGGGAGCGTCGGCGCGCACGCAAGGCGGCCAAGCCGGACAAGGGACCACCGAGGTGGCAGCGCGAGCTGAGTAAGGGATCTCCGCGGACCACGTTTGTGATTGGGGCGTTGCTCACGCTCCCTGGCGCGTCGTACCTCGCGGGCCTCGACCAGATCCACAAGCTCAGCTACTCCACGCCGGTGACCGTGCTGCTCGTCATCGGCTTCAACCTCGTGATGCTGTGGCTGCTCGAGGTTCCGCTCGCGTGCTTCTTGATCGCTCCGAAATGGACTCCCGATGCCATCGACGGCGCCAAGCTCTGGGTCAGGCGGCACGCACATGCGTTCGCGGTCAGGGGGTTCGCGGTGGTCGGCACGCTGCTGGTCATCAAGGGCCTGGTCGGCCTGCTGGGGTGACCCCGATGGAGAAGCAGAGAAGCAGTTCGCGAGTCGAGCGGCGTGTCGAGCAAACGGGTTGCGCCCGGCTGCAGGCGCTACCGGGGGTTCGCAGGTGCCATATGAGGGTCGGACTAGCTCGATCACCGTGTCGCCGGCGCGAGGGGATGCAGTCCTCTCATCCAGGACTCACGTCGCCTCGCCGTCGCTGACCCCACGAGGTCGGCGGGACCTGATTCAGTGTGACGGCGATCGGGCCCCGATCCCGACCCGCTAGATCGATCGTTCTGATGGCGGTCATCCGCTTCGGGTGATGCGCGGTCTGGTGATGGCCTGCATGATCGTGATCTCGGCTGTCACTACGGCGGGCTTGGTGCCGGATTGTCGGCGCAGCGCGCGGATGGGGCGGTCGTTGAGTCCGCTTGGGCGTCCCGGCTCGCCGCCGAATGGAGGCTCGGGGCTGTTGGTCAGAGGGAGCGAAGATATGAGCAGTATGGGTATGGGATCGACCGGCGCCGGCGACTCGCAGATAGCTGCAGGGCGCGACGGCGGCGGGTTCTCGGGGGAATGGCAAGGTTCCGCATCTGTCGTTGGGGAGCGGGCGGCGCGCGGAAAGGCGGAGCGGGCGGAGGTGCCGCGCAGCGTGCACGGCGAGTGGGTGGCGCCGTCGGTTCGTCGCGATCCGGTGGAGCTGTTGGAGGAGCAGGCCGCGTCGCGGGTGCCGGAGCTGGTGCCGATCCGCTACGGGCGGATGCTGGTCTCGCCGTTTACGTTCTATCGCGGTGCGGCGTACCTGATGGCGGCGGACCTTGCCGGCTCACAGAGAACCGGTCTGCGCGTGCAGTTGTGCGGTGATGCGCACCTGTCGAACTTCGGTGGGTTCGCGGCGCCGGATCGGCGGCTGGTGTTCGACGTCAACGATTTTGACGAGACGCTGCCGGGCCCGTTTGAGTGGGATCTCAAGCGGCTGGTCGCGAGCTTCGCCGTCGGCGGCCGCGACCTGGGGTTTGACGCCGATCAGCGGCGCGGGGTGAATCTGGCAGTGACGCGCTCCTATCGCGAGGCGATGCGAGGCCTGGCGTCGATGAAGACGCTCGATCTGTGGTACTCGCGGGTCGACGCCGAGACGCTGATCAGCTCAGTTCCGCAGCACCGCGAGCGTCAAGCGCCGCAAGCTGATGGAGAAGAATCTCGCTAAGACGCGGGCGAAGGACAGCCTGCGAGCGTTCAGCAAGCTCACGACGATCGTCGACGGCGAGCCGCGGATCATCAGCGACCCGCCGCTGATCGTCCCGATCGAGGACCTCGCCGGCGGCCGCGACATCGAGGAGTCCGCGCGCGCCATCAACCGTAGTTACCGGCGCACGCTGCAGGGCGACCGCAAACATCTCCTGGAGCGCTTTCGCTACGTGCACGCGGCGCGCAAGGTCGTCGGGGTCGGCAGCGTCGGCACGCGCGCGTGGATCGTGCTGATGCTCGGCCGCGACAACGACGATCCGTTGTTCCTGCAGCTCAAGGAGGCCCAGCCGTCGGTGCTCGAGCCGTTCTTGGGCAAGAGCCAGTACGCAAACCACGGCCAGCGCGTGGTCGAGGGCCAGCGGCTGATGCAGGCCGCCAGCGACATCATGCTCGGCTGGGACCGCGTCACCGGGATCGACGGCGTCAAGCGCGACTTCTACTTTCGCCAGCTCTGGGACGAGAAGGGCTCGGCGATCATCGAGGGCATGAAGCCCCGCGAGCTGGCTGGCTACGCCGAGATCTGCGGCCGCACGCTCGCCCGCGCGCACGCCCGCTCTGGCGATGCCGTCACGATCAGCGCGTACCTCGGCTCAAGCGACGCGCTCGACAGGGCGCTCGCTGACTTCGCCGAGCTCTACGCCGACCAGAATGAGCTCGACTACGCCGCGCTGAGCGCCGCCGTCAAAACCGGGCGCGTCGAGGCGCAGACCGGGCTGTAGCCCCGCACCGGTGCGACGACCCTCCGGCCGGGGGCGGTCGCGAAGAACTCGAGAGCGGGAAGCCGAGAATGGTCTCCTATGTCGATCGCCTCGGCCGCAGCTACCTCCGCCGCGCGCGGCCCCTGTCGGCGCGCTCGATCAACATGCACATCGACCTGCTCGCGCAGATCCTCGCGGTGGCCGTCGACCACGGCCACCTCGAGAGCAATCCGGCGGTCGGCAAGCGCCGCCGGATGAAGGTCTCAAAGCCGCGGCCAGTGCACCTCGATAGCGCCGAGCAGATCGCGCTGCTGCTCGAGGCCGCCGGCCAGCTCGACCGCGGCGAGGCGGTCATCGACGTCACGGACCGCCGGGGCCGCAGCTGGACGCAGCGCCACCCGGCCTACACGGCGGGGGCCCGGGGCGATGCTCTGGCGCGACGTCGACCTCGCCAACGGGCGCTTCGAGGTCGGCCGCGACAAGACCGATGCCGGCATGCGCGAGGTCGACATGCTGCCGCTGTTGCGCGAGATCCTGACTGAGCACAAGGCGGCAAGCGCAAAGACCGGCGCTCACGACCCCGTGTTCGTCACCGTCACCGGGACGCCGCGCTCCCGGCACAACCTGCGCCAGGACGTCGTCGACACGTCGGTGGCCCACGCGCACCGGCTGGCTGAGGAGCGCGGCCTACAGCCCCTGCCGCTCGGGATCACTCCGCACAAGCTGCGCCACACGTTCGCCTCGATCCTGGTCGCGATCGGCAAGGACCCGACGTACGTGATGCAGCAGCTCGGGCATACCGACCCCGCCTTCACGCTGCGCGTCTACGCCCACGCGATGCGCCGCAGTGAGGACCAGCGAGCGCGGCTCAAAGCGCTGGTCGAAGGCCACGATTGGTCACACATTGGTCATAAAACGGCCGAAACGGCGTCCGCACGGCTCGAGCGGGACGCCGACTGAGAAACAGAAAGCCCCGCGTTAGCAGGGCTTTCCTACAATCGGGGCGCCCGGATTTGAACCGGGGACCTCACCGACCCGAATTATGGGCGAAATCCGAGCCCCAGACAGAAGAGCCCTGCAAATCGCGACGTTGGGACTTGTAGGTTGCTCTTCGCCTCCTCTCAGATGCTCGGATTTTGCGGTCGATTGCCGGGGATTAGGCAGTGAGATCGAGTTACTGCCCAAAGGCGACGTCGCCGACGCCCGGTTGTCGGCACCTCCACGTTTGGCCGCGACGCCACGGCGCGAGCGACGGCCCAAGTACCGAAAGCCGGGTGACCACGCTCGACGCGGGCCACTCTCCTTCGGCGAGCCGCTTGAGCGCCTCTCCCCCACGCCGGCGCGCGTGCGTACGCGACCAGTCGTACGGCGACGGGAGCAGGTAAGTCGGCGTCACGCTCGACATGCTCGTCGCGGAGCAGAACGGGTCTCTTGTGACCGATCACTCGCTTCCTAGCGCGACTGACCGGGCGCTGCCGCTCGACGCGCCTGAAGCAGTCACGGCGCTGCGGTGGCCGCTGCACCAAGAGAGTCATCTCATTGCCCGAGCGGTCGTGACCGTTCGGCGATAATTGCGAAACTACGGCTGGGTCGCTCGACAAACCGATTTCGCGAATCGCTCATGTCGATCGGACCGTAGAGTCGGCCGTTAGCCCGGGATCCGAAGGAGTTAAACCAACTTGTTAATTGGGGGGCGCAGGGACCACACGCTGTGAGGTCCGATCGTCGTCCGTGGCACTTGACATGTCGAGATCCGTTGGGTCGACGCCGCCCACCCAGTCTGCAAGCTCGACGGCATGCCCGTCGGGATCGGTAAAGGTTAGGACCCGCATCACACCGAAGTCCGTGACCGTACCGTCGGTGCGGCCTCGGGCAATCAGGTCCGTTCGCAGCCGCTCGAACGTTTCTGCGTCAGCAGCGCTGAGCGCGAAGTGGTCGATCCTCCCGCGCGCGAACATCGGCTGAGCAGGCGGCAGCGGGATCCGTGCGAACTCGAACGCGTGCAAGGACGCGCCGGCGCCAATGGCGATCAGCGCGTGGCGACCGGGACCGTCCGGCTCGGGTATGGACAGCTCCATCACTCTCTTGGCTCCAAAGACCTCCTCGTAGAAAAGCGCAAAGCGGTCGAGGTCGCTCGTGAGAACGGTGATGTGATTCACGCCTGAGGGCACGGCCATTGCCTCCGATCTCGGTCAATCAGCAAGCATATGCCTGAGGCGCGCGCACGGCCGGCGTTCTGAGAAAGCAAGATCCGCCTCCTCAATCGGGTGATCAACCAGTTGGACTCGCCGATTACGCTAGGCCCTTAACGGCGCCACTACATCTGCCAGATGGCATAGCTGTGGCCGGTCAGGGAATGCACTGAGCTTTAGTCGTGCTCACGGATGGATCTGAGGCTCGCGGCGGTCGGGCCGCGTAGCGTCGCGCCAACACATGTGGCCACTCTGCATGACGAGATACGTCACCAGGCAGATGTCCCTCGCCTTCTCGGCGCGTAGCTTCGCCACCCACATCACACCTACCTCGCTGGTGAGGAGATCATGCGTGAACTAACCGCCACAGGCGAACTCATACGTCACTGTCTGCCCTCGATCCCGGCGCGGGCTCCGGGTGCGGGCAACAAGTCGCTACGGATTCTGTTCCTGGTCTCGGCGCACAACGGGCTGAGTCAGCGCGCGTGGATCGCGCTGAGCGAACTGGGGCATGAGGTGACGGTCGCGGTCGTCGATTCGGCCGCAGCGATGGAGGCGGCGGTCCGAGAGCACGATCCGGAGCTGATCGTCTGTCCGTTCCTGAAGACGCTGATTCCCGACACGATCTGGCGCAGGCGCCGCTGCCTGGTCGTACACCCGGGCCCGCGCGGCGACCGCGGGCCATCATCGCTGGACTGGGCGATCGAGCTCGGGATGAGCCAGTGGGGAGTGACCGTGCTGCGGGCAAACGGGGAGTTCGACGCCGGCGACGCGTTGGCGACGCGCGATTTCCGGCTGCGCGAGGCGGGAAAGGCGAGCTTGTATCGACATGAGGTCCGGCACGCGGCGATCGACGCGCTATTGGATGCGGTCGGGCAGATCGTTGACGACGAAGGCCGTCGATCCTCGGCTGCGAGGCCGATGGCTCGACCGCGAGCTCGACGCGCTCACTGCCCGCGCCAGGACGCGGTCCGCCAAGATCCGGATCACCTCCGAGATCCGCGACCGCGCTCGCAACGGCCGGTACGCCTTCGCGCACGACCGAGGGCGGGACTTCGCCGCCGGCATCTGGGTGATCGACCCGGCGTTCATGATCGACCTCGTCCACCAGCACCTCCAGGACGACGAAAGCGCGCCCGCGCGCGAGGAGGCGTACTTCGCCGGCGCACGCCTCGACGACGACGAGCTGCGCGAGGCAGCCGCGCGGGACGAGCAGCGCCGCGCCCAGGCGCGCGCCCGCCACGCCGAGGCGACCCGCAGCAACCTCGGCCCCGGGCACGACATCCGCGCCGGTCTGGTCGACCCGTCGGACGCCCAGCTCCGCGCGCTCACCCAAATCGTCTGCCGGCTCCTCGTCCGCGACTACCGCGAGCTGATCGCCTACGGCGCCGGCTGGACGGACCCCGAGCGCCAGCAGCCCGTCGGCGACACCGGCCGCCACGAGCCACGCCACCCCGACGCGATCATCGCCGCCGAAATACAGCGCGCGCTCGGGGACCCCGATCCGCTGCGCGGGATCGCCCAGCTCACCGCTCGACTGGGAGCGGCCGTGATGCTCGACCCCGCCGGCGTGACTCGCACCAAGGCGCTCGGGTCCGAAAGCATGGCGCGGAAGCTCCGCGACGCACTGCCCGGCGGCGACGGCGCGCTGCGCGCCGCCGTGTGGGAGCTCATGCGGCCGATGCTCTCGCCAGCGCTCGTCGCGCTGAACCGCGAGGCCTTCGTCGTCAACGAGAGCACAGAGACGACCGTCGACCTCGACGGCCACCGCGCGGCATCCAACCTCGACGAACTCGCCATCGATGACGAGCTAGACGCCGAGGCAGCGTAGGCCGCTTTCCGCCCCGCAGTCCTCCCGCGCCGGCCATCAGGCTCCGGGCGGGAGGACCGCGGCCGCCTTGAAGTCACCGCTCCCCTTTTTTTGCACGTGCGGTCGATCCAGCACGTGCGGTAGGCAGCCAGCGTGAGGGCGCGTTCGGCGGCGATCATGATCCGGGGCGGGCATCGGCGGCGTTCGTTGAGCGGGGGCTCAGCGCGAAACGCATCGGACGGGTCTTATGCGACGACAGCGCCGCCGGGGTGCGAATACGACGGATGCGTCGGCGAACGGGCGGTGATGGATGGCTCGCGAAGGGAGATCCGAAGCCCCCGCGGCCGCAGACTCAGCGACTTGCCGAGCTTGAGGAGCGGGTGGCAGAGTTGGCGGCGACCTTGGAGCGGCTGCAGCGGAGGTGGGCGAATGGCGGTCGGCCTCTGCGACGAGACCTGCCTTCCGCGCGCGTTGCGGGGAAGCCGCCGAATCAGTCGAGATGCTCGTGCCGTCCTCGAAGCAGGTGTGTCAAACCGCCGCGTTCGCGCAAGCTTGCCTCGGTCGCCTGCGTCCGCGTATCAAGAGAGTCCGCGCCAGCACGCTGTCCCGGCTACCTGCGCGGTGTGGATGGCGAGAGCGTGTTGGCGGACGCCGTCGCGGCGTATCGAGCCGCGCTCGGTAATCGGCTGCTCGCAGCCTACGCGCTGGGGAGCCTCGCGCACGGCGGGTTCAGCGAGCTTGTTAGCGACGTCGACCTTGGCTTGATCGTCGACGACCCGCTACAGCCCGATGACTTCGACAGGATCCAGGCGGTGGCCGACGCGGAGAAGGCCAAGGGCTCTGAGCTGCAACCGCGCCTGTCGGTGTTCTGGGGAACGCCGTCGACGCTTCGCGGGGACGAAGTGGGGGGCCGGTTTCCGGCGCTGGATCGCTTGGACCTGCTTGAGAGCGGTCGGCTGCTCACTGGCACCGACGCTGCGCGGTGCAGCCTGCCGCGGCCGAGCTCCGGTGAACTGATCGTCACCGGAGCCGAGTTCGCACTCGACTACCTGGCAGGCGTCCGGTCCCAGGCCTCTGCGGGAGGTCCCTCGCTTGGGTCGATGCGGCTGGCCGGCGAGGGCGCGGTCGAAGAGATCCGCACCCCGGCCTCGCTCGTTGGTCGCGGCGTTCGGCGAGTGACCAAGCTGGTGCTGTTCCCGGTCCGGTTCCTGTACACGGCAGCGACGGGCCGCGTGGGTACAAACGACGCCGCCGTCGACCACTACCTCGAGATCCGCGAGGCCCCAGCCGCCGAGCTCGTCGCCGCTGCACGCGAATGGCGAACAGGCGCGCAGTTCGACGAGCGCGCCGCTGTCGATCTGGTCGGTCGGCAGCTCGTGCCGCTCTACGTCGATTACATAGCTGACCACATCGCGCGACTCGGGGCGCTCGGGCGCGACGACCTTGCGAAAGCATTCCACGACTGGCGGGCGCGCCTGACCGCCTGACCGGCTCTCGGACCGCGCCGGCGCGGGCGATGCCTGGTGGACCGAGCCAGAGTTCCCCCTCTCGCGCATCTCAAGGAACTCGCCATCGACGTCCAGATGCGCGTCGGGCGAGCAAAGGGGAGCGGCGCCAGCGGGCACCGAAGTCGTCGGCAATCAGGTTGCGGAGCACACCCAGGAGCGCCCGGCCGTCCGGCGCCGCTCCTGCTGAGGTGGCAACACATCAAGGAGCGACTCCCTGATGCTTGTGCAGAGAGGGGAGCGCTGGGAAAAGAGACCAATATCCGGTGAGGGGTCGTTCGCGGGAGCGCCTGGGGCTCGCGACAGCGACGGTTACCCTGCCGACGCGTTGAGCGCCACGCCCGGCAGCTCCAAGCCGCCATCGACGCGGTAGTCCCCGGTGGCGCGCTCAACCAGCTTGCGCACGGCCTCGCGGTCTATCTCGGGCATTGCCTGCAGGACCATCGCGATCCCGCCCGCCAGCTGCGTGACGTACCGCCAGTAGGCATCGAAGTCTTCAAAGCGCCAGCGCACCCCGACCTCGCTGAGCCGCGGTTCGGCAAAGCCCGCGTCCTGCACAAGCGAGCGAACTCGCTCGGGGGCCGCCATCGCGAAGATGCCTGGGTCTTTCGGATTCGGGGGCGGCGCGCCTGTGTGCTCCATCAGCGCGTTGGCTGGCAAGGAGGCCCAGGGGTTGCGTTCAGCGGCGCCCCACACCGACAGCGACAGCCGCCCGCCGTCGCGCAGCACGCGCCGGGTCTCCGCCAGCGCGGTCGCCGGATCGGCCATCAGCATGTAGCCCCAGCGGCAGAGCACGCCATCGACGCTGTCGCCGTCGAGGTCCATACGCTCGGCGTCCATTTCGCGATGCTCGACGTTGGCGAGGCCAAGGCGCTCCGACTCGCGCCGCGCAGCCGCCACCATCTCGGGCGAGAAGTCGGTGGAGATCAGCCGCCCATCCGGCCCGATCGCGCGGGCAGCGGCAAAGCCCGTCTCGCCGGTGCCCGCCGCCAGCTCAAGGATCGTCTGGCCAGGCTCGGGCTCTAATGCTTTGAGCATCTCTTCGGAGACGGCGCGCGAGGCCTCCCACATCCAACACCGCCCGCGGTCCCAGCCCGCCGCCATCGCCTGCCAAATCTCGTAGCTGGCGCCGCGGTAGTCCTCCCTTGCCATGGACGCGATCGTATTCGACCAACACCACCCCCGAGCGAAGGATGCGTGATGCCCCGGTGGGAAGCAGCGAGGACCCGCGGACTGCTGCTCCCAGAGCACCGAGCAAGAGCGGAATCAGCCCCGCGGATCACTGATGCTCGGGAACCGCACCAGCGACGATGATGCCGCCCACGAGGATTACCGCGCTGCAGTGATTGCGGGTGTCTTGGTCCATGAAGCCGACTTCCCCCGTCCTCGCCAAACTCGCGTCTGAGGCTTGCGCTCCGGGGCTGATCACCCGCTCGCGCCCTCGTATCCGCGCGCAGCAGGGAAGTCGGCGTCGCGACCGGGATACTCCTGCCGAAGGCGAAGCAGGTCGGTCCGAGGTCAGGGTCCCGGTGGGCGCGTGGTCGAGGGCCCGGCGGGGGCGAGGCCGCTGATCTTCAGGTCGATCTGACGGCGCGCGAGACGCTCCCAGTCGCCGGTGCCGGGAAGTGGCCGGGAAAGCAGTGATGCGGCCACGATCAGGTCCTCGGGGGTCAGGTCTGCGCGCAGTTCCTCTGCGGCCTGCCCACGCTCGATCAGTCCGCGCAGGACGGTGCGAACCTGTGCCTGGCGCTCGCGGGTGGCGGGGGTGAAGATCGCCGGGCCGCCATGGAGCGGCAACACGAAGCGCTCACGGTCGCGCAGCGTGGCGAGGAAGAACGCGCGAACGCCTTCCAGGGCGGACCCCGGATGCGCGGCCGCCGCTCGTGCGTTGTCGACCGCAAGGCCGAACGAGCGGTACACCAGCCCGCCGAGCAGCTCCTCGCGGGTGCGGAAGTGGCGGTACACCGTGCCGACCCCGACGCCGGCGTGCTCGGCGATCTGAGCGATCGGGACCTTCTCCCCGTCGCGGCGGACGAGCTCCGTGGCCGCGTCAAGCACTCGCTCGCGGTTGCGAAGTGCGTCCTTGCGCGGCTGACGGGCGGCGGGATGCGGCACCTAGCCACATCCTTACAGATCAACCGGACGATATCGTCCGTATCATAAGCGGACGATATCGTCCGAAACGCAACGGTGCCCAAGGAGATCCGATGGCAACGACACGACTGAAGATGGGTGTAGACGACGAAGCGGCGGCGGTCCGATGACCGCCCTGCCGGAGGACGACCGCGCGCGCGAGCCGGCGATGGCACGCCCCGAGGACCCTGCCCTAGTGCACCTGGCGGTGGTGGGTGACACCTACACGGTGCTGCTCTCAGGCGAGCAGACCGCCGGGCGGTTCGCGATGCTCGACATGCTGATCCCCCCGGGCGACGGGCCGCCGCCGCACCGGCACAACTTCGAGGAGTGCTTCCGCGTCCTCGAGGGCTCGCTCGAAGTATGGGTGCGCGACCTTCCGCCCGTCCGGCTGGAGGCAGGCGACACAGCCAACATCCCCGCCAACGCCCCGCACGCGTTCCGCAACCCGGCGCAGGTTCCGGCACGGCTGCTGTGCACCGCCGCCCCCGCGGGCCTGGAAAAGTTCTTCGCCGAGTTCGGCGACCCCGTACCCACGCGCACCGCGCCAGCCCCGTCGCTCAGTGCCGCTGAGCGCGAAGACCGGCTACGCCGCGCCGTGGCGGCGGCGCCGCGGTACGGCATGGAGATCCTGGCCCCGCCCGCTCGATGAGCACGGCTGCCTATGTGCGACGGCGGCGCACCACCGCCGAGCGGGGCGGGGCCGAGCGCATGTGATCGCGCACGGCGCGAGCAGATCGGTCACGGCCTTGGCGTCCGTGCGCGACAGCGGCTCGAAGAGCAACTGGTTGAGACCTCGATGTGACCGGGGAACATTTTCGCGAGCAGCGCCCGTCCTGTATCGGGGATCGTGACCGTCGCGACCGGCTCCTCCTCTTGCAGGGAGCGGGCGCGCGCGTCACCAGGCCCCGCGTATTCATCAGATGCTTCGGATCAAAACGGACAACGACCATCAGAAACGGTGACTCCCATGAAGGCAATGCGTTTCCACGAGTACGGCGGCCCGGACGTCCTCCGCTACGAGGACGTCGAGCAGCCCACCCCCGGCGCTGGCGAGGTGCGCCTGCGTGTCGCCGCAACCTCGTTCAACGGCGTCGACGCCGGGATCCGCGGCGGCTACCTGCAGGGCCCCTTCCCGGTGACGCTGCCCCACACGCCGGGCATCGACGTCGCCGGCGCGGTCGACGCGCTCGGCGAGGGCGTCGAGAACGTCAGGGTCGGTGACGCGGTCGTCGCCTTCCTGCCGATGACCGCCCCCGGTGCGGCGGCGGAGTTCGTGATCGCGCCGGCCGAGGTCCTCGCGGCGGCGCCCACGAGCATCCCGCTCCCGGACGCCGCGGCACTGCCAATAGTCGGCCTCACGGCGCGGCAGGCGCTCTTCGACGACGGGGCGCTCCAGGAGGGGCAGCGCGTGCTGATCAACGGCGGCGGCGGCGCCGTCGGTGGCTACGCGATCCAGCTGGCCAAGCGGGCCGGCGCGCACGTGATCGCCACGGCCAGCGCCCGCAGCGCCGAGCGGGTCCGGTCCGCGCGCGCCGACGAGGTCATCGACCACACCGACAGCACCGTGGCCGACGCCGTCGCCGAGCCGGTGGACGTGCTGCTCAACCTCGCGCGGATCGCCCCGGAAGAACTGGACGCCCTAGCCGCCCTCGTCAAAGACGGCGGCGTCGTCGTCAACACGGTGCCGACGATCGACACGCCCGCCGACGAGGAGCGCGGCGTACGCGCTGTCGGAGTCTTCGTCCGCAGCGACGCCGAGCAGCTCTCGCGGCTGGTGGCGCTGGTCGACAGCGGCGAGCTGCGCGTCGACGTCGCGGAGCGCGTCCCGCTAGCCGAGCTGGCCGACGTCCACGCCAAGGCCGACGCCGGCAATCTCTCCGGCAAGGTCGTCGTCGTGGTCGACAACAGCAACTAACAGCCAGGTGCCATCAACACCATGTCCGTGGCCTTCGATTCTGAGATCGCCGCCGCGCCATGTGGGAGCCGATCATCGGCGCGGCGAGCACCGCCCAGCCGATCCCGGCCGACTTGACCACGACCGAGCACCACGCGACCACCGACGACCAGCTCGCTGCCGCTATCGGATACAGGCAGCCACGCCCGAGCCCGGACGGACGATGCCCGCCCGAACACAAGAGCAGGGCTCGACCGGCCGGAGGGTCAGCGCCCTGCTGCTCGCCATCGAGCACGCCACGGTCGAGCGTGTAATAGGGAAACATGGTGTCAGTGCATTTGCGTGATCGAACCCGGAGTCAGGAGGATGCGGACGCCATCTGGGTCGCGAATCAGCGCGATCGTGATGCCACCGGTCGGGGCTGCCTGCGCGACGCAACGCGGAGGTCCGCCAAGACCCAAATCGGCGAGCCTCTTGAGCGTCATCTCCAAGTCGACGAAGTAGGAGAGCATGAAAAACCCGGTCCGGAGCGCCAGCGTTTCACCTCGGTGAAGACCGGCGGGCGTCGACAGTGCTGCTGGCCCGGGGGCAGGCGTCTACTCGCGGGGCGAGAATCGGCCGTAGGTCCTCCGACGCTGCGGGCTGGCATCAGTGAGGCTTCGTCAGAGCGACAACCTCCAAGCAGAACCCGAATCGCGGGAGCAGACTCCTCCTCTTGACGATTCAGCAAGTCCGGGAGCCTCCTGCTTTCGCTGGTGCCACACGCAATTGTCGGGTGCCGCTGCCGTGTCCGGCTTCTTCTTCGACGAAGTAGCTGAGGATAATAGTCTTCCCGTTGCGGTCTGCTCGGATCGGGTTGAGGGCGGCGACGGCATCGTCGAGGGTTGCGACGTTGCCGATGTTGGTCCGCAGTCGTCCGTCCCGCACCCGCTGGACGACCTCGCCCAGTTGGGCACGATCGGACTCCACGACGAAGTCGACTGCCAGCCCGTCGGCCGGCCGCGCCTCGGGCGGCCCTACGACAGTCACCAGCGTTCCTCCGGCCCGGATCAGGCGTGCGGAGCGCTTCTGGATGTCTCCGCCGATGACGTCGAACACCAGGTCGACGCCCCCGACGTCCTCCAGGGCGTCGTTGTCCAGGTCGACGAACTCCTGCGCACCGAAGTCGAGCGCCTTCTGGCGGTCGGCGGCGCGCCCCGTGTTGCCGATGACGTAGGCGCCGGCCTCACGTGCGAGTTGCGTCACCATCGTCCCGACTGCGCCGGCCGCGCCGTGCGCGAGGACGCTCTGCCCCGCCCGAACGTGGCCGTGGTCGAACAGTCCCTGCCACGCGGTCAGGCCCGAGATTGGCAGGCTCGCGCCCACCGTGAACTCGACGTCGCCCGGTAGCGGCGCGAGGTTGCGTGCCTCGATCGCGACATACTCCGCCAGGGTGCCGTCGCGATGCCAGTCCGCGAGGCCGAGCACCCGCTGCCCCACCGACACCCCCGTCGTGCCGTACCCCAGGGCGGCGACCACGCCCGCCAGCTCGTGTCCGGGGATCGAGGGTGTCCGGTCACGGTTGACGCGATCGACCCAAGTCGAGGGCCACGCCATCTCAGTCGGAACGAATCCCGACGCATGAATCTGAACGATGACGTCGTTTATCGCTGCCGGCGGCTCGGGCCGCTCCACCAGCGTCATCCCGGCCGGTCCCGCAGCCTCGTCTGTCACCACAATCGCCTTCATCCGACACCTCCCCATAACCAGCTCTCGTTTCGGAACCCACGTTGCGCATCTGGATGACCAACTGCCGGTGTCACGAGCCCGGGCTAACAGCTCGTCTATCGCAGCGATCAGCCCGGGCGTTCCCGGCGCCGCGTGCGGCCCGATCAGGAATCCAGCCTGCATCTCGACCACGATCAGGCATTGCATCGGCTCCACGTGCGGTGACGATTGCCGACGAGCTCACATACATCACAGAGCGG
This sequence comes from uncultured Actinomycetota bacterium, assembly GCA_963801435.1. GTDB lineage: Bacteria > Actinomycetota > Thermoleophilia > Solirubrobacterales > Solirubrobacteraceae > Palsa-465. Next base: position 64,178 of record CAWDFE010000017.1, read on the forward strand.
TCCATACGCCGCGAGACAGCGTACTTTGGTTGTTGACACGGTCCACGGGCTCTGCCCCGGGGTGCGGTGGGCCGAGCGCGCATTGCTCGCTGAGGCGATCGGGGCGACCGTCCATGACGAAGGGTGGTCGATTCACTCGGCGTCTCGCTTCTCAGTCACCTTCCGGCCGGATCTCGCGCCGCACTGCGCGTAGATCGCGGCGGACATCCTCGACCGAAGGCCTGTCCCCAGAACCAGTAGCAGTGGCTCCGCGCGAGCATGAGAATCAGCGGTTCGTCATCCTGGATCTCGCTGAGCTTCTGCACAGCGTTCTTCTCGAGTCCGGCAGCTCGTAGTCAGGGAACGCGGCGCCCGGGCCAGTGTCGGAACGCATGGTCGGCCTCGTCGGCTCGTAGCGGTCACCGGGGCGATCCTGCTGCTGACGCTCAGCGTGATCGAGGGGATCGTGTTCATGGACGTCGCCTACGCGACAGGGCATGGCAGGCCGTTGGTCGCCCTCAGCAGCTTTGACCTGCAGGGCGTGTTCGTGCACGCGTTCCTCACGATGGCGGCGCCCACGCTATACGTGGGACTTGCCGCCGTGCTGTGGACCTCAAGCATTCTTCCCGCAGCAATTTGCTCACGTGGCCCTCGGGCTTGCGATCGCGTTCGAACTGCTCGGCTTTATCGGACTGTTCGCCAACACGGCGAACAACATCGCGATCGCGCCGCTCATTGGGCAGTCGCTATGGATTCTCGCAGCCGCGATCACGATGATCCGAAGCCGTCGGCTGACAACCACCAGCTGAGTAGAGGCGCGAAACAGTCGTTAGCCGAAGGACCCGCGCGCCTCAAAGCTGGCCGTCACGAACCAGCCTCGCGACTGTGCGGGCCGCGAAGGCTCCCGGCGCCGAG
>CAWDFE010000018.1:0-30307 GCA_963801435.1 uncultured Actinomycetota bacterium
GTGTTATGTTAGCTCTACTTCGTTCAGACGTATAATCCCAGGGTGATGTTGGCGCTCGCCGACCGCTCGGCGGCGAACGCGGCCGCGTAGAAGTCGATGGCCGCCGCGCCGTCGGGGACCACGAGGCGCGGCGTCACGGTGGTCAGGTGCTCGGGGACGGGTGGGACAGGTGCCATCAGGCGCTCTGCGTCATGTTGGCAGACGGTCGCAGCGACGCAAAAGCGAATCGAACCGTCGGGCAGGCCTCCTGACCCGCGCGGCGCGCCTGCGCCGCTGTGACGATCCGTCGGCGAGGCTACTACGCTCGGGCGCCATGACCACATCCACCCGCTCCCAGGCGGTCGACGGCGTCCTCGCGGACGCGGTCACTGCCGGCGCTGCTCCCTCGTGGTGGCGGTCGCGGCCGATCGTGATGGGATCGTGTACGAGGGCGCGGGCGGCCCACGTGCGCCGGAAGAGGACGACAGCGTCGACATCGATACGCCGTTTCGGATCATGTCGATGACCAAGCCGGTGATCACCGTGGCCGCGCTGGCGCTCGCCGAGCAGCGCAAGCTTGACATCGACGCGCCGGTGGAGGAGTACTGCCCGAGTTCGCGCAGATCGGGCTGCTCGAGCGCATCGACGGCGGCCGGCCGGTCCTGCGCACACCGGCGCGCAAGGTGACGGTCAAGCAGCTCATCACCCACACCTCGGGACTGGGCTACTGGTTCTGGAACCGCGACGTGCTCGCCTGGGAACGGGCGGTGGGGGCGCCCGCGGCCATGTCGGGCCTGCGCGCGGTCCTCGACGCTCCCCTGGTCGCCGAGCCCGGTAGCGCCTTCATCTACGGCAACGGCACCGATTGGCTGGGGCTGGTGGTGGAGGAGGTGTGCGGGCGCTCGCTCGACGAGGTGATCAGCACGCTGGTCACCGAGCCGCTGGAGATGACCCGCACGGGATTCGCGCTGGACGATCGCGCGCGGGCGGAGCTGGCGCCGGTCCACCACCGGTCGCCCGGCGGGACGTGGATCGCCGGCGACGTCGAGCTGCCGGCGCGGCCGGAGTACGTCTCGGGCAGCCGGGGGCTGTACTCGACCCCGCGTGACTACCTCGCCTTCCAGCGGATGCTCTTGGGGCGCGGGACCGCGCCCGACGGGACGACCATGCTGGCGCCCCACACGGTCGACGCGATGTTCTCCAACCAGATCGGCGCGCTCGACTTCCCCCCCGAGATCCGTACGACCGCTCCGGAGACCGCCTTCGGCCTCGCCGTCGGTGCCGGCTACAAGTTCGGCCACGGCCTGCTCATCAACACCGAGGATGAGCCGGGCCGCCGGCGAGCCGGCAGCGGCGCGTGGATGGGCCTGTTCAACACCCACTTCTGGGTGGACCCGGCGACCGGCGTGGCGGGCGCCCTCTTTACCCAGATCCTTCCCTTCCTGGCGCCCGAGGCGATGCGCATGTACGCGGACTTCGAGACGGCGCTCTACGCGTCGCTGTGAGCACCCGGGCGAGATGACCGGATCCGCCCCGACTCCGCGCTCAGCCTGGCTGTGGGCCGCGCTGGGGACGGCCGGGTCGGTGCTGGTGGCCTACGCGGCGCCCCGCGCCGTGGCCGATCACGTGGTCGGCTGGTGGTACGTGCCCGGCGCTCCCTCGGGGCGGGGGACGAGCCTGGGGCTCGTCTACATCGGCATGGCGGCGCTGTGCTGCGCGTGGCTGGGTCTCGGCCGCGCCCTGCCGGCGAGGCGCGCGCTGCTGACGATCGCCGCGGTATGGGCGCTGCCGCTGGTGCTGGCGCCGCCCCTGTTCAGCCGCGACATCTACAGCTATCTGGCCCAGGGTACGGTCCTGCGCCTCGGCCACAGCCCTTACCACACCGCGCCGGCCGCGCTTGCGGGGATGGGCCATCAGCACGTGCTCGACGCCGTCTCGCCGTTCTGGCGACACACCACCGCCCCCTACGGCCCGCTGTTCCTGGGCCTGCTCGCGGTTGTCAGCGCAGTGGCAGGGTCGCACCTCGTCGCCGGCGCGCTCCTGACGCGCCTGATGGGGCTGGCGGGGATGGTCCTGCTGGCGATCTACGTTCCCCGCCTGGCGCGCTCGCTGGGCAGCGACGGACGCCGCGCGCTGTGGCTGGTGCTCCTCAGCCCGCTGGTGACGCTCGGGCTGGTCGCCGCCGGTCACAACGATCTGCTCATGGCGGGGATCCTGGTGGCGGGGGTCGCCTACGCGCTCGACGGCCGCCCCCTGCTCGGGGTGGCCATCTGCGCGCTGGCGGCGACGGTCAAGGTGCCGGCGCTCGCGGGGGCGGCGTTCATCGCCGTGGCGTGGGGACGCGAGGAGCTCGGCCGCGCCGCGCAGGCGCGGTTCATGGCCGGAGCCGCGCTGCTGGCGCTCGCGGTCCTGGGGGTAGTGACGCTGGTGACCGGCGTCGGGGTCGACTGGCTGTCGACGTCGCTGTTCTCGACGCCGGCCAAGGTCCGGCTGGCGATCACCCCCGCCACCGGCCTCGGGTACACGGCGGCCTCGCTGCTGTCCGACGTCGGCGTCGGCGTCTCGCACCGCGGCCTCGAGGGCGTGCTTGGCGTCGTTGGCTTCGCGGTCGTCGCGCTCACCGGCGCGGTGATGCTCTGCCGGGTGCGCATCGGGCGGCTGGTGGCGTGGCTCGGCGCGTTCCTGCTCATCGCGGCGGCGGGTGGTCCCGCCGCGTGGCCGTGGTACTTCATCTGGGGCCTGGCGCTGATCGGCGCCCTGCGCGCGCCCCAGCACTCGCTCGCCCTCGCTCTGGCCGTCGCCGCGTCGGTGTTCGTGGTCAAGCCCAATGGCATCCTGGCGCTGTCCCTGCAATCCGCGCCGGCGGTGGTGGCCGGATATCTCCTGATCGCCGCCGCGGTGTGGTGGGGCCGCCGCCGGCGCCGGGCTGCGCTGCGGCCCGCAGCGGTGCGCGAGCGCAGTCCGTCGGCGCTGGCCGGGACCTGATGACCGTCGGCGTGCAGGAGCCGCCGGGTCGGCTGGCGGCGACGCCCGCGGGTGTGCGCGACGCCGGCGGTTGGGGCGTGATCGCCATCCCGGCGGCGCTGGCGGCGGTCCTGTCGCTCATCGGCCTCAGCGGGCGCAGCCTCGGCTTCGACGAGGGCGCCACGGCGTCCATCGCCGCCCAGCACGGCGCGGCGCTGTGGCGCGCGATCGCGCACGACGGCGGCAACATGTCGGGCTACTACCTGTTCATGCACGTCCTCACCAGCGCCTTCGGCAACGGCCTGGTCGTGCTGCGCGTGCCCTCCGTGGTGGCGACCGTGGCCACCGTCTCGCTCATCGCGCTGATCGCGCAGCGCCTGTTCGCCGACCGCCGGGTCGCCTTGGCCGCCGGGATGCTGGCCGCCGTCAGCCTCCCGCTCGTCTACTGGGGCCAGACGGCGCGGGGCTATGCCGCGATGGTGGCGTTCGTGTGCGCCGCCTACCTCGCGTTCATCGCGCTGACCGACTCGCGGGGGGGCGCGCCGGCCGGTGGCCGCGGGGCGTGGCTGGGCTACGTGGCGGCGATGACGCTCGCCATGTACTGCAGCTTCGTCGCCGTGCTCGTGGTCCCGGCGCAGCTGCTGGTCCTGATCGGCCGCCGCGGCGCCGCGCGCCGGGTGGGGTCGGCGCTGGCGGCCGTCGCCATCCTGTGCGTGCCGCTGGCCGTGCTGGCCATCAACCGGGGGTCGGGCCAGCTCTTCTGGGTGCAGCCGCCCAGCTCGATGGTCGACACCCAGGTGCTCCAGTCGCTGACCTCCGCCAGCCTTCAGCCCGTCTTTCACCGCAGCTTCACGACCAAGGCGCTGATGTGGCTCACCGTGGCCGCGGTGCTCGCGCTGATCGTCGACGTCGTGCGGCGCGGGCGGCGCGGCGAGCCGGTGTGGGGGATGGCGCTGGTGCTGGCGTGGTGCGTGCTGCCGGCGGCGCTGACCTTCCTGTACTCGCTCGTCTCCCAGCCGGTGTTCGTGCCACGCAACGTGCTCGTCTCCACGCCGGCGGTGGCGCTCGCCTTCGCCCCGGTGCTGGCGGACCGGCGCTGGCCCCGCTTCGTCGCCCCGGCGCTCCTGGTGGCGCTGCTGGCGGCCCGCGCCGTGCCGGTGGTGCGCGCCTACGGCGTCGCGCCCGAGCCCTGGCAGGCGGTCACCGCGGGCGTGCTCGCCCAGTCCCGGCCCGGCGACTGCATCGCCTTCTATCCCGCGGACGCCCGGATGGCGTTTCAGTACTACGTGAGGACCGGTCCCGCCACCCGGCGGCCGCCCCGCGCGGTCCTGCCGGCGGCACCGTGGGGGGTCGTGCGGCCCTACGTGGAGGACTACGCGGTCCCGGCCCCCGCCGAGCTGGCCCGGCGCACGGCGGGTTGTCAGCGGATGTGGCTGGTCTCGAGTCACGAAGGCCAGCCCAACGGCCCGCCGGTGGCCCGCGCGCACCGGGCCCAGTGGTTCGCGCTGAGCGCCGCGCTGCGGCGCCGGTTCGGCGCCGGGCCGGTGACCAAGCACGGGTACGCCAGCGTCATTCACGTCCAGTTGATGCCGGGCCGCGCCGCGCGCTGAGCCGCGCCGGCACTGCTCAGGGACGCAGCGTGAAGCCGTAGAACGTCAGCAGGCTGAGCACTGCCAGCAGCACGCCGTTGCCCCACACGAGCGCGCGGAACGCGCGGCCCTCGGCGTAGCGGCCGACGACCATCAGCGCCGGGAAGGCGGTGATCAACATGCGTGGCAGCGGCGGCACGTTGGACGACGTGAAGGCCAGGAACGCGACCCCCAGCGTCCAGAGGATGGCCTCGGGGGAGATCTCGCGGCGAGAGAACCAGACGAGGACGAGCCAGGAGAGCAGGACAACGCCGCCGATCAGCCCGATCACGAGGTTGAGGTTGATCGTCGGCTTGTTGAAGTGACTGAAGCTGATCTCGTGCGAGAGCTTGACCGCCGTGTCCCACATGGACAGCGGCGTGGTCGTCTCGCTCCAGCCGTGGTGCTGGGCCAGGTAGGTGGCCAGCGGGTTGCCGGTCCAGGCCCACAGGAAGGCCATGAACGCGGCCATCCCGCTGAGCGACAGCAGCGGCGCCAGGAAGCTGCGGCGGGCGGCCCGCAGCGACCAGCCGTGCCGTCGCAGCTCGAGCAGCGCCGAGAGCAGGCACACCGGGACCAGTGCCAGCCCCACTGGCTGCACCGCGGTGGCCACGCCGGCCAGGATGCCGGCCAGCACCCACCGACGGCGCTCCAGGGCGTAGATGCAGCCCGCCGCCAGGGGCAGGAGCAGCCCCTCGGAGTAGACCATCGAGAACACCACCGACCCGGGGAAGACGATGAACAGGATCGTGGCCCGGCGGGCCGCCTCCCGGTCCCACCAGCCCTCGGCGAGGCGGTGCACCAGGACCGTGGCCACGAGTCCGCCGGCGGCGGAGATGAGCGCCCCGGCGACCGTCGCGCACCAGATCGCGTCGTGGCTGGTGACCAGCATCAGCGGCTGGGTCAGGGCCCACATGGCGAGGGGGAACACCGGGAAGAAGCCGAGCGTCGTCTGCGCGTAGGAGACGTGGTCCGGATAGCCGTGGTTGGCCAGGGCGCGGTACCAGAGTCCGTCCCAGTTGGCGAGCTCGTGCAGGAAGTTGTGGTGTTCGAACGTGCCGTTGAGGTAGGCCACCAGCAGCAGCAGCCCGCGGGCCGCCAGGTACATGGTGGTGATCCACAGCAGCTCCTGGCGCGTCGCCGCCGACAGCCGGTGCCGGACGCGCGGGCGCGCGGGCACGCGCACGCGCATGGGCGGGTCGGCGGCGGTCGCCGGCGCGCTCAGTTCGAGGTCCGCAAATGCGGGTATCGCTAGAGAGTCATCCCCGAACGGCTCAGCTGATTCCGAAGCGGTTTCCACGCCGGGCCAGTCTAGGTAGCCGGAGGTAAGAACGCCGTATGCAAGTTCCCAACCATCAGAGATCGCATACCCGCGATCGCCCGCCGGCGGCGCTCTTCGGCGTACGCCCGGCGTCCGTCCAGGAGGTGCCCCAGCCCAGCGAGCCGAGCACTCCGATCGTTCCCGACGCGCCGGTGACGCCCGTTGACCCCGATCCCGGGACGCCGGCCGACCCCGAACGCCCCGCCACCGTGCCCGACCCCGACGAGCCGGCCACGCCGGTCGTCCCCGAGCCCTCCGAGCCGGCGGAGCCCGACCCTGACGCGGACCCCGGCCGGGCCGGGTAGCCGCCCGATGGCGCGCCGGGGGTCAGCCGCCCGGCACCGCCTGCAGCGCCACCGTGCCTCGCCACGCGAAGGCGTCGATGCACGCCGCGGTGTCCCCCTGGCAGGGGCTCACCGCGAACCCCTGGGCCTGCGCCGCCGAGCCCGCCGGCCACGACACGGGGATCCGCGCGTACGGGTGGGCGGGCAGCGTCCCGCCCATCAGCTGGAGCGGACTCGCCAGCGCGGTGGCCCCGCCGCTGTCCCACAGCGAGGGGCCGAGGGTGAAGTTGTCCGGGTTGCAGGCGCCGACCCGGTGCGTGGCCGTCGGCACGCCCACCTCCAGCCCCGAGCCGGCGGGCAACGACAGCCGGCCGCCGGGATCGGTGCCGCCCGGCGCGAAGGTCGTGGTGCACGTGATCGTCGTCTTGCGCTGGTTGCAGCCGAGGTCCTGGAGCGAGCGCACGACGGTCTCGGAGGCGTCGATGTGGGACCCGGCGGCGTCGAAGGAGACGTTGGGGACGAGCGTGACGCCCGCCGGGCCGCGCACCGCCGACTCCAGGTCGTCGAGGTCGACCACGTAGCGGATCGTCCAGGACATGGGGCTGACGATGTCCTTCGTCGAGTCGCTGAACCCGCCGGAGCCGGCACAGACGCTGCGATAGCCCTGGCCATAGGAGATCGACTCAGATCCCGCGCCCGTGTAGACGACCTCGACGGAGAAGCGGCGAGCCAGGTCGGCTCTGACCGCGCGCGGGGGCGGGGCCGGCCGGACCCGGTGACGCGCGAGGCGGTAATAGGTGCTGTGCAGGACCGGCGCCGCGCCCGACCGCGTCTGGCCGGCGGGCTGCGGGGTCACGGAGCGCACCACCGCCCACGATCGCGACACGGTGGAGGTCCGGATCGACACGATCACCTGCCCGCGGTGCGCGCGCTGAGACGAGAAGGCACGGGCGATCTCCGTCTGTGCCGAGCCGCCGACGAGCCGCGCGGCCATCCCTGACGCCGGCGCCGCCAGCGCAACGGCGCACACCACCGTCATGATGGCCACCGCGCGGGCGGCGGCGGGCAAGCGAGCTGGCATGTGCCCGAGGGTAGAGCGTGGCTCACCCGGCAAGCGCCGCGAGGATCGCCGCGGCCACCCGTTCCGGGTCGCGCTGGGGAGCGGCCCGGCCGCCAGCTCACCGGCCCCGGGCCCGGCCAGCACCTGCGTGACAGGTGAGCGCGGCTAGCCCGCGGGGCCGCCGCGTGGGTTCGCGCCCACTGCCTGGCCGTCGCGTCCCACGTAGCCGTTCTTGCCGCCGGCCACCAGCACGATCGCGTCATTCTGGCCGACGTTGCGCAGCCCGCGGTGGGTGGCGGCGTCGACCCGCGCCATCCCGCCCGCCTCGACGACATGAGTGGTGCCGTCGCCGAAGCGGAACTCGATCTGGCCGCGGTGCACGAAGTACGTCTCCTCCTGCTCCTCGTGGAAGTGCAGGCCGCTCGCGTACCCCGGCGGCAGGACGAGTGCGTTCATGCCGAACGCGGTGACGCCGAGCTCCCGGCGGACCTTGCGAAACCCGTAGCCCTCGCCCATCGCCTCCAGGCTAGAGACCGTGTATCCGCCACCCTGTGTCGCGTCACTCATCGGCGGCCTGCATGGTAACTGCCACGGGCGCATCGGGCGTGTCCGTGCCGGCGCGAGGGGGCATACTAGACCGGTGACCTCAGCGCTCATGTCAGAGGCGCTCGCCCCGCTGCGCCAGAACCCACAACGCGCTGCGGTCATGTTCGACATCGACGGCACGCTGGCCCCGATCGTCGACCAGGCGGCCGATGCCCACGTCCCGGAATCCACGCGTCAGCTGCTGATCGCGGTGGCGCGGATGTACGGGCTGGTGGCCTGCGTCAGCGGGCGGCGCGCCTCCGAGGCGCGCGCGATGGTCTCGATCGGTTCCATCAACTACGTCGGCTCCCACGGCGTGGAGCTGCTGCGCTCCGGGTGGACCGAGGCCGTGCTGGATCCCGGCGTCGCCGACTGGATCCGCCGCATCCACGAATTCGGCCGCGAGAACGACACCGCCGACATCCGCAAGCGCCGGGTCCGGCTCGAGGACAAGGGTCCGATCGTCGCCTTCCACTGGCGCGGAGCACCCGACGAGGACGCCGCCAAGGCGGCCGTCGACGCGATCGCGCAGCGCGCCCAGTCGGCGGGCCTGCGCACGCATTGGGGCCGCAAGGTCCTGGAGGTCCGGCCCCCGGTCAAGATCGACAAGGGCGCCGGAATCACCTGGCTCCTCAACGAGGTGGGCCCCGACATCGAGATGGCGCTCTACGTGGGGGACGACATGACCGATCTCGACGCCTTCCACGCCCTCAGCGCCATGGCGGCGGAGGGCCGGCTGGAGCGCATACTGCGCATCGGCGTGCACTCGGAGGAGGGTCCCTCGGAGATCAGCGGCGAGTCTGACTTCACCGTCGACGGTCCCGAGGGCGTGCGCGAGCTCCTGGCGTTGCTCAGCGCGGAGTGAGCGTCGGTGAGGTTCGCTGACTTCCTGCGCACCACGGTGTTGATCAGTGCCGCGGCGGCGAGCGCGCTGGGCGCGATCACGCTGGCGGGCGCGGTTGGGGGCGGCCACGGCCTCGTCGTCCCGATCGCCGCCGGGTGGTGGGTGGTGGCGTCCCTGATCGGGCTCTGGCTCGGCCGGCGCGCGGAGACCTCATCGCCGATCGCCACGCTTCTGGCCAGCGCCCGCAGCCAGCCCTCGCTGCCCGAGGTCAACCCGGCGCGCGTCGTCCTCAACCGCCTGTGGCCGCTCCTGCTCTCCACCCTGGGTGCCGGTGCGATCGGCGTCGTCCTGCCCCAGGTCCCCGCGATCGCCGCGGGCTTCGCCATCATCTGGGCACTGGCGTGGCGCCGGCAGTCGCGGGCCGTGACTGCGATCGAGGAGCGCGACGGTGCCCGCTTCTACGTCGAGCGCACCTCTCCACTGCACCCGATCCAGCTCGTGCGCACGCCGGGCTTCCGCACCAATCTGATGGAGCTCAACGGCTCCTCCGCCTCGCGCTCGGCGCGTCCGCAGGTCTGACGCGCCCGATGGCCGGCCAGCGCCCGGAGGGGGCCACCGATGTCCTGATCGTCTCCGTCGGCGGCACCATAGGATGGCGGGTCGCCGCCCGGGAGCTCGACGTCGCGTTCCGGGCGGCGGGCGCGCGGACGGTGACCGTAAGCAGCGGGCCGGTCCGTGACGTGCGGACGTTCATGCTCACCGACCTCGTCCAGGCGATGGCGGCGCGGCGCGCTGCGGCCCGGGGCATCGCCGACCATCGCCCGCGGATCGTCGTCTACTGCTCGATCACCGCCGCGTTGCTGTGGCCACGGCCCGGGGTGATCTGGCTGGACGCGATCGCCGCCGAGAACCGCCCCGGGCGCCACGGGGTGTGGCAGCGGCCGGTGGAGCGCCGCCGGCTGGCCCGGGCCCCGCTGGTGCTGACCTGGGCCCCGGACTCGCTGGCGCCGCTCCCGGCGGCGGCGCGCCCAGACTCGGTGGTCGTACCGGTGGCGGTCCAGAGCTCCGGCGCGGCGGGTGTCATGCGCGACCTCGACGTGGTGGCCTACGCGGCCGATCCGGTCAAGCGCCGGCTGGACTTCATCCTGGAGACCTGGCAGCGGACCCGGCGCGACGGCGAGACGCTCGTGGTCACCGGGATCGAGCGGGCCGCCGAGATCCCCGGCGTACGGTTCACCGGCCGCCTGGCCCCTGACGCGTTCCGGGCGCTGCTGCGCCGCGCCCGCGTGTTCGTGGCCGCCTCGCGCCGCGAGGAGTTCGGGATCGCACAGCTCGAGGCGCTGGCCGACGGCGCGATGCTCGTCACCACCCCGGCACCGGGCACCTATCCGGCGCTGGCGCTGGCCCGCGAGCTCGATCCGCGGCTGGTGTCCGAGGACCTGGCGCCGGCGCTGCGCGCCGCCCTCGACGACCCGGCGCCCGGCTATGGTGCCCGCGCCGCCGAGCTGGTGGCGCCGTTCGCGCGCGAGGTGGTGGCGCGCACGCTGAGCGAGCACGTCCTGCCACGTTTGCTGGCAGGATGGGGCGCGTGATCCTCCCCGCGGAGATCCCCAGCCCATCGTCGAACGGCATCAGCATCGGGCCGTTCTTCTTTCACGCCTACGGGATCTGCTACGTGTTCGCCGTCGCCGCGGCGATCTACATCTCCCGCCGGCGTTGGGGGCGCGTGGGCGGCGATCCCGAGCTGTGCTACGAGATCGCCATGTGGGCCTTCCCGGCGGGGCTGATCGGCGGGCGGATCTACTTCGACATCACCACCCCGAGCCAGATCCCGGCTCACTGGTGGGGCATCTTCGCCATCTGGGAGGGCGGCCTGGGCATCTGGGGCGGCATCGCCGCCGGCACGGCGGTGGGGCTCTGGGTCGCCCACCGGCGACTCGGCCACGACGACCTGCTGCGGCTGATGGACGCGGTGGCCCCGGGCCTGCTCGTGGCCCAGGCGATCGGGCGGATCGGCAACTACTTCAACCAGGAGCTGTTCGGCGCCCCGTCATCGCTGCCCTGGGCCCTGAAGATCTTCCCCGCGCACCGGCCTCCCGGCTACGCCCACGTCCTCACCTTCGAGCCCACCTTCCTCTACGAGATCATCTGGAACCTCGCGCTGGCCACGTTCCTGGTCTGGCTCGGCTCGCGGCGCAGGATCCGGGCACCGGGGCTGTTCGCGCTGTACGTCGCCGGCTACTCCGGCTTTCGCGTCTTCGAGGAGACCCAGCGCATCGACTACTCCAACCACTTCCTGGGCCTGCGCGTCAACTTCTTCGTCGCCCTGGTGCTCTGTGTCCTGGGCCTGCTGTGGTTCGTGGCCCTGCAGCGCGGGTGGCGCGGGTGGGGCGTGGAGCCCGCCGAGGTCGTGCCCGAGAGCGCGCGCGCCGCGGGGCCGACGCGGGGGCTGGGGTTCCCGCGCACGGCGGCTGCTGCGACGGCCTCGGGTGCGGGTGCCGCGTCGGCTCGCCGCCCTCCGCCGCCGCCTCCTTCGAAGCGCGTGCGTCCCAGGCGACACTGACGAAAGTCAGCGACGCTTGCGGCGGCGTCCCAGCGGGCTTGTGGTCGATTTTGCAGCTATGTCATGCAAGATCGACCACAGGTTCCGCCGCGGCGATCCGAGCAGCCTTCCTAAGCGGTCGTTGACGTTCGCCCGCGGTGCGCGCGAGGCCGAAAGCGAGAAGCTAGGCAGCCCGCGCCCGAGCCCGCGGCCGCACCGCAGCCACCTCATCCCAGGGCCGCGTGTTGACCACGGCTTCAGGCCCCAGCCACGCCCGCCGCGCCGTCGCCACCCCGTAGCGGGCCACGTCGAACCCACCCACCCGGTGCGCGTCGCTGTTGATGGCGATCGGGATCCCGGCCTCGGCGGCGGCCCGGGCGTGGACGTCGTTCATGTCGCGGCGGTCGGGGCTGGAGTTGATCTCCAGCAGGGTTCCCGTCTCGCGCGCGGCCTCGACGATCGCCGGGAAGTCGAAGTGGTAGGGCGGCCGGCGCTCGATCTTGCGCCCCGAGAGGTGCCCGATCATGTCCACGAGCGGATTGGTTATGGCGCGCACGATCCGGTCGGTCATCGCCGCGGAGTCCATCGCGAACGAGGAGTGCACCGAGGCCACGACCCAGTCCAGCTCGGCCAGGGTCTCGTCGTCGTAGTCCAGAGAGCCGTCGGGGAGGATGTTGACCTCCGACCCCGCCAGCAGAGTGATACCGCCGACCGCGTCGGAGCCCGAGAGCTCCCGGATCCGGGCGACGTGGCCCGACAGCTGAGCCGCGTCGATGCGCACCGCCACCGACGTCGAGTGGTCGGTGATGGCGAGGTACTCATAACCCGCCGCGCCCGCGGCCAGGGCCATCTCCTCGATCGATGCGGTCCCGTCCGAGGCGGTGGTGTGGGCATGCAGGTCGCCGCGCAGGTCGTCCACGCTGATCAGCGAGGGCAGGGTTCCCTTGGCCGCCGCGTCCAGCTCGCCCCGGTTCTCACGCAGCTCCGGCTCGATGTACTCCAGGCCCAGCAGCGCGTAGACCTCCTCCTCGCGCTCGCAGCGGCGCGTCTCGCCCGTGCCGTCGTCCAGTACGCCGTACTCGGATACATGCAGTCCGCGCCGCACCGCCGCCTCGCGCAGCGCCATGTTGTGCTGCTTGGAGCCGGTGAAGTGCTGCATGAGGTTGCCGAACTGGTCGGGGGCGACGATGCGCACGTCGGCCTTCAGCCCGGTATGGGTGCGCAGGCGCACGCCCGACTCGCTCGGCGTCTGCGCCGACTCCACAAGCTCGAGAGCGGCCGCCGCCTGGGCCAGCGCCAGAGGATCGGAGGCGCTGGCGATGATGTCGAGGTCCTTGACGCTGTCGGTCCACCGGCGGGCGGAGCCGGCGAGCTCGACGCGGTCCGCGGCCGGATGGGCGCGCAGCGCGTCCAGCAACTGCTCGCCTACGGCCAGCGCCCGGTTGAGCACCGTGCGGCGCCCGGCGCCATTGCCGGCGGCCTCCTCGGTTCGCCGCGCGGTGATCGACGACAGGATGCTCTCCTCGGCCTTGGGCCCGAAGCCCTTGAGCGCCCGGATCCGGTGGTCGGAGGCGGCCGCCTCGAGCGCTTCGAGCGAGTCGACGCTGAGCTCCTCGAACAGCCGTCGCGCGCGCTTGGGCCCGAGGCCGGGCAGGCGGGTGATCTCCAGCAGGCCCGCCGGGAACTTGGCGCGGAGCTTGACGGCGGCGGGGATCTCCCCGTCATCGGCGAGGGCCAGGACCTTCTCCTGGATGATCGACCCGATCCCTGGCAGCTCGGTGGCGCGGCCCTCGCGGGCCAGCGCCGTCACCGACACCGACGCGTCGCGCACCGCTTTGGCGGCGTTGCGATACGCCACGATACGGTGGATGACCGCCCCGTCGAGCTCGTACAGGTCGCCAAGCTCGTCGAGAGCCGCGGCGATCTCGGAATTCGTGGGGTCCGCCATACCCTTTAGCGTAGCTCCGAGCGGGCGCTATACTTTCTGAAGTAAACCGACAAGGAGACCGAGATGGCAGGCGACGTGACTGATGTGACCGACAACAACTTCCAGGCCGAGGTGGTCGAGTCGGACGTGCCCGTCCTCGTGGACTTCTGGGCGCCGTGGTGCGGTCCCTGCCGCCGCGTGTCGCCGGTCGTGGAGGAGATCGCCTCCGAGCGCGCCGACACCTTGAAGGTGGTCAAGCTCAACATCGACGAGAACCAGCAGACCGCGGTCAAGTTCAACGTCATGTCGATCCCCACGCTCATGCTGTTCAAGCACGGCGAGATCGCCAAGACCGTCATCGGGGCCTACCCCAAGCGCAAGATCGAAGAGGAGCTGGAGCCGGCGCTGGCCTAAGCGAGCGCGACGCCGATCTTCAGGGGCCGGTTCTCGATGAGGACCGGCTGAGTTCCGTCAAGGCTCTCGTAGCTGACGCGCGTCGCCAGCGTCTCGGCGGCGATGTAGGCCTCGTGGGCCCGCGCCGCTCCGAGCAGCTCCTCGTCGCCGTCGAAGGTGAGGAGGATCCGGTCTGAGACCTGCAGACCGGCGCCCTGGCGCGCGTTCTGCACGGCGCGCACGATGTCGCGGGCCAGGCCCTCCACGCGCAGCGAGTTGTCGATCTCGAGCTCGAGCGCGACCGCGTGCGAGCCCTCGCGCTCCACCTGATAGCCCTCGAGCGGCTTCATCCCGAGCAGCAGGTCCTCAGCGCCGAGCTCGTGCTCGTCGCCGCCGACGGTGATCACCACGCTGCGCCCGTCGCGCAGCGCCGCCGCAACGTGCCCTGGGTCCAGACCCGCGACCGCCGCCGCCACCATCGGCATCTTCTTGCCGAAGCGGGGCCCGAGGGTCCGGTAGTTGGGCTTGACGTCGACCTGCCCGAGCTCGTCGGCCTGAGCGACGAATCTCAGCTCGCGCACGTTGAGCTCCTCACGGACGACGTCGGCGAGCCGCTCGATGGCCGCGCGCTCGCGCCCCGTGGCCACCACCACCGCCGCCCGCAGCGGCTGGCGAATCTTGATCTTGGCCTGCGCGCGTGCCGCCAGGCCCAGGCGGACGGTCTCGCGCGCCACGTCCATCGCCCGCTCGAGATCGGCGTCGCGGGCGCCGGCGGCCGGGAAGTCGCACAGGTGCACGCTCGGCTCAGCGCCGTCGAGGTTGTCGTAGATCTCGTCGGCGACGAACGGGCAGAACGGAGCCAGCAGGTGGGCGACGGTCACGAGGCAGTGGCGCAGGGTCGCGAAGGCCGCCGGATCGCCGTCCCAGAAGCGCCGGCGCGAGCGGCGCACGTACCAGTTGGACAGCGACTCGACGAACTCCTGGATGGCGCGCCCCGCGGTGGTGGCGTCGAAGGCGTCGAGCCGGTCGCGGACGATCGCCACCGTCTCGTCCAGGCGGCTGAGCGCCCAGCGGTCGAGATCGCCTGTGGCCACCGACGGGTCCGCATCCGGCGCCACGCCGTTGGCGTTGGCGTACAGGACGTAGAAGCCGTAGGTGTTCCACAGCTGGAGCATGAATTGGCGCACCGCCTCGCCGATCGTCTCCAGCGAGAAGCGGTAGCCGTCCCATGGCTGCTTGGAGGTGAAGAAGTACCAGCGCAGCGCGTCGGCGCCGTAGCGGTCGATGACGTCCCATGGCGCCACGGTGTTGCCCAGCGACTTGGACATCTTGTGGCCGTCCTCGTCGAGGATCAGCCCGAGGCACACGACGTTGCGGTACGACGAGGTGTCGAACAGCAGCGTGGAGATCGCCAGCAGCGAGTAGAACCAGCCCCGCGTCTGATCCAGCGCCTCGCAGATGAAGTCGGCCGGGAAGCGCTGCTCGAAGTGGTCGAGGTTGGCGTGGGGAGCCTGGAACTGGGCGAACGGCATCGAGCCCGAGTCAAACCAGACGTCGATGACCTCGGGGACGCGGTGCATTTCCTCGCCGCAGTTGTCGCATGTGAGCACCACGTCGTCCACGTAGGGCCGGTGCGGATCGTCGAGCTTGACCCCTGACTCGCGCTCGAGCTCGGCCAGTGAGCCCATCACCTTGGTGCATCCGTGTGCGCAGCGCCACACCGGCAGCGGCGTGCCCCAGTAGCGCTCACGCGACAGTGCCCAGTCCACGTTGCCTTCCAGCCAGTTGCCGAAGCGCCCGTGCTTGACGTGCTCGGGGTGCCAGCTGACGCCCTCGTTGGAGGCGAGCAGGCGGTCCTTGACCTGGCTGGTGGCGATGTACCACGAGGGCTTGGCGTAGTAGAGCAGCGGCGTGTTGCAGCGCCAGCAGTGGGGATAGGAGTGCGCGTAGCGCTCCGAGCGCAGCAGCCGGCCGCGCCCGCGCAGGTCCTCGATGAGATCGGGGTCGGCGTCCTTGACCCAGCGACCGGCGTACGGGCCGATCCGCTCGTCATAGGTTCCGTCGAGCCTGACCGGGTTGACCACAGTCAGACCCTCCTGCTCGCCCAGGCGGAAGTCATCCTCGCCGAAGGCGATGGCGGTGTGGACCAGGCCGGTGCCGTCCACGGCGGTGACGAAGTCGGCGGGCAGCACGGTGTGGCCCTTTGGCCCGTAGGCCTCGGCGCCGATGAACTCGAACGGCGGCTCATACGCGGTGCCCACCAGCGCGGCGCCCGGAAACGTCTCGAGCACCTCGGCGTCCTCGCCCAGCACCTTCTCCACCAGCTCTGCGGCCACGATCGCGGTCCGCCCGTCACCGTAGCGGGCGCGCGCGTAGGTCAGCTCGGGGTGAACGGCGACGGCGGCGTTGGAGACGAGCGTCCACGGTGTCGTGGTCCACACCAGCAGCTCGTCGCCGTGCCGTGCGCTGGGGTGGGTGCGGTTCGGTACGCGCGTGACCGGGAGCCGCACGTAGACCGAGGGGTCCACGACGTCCTGGTAGGCGCCGGGCTGGCCCAGCTCGTGGCTGGACAGCGTGACCTGGTCGCGCGGGCAATAGGGGACGACCTTGAGCTTCTCGTAGAGCAGCCCCTTCTCGTGGATGGTCTTCAGCGCCCACCAGACCGACTCGACATAGCCGGGGTCAAGCGTCCGGTAGGCATCGTCGAGGTCGACCCAGAACCCGATTCGTTCGGTCAGCCGGTTCCATTCGGCGACATGGCTGAGGACCTTCTCGCGGCACTTGGCGTTGAACTCGGCGATGCCGTAGCGCTCGATGTCGTCCTTGGAGGTGAAGCCCAGCTCGGCCTCCAGGGCCAGCTCCACCGGTAGGCCGTGGCAGTCCCAGCCGCCCTTGCGCTCCACGTAGTGGCCGGTCATCGTCCGGTAGCGGGGGAAGATGTCCTTGAACACCCGGCTGAGCACGTGGTGCGTGCCCGGCGGGCCGTTGGCGGTGGGCGGTCCCTCGTAAAAGCCCCACTGGGGCGCCCCGGCGCGGCGGCGCACCGACTCGGCGAACACGTCGCGGTCGCGCCAGCGCCCCAGCACGACCTCCTCGAGATCGGGGAAGGAGGCGTGCGGATCGACCGGGCGATGCGGGCTGCTCATGGGCGGGGGATTCTAGGAACCCCCCGGCCTGTGAGACGCGGCCTGGGCCCCGGCGCGCAGCGGCACGGGGCGGGCCAGCCCGCGCGCCGGGCGCGCCTCGGCGGGCAGCGCCGCCTGCTGCAGACGCGAGAGGAGCGCATCACGCGCAGCGACCGGGCTGTCGGCGAGGCGGAACACGGTGCTGGCGCCGGTGTCGGGGACCGCGCTGCGGTGGTCAAAGACGGCGACCTCGCGGACGATGGAGCGCACGGCGTAGACCAGGCGGACGATCGAGTCCAGGGAGACACGCCGCCCGGGTGAGGATGACCGCCGACGGGTTGAGCGCGCGCAGCGCCCCGCCCAGCCGCGCCAGCTCGATCGACGGGGTGAGGGCGAGGGTGCGCAGCCCGGCCCGGCGCAGGATTACCTCGAGCGCCTGGGCATGGACCGCGTCCAGGTCGCAGATCGAGGAGGCGTCGAAGATCAGCACGCCCTCGCGACGGGTGGCCGGCGGGGCGAGCCGGCGCTGCGCCGACAGCCAGCCGGAGGCGTGGCGCCAGGCGAACTCGTACTCCGTCCGCGCTCTTGGCGCCGGGGTCAAACAGGGAGCCGAGTGCGTCGAGCAGGACCTCCTCGATCGTCCGCTCCACCGAGCGCAGCCCCAGCCTCTCCTCGAGCACGCCCGTCGTATCACCCCGGGGTTGTCTCGCCACCGACGTCCGAGGAGCGCGCCGGCGCGGGCGTGGCCTCAGGCGCTGACGCTGCGGGACGTGACCGGGTGGGCGCTTTTGCTGGCCGGAGCGACCACGGCGAGAAGCTCGCCCTCGATCAGCTCCAGGATCCGACGCTGGGCCGCCGCCGAGCCCGAGGGAAGGTTGCGGGTGCCGGTGCTGCGCACCCGGCCGCGGTCTGAGCCGCGGCGGTACACGGCCACGGGCACCGCGCCACCGGCAAGGCGGATCGCGTACGCCCACCGAGCGACTGCGTCGTCGTCCAGGTGCGAGCCGGCGACGACGACGAGGTTGGGACGATGCACGGCGACGGCGTCGCCGATGCCTGCCACGCCGCGGGCCGACAGGCTGAGGACGTCGATCCCGGCGCGTACGCAGAACAGCTCGAGCGCCCGCAGATACGGGGCATCCGGGTCCAGCTCGTCACGGGTGGCATCGCCGAACACGATCGACACCGGCCTCACCGGAGGCGGCGACAGACGGGTGGCGCGGCGCAGCCAGTCCGCCGCCCAGTGCGAGGCGAATGCCCAGGCCGCCGACTCGCTGCCGTAGCGGCGCAGGATCTCGTCGAGCGTGGGGAGGAGCACCTCCTCCACCGAGCGCTCCACCGTTCGCAGGGCCAGGGCCGCCTCGATGGCGGCGTCGGCGCGCTCGCCCTCGTATGAGACGAGGGCGCCGACGAGGGAGTTGGCGTCCGCTGCCAGGCCTTCTCGCGCACGCGAAACGGCCGAGGAGATCGAAAGGCCCTCCTGGAGAGCGTCGCGCAGCGATGCGATCTCGCCGTGCGTGAACAGGCGATGCTTACCTGGTGAACGCTGCGGCTTGGGGAAACCGAAGCGCCGCTCCCACGCGCGCAGCGTGTTCGGGCTCACGTTCAGTAACGCGGCCGCTTCGCTCGTCTTCAGATAGCGCACTTGATCAGAAAGGTGGCCGGGAACGTTGCGGAATGCCCCCGGTAGGCTTAAAATTGCACGGGTTACCGTCTAAAAATCTGTGCAAAGCGTATGGGAACTTGCGTCCATTCTGACGCAAGTTGGGACATATGCCAAGTGCACCTCAACGAACGACCGGAGGGATCAGCGGAGCCTTGCTCGTGTCGCTCTACTGCCTACCGACAGTCGGCCAGGGGAAAACTGTCGTGAGGCGCCGGTCAGGGAGGGAGGGATGATGGGCTTCCGCGGTAACTGATCAAGTATTCAACGCTGGTAGCCGTCAGTAATTAGCGCTACCTTGCAGAAATGTTCCGCCGAGGCGCGGATGACGGAGCACAGCTTTCGTGGAGGGCCGCGCTGCCAGCTGTGCTGGCAACCGCCAGCTTCCTGATCTGCGGTGTCGTCATCGCCATCGGCCGGCCTGACCGCGTCTACTCGCTCAGCGTGATTCTGGGCGTCGCCGCGATCGGCGCCGGCATTCTCATCGCGGGAGAACGAGGTAACCGTCTGGGGGTTTCCGCCGCGTTCATCGTGGCGGTGCTGGCTGCCGCGTTCCTGGGACCGGCGTCCGCGGCCGCGGTAGCGGTGCTGGCCGAGCTGACCGCAACGATCGTCATGAGGACGAGATGGAGGGTCGTGGTGTACACGAACCTGCCGCCCGCCGTGGCCTCCGCCGTGGCCTCCGCGATTGTCATCCGTGCCCTGGCAACCGAGCCGGTTGATCAGGCCAGCTTCTACCTGGCGGTCGTCCTCGCGGGCGTCGTCGCCCTGCTCATCAGCTTCGGCATGTTCTCCTCCCTGCGCCGGCTGGCCTTTCCGTCAGCTGAGCAGTACGGCCTGCGTACCCTGGCCGAGTTCCTGCCGAGCGCCGGGCTGGGCATCCTCGTCGCGGTCGCCGGCGTCGCAGTCACGATCAAGGTCGGCACGGCAGGGATCGCCTTCGCGCTTGCTGGGGTGTTCGCGTTCTCCTACATGGCGCGCCTGCTGAGCCAGTCGCGCAGCCGCGCCGAGCAGTACGTCGCGCTGTCTTGGGGGGTCCTCGCGGGACTCATGCGCTCGCTCGACATCCGCGACGAGCGCGCCGCGCGCCACTCAGCGGCAGTGGCGCGGTTCGCCAGCGACATCGCCAAGGCTGTCGGCATGAGCGAGGCCGACTGCGAGCTCGCGCACACCGCGGGGCTGCTGCACGACATCGGCCGCTTCGCGCTGTCAGACCGGGTCGCCGAGCGCGGCCGGACCCTGACCGACGAGGACTGGGTGGCCATCCAGCGTCATCCCGAGCTCGGCGCCGACATGCTGCGCGACCTCGGGATGTACGGACCGGTGGCAGAGATCGTCATCGCCCACCACGAGCGCATCGACGGCCGCGGCTACCCGGTCGGGCTGGCCGAGGAGGAGATCCCCGAGATCGCAAAGATCATGTCGGTGGCCGAGGTCTACGACACGCTGACGGCCTCGGACACCTACCGCACCCAGATGAGCTCGTTCGAGGCGCTCACCGAGCTGCGACGCGTCGCGGGCACGCAGGTGGACTCGCAGTATGTGGAGGTGCTCGCCAACCTGCTCAGCGGCGAGGGGGTCGAGTACCGCCACGCCGACACGGCCGACTTCGATGCCGAGCTGAATATGGAGCGGCGGATCAATCAGGCGGGCGCCGGCGGCTGACCCTCCCCAGGGGGCTGGGACCAGGACAGACGCCGGCACACCCGATCACGCGTGTCAGTCGCGCCTCACCATCTGACCCGGCGCGGACGGGCGGGCCGGGTGGTGGCTGGTGTGGCTGTACGTCGGGGTGGGCGCCAGGGCCGGTCGGTCCGCCGTGGTTGTGCCAGGGTCCGAGTTCTCAGCCGGCCTGGCGGTCAAGCGTGGGATCGGAGCTCTGCTGCTCCAGCGAGCCGACGAACTTGTCAATCTGCTCCTGGCTGAAGCGCCGCTGCCCTCCTGGCGTGCGGTAGGACTGCAGATAGCCCATATCCGACCAGCGTCGGATCGTTCCCAGCGAGACGCCAAGCGCCTGAGCTGCCTGTGACGTGGACAGCCCCAGCGGGCTTCCTTGAATTTGCCTCATAACTCCATTTCAGCGCTCTTTGGGAAGCGATAATCAGACAAGCACAGCAATTGCACAACCTTTTAACGGCAAAATCATGTTCGTGGCGTCTCGATAATCCAAAACTCGGTCGTAGGCATGCGGCGACACATGGGCCAAACGTGTCCGCGGATGCTCATCGCTGATCGTGGGGTGGAGCCGGGTCGATGCCGCTGATGGCACGATCTGCGTGAATGCGGCTTCGCCTCTACCACCACCAGGACGGCGCGCGGGTCGCCTACCGCGAGACCGGGACCGGCCCGGCGCTCGTGCTGCTGCACTCGCTCGGATTGTCCCATCGCGAGTGGGAGCCGATCGTGGCGCCGCTGGCGACGCGCTTTCGCGTCGTCCTTCCCGACCTGCCGCTGCACGGAGACTCCGAGGACCGGCCCCGCCACCCGTACTCGCAGGACTGGTTCGCCGATGTGATCGCCGGCTTCTGCCGCGAGGCCGCTGGGCCGCGCTGCATCGTCGCCGGCCACGATCTCGGCGCCGAAGTGGCGTTGCTGGGAGTGAGCACCGGGCGCCTGGAGCCCAACCGCCTCGTCCTCATGCCCAACCGGCTGCACCGCCGCGACGAGTTCGCGGCCAAGCGCACCGCGTGGCGGCTGTCGTGCCGGGTGGCGGCGCTCCCCGGGCTCGACAGGGTCATGGCGCACGGCGCCAAGCTCGTCTTCCGGCCCGCTGTGGGCGAGCGCCTGTCGGTGCAGCGCAATGCGGCGGCGCGCGATTTGATCCGCCATGCGTTCTCCGACGTCGGGGGCAACGGCAACCGGGCCCGGTCATGGGCCAAGTTCGCCCGGCGCTGGCCCGTCGAGGCTCAGCGCCAGTTGCTCGACGCCTATCCGGAGATGCACATGCCGGTGCTGCTGCTGTGGGCCGACGAGGATCCGGCTCACCCGCTGGACGCCGCTGCGGAGGCGCTGGACCTGCTGCCCGACGCCCAGCTGCGCACCCTGGCTCAGACAGGATTCCTCATCGCCTACGACGATCCGGTGGCGGTGGCCCGGGAGCTCATCGCGTTCTGCGGCTGACGGTGCCGCGCGGGCGCTTGGCCGTCGCCTTGGGGGCGCTACTTTTCGTGGGCGAGCGCTGAGCAACGAAACATGTGAAAGGACCTCATGAGCCTGCAGGAGAAAGAGCAGCTTTGGGGCGGCGAGACGACCAAGGCCGTCAGCAACTTTCCGGTCTCCGGCGAGACCGTCCCCGTCCCGGTGATCCACTGGCTGGCCCGGATCAAGGCGGCCGCCGCCCGCGTCAACGCTGAGCTGGACCTGCTCGCGCCCGACCTCGCCGAGCGAATCGCCGCCGCTGCCGACCGCGTCGCCGCCGGTGAGTTCGACGATCAGTTCCCGATCGACGTCTTCCAGACCGGGTCGGGAACCTCGACGAACATGAACGCCAACGAGGTCATCGCCAATCTCGCCGGGGACGGCGCCCACCCCAACGACCACGTCAACCTGGGCCAGTCCTCCAACGACGTGTTCCCGTCGGCGGTCCATCTGGCCGCGCTGGATCGCGCCGAGCACGACCTCCTACCCGCGCTCGAGCAGCTCGAGGCCGCCTTCCAGGCCAAGGCCGAGGCCTTCGCCGACATCGTCAAGGCGGGCCGCACGCACCTCATGGACGCCGTGCCCGTGACGCTGGGCCAGGAGTTCTCCGGCTACGCCGCCCAGATCCGGCTCGGCGCTCGACGCGTGCGCAACGCGCTGCCGCAGGTGGCCCAGATCCCGCTCGGCGGCACCGCCACCGGCACCGGGCTGAACACCCACACGGAGTTCGCCATCCGCGTGCGCGCCCGCCTGACCGACGCCACCGGCCTGGAGATCCGCGCCCCCGAGGACCCGTTTGAGGCCCAGGGCAGCCGCGACGCGCTGGTGGAGCTGTCCGGGGCGCTGAAGGTGATCGCCGTGTCGCTGACCAAGATCGCCAACGACCTGGCGCTCATGGGCTCCGGCCCGCGCGCCGGCATCGGCGAGCTGTTACTCCCCGAGCTGCAGAAGGGCTCCTCGATCATGCCGGGCAAGGTCAACCCGGTGATCCCCGAGGTCGTGCTCCAGGTTTCCGCGCAGGTCATCGGCAACGACACGGCCATCACCATCGGCGGCCTGGAGGGCAACTTCGAGCTCAACGTCCGCGTGCCGCTGATCGCACGCAATCTGCTGCAGTCGATCGGGTTGCTGGCGGCGACGGCGCGCATCTTCGCCGAGAAGTGCGTCGACGGCATCCGGGCCAATGAGGAGGGCACGACCCGCTCCGCCGAGTCGACCCTCGCCGCCGCCACCGCGCTCAATCCTTACATCGGCTACGACAAGGCCACTGAGATCGTCAAGGAGGCGGCGAGCTCCGGCCGGATGCTGCGCGAGGTCGCGTACGAGAAGGGCGTCGACGAGGAGACCTACAACAAGGCGATGGACCTGCGGGCGATGGCCCGCGGAAATACCTGATCAGACGTTGACAATCTGCCGGAACTCGCCGATTGACGGCGATCCGTTGCAAACTTCCTGAACCCGCACATTCGCCTGTTGCGGCGTGATTGAATCCCGCCGCCTTTTTGTTCATGCCGCCAGGAAGGTATGCGTGCCGCAGCCAAGGTTTGAGCGGCGCTGAGCGCCTGAGGTACGTCGCAATCCCTCAGGTCGGCTCGCCCGGTCCGCGTGACCGGGCGAGCCGTCGCCGTTGTGGAGCGCCTCAGGTGGCGACGGTCTCGGCGCCGAGCTCGCGGGAGATGGCCACGTCGACGGAGTAGTCGATCGGGACGACGATCACCGAGGGCACGTCGAGCGTCAGGGCGTGCTCGAGCCGCTCGGAGAAGTCCTCGGCGCTCGTGCAGCGCCACGCCGGGGCGCCGAACGCCTCGGCGAGCTTGACGAAGTCGGGGTTGCCGAAGTCCACGCCGAAGTGGCGGCCGAAACGGCTTGTCCTGCTTCCACACGATCGAGCCGAACTGGCCGTTCTCCCAGATGATGTTGACCACCGCCGTCCTGAGGCGGACGGCGGTCTCGAGCTCCTGGCAGTTCATGAGAAAGCCGCCGTCGCCGCGACACCGTCACGACGTGGCGGCGCGGGTCCACGAGCTTGGCGGCGATCGCCGTGGGCAGCGCGAAGCCCATGCCGGCCAGGCCGTTGGCGATGAGCACGGTGCCGGGCTCGTGGGCGGGGAACATCCGCCCGATCCAGAGCTTGTGCAGGCCGACGTCGGAGACGAGCATGTCGCTGCGGCCCCAGCGCCCGTCGGATGTCGCACAACACGCGGGGCGGGCGCATCGGGAAGTGGCCGTCCTCGCGGGCGTCCTCAAGCGCGCCGAACACGAGCCGGCGCAGCCGGTCGGCGTCGCGCCGAGGAGGAGTCCGGCGGCTGCAGCCTGCGGCCAGGCGCGCGAGCACGTGGGCGATGTCGCCGATGAGCTCCACCTCGGGCATGAAGAACTCGTCGATCTCGGCGGCGACGGTGTCGATGACCACGATCTGCTTGTCGGCGTGCGGGTTCCAGTGTTCGGGCTTGTGCTCGACGAGGTCGTAGCCAACCGCGATGACGACGTCGGCGTCATCGAACCCGGCCAACTCGTAGTCGCGCGCCTGCAGCCCGACGGTCCCCAGCGCGTGCGGATCCTCGTAGTCCAGCAGGCCCTTGGCCATGAACGTCTCCGCCACCGGGATCCCGGTCGTGTGCACGAACGCCCGCAGTGCCCGGCCGGCGTGGGTGCGGATGGCGCCGTTGCCGGCCAGGATGATCGGGTTCTCGGCGGCCATGATGACCTCCGTGGCGCGCTGGAGCTCCTGCATGCCGGGCTCGGGCTGGACGGGCGCGTGGCGGGGCAGCGGCGAGGCGTCCAGGGGCATCGCATCATGACGTCCTCGGGCAGCTCCAGATGGGTCGAGCCGGGCTTCTCGGATTCGGCCACCTTGAAGGCCTTGCGCACGACCTCGGGCACGATCTCCGGGCTCGAGACCCGTGCGTTCCACTTCACCACCGGGCGCATGATCCCGAGCAGGTCGATGTACTGGTGCGACTCCTTGTGCATCCGCTCGAGGTCGGACTGGCCGGTCAGCGCCACCAGCGGCGAGCGGTCCAGGAAGGCGTCGGCGACCGCGGTGACCAGGTTGGTCGCCCCCGGGCCCAGCGTGCCCAGGCAGACCCCGGCGCGCCCGGTCAGCCGCCCGTAGGCGTCGGCCATGTAGGCGCCGCCCTGCTCGTGGCGCACGGGGACGAAGTCGATCGACGAGTCGGCCAGCGACTCGTTGAGGTCCAGCGTCTCCTCGCCGGGGATGCCGAACACGTACTTCACGCCCTCGGCCTCCAGGCACTCGACGAAGACGTCTGACGCCTTGCGCTCGCTCACGTCGCGCTCACCTCGGCCACCCTACCCAAACGCCTAGCCATTACGCTGAGCCGGTGCCCGGGCCCCTGCTGGCGATCGACGCCCCCTTTGTCCTGTACCGCTCGTTCTTCGCCCTGCCGGACTCGATCACGAACGGCGACGGCCACCCGGTCAACGCGCTGCTCGGCGCGGTCAACGTGATCCTGCGGATCGTCGCCGAGTCGCCGCCCGCGGGCCATCGTGGTCTGCTTCGGCGCCGACGCCGCCGCCTATCGCATCGAGCTGTATCCCGCCTATCACGCCGACCGACCGCCGGTGCCCGACGCGCTCGCGTGGCAGTTCAGCCGACGCCCCCGAGCTGTTCGAGGCCTTCGGCTGGCCGAGCACCGTC
The DNA here is from genome assembly GCA_963801435.1 of uncultured Actinomycetota bacterium. Lineage (GTDB taxonomy): Bacteria > Actinomycetota > Thermoleophilia > Solirubrobacterales > Solirubrobacteraceae > Palsa-465. The sequence goes on from CAWDFE010000018.1 coordinate 25,115, forward strand.
AACACCGAGCGACCTCGAGGCCGACGACCTGCTCGGCTCGTTCGCCGACGCCGAGGTGACGGCCGGCGGCCGGAGCGCTGATCATGACCGGCGACCGCGACATGTACCAGTGCGCCAGCGAGCGGGTCAGCGTCGTCTACCTCAAGCGCGGCTCCCGCGGGCTTTGACGAGGTCGACCCGGCGGAGGTGCGCAAGCGCTACGGGGTCGGTGCCCGAGCTCGGTCGCGGACTTCATCGCGCTGCGCGGCGATCCGTCCGACGGCCTGCCCGGCGCGCCCGGGAATCGGCCCCAAGACCGCGGCGGAGCTGCTGGACACGCTACGGCTCGCTGGAGGGCGCGATCGCCGCCGCCGACCAGGAGCGCCCGCGGGTGCCGCCGCGCTGACGCGAAGGCGCCGACGAGCTTCGTGGCCTTCCGCGACATCGCCACGCTGCGACACCGCCGAGGTGGAGCCTCCCCGACGACCGCGAGACCGACCTCGCCGGCGGGGCGAGGCGGCGCGGGGCTACGGGATGAACCGGCTGGCCGAGCGGCTGGAGCGGCCGTCGTCGCTGGCGGACCTGTGAGGTCCGTCTGCGACATAAGGCGCGCATCGCGCCAGATGTCGCGCGCTCAGGGCGTGAAGCTTGACCGTGATCACGTCGCCGTCGGCGACCACGTAGTCACGGCCCTCGAGCCGCAGCGTGCCCCGGTCACGCGCGCCCGCGTAGCCGCCGGCGTCGCGCAGCGCGTCCCAGCCGACCACCTCCGCGCGCACGAACCCCTTCTGGATGTCGGAGTGGATCAGGCCGGCGGCGTGCCACACCGACAGCCCGCGGCGCAGGTGCCAGGACTGCGCGGGCTTGTCCTCGCCGGCGGTGAAGAAGGCGACGAGGTGCAGCAGCGAGAACGCGCCGCGCACGACGCGCTCCAGGCCCGACTCGGCCAGCCCGAGGTCGTCGCGCATCGCGGCCGCGTCCTCGTCGGCGAGCTCGCCCAACTCCGCCTCGAGGCGGGCAGAGATCGCGACCGCCTCGGCGCCCTCGGCGGCGGCGTGCGCGGCGATCGCCGGCGGGACCTCGTCCGTGCCCTCGTCGACGTTGGCGACGAACAGGACCGGCTTGGCGGTCAGCGGCTGGAGCGCAGGGCCATGGCGTCGGCGGCGTCGGCCGGCGGCGGCACGGTGCGCGCGGGCTGGCCGGCCTGCAGCGCCTCGATCACGCGCTCGAGCCACTCCGCCTCGGCGACGGCGCGCCTGTCGCCGCCGCGGGCGGTGCGCGACCACCCGCTCGCGCCGGCGCTCGGCCTGCTCGAGGTCGGCGTAGATCAGCTCGGTCTCGATCGTCTCGATGTCGGCGATGCGGGTCGACCCGGCCCTCGGGGTGGACCACGTTCTCGTCGGTGTGGGCGCGGACGACGTGCACGATCGCGTCGGTCTCGCGGATGTTGGCCAGGAACTGGTTGCCCAGCCCCTCGCCCGCGATGGGCGCCGGCGACCAGCCCGGCGATGTCGTGAAAGGCGATCGTGTCGGGCACGATCTTGGAGGCGTCGACGACGTCGGCGACGGTGTCGAGCCGGTCGTCGTGTCACGGGCACGATCGCCACGTTGGGCTCGATGGTGGTGAACGGGTAGTTGGCCGCCTCGGCGGCCACGCCGGTGAGCGCGCTGAACAGCGAGGACTTCCCGGCGTTGGGCATGCCGACGATCCCGACCTTCATCGGCACGGCGGCGCACCTCCTGCCGGCTGCGGCCAGGCGACATGCGCGTCGCCAGCGCGTCCCCAGCGCCGCGCCGGCGAGGACGTCGCTCGGATAGTGGACGCCGAGGTAGGGGCGGCTGAGTCCGAACGCTCGACCGCGGCCGTGTACAGCGCATCCGGCGGGACCAGGTGCTGAACGCGCGAGCGGCGGCAAACGACGTGGTCGCGTGGGCGCTGGGGAACGACAGCCGCGAGACGACGGGGGAGAGCGCAGGCAGGCCCTCGAGTCCGGGGCGGGGACGGCGCACCGCGAGCTTGACGGCGTAATTGAGGCCGTAGGCGGCCGCCGTGATCTCCGCGCGCCGCGCAGCCAGCCGGGGCGTCGCTCGGGATCGGTCGCCGCGCCCGCGGCGCCCAGGGCGAGCCAGCACGCACCGTGCTCCCCAGCCGCGAGTAGTGCAGCGCCGCCCGCTCCGGCCGGGGCCCATGTCCGCGGGTGCGGGCCAGCATGAACAGGCGGTGATCGATGCTCGTCAGCGTGGACACGCGCCTCACTCTATGAGGAGGGCGAGGTAGCCGGCCGGAGCCGAACCGCGGCGTCGCGGTGGGCAGCTGTGCAATGATCGCGCGCTGAAGCGGCATGTCGACGCCAGGACGTTGCGCCGCCGCGAGACTCGACCCGGACATGGACGCCACGGACCGAAGAATCGTTGCGCTGCTGCGAGAGAACTCGCGCCGCTCGTTCTCCGACATCGGCCAGCACGTCCATCTGTCCGCGCCGGCGGTCAAGCGCCGGCTGGACCGGCTCGAGCGCGACGGCGTCGTGCTGGGCTACACCGCCGTCATAGACCCGCAAGGCGTTCGGCTGGCACGCCGAGGCGTTCGTCGACCTCTACTGCGAGGGCAACATGCCCGGCTCGGCGATCAAGCGCGCCGTGGAGAAGGAGGCGGGGGTGGTCTCGGCGCACACCGTGGCCGGCGAGGCCAGCGCCCTGCTGCACGTCATGTCCGAGGACACCAAGAGCCTGGAGCTGGCGCTGGAGCGCATTCGCGCCACCGACGGCGTGATCCGGACCGTGACCGAAGTGGTGCTCTCGACCCTGTTCATCGATGAGGCGTCCCTACCCGAGGGCTGGCGGCAGCGCGGCGACGAGGTGGAGCTGGAGTCGACGGGATCGGGGTGCTGCGCAACCGGATCGTGTAGTGCGGGGGCCGGTGGCCGCCCGTCAGCCGCCGAAGCCGACCCGGTGCGCCTCGGTGTCGATCAGCACGTAGACGACCTTCTCCAAGTCCAGGGCGATCGATCCCGTCCTCGGCCTCGAGGTCATGCCAGCCGGTGTTGCCGAGGGCGTCGCGGAGCTTCTCGAGCGGTTGGGCGCGACCCGGGCTGAGGCACCGGGGCCGCCCAGGAAGCCGATGTTGATCTTCTGGGGCTTGTCGTGTCGGACACTGGCTAATGTCTCCTCTGCGTGGCTGCACGATCTCGGTGAGCACCCCGCCGGTGGAGGCGGGGTGAAGGAAGGCGACCCGCGAGCCGCGGATCCCGGTCCGCGGCGCCTCGTCGATCAGGCGCATGCCCGCGGCGGCGCAGGCGGCCAGCGTCGCCTGCGACCGACGCCACGCGATAGGCGACGTGGTGCAGTCCGGGCCCGCGGCGGCTCAGGAACTTGCCGACCGCGGTGTCGGGCCCGAGCGGCTGCAGCAGCTCGATGTGGCTGTCGCCGACGTCGAGCAGAGCCGCGTCGACGCCCTGCTCGGTCACGGTCTCACGGTGGACGAGTGGCATGCCGAGCTGGTCGCGGTAGAACGCGAGGGCGTCGTTGATGCTCTCGACGGCGACGCCGACGTGATCGATCGCGGACAGCATGGCGCCGCCGAGCATATCGGGCCGTCTGCGCGGGCCCGCGGGCCGCCGGCTACTCGGCTGAGGGCGGGCTCGGCTCGGCCGGCTCGGTGGTGGCGGCGGCGATCCTGAGGTGAAACCCGGCCCGGCGATCGGGCGCGGTGACCGGGGTGCCCGCCATGATCCGGTCGATCTCCCCGCGCTCGAGGACCTCGTCCTCCAGCAGCGCGCGGGCAAGGCGGTCGAGCTGGGGGCGGTGGGTGCGCAGCAGGTCGATGGCCGCGCGGAACGCCTCATCGGCCAGCTCGCGGACCTCCTCGTCGCGCACCCGGCGGGTGGTCTCGGACAGCTGCTCGGAGTTGACGCGCAGGGAGGTGAAGCCCGTGCCCATCGCGTACTCGTGGATCATCGCGTAGGCGATGTCGGCGACGCGGCGCAGGTCGTCGGTGGCGCCGTTGGTGACCGAGCCGAACACCACCGTCTCGGCCGCCCGGCCCCCCAGCAGCATGGTCATGATGTCCACCATCTCGGCGCGGGTGCGCAGGTAGCTGTCCTCGGTGGGGAGGTTGAGGGTGTAGCCCAAGGCGCGGCCCCGCGGGATGATCGAGATCCGGTGCACGGCGTCGACCGACGGCAGGAGCTCGGCGCACAGGCCGTGGCCGGCCTCGTGGTAGGCGACCACGCGCCGCTCGCGCTCGTTGAGGCGCCGGCGCGACTGCATGCCGGCGACCACGCGCTCCAGCGCCTGGTCGAAGTCGGCCGCCTCGATCGTGTCGGCGCTGCGACGGGCGGCGTTGATGGCGGCCTCGTTGCAGATGTTGGCCAGGTCGGCGCCGGTGAGGCCGGCGGTCTGGCGGGCCAGGATCGCCAAGTCCACCGTGTCGCCCACCGGCTTGCCGCGCGAGTGGACGCCGAGGATGCGCTCGCGCCCGAGAACGTCGGGCGGGGAGACGAAGATGTGGCGGTCGAAGCGGCCGGGGCGCAGCAGGGCCGGGTCGAGCTTCTCCAGCAGGTTGGAGGCGGCGATGACAACGACGTCCTTCTTGCCGTCGAAGCCGTCCATCTCCACCAGCAGCTGGTTAAGCGTCTGGTCGTACTCGCGGTTGGCGGCGCCGCCGGAGCGGGCCGTGCCCACCGCGTCGAGCTCGTCGATGAAGATGATGGCCGGGGCGTGCTTGCGGGCCTCTCTGAACAGGCGGCGGATGCGGGCCGAGCCCAGGCCGGCGAACATCTCGACGAACGACGAGGCCGACTGGGAGTAGAAGGACGCGCCCGACTCGTGGGCCACCGCCTTGGCCAGCAGGGTCTTGCCGGTGCCCGGCGGCCCGTGCAGCAGGATCCCGGCGGGGAGATGGGCGCCGAGGCCGCGGAAGCGCTTGGCGTCGCGCATGTACTCCACGATCTCGCGCAGCTCCGCCTTGGCCTCGTCGGCTCCGGCGATGTCGTCCCACGCGATCGGCGGGGTCGTCTCCGGGCGGATCTCGGCGGGCTTGGTCCGCGGGATCAGGCGCATCGTCATGCCCACGAGCACGACGAGCAGCCCCATGAAGATCAGGGGCAGCCAGTCGTGGATCCAGGTGATGACGTCGGGGTCTCCGAGGAACGCTGGGTAGAGCATGCGCGTGTGGGTTATCGGTCGCCGGAGGCGATCGCTTGAGCCGTCTGGACG
>CAWDFE010000019.1:0-84484 GCA_963801435.1 uncultured Actinomycetota bacterium
GTTCCTCCCCTTCGACGCTGACCGCGACAGCGAGCTCAGACTCACTCATGCTCGCCGCCAGCCGCGGAAGCTGGCTCAGGCCAGGGCGCGGAGCCAGCAGATCGTCCTCGTCGCCGGCCTGCCGCAGGAATCCGAGCAGGCGGTGCAACTCCCCCACCGCCTGACGGCTCGAGACCTCGATCGCGGTCAACGACTCCTTCGCCTTAACACGGTCACGGTCGATCACGACCCGGGCAGCGCCGGCCTGGACGCCCATCATGCTCACGTGGTGGGCGACGACGTCATGCAGCTCCCGCGCGATCCGCACGCGCTCCTCGAATACGGCGTGCTCGGCCTCTGTCGCACGTGACTCCGCCACCTCGGCCCGCTCGGCCCGCGCGCGGACGGCAAAGCCTGCAATCCAGGCGACGGCGAAGTCGACGGGAATGAAGACGAGCTCGGCGACCGAGTGCCCGGGGATGAGGTAGACGACGGTCGCCGCAGCGCCGACCACGATCACCAGTCCGAGGCCAGCCCGCCGGACGTCCCGAAGGTTCCCAAGCAGGAATGCGACCGCCAGCTGCATCGGGAAGAGGGACTCGGGGTACGGGATCAGCAGCGGGTCGACGAACGAGATTCCCACGGCCAAAAGCCAGAACGCCGCCGGTCCGGCAAACGGAAACCATCGCCGCGCGAACACGGGTAGAACCAGGATCGCGAGCGCGGGAAGGCAGAACCACAACGTCGTTGTCGGAGCTCCGGACGAGCCGCGTCCGAGCACCACGTCAAGCATCGCCACGATCGCCAGCAGCGCGATCAGCAGATCGAACCAGTACGTGCGGGCGAGATGCTCGCCTCCGCTCACACATCGAACGTACTCCACCAGCCCGCAGACGGCCTCCCACAAGGTCACACCCGGGATCCCTCTCAAGTACTACCCACCTCGGAACCGGCAGCCTGGCGACAACGCCGCGCCGGCGACGCCTCGCCCTAACGGCGCCCACACGCTCGCGGACGACACCCACACTGCGCACCACTGGCGCGCGCACGGCGCTGCCTCCACCCGCGGCCGGACGAGGCGCCGGAACCGTACCGGTCGGTCCCCCGCGCTCGCTGCCAAGACAGCGCATCCCCGCCGCAGCGGAACTCATCAGGAACGACCGCTTCCGATCCGCCAACTGCCGAAGGAAGCCTCGAGCCCGACTGCGCGTGCCGACGTCAAACCAGCTCGTGCGCCACCGAACGTCAATCGCGACACGCGACCCCTCTGCGCACGCGTCCTCACCACACGCGCGGATCGGTCAACCAGCCGCGAAGCGCCACCGGGTGCGCAGCAGGGCCGCGAGCGCTCGCAGCTCGTAATCGCCTACGCGCTTGCCGGGGCACATCCTCGAGAGTCCGCCGAACCGGATGCAGGCGCCGCACGTCCATCTCCGCGAGTCACCAGTAACAGGCCGATCCGCGCGCGCGCCTGCTTCGCTCGCGAAGGGGCAGTGAGGTGCCGAGCGGAGCGCGACGGCGCAGTAGAACAGCAGCTATGACGACTACCACGTGTATGTCCACTCCAACGGCCTTTCGCGTCAGTCAGCGCCGGCCGATGTAGCCGCGCCGGGGAATGAAGGGCGGGCACCGCGGCAGCCCTGAGGTCGGCAATGCGACGCCGGGCGACCTCGGCGCGCGAGGCATTGAAGCGCCATAGCTGAGGCGCTTGGGCTAAAGGGAATTGCGGCTGGGGGCACTCTCCGGCCCTTGCCAGCGGGCCGCCGCGAGGGTAGCGTTCGGATACTCCGAACGATCATGCGAAACGTGCGGCAGATACGAACGCCACGCCCGCAGCGGGAGAGGGCCTCCGGCCGAGAGAGAGCCTCGGCACGTGAACTGCCCATCACGCGGGAAAGCGCCGGCAAGGCGACCCTGGCGTCAAGTGGCGATCTCGAGCCGGCCGGAGTCCTGGGCCAGCGGCTCCGCCGGCTTCGCACGCATACCGGAAAGACCCTGCGCGCGCAGGCGCGCGAGATTGGGATCGCCCCGTCCTCGCTGTCGGCGCTCGAGAACGGGCAGGGGGGCGTCTCGCTCAAGCGCCTGCAGTTGGTCGCCGATCATTTCGGCCTTCACATCACCGAGCTGCTCGGGGAGCCCGCCGCCGCGTTGGGCCCGGAGGGCGTCGAGATCATCCGCAACTGCGCCGCCGCCGTCTCTGGCGTGCGGCGCGGATCCGGCGTCTTTTACCAGCTGCTCGGGAGCGGACACGGCCACACGGTCCAGCCGTACCTGCTCACGTTCCAGCCAGGGGGCGGATACGACCGGGACATGATTGGCCATGTCGGCGAAGAGTTCGCCTACGTCCTGCATGGTCGGGTGGAGCTTCTGATCGAGAACGAGTGCCATGCGCTCAGCCAGGGCGACATGATCCGTTTCCGCGCCGAGCGACCGCACGCCTTTCGCAACGCCTCGCGCGTTGGGGTGGCCACCGTGATCGGAGCGGCAACGCCGCCGTGGTAGGGCCGGCGCACCTCGACGATGTGCCGACGCCGGCGCTGACGGTCGAGCTAGCCCGTGTGCTCACGAATCTCCAGGAGATGGCCACCCGCGCCAGCTCGCTCGGAGTGGCCCTACGTCCGCACGCCAAGACGCACAAGTCGCCGGCGATCGCTGCGCTCCAGCGCGAGCATGGGGCGACGGGGCTGACGGTGGCGACGGTGGCGGAGGCGGAGCGCTTCGCCGCCCGCGGTCACGACGATCTGCTGATCACGACCCCGCCGATCGGAGATTGGCGCCTCGAGCGCCTGGTCTCTCTGGCGCGCCGAGTTCGCGTCCGGGTCGCCCTCGATGACGTCGAGGTCGTCGACGCACTGGATCGAGCCTGCCGGCGCGGCGCCGTCGAGATCGGTTTCCTGTGGGAGGTCGACTGCGGGGTGGGTCGCTTCGGTACGCCGCCAGGTCCAGGCACCGCCGAGCTGGTCGCTCGTGCGGTGGACTCCGCGAAGTACTGCTCGTTCGACGGCCTGCTCGCGTTCGGCGGTCACGCCTACGCCGCCACCGACCGAGGCCAGATCATCGCGGCCGCCGACGACGAGCGCGACGCGATCGTACAGACCGCGGACGAACTGCTCGCTCGAGGCGTGGAGGTGAGGGTCCGCAGCGTCGGCACCACGCCCACCTCGCAGCGTCATGCAGGCGGCCGAGGGGATCACCGAGATTCGCCCCGGCAACTACGTGTTCTACGACGCGACGCAGGTCGCCCTCGGACTCGTTCCGCTCGAGCGCTGTGCGCTGTCGGTCCTGGCGACCGTCGTCTCGCGCCCGGCAGCGGGGCGGCTGATCCTCGACTCTGGGTCCAAGGCCCTCGCCGCCGAGCGTCTCACCATGCTCACCCCGGGCTTCGGGATGATCGAGGGACATCCCGAGCTGAGGGTCGAGCGCCTCTACGAGGAGCAGGCGATCGTGCATAGCGACGGGCCGTGCACGATTCCCGTGGGAGCCCGGGTACGGGTGGTGCCGAATCACGCCTGCGCCGCCGCGAATCTGCACTCGCAGCTGCTGGTCGTGGACGCCGAGGCGATCGTCGACTCCTGGCCGGTGGAAGCACGGGGGTGGGGCCCCGATCGCGGCGTTGCCGAGGACCCCCGGATCGCCGCGACGCAAACCTGAGATCTAGGCAGACGGAGGAGGAGCACAGCCACCGATGGAGCACCAGATTGATCCCAGCCGTCTCCACCACGCGTGGGACAACACGCTCGAACCGACGCTGCGGGTCGCCTCGGGCGACATCGTGCATTACGACATCCTGATGGCCGGAAATGCCCAGGTGCACGAGGGCGACACATACGAGCAGACCAGCTTTGACTTCGACACCCTCTACAACCTGCTCGGTCCGCTGTACGTTGAGGGGGCTCGGGCCGGTGACACGCTGCGCGTCGAGATCCTCGACCTGACGCCCGGTGAATGGGGGTGGTGCGTGCAGCTCCCTGAGCTCGGCACGCTGCCCGACCACTTCCCGGATCCGTATCTGCGCACCTTCGATCTGCGCAGCGGGACGCACGTCGAGTTCGCTCCCGGCGTCAGGATCCCGTTCACCCCCTTCCTGGGCACGATGGGTACCCACCCCGATGAGCCCGCCACCGCCTCGGCGTTCCCACCCCACAAGGGAGGCGGGAACATCGACACGCGCCACCTCACCGTGCGCTCGACGCTGTGGCTGCCGGTGTGGGGCGAGGGAGGCCTGTTCTCGTGCGGGGATCCACACGCCATGCAGGGTGATGGCGAGGTGTGCGTCGCCGCGATGGAGTGCGACATGCAGGCCAGCCTGCGCTTCACGGTCGAACAGCGCACTATCCCGGCGCCGTACTTCCGCACCGCTGGCGCGCTGACACCCGGCGTGGACGCGGGCGGTCACCACGGCGCGATGGGAATCGCACCCGACCTGATGGAGGGCACCCGTAAGTCAGTGCTGGCGATGATCGACTGGATCGTCACCGAGCACGGACTGACCAGACAGGACGCATACATGCTCTGCAGCCTCGCCGGCGACCTCAAGATCCTCGAGGTCGTCGACGCAGGGATGTGGAACGTCGGGTTCACCCTGCCGCTTTCAATATTCGCCGACGAAGGAGCCGCAAGTTGAGCGACATTGCCCCCCACCACGATCACCAATCCCAGGAGATCGAGAGTGAGCTCCTGCTTGAGGAGATGGGCTATCAGCCCCAGCTCCAGCGCGGGCTGAACATTCTCGGCAATCTGGCGCTCACGCTGTCGGACATCACCCCGACCGCTTCCTTGTTGGTGGTGGGAACGGCCGTGATCGCGACCGCGGGCACGGGCTCGCTGTGGGCCTACCTGATCGGTGCCTTCATCGCGGTCAACGTCGCCCTGTGCATGGGCGAGCTCGGCTCGATGTTTCCGGTTGCGGGCGGCCTGTATTCGATCGTTACTCGCGTCCTGGGCCGTCCCGTCGGCTTCCTCGCGCTCCTGGACTACATCGGCCAGGCGATCTTCCTGCCGGCGAGCGTCGCGTTCGGGATCGGCACCTACATCAACTCGCTTTACCCCAGCCTGTCGACCAAGTGGATTGCGGCCGCCATGATGATCGTGGTGGCGCTGATCGCGTGTCTGGACGTGCGGTGGAACGCCGTGGGAATCGGCTTCTTCCTCGGACTGGAGATCGTGGTCGTCGTGGTGCTCGCGCTGGCGGGCTTCCTGCACGCGCACCAGTCGCTCAGCACGTTCACTCATCCGCATATGGCGGCGGGCACGAACGGGATCGGGCCGGTGGCGACGAGCGCGATCATCGCGGCCTTAGCCGTGGCCCTGTTCTCAGTCAACGGCTACGACAGCGCGATCAACTTCTCCGAGGAGACCGAGGGGTCGGCGTCGAGCGTGGGGAAGGCGGTCGTGTTGGCGGCGTGCATCGGGATCATCTTCGAGATCATCCCGTTCATCGGGGTCAGCCTGGGCGCGGCCGATCTACCCGCCTTCCTGCACTCCACGACGCCGTTGACCGACGTGGTGCGCTCGTCGTTCGGGCACACCGCGGTGGATATCGTGACCTGGGGTGCGATCCTCGCGATCTTCAACGCGTCGCTGGCGATCACGCTTCAGTTCGCGCGCGTGGTGTACTCAAGCGGCCGTGACAAGGCGTGGCCGATACCGATCTCAAACGCCTTGTCCTACGTGCACCCTCGGTTCAAGATGCCGTGGGTGGCGACGATGCTCGTTGGCGTCCTGGGCGCGATCCTGTGTGCCCAGTCGAGCCTGATCAGCGTGGTCACGTTCACCTCGGTGCTGATCATCATCCTGTACGCGCTGATCGCGATCTCGGCGCTGGTCAGTCGTGTGCGCCAGCGCGATCTCGAGCGGCCGTTCCGGATGCCGCTATGGCCGGTTTCCCCGGTGATCGCACTTGTCGGCGTGGGGCTCGCGCTCAGCCAGCAAAAGGGCAGTGACCTGATCATCTGCGCGGCGATCTTCGCCGGCGGGATCATCTACTACATGGGCTTCCTGAGGCCGCGCCGGGATCGCTACTGGTCACACCTCACCGTACCCGAGCACGAGCTGTCGATTTCCGGGGAGGCAAACCAATGAAGGTCTTCATCTCGGTCGACATGGAGGGGGTCACCGGCGTCACCGACCCCGAGGACGTGCTTCCGGACGGAGCCGATTACGCCCGGGGCCGCGTGTTCATGACCGGTGATGCCAACGCGGCGATCCTTGGCGCCTACGACGGCGGCGCCACCGAGGTGCTGGTGAACGACTCGCACTGGACGATGCGCAACCTGCTGCTGGAGGACCTTGATCCGCGCGCGCGGCTGATCAAGGGCTTCCAGAAGCCGATGTGCATGGTCCAGGGACTCGACTCCAGCTTCGACGCGGCGGTATTCGTCGGCTACCACTCGTGCGCGGGCACCGAGGGCGGCGTGCTCAATCACACGCTGCTCGGCAAGGAGGTGCAGAACCTGCTGCTGAACGGGGAACCGATCGGCGAGACGCGCTTGAACGCGCTCGTCGCGGGCGAGCTCGGCGTGCCGGTGGCGTTCGTCGCGGGCGACGACAAGGTGTGCCAGGAGGCGCGTGCGGTGCTCGGCGACGACCTGCCGACCTACGCGGTCAAGGACGGGCTGGACATGCTCGTTGCCTCGTGCCTGCACCCGGTCGTCACCGGACAGGGGATCCGGAAGGGCGTGGCAGACGCGCTCCGTAACCTGGCCAGGCGCCGGCCACATGTGTACGACGGCGAGCTGAACTACACGTTCGAGTGGAACTCGACCACTATCGCCTCGATCTGCGAGTGCATCCCTGGCGTTGCCAAGCCCACAGCGCGCACGACCGAGTACCGGGCGGGCTCGCCCAGCGAGGCGATGCCGGTGATCGTGGCCCAGCTGCTGCTCGCCCTCCAGGTCGGCCAGCAGAAGATCTACAGCTGAGGAGGCGAGTAGATGAGTGCCGACCGCACCCTCGATCGAGTCACGAAGACGACCACGATGGAGCCCGACGATTGGCCGGTGGTCCTGGACGGCGAGCTGATGCGCGCCGGCGAGGCGATGATCCCCGCGAATGACGACGGGCTGATCCGCGGCGACGGCGCGTTCGACGCGTTCCCGGTGAGGGATGGCCGTCCGTTCGCGCGGTCGGCGCACCTGGATCGGCTTGAGCGCTCCTGCCAAGCGCTGGTGCTCGAGTGTCCGCGCGCGGAGATCGAGTCGGACATCGACCTGCTGCTCAGCGCGGCGCGCGGCGGCGATGCCGCCGTGCGCGTGGTTCTCACGCGCGGCGGTCACCGGCTGTGCCGCCTGGAGTCGCTCGGCGATCCCGAGGAATTGCTCAAGCCGGCGCGGTTGTTGCCGGTGACGTACAACCCGTCGGGGCTGCTCAACGGCGTGAAGACTCTGTCCTACGGGGCGAACATGCTGGCCTCGCGCCGGGCCCGGGCGGAGGGCTACGACGAGGCGCTGCTGGTCCGCTCCGACGGCGTCGTGCTCGAGGGCCCGACGTGCTCGATCTTCTGGGTGCGAGACGGCCGACTGCGCACGCCGGCGCTCGAGACCGGCATCCTCGCCTCGATCACGCGACGGCTGCTTCTCGAGAGCCTGCCGGTCGAGGAGGGGAGCTTCGCGCTCCAGGAGGCCGCGGGAGCGAACGAGGCATTCCTGGCCTCGACCGCGCGGTGGGCCCAGCCCATCGCTGCCATCGGCGAGGTGATCCTGCCTGCGGCCCCGGGACCGCAGACGCTGCGGGCGAAGGAGACGATCGAGCAGGCCATGGCCAAGGGCTCGATCGCCTGACCTCTCGCGATGCGCGCGCGCGACCACGGCATCGCGATCGGCGAGGGCACTCCGGGACCGCTGAACGCGATCACCGATATCGCCGGCGTGCGGGTCGGGCACACCACGCTGATCCGGGGGTCGGGCCCGCTGATGGTGGGGCGCGGTCCGGTCAGGACCGGCGTGACGGTGGTGCTTCCGCCCGACGACATCTGGGATCAGCCCGTGTTCGCCGGCGCGCACCGCCTGAACGGCAACGGCGAGATGACCGGGCTCGAGTGGGTTCGGGAGTCGGGGATGCTGACCTCGCCGGTCGCGCTGACCAACACTCACAGCGTCGGCGTGGTCCGCGACGCGCTGCTGGGTGAGATGCTCGTGGGACGAGCGGTCGGACCAAAGACGCCGTGGGCTCTACCCGTGGTGGCCGAGACGTGGGACGGCGTGCTGAACGACCTGAATGGCTTTCACGTGCGCCCCGAGCACGTGAGCGCCGCGGTCGAAGCCGCCGCCGATGGACCGGTGGCCGAAGGGGCGGTCGGCGCCGGCACGGGCATGATCTGCCACGGTTTCAAGGGCGGCATCGGCACCGCGTCGCGCGTGCGCTCGGGCTCCGAGGGCGGGCACACGGTCGGGGTGCTAGTGCTGGCCAACCACGGCCAGCGCCACCGCTTCGCCGTGAACGGCGTGCCCGCGGGGCGGGTGCTAGACGACGTACCGCTGCCGGGCCCCGCCAGCGGCGATCGCCACGCCGAGGGTGGCGGTCCGGGGGCCGGTGCGGGAGCGGGCTCGATCATCGTGATCGTGGCCACCGACGCCCCGCTGCTACCGCACCAGTGCACACGCGTCGCGCAGCGCGCCGGCCTCGGCGTGGCTCGGGTGGGCGGCGTCGGGGAGCACACCAGCGGCGATTTGTTCCTGTGCTTCGCAACGGGCAACCGCGGCATGACCCCAGGCGAGATCGACGAGAAGTCGCCGCACACCTTCCCGCTCACGATGCTCGCGGACGCGCACATCACCGGCCTGTTCGAGGCGGTCGTCGAGGCAACCGAGGAGGCGATCGTCAACGCGGTGCTCGGGGCGACCACAACCGAGGGACGCGACGGCATCGTCGCTTACGCGTTGACGGGCGAGCGGCTGGTTCGGGCACTGGCGGAGGCCGGCCGCTAGACCTCCGTTCACAAGGGATGCAGGCCGAAGCCGAAGCGTTTATTGCCACGATCGCGACACGGACGGACGCCGTCCAACTCGCGGCAGGGAATGCTGTCGAGTCCGTGCAGTTCCGCCCGCGCTCGCGCCGAAGCAGCGGATTCGGTCCGGGGGGCCCGGAGCGGGGGCTGGCGCCCCGCAGGCGCCGTTGGGCTCGTGTCCGATGCGCCCTCGTAGCGAGGGCGAGCCCGCGATCAGCCGGCAGGTGCGTGCTGCCGTGGCGGTGGCACCTTGACGCCGCCCCGCAGCTCCCAGTCCTCAAGCGACCTCGACAGATCGGCGCGGTGATCGTCGAGTTGCGCCAACGCCCCGGCGAACTGGTCGCGGACCAGTGGCGAGATCGGCGCGTCGAAGTCCACCCGCTCGAACAGGGAGCTCGCGATCCGCAGATCTTTCACCATCAGCGCAAGCTGGAATCCCGTCGCATATCGACGGGACATCGCCTCGTCGATCAGGGTGTTGGCCGTGCTGAAGTTACGCGCCGTGCCGGCGTTGAACACCTCAAGCATCGTTTCCACATCGATTCCGAGGCGCTGGCCGGCGACCATCGCATCGAGTGCGGCGGCGAGCCCGGCCGCGGACACGTAGTTGTTGAGGGTTTTCATCGCGTGGCCGGACCCGAGGCGGCCGACGCGGAAAACCCTCTCGGCCATCGCCTGCAGCAGCGGCATCACACGGTCGATGGCGTCGTCGTCGTCACCGGCGACCATGAGCGTGATCCGCCGCGTGTCCTCCCCCACCGCCTCCGGCCGGGTGACGGGCGAGTCGAGCAGGACCAAACCGAGGTCAGCGAGCTCGCCCCCCAGCTCCCGGGTGCCATACGGGTCCGACGAACTTGTGTCGACGATGATCGTCCCCGGCCTCAGTCGGGCGGCGATCCCATCCTCGCGGAGCAGCGCATCGCGGACGACCTGCCCGTTGGGCAGCATCGTGATCAGGATGCCGGCCTCCGCCAGGGCAGCCAGGTCGCCGTCGCAGCGACGACCGCCATGCGCGGCCACGAACCGGCGCTCGCGTTTGGGGTCGGCATCGCGGACGATCAGGTCATAGCCCGCGGCCCCGAGATTCGCCGCCATCGGGCCGCCCTGCTGGCCGAGACCGACGAAGCCGACGGCGGCTGACGATGGATCCGTGAGGGAGTTCTGTGTCATGGGCTGGACACTGACACAGATCCACTTCGGAAATCCACTCCCGGCGGTCACTGGTGCCGACCATTCACCAGAGGCTGCGCTCGAGCGCCTCGCCGACGCCCGGCAGTGCGCGCAACGCGGTCGCCGCCGCCTCGACCGTTGACTGCCCGGGAGCGGCCTTGTACTTGAGCGTCTCCTCGCGCCGAGTTCCGTCGGCACCGTCGATCTGCACCCCCAGGCTGACCGTCTCCCCGTGCGAATGCTGGTGAGCCGCAAGATACTTCGCAAGCGCGCGCAGTGCGCTGGCGGTCACGATCACCGCGACGGTTCTGTGTCCAAGGTCGCCGTAGCCGCCGACCGGGGGCGACTCCTCTGAGAGGATCGTTGCGTCTGCACCGATGTTGTCGGCCAGCTCGCGCGCATCGGATCTTCCAAGGCCGCGGAGCCGGATGACAAGCCGCTCAGAGATCATCGCTCGCTGCCCATGATGCACCATCGACCCGCGGGGGCACCAACACGCAAACGCTTCCAGTATGGGGACGCTCAGGCGAGGCGAGCGACGCGCGCGGTCCGTGCCGCGCCCTATGAGCCGCCGGCGATGAAGTCGGCGGCGCGCTCGCCGATCATCAGGCTGGGGGCGTTGGTGTTGCCGGAGGTGACGACCGGCATGACCGATGCATCGGCCACACGCAACCCGTCGATCCCGTGCACGCGCAGGCGAGGATCGACGACGGCGTCGGGGTCGACTCCCATCCGGCAGGTCCCGACCTGGTGGTGGTAGGTGATGGCGGTCCGGCGTACGTAGTCCCGCACCTGGGTCGGCGTGCGCACCTCGGGCCCGGGGTAGACCTCGCGGGCGCCCCACTCCTCGCGCAGCGGTGCCGCCGCTGCCATCTCGCGCACCTGGGTGAGCGAGGCCTCCAGGCTCTCCAGGTCGGCGGGAACCTCGAACGCGTTGAGATCGATCAGCAGCGGGTCGTCCGGGTCGGGGCCGCTGAGCCGGATCGAGCCGCGGCTCTGGGGGCGGACCATTCCGCCCAGCAGGGTGAAGCCGTTCGGCGGCCCTTGCATCCACTGCTCGTAGAGCGGGACGCTGAAGTGGACCGGCTGCGTGTCGGGCCCCGGCAGATCCCGGCGGCTGCGCCACCACAGGTGCGTCTGGATCGGCGACAGTCCGGGCGCCGGCGGATCGATCGTCCGCTCCGCCGCGTGGATCGACGGCGATAGGAGGTGGTCGTGGAGGTTGCGCCCCACGCCTGGCAGGTCGAGGACAACGTCGATGCCGTGCTCGGCCACCTCCGGCGCCGGCCCGATCCCGGACAGCAGGAGCAGCTTCGGCGACGCGATCGCCCCCGCGCTGACCACCACGTCGGACCCCGCCCGTGCGGTGTGTAGGCGGCCGCAGCGCTCCCATTCCACCCCGACGCAGCGGGCGCCTTCCAGCAGCAGTCGGCGCGCCGCCGCCCAGGTGACGACCCGTAGGTTGGGCGCGTTGATGACCGGCCGTAGGTAGGCGGCGGCGGCGCTGTCACGCCGGCCGTCGCGGATGGTGAGCTGCACCTGCGCGACGCCGTCCAGGTCGCCGGAGTTGTAATCATCGTTGCGGGCGATGCCGACCTCCTGCGCCGCCGCGATGATCGCCTCGTGGACCGGCGCCAGGGCGTAGCGGCTGACGACGGAGGTGGGGCCGCCGACGCCGTGCAGCTCGGACGCGCCGCCGTCGAAGTCCTCCATCCGCAGGAAGATGGGCAGGACGTCGTCCCACCCCCAGCCCTCCGCGCCGAGCCGGACCCATTCGGCGTAGTCCGACCGGGCGCCGCGGACATGCACCATGCCGTTGAGACAGCTTGACCCGCCCAGCACCCGGCCGCGGGGCAGGTGGAGACGGCGGCCAGCCGCGCGCGGCTGCGGGACCGTGTAGTAGGCCCAGTCCTCGGGGGACAGCCACAGCTCGTGCACCCGCGCGGGCTCGTGGATGGCCGGGTTCTCGTCGGGCCCGCCCGCCTCCAGGAGCAACACCGCAACGTCACGGTCGACGAGCCGGCGAGCCAGTGCGCAGCCCGCCGAGCCGGCGCCCACAACGATCACGTCAGCGGCGAAATCAGTCAGCGACCCCATTCGGGCGTCACGCTATCCGAACCGCCCTTTGGTGCGAGATGCTGGACGCCGGCGACAAGCAGCCCTGCGGCGAACGCCATCGTTCGCGCGCCGGAGCGACCCGCTGACTAATCGTGCTGGTTCGTCCGGGCCGGGTCACCGTGCGGTAGTACGTCGCACGCCCAGTGGGAGCGTTTCCAGTCGGGGATCGGTGTCTCGCGATCGGCGCGGGGAACGAACCGTGAGCGCTCGATCAACGCCATCCGATGGATGTAACGCGGGCAGTTCGGGAACACCTGGGTGGCGTGGACCGTGACGATGAACTGAGCGCCGGGGTAATCGTCGATCAGCCCATCCGATGCGTCGATGCTGGCGTTCCCGTTGAGCCGCAGCCGGGACGGACGGGCGGCGGTGAAGTCGATGAACAACAGTCCGACGTGGGGGTTGTCGAGGAGGTTACCCATCGACAGGTACATGCCGTTGCCGTCGTAGTTCGCGAACGCGATCGTGTGCTCGTCGAGCACCCGGACGAAGCCGGGGTCGCCGCCCTTGTACGAGCACTGGGGGCGCCCTTCGGCGTCCGCCGTGGCGAGGAAGAACATGTCCATCCGCTCGATGAAGGCCCGGTCATCGGCGTCGATCACCGGGTGTGAGAGGAACTTCTGATCGAGGCGGTCAGCCAGCCGACGCGTGTCGAAGCGATCCTGCAGCGCGCGTGATCCCTCTCGGTAAGAGGAGCTCATTCGAGCGCCTCCGTCAGTTCGATGGTCTCGTGTCCGAGCACGTCCTCGCGGCTGTAGTGGCCCACCGCGTCGAACAATCGCTTCGCGTGCAGGCTGCAGCGCAGGTCACACTCAGCCTCGACGAGGCCCTCCTGGCCGTACAGAGGCCCAGCGATGACATCCCCCGAGGAGGGTTCGATCACCGCAGCGCCGCCGCGGCCGAACACGTCCTTGTCGGGAGGGAGCGGCACCGGGAAGTCCTTTGGGAATGCAGCGGCAGGGATGAACTGCGGGACCGATACCACGAAGGCGCCCGATTCGATCGCGATGTGCCGCATCGACGCCAGCCAGCCATCGCTGTCGTCGGCGGTCGGGGCAACCCAGATCTGCGGGCCCTCGCGGTACAACCGGTAGCGCGCCATGGGCATCCTGTTCTCCCAGCAGATGAGTCCGCCGACCCGCGCATCGGCCGCGCTGACGACCGACAGGTCGTCGCCGGCTCCGATCCCGTGGAACAGCCGCTCGTGGTGTGTCGGCATCAGCTTGCGATGCCGCGCCAGCACCCCCGACGGCCCCAGGTACACCATCGTGTTGTAGATCGTCCCCGGGCGCTCGGCTTCGCGCTCGTTGACGCCGATCACACAGAACAGCTCGCGCTCCCGGCACACCTCGATGAGCCGATCCAGGAGAGGCCCCGGGACGTCGACCGAATTTGCCCAGAGCCGCTCCCACAGCTCATCCCACCCACCGAAGCTGGCCGCTCCGCGTGCCCACGCGTTTGACGGATATAGCGGGATGAAGCATTCGGGCAGGACCGCAAGCTCGGCACCGCGATCCGCCGCCTCGTTGAGCAACCGCTGCGCCTTGTCGACGCACGCCTCGGCGTCGAGGATGACCGGAGTCGCCTGGATGGCCGCGAGCCGCACCGTAGGAAACGACGTCACGCCCACTCCATCGGCGCAAAGCCGCTGGTTGTGGGCGCTGAGACGATCAGCACCGAGGAAGGCTCCGAGCTGTCATTGCGGACCGTGCGGCGGTGGGGAGGATCGAGCCGCGCGAACGTGCCCGGCCGGGTGGGATGGTCCTCTCCATCGATGACCAACACCGGCGTGCCGGAGATGACCAGGAACAGCTCCTCCTGGTCGCGTGGCGTCTCATCGTGCTCCGGGATCGACTCGCCCGGCGGGATCTCGACGAGATTGACTCCGAACGAGCGGCAGCCAAGCGAGCGCCGCACGAGCGTCCAGTTCCCCGTCTTCTCGAGCTCGTCGCGGTGCGCGATCACGTAGCCCTGGCCTGGCGCCATTGGCGCGCCTGCTCCGGCGCTCATGAGCTCGCCTTGGCGTAGTTGCTGGCGCCGTACCAGTCGACGACCACCACGGGCTCCTCGCCGACAACCCAGGCGTCGTGGCCACTCGGCAGCGAGGTGATGTCGCCGGGCTCGGCCACCATCTCGGTGCCGTCATCCATCCGGATGGCCAGCCGGCCGCTCACGTGGTACTGAAAGTGCGGTGCCTCGCAGCTCGCGGTACCCGCGATCGGTTTGACGTCGTTTGACCACCGCCAACCGGGCGCGAACGTCATCCTGCCTATCTGCGAGTCGCCGATCGACAGGATCTCGGCTCTGCCATGCGGGAACTCGCGCGTTTCGTCGGGATCACCGAAGCTCTTGTGCTCGGTCTGATGTACGCCCTGAACAGACATGGGAGCCCCTTCCCTTTCCGGGTCTTCGCGACCGGTCGCCCGCGGCCGCCAGCCAGCCGAAGACCCCATCTACTAATAGGTAAGTGCCATGACGGCGAACTTACCTTCTAGTAGGTAAGATGTCAAGCCTCGTCATGGCAATCCAGCAAAGAAAACGGGAGCGCCACACCGCGGAGCGGATCCTCGACGTCGCCGAGGTACTTGTGCAGACGCGCGGCTTCAACAGCTTCAGCTACGCCGACATCGCCAAGGAACTCGGCATCACCACGGCGAGCCTGCACTACCACTTTCGCGGCAAGGCGGAGCTCGGCTATGCAATGATCACCCGCTACGCCGGACGGTTCGGCGACGCGCTGGACCGCATCGACCGACAGGTGCCCGGCGCGCGCGACAAGCTCGAGGCCTACGCGGACCTCTACGCCGGCGTGCTCGAGGGCAAGCGGATGTGCATGTGCGGCGTGCTCGCCGCCGAGTACCAGACCCTGTCTGAGCCAATGCGGCGCGCGGTGATCGGCTTCTTCGACGAGAACCAGCAGTGGCTAGCCGGCGTGCTCACCCAGGGACAGGCGGAAAAGACGCTGGCCTTCAGCGGATCCGCAGCCGACGTGGCTCAGAGCATCCTCTCGACGCTCGAAGGAGCCGTGCTCGTGACCCGTCCCTACGGTGATCTCACGAAGTTCAACGCCACCACCCGCCGGTTGCTCGCCGGTCTGGCGAACTGAGCGTGCTCGACGACGAGTAAGCGCGCTGTCCGGCACATCACCGGCGCGAAGAAGGACACCTTCGTTCGGCCGAGGTCAGCTCAGGTCCCGGGGCGCGATGGGCGTGCCGGAGGCCTACGCATCCGCCAAACCGGCGGTCCGCCTTCTGGCAGCTCGAGCACGTCGATGTGCACGAACCCGAGCCGCTCGTACAGTGCCGCGCTGCGCTCGCTGCTGGCCTCGATGTAGGTCGCCAGCCCGGCGGAATCGGCTCTCTGCAGCGTCGGCTGCATGAGCGCCGATCCCACGCCCTGTCCCTGGAGCGCGGTCCGCACCCCGACCGTCCGGACGTAGAAGTGGGGCTCACGGAGGTGTCGCTCCTCCATCGCGCGATGCGCTCTGCCCGCGCGCCCCAGTCGCGTCCCGACCGCCCGTATCCACTCGAGCGCCTCCTTCCCTGTAAAGGACAACGGCATCTCCCAGGCGCCCGGTGGCAGCTCGGTCACCGCGCCGTCATACCCGGGAGTCGTCCACACGGTCCCGTTCGGCAGTACGTACTGCTCCAGCTCAGCCGCAAACAACCTTCGAAGCCGGGCCTGGAGCCGCCGACCGCCCGACAGGAGCCACGTGTACACGGGGTCGTTGCTGAGCGCGTCGGCCAGCACCCCCGCTACCTGCGGGACGGCATCTATCGCTGCTGTCCGGACTTCGATCGGTCTCAACGCCGTGGCCATATCCCCTCCGTCTTCGATGTTCAGCATACATTGAACAGTATTTGCTGAAGATCTCGTGGTCAAGCGGTAGGCTCGGCCATCGATGTCCGAGGACCACGCCCCGCCGGCCTCACCGAAAGACGACCCGCCGCTTCGCGTAAACAACCCCCGAAGCATCCGTGCCCTCGCGCATCCCGCGCGGTTGGCCATCATCAATGCCCTGGCGACAGGCGAGGAGCTGACCGCCACCCAATGCGCGCAGCTGACCGAGCTCAGTCCGAGCGCGACGGCGTACCACCTCAAGCTCCTGGAGCGCTACGGCTTCGCCGAACCCGCACCCCCACGGGCCGACCGCCGAGAGCGCCCGTGGCGGGCGACCGGACGCCGTACGACCGTCGATCTGGATAGCTCAACGCCGGCCGGTGCGTCGGCCGCGTCCGCCGTCGCGGCTGCCTACTTCGACACGACCCGGGCATTGGGCCTCGCATTCGCGGCCGGCGAGCACGCCGAGCCCGAGCAGTGGCGCAACGCCGCACTCAGCAACGCCGACCTCTGGCTCACCGCCGAGGAGGCCGAGCGGGTCTCACGCGAGCTCGCAGCGGTGCTCGAGCCGCTCCGGGGGCGGGCATTACG
Source organism: uncultured Actinomycetota bacterium (assembly GCA_963801435.1). Classification (GTDB taxonomy): domain Bacteria; phylum Actinomycetota; class Thermoleophilia; order Solirubrobacterales; family Solirubrobacteraceae; genus Palsa-465. Next base: position 16,643 of record CAWDFE010000019.1, read on the forward strand.
CGCACAGCGCCCAGCGGGCAGCAGGCGGGTCCGGGTGATGAACGTCGTCGTCCCCCACCCACGGACCCATCCGCAACCGGTTCCACCAGGACCCTGAGCGTTGCCCTACACACGGAGTCGCGGTCGCGCCCGCCCGCGAGTGCGCTCACGGCGCGCCAACCGCGCTGCTGAGAAGAAGTCATCGGCGCGCCGGTTCAAGCGTGACGATGCCTGTGGCCCGCCTGTGTGGCCCGAGGGTTGGCCGGGTGACCAGACGTGTTGACGAGGTCGACCGCTGCGGAGGCGTATCGGGCAGCGTCGCGTGTCGATGGGCGACCCGGCGGCAGTTCGACGACGAACGCGGTCGTGCCGGGCAGGGCGTGGTTCTCCCACCCGACGGCGCTGCCGGGATAGCGGAGCAGCCGCGTCACGCTTAGTCCGACCAGCCTGGCGAATTCGCGCTCCAGGCTGGCGCTGCCGCCCGACAGGTCGACGAGGCCGAGCGGCTGGTGGAACCAGACCGTGATCTGCGGCCTGATACGGAGGATGAACCTCTGGGCGGCCCGCGACTCGGGCTCCGACAGTGCGTGCGGCCCCGAGTACTGAAGGTAGCCGCGGGTGCCGAGTGGTCGCCATCGGTAAGGGAAGTTGCGGTTCAGGTCGACCCCGTCGGCGTTTTGGCGCGTGTCGGCGGCGGCGCCGTCGGGGTTCAGCACCGGCACGATCCACAACGCCACGCCGGGAACGGGCGAGCCCGCAGCCAGCAGCTTCGCGATCGCGATCCCCGCCTGCTCGTTTCCGTGGATGCACCCGACGACGAGCACCGCGCGCCGGGCGCGCGGGTCTCCGACCAGTACCGCCCGGATCGAGCGACCGCGGACGGAATGGCCGATCGTGATCACCCGCCGGCCGCTCGCCGCTACGACCGCCGCACGATCAACCATGGGCGCGATACGAGGTAGTCGCTTGGACGCCATCCCACAGCCCCCGAGACCCAACAGTACGGCGCTGGCCGAAACCGCAGCCAGCGCGCCGAGCGGGCGCACCGGACGAACCCTCACTGCTCTCTTAGCAGCCGCCCGAGCGGGAGCCGCCGGAGCTGCCGGCCGGCGATCGCCACCGCGAGCGCGGTCGCCGCCACCGCCGCGCCGGCGAGCGCGGCGAGGTAAGCCCACGGGACCGCGAGCTGGTCCGGCGGCGGGTCGAACACGTGCTGGAGCATCGCCACGAGCATCAGCGCCAGGAGCACGCCGAGGCCGGCGGCGAGCAGGAGCCCCGCGACAAGCACCAGCGCTGCCTCGCTCCACACGAACGCTCCGATGTTGCGCAGCGACGCGCCGACGGCGGCCATCGTCGCGAACTCGTGCCGGCGGTCGATCACCGCGAGCGCGACGAACAGCGCCATCGCAGCGGCAGCGAGCGCGATCGTGAACACCTCTTCGATGTGGCTGATCCCGCGCAGGTCGATGGTCGTTATCGAGCTGACGGTCTGCTGCGTCTGCTGGGTGATGTTCTTGACGATCGTCCCGTCGCCGGCCGTTGCCCTCGCGACGGCCGTCGCGGCCACGGCCGGATTCCCGGCTCTGGCGAGCACCACGTTCGGGCCGCCGGCCCGGTCGGCGGCCTGCAGATATGCGAGGTTTGCGACCATGAACGAGTCGCGCGGTGCCGACGGGAACTCCTGTACGACGCCCTCGACGTGGAAGTGCACGACACGGAGACGTCCCGTCCGGTGGTCGAGCACGCGCAGGTTGAGCAGGTCGCCGAGCCGCAGCTGGTAGTCGGAGATCGTTTCCTTGGAGACGAGGATCCCGTCGGGCCGCGCCCGCAATCGCGCAAGCGTCTGCTGGGCGCCGGCGCCGAGGAAATACGAGTCGCGCAGCGTCGTCCCGCGCGCGATCGTGTTGACGTCGACTCCGAACGTGTCCTGGAGGTCGGGGCCCACGTACGCGTACGAGTGGTCCATCGCGGTCGTGCCCTGAACGCCTGGGACGGCTGCGATCTTCGCCTCGAGTCCCCGTTGCGCTGTCACGCCGGGAGGCGCGATGGCGGTGACATCGGCGCCGAGCGTCAACTCCGCGTCGACGCTGGCCTGCTGGTCGTACGTGGCGGTGAAGATGCTCAGCTCGACCCCGAACGCGAGGAGCAGACCGATGACGACGAGCCCGCGGTTGATCGCCTGTCCGCGACGCCCCGCGCTTGAGAGCACGAACGCGCGCATGCTCCGCGCCGAACCCCCGCCCGCGCGCTTTGCCGCCCACGCTAGCGCGCGCCCTCGGAGGCGGATGAGCAAGAGCGTTGCGCCGATCCACAGCAGCGCCGGGGCGAAGAACATGTAGACGGCGAGCGACAGCGTCGGGTTCGAGTCCGGGTTGACGACCGCCGAGAACCCGGTCCTCGCGGTCAGCCACCAGATGAGCCCGCTCCCCGCAAGTGCGGCGAAGTCGAGGTACAGCCGTTGCCACAGAGGCTTACCCTCGCGGCGGCCGGCGCGCCGGCTGTCGCTGACGCTCGCACGCCAGACCGAGGCGGTCGCGCCGATCCGAGCGGCGAGCGCTCCCGCGACGGCGACCGCGATACACGCGGCGACCGCGATCCCGGCGCGCGCGGCCGTCAGGCCGACGCCGCCATTGATCAGCAGCGACACCGCCGCGACCGCGACGCCGGCGCCGAGCAGGCCCGCGATCACGCCGATCAGCACGCTCTCGGCCGTTGCGGCGATCACCAGCCACCGCCGAGAGGCCCCCCGCGCGCGCAGGAGCGACAGGTCATGGCGGTCGCGATCGACGCTCCCGAGCGCCGCCAGGAACGCGAGCCCGAGCCCGACGATCGCGCCCGGGACGGCGAGCATGATGTACAGAGTCTCGGCGTACAGCGCGTCGCCGGTTGCGGTGTTGAGCTGGTCGGAAAGGTTGTCGACGAACTGGACCTGGCCGGGCAGCGTCCGCTCGACCCGGTGGACGATCTGGCCCGAGCGGGTGAAGGCCTGTCCGGGCGAGCTGCCGAGCCCAGCCGGGTCGACCTGCACCTGTACCTGCCATTGCACGCCGCCCTGCGCCCCGGGGACCGCCGACGCGCCACCGGCGCCGGGCGCGATCGAGTGCAGCTGGCGCCCGAGCGTCGCCGCCAGCGTCGCGACCGGCAGGATCGCCGCGTTCGCCGGCGGCTGTGCGGGCGCGGGCCCGAGCAGCGGGTTGAGCGGCTGGAACACGACGTCCGGCGCAGTGATCAGCGCCACTCCGGAGACCGGGAAGCGCTGTGGACGCGCGCCCGGGCGGGCTCGGAACGAAACGGTGTCGCCGATCCTCGCCTGGAGCGTTGCGGCGAGCTGCTGGTCGAGCACGATCGCCCCGGGGCGCAGCGAGCCGCGCAGGAACCTGAACGTGTCGATGTGGCGCAGGTAGTCCGGGGGCACGGCGACGATCGAGCCGCTGCCCGCGTTCGTCGTCCCGCCAGGGCCGGTGTGCGAGGCCGCTACGAACGGCGCGGTCGCCGCAGCCGATGCCTGCTCGATCCCAGGCTGGCGGGCAACGCCGCGGGCAACGGACAGCGCCTGCTCGTAGGAGGACACGGGTCCCTGCCAGTCCAGCGGCACACTGCGGATCGCTGAGCCGGTCATCGTCTTCAGCGAGTGCCCGACGAACAGCAGCATCGCGCCGAGCAGCGCGACGGCGCCGGCGAGCACCACTATGCGGACCAGCGTCCGGCCTGGGGCGCGGATGATGCCGGCGAGCGCAAACCGCAGCGGAGCGATCACGAGAAACGCTCCGTGCCGGTGATGCGCCCGTCGGCAAGACCGACCGCGCGCTCGAACCGGGCCGCGACGTCGGCGTCATGGGTGGCCGTGACCTGTGCGAAGCCGAACTCGGCGTGGACCGCGTCGATCAGGTCGAGCACCCGCGCGCCGGTATCGGAATCGAGGTGGCCGGTCGGTTCGTCGCACAGCAACATCGCTGGGTGCTGGGCGAGCGCCCGCGCGAGCGCGACCCGCTGGGCCTCTCCGCCCGAGAGTTCGGACGGCAGTGCCTCCGCCTTCGCCGACAGACCGACGAGCTCGAGCAGCTCGAGCGGGCGCGAGCCGATCGGATCCCTCGCCGCGGCCCGCGTGCGCGGCGAACGCGACGTTCTCGAACGCCGTGAACGTCGGCAGCAGGTTCGCGCCCTGGAACACGAACGCGATTCCGGCCGACCGTGCGCGGCCTCGCGCCACCGCATCCAGCGACGACAGCGGCGCGCCACGCCAGCGCACCTCGCCGGCGTCGGGGACGACCAGCCCGCCGAGCACGTGAAGGAGCGTCGTCTTCCCCGACCCCGACGGGCCGAACAGCGACACACGCTCGCCCTGTCGGATCGAGAAGTCGACCTCATCGAGCGCGACCACGCGCGCTTCGCCCGACCATGCACAACGCTGACTGCCCGGCAGCTCGCGAGCTCGCCGACGGCAGTTACCGAGCTCAGACGACCACCCGCCCGTCACGCATCTCGACGACGCGATCGGCCGCCGCCGCTACGGGCTCTGAGTGAGTGACGACGACTACCGTGCTCTCGCGCTCGGAGCGCAGCCGCGCCAGCGCCTCGAGCACGATCTGCTCGTTGCGTGCGTCCAGCTCGCCGGTTGGCTCGTCGGCGAGCACGAGCGGCGCCACGCCGGGCGTACGCCGCCGCGATCGCCACCCGCTGCTGCTCGCCGCCGGACAGCGCGCCGGCTCGGTGTGTCGCCCGCGCGCGGAGGCCGAACGCGGCGAGCGCGTCATCTGCTAGCGCGATCGGGTCCTCGCGCCCGGCTAGCCGTAACGCCGGCGGCGATGTTCTCGCGCGCCGACAGCGCGGGCCACAGGTTGTCGCTCTGGAACACGAGCGCGATCTCGCGCGCGCGGTAGGACGCGAGCTCGTCTTCGTCGAGCCGCTGGAGCGAGCGCTTGCCGACCCGGACCTCGCCCGCCGACGGTTCGTCGAGCGCCGCCGCGAGCGCCAGCATCGTGCTCTTGCCACACCCGGACGGCCCGAGCACGGCAACCAGCTCGCCGCGCCGTACGCGCAGCTCGAGGCCGCGCAGCGCGACGGTCTCGACCGGCCCCGAGCGGTAGATCTTGAACACGTCGTGGAGCTGGAGCGCCGGCCAGTCGAGCGTGCTCGGCCCGGGCTCGGGTTCGCGCCACAAGCTCGATCTCGAGCTTTCACCGCCAGCGTCAGGCTCTGGATCATCATCCGGTATGCGTCGACGTTGTCGACTCCGACCGGGGTGCCGAGATCCACCACCGCGAGGCGTCCCTTGCGCGCGAGCTCGTAGCGATCGACCATCAGTGTCACGCGCCTGCCCGTGACAGGGTTCGGCAGGCTCTTCGTCCTGTACTTCGCCTTAATCGCCGTCGAGGCGCCGATCCGGATTGCCTGTGGCGCGGTGAACGTGAGCGACGGCGTGGTTCGCGAGAGCGCGGTCAGCTGCGCGGCGACGGACGCCACCGACGGCGCGGCGCCCCGGCCGACAACGATGTGAACCAGGTTGTTCTTGTCCTTGAAAGTGACGTTGCCGGATTTGCCCTGCTGGGTCCACCCCTCCGGGTACTTGATCGAGTAGCCGGCGCCTTGGTTGTGGAATACGAGGAACACCTGGTTGTCGGGGATGTCGCCGGTCGCCGCCGACTGGGCTTCGCCCGAGAGCGCGCCGGGGCCCGTGGCGGGCGTCGAGGCGGTCGTGGTGGTCGCGCCGGCTGCGTGCGGACTTGCGGACGACGTCGTTCCGCTGGCCGGCGCAGGCGTAGAAGAGTGGCTCGCGGAACCGCATCCGCTCGCGATCAGCGCTGCGCCGAGCACACCGGCTGCACATCCTTTGGCCTTCGAAAGCATCCGCCGAGCCTGTCGAGAGCACCTGACGAACTCCTGAACAGATCGCGGCGGGCGCTCGTGCGCCCGCGATACTTGGGGCAGTGAAGATGGACCCGACACTGCTGATAGTCGAGGACGACGCGCCGTTGCGCGAGGTGCTCGTCCGAAGCCTCAGAGCCGAGGGCTTCGCCGCCCGCGCGGTCGCGAGCGCGCGGGAGCTGCTCGAGGAGGCGCTGGCCCACCAGCCGGATGCACTGGTGATCGATATCGGCCTACCCGACGCGGACGGTCGCGATCTCTGCCAGGCGCTGCGCGCGAGAGGCGTCGACCCACCGATCCTGTTCCTGACGGCACGCGACACGCTGACGGATCGGTTGAGCGGTTTCAGCGCCGGCGGCGACGACTACGTCACAAAGCCGTTCGACATCGAGGAGGTCGTGGCGCGGCTCCACGCGCTGCTGCGGCGAGCCGCCCCGAATCCCGCCCAGACGAGCGGCGATGGCGTCCTCGCGCTCGATCCCTCGCAGCTGATCGTATCCCGCGATGGACGCACGCGGACACTGACGCCGACCGAGTTCCGGCTGCTGGCCGCGCTCGCGGGCCGGCCCGGGAAGGCGATCTCGCGCCAGGAGCTGATCCGGACCGCGTGGCCATTCGGGGCCATCGTGCAGGACAACACGCTCGACGTGTACATCGCGAGGATCCGGCGCAAGCTCAGAGACCTGCCCGCTGCGCCGACGATCAAGACGGTGCACGGTCTCGGGTATCGGCTCGGATGACCGGAGCGCTCGGGCTCCGCGGGCGGCTGCTGCTGTCGGTCCTGGTCGCCCTTGGGCTGGTGCTGGCGGCCTTGACGGCGGGGTTCAACCTCGCGCTCGGGCATCGGCTCGATGGCGACGCGAACGGTGTCGTGCAAGCACGCGCCGCCGCCGAGCTCGCCGCGCTGCGGACCGGACAGGACCAGATCGCGCTCGGCGAGGCGCCCGACGAGGCTGTGCCCGACTCCCAGATCTGGGTGTTCGAAGGCACCCGCACACTCGAGCGCCCCCGGGCCGCGACCGCCGACAACCTTGCCGCGAGCGCGCTGGCCCGAGGGACCGGCACACGAATCGACGTGGCCGCGACCGACACCCGTCTGTATGCGCTGCCCGTCGTCAGAGGCGGCCGCCGGCTCGGCACCGTCCTCGCCGGCGTCTCGCTCGCGCCATATGAGCAGACCCGCCGGACCGCGCTCGTCGCCTCGGCGATCCTGGCGCTGCTCGCGCTCATCGCGGCCGGGGTGGCCGCCAGCTGCGTGATCACGAGGGCGCTGCGGCCAGTCGCCCGGATGACCACCCAGGCGGCCGAATGGAGCGACCGCGAGCTCGACCGCCGGTTCGACCTCGGCCCGCCCCGCGACGAACTGACGCAGCTCGCCTCGACGCTAGACCGGCTCCTCGACCGCCTCGCGGCCAGCCTGCGCCACGAGCAGCGCCTCTCGGCCGAGCTCTCGCACGAGCTGCGAACGCCGCTCGCCAACATCGCCGCCCAGGCCCAGTTTGCGCTCCGCCATACGCCGCAGCACGACGACGGCCGCCGCGCGCTCCAACAGGTGATCAACAGCGCCGGCGAGATGGGCCGGACCCTCGACACACTGATCGCCGCGGCCCGCGCGGAGTTCAATCCACACCGCGCGACCAGCGACGCCGAAACGGCCGCGCGCGCGGCTGCCGCCGCATCGAGGACTCCTGGGTCTGCACACCGGATCGAAACCTCGATCGTCGCTCCCGCGCAGGCGCTCACGGTCGCGGGCGAGCAGGCCCTGGTCGAGCGCATCCTCGCGCCGCTGATCGAGAATGCGTGCCGGCACGCGTCGCGCACGGTGCGGATCTCGATCGAGCCGGACGCGGCGGCCGTCCGCTTCGCGATCGACGACGACGGCCCCGGCATCGCCAATGGTGAGCACGAGGCGATCTTCGAACCTGGGCACGGCATACGGGAGCCCGGCTCATCCGCGCCCAGCTCAAATGGCGCTGGACTCGGGCTTGCGCTGTCTCGCCGCCTCGCCCGGTCCGCAGGGGGCGATGTGAACGCCGAGGCGAGCCAGACTGGCGCCCGGTTCGTAGCCCGGATACCGTCGGCGTGACATTCATCTGTGGCGTGACGAATACGGCGCGCTCCGCAAGCCCCCCAACCCCACGGGCTCCTTCGGTACGACGCGCCCGCGAGGCGCGCGCGTCTTAAACATCGTCAAGAGCGGTCGATCGTGAGACGTGGCGATTGCCGAGTACCGACGCATGTCCGGCTGGGGCGCTGTGACGAGTGTGGAGGTGACAAGGCGATGTGGAGGTCAGGGCCGGCGCAGGACGCGGCTGTTGTCGGGGAGTCGTCGGGTTAGGCGATCGGCGTCGAGGTGTTCGAGGAGGGCCTGGGCGTATTTGCGGGAGGTGTCAAGCTCGTCGCGGAGGCGGCCGAGCGTGATGGTTCCCTCGGAGCGGAGGATCGCGGTGACGCGTTCGCGGACGTTGGCGATCGCCTCGGTGTGGGCGTAGAGGTCGCGACCGATGCGGACCGCGATCCCGGCATCGCGTAGCGTCTGGAGGTGCGCGGCGTCGTCGCCAAGTTGGGCGCGGCTGGGGGGCTGGTGGCCGGCGGCGAGCAGGCGCGCCGCGAGCGCCATGGCGTCGGGGCCGGGCGGCGCCGGCGAGCTGACCTCGGGAGCGATCGAGCCAGTCTCGGGCTCGGGGGGCTCGGGGTCGGGATCCTCGCCCCGCTCGATTCGGGCCAGCCGCTGCACTACGGCCGGTCTCGGACCGTGACGCCGCGCTCCGGCATCCAGCACGACCCCGCCCCCGAGCGTGTCCGGAGGCGCAATCCGGCGGACGACCACTCGGTCGCCGTCGCCGACGAGCAGTGGCGCTTCCAGGCGCAGCTGCCAGTAACGCTCGGACAGCGCGACGATTCGACCGGGCGCATCGCGGGTGCCGTGATGAACCTGGACTCGGGTCGCAGGCGGGGCGGGCGCCCCGTGCAACTCGAGCGCGGCATCGAGGATGCTCGTGGCCCGGACTAGCGAATCGGGACCGACGAGCGCGTCGCCGCGTGAGACCGAGGCGACGGCCACGCCGGCGAGGTTCACCGCGACCCGCTGGCCGGCCTCGGCCGTGTCGACTGGCTCGCCGTGGACGTGTACGCCGCGCACCCTCACAGACCGGCCTGCCGGCACCAGCGTCAGAGTGTCCCCACGCGCGATCGCGCCGCTCCAGAGTGTCCCGGTGAGCACCGTGCCCGCCCCGCGGATTGTGAACGCCCGGTCGGCGTGAAGCACGACCGGCACGGCAATCGAGGCCCTGGGCCGCACGCGCGCCGCCGCGCGGACGACCGCGGCGACGACGTCCGCGATGCCCTCCCCGGTCCGGGCGGAGCAGGTCACAACCTCGGCCGTGGGCAGGAGCTGCCGCGCGGCAGCGACGGCGGCCGTTGGGTCACGAGCGTCGATCTTCGTGATCGCCACCACGCCGTCTTGGACGCCGAGGGCCTGGAGCACGGCCGCGTGCTCCAGGGTCTGGGGCATCACGCCGTCGTCGGCGGCAATCGTCATGAGGTACAGGTCGATCCCGGACGCGCCGGCGACCATCGTCCGGACGAAGCGCTCGTGACCGGGGACGTCGACCACCGACACGTGCCGGCCGTCGGGTAGCGCCAGCGGCGCGTAGCCAAGCTCGATTGTCATCCCGCGCTCGCGTTCGGCCGCCAAGCGGTCGGTGTCGACGCCGGTGAGCGACCGGACGAGCGACGTCTTGCCATGATCGATGTGCCCGGCGGTCCCGAGCGTCAACGGGGGGTGGGTGCCGCTCAACTTCGAGCGGCCATCACCAGCTTGGCCGCCCATCGGGCCTCCTCGTCGTTGAGGGTCCGCGGGTCGAGCAGCAGCTCGCCGGCGCGGACGCGTCCCACCACCGCAGGGTCGCCGGCGCGCAGCGCGGCGGCGAGGGCTTCGACGCCAGCCGGTCCGGGCTCGAGCGCTACCGCGGGTCCCGACAGCTCCACAAGCGGCAGGGCGCCGCCCCCCACCCGGGCAGTGGCCTCGATCACACGCCCGCCGGTCTCCTGCGCCAACATCCGGGCGCGGGTGGCGAGCTCGTCGTCGCTGGCCTCGAGCATCGCAAGCACCGGCAGAGCGCGCCGCGCCGCCGCGGGGTCGCGATACACGCCAAGCGTTGCCTCCAAGGCGGCGAGCGAGAGCTTGTCGATCCGCAACGCACGCGCCAGCGGGTGGTTGCGGCACGCGTCGATCGCGTCCCGCGCGCCGACCAGGATCCCGGCCTGGGGGCCACCCAACAGCTTGTCGCCGCTGAACGACACCACCGCCGCGCCGGCGGCGACCGACCGCCGGACGCCCGGCTCGTCGGACAGCAAAGCGACATCGTCGGCGAGGACACCGGAGCCCACGTCGTCGATCACCGGCGGGCCGAGAGCGCACAGCGCCTCGATCGGGACCTCCTCGACGAACCCGAGCATCCGGAAGTTCGACGGGTGCGCGCGCAGAATGACGCCCGTTCGCTCACCGATGGCCCGCTCGTAATCCGACACCCGGGTGCGGTTCGTCGTCCCGACCTCCACCAACGTCGTACCGGCCTGGGCGATCACCTCAGGGATGCGGAACCCGCCGCCGATCTCGATCAGCTGGCCGCGCGACACGATCGTCTCGCGATCGCCCCCCAGTGCCGCCACGGCCAGGAGCACGGCTGCCGCGCAGTTGTTCACCGCAATTCCGGCCTGCGCACCGGTCAGCTCGGTCAGCAGGCTCTCGACGTGGTCGTGACGCGACCCGCGCCGCCCGGTGGCCAGGTCGAGCTCCAGATTGCACGAGCCCGACGCCGCCCGCGCGACCGCCGCCCGCGCCTCGAGCCCGAGCGGAGCCCGCCCCAGGTTCGTGTGCAGGATGACCCCAGTGGCATTCAGCACCCGCCGCAGCCGCGGCACCAGCCGCGCCCGCGCGCGCTCAACGAGGTCGACGTCGTCGGCGGCGCCGGCCAGCAGCTGCGCTCGCCTGGCCTCGAGCTCGGCGCGTGCCACTGCGATCGCCAGCCGATCGACCGACGGCAGCGCCCGCACCCGCGCGTGGATCGCCTCATCGGTCATACGGAGCGGCGAAGGAGTCGAACCTTCCAGCGCGGACCGCCGCGCCCCGCCCGGTTTTGAAGACCGGGTGGGCCACCGGGCCCCGGCCGCTCCACGTCGTCGTTCACCGCACGACGATTGTGCCCGGCTCGCCGGCCACAACCCGTCCCACGACCGGGCCGGGCACCTGCGCGGCGCGGTCTTCCGCAACCGCGACAAGCAACCCGCCGGACGTCGTCGCGTCGCACACCAGACGCTCGCGCGCCACAGCAACCCCGTCAGCGAACGTCGTGAACGTCGCGGCGTAGTCCCGGTTGCGCCGGCTTCCGCCCGACACCGCCTGTTCGTCGGCGTCGTCCAGGAGGTCCAGCACGCCGTCGATCGCCGGCACGCGATCGCCGTCGATCACCGCGGCGACTCCGCTGGCTCGACACAGGTTGTGCAGGTGGCCGAGCAGACCGAAGCCGGTCACGTCGGTCACGGCGTGCGCGTCCGCGTCACGGGCGCCAACCGCCGCGGACGCGTTCAGCGTCACCATCACCTCCACCGCGCAGTCCAGCAGCCGCACATCGTCGGTCAGGCCGCGCTTCTGCGCCGTCGTCACCGCGCCGACACCCAGTGGCTTGGTCAAGACGAGGACGTCGCCGGGGACTGCCGCAGCGTTGGTGAACACGTCGTCGGGGTGGACAAGACCGGTGACGGCAAGCCCGTACTTCGGTTCGGGATCGTCGATCGAGTGGCCCCCGACCACCGCGGCGCCCGCCAAGGACACGACATCACCCCCGCCACGAAGGATCTCGCCCAGCACCTCCACGCCGAGCCGCTCGAGCGGGAACGCAACGACGTTCAGCGCGAGCAGCGGCGTGCCGCCCATCGCGTACACGTCCGACAGCGCGTTGGCCGCGGCGATCCGACCGAAGTCATACGGATCGTCGACGATCGGCGTGAAAAAATCGATCGTCTGGACCAGCGCGACCTCGTCGGTGAGGCGGAACACCGCCGCGTCGTCGGCTGTCGCCGAGCCGACCAGCAGCCGGTCATCGGCCACCGCGCCCAGGCCGCGCACGATCGGCAGCAACGCATCCGCAGGCAACTTGCAGCCACAGCCCGCGCCATGGCTCAGCGAGGTCAGCGCATCCGTCGCCGTCGACACGCCGCCCAGCCTAGCTGGTCGCTCGTGTGCGGCGCGTGGATCGCGTCGGCGTCGCCGATCAGGCGACGACGCGGCCTGAGTCGGTGTAGACGTTGATGGTGCCGCGCCGCGCGAACCCGGCCAGGGTCATATCGCGATCTGCGGCGAGCTCGATGGCCAGCGAGCTGGGTGCTCCGACTCCGACGAGGATCGGGGCGCCGGCGACGGCGGCTTTCTGAACCAGCTCGAACGACAGGCGCCCGCTCACACAGAGGACTCGTCCGGCCAGCGGAAGCAGCCCATCGAGCAGGGCGCGGCCGATGACCTTGTCCATCGCGTTGTGCCGCCCGACATCCTCGCGGACGATCAGCAGGTCGCCGGCCTCGTCGAATAGACCGGTGGCGTGCATGCCGCCGGTGCGCCCGAACGCGGGTTGGGCGAGTCGGTCAGGCAGGTCGGCGAGCAGCGAGCGCGGGACCCGCGGCCCGGGTTGGGGTCGGGGGGCGTGAACGGCGACCTCCTCGAGCGCGCCTTTGCCGCAGACACCGCACGACGAGGTCGTGTAGAAGCGCCGAGTGCCCGGATCGCGGGTCAGTGGGCCCTGCACATCGATGATATTGGCGGCGAGATCCCGGGTCAGCCCGGCTGTGCGGGGGCCGTCGATCAGGCCCTCTCCGTAGAGGAAACCCAGTGCGAGTTCCTCGTCGTGGCCGGGGGTGCGCATGGTGACAACGAGCGACTCGCCGTCGACGCGAATTTCCATCGGTTCTTCGACGGCCACCGCGTCGGGCTCCCCGTCGCGGATGACAGTGGCGATCATCCGCGGGGCGAGCCGGTCGCCGCGGTCAGTCGTCAACGGTGGCGGCGCGGTCTGGCTTGGGTGTGACGTGCTGGAAGCCGAAGCGGCCCTTGATGCAGAGGTTCCCGCGCGTGATGTCATGGTCGTCGGGCGACGTGACCTTCACGATTTCGTTGTCCTGGACGTGCAGCGTGAGGTTGCACCCGACACCGCAATACGGGCAAATTGTGTCGGTCTCTGTCTGGCGCGACTCGTCCCATGCGGCGGACTCTCGCAGATCGTGCTCGGAGCGGAACATGAGCGCGCCCGTGGGGCAGACGGCGATGCAGTTGCCGCAGTACACGCACGCGGAGTCCGGGAGCGGGTTGGCGTATTCGGTCGAGATGCGGGCGTCGAAGCCGCGGCCGGCGACCGTAATCGCGAACGTGTTCTGGTATTCCTCGCCGCACGCGTCGACGCACTTGTAACAGAGGATGCACTTCGAGTAGTCACGCACATACAGGTCGTTGTCGACCTTCGCCGGCCCGTGGACGGTGGCGGCGGTCTGCCCGTCGGGACGTTCGTGGTGGCCCGCCCACTTGCGGTCGCGCTCCTGGTCCGGCGGCGCCGGAGGTCCGTAGCGCGCGGGATCCGCGTCGTAGCGCTCGAGATAGCCCTGTGCGGAGGGCGTGATCGAAAGGTCGGCCGACGACGCAAGGAATTCGATCACCATCTTGCGGCTGCGGCGCACCCGCGGCGAATCGGTATGGATGACCATGTCAGGCTCAACCGTCCGCGAGCACGCGGGGATGAGCGCGCGCGCGCCCTCCAGCTCGACCACGCAGATGCGGCACGCGTTCGCCGGGGTGAGCGTGTCGCCGTAGCACAGCGTCGGGGTGTCGATCTGGAGCTTTTTGCAGGCGTCGAGGACTGTGGAGCCCTCCGGTACCTCGACCGGCTGGTCGTCGACCGTCAGCGTCACGAGCCGCGCCGGAGGCTCGTGGATGGCCATGGGCAGCTCGATCACTTCCCACCTCCGTTGAAAACCCCGAGCCGGCTGATCGCCGACTCGATTGCCGATGAGGCCGTCTGTCCGAGGCCGCAGATCGACGCGTCGCGCATCGCCTCGCCGATCTCGGCGATGAGTGCCAGCTCGTCGGCGACCGTTCCGCGCGTCCGCCCCGAGACCAGCCGCGCGAGCGCCTCCTCCTGACGCACCGTCCCCACGCGGCACGGGACGCACTGCCCGCAGCTCTCATCACGGAAGAACCCCGCGATCGTCATCAACATCTCGCCGAGGTCCACCTGATCGTCGATCGCCATCACCACGCCCGAGCCGAGCGTGGTGCCCGCCTCCCGCGTATCCTCGAACGTCAGCGGCAGGTCCAGCCCGTCGAGCGTGACGAAGCTACCCGCGGCGCCGCCGAGCAGCACCGCCCGCAGCGTCGCGCCGTCGCGGCCGCCGCCGGCCAGCTCCAGCAGCTCGCGGAGCGTCGTGCCGAACGGGACCTCATAGACGCCTGGCTGCTCGACGCTGCCGCACACGCAGAACAGCTTCGGTCCGGTCGATCGCTCGGTGCCGATGGCGGCGTACGCGGCGCCTCCCTCGAGCAGGATCGGCAGCACGTTAACGAGCGTCTCGACATTGTTGACGACCGTCGGCCGGCCGAACAATCCCCGCTCGACCGGGAACGGCGGCTTATTGCGCGGCTCGCCACGATAGCCCTCGATCGACCCGAAAATCGCGGTCTCCTCGCCGCAGATGTAGGCGCCCGCACCCTTGCGCAGCTCGATGTCGAACCGCAGCCCGCGACCGAGGATGTCCTGACCGAGAAGCCCTCGCCCGCGTGCCTGCGCAACCGCATGCTCCAGGCGATGCTGGGCGAGCGGGTACTCGCCCCGGAGGTAGACGTAGCCGTGCTCGCATCCGGTGGCGTAGGCGGCGATCGTCATCGCCTCGATGAGCGAGAACGGGTCGCCCTCCATGATCACGCGGTCCTTGAACGTCCCCGGCTCGGACTCGTCCGCGTTGCAGATCAGGTAGTGCGGGCGGCGCGGCTGGCGGGCGACCGCGTCCCACTTGCGGCCCGTCGGGAACGCAGCGCCGCCCCGTCCCATCAGCTTGGAGTCCAGCACCTCGCGGATAACGCCGTCGGGACCGAGCTCAAGGGCGCGTCTGAGCGCCGCATAGCCTCCCTCCGCGCGGTAGTCATCCAGGCTCTCGGGGTCGACCACGCCGATCCGCCGCACCAGGCGAAGCGTCTCGGAGCCGGCCTGCGGCGGCACCGCTGACTGGGGCGGTGGCGGGGCCCGCCCGGCGATCGCTGCCAGCACCTCCTTGGTCGTCGCCGCGGTCAGCTCGCGCTCGAGCGGCTCCTGCCCTGACTCCACCAGCAGCGCCGCGGGCGCGCGATCGCACTGCCCTAGGCACGGGCTCGGCAGCCAGGTCGTCCCGTCGCGCTCGGACCCGTGCGGGCCGACATGCTCGTCCAGCGCGGCGATCAGCGACTCCGAGCCCGCGCAACGGCACACGAGGTCGTTGCACACATGCAGGACACGGGGGGCGCGCGGCTCGACCGAGAACAGTGCGTAGAAGGTCGCGACCCCGTACACATCCGCGGGCGGGATCGTCAGCCGCCGCGCGATGTAGTTCAGCGCACCGGGGCTGACCCATCCGGTGCGCTCGTGCAGGGAGTGCAGCGCCGGCAGCAACTGATGGCGCCCGGCGCGCGCGGCATGCCCGCCGTGCGCGGAGTGTCCATTCTCGACGGCGTCAGCCCCGACCCAGCTTGACACGGGCGGGCCTAGGAACGCGTCGACCGCGTCGCGCTCGGCCTCGGTCGGCTCGGCGTCCAGGAGGCGGACGTCCATCTAGACGCCGGCCTCGCCGTGGGCCAGCCCCGCCGCCTCGCTCGAGCGTCCATTGCGCTTCTCCACCCGGACCGCCGTGGCTTTGAACTCCGCCGTCCCCGACTTCGGATCAGGGGTGTCGATCGTCAAGGTGTTGACATCGATGTCGTCCGGGAAGTGGAACGTCATGAACGCCAGCCCCGGGCGAAGCCCCGGATCGAGCCGCACCGGCGCCTCGATTGACCCGCGACGCGACGTGACCAGCACCACTTCCCCTGGCTCCACCCCCAGCTCCTGAGCGTCAGACGCGCAGAGGTCGAGCGTCTCGCCGCGGCGTAGCGGCGAGCTGTACAGGTTCGACTGCACGCCGGTGTTATACGAGTCAAGCCGTCGCCCGGTCGTCAGCCTGATCGGGAACTCGTCATCGAGCGGGTCGATCGGCGGCATCCATTCCGTCACCGAGAACGGCGCCCGCGGACCCTCAACCGGCTCCGCCCACAGCCGCCCATGCAGG
This sequence comes from uncultured Actinomycetota bacterium, assembly GCA_963801435.1. Classification (GTDB taxonomy): domain Bacteria; phylum Actinomycetota; class Thermoleophilia; order Solirubrobacterales; family Solirubrobacteraceae; genus Palsa-465. The sequence continues at coordinate 32,825 of CAWDFE010000019.1, forward strand.
AACAGCGAGCCGGGGTGGTCCTCGCTGGGGCACGGCCACTGGATCCCGCCCAGCTCCTCCAGCCGCGGGTAGCTCATCCCGCGGTGCATCGGGCTCAGAGACCGCAGCTCGTCCCACGCCTGTTCGAGTGTGGGCTGCCCCCAATCGTGTCCCAGCCGCCGCGCGAGTTCACCGATGATCCAGTGATCGTCACGCGCCTGTCCCGGCGGGTCGATCGCCTTGCGCATCCGCTGCACGCGCCGCTCGCTGTTGGTAACGGTTCCCCCGTCGGCCTCGCACCACGAGGCCGACGCCGGCAGCACGACATCGGCCATCTCGCAGGTCCTGGTCATCAAGATGTCCTGGGCGATCAGGCAGTCGAGCCCTTCGAGCACTTCCAGCGCCTTCTTGGAGTCCGCCTCTGATTGCGCCGGGTTCTCGCCCATCACGTACAACGTCCGCAGCTCGCCGCGCTCCATTGCCTCGAACATCTGCGACAGATGCCAGCCCTGCTTCGGCGGCAGCTTGACCCCCCACGCGGCCTCAAACCGCGCACGTGCCTCCAGATCGTCCTGCACGTCCTGGAAGCCCGGCAGCTTGTTCGGGATGGCGCCCATGTCGCCGCCGCCCTGCACGTTGTTCTGGCCGCGCAACGGGTTCAGACCCGAGCCGTAGCGTCCGACATGGCCGGTCAGCAGCGCCAGGTTGATCAGCGACAACACGTTGTCCACGGCGGTCACGTGCTCGGTGATCCCCAGCGTCCAGCACAGAATCGCCCGGTCCGCGCGGGCATATGCGTGCGCAAGCTCGCGAATCGTCTGGGCGGGAACGCCCGTCACGCGCTCGCCCTCCTCCAGCGTCCAGCGCTCCACCGCTGCACGATAGTCGTCAAAGCCGCTCGTCGCGCGCTTCACGAACGTCTCGTTGACCAGCCCGGCGTGAATGATCTCGCGGCCGATCGTGTTCGCGAGCGCGATATCGGTCCCCACATCGAGTCCCAGCCACGTGTCCGCCCACTGGGCCGAGCCGGTGCGGCGCGGATCGATCACGTAGAGAGCAGCACCACGGTGCACGCCCTTGAGCATGTGATGGAACATGATCGGGTGGGTCTCGCGCGCGTTAGATCCCCACAGGATCAGCAGATCCGTTTCCGCGATCTCTCTATAGGACGACGTACCGCCGCCCGCACCAAACACCGTCGCCAGACCGACGACGCTGGGAGCGTGTCAAGTGCGGTTGCAGGAGTCGATGTTGTTCGACCCCATCACGGAACGCACGAACTTCTGAGCCAGGAAATTGGCCTCGTTCGACGCCTTCGAGCAGCTGAACATGCCAAACGAGCGCGTCGCATCCTGCGCCCGGGCACGGGCGAGTCCCTGCGCCGCGACATCAAGCGCCTCGTCCCAACCCGCGGGGCGAAGCATCCCGTTCTCGCGGACCAAAGGCTCCGTCAGGCGACCACGTGACTTTCGCAAACCGATCACCTCCTTCCGCTCCTCGAGGCCAGCACGGCCGTCCTACGACATGTGCCCGGCAGACTACAAGAGCCCATTCTGGACGAAAGCCCAGAGTCAGGCAACGGACAAGGTTTCGGGGGGATGCGGCCGATCATGCGCTCGGCCACCGCGCCGTTGTCAAGGCCGGAAGCTCGCTAGATGCAGTGGCTTCCTTGCTGAGGGTCCGGCATGTCTGCCCGGTTCGGCCGGACCGTGGCTGGGAAAGGGTCTTGCGGCTTGCCGGTCAGTTGCACGGGCACAGCCCGAATGCGTCCCCTCGTGCTCAAACGCGGTCCGCGCGGATTTTCTTGAAAGCGGACGACGGGATTCGAACCCGCGACATCCGGCTTGGGAAGCCGACGCTCTACCAACTGAGCTACGTCCGCGATGCCCCGCCAATGCTACGGATTCAGGCTCCGCCGCGCTCGGCCGACGCCACTAAAACGCCACTTCGCGCCGCCAGCAGGTCGCGGACGTGGTCCTCGTCGTCGCGGACGAGGTGCCCGTAGTGCCGGTCGATGATCTCGACGGAGGTGCCCATCAGCCGGGAGAGGCGGAAGATCGACACACCGGCGGCGAGCGCCTCGGTCGCGAACGTGTGGCGTAGCTCATATGGGCCGCGGCGCTCGATCCCGGCGGCGTCGAGCGCGGGATACCAGACGCGTAGACGCCAGGTGTCGAGGTCGATGTGTCCGCCTTCGGCGGCCGGGAACAGCAGCGGCGTGTCGAGCCGTGGCGGCAGCATGTCGAGCGCGTCGAGCGCCCTGGGCGTGAGCGGGACGCGCCGCCGGGCGGTCTTCGGGTACGGCGTCGAGCGCCCACCGGCGAACCGGCGGGCGACGGCGACCGCGGGGTTCTGCCGGTCGGCGTCGCGGCGCTCGATCGCGGCCCACTCGCTGGTGCGGAGTCCGGTCTCGGCGGCGAAGATCACGAGCGCAGCGTCGCGCGGCGCTAGTTCGGCGACGATCGCGTCGAGCTGCTCGCGGTCGAACGGGCGGATCTCGTCGCCGCGCGGCTGCGGGTTGGAGCCGATGTCAGATGCTGGGTTGCGGGCGATGTAACCAGGCGCTCGTCGGCGACACGGCCGCGACCCCGTCGAACTTCAGCGCGAGGATCGTGGCCATGTTCGCTGCGGGCCCGGCAGCGACGCGCAGAAGGCCGCTGGGCGTCGCCTGGTTCTGCCACGTCGCGTTCGCGCTCGTGCTCAGCGCCGACGCCAACGAGAACGCCTCGCGGCAACTCGCGATCGGTGACAGCCCGCGGATCCCGGTCCCGTCGACCACGCCGACGACATGCACGATGTCCGACGTCGTCAGGTTCTCGAACTGCGTGCCGTCCGGCGCCGAATACCGGTACAGCGGCTGGCCCGCCTTGATCGACACGGTCACCCGCCACGGGTCGATCGCTTCGAGGCTGACGATCTGCCCCTGGTCGCGGACCTTCCCGATGATCGCCTCGCCGTTGATCGCCAAGCTCTGGACCAGCCGCGCCGTCAACGCCGGACCGGTCACGGCAGGCGCCGGACGCTGCCACAGGTCGTACAGCTTGCCCGACTCGACCTGCTGGCGCGACCCGTCCGCCAGCCGCCGGTAGATCCGCAGCGGGCACAGCAACGCCGAGTCCGTGAGCACCCGGCAGCAGGCGTACACCGCGCTGATCCCGACCGCCGACCGGCGCGACACCGGCTCGCCGACCGAGACCTCCGGCAGCATGCTCGGCGGCAAGCTCTCGCGAGTCAAGGCTCGGGCTTCGGGCTCACCGCGTCGAAACAGGCGCACACGCACAGCTTCGGGCCAGATTCGCGTGGAGCCCCAAACAGATTTGGCGGGATGATGGCCAGGTGATCCGCACCGGCGTCCGAGGCTTCGCAGACTTCGCCGCCGACGTCGGCCTCGACCTGGAGCCCTACCAGCGCAAGATCGCGCGCACGATCCTTGGAGCCGACGAGTCGCTCGTGCTCCTGCCACGCGGCAACGGCAAGAGCTGCCTCGTCGGCTGCCTGACCGTCTGGCACCTGCTCACCACGCCCCGCGCCGCCATCTACGTCGCCGCCGCGAGTCGCGAGCAGGCCCGGATCATCTACGAGTTCGCCCGCGACTTCGCGGTGCACCCGGCCGTCGCGGAGCAGGTGATCGTCCGGCACCTCGAACTCCGCACGCCCGACGGCGGCCACCTCCGCGTGCTCGCCTCAGACGCCCCAAAGCTGCACGGATTGAGTCCAACGCTCGCCTGCGTCGACGAGCTGCACGCCTTCTCCGACGACGCCGTCTATCTCGCGCTCCGGACCGCCATGGCGAAACGTCCCGGCGCGAAAATGATCGTCATCTCAACCGCCGGTGTCGGCGCCGACAGCCCGCTCGGCAAACTCCGGGCGCGCGCGCTCGCCTCGCCCACTGTGCGCCGCCGCGGGGCGCTCACAGAGGCCACCGGCGGCAGCATCAGCATGTTGGAATGGTCCGCGCCCGACGACGCCCAGATCGCCTCAGATCGCGTCGCCAAGAGCGCGAACCCCGCGAGCTGGCTGACCGCCCAGGCGCTCCGCTCCCAGCGCGCCGCGCTGCCCGAAGCCGCGTACCGCCGCTACCACCTCGGGCAGTGGGTACAGACCGAGGCGGCCCTGTTCGCGGCGGGCGCCTGCCAAGCCTGCGCGGGCGAGACCGACTTCGAGCCGGGCGAGCAGATCGTCGTCGCCGTCGACGCCAGCAAAGGCGCGTCAGACGCCGCCGTCGTCTGGATGAACGACCGACACCACGTCGGCGTCGAGATCATCGAAGGCACCGGCTCAGCGCAGGCGATCGACGACATCGTCGGCGAGCTAGCCCAGACGTACACGATCCGGGAGGTGACCGCGGATCCTTGGCACGTCGTCGGGCTGCTCTCAGAGCGATGGGAGCAGCGCGGGCTGACCGTGTCTGAATGGCCACAGTTCGACAGCCGCGTCTGCCCAGCGACCGAGCGGCTCATCCGCGTGGTCAACGCAGGCGGGATCGTCCACGGCAACCACGCCAAGCTCAACGAGCACGTCGAAGGCTCGATGCTCCGCGACACCCGGCGCGGCCCTCGCCTGGACAAGCGCAAGGGCCGAAACAACGACGGGATCGTCGGCGTCCTGATGGCACTCGACCGACTGGAGCACCAGCCCGCCGAAGTAAGCTCTGGCGTGCTAGCAGACCTGGCTGTAAGCTCACGTTTTTGCTCAGCGACCTAGCTTGCGCGTGCTGTGGAGTGGCGGCAAAAAGATGATCGAGAGCCTCTCGCTCGCGGAGTTCCGCCGCGGCTACCTGCACGGCCAGCGCGACATGAAGCAGCGCGTCGAGAACGCTGTCGCAGGCCTTCGGGTGGACGCGGCCTAGCGTCACGTCGTACGCTTGCGGGCGTGAGGAACGCCATCGTTGCGGCGCTGACCGCACTGCTCGTCTCGGTCGGCGTCGCCGGGGCCCAGAATGACTCTGCGAAGTTCGTGCCCGCGTGTGTGCAGCGCACGGGCGGGATCGAGAGCATCGGCGATCTCAACACGCGGCTCAAGATGGCGTGCGCGAAGGGTCAGAAGCCGCTCAAGCTCGCGCTCTACCCGGTTGCCACCACTCCGGGGCCGCAAGGGCCGGTTGGTGAACGCGGCATCCCTGGCGCTCAGGGGCCAGCCGGACCGGCGGGGCCAGCGGGTCCGCAAGGTCCGGCAGGCACGGGTGCTGGATCACCCGGACCGCCAGGGCCAGCAGGGCCAGCAGGGCCTGTCGGTCCGCCAGGCCAGACGGGTGAGCCAGGCGTGATGGGTGCGACCGGCGCGACCGGTGCGACCGGAGCGCCAGGGCCAGCAGGGCCAGCGGGTCCGAAAGGTGCCAAGGGCGACACGGGTGCGCGTGGCCCACGAGGACCGGCCGGTCCGAAGGGCGACAAGGGTGCTCGCGGACCGAAGGGTGCGAAGGGCGACAAGGGTGCTCGCGGACCGAAGGGTGCGAAGGGCGACAAGGGCTCCAAGGGCGACACGGGCGACAAGGGCTCCAAGGGCGACACGGGCGCGACGGGCGCGACGGGGCCACGCGGACCAGCAGGACCGCCAGGACCGGCGGGCCCGCCGGGTCCAGCCGGAACCATGAGCTGCCCGCCGGGCTCGACGCTCATGAAGATCACGGTCACGACCCAAGGTAATGCGAGGGGCCACAGGGACATCTGGGCCTGCGTGATCACCGAGCGCTAGCGCACGTCGACCGCCCCGAGTGCATCGGCGTGCTCCTCGGTCGGGTTACGCCAAGAAGCATTGCCGGGCTAGGAGGTCTGGCGGTGGCTCGTATGGCGCGAGCCACAGCATCGACCCGTCGTGGTTGGGGCACTGCTGGCTCGCCTGGCGGGTGATCCGGTCGCGTCGGAGCAGTTCGTCGCGGACGGCAGCGAAGTCGGCGGCGATTGATTCGGCGACGTGCTCGGGCATGAGGTCGCTGACGGACTCCAGGTCGCGGATGATCTCGGGCCACAGCGTGTGTAGCTCGCCGAGGCTCGCGTCAGGCAACATCGCTGAGGGCGCGCTCGGCGCGCGCGTGGTGAGGCGGACACAACGCAACCCCGTCGGCAGGGTCGAAGCTCAGCGTTTGGATCAGCGGCGTGAGGTGGTGCGCTTGGAGGTGGTCGCTCCGCTGGCATCGGATGCCGTTCTCGACCCATTCGCATTGGTGGTTGGCGTGGCGTAGGACGGCGTCGCGGAAGCCTGCTTGTCGCGTCGAGGTGCGGCCGGGTGTGGTCCGCTTGCGTTGGCGTTCTGGGTTGTGCCGGGCGCAGTAGCTCGCGCCGCCGGTGTTCAGCCGTCCGCAGGTCAGGCAGGCGCGGGCGACCATTATCGGATCCTCCGCTTGCTCATCTCGATCGACGCCTCGACCTCGCTCCGCCAGCGCTCCCGGGCAGACAGGCTTGACTCCGAGATCGTCCGGGCTGCGGCTTCGGCGGCGTGCTCGATCATGTGTCTGGGCTGCACGCCCGAAACGTCGACCGCGCGGCGAGGACCGGCGGGCGTTGCGAGGGCCTTCCCGTGCTCCGCCTCGATCCGGTGTGCCTCCGTTCAGTAGTTGATCAGCGGCGCGACCGGGTCGTCGTTCGAGATCCGGGCTTCGCGGATGTTGTCGCGGTGGCTGGTCGGCTGGGCCAGCCACGCATTGCGCATCCGGCCGGTGCGGGTCGGCGTCAGCTCGCGCGCCGTGTCGTACATCGTGAGTTGCGCCGACCGGCTGAGGTCGTCCAGCAGCCGGTCGGTCGCCTCGAACGTCTCGCGGGTCACCAACGCCGCCAACGATTCGCCTACGTACTTGAACTCCATGCCTGGATCGTCGCAGCGATCCGGCGCCTAGGTCCAAACGAAATGCGACGCCATTAAAACGCCACTACGTCGCGATCTCGTGCCGGTCGCGATCCGTGCAACTGCGGGCGTCGACAGCCCGGATCCCCAGTAACCGTGGGGGTTTCGCCGCCTTGCGTCGCCGGTCGTCGTCGGGCGTCGTGGGCGGTCTCGCGGCTTGGGAAGCCGACGCTCTACCAACTGAGCTACGTCCGCGTGTCGGGCGATTCTAGGGCTCCGGAACAGCGAGCGCGGACGAGTCAGGCGGACGGCGGGCGGTCCTCGGGCTCCTGGGGTTCGTGCACCCAGACGCTGAACAGCGGCAAGCCGGGGAACCCCGACGGCTGCCCCGGCGAGGTGCCCGGAGAGGACGCCCGGCCGGGCGAGGGCGGCCGGCCGGCGATCGCCACCGCGGCATAGGGATGGTCAAAGCGCAGGACAGCGCTGCGCTGGAGCGTGCGCGCGACCGGCAGGCGGACGGCGCTGGCACGGACCGCGATCGCCGTCACCGCGGCCGCCTCGAAGCCATAGCGGGTGAAGGACGCGACGGCGGTCTGGACCGCCTGACACTCATCGTCGGGCCTGGGGCCGATCAGCCGGCGCAGGGTCTCGAGGGCCGGGCGGGTCCCGAAGCGCACTGACCCCAGCAGGTTGAGATCGCCGCGCACGCTCCACGCTGGCAGCGCGGCGCCGGCGATCCGCTCCAGCGGCGCCTCCTTGACGTAGCCCGGCACGTGTTCCTCGGAGATGTCCCAGGAATGCCCCGATCCGAGGGGCAGGTCGTAGAGGGAGCAGGCGAGCGTGCTCCAGTCGTCACCCGCTGCAACGGCCGCAGACGCGACCTCGTGGGCGGCGGCGAGCACCGCCGCCCGCTCAAGGCCGGGCTCCGCGGACACCGAGACCACGGTGAGCTCCTCCCGGGCCACCGCGCAATGGACCGCGACCACCCCCGCCGCCGCGGTCCGGGCGATCATCGCCCGCTCCCCTCCCCGCCCCAGGCCGTCCCAGAGCAGGCGCTCGACGCGGCCTCGCCAGGGACTGCCAGGTCCCAGGTGCGCGCGAGCGGCCACCACGCCGAACGGCACCTCCCACGACACCCGGGTCGCCAGCGCAGACGCGAGCACGACGCGCGTGAGCTCGTCGATCGCAACCGGGAACGACTTGATCAGCCCCAGCGTCTCGTGCGCGGCCCACGCGTCGGCCTCCGCCTGCGTGGGCATGAAGCCCGACTGAACGCTTGGCGGCAGGCCACGCACCCAGTCGGCCAGCGCATCCGTCGCATCGCGCGCGCGGACCCACACCGCGACCGCCGCCTTCAGCGCCGGGGGCGGCGCCGCCATGAAGTCAGCCAGCATCGCGCCCGCCGAAACGCCCGAACACCCCAACGCCTCCTCGAGCGAAGTCCGCTCGGGACCTTCCGCCGCCCCGGCGCAGGCCGCCAGTAACAGCCACACACCCAGCGGCGAGGCCACCGAGACGCGGGGGTGCTGCTCGAGGACCGCCGGGACCACGCGGCGCGCGTAGTCGTCAACGAGCACCGGAAGACGCCCGACCGAACCGCGGACGTGAACCCCTTCCGGCGTCATTGGCGTCATCATGGCATCCACCATCAAGCTTCCACCCCTGGACGCCGTGCGACCACTCGATGCCGCCGTCGGGGCTGAGCTCGCCAGCCGCCTGCTCGGCGCGACAGAGCAACACCAGCGGGACGCGGCCATTGCCGCGGCGGTCGCGGCCGTGCGCGCCGCCCGGCTGTCGCGCCCGCTGCTCGACGACGCGATGGACGATCTCGTCAGGCGACGCTACGGCGGCGCCCGGCGCGAGCAGGTCGAGAGCCTCGAGCTGGAGCTTGACGAGCGCGCGTGGACGATCCAGTCGGCGCTTGACAGCGGCAGCGGCAACGCGACCGAATACGAGAACGCATTCCGGCGCGCGCGCGCTGCCGGTGCGGCCAAGATGGCTCTGGACGCCAACCCGCGCACCGCGGTGGCCGAGGCCGTCTACGAGGCCGCGCATGCGGTCAACAGCCGAGAGCGGTTCGCGCAGCTCCTGGACGCGGTCCTCGTTCTCGTCGAGCCCGGGAACCACTCGGCGGCTCGCGACCTGGCGACCCTGTTCTGGCCGCGGTTCGTGGAGGTCGACGGCTACGTGCTGATCGCCGACCATTTCGAGCCCGATACCTTCGCCGAGTTCCGTGAGCAGCGCCCCGACAGCCGCCCGGCCGTGGAGGACATGATCAACCACGTCCACGTCCCGGAGGTCGCCGGGCCCCACGCCCAGCCCGAGGCGGTCGGGCAGGCATGCCGCCATATCACGCAGGCATGGCGCGACACGCTGGACGCGACCCTCCCGCGGCACGAAGTCACGGTCGACTGGGACCCGCAGGAGCGGATCGTGACCGCCTTCTCACATGCCGCGGGGGCGTGACCGCACTGGCGGCAACGGCCAGGGAGCCGGGGCGACCCCGGGCCGACCCCCATTACCATCAGCCCTTATGCGCCGGTTCATCCTGCCCGGGTTCGTCGCCGCCGCGGCGGTGGCGCTGCTGGCGCTGCTCACCTTCGGCGTCTCCAATCAGAACGACACGTCCTCGATCGACGCACTCGTGCACCAGGGGAAGTTCCCGGTCGTCCCCAACGGGCATCAGGCCCTGCCCATTCTCGGCAAGGCCGGGAAGGCCAGCCTCGCCGACTTCCACGGCAAGGTCGTGGTGCTCAACGTGTTCGCGTCGTGGTGTGACCCGTGCCAGGCCGAGGCGCCAATCCTGGCCAAGGAGCAGCCGATCCTGGCGAAGAACAACGCGACGATGGTCGGGGTCACCTACGAGGACCTTTCCACCGCCTCCCAGCAGTTCGCCCGGCGCTACCACATCACCTATCCGGTGCTGCGAGACGTGACGGGGAACTTCGTGCGCTCGTTCGGCACCACGGGCGTGCCGGAGACGTTCGTGATCAACCGCCAGGGCCGGATCCAGGCGCTCCAGCGCTTCCCTGTGACCACCCAGTGGCTCAACCAGACCCTCCCCCGCATCCTGGCGGAGAAATCGTGACCGCTCGGCGCCCCCGACGGTGGACGGCGATCGCGCTCGCGGTCCTGAGCCTGAGCGCCGGAACGCTGGCCACAGCCGTCACCGCCCAGGCCGAGGTCGCGCCGCGGGCCTCCTACATCGAGGTCCTCAACGACGTGATGTGCGTCGTCTGCCACGAGCCCCTGGCGGTGGCGCAGTCACCCGAGGCCTTCCAGGAGCGCCAGTACATCCGCACGCTCATCGCCCAGGGCGAGACCAAGCGCCAGATCGAGCACAACCTGGTGGAGCAGTACGGGCCAGCCGTCCTCGCCCGGCCGCCGGCCGACGGCGTGAACCTGCTCGTCTACATCGTGCCGCCGCTGGTGCTCATCCTGGGGCTGGTGACGCTGGCGATCTTCCTTCCGCGCTGGCGGCGCCGGGGCCGCCAGAGCGACGCTGAGGCCCCCCGGGGCGCGGCGCCGCTTGACCAGGCGGACGCCAAGCGCCTCAACGACGATCTCGGCCGCTTCGCCTGAGGCGCAGCAGCTACATCGAGTCGGGCGCGCTCACGCCGAGCAGCCCGAGCGCGACGCCGATCGTCTGGCGCGTGGCCTGCGAAAGCGCGATCCGAACCGACTCGGTCGCCTCGGGTTTCGCGCCCACCACCTTGCAGTCCCGGTAGAAGGCCGTGAACTGCTGGGCCAACTCCAGCGCATAGATGGCGATGTGGTGTGGCGCGCGGCGATCGGCGGCCTCGGCGACCTCGTCGGGGAAGGCCACCAGCGCCTTGACGAGGTTGCGCTCCGCCTTCTCCAACTCGGCGCCGGCCCAGTCCGCGGATGCGTCCAGGGCCGCCGCCACCCGATCGGCCGACAGCTTGCCCAGCATCGACACGATCCGCGCATGGGCGTACTGCACGTAGTACACCGGGTTCTCCGGCGACTCGCGCTTGGCCAGCTCCAGGTCGAGGTCGACCGTTCGATCGTGCGAGCGCTGGAGCATCCAGAAACGGGTCGCGTCCACGCCGATCTCGTCGAGCAGGTCGTCGAGCGTGATGAAGTCGCCGCGGCGCTTGGACATTCCCGCCCGCGCTTCGCCCTCCACGAGATGGACGAACTGGATGATCGGCATCTCCAGCGTCTCGGGGGCGCCGCCCAAGGCCGCCCACGCCGCCTTCATGCGCGCCACGTAGCCGTGATGGTCGGCGCCCACCGGCAGCAGCTGGAGCTCCACACCGCGCTCGCGCTTCTGCAGCAGATAGGCGACGTCGGCCGCCAGGTACGTGGGGGCGCCATCGGAGCGGCGCAACACCCGGTCCTTGTCGTCGCCGAACGTGGTGGAGCGCAGCCACAACGCGCCGTCTGACAGATAGGAGTGGCCGCCCTGGGCGACCGCCTCCAGCGCCCGATCCAGGTAGCTCGGCGAGCCCTCGTGCAGGGTCCGCTCGGAGAAGTACTGGTCGTAGTGCACGCCGTAGCGCTCGAGGGTGCCCTTGATCTGTGCCAGCAGCAGCTCCACCGCGCGCGCCGACGCCCCCTCCACGCTCAGCGAGGCGACGTCTGGGATCGAGGCGGCGAGCTCGCGCACGTAGTCGCCCTGGTAACCGCCCTCGGGGATGTCCTCCCCGCGGGCGCGCGCGATCACCGACTCGCCGAGCAGGCGGATCTGGCCCCCGGCGTCGTTGAAGTAGTACTCCCGCCACACCTCGTAACCGTGGTGCTCGAGCACGCGCGAAAGGGCGTCCCCGTACGCGGCGTGACGACCCCCGGCCGCGACCAGGGGGCCGGTCGGGTTGGCGGAGACAAACTCGACGATCACCCTGCGCGAGACCGCAGCGCCGCCGGCGCCGAAGCGCTCGCCCGCGTCGAGCACGTTGCGCAGCGCCCGCCGGTGCCAGTCGTCTGACAAGAACAGGTTCACGAAGCCCGGACCGGCGACCTCGAAGCGGACGAGATCGGAGGCGAGCAGCGCGCCGAGGGCGGCGCCGACCTGCTCGGCGATCTCACGCGGCGCCTTGCGCATCCCGGGCGCGAGGAGCATCGCCATGTTGGTCGAGTAGTCACCCTGCCCTTCGCGCTTGGGGCGCTCCACGCGCACCGACGACGCCGCGCCGCCGTTGCTGCCGAGGTTCGCGGCCGCCCGCATCACCGCCAGGCGCAGCTCCTGCAGTGGCTCGTTCATCCCGTGTGCACCTCGAGTGGCTGGAACATCAGCTCCAGGCGATCGAGCGCGGCCGGGGTGCCGATCGCCACCAGCAGCTGTCCGGCCTCCACCACCGAATCGGGCGCCGGCTGGGGTTCCAAGCGGCCGTCGATGTGGCGCACCGCCACCACCACCGCGTCGCCGCGCACCTGCTCGATCGTCTGGCCCACCCCCTCGCACGCGCCGCCGACCTCGATCTCCTCCATCCGGTAGTTGGCGACCTGGACGGCGCCGCCCACCTGTGGGTGCAGGGCCACCCGCGCCATCTCCGAGCCCGAGGTCTTGTAGGGGGAGATGACCCGGTCGGCACCGGCGCGCAGGAGCTTCTTCTCCGCGTCCTCGGCCGAGGCCCGCGCGATGATGAGGATGTCGGGGCGCAGCCCCCGCGCGGTGAGCGCGACGAAAATGTTGTCCGCGTCGGAGTCCACGCAGGCGATCACCGCCCGCGCGCGCATGATCCCGGCGCCGAGCAGCGCGTCGTCGTCGGCGGCGTAGCTCTCGATGTAGCGCACCCCCAGCGACTCGGCCTGCTCCCGGTGCGACGGGTTCGAGTCGACGGCCACATGCTTGACGCCGGCCAGGCGCAGGTCGCGGGCGACCTGGCGGCCCACGCGGCCGAAGCCGCAGATGATGAAGTGCTCTGAGTAGGAGTCGATCATGCGCTGGTTGCGGCGCTCTTCGCGCAGCCCGCTGAGCTGGCCGGAGACGAAGAACTCCGCCACCGTCACCAGCCCGTAAAACAGCGTACCTATGCCGAACAACTCGAGCAGGACCACGACCGTCCGGCCCGCGGCGTCCGGCGGGTCGCGCAGCGCGCCCAGCGTCGTCACCGTGTCCAGCGTCCACGCGAATCCATAGGCCACCGACACGCCCTCGGTGATGGCGAACGCGATCGTGCCGAGGATCACCACCCCCACGACGGCGGCCAGCAGGATCATCAGGCGCCGCGTGAACGCCTCGAGCTCGCGCCGCGCGGCGCGGCGGCGCTCGAGGGCCTGATGGTGGCTGATGCGGCGGCGGTCGACCGGGATGGGCATGCTCAACAGCTACCCCGGGCCGGTCAATAGTGGTACGGCTCGCGGGCAAGGATCTTGTGCCCGCGGTAGAGCTGTTCGAGCAGGACGACGCGGGCGAGCTGATGGGGCAGCGTGATCTCCCCCAGGGACAGCCGGTGGTCGACGTGATCGAGATCGAGACCGAACGGGCCGCCGATGATGAAGCACAGGTCGCGGCCGCTCTGGCGCCGGTCCTCCACAAAGCGCGCGAAGGCAAGCGAATCGGGCCTCTCGCCGTCGCGGTGCAGCAGCGACACGAACGCCCGCTCGGGCACGCGCCGCACCACCTGCTCGTCCTCGCGGACCTCGACCAGCTCCAGCCGGGTGTGGCCGGCGAGCAGCTTCCGATAGTGCTGGACATCGTCGGCGAATGGAGGGCGCAGTTTTCCAACGGCGACGACGACGATCCGCACGATGAGATACTAAGTGGATATGGACGATCCCAACACGCCCGAACGCCACATCAACATTCACTTCTCGCCGGACATCATGGCCGGCGTCTACTCCAACTTCGCCAACGTCAGCCACTCGGACTACGAGTTCACGATCACCTTCGCCCGCGTGGACCACGAGGTGGAGGACGAGGAGATCCCCGGCGTCGTCGTCTCCCGCATCAACCTGTCGGCCCGCTTCATGCGCGAGCTGATCGACGCGATGCAGGACAACTACTCCAAATGGGAGACGCGGGAGGGGATCAAGAACCTGCCCGAGGTCGGTGGCAACCGCCCCTCGGAGTACGGTCCCGACGACGAGGCGTAGCTCGCCGCCCACGCAGGCAGCGATCACGCCCGCCCGATGACGGCTACCGTGCCAGCGATCACGCCTGACCGATGACGGGCATCTCAGCCTTCTGCGCCCACCGATGACGGACACCACACAGCGACCCCGCCTCAGCACCGCGCCGCGGATCGGCGTGCTGCTGCCCAACTTCGACGCCGTCGGCAGCGGCAAGCCGCTCCCGATCGTCGCCGCGGCACGGCTCGCCGAGCAGCTCGAGTTCGACGCCGCCTGGGTCGGCGACCACCTGGCCTGCCCGGCGCCCGGCCTGGACGCGCCGTCATGCCTGTCGGCCGCCGCGGCGGTGACCGAGCGGATCAGCCTCGGCATCAGCGTGATGCTGCTCGGCCTGCGCCAGCCTGCGTGGGCGGCCAAGATCCTGGCCACGATCGACCACCTCTCCGGCGGCCGCCTCGTGCTCGGCGTCGGCGTCGGGGGGGAGTTCCCGGTGGAGTTCGAGGCCGCGGGCGTGCCCGTGCGCCAGCGCGGCGCACGTCTCGACGACGCCCTGCACGTGATCCGCGACCTGCTCACCGGCCGCCCCGTTGACTACGAGGGGCGAACGCTGAGGGTCAGCGCTCCGTCGCTCCAGCCCGCGATGGCCGCCCCGCCACCGATCTACGTGGGGGGCCGCGGCGAGGCCGCGCTGCACCGGGCGGCCCGCCACGGCGACATGTGGCTGCCGATGTGGCTCACCCCGGAGCGCGTGGCCGAGCGCTCGCAGATGCTCGCGGAGTTGGCCGAGCGCGAGGGCCGCCCGACTCCCGGGACCGCACTGCTCATCGGCGTCCACATCGATGACGACCGCGCCCGGGCGCGTGCCGAGGCCGAGCTGCACATCCGCGGGCAGTACCGCATGGGGCTGGAGAAGATCGAGCACTGGACGCTGTTGGACAGCGTCGACGGTGCCGTCGAACAGCTCGAGGCCTACAGCGACGCCGGCGTGCAGGAATTCATTTTCATGGCGCTCGGCCGCGAGCCCCTGAGGCAGTACGAGCGCCTGGCCGAGGTCCGCCGGCGCTTTGCGGCAGCGGTCGTGCGATCGGGGGCGCCGGCAAGGGCCCGGGGTTGAGCGGCGCCACTCCGTACCGCTACGACGCGTCGGCGTTCCGGGCGGTCTTCGAACAGCACTTCACCTACCTGGCGGGTGTGTACCGCAACAGCCACCGCTACGCCCACCGCCACGCCCTGCACGATCCGGCCACGGGCCGGCGGTGGACCTACGCCGATCTGTGGACCGACGCGGGGCGCCTCGCCGCCGGGGTGAAGGCCCACGGCGTCACCCGGGGCGACGTCGTGGTCTTCGACCTGTTCAACGGCGGCGAGTTCGTGCTCATGTGGCTCGCCGCGCAACGACTGGGCGCGATCGCCGCGCCCATCAACTTCCGCCTGTCCGCGGGCGAGGTGGCCCACGTGCTTGACGACAGCCACCCCGCCGCGTTTGTCTACGACGCGGCCCTGGCGAATACCGCGGCCGACGCTCTGGCCCGGGCCGCACACACACCGGCCCTCACGGCGGTTGTCGGAGATAACGCCGACGCGGCCACCCCGTTCGCAGAGCTCAGCGCCACCGAGACCGTCCCGGACCTGCCGGACGCGGTCACCACCTACGACGAGACGACGCGTCTGTACACGTCGGGGACCACCGGAATGCCCAAGGGCGTCTCGCTGAGCGGCGTTGTCGACGTGCTCTCCGCCCATGACGTGATCATGCACTTCCCACTCTCGCCCGAGGACCGCACGCTCAACATGACGCCGTGGTTTCACCGCGGCGGCCTGTACTCGGGCGGCCCCAACCCGGTGCTGTACTGCGGCGCGGAGGCGGTGGCCCTGCGCCAGTTTCACCCGGCCACGGTGCTCGACTGGGTCCAGGAGCACGGCCTCACCTTCCTCATCGGCGCGCCGACCAGCCTGGCCTCGCTCACCGCCGAGCAGACGGCCCGCCCCCGCGACCTGTCGACGCTCAACGGCATCGTCACCATGGGCGCGCCGCTGGACCGCGACGCCTGCCTGCGCTACCAGGAGATCCTCACGCCGCGGATCTTCAATGGCTACGGGACCACCGAGGCGTTCTGGAACACGTTCCTGCGCCCGTCAGACCTGCCCGCGCACGCCGGCTCGGCCGGCCGGGCGTGCACCGATGACGACGTCGCGGTGGTCAGGATCTACGAGGACCGCCACGCCGACCCGTCCGATTACGCCGCCAAGGACGGGAGCGAGGTCGGCGAGGTCGCGGTGCGCTCGGTCAAATCCGGCTACGCCTACGTCAACCAGCCCGGCGAGCAGGCCGCCCGCTTTCGCGACGGCTGGCTTTACATCGGGGACCTCGCCACGTGGGACGAGGACGAGTACGTGACGATCGTCGGGCGCAAGGACGACATGATCATCTCGGGGGGCGAGAACATCCATCCCACCCAGGTCGAGGCGGTGCTCGCCGAGCACCCGGCAATCGCCGACGCCGCCGTCGTCGGGCTGCCCGACGATCGCTGGGGCGAGCTCGTGGTGGCCTACGTGGTGGCCGCCGACGACACGCTCGACGCCGCCGCCTGCGAGGCCCACTGCAACGGCCATCCGATGCTGGCAGGCTACAAACGCCCGCGCGCCTACCGGTTCGTGCCCGAGCTGCCCATGACGGCCACCGGCAAGAAGCTCCACTACCAGCTGCGCGAGCAGGCCCGGCAGGACGCCGCGCGCGGACTGTTCCAGCGCCCGTGAGCACCCGCGATCAGCGCCGCGACCCGGTGGTGACCGGGATCGGCGCCATCACGCCGGTCGGCAGGACCGCGCCGGAGACCTGGCAGGCGCTGCTCGAGGGACGCTCCGGCATCACCGCTATCGAGAGCTTCGACGCGTCGGACCTGCCGGTGCGGATCGCCGGCGAGATCCACGGCTTCGACGGCGAGGCGCTCCTCGGCCCCAAGCGCTTCCGCCGCTCGGCGCGCTTCAGCCAGCTGGCCATCGCCGCCGCGCGCGAAGCGGTTGCCGACGCCGGGCTCAACACCGCCGCCGAGGCCGACGACATCGGGGTCGTGGTCAACGCCGCGGTGGCGGGCGGCCCGGAGATCGAGCGCAACATCCGGGCGCTGATCGAGCGCGGGCCGCGGGACCTCAGCCCCTACTTCGTCCCCTCCACCATCCTCAACATGGCCGCCTGCGAGGTGGCCATCGACCTTGGCGTGCACGGCCCGGTCAATGCCTCCGCGCTCGCCTGCGCCAGCGGCACCGCCGCGCTGCTCGAGGCGCGGCGCCTCATCCTCGGCGGCGAGGCCGACGTGGTCATCGCCGGCGGCACCGACGCCGGCATCTCGCGGTCGATGTTCGCCGGCCTGGCGCTCATGGGGCCCCTGTCAGAGCGCAACGACGCGCCCGAGGAGGCCAGCCGGCCGTTCGATGCCGATCGCGATGGCTTCGTCTTCGGCGAGGGGGCGGTGGTGCTCGTCGTCGAGTCCGAGGCGCACGCCGAGGCGCGCGGCGCCACCGCCTACGGCACGATCGCCGGGGGCGCGCTCACCTCCGACGCCTTCCACATCTCGGCCCCCGAGCCGTCCGGGGTGCACGCCGCCCGGGCAATCGAGCTGGCGCTGCGCAACGCCGGGGTGGCCCCGGCGGAGCTCGACTACATCTGCGCCCACGGCACCGCCACCAAGGCCAACGACGCCTCCGAGACGCGCGCCATCCGCATGGCGCTGGGCAAGGACGCTGACAACGTGCCTGCGAGCTCGCCCAAGTCGATGGTGGGCCACCTCATCGGAGCAGCGGGGGCCCTGTCGGCGATGGCCTGCCTGCTGTCGATCCGCGACGGCGTGCTGAGCCCCACCACCAACCTCCACACCCCCGACCCCGAATGCGACCTGGATTACGTGCCGCTCACGGCGCGGCGCGCGGAGGTGCGCACCGCCGCCGCCAACGCGTTCGGGTTCGGCGGCCAGAACTGCGTCGTGGTCATGCGCACGCCCGATCAGGGCTAAGCCTGGATCAAAGCCTCTCGCCCGTCTACACGGCCTGGGCGAAGGCCACCGCGGCGCCGATCCGCTCGGCGGTCGGCGGGTGCGTGGCCAGGACGCGGCTGACCCAGCGCGGCGGGTCCACGTCGGCGACGTTCTGCAGCGCGATCGACCGCTCGAAGGACACGAACGCGTCCGGCGCACCCGCCAGGTCCAGCGCGAACTGATCGGCGCGGCGCTCGATGGCGCGCGACAGCCGGTTCCCGACCAGCCCGATCGGCCCGGTCACGAGCATCGTGGCCAGCGCGACCGCCGGCAGGGCGGCGGGCGTCCCGCGCTCGCGCGACAGCGCCCAGCTCAGCCGCTGCACCGCGAGCGCCGCCACCGGCGCCACGATCGCGGCGTAGAGCACCCCGCGCTGGACGTCGCGATGGCGGACGTGGCCCAGTTCGTGGGCAACCACCAGCCGGACCTCGTCGCGGTTATAGCGGTCAAGCAGTGTGTCGAAGAGGACGACGCGCTTGGTCGGTCCCAGGCCGGTGACGTAGGCGTTGGCCGCCGTCGTGCGGCGGCTGGCGTCCACCGAGTAGACCTCGCCCACGCCGACGCCGGCGTCGCGGGCCAAGCCCAGGACGTCGGCGCGCGTCTGGCCCTCGGGCAGGGGTTCGAAGTCGTTGAAGATCGGATCAAGCACAACTGGCGCCAGCGCGGCCAACCCGGCGCCGAGGACCACCGAGCCCACCCCGAGCGGCGCCCACCAGGCGCGCGGGAAACGGCCCGTGACCGCCACCACGGCGGCACCTCCGCCGGCGAGGAAGATCGTCTGGATGGCGCTGGCCTTGGCCACGTCGCCGGCCCACGCCCCCCAGGACTGGGTGTCGAGCCCCACCGCCATCGCGCGGCGCCGAGAGACGGCGCGCAGCGGCAGCGTGGGCACCGACAGCGCCAACGCGAGCCCGGCGGCGGTGGCGGCGCCCCCGGCTGCGGGCGCCGACCAGGACCGGCGCAGCGCCCGAGGCGGGCGGCGCACGAGGGCCACCAGCACCGCGGCGTCGATCACGCTGCGGCTGAGCAGGAGCGCCAGCTGCGGGCGGGCATAGCGACGGCCCCGCGCGACCTCCTCGGCGCTGAAGTACGTCTCCACTTCGACGCGGATGGACGCCGGCACGGACGAGCGGGGCGTCAGCGCACGGCGCGCCACCTCGGCGGCGACCCCGGCAGCGAGCGGCGGCCACAGGGCCCGAACGCGTGAAATCCTGCTCACCAGCGAGACTGTAGTGATGCGCGTCGCCATCGTCTCCGACATCCACGGCAACCGCCAGGCGTTCGAGGCCGTCCTGGACGCCGTCGGCGAGACCGATTGCCGGGAGCTGTGGTGCCTGGGCGACCTCGTCGGGTACGGGGCCGACCCCGACGCGTGCGTGGACCTGGCCCGCGAGCACGCCGCGATCTGCCTCGCCGGCAACCACGACCTGGGCGTGCGGGGGACGATCCCGCTGGAGCAGTTCTCCCGCGGGGCGGCGCTGGCCGCCACCTGGACCCAGCAGCACATCGGCCCCGAGACCCGCGAGTACCTGGAGAGCCTGGAGCCCCAGAACGTCGAGGAGGCCGTCTCCCTGTATCACGCCAGCCCGCGCGACCCGGTCTGGGAATACGTGCTCTCCCCGCTGCAGGCCGAGCTATGCCTTGACGTCCAGGCCCGGCGGATCTCGCTGATCGGCCACTCCCACGTGGCGCTGTCGTTCTCTCGCGGCCCCGGCTCGTCGGCGACCGGCCAGACCCGCGCTGACGGCGAGGAGCTCGACCTCCAGGAGGGCGAGTGGCTGGTGAATCCCGGCAGCGTCGGCCAGCCGCGTGACGGGGATCCGCGAGCGGCCTGGATGGAGCTGGACCTCGAGGGCTGGCGGGCGACCTACCGGCGCACCGATTACGACATCGACGGCGCGGCGGCGGCGATCCGGGCGGCGCGCCTCCCGGATTCACTGGCCGAGCGGCTGCTCTACGGCCAGTAGGCTTTCAGCCCGGCTGCAGGCTAAAGTCAGGCGGCGGATGGGCTTTGGCTCTCGAGCATTCCTGGCTGGCGGCCTTGGGTTCGCGGCCGCGTTCGCTGTCGCCTGCGGCAGCACCAATGGGCTGCTCTCAGCCGAACAGAGCAACAGCATGAACAGCCAGCTGGACTCCGTCTCCCAAGCGGTGGAGGCCCACAACTGCGCGCAGGCCAACAGCGCCTCCGCCGCGCTGACTAACGCGGTGACCAATCTCCCGTCCACCATCAACACCACCCTGTCGCAGAACCTCGGCCAAGGGGCGAGCACCGTCAGCGAGCTCGCGGCCCGGGATTGCAGCAGCTCGAGCAGCTCCACCAGCACCTCAACGACCCCGAGCTCCTCCTCCACCACCACCACGACCTCGAGCACGGCGCCGACCACCAGCACGAGCACGTCGACGAGCACCTCGTCCAGCGCCACCGGAACATCGTCCGCAACGAATCCGACCACGCCGGGTACTTCTTCTACGTCCAACAACGGCGGCGCGAACCTGAGCGGTAGCGGTACCAACGGCAACGGCAACGGGAACGGCGGCGCGGGCCAGGGCGGCAACGGACAATGACCGGCACCACCACCATCGCGGGCAGATATCGGATCGAGGGCCGCCTCGGCGTCGGCGGCATGTCGACGGTCCACCTGGCCTTCGACAACCGCCTCGAGCGTTATGTCGCGCTCAAGTTGCTGGCCGAGCACCTGGCCGACGACCCGACGTTCGTGTCGCGCTTCCGCCGGGAGGCGCTGGCCGCCGCGCGGCTCGTGCACCCCAACATCGTCCAGGTGTTCGACTTCGGCTTCGACTCCGGTCACCACCAGCACTTCATCGTGATGGAGCACGTGTCGGGCAACTCGTGCGCCGAGCTGCTGCGCGACCATGGCCACCTCCAGGTCGCCCAGGCTGTCGACATCGTCACCCAGAGCTGCCGCGGCCTGGACTACGCGCACCGCAACGGCGTCGTGCATCGCGACGTCAAGCCCGGCAACCTGCTCGTGTCCGACTCCGACGTGGTCAAGCTGGCCGATTTCGGCATCGCGCGTGCCACCGACCAGTCGAGCATCACCCAGGTCGGGTCCGTCCTGGGCACCGCCGCCTACCTGTCACCAGAGCAGGCACGGGGCGACGAGGCCGGCCCCCAGGCCGACCTCTACTCCCTCGGCGTGGTCACCTACCAGCTCATCTCAGGGCGGCTGCCCTACGAGGCCAGCTCACTCTCGGAGCTGGCACTCAAGCAGCAGCGCGAGTCTCCCATACCGCTCGACGAGCTCAACCCCGCCGTTTCCCCGCCTCTCGCCCACGCCGTGGCGCGGGCGCTCGCCATCGATCCGCGCAACCGCCCCGCCGACGCGATGGAGCTGGCCGAGGCGCTGCGCGAGGGCGCCCTCGGCGTCGGCCCCGCCGGCCCTCCCACCCGCGGCTCCGCCACCGGCGTCACCCGCGTCGTCCCCGGCGATCTGACGGCCGCCACGCGCGTGAGCGCCCGCACCCGCTCGGAGCCGGTCACGTCCGCCCGGGCCCCGCGGCAGGTCCCGGCCCGCCGCCCCGAGGTCGCTGCCTACCGAACGGCCGAGGAGCGCCAGCCGGCGCCGGCCCGGAGCGGGCGCGGCTTTCGGCGCCTCATGGCGGTCCTGGCCCTGGCGGCGGTGCTGGCCCTCATCGTGATCGCCGCGGTGACGATCTCCAACAGCACCTCGAACACCGTCGTGCACTACAAGAAGATCGTCGCCCACGACGCCCAGTCGGCGATCAACCAGATGCGCGACCTGATCAACCAGTACACGAAGTAGGCGCGGCCCCCTCGAGCAGGGCGGCCGCGACCTCGTCCAGCCGTCCGGCCGCGATCGCCTCGCGCAGGTCCGCCATGAGCCGGGCGACGAAGCTGAGGTTGTGCAGCGTCACCAGCCGCAGGCCGGTGAGCTCGTGCGCGCGCAGCAGGTAGTGCAGGTAGGCGCGGGAGAACCCGGCCGAGCACGCGGGACACGGGCAGCCCTCCAGGATGGGCTCGGTGGAGCGCTGCCAGCGACCCTTGACCAGATCCACCCGCCAGCGGCCCGCGGGGTCGGGGACGAGCGCCACGCCGTGGCGCCCCAACCGGGTGGGCATCGCGCAGTCGAACGTGTCGATGCCCTGGCGCACGCCGGCGATGAGGTCGTCGATGTCGCCGATCCCCAGCAAGTGGCGGGGCCGGCCGGGGGCGACGCGGTCCAGCTCGGCCGTCGTCCAGTCCACCACCTCGTGCATCTGCGCCTTGTCCTGCCCCAGCGAGCCGCCGATGGCGATCCCGGCGCACCGGCTGGCGGCCACGGTGCCCGTGGAGACCATGCGCAGGTCGTGGTCCACGCCGCCCTGGACGATGCCGTAGACGACCTGCCCCTCCGGCCCATGGTGGTCGTGCCAGTCCAGGCAGCGATCCAGCCACCGATGGGTGCGCTCCATCGAGCGCGCCGTGTAGTCGCGGGTGACGTGAAACGGCGTGCACTCGTCGAACACCAGCGCGATGTCCGAGCCCAGCGCCGCCTGGACGGCCATCGACGTCTCCGGGCCCATGAACCGCCGCCCGCCGTCCAGATAGGAGCGGAACCGGACCCCCTCCTCCTCTATGGCCAGGATCGTCCCGTTGGACTCGCCACCCCCCATTCCACCCTGTCCGCGTCGCCCCTTGATCTCGTCGGCGACGCCGCCGTGGCCCATGGAAAACACCTGAAACCCGCCGGAGTCGGTGATGATCGGCCCGTCCCAGCGCATGAACTCGTGCAGGCCGCCCAGCTCGGCCACGAGCTCGTGACCGGGAGCCAGGAACAGGTGGAACGTGTTGCCGAGCACCATCTCGTAGCCGAGCGCGGCGACGTCGCGCGGTTCGAGCGTCTTGACCGCACCGCGCGTGGCCAACGGGACGAACGCCGGGGTCTGGACCTCTCCGTGGGCGAGGTGGAGGGTCCCACGCCGCGCGCGGGAGTCCTGGCTGCGCGCGGCGACCGTGAACACGCCCCGGACCCTATCCGCCGCGTAGGCTGCTCGGCGTGACCCGCCGGCCCGTCGTCGCGCTGCTGCTGGCGTCCTGCCTGGCCGCGTCCGCCTCCGCGTGCGGCGGCGGCGGCCCGGCCCACGCCCCGCCATCGGGTCGGGTGCTCTTCAACCGCGCGTGCGGGGCGTGCCACACGTTGACCGGCCACAACGACCCTCGCCACCAGGGCGGCGACCTGCTGGGCTTCCACGCCACCCGCCCGCAGATGCTCCAGCTCGCGGGCGAGATGCCGGTCCGCCGCCCGCTCGGCCAGGCCCAGCTGAACGCAGTGGTCCGGTTCGTGATGGGGATCGAGGCCGGACGCCCTTAGATGGTTGATTCCGCGGAATCAACCATCTACGCCGCGCCCGCGGGCACCAGCTCGCCCACGCCCGCGAGGGTCCCCGTCGGCGACTGGCCACCGGCGACGACGATGGCGTTGCCGATCGTCATGACCGCGGCATCGGACGTGGGCTTGGGCAGCCGTGCGGCGCTGCGGACATGGCCGCTGACCGGATCGACGGCATAGACGGCCGAGGTCTGATCGGTGTCGGACGGGCCGCGGCCGCCGACGAGGTAGACGGTCGATCCCAGCGTTGCCGCGTTGCCGTGCTCGGTGGGATGGGGCAGCGTGCCGAGCCGCTTGACCCGGTGGGTCGTCAGGTCAAAGCGATAGATGGCGTCGCTGGTCCCGGCCGGAGTGACCCCGCCCAGCACCAGCAGCCCAGTGCCGGCGATGGCCACCGCTGCGTAGCGCAGGCCCACCGGAAGGCGAGCCACCACCCGCGGCCCGGTCCCGGGACGCCAGGCGACGATGGTGTCGAGGTAGCTGGTCCCGTCGAAGCCGCCCACGACGTAGGCGGTGCTGCCCGCCTGGGTGACGGCGACGTCTGACTGCGGCACTGACAGCGACCCGGCGGTGGACTCGCCGCCCTGGACCGGGTCGTACATGAGGATGTGGTCAAGCTCCGTCGTGTATCCGCCCCCGAACACGTAGACCTTGCCGCCCAGCAGCGCCGCCTGGGCGTCGTGTTGCGGCCCCGGCAGCGCCGCCGTTTGCAGGACGCGGTGCAGGTCGGCCACCTCGATCCCCGCCGCTGAGACGTCGGCGGAGTCCAGCCCTCCCAGCATGACGAAACGATCGCCGCCCAGGGCGGTGAAGGCGGGGTCGCGCAGCGGCGCGGGCAGGGTGTACAGGGCCCGGTAGCGCAGCGCGACTGGGACAGCCGCGTGGCGAGCGGCCGCGGCGGCCGAACCCTTGGCCCTGTCGGCGTGGCCGGCGTGGCCGGCGGTGCTGGTGTGCGACGCGGTCTGGCCTCCGCCTCCGCACCCGGAGACGATCGCGGCCATCACGAGCGCCACCGCGGCCAGCGCGGATCTGACGGCAGTCGGGCGGATGGCGGCGAGGCTAGCCGACGCCGGCGCCGCCGCGCCTCAGGCTGTGAACATTCTCACCGCGTGCAGAGCGGAGATTTGGGCTGCGGCGGGCAGACTGGCACGGTGCCCGGACGCGTCGTAACACTTGCGCTGGTGGTGGCGCTCGCGGTCGCCGCGGCCGGCTGCGGCGGGAGCCACTCCCACCCCCGGCGGCAGAGCAGCCAGGCGAGCTCCACAACTCCGACGGCGCCCACCGTGGGCTCGGCGACCGCCGACGCCGCCGCCGACGCGCGCGAGCCCGTCAACGTCTATGCCGCCGACGCCGCCGGCATGCTCAGCCCACAGGTCCGCGGCGACCCGGCTCTCATATACGTCCCCAACAGCATGAGTAACACGGTCGACGTCATCAGCCAGCGCACGATGCGCATCGTGGAGACCTTTGCCACCGGGGCGCTGCCCCAGCACGTCACGCCGTCCTGGGACCTCAAGACGCTCTACGTCGACAACGACCTCGGCAACAGCCTCACGCCGATCGATCCCCGCACGGGCCGCCCGGGCCGACCGATCCCGGTGGAGGACCCGTACAACCTGTACTTCACGCCGGACGGCCGCTTCGCCATCGTCGTCGCCGAGCGCCTGCAGCGCCTGGACTTCCGCCGGCCGGGCTCGATGGCGCTCGTGCACTCGTTGTCGGTCCCCGTCTGCCGCGGCGTGGACCACATGGACTTCTCCGCCGGCAGCCGCTACGCATTCGCCAGCTGCGAGTTCAGCGGCCGCATGATCGAGGTGGACCTGCGCACGCAGCGCCTGATCCGCGTGCTCGTCCTCAACAACGGCGACTCGAGCCCCCAGGACGTCAAGCTCGCGCCCGACGGGCGCACGCTCTACGTCGCCGACCAGCTCGCCGGCGGGGTCTGGGAGATCGACCCCAGCACCTTCCGCGTGATCGGGTTCCTGCGCACCGGCGCCGGCGCCCACGGCCTCTATCCCAGCCGCGACGCCCGGGTCATGTACGTGTCCAACCGCCAGGCCGGCACGATCTCGGTGGTGAGCTTTCACACCCGACGTGTCGTCAGGACCTGGCAGCTGCCGCTCCCCGCGAGCCCGGACATGGGCGGCGTGTCGGCGGACGGGCGCACGCTGTGGCTGAGCGGCCGCTACAACGCGGTGGTCTACGCGATCGACACGCGGACCGGCCACCTGCGCGCGACCATCCCGGTCGGAGCGGGCCCCCACGGCCTATGCGTGTGGCCCCAGCCCGGGCGCCACTCCCTGGGCCACACGGGGATCATGCGCTGACTGGGGGACCGCCCGGGCGGGCCGGACCCCGACACGGGCTGGACCCCGACACGGGCCGAGCCCGGACACGAGTCAGGCCCGGACACGAGTCAGGCCCGGACCGATCGGCGATCCGGGCCTGAGGCGTGAGTACCTATGCCGGGGCTGTGACTATGCGGCGGCGGGGACGTCTGGGCTCTCGGAGCCCTCGATCGCCTGCGACTCGCCGGCGGCGGCGCCACTGACGGTGATCTGCACCTTGCGCGGCTCCTGCTGCGCCGGCTTCGGGACCGTCACGTCCAGCACGCCGTTCTCGAACGTCGCCTTGACGGCCTCGGGGTCGACCCCCTCGGGGAGGGTCAGCGACCGGCGGAACGAGCCGTAGCTGCGCTCGACGCGGTAGTAGCCGGCCTTGCGGTCCTCGTGCTCGGCCTTGCGCTCACCCGAGATGGTGAGGACGTTGTCGTCGAGCTCGATCGTGACGTCGGACTCCGACAGGCCCGGCAGGTCGGCCTTGAGCACGTAGCTGCTCTCGGTCTCGACCAAGTCCATCGCCGGGATCCAGCGGCGGAACGTGGTGCCGTTGGCGGGCGTGGGGGTGTCGAAGAAGGAATTGAACAGCCGGTTCATCTCGCTCTGGATCGTTCCCAGCTCGCGGACCGGCTCCCAGCGGATAAGTGCCATTTCGTACCTCGTTTGGTAGCTCTTGGAAGGGTTGGAACTGCTCGTATCAACAGTATGAAATCTTAGTCTAGCACTGTCAAGTTTTCTATTCGGCATTCTCGGAGAACCGCTTGAGCGGGACATGGCCGACCCCGCCCGCCCGGTACGCTGGGGCCGTGCCCGGCGCGCCCTTCCTCGTCCTCCAGATGAGCGACCCCCACATCGGCGCGGACTGGGGCGACGGCGAGGCTGGGTGGGATCCGATTACCGGCCTGCGCGACGTGATCGACGAGGTGCGCCGGCTGCCGGACCGGCCCGACGCGGTGCTCGTCACCGGCGATCTCTCGGAGCATGGCGCCGCCGCCGAGTACGCGATCGTGCACGAGATGATGTCCGCCATCCCGGCGCCGCTGCACGTGATCCCCGGCAACCATGACGATCGCGCGGCGCTGCGCGCGCAGTTCGGCCTCCCCGGATCCGGTGCGGAGCCCGTCCGCTATACCGCCGAGCTCGGCCCGCTGCGGCTCGTCGCCCTCGACACCACCATCCCCGGCCGCGCCGGAGGCGCGCTCGACGCCGACCAGCTCGCCTGGCTGGACGCCGAGCTGGCCGGTGCCCCATCCCGGCCGACCCTGCTCGCGCTGCACCATCCCCCCATCGCCACCGGCGTCGCCCCCTGGGACGCGATCGGGCTGCCGCCGGCCGGCTGCACCGCTCTCAGGCGCGTGCTGGAGGTCCACCCGCAGGTCCGGCGGCTGGTCGCCGGGCACGTCCACCAGGTCGTCAGCGGCGGCCTCGCCGGGCGGCCCGTGCTCACCGTCCCCAGCACCTATGTGCAGGCGCGCCTGGACTTCACCGCCACCGAGCTTCAGCTCGCCCCCGGCCCTCGCGGCTTCGCCTTCCACGCCCTGGTGGACGGTGAGATCGTCTCCTACCTGCGCACGCTCAGCTGATCAGCGACCGGCCGGTCATCGCCTCGGGCTGGTCGATCCCCAGCATCGCAAGCAGCGTTGGCGCCACGTCGGCGAGGGCGCCGCCCTTGCGCAGCGTCAGTCCGGGCACGGTGACTATCACGGGCACGGGGTTGAGCGAGTGGGCGGTGTTGGGCGAGCCGTCGGGCTCGAGCATGTGGTCGGCATTGCCGTGGTCGGCGGTGATCAGGCACGCCCCGCCGGTCTCGAGCACCCCCTCCACCACGTCCCCAAGGCACCGGTCCACGGTCTCCACCGCCGTCACCGCCGCCGGGATCACGCCGGTGTGGCCCACCATGTCGGCGTTGGCGAAGTTGATGATCCCGAATCGGAACCCACCCGCCCGATCCGCCCGCCACGCGGTCACGAATGCCTGTGCCGCCTCGGGCGCGCTCATCTGCGGCTTGTAGTCATAGGTGGGCACGTCGCGCGGCGAGGGCACCAGCTCGCGCTCCTCGCCGTCGTAGGGCGCCTCCTCGCCGCCGTTGAAGAAGTACGTGACGTGCGGGTACTTCTCGGTCTCGGCCACGTGCAACTGGCGCTCGCCGCGGGCGGCGATCACCGCGGACAGCGTCGTCTGCGGGCGCTCGGGAGGGAAGGCGACCGGGTAGGGCCAGCCCTCCTCGTACTCCGTCATCGCCGTGTAGCGCTCCACCGCCTTGCCGCCGTCGCGGTCGAACTCGTCAAAGCCGGGCTCGGCCAGTGCGCGGGTGATCTCGCGCATGCGGTCGGGGCGGAAGTTGAGGCCCACCACCGAGTCCTGCGGGCGGATGCACGCCTCGTCACCCACCAGCGTGGGCGTGATGAATTCGTCGGTCTCGCCGCGCCCGTACGCCGCCCGTGCCGCGTCGGCCGCGGTGTCGGCGCGATGCTCCGCGCGACCGTGGACCAGCATGTCGTAGGCGAGCTTGACGCGGTCCCAGCGCTTGTCGCGATCCATGGCGTAGTAGCGCCCCACCACCGAGCCCATCCGTCCGCAGCCGTTGTCGGCCATCCAATCGGTCACCTGCTCCAGATAGCCGGCGCCGGACTTGGGCGTGGTGTCGCGGCCGTCGGTGAAGGCGTGAACCACGAGGTCGGAGACATCGAGCTCCGCCCCCAGTTCGATGAGCGCGCGCAGGTGGATCATGCTGGAGTGCACGCCGCCCTCGGAAACCAGCCCGATGATGTGCACGCGCGGGGCGTCGTTGAACGCCGCGCGCAGGACCTCGTTGCCGACGAGCTCGCCGCCTTCGGCCGCGGCGTCGATCCGCGTGAGGTCCTGCATGATGACACTGCCGGCTCCGAGGTTGAGGTGGCCAACCTCGGAGTTGCCCATCTGGCCCTCGGGCAGGCCGACGGCCGTACCGCAGGCGGTCAGCCTGGTGGTGGGAAAGCGGGACCGCAGCTCGTCGAACACCGGCGTGTCGGCGAGCTCGACGGCGTTGCCGGGACCCGGCTCGGCCAGTCCCCAGCCGTCGAGGACGATGAGCGCGGCGCGCGGTACCGGGATCTGTTGCGGACCGTCGGCCATCGCGGGAGACCCGCCTACGCGCCCGCCGCGTCGACGATGGCGGCGAACGACTCGGCCCCCAGGCTCGCCCCGCCCACGAGCGCGCCGTCGACGTCGGGAAGGGCCAGGAGCTCAGCCGCGTTGTCGGGCTTGACGCTCCCGCCGTAGAGGATGCGGGTACGCGCTGCTTGCTCGCGGGAGCGATCGCCGACGAGAGCCCGGACGAAGGCGATCGCGTCCTGGGCCTGCTCGGGCGTCGCCACCTGCCCGGTCCCGATCGCCCAGATCGGCTCGTAGGCGATCACCACGTCCCCCAGCCGCTCGGTCTCCACCCGGGCCAGGTCCTCCTGGACCTGGTGGCGGAGCTTGCGCTGGGTGTCGCCGTTGTCGCGCTCGTCCTCGGTCTCGCCGACGCACAGCACCGGCAGCAGCCCAGCGGCGAGCGCGGCCGGAACCTTCTGGGCCAGCGCGCGGTCGGTCTCGCCGAAGTACTCGCGGCGCTCGGAATGACCCAGAACCACGCCCTGGACCTCCAGCTCGGTCAGCATCGCAGCCGACACCTCGCCGGTGAACGCGCCGTGGTCGGCCTGATGCATGTTCTGGGCATAGACGGCCACCCGCGAGCCCCGGGTGGAGTCCACCATCGCGCCCAGCGCCGTGAACGTGGGACAGATCGCCACGTCCACGCCGCTCACGGAGGACACACGGGGCAGCAGGGCTCCGATGAACGCCTCGGCCTCCGCGACCGTGTTATGCAATTTCCAATTGCCGGCGATCAACGGCGTCCGCGATATGCGCGCGGCGGCGTCCGGGGGGGTCATGCCAGCGCCTCCACCCCGGGCAGCGCCCGGCCCTCGAGCAGCTCGAGCGAGGCGCCCCCGCCGGTCGAGAGGTGGGTGACCTTGTCGGCGAGACCGAGGCGCTGGAGCGCCGCCGCGGAGTCGCCGCCGCCCACCACGGTCACCGCCGCGCTGGCCGCGACCGCCTCCGCCACCACGCGGGTGCCGGCGGCGAACGGCGCCAGCTCGAAGGCGCCCATCGGCCCGTTCCAGAACACGGTGCCCGCTGTGGCCACGATCGTCGCGTACGCGTCGGCACTGCGCGGGCCGATGTCCAGGCCCATCATCCCGTCCGGGATGTCGACCCCGTCCAGCGGCACCGCCTCCGCCGCGGCGTCCAACCGGTCGGCGATGACGAGGTCGGAGGGCAGCTGGATCGTGGCCCGGTGATCGCCCCCCGCCGACGCGATCACCGCACGCGCCAGCTCCACGTCCTCATCGACGCACAGCGAATCGCCGATGGGGTGGCCCTGGGCCTTCAAGAACGGAAAGCACATGGCCCCGCCGATGAGGATCTGGTCGGCCACCTCCTGGAACGTCTCGATCACGCCGAGCTTGTCGGACACCTTGGCGCCCCCCAGCACCGCCACGAGGGGCCGCGAAGGGTCCTTCAGCAACCCCGTCAGGGTGCTCACCTCTCGCTCGAGCAGCAGCCCGGCGGCGTGGTGGGGCACGAGGCGCGCCACCCCCTCGGTGGAGGCATGGGCGCGGTGAGCGGCGCCGAACGCGTCGTTGACGTAGACGTCGGCGAGCTGGGCGAGCTCGCCCGCCAGCTCGGGGTCGTTCTTGGTCTCGCCCGGCTCGTAGCGGATGTTCTCCAGCAGCAGCACGTCGCCGTCCGACATCTGCTCCTCCAACGCGGACACCTCGGGGCCGTGGGTGCCGGGCGCCAGCTTGACCGGGGCGCCGAGGAGCCTGGACAGACGCTCGGCCACCGGGCGCAGCGACAGCTCGGGCTCGCGGTCCTTGGGCCGCCCCAGGTGGGAGACGAGGACCAGCTTGGCGCCCTTGCCACGCAGCTGCTCGATCGTCGGCAGCGCGGCGCGGATCCGGGTGTCGTCGGCCACCGCCCCGTCCGCGAGCGGGACGTTGAAGTCGACCCGGACGAGAACCCGCCTGTCCCGTAGCTCGCCCAGGTCCGCCAGGTGTTTCACAGCAATCGCTGCACTAGGTCGGAGACGCGGTTGGAGTAGCCCCACTCGTTGTCGTACCAGGTCACGACCTTGACCATCGTCCCGTCCATGACCGCGGTGAGCGGCGAGTCGAAGATCGAGGACGCGGGGTTCTTGACGATGTCGGTGGAGACGATCGGGTCCTCGTTGTAGATGAGCAGGCCCTTAAGCGGGCCGTCGGCGGCTGCGGACTTGAGCGCGGCGTTGACCTCCTCCACCGTCGTCTCGCGGTTGACCTCGACCGTGAGGTCCACCACGCTGCCGGTCGGCACGGGGGCGCGCACGGCGAACCCGTGCAGCTTGCCGTTGAGCTCGGGGATGACCAGCCCGATCGCCTTGGCCGCTCCGGTCGAGGCCGGGATGAGGTTCACGGCGGCGGCCCGGGCGCGCCGCAGGTCACGGTGCGGCATGTCCTGAAGGCGCTGGTCGGCGGTGTAGGCGTGGATGGTGGTCATCAGCCCGTGCTTGATGCCGATGGTGTCGTGGACGACCTTGGCCACCGGGGCCAGGCAGTTAGTGGTGCACGAGGCGTTGGAGATGATGTGGTGGCTGTCCCGGTCATAGACATCATCGAAGTTGACGCCGAGCACGACGGTGGTGTCCGGATTGGTGGCCGGGGCGGAGATGAGGACCTTCTTGGCGCCGGCGTCGAGGTGCTTGGAGGCGTTCTCGCGGTCGGTGAACAGGCCGGTGGATTCGATCACGACGTCGGCGCCAAGCTCTGACCACGGGAGGTCGGCCGGGTCACGCTCGGCCAGGGCGCGGATCTCCTTGCCGTCGACGGCAAAGCCGGCGGCGGTGGCCTCCACCTCTCCGGGGAACGGCCCGTAGTTGGAGTCGTACTTGAGCAGGTGGGCGATCGTCTTGGGATCGACCAAGTCGTTGACCGCCAGCCACTCGATGTCCGCGCCGCTCTCATACGCGGCGCGGAAGACGTTTCGGCCGATCCGCCCGAAGCCGTTGATTGCGACGCGTACAGCCATTCGTGCTGCCTCCGTTTCCCGCCTTGCCGTTCAAAAACACAATGGGGCGCCGGCCGGACGTCCCACAACCGCCATCGGCGTCCCGGCTTGCGACAGGCTACCTGAACAGGGGTGAGATCCCCCTCCGCGCCGCCGCGCGCGCTACCGCCCCGGCCCTACCGGCGAGAGACCACCTCCACCCGCAGGCGGTCCGGATCCAGCAGATATCCGGCGTAATACCGCCGCCCGTACTGGGGACGCTGGCCCGGCGGGCCGTCGTCGGCGCCGCCGTTGGCCAGACCGGCCGCGTGGGCCGCGTCGACCGCTGCCTTGCCGCTGGCCTGCAGCGCGAGGTGGCCGTAGCCGGGCGCAGGCGGCCGCCCGCGCGCGACGAAGAAGAACAGCGGCGCGTTGACCCCGTAGGCCACGAGGTGTTCCGACTCGACAAGCCGGCGGGCCCCCAACGCGAAGAAAACCGCGTCATAGAACCGCGCGGTCCGTTCGAGGTCGGCGACCTCGAAGCCGATGTGCTCGATCATGCCGGCTCGCCGACATCGCGGTGCAACACGTCCACCAGATAGCCGGTCTGGCCGGAGTACCGGTCGGCGAGGTGCAGCGCGATGGCCACCGACCGATGCCGTCCTCCGGTGCAGCCAATGGCGACCACCAGGTGGGCCTTGCCCTCCGCCAGGTACTGCGGCAGCAGGTAGTCGAGCATCGGCTGCAGATGGTCGTAAAAGACGTCGAGCGCCCCCTCGCGGTTGATGTACTGGACGACGCGCGGGTCGGCGCCGGTGAGCCGGCGCAGGTCGGGCTCGTAGTGCGGGTTGGGCAGAAAGCGCACGTCGAACAGGAGGTCGGCATCGCGGCTGGGCCCGTACTTGAAGCCAAAGCTCTGAAAGGTGATGGCCAGTCGCCCGGGCGTCCTTGACGGGACCAGCTCGTCGGTCAGCTTGCGCCGGAGCATGGCGGCGGTGAGCTGACCGGTGTCGACGACGACGTCTGCGCTCTCACGCACCGGCGCCAGCAGCTCGCGCTCGCGGCGGATCCCGTCGGCAACGCTGCCCGTGGGGGCGAGCGGATGGCGTCGGCGAGTCTCCTTGTAACGGGTGAGCAGTGTCGCCTCGTCGGCCTCCAGGAACAACACGCGGTGGCGGAGACCCGAACTGCGCAGGTCCTCGAGCATCGCCGCCAGGCCCTCGAAGTAGCTGCCGCCCCGGGCATCGGAGACCACCGCCGCGCGCGCCACCTTGGAGCCCTCGTGCATGAACAGGTCCACCAACGACCGGATCATCTCGGGCGGCAGGTTGTCCACGCAGAAGTACCCCTCGTCCTCGAAGGCCGCCATCGCGGTGGACTTCCCGGCCCCCGAGAAGCCCGTGATCACCACCAGGTCCGTGAGTGCCGATGCCTCCATCTCCTTCAAAGCTTGACGGGTCAAGCGGACACGGGGTGACGTGGATGTGTACCTCGTGTGGCAGTATGGGCCGTCGTGCTTCGCCGTCGCGCCTGTATTGCCGTCGTGGCGGCGCTCGGATTCGTGTTGCCAGGGGCGGTCGCCGCGCGCGCCGATGTGCTCAGCGCCAGCGTCTCGGCGACGCCCACCGGCCAGGCGATGGCGTCCGGCTTCCTGGGCGTGTCCTTCGAGTACCGGGCGCTGCATCAATACACCGGCCGGGACCCCCGGGCGGTCGATCCGGCGCTGCTGGGACTGCTCGCCGGGTTGGCCCCCGGCCAGTCGCCGGTGATCCGCATCGGCGGCGACAGCACAGATGGGACCTGGTGGCCGATCCGCGGCCAGATCGCCCAGGGCGGGGTTTATTACCCGATCACCAAGGGCTGGCTGCGCACCACGCAGGCGCTTGCCGCCGACCTCGGCGCCAAGCTCATCCTCGGCATCAATCTCGCCGCCGGGCGCACCGCGATCGCCGCCGCCGAGGGTCGCGCGTTCCTGGACGGGATCGGCCGCCGGTACATCGACGCCTTGGAGATCGGCAACGAGCCCGACCTCTACTCGGTGTTCCCCTGGTACAAGGACCGCCGCGGTCACATCTACCGGGCCCGCGGGCACGGCTACGCGATGGCGGATTACACCAAGCAGTTCACCCAGTGGGCCCACGCGCTGCCCAACCTGCCGCTGGCGGGACCCGCCGCGTCCGGGCCGTCGTGGATGGGCAAGCTGGCCAATTTCATCTCCGCCGAGCCGCGCCTGGGCCTCGTCACCTATCACCGCTATCCGCTGCGCGCGTGCGTCACCGACGCGGCCAGCCCCGGCTTCCCGTCGATTCCCAAACTGCTGGCCGACAGCGCGTCCGCCGGCCTGGCCACCCCGATGTCCCCGTTCATCGCGACCGCCCACAAGCGCCGGCTGCCGTTCCGCGTCGCCGAGATGAACTCCGCCTCCTGCCAGGGCGAGAAGGGCGTCTCGGACACCTTCGCCTCGGCGCTGTGGGCGCTGGACACCATGTTCGACTTCGCCTCGGTGGGCGTGGACGGCGTCAACTTCCACATGCTGCCGGGCTCCAACTACGAGCTCTTCACCGTCTCGCACAACAGCACCGGCGCCTGGCAGGCCTTCGTGCACCCCGAGTACTACGGCCTGCTCATGTTCGCCCAGGCCTTCCCGCCCGGAGCGCAGTTGCTCCGGAGGACCGGGGCGGGCGGGACGGGTTCACCGGTGAAGGTGTGGGCCACCCAGGGCGGCGACGGCGCGGTGCGGGTCACGCTCATCAACAAGGACCCCGCCGCCGAGCACGACGTCTCGCTCTCGGTTGCGGGCGCCACCGCTCCCGGCTCGCTCGAGACCTTGCAGGCCCCCGGCGTCAGCGCCACCAGCGGTGTGACGCTGGGCGGGCAGACCTTCGGCGACGAGACGACCACGGGCACCCTGCCCCCGCCGTCGACCACCCCGGTGGCGCCGGTGGCGGGCAGCTACACCGTGCCGCTGCCCGCCGGTAGCGCGGCGCTGCTCACCATCGGTGGTGGCGGTGGTGGCGGTGGTGGCGGTGGTGGCGGCGGAATCGGCCTCAACGACCGGTAGCCACCAGGACACTAAACGCCGGTCTTGTGCAGCTCGCGGTACATCTCGCGGGCGAGCTTGCCGGGCAGCCCCGGCACTGACTCGAGCTCCTCGCGGCTGGCGGCCAGGATCGCGTCGGGCGAGCCGAAGTGCGCCAGCAGCGCCCGCTTGCGCGCCGGGCCCACGCCCGGCAGGTCGTCCAGGACAGAGGCGGTCATTGCGCGGTCGCGCCGGACGCGGTGATGGGTGATGGCGAAGCGGTGGGCCTCGTCACGCACCCGCTGGAGCAGCTGCAGCTCGGGGGTGTCGTGGGCGAGCACGAGAGGCTGGGCGCGGCCCGGGATGAAGACCTCCTCGATCCGCTTGGCCAGCGAGATGACGGTGACGCCGCGCTCGCGGAAGCCTTGGAGGGCCCGCAGCCCGGCCGCCAGCTGACCCTTGCCGCCGTCGATGACCACGACGTTGGGCAGCGCGGCGAAGCTGGGGTCATAGTCCTTATCGTGGGGCGAGACGTCGCGCTGCTGCTCCCAGCGCGCGAAGCGCCGGCCCAGCACCTCCTCCATCGCGGCGAAGTCTCGTCGAGCACAGCGCCTATTTGACGCACTCATATCAAGTTCACCAGGGCGATGACCCCAAGAATGAGTGAGTTTTTCCGCTTAAGAATGTTCTAGTCAGCGTGCCCCCGCGACGTTGTGAGCGTCCGGGGGCCGGCCGAACCTCCGTAGAAGGTCCGACATGGGCAAACGTACCTTGGTCAATGGCGCTAAGTACCGTCAGGCGCCGACCGTAGTTCTTGAGCGTGTTCTCAGCAGCGATTACGAGGTAACCGGGCAGGGCTGCTGGCTATGGCCCGGCACGCTTGAACACGGTTACGGCATCATCTGCTACAACGCAGGCGGCAAGGAACTCAATCTTGCTGTCCACCGGCTCGTGTACCTGAACCTTGTGGGTGATCCTGGGGACGATGTTCCCCTTGACCATCTATGCCACGAGCGGCTGACCTGCAACGTAGACCCGTACGACTGCCCCCACCGTCGCTGCTTCAACCCGGAGCACCTGGAGCCGTCCACCATCGGCGCGAATGCGCGCCGCGGGAATACGCCCATGGGGGCCAACGCCGCCAAGACGGTGTGTGACTACGGCCATGAGTTCACGCCGGAGAACACCTACCATCACCCGAATGGTAGCCGTCGCTGCCGCGCTTGCCACAGGCGCACCCAGGCCGCGATCATGGCGGCCAGGAAGACGCCTCGCGCCTGCGAACGCTGCGGTACTGACATCTCCTGCCGCAACGGCGGCGCCAAGTACTGCGAGCCGTGCAATCCGCCGACGTGGACTGGATCACGGGAGCGGACGGCGGCAAAGCGCGCAGCGGGCCGGGTGTGCGCTAGGTGCGGCGCTGACATTACGGACCGCCACGGAAGCGCCGTGTACTGCGAGGTGTGCAACCGACCCGTGTGGCGAGAGCGCCAGAAGAGCGACAAGGGTGCAGCCCGCAAGACTCTTGCGTAGGTGCCGAGCGTGCTTACGGCGGCGGTTTGAAGATCCCGAAGTGCTCACAAGAAGCGCGAACATGGCCATGACAAGACGCCTTTCTCGCTGGAGTTGACCGAAGGAGTGCGTGAAGGGGGGGCGAACGGAGGGACAGGGGCGGTTGTTAGACCGTCTTTGCGCTGCTCAGGGCAGCCACACGGCTCCTTTGATCTCCACGAGTCCTGTCTGCGGGTCACTTACCACACATCGCAGACGCTTGTCACCGCTAACGCTAGCACTGGCTCTTAGCAGGTAACGAGGCGGTGACCATGCCCAGGGTCACTCTCACTGCTGCTGAGCTAGCCGGACTGGGCAAGTCCGCCCGCACCCCGATGCTGGAAGTCACCCCGCGCATCCTCGGCCCGGAACGGACTCTGGCACACCCCGGACCGCCACGTCGGCCACCGCCAGAAGTTGCCGGACTACATCGAGGAAGTCGCCGGCGCCCTGATGGACCAGCAGGGCATGGACGAGCAGCAGGCCATAGCCACGGCCATCAACGCGATCAAGCGGTGGGCCAAGGGGAAGCTCGGCTGGGGACGGCACAAGATCACGCCCGAGGTCATCGCTGCCTCCCGGCGCGCACTGGCTGAGTGGGATGAACTGAAACGGAGTCACATCACTGATGGCGTGAGCGTCTCGCGTGACATCATCGGCCCGGCTCGGGCGTCGAGGTGCACCCCGCGCGCCGGCACCGTGTCTCGGTGCGGTTTAACGTTCCGCTGCGGCGTGAGATCCGGGTACCGGGGCGACGTGGCAAGGGCGCTCACGGACGCGCTGTCGCCGATGACCGCTCCTGCGCGGTGTGCAGGTTCAGGGTCGCCGGAGGTGCCCGCTACTGGCTTCGCTGGAGATGCGACACCTGCGATAAGTGCCGGCAGCCGGAGGATAACTCCTTGCGCGGTGCGGCAAGGCGGTCTTCGGCGGGCGCGTGAGCAAGAAGCACTCGGCCAAGAAGCACCGCCGCAAGAAGGCCGCCAAGCGCGTCCTGTGCGCCTCCTGCCGCAAGCCCGCAGACGAGCCCTGGTCCCTCCTCGCCGCTATCGCCTCGGCGCTGAACGCGACTGCAGACGCCGGGGTGAAAGTGAGACTCAAGCCCTGGGCGGTGCTTACGTCCCGGGGTTACGTGCTGCAACTGTCAGACGGCCGGTGGGGGCCGCGGACCGTGGACTACACCACGTACCCGGAAGCCGCCGCGGCGGCGACGAGAACGAACTGGAGGACTGAGAGGGGGTGCGGAACGTGACCCCGAGTTACACCTACGACGGCATCAAGGGCGGCCCCGGAACCCCGGACCCGCGCTGATCACCGGCCCGCGAGTTGCGGATGTGCAGGTTGTACCGGGGATGCGCCGAGAAGGAAAGGCTCAGCGAGGGGACGCCCGCAGTCAGTCCCCTCGCGCCTCCCGCTGACATGATCCCGATCCCGGTCGGGCGGAACACCTGCGCCGAGAAGGACTCCGGGTCGTTCATCGTCCCAGTTCTGCGGCTCGCGGGCCTCGTACTCCTTCACCGACCCGTCGGCGCGCTCTACGCGTACTAGGACCCGGGTCACGGCGTCCCGAGTCGGTCTCGTCTTCGTAGCGGATGTCCGCTGGCTGCGGGGCTGGTCAGTCCGCTTGTCGTCGGCGAGTTGCGCTCAATGCGGGCACCAGCGTGCCTTCTAGCGCGTCATCAGGCTCAGTCATCCGCCAAGGATGCCACGGGAGGTGCCCGTGTTCCTTGACGACGACCGCGCGGAACTCCTCGAAGACGTGATGACCGCGCTCAACCGCCTCGCCGCTGCGGGAACCCCGGTGACCGTCAAGGACGGCCGCCTGGAATGCCGCGCCGGGGTGATCGTCCCCGACCGCCGGGGCCGGTGGGCGTCGCGTCCCCTCGTCGCGTCGTTCGGGTCACGTCCGTGGCCGCCGCCATCTGACCTCCTCGGCGAGTACCGCGACGAGGACGGGTTCTTCTGATCTTCACAGGCCGCGCGGCCTGGAATTACCTATCCCTTTCACCTCACCCAGGAGCTGTGTGGCTGCTGTCCTGACCGAGCCCGAGGCCGCGAAGGCTGCGACCACCACGGCCGGCGACGACCAGATGGTCTACATGTCGCTGCCGATCACCAAGGCGGAGGACACGAAGACCGTCAATCCGGTGGACGGAACGCCCGATATAGAAATTTTGGGGAAAGTCGACCGACGGAACGGTCGATCAGTGACCTTCAGGTGGTCGATCCGGACGCCAGCCTGCGCTGGATCAAGCGGTGGCATGAGCGACGGCAAGGCCAACGTCCGCATGCAGCATGACCCGAAGCGCCCGGTCGGCAAGGGCCTCCACGTCGACGGGCACCACGTGCGCGCTCTCATCGCGGACCCGACGGCGAAGCATGTTCATCCGCACGGGCGTGCTGAACGACTGCGTCCGTCGGCATCATGAACCCGGACATCCGCCGCGGTGATCCCCGTTCAAGCACCTGGACCCGGCGGGCAAGGCCGTCAACGGCGTCATCACCGACCGCGCGGACGGGCTCACCGGCCTCGGCGAGATCAGCGTCGTGGACCGGGGCTCGCAACTACGGCACCAAGTTCTCCCTGTGCAAGGCCGTAGCGGGCGGCGGCGTTCGAGTGGATCGGCGAGCTGACCGCCCCCGACGAGGTGCTGGCCAAGGTCGCCGCACCGGCCAAGTCCAAGACGGTCACGGTCGAGCTCCCGAAGAACATGTCCCTGTCGGTGAAGCCGTCTGACCTGGCGAAGCTGGTCACGTTCCGGCAGAAGCTGGCCCGAGAAGGCGACCACCGCCGGACGTGATCGAGAAGGCCGCAGAGCCCGACGCAGTCAAGGCCGCCGAGGATCGACGACAGCGACCTGGCGCAAGATCGCTCAAGGCCGCCGAGGCCGAGGTCTACAAGCGGGACATCGACACCGCCACGCGCCGGCGCCTCGCCGGCGAGGGCAAGGCACTGCGCGACGGCTCCTACCCGATCGAGACCGCCGAGGACCTGCACAACGCCGCCGTCCTCGCCCGCTCAGGTCACGGCAACGTGGCAGGCGCCACGCGGCTGATCGCGCGGCGCGCGAAGGAACTGGGCGTCCCGAACCCGCTGAAGGGCAAGAAGGAGAAGGTCGCCGCAAGGCCGCTGAGCCGACGTGACCAAGTGCATGAAGTGCGACGACTCCGGGATGATGGACGGCAAGCCCTGCCCGGACTGCAAGAAGGGCAAGAAGGCCGCGAGCAAGGCCGCTGCGGCGGAGAAGCGGCGTGTCCGCAAGGCACTTTCGGTCCCGTCCGAAACCAAGAAGAAGAAGGTCATGTGCCCCGGCTGCGGGGCCAAGCAGAACCCGAAGCACGTCCACTGCCCCGAGTGCGGCAAGCCGCTGCCCCGCGCGATGCCCGCCGTGGTCAAGAACCACGACTTCGCGTGCCTGGGCTGCGGCAAGGACCGCTGGACAAGGGCGAGAAGCACTGCCCGCAGTGCGGCAAGGAGAACCCCGGCTACCTGCCCGAGGCCGACCACAAAATACCGGCCAACAAGGTCGCGAAGGAGAGTGTGGCAAAGAAGCGGAAGGCCAAGGCCAAGCCCGGCAGCGACGGGGACGACAAGTTCGGCGGCCACCGCGCTGCGCCCTTCGGCGCCAAGGACGACGACGGGGACGAGAAGCCCGCGGCGAAGAAGGTGACCAAGCGGAAGGGGAAGGGCAAGGGCCGCTCCCCCGCCGCAGGCGTCGCCGGACACGACGGGGACACCAAGCCGCTGCCCGCGCACCGCGAGCCCGACTCCCCGGCCGTGGAGGAGTTCGAGAAGTCCTCGGACCTGGAGGACGGCGACGAGGGCCAGGAGATGGCTGCCGCGATGCGGCACAAGGCTCTCGCCCCGCTGGGCCTGTCCCGTGAGGACGCGGTCCTGCACGACCTGACCTGCCCGGCGTTCTCCCGGCT
Organism: uncultured Actinomycetota bacterium; assembly: GCA_963801435.1. Classification (GTDB taxonomy): domain Bacteria; phylum Actinomycetota; class Thermoleophilia; order Solirubrobacterales; family Solirubrobacteraceae; genus Palsa-465. The sequence continues at coordinate 72,885 of CAWDFE010000019.1, forward strand.
GAGTCGGTGTCCAAGGCGTTCCCGTTCGCCGCGTTCGACGCGCTGGACACCGGCCTGTGGCAGGCCAAGGCCCTGGAAGACGCCGCCTCCGCGCCGCTGGAGAAGGCCGCGAGCGCGCAGGTGCTGTGGCAGCATGCCTGCACCCTGAAGGCCGCCGACGCCGAAGTCCTCCACGACCTGCGCGTCGAGGCGCACAAGGCGTTCCGGGACGCGAACCCGGGCCCCGGGTCGTTCCCCACCCCGGGTCACGTGACCCCGCAGCAGTTCCAGCGGCCCTACCTGTCCGCCGGCCACGGCGCGGAGTCCCCGCAGCATGAGGCCCCGCATTCGTTCGGCGTCCCGTCCGGGCAGCCGTCCGCGGAGCAGTACACCCGCGGCCTCATCACCGAAGGCCACGCCGCTGACTCCCCGGACAACGACACCCCCCGCCACGAGCCCCAGCCCGCGTCGATGGAACCCGGGCGCCCCGAGCGGGTCTACTACCGCGGGACCATGAAGGACAACGCCCGGCAGGCCATGACGGCCATGCACGACCACATCTCCCGCGTCTTCCCCGACGTGTGCCCCATGTCCCCGGAACTGGGCGGCACCCAGAAGCCCGCCCCGCGAGGTCCCGGTCGGCGTCGGCGGCAACGCGCCCGTCTCCAGGAAGGCGGCCAAGGCCGCAGCGAAGAAGGCCGCGGCCAAGCTGGCGCGCAAGCGGCGCCGCCTCGAGCGGAAGGTGCTGGCCGGGAAGATGACCGTCAAGGCAGCGAGGAAGGAACTCGGCATGAAGCCCGCGAAGAAGGCCAAGCCCGCTTCCGCCTCGGTGACCAAGGCGGCCACCGTCACCCAGCCAGCACTCGACGCCGAGGCGATCAAGGCCGCCGTCCTGGAGGCCACCGCGCCGCTGCTGGAACGGCAGGCCCGGCAGGAGAAGGTCATCCGCAAGCAGCGGAAGGCCATCGACGCCATCGCCTCCCAGCCCGACACCTCCCAGGCCCCCCTCCGCGGAGTGGCCATGGTGAACAAGACTTCAGCGCCCCCGGCGGGTGCGCTGAGCGTGGCCAAGTCAGCGGAGCTGGCCAAGGCCGCGCAACTCGCGCTGCTGCAAGACCAGTGGCGCAACTCCCCTGACCCGGGCACGCGGGAAGCGGCCTACCAGGGACTTCTAGAGCAACTGGAACTCACACCCATGAACCCGATGAAGACGTAAACCACGCCGCGCCCGAACGACGCGGCGCGAGATGAAAGGAGCCGTGTGGCGGCTCTACTCGAAGCAGAAAACCCGGCCCCGGCCGGCCAGCAGGTCCTCGCGGACGCTGCCTCCGAGGCAGGCACGTACTCGTCCACGGGCGAGATGATCAAGGGCCGGATGCCCGAGCTCGTCAAGGGCGCCGGCTTCGCACCACGCGGCGGCAACATGCCGCTGTCCGACCAGACCGACATCCTGCGCCGGGCCTCCCAGGCGAGCCTGGACCTGCGCATGGAAACCCGCCGCGGCTTCGACCTCGAAGTCCTCGGTCGTGAAGTCGATGAACCCGGGGTTCCTGTACAGCTTCGGCGCGCTCCGCACGGCGCTGGAGACCCCGAGCATCGGCGAGCAGATCGGGTCGTTCCTCGGCCAGGTCGCCACCCCGGACCTCGTCCGCAGCTTCACTGCCGGGAATTTGGGCATTGGGTCGTACGTACGGCTTTGACGCCGTTCAACCTGCTTGCCCCGTCCCGTCTGATCTACCCGGTTTACACCGTCAATCTAGGCGGCCCTGCGTGGCGATACGCGGTGAAAACCCCGCTGTATCGGTGGAACACCCGTCGCGCATCGGGTCATAATCTTCCCATGACATGAGGGCAATACCGAGGGAACCCCGCAGCCTGGGGAGTCCGTAGAGACTGGACGCAGGGGCATCTGCTGACTGGAGCATCCTCCGAGAGGACTACGACGCGCATCGGGAACCTAACCGGGTGGCTCGCCTGCATGCACGTCGCGGGATCAGGTCGTGCGCGACGAGCTGATCCGGCAGGGCATCCCGATCAAGCGCTCGTGGGCACGTCAAGGGCCAGAAGAAGTCCGAGGCGTGGCGCGAAGCCTCACGCAAGCACTGGGACGACCCAGAGTGGCGCGAGGAACAGCGCAAGAAATGGCTGGACGCGGCTGCCGGGGATGCAAGCACCCCGGAACGGCGGCTCACCTCTCGAGACCTACCTCCACCGAGCCCTCCGCAAGGCGGGCATCTCGTTCTCCACCCAGCAGCCAGCTACTCGGCCGCTACGTCGCGGACATCCTCGTCACCAGAAGCCGGTCGTCATCGAGGCGGACGGCAACATGCACCTGCACGCCGGTCCAGCGCGAGAGAGACGCTCAGCGCGACGCCGACATGCGGGCGGCCGGGTACGAGGTGCTTCCGGTTCCACGGCAGCGCGATCTGCCAGGATGCCGATGGCTGCATCCAGTCAGGTGATCGAGGCATGCCGGGCTGACGCCGGACGACGGAACCCGTCTACGACATCCGCAACGGGCTGCATGGCCGAGGCCAACCCGCGGTGGAAGGGCGGCAAGCCACGAGTGGACGTGCGAGAACTGCGGCGAGAAGTTCCGCTCCTGGCCGCGTGGCTACGGCAAGCCCTGCATCACATGCAGCCGCGAATGCCAGACCGAATGGCAGCGGAAGACGAGAGCATCGGTCGCGAACCGCGGCCCCCGCAAAGACAGCCGGATCCAGTGCATGCCGCACGGCGTGCTGCTGAGATCCGGCAGCGCTGGGAAGCCGAAGATCGCGAAAGCAGATGATGGTACAGTCCGGCCTGCACGAACCGCGCGAGGACGTGCAGAGCTAGGCAGAAATGACCTGGCCCGCCGTCTGCTGGCGGCGAGTAACAAATCGCTACCGCAACAAGTTCGCCCGGCCCGCTGGCCAGGGCGCCTCGCTGATCGAGCGCCTCGCCGTCGGCATCACGGGTAGCCAGACCGGCAACCAGGCCGTGTCTGACATCTCGATCCCGGAGCTGGTGTCCACGGGCGGGACGTTCTCGTCCTGGCCGCTGAACCTGCCCCCGGCCGCCTCGGAAACCTTCGTCACCCTGAATGTCCCTTATCGGTTCTTTGGGCTGACTGAGCAGCTTTCGTGGCTTTCGCAGTTCGCTGGGCAGGGATACGAGGATCTGTCCGCTTTGGCCAATCTGATCCTTTTGCAGGCAATGATGCTCGGCGAGGAGTACCAGCTCATTGCTGGTACTTCGGCCAACCTGGCGACGCCTGCCGCCCCGACCGCCACCGTCCGCGCCGCCCAGTCCAACGAGACGGCGCTGTCCACCATCGGTCGACCATGTCGCTCATCGCGGCGACGAACTACTTCGGCACCACCGCGGCGTCCTCGCAGACCGCGGTGACGGTCAGCCGCGGGCCAGGTCGTGGACGTGACGATCGCCCCGGTCGCGGGGGCCACGCAGTACAACATCTGGGGCCGATCGGCTCCGCGACGTACTACCTGCTGGCCGTCGTGCGGCGGGACGAAGTTCACCCTGCAGGGCGGCCTGCCCGCGCTGCGGGCGACCCAGCCGACCACCGACTCCGGTACCGGCAAGAGCACCCGCATGGAGGGCGTCATCCCGACGCTCGCGGGCGTGTCCGCGTCGGCCGGGGTGTACCCGACCTCGCCGTTCACGTGGCAGGGCGGATACGTGAACAACGGCGTCGGCCTGCACTTCAACTACAACACCATCTACACGGCGCTGAAGGCGCTTGTGGGACTCGTCGTCCATCAACCCGGGCGCGTTCAAGGCCGACCCGGCCGAGATCGTGTCGTCCGGCTCGGACATCGCGAACCTGTCGCAGGACGTGATCTCGCAGGGCTCGGCGACGAACTACGAGCTGTTCATCCAGCAGGGCAACGTCGGCGACGTGACCGTTGGCGCGGCGGTGTCGCAGTTCCAGAACCCGCTCACCCGGTCGCTGATGAAGATGGTCGTCCACCCGTTCTACCAGCAGGGCAACGCGGAACTGCTGTCCTACCAGCTCCCGCAGGCGTGGACCAACGTCGCGAACGCGTGGGAAGTGTCCACTGTCCAGGACTACGTCTCAATTGCGTGGCCTGTGATCGATGCCACCTATCGGTACTCGATCTTCACTTTCGAGGCACTTGTCGCGCATGCACCAATGTACAGCGCCCACCTCGGCGGGCTCCAGAACAGCGACATCACGCCGTACAGCTAGACCTTCCCGCCCGGGAAGCCGTTCCACCGCCAGCCCGGGGCAACGGCACCTGCCCGCGCCCCGGGCTGGCACCACGCCACCCACGCCACCAACAAAGAAAGCGAGCCTGTGTGGCATTGTTCGAGTCCGGGATCGTGCAGGTCCAGTCCAGCGTCGGCACCATCCGGTCGCTGGTCTGGAACCCGGAGAACACCAGCACCACGACGTACGGCCCGCTCGGCGTCGGTCACCGCGACCGGCGATGCTGAAGGACGTGACGATCATGAACCAGGGCACCGTGACCGTGTACGTCGGCACCGGGTCCATCGTCCGCGTCCGAGTCGACCACGCCTGGGCCTGCAGATCGCCGCGGCGGCCAGCTCGACCATCCAGGGCTACTCGGTGACCAGCCCGTCGGGGTCGACGGGGCAGATCTGGGGCATCGTGCGCCGCCGCGGCGACCGGGTCAGACGGTGGCCGGGCTGGCTTCCGTCGCGTCGGTGGTCTGACGTGGCGGGCACTCCGTACACCTACACCCAGGGTCGGCGGTCATCGGGTCGAAGGTGTTCACCGAGCCGGTGCAGTTCACCAAGAAGGTCGTCGCTCTACAACGGGATGGCTGCGGCGGGGCTGACGCCGACGATCGCGCTGACCACGAACGCGGGGTCGTCGGCGACGGTGACCTCGCAGGGCGGTTACGACATGGCCGGGTCGTTCGTCTACACCGCGGGCACCACGGCGACGGTGGCCGGGACGCTGGCGACGGTGACGTTCGGGCAGAAGCTGTCAGCGGCCCCGGTGTCGGTGGTGGCGTCGGCGGCGAACACGACCGCCGGGGCGACGACGAACCTGGACATCGGCGCGCTGGCGGTGACGTCGTCCGGGTTCTCCCTGTACGCGGCGGGGTCGGCGCTGACGTCGGCGACGTACCTGGTGTACTACCAGGTGGTCAAGTCGCCGTTCTGACGGGTGCCGGGCGGTCCCGGCCGCCGGCATGCCGCCTGCCTTGTTCAGCGTGCCCGGTTCCGGAAGGGGTAGTGGCGTGTGACGGGTTCATCGGCGCAGGTTGAAGGCGCGCCGCAGTTGTTCACCAATTCGGTGGTGTTCAGCGGCGAGGTGACCGTTCCGTACGGTACGGCTGCGACGGATGCTGCCGCGTACGGGCAGATTCCCGCGGTCGTCGCGGGCCAGTACCTGTGCGCGCCGCACCAGTACGCGCCCGCCACCCGGACCACGTTCGCCTCCACTTTCTCCACCTTCACGGCGGTCGCGTCCGGGACGGCGTCGACGAACGCCTTCACCGCGCCCGCGACCGGCAGCGTGGTCGTCGGCGCGTCGTTCAACGCGGAAGTGTCGGCCAGCGGCAGCGTGGTCTCCTTCGCCCTCGCGGCCACGGGCACCACGACGCCGCTTTTCGGCCCGGTCATCTCCCCGGCGATCTCCGGGGCGAGCATCCCCGAGCATTTCCAGGTGCAGTGGTATGTCACCGGGCTGACTGCGGGGTCGGCGTACACGTTTGACCTGCTGCAGGCCGTGGCCGCGGCGAACACGGTGACCACCGTCGCCAGCGGCACCGCGTCTACGACGTTGACCGGGGAGCCGGTCCTGATGACACGTGGCGGCGTCCCTGTGACCGGAGGAGGTGATGCCTCCTGAGCCGCCTGCTCATCCTGTCGAACGCCCCCTGGTGCCCGACAGGCTACTACGGCCAGCAGACCGCCCTGTGGTCCCGGCGGCTTGCCTCCGCCGGCCATGACGTGGCCATCGCCGCGTACTTCGGCCTGCACGGCGCGCCGCAGAACTGGCACGGGCCTCATGGTCTACCCGGGCTCGGCGGAGGAGATGTGGGCCCAGGACCTGTTCCCCGGCCACTACCGGCATCACCGGGCGGACCTGCTGATCACCCTCATGGACGCGTGGGTGCTCGACGGGCCGCTGCTAGCCGGGATGAACGTCGCCCACTGGATGCCGGTTGACTGCGCCCCGCTGTCGGCGCCGGACCGCAAGGTCCTCGCCGAGGGGAAGGGCCGTCCTGTCGCGATGAGCGAGCACGGCCGCCGCCAGTTGGAGGACGCCGGGCATTCGCCGCTGTACGTCCCCCACGGCGTCGATTCGCTGGTTTTCGCGCCGCTGCGGATCGTGACGACACCCGCGACGCCCTCGGGTTCGAGGACCGGTTCGCGGTCGGCATCAACGCGGCGAACCAGGACCCGTTCCGGAAGGGCTTCGCTGAGCAGTTCGAGGCGTTCGCCATGCTCCGCGGGCGCACCCGGAGGCGCTGCTGCTGGTGCACGCGCGGGCGCAGACCCAGGGCGGCACCGACCTGGCCACGCTGATCGCCGGGCTCGGGCTGCGCGAGGGCCAGGTGCGGCTCGGGGACCAGTACCTCATCGCCGCCGGGTTCGCGGGCCAGGGCGACCTGGCCAGCTGGTACGGGTGCCTGGACGTGCTGTCGAACTGCTCCTACGGGGAAGGGTTCGGCCTCGCCGCGCTCGAGGCCCAGGCGTGCGGAACGCCGGTCGTCGTGACGGACTGCTCCGCGATGACCGAGCTGTGCGGCAGCGGGTGGCTGGTCGAAGCCGTCGAACTGGTGGCACCGGGCGTACTCCGCCTGGTGGGGCCGCCCCTCGGTCCCGGCCATCGCCGCAGCGTACGAGGAAGCGTTCGCGCTGTGGCAGGGCGGCGGGCTGGGCCCTTACCGGGAGAAGGCCAGATGCTTCGCCCTTCAATACGACGCTGACCTGGTGCTCACGCAGCACTGGCAGCCCGCAATCGAGGAGTTGTGTGCCGCGTGACGACGCTTGCGATGGGGGCCGCTGCCCCCGCTGAAGGGGGTGGCTGACATCCGGATCCTCGTTCACGGCAACGCGCCGTGGCTGCCGACGGGCTACGGGCAGCAGATGGCCCAGCTCGTCCCCCGGCTTGCCTCCCTCGGCCACGAGGTAGGCATCTCCGCGTTCTGCGGGATCAGGGCACGGTCTCGAACTGGAACGGCCACCCGGTCTTCCCCGGCGGCCTCGAAGCCTACGGCAACGACATCCTGCCGGGCCACGCGAAGGTCTTCGACGCCGATCTCGTCCTCACCCTCATGGACGCCTGGGTCCTGAACCCGGAGATGATCAAGTCCCTTCCCGCGGTGGCGTGCTGGATGCCGGTGGACTGCTCCCCCCTGTCGGCGATGGACCGGCAGTTCCTGACGGCCAGCGGCGCGCAGCCGATCGCGATGAGCGAGCACGGGCGCAGGCAACTGGAAGCCGCGGGCTTCAAGCCGTTTTACGCGCCCGCACGCGATCGAAACTTCCGTTTACGTCCCGGTGGACAAGAAGATGGCGAGAGCGGCCCTCGGGGTGCCGCCGGACGCGTACGTCATCGGCATCAACATGGCCAACATCGACGCGGTCCGCAAAGGCTTCCCGGAGCAGTTCGCGGCGTTTCGCGATGTTCCGCGAGAACCATCCGGAGGCGCTGCTGCTGATGCATTCCCACCAGCAGGGGCCGGGGACCGGCGTGGACCTGGGCGACATCATCGGCCGCCTCGACATCGGCGACGCGGTGCGGTGGACGAACCCCTACCAGTACACGGTCGGCGGGTACAGCGCGCCGGAGATGGCGCGGTGGTACGCGACGCTGGACCTGTACTCGGGATGCACGTATGCGGAAGGGTTCGGCCTGCCGCTCCTTGAAGCCGCCGCGTGCGGCATCCCGTCGGTGGCGACGGATTTCTCGGCGATGCCGCAGGTCGCCGGGCCGCACGCGTACCTCGTGGCGGTGAGCCGTTCTTCAATCCCCGGCACCGCGCATGGTGGGCCAAGCCCCGGGTCGCGGAGATCGCCGCAGCCTACGAGGCCGCGTTCACCGCCGCGCGTGACCCGGACAAGCTTCGCGAGCACGCCCTCGCGTACGACGCGGACAAGGTGTTCGCCGAGTACTGGGTTCCGGTGATGGCCGCGCTGGAAGCAGGGCTGGGGCAGAAGGCGCTGGAGCCCGCGTCGTGAACGTCGGCTGGCTCGGCCTGGGGAAGCTGGGGCTGCCGTGCGCGGCGGCGCTGGCGTCCCGCGGTCACAAGGTCGCCGGCTACGACCCGGTACCGGGCCCGCACGCCGCAGGCGTGCACCGCGTTTCCCTCGCTGAGGTTGTTACCGCCACCGACGGCATCGTCCTGGTCGCGGTCCAGACCCCGCACGACCCTGCCTATGGCGGGGACCGGCCGATGCCGGCGAGCCGCGGGACTTCGACTACTCGGCCCTGGTCCAGGCCGTCCGCGACCTCGTAGCCGAAGCGGCGGCGCAGGGGAAGGACCTGACCGCGGTCATCATCTCCACGGTCCTGCCGGGGACTACGCGGAACCGGCTCCTGCCCTTGCTGCGGGGTTCGCGGGTGCGGCTGGTGTACGGCCCGTACTTCACCGCGACGGGCAGCGAAGAACGCGATTTCACCGATCCGGAGTTCCAGTTGCTCGGCGCCGGCGACGAGGACGCAGCCGCGCAGGTCGCGGCGTTGTACCGGACCGTGCACGACCGGCCGGTGCGGGTGGTGAGCATCGAGTCGGCGGAACTGGCGAAAGTTGCGTACAACGTCGCGGTGTCCATGAAGATCGCGTACGCGAACATGATCGGCCAGGTGTGCGAGGCCACGGGTGCGGACGCGGACGAGGTGACCGGGACGCTGGCGCTGGCGACCCGGCGGCTGCTGTCCCCGGCGTACCTGACTGCCGGGACGGGAGACGGCGGGGCGTGCCATCCGAGGGACCTGATGGCGATGTCGTGGCTGGCGCGCAAGGCCGGCGCTGCGGACCTGCCCGGGTTCCTCGCGTCGGCGCGGGAGGAACAGTCGGCGTGGCTGGCGCGGATCGTGAAAGCCCAGCATGACCTGACCGGCCATCCGGTGGTGATCCTGGGGAAGGCGTTCAAGCCGGGTACGGCGGTCACGGCCGGGTCGGCGGCGCTGCTGCTCGCCGCGCACCTGAAAGAATCCGGCGTCTCCCCGGTTGCGTGGGATCCGGTCACCGGGGACCGCCCTGCCAGGTTCCGGGTCCCCCGCGTGTTCGTGATCGCCACTGCTCACCCGGTGTTCGCCAGCACGGAATTGCCGGCCGGGAGCGTGGTCATCGACCCGCACGGCATGATGCCGTCCCGGCCCGGGATCACGCTGATCACCCCGGGGCGGAAGAAGTGACGCGGACGTTCGGGACGCAGCGGCAGGCGTGGCGCCGTGTCCCCGTCGATGACATCGCCTACATGGACGGCGCTGACCTGGCCGCCATGCCCGAAGACGCGTTCGCGGGCCTGATGGGCCGGATGGAAGCCATCCGCTACACCGGGTGGCGCAACACGGGCGGCCTGTGGCGCGGCGGGATGGGCCTCGACTCGGTGCACGGGAAAAGGGTGCTGGACTACGGGTGCGGCACCGGCATGGAAGCCCTCCAGTACGCCAAGGGCGGCAACGAGGTCGCTGTCGCCGACATCAACCAGGGTTCCCTCGACTGCGCGACCCGGCTCCTGGGCTTGCACGGCTACCAGCCTGCTCACGCGTGGCTGGTGAGCGAGCACCCGCCGTTCATCCCCGCCGGGGAGAACTCGCTGGACCTGGCCGTGATGAACGGGGTGCTGCACCACATCGAGCATCCCGTCCCCGTCGTGGAACAGGTAGCGGGCTGGCTGGTGCCGGGCGGGGAACTGCGGGTCATGGTGTATTCCGACCAGGGGTGGCGGGCCGCCACCGGCACCGAGCCTCCCGCCGACATCACGGATCATCCGGCGCGGGAACAGTTCGTGCGCTGGGGTGACAGCCTCGGCGGGTGGGCCGACTGGTATGACCAGGGCCGGCTGGCGGAGCGGTTCGGCGAGTGGTTTGACGTGGAGGAGTTCCGGTACATCGCCGGCCACGGCTGGTACGCGACGGCGCTGCTGAGGCGCAAGGCGTGATCTCGGTGCTGCTATCCGATTATGTTGTAGCGCGACCTATCGGCCGAATTCAATTTACTCTTTCCGGCGATGCGCGGCCGGTTCGACCAGAGTACCTTCAACCCGCAACGGCTCGAGTTTGACACGCGCGCAAATTTTGAACGCTGGACGCTGCAGCTCCTGTACGGCGATTATGCGGCCCAACCGCTTATTGGATCTCAATCGGCGGCAGGCCGTACTGACCGGCGCCTCCTTCAACGTCAAACTGGCTGCTGCTTGGCTCGGCGCGCTACGACATCGAGAACGATCGCTTCGACCAGGCGCGCCTTGGCGTCGGCTATGTCGATGATTGCTTCTACTCGTCAGCAAACTGGATCGGAGGCTACACGTATACGACAACCGGTTCGGGGCCGGTCAGGAACGACTTCGTCCCGGTGGGAATCAGCTTGCGGTACACTCGGTCCTATGCGTTAAGTGCGGTAAGTACTGCATACTAATGCAAATAGAGGGTCGAGGCTGCGATATGAGCGGGGGCGAGAAAAGCAACTTCTGGGTCTACCAGATCGAACACGACAATTTCGATCAAGCGCGCCTTGGCGTCGGCTATGTCGACGATTGATTTGTCAGGTAGGTGCTGAATTTCGCCTGTTGCAAGGAAAGAGGATCGGTACGGCCTTGCGCAACGGATCGAGACACTAATGAAGCGATATCATTGGCAGGTTGCGATGGAGAGGAACTCGTGAATTGCCGTCGAGTTTCGGAGTCGACCAGCAGCCGGCTTTGCCGCAGCTCTCTTCATATTGTGATCGGTGCAACAATTTCGTTCCCGGCGCAGGCCCAACAAATCGTTCTGCTCGTGAACGGCTCGCCGATCACCGATCTCGATGTCGCACATCGCGAAGAAGTTCGAGATGAGCAATCACAAGAAGCCGAGCCGTCAAGAGGCGATCAACAGCCTGGTTGACGAAGACGCTGGAGCTGAAGCAGGCCGCGGCGACCAGGCCGCTGGAGCCGACCGACGCCGACGTTCAATCGGCTTATGACAACGTGGCGCAGAATATGGGGGAGTTGATGCGCAGAAACTGACGGGGATCCTTGCCAATGGCGGCGCCAGTGCCGACACCCTCAAGCACCGGCTCAAGCGCAAATCGCATGGACGACCCTGGTGCGCGGCAGGTTCAAGGTGAGCCTGGACTTCCGCTGAGGACGTCGAGGCGGAGCTCCAACTGCATCAACCGCAAGACAATGGTCAGGTCGGATACGAATACATCGTGCGTCCGATCGTTCTCATCGTGCCGCGCGGCGCGCCTGATGCCGCTTATGAAGCGCGCAAGCGCGATGCCGATGCGCTCCGCGGCCGCTTTGCGAACTGTACCGATGGCATTTTGGTTCGCGCGCGGGCTTCCGGAAGTCGCCGTGCGCGATCCTATCAACAAATCGTTCTCACCCTGTCGCCGGCTTTGCGGACCATCCTCGACAATGTCAAGGTCGGACATTATGCTGCCGGAACAGACTGCCGAAGGCAC
>CAWDFE010000020.1:0-217595 GCA_963801435.1 uncultured Actinomycetota bacterium
ACTCCTCCACGAGGCGGCGCAGCACGAGCTCCTGGCGGTCGGTCAACATCCTTCGAGATTGTAGGTAGGGGCTGGCAGGTTTCCTGAGGGTGCTCGGGTGCGGACGGAAGTTCCCGATGACATAGCGGGCGCAAATGCACGCGCCGCGCGGCCACGCTCGGTGTGCGTGCAGTTTCGCCAGGCGTGGTGCCCACGACCGCAACCACCTTCCCACGCCCGATCTCAGGCTACAACGCTGCTCAGAGCCGGATCGACGCCTCGCCGTTGCGGATGATCCGCTTGCCGTTCTGGGTGGCCTCGGAGTCCACCAGGGCGCGATCGCCGTCCACCTCGCGGACGGTGCCGCTGACCACGATCTCTGACTCCATCACGCCCATGCCGCGGAACTGGACGGAGAGACGCTCGAGCTTGTCGGGGCCGGCGAGCGCCTCGGTGTGGGCGCGCGCCACCTGCGCCATGGTCCACAGGCCATGCAAGATGCGGCCAGGCAGCCCGACCTGCTTGGCGAAGTCCTCGTCGATGTGGATGGGGTTGAAGTCCCCGGAGGCGCCCGCGTAGCGGACGGTGACGTAGCGGTCCGGGGTGACTGTGAGCTCGAAGGTGTCGCCGGTCTCCATCTCCGGTCACCCGGCCCGAACGATGTTCGTCCAGGTGCCGACGCAGACGGTGTCGCCGTCCTGGTTGCTGCTTGCGGTCTCAAAGACATAGAAGGCCATGCCGCGACGCTCGGAGGCGTCCTTGACCGTGGCGATGGTGGTGATCTCGTCGCCGGCGATCACCAGCGGGCCCCAGCGAAACTCCTGCGAGCCGTGGACCATATGGGCGAAATCGATCCCCAGATCGGGGTCGAACAGGCCCGGGAGGATCGCGGCGTTGCTGTAGACCACGGCGAACATCGGCGGAGCCACCACGTCGGCGAAGCCGGCGCTGTGGGCGGCGTCGGGGTCGAGGTGGATGGGGTTGTGCTCCCCCACCGCCGACGCGTACTCGCGGATCTTCTCCCGGCCGACGGCGTAGACGGTGGCGGGGTAGGTCTTGCCGATCGCGGCGGTGTTGACGGCCATCAGGACCGAGTCTCGCAAACTCAGATGATGACCGGCACGGCGCCGCCGTCCACCGACCAGGCGGCGCCGGCGACATTGGAGGCCTGCTCCGAGCACAGGAACACGATCACCGCGGCGACCTCCTCGGGGCCCGCGAGGCGGCGGATGGGCAGGCCGGCCGCCGCCGCGTGCAGCATCTCCCGGCGGGTGCCGCCCTGGGCTGCGACGGTCTGGTCGGCGAGACCGCCCGGCTCGAGCCACAGCTCGCTGGCGACGGGGCCCGGGGTCACGGCGTTGATGAGCACACCGCTGCGGGCATGGGCGTCGGCGTAGGCGCGCGACAGCGACAGCTGCGCCGCCTTGGTCACCGAGTAGGCGACGTTGCGCTGCCCCGGCCGCTTGCCCGAGGACGAGGACACGTTCACGACCCGGCCCCAGCCGCGCCCCGCCATCTCCGGAATCGCGGCGCGCATGAGGCGCATCGGCGCCATCACGTGGATCTCCCACATCGCCTGCCACTCCTCGTCGGTGAGCGCATCGATCGACCGCACCTGGCTCATGCCGGCGCCGTTGACCAGCACGTCGACGGTCTCGAACCGCTCCCGGCATGCCGCCACCGCGCGCTCGCCGGCCCCCGGCTCGGTGATGTCGAGCGCCAACCAGGACACGGTCCGCGCGTCGCCTTCACACCGCTCGACGGCCGCCCGGAGCGCCGCCTCGCCGCGTCCCACGAGCAGAACGCGGGCGCCCTCGGTCACGAGCCCGCGCGCCACCTCCAGGCCGATCCCCCGCGAGCCGCCGGTGACGATGCAGGCGCGATCAGTGAGGCCGAGGTCCATCGGAGTGAGGATTCTTCCAGTTCGCAGCTATCGTCCCGCGGGCGCCGGCGGACGACGTCGTCACGCCGTCAGAATCGGGCGCGCGCCGCGACATGAACGCCCTCCCCGACAGCCCCGGCCAGACCTCGTTCCTGTTCGACCTCGACGGGACGCTCATCGACAGCGTCTACCAGCACGTGCTGGCCTGGCGCGAGGCCCTGCAGAGCGTCGGAGTCAGCCTCGCCGTGTGGAAGATCCACCGCCGGATCGGGATGAGCGGCGGTCTGTTCGTCAACGCGCTGGTTCGCGAGCTCGAGACGCCGCTGGACGCCGATACGCTGGCCGCGCTGCCGGACCTGCACGCCGACGCGTTCATCCGCCGCTATGAGTCGGTCCAGGCCCTGCCGGGCGCGCGGGAACTGCTCGCCGCGCTCTCCGAACACGAGGTGCCGTGGGCCATCGCCACCAGCGGCCCCGAGCGCTACGCCGGGCTGGCCCGCGAGCTGCTCGCGCTCCCCGACGACACCCCGATGATCACCCGCGACCAGGTGCGCTACGCCAAGCCCGATCCCGATCTGTTCCTGACCGCCGCCCGGCGGATCGGCGTGGACATCCGCCAGAGCAACGTGGTCGGCGACAGCGTCTGGGACCTGCTGGCCGCGCAGCGCGCCCGTGCCCTGGGCATCGGCCTGCTGTCAGGCGGATACGGGCGCGAGGAGCTCTTCTATTCGGGCGCCTACCGGGTCTTCGACGACCCGGCCGACCTGCTGGCTCACCTGGACGAGGTGGGTGTGCGGCGGCCCCGCTGACCAACGGCGACGCCGAGCGGATCCGGCCGGCGATCGGCCACCCGTCTACACCCACGGGTGTACACGGGATACATCCGTCGAGTCCATTGCGGCCGACGTTCGCGCCCTGTACCCTCCAACGTGTGGAAAAGCGCGCACATCTCAGGGCGTCCGACGCGGACCGCGACCAGACGGTGTCCCTGCTGCACAAGGCGGCGACCGAGGGGCGGATCGCCGCCGAGGAGCTCGAGCAGCGGGTCAGCACCGCGCTGAAGGCGCGCACCTACGGCGAGCTCGAGGCCACGGTGGCCGATCTGCCCGGCGGACGCGTGCGGCGCCCGACGCGCACGCCCGCGCGGCGCTCGGCCGGCGGCTGGGCGGTGGCGACGGTTCGCGCCAACCCGATTCTGATCCTGTTCGCGATCCCGGTCGTCGCGGTGACCGTGGCGATGGTGATCGCGGCCACGGTCATCTGGGCCGTCCTCATGATCGCGGTGATGGTGATCGGCGGGGATCGGCGGCGCCCGCCCCGCGGACCGTGGATGTACACGCGGCGCGGCCGCGGCTACGGGCCGCCGAGACCCCGTACCCACCCACCCTCGCGTAGCTACTGGGCCTGAGCCCGGCGCAGGCGCCACACCACGCCGTCCATCTCAAACGGCGCGCCGTTGACCGTGTGGCGGTGCACGTAGCGGCGACGGTGAAGCTCTTGGGCATCGGCTCCGGCGCCGAGGCCCGCCACCCACAGCTCCGCCGTCACCGGATCCGGGACGCCGCGGCCGGGGTCGTGCATGTACACCACGAGCGCGTCGGGCGCCAGCAGTCCGGCGGCCGCCACCAGCGCCGCGGGCGGCAGCTCGGAGCCGTGCTCCCCCACGGGGGCCACGCAGCTCAGGGCGTTGGCATGCAGTGCGCTGACCTCGGCGCGCCCGGCGCCTGAGAGAGCGAGCAGATCGAGGGTCAGGTACCGGTCGTAGAGGCCGGGGCGATCGCGCAGCGCGGCGGCGCGCGCCGCCGGGACGATGTCGGTGCCGAGCACCGGATGCAGCCCCGCCGCCGCGAGCGCCTCGCCCGATACCCCGTTGCCGGCGGCGATGTCCAGCACTCGCATGTGGTCGCGCGACCAGCCCACGGCGTCGACGACGTGCGCGAGGATCCCGGCCAGCTCGGCCGGCGAGCGGCAGCCCAGGCGATCCTGGACGACCTGCTCGTAGAGCCCCGGCAGTGCGTAGAGGCGCTCGTAGTCGTGCAGCCGCAGCTCCTCGATCCGGCCGTCGCCGTGGCGGATGTGGATGACCTCGTCGCCGATCTCCGGGTCGGCCTGTTCGGCGAGCTCGGCGATGAACGAAGCCATGGGCCAGGTCAGCTCTTGTCCCCGAGCTCGAGCACCGCGAGGAAGGCCTCCTGGGGCACCTCGATCCGCCCGACCTGCTTCATGCGCTGCTTTCCCTTCTTCTGGGCCTCCAGCAGCTTGCGCTTGCGGGAGATGTCACCGCCGTAGCACTTGGCGATCACGTCCTTGCGATAGGCCTTGATCGTCTCGCGGGCGACGATGCGGCTCCCGATGGCCGCCTGGATCGGCACGTCGTACTGCTGGCGCGGGATCTTCTCGCGCAGCTTCTCGGTCAGCGTCCGTCCCGCCGCCTGCGCCTTGGAGCGGTGCACCAGCATCGACAGGGCGTCGATGGGATCGCCGGCGAGCAGGATGTCGAGCTTGACCAGGTCGGAGTCGCGCAACCCGATGAGGTCGTAGTCGAGCGAGGCGTAGCCGCGGGTGCGCGACTTGAGCTGGTCGAAGAAGTCGAGCACGATCTCGGCCAGCGGGAGGTCGTAGGTGAGCTGCACGCGCGCGGCCGACAGGTAATGCATCCCGGCGTGGTCGCCGCGGCGCTCCTGGCAGAGCTCCATGATCTGGCCGACGAACTCCTTGGGGGTGAGGATGGAGGCGCGGATGAACGGCTCGCGGACCTCGGCCACACGCGCCGGATCCGGGAAGTCGTTGGGGCTGTGGATGGGGAGCACGCTGCCGTCGGTGAGCGTGACCTCGTACTCCACGCTGGGCATCGTCGTGAGCAGCTCGAGGTCGTACTCGCGCTCCAGGCGCTCGCGCACGATGTCCATGTGGAGCAGGCCGAGGAAGCCGCAACGAAAGCCAAAGCCCAGCGCCTCCGAGGTCTCGGGCTCCCAGCTCAGCGCGGCGTCGTTGAGGGTCAGCTTCTCCAGGGCGTCGCGTAGATCGGGATAGTCGTCTGACTCGATCGGGAACAGGCCGCAGAACACCATCGGCTTGACCTCGCGGTAGCCGGGCAGCGGCTCGGATGCGGACCCCGCGCGCCCGTGCTTGGTCGTGAGCGTGTCACCGACGCGCAGCGCGCTCACGTCCTTGATCCCGGTGATGAGGAACCCCACCTCGCCGGCGTGCAGCGCCTCGGCCGGCGTCATCTGCGGGGTGAAGAAGCCGATGTCGTCGATCTCAGCCTCGGTGCCGGCCTGCATGGCCCGGATCGCCTCGCCCTTGGTGAAGGTGCCGTCGACCACTCGGATGTAGGCGATGACGCCGCGGTACTGGTCAAACTCGGAGTCGAAGATCAGCGCGCGGGGCGGCGCCTCGGGGTCGCCGCCGGGAGGCGGGACGCGGGCGATCAGCTCGTCGAGCACGTCGGTGATCCCCTCCCCCGTCTTGGCGCTGATGCGGCGGACCTGGTCGGCGGGCTCGCCCAGCAGGTCGGCCACCTCCTCAGCAACCCGTTCGGGCTCCGCGCCGGGCAGGTCCACCTTGTTCAGGCACGGGATCAGCTCCAGCCCCGACTCGACCGCCAGGTACGTGTTGGCGACCGTCTGGGCCTCGACCCCCTGGGAGGCATCTACGACGAGCAGCGCGCCCTCGCACGCGGCCAGCGACCGCGACACCTCGTAAGTGAAGTCCACGTGGCCCGGGGTGTCGATGAGATGCAGCTGGTAGGTCTGGCCGCGCGAATCCGTATAGAAGACGCGCACCGCCTGCGCCTTGATGGTGATGCCGCGCTCGCGCTCGAGGTCCATGGAGTCCAGCAGCTGGGCGCGCATCGCCCGCGGGTCGACGGTGTGCGTCAGCTCGAGGATGCGATCGGCCAGCGTCGACTTGCCGTGGTCGATGTGGGCGATGATCGAGAAGTTGCGGATGTGGGCCTGGTCAGCCATGTGCCGACATGAAGGGTACGAAGCACGCGAAGGGCTGACGCCCTTGTGTCCTACCCGGTGACGCGCGCGCGTCGGGGGAAGCGGCTGAGCACGAGCTGCTCGATCTGCCGCGCCTCTGGCACCCGCATGCGCAGCACGAGCCACGCATAGAGGACGCCGGCCAGGGCCAGGGCGATCCCGACCGACAGGATCTGGGCGATGAGCGACAGCCCCAGCAGGCTCTCCAGTCCCTTGTGGACGAAGTAGCCCAGTGCGGTGGAGAACGCCGTGGCGACCAGGATCCGAACGGTGACCATCGTCGTCTGCGCGCCCTCGAGGCGGCCGTTGAAGCCGGTCTGCAACCGGCGCAGCTGCAGGATGGTCATGACGACGTTGGCGGCGAGGGTGCCGATCACCAGCCCGGCGATGCCCAGCGGCTTGTACAGCGCGATCGACACGATCACGTCGACGATCAAGTTCAGCGCCGCGAGCTTGGTCGGAATCCAGGGCCGCTGGAGCGCGAAGAAGGTCCGGCTCAGGAGCAGGTTGACCCCGGCGAACGGGAGGCTCCACGCGAACCAGAACAGCGCGGTCGCCACCAGGTCGGTGGAGAACGCCGTGAAGGTTCCGTGCTGGTAGACGAGGCGCGTGATCGGCGTGGCCAGGACCGCCATCAGCGCCGCGGACGGGATCAGGAGGAGGTTGATCTGGCGGATGCCGTTGCCGACCGTCCGGCGCATCCCTCCGACGTCGCGGCGGTTGGCCATGCGGCTCAGCGTGGGGAACAGCACCGTCGACACCGCCACGCTGAAGATCCCCTGGGGCAGCATGTAGATCCGAAACGCGTCGTTGATCGCGCTCGGGGCATGCGAGGAAACGAGCGAGCCGAAGCCCGCGTTGAGGAAGATGTCGAGGTTGATGATCCCAATGCTCAGCGTCACCGGGAGAAACAGGATCCCCACCTGGCGGACCCGCGGATCGCGCCAGTTGAGAGAGAACGATGGGCGGAACTCGACCTTGCGCAGCGCAAAGGCGATCATCAGGAACTGCACCACCGTCGCCAGCAGCCAGGCGATGGCGTAGGCGTAGACCGCGTTCTCGCCGTGGAAACGGGAATGCAGAACCACCAGCAGGATCACGATCACGAGGTTCCACACCGCGGGCGCGAGCGCCGGGATCGTGAACTGGTCGTAGGACTGCAGGATCGCCACCAGCAGGCCGGTGAGGCTCAGCAGGAGGACGACCGGGAACAGCACCCGCGAGAGCCCCGCCGTGAGGGCATTGGGGATGTCGGCCCCGGTGAACGCGGGCACCACCAGGCCCGCGGCGGCGATCCACACGACGGTCAGCGCACCCAACCCGACGAGGATCAGCCAGAACAGCTCCGAGGCGAGCTTGAACGCCTCACGCTTGCGGCCCTGCTGGAGCAGATCGGTGAACACCGGCACGAACGCGGCGCCGAGTGCCGCCTGGGAGAAGAGGTTGCTGAACAGGTTCGGGACCTGGGAGGCGAGGGTGAAGGCCGACGCCGCCCTGGAGGTGTTGAACAACGCCGCCTGCACGACCTCCCGGGCCAGCCCGGCGACCCGTGAGAGCGCGGTCGCCGCGGCGAAGATGGCGGTGTTGATCGCCATCCGCCGCCGGCCAGGCGACACCGGAGGGATGTCGCTCGGCGGAACTGGCGGTGGCGGCGGCCCGGGCGGGGTTGACGATCCGATCTCCGAGCCGTGCGCGGTCACGAGCGCGCTATAGTACGCGCCGTCGCTGCGGCCACCCGCGCGCTTTTTGTCATGGCCAACATCCACTCACAGAAGAAGCGGATCCTGCGCGCGGAGCGTGAGCGGCTGGAGAACCGCCTTTACACGTCGACGATCAAGACCTATTTCCGCCGCCTGGAAGCGGCCGTCGCCGAGGGCCAGGACGATGTCGCGGAGACGGAGCACCGCGTGCTGGTCAGGACGATCGACAAGGCCGTCAAGCGGGGGGCGCTGCATCGCAACAACGGCGCCCGCAAGAAGTCTCGCGCAGCACGGCTGCGCCGCGGCGCGTAGCCGGCGGCCGGCACCGAGACTCCCGCGCTTCTGTCTGCCGAGTCCGAACGAATCAGCTTCGAAGTGGAGCGCATCGACGCCTCCACCTCGGGTCGCGTGGAGGTGGAGGGACGCTGGTTCGGGGTGCGCGGACGACGGTTCATGCGCCCGGCGCTGACGATCGGCGGCAAGGACGGCGAGCTGCGAGCCCTGGCCGACCTGGACGACAAGCCGTGGGCGGCCGAGGACGGGGAGGTGTGGCGGGCCGTCTTCAGCGTCGAGGCGGGCCTGCACGGGGCCCGTGAGATCGAGCTGGCGGTGGCGCCGGACATCGTCATAGAGCTGCGCACCAAAGGCAGGAAGCTGGCGCAGCCCGGCGCGACGCTCGCGGTCGGCGAGGCCGCGCGGGCGCCGCGGTCCAAGGGCGATCCGCGCCCACCCGAGCCGCTCTCCGAGGCGGCGCCGCCGGACTCCGCGCCCGGCTCGGGACGTCGCCGCCCGCCTTCGCGGGCCATCGATCTCGAGCGGCTCGGCGCTCGTCTGGCAGCGGCCAACCACGCGCTCGAGCAGGAGCGCGAGCGTCGCACCGCCATGGCAGCGAGCCTCGAGGAGGAGCGGACGGCCAACCGGCAGCTGCGCACCGATCTCGGTCACGCCCGGTCCGAGCTCGAGATCGCCGCCGCCGCCCAGGCCGCGGCAGCGGCCGTGGCGGCCGAGCTGGACACTGCCCGCGGCGAGCTGCGCGAGGCGCAGCGCGGAAACGAGGCGCTCGTGCGTCAGCACGACGAGGCAACCCAGGCGCTGACCGGCCGCCACGACGAGGCGACGCAGGCGCTCACCCGCCGCCACGCGGAACTCGCCCAGGCCCAGGCCGCCCTCGAGCAGGAACTGCAGGAGCACGCCGCAGCGCTGCAGGCCACGCGGCAGGCGCTGGCCGAGGAGCGGGCCGAGAGCGGCCGCCTGCGCAACCGGCTCTCGCAGATGCAGGAGGCCCGGCAGCGCACCGCCCCGCCGGGCGCGCCCGGCCCTGCCGACGCTGAACCACGCGTGTCTCGCCGCGCGTCGTCGCGGGCCGCCGCCGTGGAGCGCCGCACCCCCGACCCCGCTGAGACCCAGCGTTTTGATACCGAGACCCTCCAGTCGGAGCTCCGCGCCGGCACCCCCCCAATTCCCGCGCCGCGGCCGGCGTCGCGCCAGGGCGGGCACGCCGGCACCGACGCCCCCGGCGCCACCGGGCCCCAGCCTGACCGACTGCGGCCGCTCAACCCGTCGCTGCGCCATCGCACCTACTGGTTCGGCCGGCTGCTGGCGCTGATCTTCCTGCTGGTCGTGATCGCGGCGGTGTGGATGGTGCTGCACTCGACGGTGCTGCACTGAAAACCCCAGCCACCCGCCTCAGACGGCGAGCCGGCCGAGAGCGATCAGAGCGGACGTGTCCTCAGCCGCCCCGCCCGGCCCCCCGCCCCGGGAGGCGAGCTCGAGGTCTGCGATCTCGCAGACCGCCTCGGCTAGCCGGTCCGCGCCGGCGCGCCGGGCGTCGGCGATCAACCGATCCGCGGCGCGCGCGGGCATCCGCAGCCGCCGCTTGATCTGCGCCGGAGGCTCGCCGGCGTCGAGGGCGACGGCGACCTCGTGGGCGGCCCGGACCCGCTGGGAGATCCAGTAGAGCAGCCCCGAGAGGCGCTCGCCCTGCTGGCGCAGCTGAAGATAGGCGGCGACGGCTGCGCGAGCGTCGCCGGCCACCAGCGCATCGGCCACCGTCCACGCCCGGCGCTCCGCGGAGGAGGCGGTGAGGCGCTCCACTCCGGCGGCATCGAGCGGCTCGGCGACGGGGTCCGTGTCATCGGCGCCGAGCGCGAGCTTCTCGAGCTCGCGCAGCAGGCGCTGCTGGCGGTCGCCGACATGGCGGATGAGCGCCTGGGCGCCGTCGGGCTCGAGCTCCACCCCGAGCTCCCGGGCGTGGGCGGTCACCCACTTGGGCAGCTCCCACGGCTTGACGCTGTCCTCCGCGCTGACATCGCCCCCGGCATCGCGGACGGCGGCGTCAAGGCGCTCGGGCGCCTTGCTGCGGCTCTCCTCGCGGGCGAAGAACGTGATCGTCGTCTCGGGCGGGATCGCCCCGAGCGACGCCACCAGCCCGTCGAGCTCCTTGTCCTTCCAGCGCTCCACCCCGTCGACGATGATGAATCGCCGCCCCAGCGTCAGCGTCATCGCGTCCAGCGCGGCGGCGGCGTTGTCCGGGGTCGCCTCGTCGCCCTCGAGCAGCTCGAGGCCCTCGGCCCCGCTGAGGGACTCGGACAGCTCGCGCAACCGCGCCCGGCGCTCGGCGATGCGCCCATGGTCGTCGCCGTGGATCAGATAGGCGGGCTTGAAGGTCGGCGGCACCGCAGCCGAGTCTACGTGCGGCGCCTGACGGCTCAGCTCAGGCCGCCTCGGCGTCGGCGGCGAGCTCCAGCGCCCGCTCCACGGCGGCGGCGGGGGTATCGGCCAGCTCCACGCCCTCGACCGGCCAGGTCTCATAGCCCACGACGCCGACGCCCTCGGCGAGCGCGAAGGCGATCTCCGACAGGGTCCCGTGGGCGCCGCCCACCGCGACGACCGCATCGGCGGCGCGGACGATCAGGCCGTTGCGCAGCTCGCCCATCCCGGTCGGCAGGACGAGGCCCACCCACTCGTTGGCCTCACGGCGATCGCTACCCGGGAGGATCCCGACCACCGTGGCGCCGGCCTCGTGCGCGCCCCGGCTGGCCGCGGCCATCACCCCGCCCCGCCCGCCGGTGACCACCACGCAGCCGGCGGCACCGAGACCGCGGCCGATGTCCTCGGCAGCCAGCTCCTGCTCGGGAGTGGGCTGCGATGCCCCGACGACCGCGATGTAGGGCCCGGCCGCCACGAGCGCCTCAAGCCCTGACGACGATGTTGACCAGCTTGTCGGGCACCACGATCACCTTGACGACCTGGTGCCCGTTGAGGTGCGCCTGCACGCCGCGGGCGGCGAGCGCCAGCTTCTCGAGCTCCTCGCGCGCGGCGCCGGTCGGCGCCTTCACCCGGTCGCGGACCTTGCCGTTGACCTGGCACACGAGCTCGAACGTGTCGGCCGTCAGCATCGCCGGGTCCGCCTGCGGCCATGGCTGCTCCCAGACGCGCTCGCCGGTCATCCGCTCATAGACCTCGGACCCCAGATGCGGTGCGAACGGGAACACGAGCGACGCCGCGGTCGCGACCGCGAACCGCCGCGCGGCGAGATCGGCGTCGAGATGGAGGTAGACCTCGTTGACCAGCTCCATGACTGCGGAGATCGCCGTGTTGAACGACCACCGGTCCCGGACGTCGACGGTGACCTTGTTGATCGCCCAGTTGGCCTTGCGCACCAGGATGAGCGCGTCGCCGTCGGGGGCGGCGGGCTGGACCGGGATCCCGCCCACCCGGCCGGCCTCCTCGGCGAGGTCGTCGCCGAGCCGCCACAGGCGGGTGAGGAACTTGTGCACGCCCTGGACGCCGGTGTCCGACCATGCCGCGTCCTGCTCGAGCGGGCCCATGAACAGCACGTAGCAGCGGGCGGCGTCGGCCCCGAAGCGCTCGACGATCTGGCTGGGCGCCACCACGTTGCCCTTCGAGCTGGACATCTTGTTGCCGTCGGCGCCGAGGATCATCCCCTGCGTGAACAGCGTCCGGAACGGCTCCTGGACGTCGAGCAGCTCCATGTCGGCCAGTGCCTTGACGAAGAAGCGGCTGTAGAGCAGGTGCAGGATCGCGTGCTCGACCCCGCCGATGTACGTGTTCACCGGCATCCACGACGCGAGCACCCGCCGGTCCCATGGCGCCGTGTCGTTGCGGGCGTCGCAGTAGCGCAGGTAGTACCAGCTGGAGTCCACGAAGGTGTCCATCGTGTCGGTCTCGCGGCGCGCCGGACCACCGCAGCGCGGGCAGGTGGTGGCGACCCAGTCCTCGGCGGCGGCCAGCGGTGAGCGGCCGCGCGGCTGGTAGTCCTCGACGTCGGGCAGCTTGACCGGCAGGTCGGACTCGGGGACCGGAACCATCGCGCAGTCACCGCAGTAGACGATCGGAATCGGGCAGCCCCAGTAGCGCTGGCGGGAGATGAGCCAGTCGCGCAGGCGATAGTTGACCGACGGCATGGCCCTTGCCCTCGCTCCTCGAGCCGGGCGACGATCGCGTCGCGCCCGGCCAGCGCGTCCATGCCGCTGAACTCGCCGGAGTTGATCAGGCGCTCGTCCGCGGTGTGGGCGGTGAATGCCTGAGCGGAGATGTCGGGGTCCTCGACGTCGGCGGGCGCCACGACCGGCCGGATCGGCAGATCGAACGCGGTGGCGAACTCGTAGTCGCGCTGGTCGTGGGCGGGGACGCCCATCACCGCGCCGGTGCCGTACTCCATCAGCACGTAGTCGGCGACGAGCATCGGGAGCTGCTCCCCGTTGACCGGGTTGGTCACGGTCCGGCCCGAGCGGGACGCCGGTCTTGGGCTTGTCGGCGGCGCCGCGGACCTCCGCGGACTCGGTCAGCGCGCGGTTGACGTACTCGTGG
The DNA here is from genome assembly GCA_963801435.1 of uncultured Actinomycetota bacterium. Taxonomy (GTDB): domain Bacteria; phylum Actinomycetota; class Thermoleophilia; order Solirubrobacterales; family Solirubrobacteraceae; genus Palsa-465. The sequence continues at coordinate 12,381 of CAWDFE010000020.1, forward strand.
ACGGCGGCCTCGTGCTCGGTGCCGACGACGAGCCTGAGCACGTCGGGGTGCTCGGGCGCCATCACGAAGAAGGTGGCTCCGAACAGCGTGTCCGGGCGCGTCGTGAAGACGGTGTAGTCCACGTCGAAGCGCGTCGCAGCGGAACGTCACCTCGGCGCCCTCCGAGCGCCCGATCCAGTTGCGCTGCATCGCCTTGACGTGCTCGGGCCAGTCGATCGTGTCCAGGTCGGCGAGGAGCCGGTCGGCGTAGTCGGTGATGCGGAAGAACCACTGCTCGAGCTGGCGCAGCTCGACCTCGTGGCCGCAGCGCTCGCAGCGGCCGTCGATCACCTGCTCGTTGGCCAGCACCGTCTGGTCGAACGGGCACCACTTGACCGCGGCCTCCTTGCGGTAGGCCAGGCCCCGCTCGTAGAGCTTGAGGAAGATCCACTGCGTCCAGCGGTAGTAGGTCGGCTCGTGCGTGCCGAGCTCGCGGGACCAGTCGATCGAGATGCCCCAGCGATGAAACCAGTGCCGGTAGGCGGCGATCGACTTGTCGGTGGCCACGCGGGGGTGCATCCCGGTCTTGATGGCGTTGTTCTCCGCGGGCAGCCCGAAGGCGTCGTAGCCCATCGGGTGCAGGACGCGCTGGCCGGTGCGCCGGTGGTAGTGGGCGATCGCGTCGCCGAGGGCGTAGTTCTTGAGGTGACCGACGTGGGGCTCGCCGCTGGGGTACGGGAGCATCTCGAGCACGTAGGCGTGGTCCGCGGCGTCGGCAGGGTCGTTGGCGACCTCCCACGTGTGCTCGCGCGCCCACAGCTCCTGCCACTTGGGCTCGATCTCGGCGGGTGAGTAGCGACGGTCGGCCATCAGTGGCTGGGGAGGTTACTTCGCGGCGCACCACCACCACCCGGCGGCGCATGTACTAACCTCTGGACCGGACCCAACGGGGCTATAGCTCAGCTGGGAGAGCGCTTGCATGGCATGCAAGAGGTCGCCGGTTCGAGCCCGGCTAGCTCCACCTCAGGACGCCGCCCTCAGTGGCGGCGTTCCGCGTTCAGGGAGGTCGGTCATCGGCGAACTGCCTATGCGTTTTTGGCCGCTTCCAGCGCCGCGGGAGGGTCCAGCGCCGTGTTGCCGCGGGTCAGCTCCAGCGCGCGGTCGGCGAGGTCGGCGGCCTCGGCGCCCGAGACGCTCTCATCGCGCAGCGCGAGCGCCAGCAGAACCTGACGCAGGAGCTCGGGATCCTCGAGGTCAGGCGGCGAGCCGGCGGGGGGCAGCGAGCGCACGCCGGCCAGCAGGCGGACGGCGCTGTTGGCGCCCCCGCCGAACCCCAGCAGGCCGCCGGGATGCTTCTCGGGGATGGTGGCGACGATCGCGCCGGTGGCTGGGTTGAGCACGCCGACACGGCTGCGCAGCCCGTGGCGCTCGAGCGTGAGCCGATATCCGGACAGGCGCAGGTAGCCGAGCTGAGCGGCCAGCTGCGTGAAGGCGCTCACCTCGGCCTCGTCCCTGAGCTTGGTGTGGTGCAGCGCGATCTGGGTGCCGGCATCAGGCAGGGCGGGATCGGGATCGGGAGCGATCAGGAGGAACACCTGCGGGCCGATCCGGCCCGCGCCGACGCCGGCGACGTCGATCAGCAGCTGGTAGCCCGCAAGACCAAGCGCACCTACGATCCCCGGGGGCAGCGGATGCGCCTCGAGGTGGCCCGTTTCGAAGCTCACCGGGGGCCGCTTTCAGTTCTTGAGCAGGCCGCCGATGATGCCGCCGATCGCGTCCCCGGAGTCGCGGCGCTGGGAGTTGCCGCCCGCGCCCTCGGCAACCGGCGGGTGGAAGTAGGCGCTCTGAAGCCCGACCCGACCGGGCCCGCTGAAGCGGTTGAACACGAGATTTCCGCCGCCGCCCATAAAGCCCGTCTTGAACCCGTAGACCTCTTGGGTCATCGAGACCGAATGATCACGGTAGACCCAGCCGCCCGGCTCGATGTCGATCGTCTCGCCCGCGTCGAGCTGCTTCTCGAACACGTTGCCGTAGCCGTGCACCCAGACCACGCCCTCGTGGTCCCCGGCGAAGAACTCGTCGACGAAGAACCCGCCTCCGTACATCATGTTGGCGAACCCCTTGATCCGGCTGTAGTCGTACTGCACGTTGGCAGTGGCGGCCAGGAACTGGTGCTCGCGGACGACGATGCCGTGGCCCGGCGGCAGGTGCAGCGCCGCGATGTGCCCGGGCGAATCCCGGCTGAACGCCACCTCGCCCGCCGACTGCGCCTCGAGCAGCAGCAGCGGCATCCCTCCGAACGCGCGCCGCTTGAGCCCCTTCTTGAGGGGATGCAGGCCGATCTGGAGGCTGGGGTACTTCCACAGCAGGACGTGGTGCTCGAAGTACACCGGCACCTGGCCGTCGAGCGCCATGTGCAGCACCGGGACCAGTTCGCCCTCCAGGCGGTAGCTGAGGCCGGGAGCGCTTCCCTGCGTGATCTGGGTCGGAAGGATGGTGGGTGCGGACGGCATCGCGGTCTCCTCGTTCAAAGCGGAGCTTTTCGTCGGGCGCCAGGCGCCCCCCCGGTAGTTGCGGACGGGACGCTAGCGCGCCCGGGATAATCGACGCGTGCGCCCCATCTACATCACCGGCCACCGCAACCCGGACACCGACTCGATCGCCTCGGCGATCGGCTACGCCGAGCTCAAACGCCGGCTGGACCCCAACAACGACTACGTGCCGGTCCGCCTCGGCGACCTCAACTCCCAAACGCGGTGGCTGCTGGACCGCAGCAGGGCGCCCGAGCCGCGCTATCTCCCCCATCTGATGCTCCGCGCCGCCGACGTGATGCAGGAGAGCTTTCCCATCGGCCACCAGGACGAGCCGGTGCGCGAGGCGGGGCGAGCGATGGCCAAGGCCGATCTGGAGCTCGTGCCGATCGTGGACGCGGCCGGTGCGCTCACCGGCGTGCTCACCGAGCGCGCGCTGGCCCGCCGCTACGTCCGCGACTCGCTGCGGACCTCCACCCTCGAGGAGGCCCCCACGTTCCTCAGCGCGGTGGTGGCGGTGCTCGAGGGCGAGCTCGTGTGTGGTGACGAGCGCCGGCTGTCCGGGCGCGTATGGGTCTACGCCATGGACCCGGCCTCCGAGAGCGGCATCGCGGACGGCGACATCGTGGTGGTCGGCAACCGCCCGGACGCCCAGCTGCGCGTGATCGAGCTCGGCGCCGCGCTCATGGTGCTCTCCAACTCCGCCCAGCCGGGGCCCGAGGCGCTCGCCGCAGCCCGAGAGCGGGGCACCGCGATCGTCGTCTCCCCGCTGGACAGCTATGTCTCGGGGCGCATGATCACGCTGGCGGCACCGTGCAGCGCGCTGATGGAGCCCGATCCGCTCACCGTCCCCACCGATTTCCTCCTCGACGACATCTCCGAGCAGATCAAGGAGAGCCATTACGGGGCCGCGGTCGCCGTCGACGCTCAGGACCGCCCGGTGGGCCTGATCACCCGCTCCGATCTCGTCGGCCCGCAGCGGCGGCGCGTGGTCCTCGTCGACCACGCCGAGCAGGCCCAGAGCGCCGTCGGGATCGACGAGGCCGAGATCCTGGAGATTCTCGACCACCACCACATCGGCTCGATCGAGACCCGGATCCCCGTCACCGCCACCTTCGACCCGGTGGGATCGACGGCTACGTTGGTGGTGGAGCGCTTCCGCCACGCCGGGATGGAGCCCAGCCGGCCGACCGCGCTCATGCTGTTGGGCGCCGTCCTGTCGGACACGGTCATCCTCAACTCCGCCACCACCACCCAGCGCGACCACGCCGTGGTGGAATACCTGGAGCGCGTGCTGGCCGTCGACGCCGCCGCGCTGGGCCGTGAGATGTTCGAGGAGACCTCCGACGTGTCGGACCTCAGCGCCGAGGAGATCGTCACGCGCGACGCCAAGCGCTACCAGGTCCGGGGCGGACAGGAGATCTGCATCGCCCAGGTCGAGGTGGTCGGCAACGCGCTGGGGGAGCGCACCGACGAGCTGCTCGACGCGCTGCGCCGCGAGCGCGAGGACCGCGAGCTCGCCCTCTACGCGCTCGATGGTCACCGACGTCATGGACAAGGGCACCGACATGCTGGTGGCCGGCGACGTTGCCGCGGTGGCCCGCAGCTTCGGCGTCGAGCCGTCAGACAGCATGATTGCGCTGCCCGGTGTCATGAGCCGCAAGAAGGAAGTGGCGCCGAGGCTGATGACGGCGCTCTAGGGCTCCAGGCGCTTAGCGACGAACAGGGCACGGCTTGGCGCAGTCCTCGTCTCCCTCGCCCACGACAGCCTTGACTTCGCTCGCGGGCGCTCCGATGGAGTGGGAGTTCGCGGGCGCCGGCACCGCTGCCGCGACCCCGGGAGGCGACACCTGGACCGCCCCTCGGAGAGCAGCGGGAGCGCGTCGGTTAGCGCCAACAGGCCCGCCAGTTGGGAGCCGGCGGTGGTCGGCATCGGCGAGCGGCGGGCCGGCATCCGCCGCCCCCAGTACATGCTCAGCTGACACGCGTGCGGGGTCTGGCAGTGGCTCGGCCGCCGTCCGTCGCTGGCCGCGTGGGCCATGACCGCCCGGGCCTGGGCGAGCAGGAATGCGTCAAAGGTGGTCAAACCCGTCGCCTGCGTCCAGTCAGACACCGCGTCCACCAGTAGGCCCTTGTACACGGTGATGTTGAGCGAGTGGCCGGCGCACATGCCGCGCTGCGCCTCGCAGGGCTCCTGCAGCACGCCGTCGACGCCCACCATCCCCGAGGACCGGGCGAGCGCCCGGTTGATGAACGCCGCCGCCTGTTTGAAATAGGACGGGTCGTGCAGCGCCGAGCCCATCTGCACCAGCGCATCCGCCATCTCGCCCTGAAGGTAGGTCATCGTCCGGCCCGATGCGCGGCAGGCTGCGGAATAGGTTGACGCGACCCTGCCCGTCGCCATGCTTACCAAGCCGCTTGATTCGAGCCACGACAGAATTTGCTTGGCGTCCGCAAGCCACGCCTGCGCCTTGGCGCCGTCCAGGAACGGCCCATGGGTCGCGCGCACCTGGGCAAGCTGGGCAGCCAGCGAGACGAACTCGGCGTTCGAGATCGTGTTCGGCGCATACCCAGTCTCAAACGCGATGCCCCGGGTGCCGCACGTCCGCGGGCGCGAATATATATAGGACGCATCTGATTCGGCCATCTTTAGGTAGCGGGAGGCGTGGGCGAAATCATGGCGGACTCTCAGTTCGTAGCGGCTGGCGTCAAGCCACGCCAGTCCCCACCAGGCGGTGTCGTCCATGAACTTGTTCTGGAAGTTGCGCGACGCCTCCGGCCCCGGCCGGCGGATGTTGAGCTCATAGACCGTGCTGATGAGCCGCTGATAGGCCGGCTGGGCGTCGTGCGCGCGCGTGAGGTAGCGCACCAGTGCGCGCAACGCCAGCCCGGACTGCCACCACATCGGCGGATGCCAGTTGGCCGGTGAGATGGACGCCAGGCGCTTGAGCCGATCCCACAGCCCAGCGGACGCGTCCCACGACACGACGCTTGCATCACCCGAGCCGGCCAGTTCCCGGGCGGCCGCGTCCGCCGCTGCGGCCATCGCCCTCGCGCCGTGCACATGATGGTCGACGGCCGGGACGGCAGGCAACGCCAGCGGGGACGCCACATCGGCCTCCGCCACGTTCGCGCCCGGCAGCCCGACTGAGCCGCCCACGTGCTCGACCGCGCCCAACTGCCAGGCGCCCATGCCCAACGCCGCGAACATCACCGCGGCCAGCATCGGCCCGCGACCGAGCAGCCGCGGCGTCCTCCGTTTGGCCGTCGGCGCCGCTGCGGGCGCGAGCTCAGTGTCGCCGGCCTCAGACACCTGCGTAAACGGACTCAACCCGGGACGCCTGCGCGATTGGCCGCAGCCACGGTCCCGGCTGTGACCGGGTGACCAGCGCGTCCCAGCCTCCGATAGCCCGCTCCAAATCGACCAAATAAGATTCGCCCGAGACCACGTCCACCTCTTCATCATCGGCGCTGACGACGCTGAGGGCTTCCGCGAACCCGCGCTGTGAATTCAGGAGCCTGCCGGGCAGCATACCGCCCAAAATGCACTGACGGCGCCCGACCGACGCCCGTCATCCCACAGGCCAAGCGCGCCGAGTTCGGCGAGGATCGCGACCGAGGTCGGGTCCCCGATCCTGTAGTGGCCCATCCGCGCCCGACAACCGGGTTGGCGGCGCTGTACGCGCGCAGCTGCTAGTCGATCGCCGGATCTCGGTGTCGAGCGAGCGTTCTCAGCCCCCCGACTAAGCCTGGCTAAGGTTTATACAGCCTCGACGGCGAGTGCGGGCGCCTCGCCCCACAGCTGCTCGAGGCGATAGTACTCGCGCGTCTCCGGGGTGAAGACGTGCACCACCACGTCGAGGTAATCCATCAGGACCCACCGCGCCTCGCCGAGCCCCTCGACGCGTCGGGGCAGCACCCCGCGCGCCTTCAGCCCCGCGTGGACGGCGTCGTGGATGGCCCGCGTCTGGCGGTCGGTGCGCCCGCTGCAGATGAGGAAGTAGTCCGCGTAGCCGATCATGCCCCGCAGATCGAGCTGGACGATGTCCAGTGCCTTACGATCGGCGGCGAGATCGGCGATGGCGGCGACCATCTCCTCCGGGGTGAGCTGGGGTGCGTGGTCGTGGTGCATGGGCTTCGCTTCTCTCATTTCCCTCCCGCTGAGCGGTATAGGCCGTGTGTCTCGATGTAGTGCATCACGCCGTCGGGCACGAAATAGCGGATCGGCTGGCCGGCGCGGACGCGGCGGCGGACCATGGTGGAGGAGATCCCGATGCGGGGCATCTGGAAGAACCTCGCACGCTCGCCGCCCCTGAGCTGCGCCAGCGCCTGCTCGACCGCCGCCCGGGCCGTCCCGCGACGCTTGGCGATGGCCAGCGTGGCAAGCTCCAGAACCCGCTCGGGCTCGTGCCACTTGGGGAGCCCGGCGGCGATGTCGCCGCCAAGAATAAGGAACAGGTCGTTGGAGGGCGCTTGCGTGCTCAGTATCTCCAGGGTATCGACCGTGAAGGACGGCCCGTCGCGGCGCAGCTCGAGGTCCGAGACGGCGAAGCGCGCGTCGTTGCCGATCGCCATGCGACACAACTCCAGCCGGTGATGCGGGCCGGGCTCGGCCTCGACGGGCTTATGCGGGGGCACGCCCGCCGGAACGAGCAGCACCTGGTCGAGGTCCAGCTCACGGTGGGCCTCCTGGGCGGCGACGAGGTGACCGAGATGTGGCGGGTTGAAGGTGCCGCCGAGGATCCCTATGCGCATCGTCTCGGGGGTGATGGCGTGCCGCGGGCCGCGATGGCCGGTCAGGCGCGGACGTGCCCGGCGCCCTCTACCAGGTACTTGAACGTGCACAGCTCGCGCAGCCCGATCGGGCCGCGCGCGTGCAGCTTCTGGGTGGAGTTGCCGATCTCCGCGCCCATCCCGAACTCGCCGCCGTCCGTGAAGCGCGTCGATGCGTTGACGTAGACGCAGGCGGCGTCCACGCCCAGTTGGAAGGCGCGGGCGGCGCCCGTGGACGGGGTCAGGATCGCCTCGGAGTGCCCGCTCCCGTGCGCGTTGACGTGCGCGATCGCATCCTCCACGGAGTCCAGGACGGCAACCGCCATCTCCAGGGCCAGGTACTCGGTGTCCCAGTCGTCCTCGGTGGCGGCGTCGATCGGCACCCCCGGCGCCGCGGCGCGCGCGCGCTCATCGCCGTGCAGCGTCACCCCGGCGTCGCTGAGCGCCTGCAGCATGTCGGGGAGGAAACCGGCCGCCTCGCCGGCGTGGACGAGGAGCTTTTCGGCGGCGTTGCACGTGCCGGGCCGCTGGAGCTTGGCGTTGAGGACGATGCCACGCGCCGCCTCCAGGTCGGCGCCCGCATCGACGTAGACGTGATTGTTGCCCGAGGCCGCGTAGATGACCGGCACCGTGGCCACGCCCTTGAGGGCCGCCTTCAGCCCCTCGCCTCCGCGCGGGATGATGAGGTCCACGACCCCCGCCTGCGTGGCCAGCTCGGTCAGCTCCTCGCGTCCGCCGCCCGCGACCAGGGCCATCGCCCCGGCGGGCAGGCCGGCGGCGGTGGCGGCGTCGGCGGCGACCGCCGCGAGCACCGCGTTGGAGTGCGCGGCCGAGCTCGAGCCACGCAGCACGACAGCGTTGCCGGACTTCAGGCACAGCGCCGCGGCATCGATGGTGACGTTGGGCCGGGCCTCGTAGACGACCGCGATCACCCCGAGGGGAACGCGCACGCGTCGCAGCTGAAGGCCGTTGGCGAGCGTAGAGCCGTCGATGACCTCGCCCACGGGATCGGGGAGAGCGGCGATCTTGCGCACGCCCGCCGCCATCCCGGCGATCCGCGATTCGTCAAGCGCGAGACGATCCAGCAGCGCGTCCGACAGGCCGTTCTCCTGGCCGGCCTCCACGTCGCGGGCGTTGGCCTCCAGGATCTGGTCGGTGGCCGCGAGCAGGGCGGCGGCGATCGCCTCCAGCGCCTCGTCCTTGACGCCGGAGCCCAGGCTGGCGAGCGCGCGCGACGCGCGCTTGGCGGCGTCGCAGGTCTCGGCGATCGAGAGAGCCGTACTGGCCATGGCCGAAAAGGTTATCGAGGGCCCGCTTCGGGCCCGGTCCCGTCCTACGCAAGGACGAAATAATCCCGGTGGATCGCCTCCGCGCTGGCGCGCGGCAGCACCTCGCGCACCGCCCCGGACTGCAGCCCGCGCACCTGGCGCAGCTCGGCCGCCGAGTAGTTGGAGATCCCCTTGCCGACGGTGGCGTCCGCGTGGGCGATCTCGACCGCGTCCCCGGCCTCGAACATGCCGGAGACGTCGACCACGCCCACCGGGAGGAGGCTGGCGCCGCCGGCGCGCAGCGCCCGGGCGGCCCCGGCATCGACCAGCACTCGGCCGCGCACCGGCTTGGCGTACTTCAGCCACAGCTTGAAGCTCGAGTAGCGGCCCTCCCGCGCGGGGAAGTCGGTGCCGGTCGCGGCACCACCGGCGGCGGCGGTGATGGTGCCGGGCGCCAGGCCGCTGGCGACCACCGTCGGGATGCCCGCGGCGGTGGCCATCTCGGCGGCGACCACCTTGGAGCGCATCCCGCCCGAGCCCAGCGCCGAGGCGGTCTGGCCGATGTCGAGGGGGTCCAGCGCACTGAAGTCCGTGACCTCGGTGACGAGCTCAGCGGACGGGTCACGGTGCGGATCGGCGGTGAACACGCCGCCGGCGTCGGTGAGCAGCAGCAGCCGCTCGGCCCCGAGCAGGATCGCCACCTGTGCGGCGAGGAAGTCGTTGTTGCCGAACGAGATCTCGTCGGTGGTGGTGGTGTCATTCTCGTTGATGACCGGCACCACGCGCCACTCCAGAAGCTTGCGCAGGGTCTGGCGCGCGTTGAGGTAGTGCGTCCGGGCGCTCATGTCAAAGAACGTCAGCAGCACCTGCGCGGTGGGCACACCCCGAGCGCGCAGGAGCTCGTCGTAGACCTGGTAGAGCTTGCCCTGCCCGACCGCGCTGGCCGCCTGCAGCTCGTCCACAGCCCGAGGGCGCATCGGCAGCTCCATCACCCCCATCCCCCGGGCGATCGCGCCGCTGGTGACCACGATGACCGCGCGCCCGGCGCGGTGCAGCTCCGCCACCTCGTCACAGATCCGGCCCAGGATGTCCTCGCGCACCTCGCCGCGCTCGTCGGCGACGATGCTCGAGCCCAGCTTGACGACCAGGGGTCCCATGGTGTTGCCAAGGGTACGTCGGCGGGGTGCCGGCGCCCAGGAGAGCCTCGCCGCCGGGGCCGCCGAGCGCTCACAGCCCGGCGGCCCCGATCAGCCCCTCACCCTCCTCCATGCTTCTCACACCACGGGTCCGACGGGACGCCGGCACACGGATCGGGCATCGACTTCAGGCTCCTCGGCAACCGGTGCATGACGATCCTGGTCACCCGCGGGTACTGGCCCGTGGGGCAGCTGGCCGGCGTCCCGGGGCTGATCTCGACCCGTGAGTCGCACAGGACCTCGCCGAGGAAGCTGCCATCGCTGCTCCCCGCCGGCGTCGTGGTCGTGGCGCAGGTCGGCGTCGCGGTCTGCATCGCGGCGGCGCCGGCCGGTTGAACGGGCGCACCGCCCGCCTCGTGGTTGCCCGAGTAGCAGTCAGACCCCGGGTCGGTCTGGAAGTTGACCTCGGCGAAGTCGCCGTTGGTGGGGTGACCGTAGGAGCCGTTGTGGCGGAACGTGTTGCCCACCAGCGCGTCGCCATAGTCGTCCCACAGGCAGCTCGTGGGGCCGAGCACGCCGCCGAAGGTGCCGCCGTCGCACGGCCTCCCGTTGTCCAGGAAGGGGACGAAGATCACGCCCCAGGCGTTGTTGTGGGCGAACGTGTTGTCCATGACCGTGTCGTTGCGGCCGCCGGACACCGACATCCCGGTGCCGACCGGCCCGGCCGCTGCCAAGCCCGCCGCGGGCACGTTGGGGTTGTTGTTGTCGTGGACGTCGTTGTGGATGAACACCCAGCAGGAGTGCGCGCCCTTGACCGGCGGTGAGACGCCGGGCGGGCAGGCGCCGTTCTGGGGCGCGGGGTTGTCGCCGTTCTGGCTGTCGGTGTCAAAGCCGTCCTCGTTGTGGTCGAACTGCGAGTTCTCGATCAGCATCCGGCCGCCGGAGTTGGAGCCCGAGTAGCCCAGGGCGTTGAACTCGGCCCAGGCGTGGTTCACGGTCTGGTCGCAGACCTGCCGGCAGGCCCCGATGTAGAAGCCCGAGTCGTTGAAGTTGGAGGCGTAGATCTGATTCCACGTGCCCCCGCTCCAGTTGCTCGAGAACACGCCGTACTGGGCGGCGCTGACCTCCGCGGCCGCGGACTGGTTCTTGAGATAGGTGCTCGTGGTCGTCAGGTACTGCCCGGTGAAACCGTGGCCGCCCACCTTGCCGCTCTCGGCGCCGCCGTTCCACCAGATCTCGTTGCCCGCCGCGCGGGCGCCGCCGAGGAAGTTGCAGGCGGTCAGGTTCTCGATGGACACGTCCCCGGCCTTGAACACCATCAGCCCATTGAGGCCCGATGCGCCGCTCGCCGCCCGGGCGGCGTACGCGGAGGCGCTCGATGTCGCCGAGCCGTGGACGCCGAAGTTCTGCGCCGAGCCTTTGTTGCTGCAGACCGCCGATCCGGGCCGGGTCCCGTCCACGATCACGGTCCTGCGGTTCATGCCGCGGATGTGCACGTCGGGCGTCGTGATGAGCACGGCGGCCGGGAACTGCGACGCGCCCCTCGGCGTCGAGATTTCTGTCGTCTTGTAGTCCCCCGGCCCGATCAGGATCCAGTCGCCGGGCCTGGCCGCGTTCACCGCCGCCTGGATCGAGTGGAACTGGCCCTTGATCCCGTGATAGGACCCGACGCGCAGGACACTGGCGCAAGCCGCTGCCGGCAGGGCGCAGCAGGCGCCCAGGACGACGGCGACGGCGAGGGCACGACGCATGGCTCTCCTCTCAGCGACGTTGCCGGTCCCGACGGCGGCACGATCGTACACATCGCGTTCACACCCTCCGTTAGCGGTGTGTGAGCCTTGCCGCCGCGGTCAGACGTCGGGGTCGAGATCGAACGCCACCCCGCCGATCTCGACCTCGTCGCCCGCCTCAAAGCCCTCGGCCACCAGCGCGTTCAGCACCCCGATCCCGCGCAGGCGCCGCTCCAGGTGGGCGAGCGCCTCCTCGTTGTCGAGGTCGTAGCGCGCCAGCAGGCGCTCGACCCCGGCGCCGGTGACGCGGAAGCTCTCCCTCCCCCATCCGCCGAACCTCGTAGGCCCGCGGGGCGGCCGGGCGGAACACGCGGTGCTCGGCCAGATCGGTCGCGGGCACCATGTCGGCCTCGTCGCCGGCGAAGGCGAGGACGCCGGCGGGGCCCGTCTCGTGCACGCGGCGTGCGAGCTCGGCGGCGAGGTCGGCCAGCCCCACCCGGCTGACCGACGAGGTCACGAGCACCGGCACATCGCCGCCCAGCCGCTGTGCCCACTGCGCGCGCGCAGCCGCCGCCGTGGCCTCGTCCACCAGATCGGCCTTGGACAGCGCGAGGATCCGCGGCAGGGCGACGAGCCGCGGGTCGTGGCCGGCCAGCTCGCGCTCGACGGTGGAGTGGTTGGCCACCGGGTCCGAGCCGTCCAGAGGATTGAGGTCCAGCACGTGCACCAGGAGCCGGGTGCGCTCGACGTGGGCCAGGAACTCGTGCCCGAGGCCGGCGCCCTCGCTCGCGCCCTCGATGAGCCCGGGGATGTCGGCGAGCACGAGCTGGCGGCTGTCGGTCTGCAGCGTCCCGAGCACCGGGGACAGCGTGGTGAAGGGGTATCCGGCCACCTTGGGATGGGCCCGGGTCAGCCGCGCCAGCAGCGAGGACTTGCCGGCGTTGGGCAGTCCGATGAGCCCGACGTCGGCGATCAGCTTGAGCCGCAGGTCCAGCCACGTCTCCTCCCCCGGCAGGCCGCGCTCGGCGAAGCGGGGGGTCTGGTGAGTGGGCCCGGCGAAGCGCTTGTTGCCGCGACCGCCGGAGCCACCCCGGGCCACCACGGCGCGCTCGCCGGCGCGGACGAGGTCGTAGCGGGCGCCGTCGCGCTCCACCAGCACCTCGGTCCCCGGGGGGACCTTCAGCTCCAGGTTGGCCCCGTCGGCCCCGTGGCGCAGCGAGCCCTCCCCATGGCCGGCGCGGCGGGCCTTGAAGTGCGACCGGCGGCGAAAGGACTCCAGATCGCGCAGCGACTCGTCGCACACGAGCACCACGTCGCCGCCGCGACCGCCGTCGCCGCCGTCGGGCCCGCCTCGGGGCACGTGCGCCTCGCGGCGGAAGCTGAGGGCGCCATCGCCGCCGCCGCCGGCTTCAACGTGGATCCGCGCGCGATCGTGCATGCTGTGTCGAGGTTAGGGCCCGTGACGAGATTATTTGCGGCTCCGACGGCGTCTGGACGCGCGCCGGCCTCCACAACTAATCTCCCCCACGAACCCTTATGGCCGATCCCGTGTTCCTCATCACCGGTGCCTCGTCGGGCATCGGCGCCGCCACTGCGCGCGCCGCCGCGCAGGCCGGCTACCGCCTGGCCCTGGCCGCGCGCTCGGTTGACCGCCTCCGGGAGCTGGCGGCCGAGCTCGGCGGGGACGAGCGGGCCATCGCCATCAGGTGCGACGTCACCGAGTGGTCAGACCAGGAGGGGATGATGGCCCGGGTGCTCGAGCACTTCGGCCGGCTCGACGTGGCCTTCGCCAACGCCGGCTTCGGCGCCAAGCGCGGGTTTCTCTCGGAATCGCCCGAGTTCTGGCGCGAGATGGTGCTCACCAACGTCTATGGCGCCGCCCTGACCATTCGCGCCACCATTCAGGCCCTCACCCAGGCCCAGGGCCACCTGCTGCTGACCGGGTCGGTGGCGGGCCGCAAGGCGCTGCCGGGGTCGCTGTACTCGGCGACCAAGTGGGCGGTTACCGCCATGGGCGAGGGCGCGCGCCAGGAGCTCAACGGGACGGGCGTGCGCGTGACGCTGATCGAGCCGGGGGCGGTGGACACGCCGTTCTTCGAGAACCAGCCGAAGACCGCGCTGCACGCCGACGACGTCGCACGGGCGGTGATGTACGCCGTCTCCCAGCCGCCCGAGGTTGACGTCAACGAGATCCTCATCCGCGCCACGTCTCAGGAGGGATAGCGACGCGGGGGTCAAATCCAGCCCCCGTGACGCTCTTTCAAGACTTCAAGACCTTCCTGATGCGGGGAAACCTCGTTGAGCTGGCGGTGGCGTTCGTCATGGGGGCCGTGTTCGCCGCCCTGCTGAAGGCGTTCATCGCGGACCTCATCACCCCGATCATCGCGCTCGTCTTCGGCCAGCCCAACTTCTCCACGCTCTCGTTCACGATCAATGGCAGCCACTTCGCCTACGGCGACTTCCTGAACTACCTGTTCACGTTCGTGACGACGGCAGCCGTGATCTTCTTCTTCGTCGTCCGGCCCTACAACGCGCTGATGGCCCGCCGCAGCGAGGAGGATCCCACGACCAAGCCGTGCCCAGAGTGCACCAGCGCCGTCCCGCTCCGGGCGCGGCGCTGTCCGATGTGCACGTCGCAGATCGCCGAAGCGACGGCGTAGCTACTCGGCGTCAGGCTCGACCGAGATCACGCGCCCACGACGGCCGGTGGTGAACTGCACCGTTCCCGCCGAGCGGGCGTAGATCGTGTCGTCCTTGCCGATCCCGACGCCCTCGCCGGGCTTGAAGCGGGTACCGCGCTGGCGCACGATGATCTCGCCGCCGGTCACGGCCTGGCCGGCGAACACCTTGACGCCGAGCCGCTTGGCGTTGGAGTCACGGCCGTTGCGGCTGGATCCGAGGCCTTTCTTATGCGCCATCGCTTGCCTCCGAGGTCGCTGGCTCTTCTGACGGGGCCGACGCCGCCTCGGCCGTGGACCGGCTCTGACCCGATCCCAGCTTCAGCGCGGTGATCTCGATCCGGGTGAGCTCCTGACGGTGGCCGTTGCGGCGCTTGTAGCCCCGCTTGGGCTTGAACTTGACGATGCGGAGCTTGGGGCCGCGCTCGTGGGCGAGGACCTTGGCCTCGACCGTGACCTCGGTCAGGTCATCGCCGTCCACGACGTTGTCGCCATCGACGTAGAGCAGCGGATCGAGCGTGATCGTGGCGCCGTCGTCCACGGGCAGACGCTCCACGAGGAGCCACTCGCCCTCCTGGACGCGGTACTGCTTTCCGCCTGTCTTGACAATCGCATACATAGTCTTTGGGGGTCTCCGGGGGGTATCCCCCCGGATGTGGTCTTTTTGGGGGGTCTCCGGGGGTGTCCCCCCGGATGTGGTCTTTTTTGGGCGGTCTCCGGGGGGTATCCCCCCGGATGTGGTCACTCCGAACCGGACGAGCCCGTGGCCGTACCGGCCTTGGCGCCCGAACGGCGCCGCCCGCCTCTGCGGCCGCGACGCCGAGACTTCGATTCTAGTTCATCACCCGCGTCACCGTTCTCGCCGGCCGGAACGTCCAGCAGGGACGCCACCGCGGCGGTCCGTCCCACCTCATCGATGCGCACCAGGTGCTTCTCCCCCACGTACTTGGTCCCACCGGTGATCGAGATGATGTAGCCGTCGATCTTGGCCACCGCGTCACCCGGGCTGTACATGTGGGGCTCGACGATCTCGACGTGGACCTCCTCGCCCTCGCGGAAGGGCAACGCGCGCTCCAACACCTGCTCGCGGTCGCCCTCGAGCAGGACCCGGAAGTGCTCGAGCGGCAGCCCCTCGGAGCCCTCGAAGTGAAACCACTTGCCGGTCTCCTCCTCCACGGCATGCAGGACGCGGGCCTCGTTGCCGGTGAACTCGGCGCTGACGCGCGGGTTCATCTGGATGAGGATGGCCTCGGCGTCGGTCTCCTTGGCCAGGTCGCGCATCCGGCGCTCGAACTCGATGGCGATCGTCTCCTCGGACTTGATGACGCCTTCGCCCTCGCAGGTCGGGCACGGCCGGGTCATGATCTCCCGGACGCCATCGGTCACGTTCTGACGGGTCATCTCCACCAGTCCGAGGGGGGAGATCTCCACCACGAAGGTCTTGGTCCGGTCCTCGTCCAGCGCCTTGCGCAGAGTCTTGAGGACGGCATCGCGGTTGCGGGCCCGCGCCATGTCGATGAAGTCGATGACGATGATGCCGCCGATGTCGCGCAGCCGCAGCTGGCGCACGACCTCGTCGGCGGCCTCGAGGTTGGTCTTGGTGATCGTGTCCTCCAGGCGAGCGCCCTTGCCGCGCCCGATGAAGGAGCCGGAGTTGACGTCGATCACCGTGAGGGCCTCGGCGTAATCGATCATGAGATAGCCGCCGCTGGGGAGGTCGACCCGGCGCGACAGCGTGGAGTCCAGCACCGCCTCCACCCCGAAGGCCTCGAACAGCGGCGTGTCGTCCTCCCACAGCTCCACGTGCTCGACGAGCTCTGGAGCGGTGCGGCTGAAGAAGGAGAGCAGCCGGTGATGCTGCTTGGGATCGTCGACGATGGCGCGCTCGAAGTCCGCGGAGAAGATGTCGCGGACGACGCGGACCGAGAGGTCGGCCTCCTGGAAGACGAGCGCCGGCGCCTGGGTCTCGGCGACGCGCTTCTGCAGCACCTCGCCGAGCTTGAACAGGTAGACCAGCTCGCGCTCGAGATCGGCGCGCTTGGCCCCCTGAGCCGCGGTGCGGATGATCGCGCCCGCGCCGTCGAGCTCGAGCTTGGCCGCCTCCTTGCGCAGGCGCTCGCGCTCCTTGTCATCGAGGCGGCGCGACACGCCCACGCCCTCGCCGAAGGGGGCGTACACCATGTAGCGCCCCGCGATGGTGAGGTCCATGCTCAGGCGCGCGCCCTTGGTCTTGAGCGGATCCTTGACCACCTGGACGACGATCTCCTGCCCGGGCTTGATCATGTCGGTGATATTGCGACCGTCACGGCCGGCGCCGCGCCCGCGCCGCGGCGCTTCGACTCCCGGGAGCACGATCTCGTCGACGTGCAGGAAGCCGTTCTTCTCCAGTCCGATGTCCACGAACGCGGCCTCGAGGCCCGCGAGGACGTTGTCCACGCGGCCCTTGTAGATGTTGCCGACGATCGAGCGACTGCCGCGGCGTTCGAGGTAGAGCTCGGCGACCTTGTATTCGCTGGAGGGGGCGGGCTTGCGACGGCGCCGCGATGAAGGGGAACTTGGCTTGCGAGACGACACGGTTCCGGCCGCCTCGAGCATCGCCACACGGGTCTCCCCGCGGTCAACGCTCACTAATACTTGCTTCTTCAATTGTCTTCAGTCCTTTTTCTTCCCAATGCCGCAGCGGATCTGGTCGCGCGGCGTTACGAAATCAGTGTGCGGGGCTTCCCGGTGGCCGCTATACGTGCCTGGACGTATATGGACTGTAGGAGCCCGATGGCGATGAAGGTCACGATGACCGAGGAGCCGCCGTAGCTGAGGAGCGGCAGAGGGACGCCGGTGATGGGCATGATTCCAATCGTCATGCCCACGTTCACGAAGATCTGGAACATGAGCATCGCCAGGATGCCCGCAGCGATCAGCGTGCCGAACAGGTTCTTGCTCATCGTGAGGATCCGCAGCGCGCGCCAGATCAGCAGCGCGAACAGCGACAGCACCACTGCGGCGCCGACGAATCCATAGGTCTCTCCCACGGCCGCGAACACGAAGTCCGTGTCGTTGGCCGGCAGGAAGTTCAGCTTGGTCTGGGTCGCGTTGTTGCCGCGCCCGGTCCTCTGGCCCGATCCGATGGCGATCTCCGCCTGCTGGAGCTGATAGCACGGATCGGGGACGCCCGGTGTGGACGTCGCGCACCCGTTGGGGTGCAGGAAGGCGGTCAGCCGCTGCGCCTGATAGGGCTTGAGGACGTGAACGCCCAGCGCGGGCGCACCGGCGAGCACGATCGCGATGGAGGCGACGAAGATCGCCACCAACGCCCCGATCTGCTTGAACGAGCTCCCGGCGAAGAACAGGATGCTGAAGCCGACGGCCACGTAGACCATGCCGGTGCCCAGGTCGGGCTGAGGGATCACCAGCAGAGCCGCGAGGATGGCCAGCAGCATGATGCGCGCGGTGGTGCGCCACTCGTGGACCCTCCGCGAGCGGTCCACCGCGAAGCCGGCAAGGGCCACGATCAGCAGTACCTTGCCGAACTCCGAGGACTGGAACTGCAGTATCGGCAGGGGGATCCACCGCCGAGCCCCCTGGATCGGTGCCATCGCGTAGACGACCAGATTGAGCGCCACCATGATCCCGAACAGGGCGTACTTGAACTCGCGCATCCGCGAGTAGTCGATGCGGCTGAGGACGAGCGCGATCAGGAGACCGACCCCGCCGAACAGTGCCTGGCGCTGGACGTAGAAGTCGGGATGCCCAGGAACGGCGTGGCTGGTGGCGCCCTTGAGCGTCTCCAGCGAGCACACCATGAGCCCGATGGCCGCCAGCAGCAGCATCGGGTCGATGAGCGGCAGCACCCGGACGCGCGGGGCGACCGTCTCGTCGGCGGGCGTGATCGGCGTCGCGCTCATAGGGACTTCGAGCTCCCCGCCACGTACTTGCCGGGCGTGCCGAAGAACCACTGCGACAGGATCTGCCGCGCCACGGGCGCGGCGGCGATGTCGCCGAAGCCGCCCTTCTCGACGTGGACGACGACCTCGATCGGCTTGTTGGTGTTGTCGATCACGAAGCAGGAGTACCAGGCGTAGTCGGGCTGGTTGGTGTACTGGGCGGTGCCGGTCTTCCCGTACACCTTCATCGGGAAGTTGCCCATCACGTCGTCCGAGGTGCCGCCGGCCGTCTGCGCGGCGTCGTTGAGACCCTGCAGGATTGTGGAGCGGTAGAGCGGATTGATCGAGACGTGGCGCGACGGCGGCGGGTTGATCGTCTGCAGCACGGTCCCGTCCTGGTCCTGGACGTCGACGCCGAAGTGAGGGCGCACGACCCTGCCGCCGTTGGCCAGCGTCGAGTAGGCCACCGCGAGCTGAAGCGGCGTCACCTGGACGTCGCCCTGGCCCACCGCGAGGCTCTCGTTGTCGCCGATCGACCACGGGCGGTTGGTGCCGTCGGCGATCCCGCACCACCCCGGGGGGTGCTTGTGGGCGCGGTGCCAGCCCTTGCGCTTGTGCGGGCCGTACTTGGCGCCGTCGGTGTATTTGAAGGGGCCGGTGGCGTTGTCGCACTCCGCCTCGAGCCTGTTCCGGGCGTTGCGCCAGGCCGGGGTGGGCAGCGTCCCGATCGCCTCGGCCGCCAGGTCGACCCCGGTGTGGCGGCCGATCCCGAGCTTGTAGGCCCAGGCGTCCAGCGGCCCCCCGTTCGGGGCCTTGCTCGGATCGACGTTCAGCCTGGCGCCGAGGTTGTAGAAGAAGTCATCGGAGGAGACCCGCAGCGCGTTGACGAGATCGAGGCTGCCGTCGACGGCGTTGCCGGCATTGTGGCGGCACTGCTGGGCGGCACCCGTGCCGACGCAGAACTGGCCGGTGTCGTCGAACTGACTGTCGATCGTCCACTGCCCGCTCTGGAGCGCCGCGGTGGACGTGATCGGTTTGAACGTCGACCCGGTCGGGCCCGCGCTCTGGGTGGCGCGGTTGAGCAGCGGGTAGCCGCCGTTGGGGTTAGTCAGTTGGTTGTACTTGGCCTGGCTGAGGTTGCCGGTGAAGACCGACGGGTCGTAGCTGGGCAGCGAGCCCATCGCGTAGACGGCGCCGGTGAACGGGTTCATCGCCACGAAGGCGCCGCCCGGCGAGGCGTTCTGGCTCATCGACTGCGCCAGCGACTGCTGGCCCACCCGCTGGAGCTGGGAGTTGAGCGACAGCTTGAGGTTGTGGCCGCGGACGGGCTGGTGGGTGCCGAGCTCCCCGGTAGGCTGGTTGAGCGCGTTGACCTGCACCTGCTGGTAACCGTCCTTGCCGCGCAGGAAGCTGTCGTACTGTGCCTCCAGGCCCGTCTGGCCGACGATGTCGGTGCGGGCCGCGCCCGGGTAGGTCTTGGCGTTGATCTCGCTGCTGGTGATGGGGCCGACGGTGCCCAGCACCTGCGCCGCCAGCGTCTTGAAGGGATAGTGCGTGACATAGACCTTCTGGACCTGGACGCCGGGGAACTGCGCCTGGCGCTCGGCCAGGTAGAACTGCATGTCCCGCGTCACCACCGCCCCCGAGCGCACGGTCACGTTGGCGTAGGCCTGCAGCGTGACCTGCTGGCCGACGTCGCACGCGATCCGCGACATCCGAAACACGTTCGGGGCCTTCATGTGCAGCTCGCACCGGATCCGCTGGGTGGGCAGCTTCAGGACGTGGGCCAATCGGTTGTAGACGACGGCATCGGCCCTGGGCGGCCGCTCGAGCGTCTCGAGCTTGTCCAGCGTCGCCGGCGCCGGCAGATCCTCTGGCGAGATCTGGACCTGGAGGGTCTTGACGCTGTCGACCAGCGACGTCCCGTTCGCGTCGAGCACGTCGCCCCGCGGAGCGGCGACGTCGATCCGGCGCACCCGGTTGACCGTGGCCGCCTTCACGTACTGGTCGCCCGAGAGCACCTGCAGGAACCACAACCGGAAGAAGATGATCGCGAACAGCCCCAGTGCGAAGCTGCCGACGATGGCCACGCGCAGCGCGAGCTGCGGGGTCAGCGGGGACCGGCGATCCTCGGGCGGAGCGGTCATTCGCCGCCCCGATTGATCTGGCCCAGCCGCTGGGAGGGGCGCTGGAGCGGGCTGAGGCCGCCGGTGGTGTAGGCGCGGCGCCGGCGCCGGCGGGGATCGTCGGGGAGGGCCGGGTGGATGATTCGGCGCACGGCCGCGTACACCGGCAGCGAGATCAGCGTGTTGACGAGAATCGTCACCAGCAGCTGCTGCAGGAGCAGCAGGCTCACCGGAGCGTCGACGCCGAGCAGGAACTGGATCAGCGTCATGCCGATGCCCGCCACCGCGGTCGCCGCCGCGCCCGCCGCCAGCGGCACCAACCCGTGCGCGGGGTCGCGCAGCTCACGCAGACGCCCCGCCCAGTAGCCGATGGCGATGTACAGCAGGGACGTGATCCCGAGCGTCTGCACCAGCACCGTGTCGACGAGCAGCCCGGTGGCGAAGCCCATCACCGCGCCGGTCAGCGACCCGGCCAGGAGCCCGACGCTCATCACCATCAGCGGGGTGAGGTCGGCGCTGATGCCGAAGATGGACACCTGGGAGATGGCCGCCTCCTGGATTACGACGGTGCCGAGCGCCAGCAGCACGAGCCGCAGGACGAGGCGCGAGGAGGGAACGCTCACGGCACCTGTGCCCGGACGTTGGCGGCGTGCGGCCGGGTGAGGATCTGGACCGAGCTGAAGTGGCGCAGGTCGGCGGTCGGCGCGACCTGGACCTGGTTGTTGTTGTACAGCTGGTTGGGGTTGGCGCTGGACACCGTGCCGATCGGAAGTCCCGGCGGGTATAACGAGGTCAGGTTGCCGGCCTTGAACCCCGCGGTCACCACCTGCTCGCCCACGCTGATCTGCGCCCGGCTGGGCAGGTCCTGGAGCAGCAGCTGGTTGGGGTTGCCCACCGAGGGCGCCAGGATCCCCTGGTCGCCGGCCGAGTTGGTCACCTGGGCGGCGACCGCGTAGTCGTGGTCGGTGATGAGCGTCACGATCGAGACCGAGGCGTCAACGGCGGTCACGTCGCCCACCAGCGCCCCGTCGGCCAGGACCGGGTCGTTGAGCGTCACGCCCTCGTTCGAGCCGGAGTCGACCTCCACCTGCTGATACCACAGGCTGGGGTCGCGCCCGATCACGTTGGCCCCGACCGGGTGATAGTTGCGGACCCCGATCGTCTGGTCCAGACCGACCTCGGCGGTCAACTGCGCGTTCTGCTGCTGCTCGGTCTTGAGCGTGGCCACCTGGGCCGTCAGCTGGGTGACGCGCTTGCGCAGGCGGTCCACGTTGGACTTGGCGCGCAGGGTGTCCGAGACCCAGTTGGCGACGTCGCGCACGGGCGACAGGACCTTGCTGGCACCGGCCTGGACCGGCGAGAAGACCTGAACGATCCCGCGCTGCACGTTGTGCAGGGGACTCTGCGGCGACTCGCCGAAATAGGCTGTGAGCAGGATCAGGGAGACGACGACGAGCAGCGCGAGCACCGCTCGGCGCCGTCGAACCTGTTTGTCATGCACGTTGTCGGTGTCTCCAAAGTGTTGCTCCGCGCGCGCCGGATCCGAAACCTAGTACCGACGGCGCCGGTTACGCGAATTCTTGCTTGACCGGTGGATCGCTTCGAACTCCTCCAGGGATCGGCCTGATCCGACCGCGACGCACGTCAGCGGCGATTCCGCCAGGTGCGCGGGCATCTGCGTCTCGTGACGCAGGCGCTCCTCGATGCCCTGTAGCAGGGAACCCCCTCCGGCCAGCATGATGCCACGATCCATGATGTCTGAGGCCAGCTCGGGCGGAGTCCGGTCCAGAGTCTGCTTGACGGCATCGATGATCTGCGAGACCGGCTCCTCGAGCGCCCCGCGGATCTCCTCGCTGGTGAGGATGACCGTCTTGGGCAGTCCGGAGACCATGTCGCGGCCGCGGATCTCCGCCTGCACCTCCTCGGGCATCGTGTGCGCCGAGCCGATCTCGAGCTTGACCTCCTCGGCCGTTTGCTGACCGATCAACAGCTTGTACTCGCGCTTGACGTAGTTGATGATCGCCTCGTCGAGCTCGTCGCCGCCGACCCGGATGGACTGCGACACCACGATCCCGCCCAGCGAGATCACCGCGACCTCGCTGGTGCCGCCGCCGATGTCGACGACCATCGAGCCCGTCGGTTCGCCCACGGGCAGCCCGGCGCCGATAGCGGCGGCCATCGGCTCCTCGATGAGATAGGCCTGGCGCGCACCGGCGCTGAGGCACGCCTCTTCGACGGCACGCTTCTCGACCCCGGTCACGCCGGAGGGGACGCAGACCACGACGCGCGGGTGAGCCCACCGGTTCTGGTGCACCTTCTGGATGAAGTGGCGCAGCATCTCCTCGGTGACCTCGAAGTCGGCGATGACCCCGTCCTTCAGCGGGCGGATCGCCGAGATCGTCCCCGGGGTGCGGCCCAGCATCCGCTTGGCCTCGATGCCGACGGCGTGGACCTCGCCGGTCCGCGAGTCGACCGCCACCACGCTGGGCTCCGACAGCACGATGCCGCGCCCGCGCACGTAGACGAGGGTATTGGCCGTGCCGAGGTCGACCGCCATGTCACGGCCGCCGAAACCGGTCAGATACGTAAAGAAGCCCATGTATTGGAGGTAGCGGGGAGCGATGGACGAAGCGGCGAGTGCAGACGGTCCCTCACCGGATTGGCAGCCCCGTCCGCTGTCGAGTGTATCGAAGAGATTCTCGACGACGAGGCTCCCGCGACCTCGTCCCGCAGGAAAAAACCCTGGAAATTCGGTGGACGGGCGCCGGCGGTCGCAAACCGGCACCGCCGGCCTTTGTTAAGGTGCCGCCACCATGCCGCTCAGCGACGTCGAGCGCCGCCTGTGCGAGGCCATGGCGGGCCGCCGTCAGGAGCTGGTGGACCTCGCCGCCGAGCTGATCGCGTTTGACACCACCGCGCGGGAGGTCGGCGACCCGCCGCGCCAGGAGGCCGCGCTCCAGGAGCACCTGGCCGCCCGCCTCGCCGGCGCCGGCGCCGAGGTCGACCTGTTCGAGCCCGACGCCGCCGCTCTGGCGGGCGCGCCGCTGGTGCCCGAGGGGCTGGACTTCGCCGGGCGCCCCCAGCTCATCGCCACCCTGCGGGGCCGTGGCGGGGGCCGGAGCCTGTTGTTCAACGGCCACGTCGACGTCGTCTCACCCGAGCCGCGGTCGGAGTGGACGAGTCCCCCGTTCACCCCCGAGGTGCGTGACGGCCGGCTCTACGGGCGCGGCGCCTGCGACATGAAGGGCGGGATCGCCGCCATGACACTCGCCGCCGAGACGATCGCCCACGCCGGCGTCGCCCTGGCCGGCGACCTGATCGTGGCCACCAACACCGACGAGGAGTCCTCGGGGGCGGGCGGCACGGCGCTCGTGCGGCGGGGGCTGCGCGCCGACGCCGGGATCGTCACCGAGCCCACGGACTCCCGCACCTGGGTGGCCTGCCGCGGCTCGGAGTACGGGGTCATCCGCGTCGCCGGACGCCCGGGCCACGCCGAGGTGCGCCACCCTCACTGGCGCCACGGAGGCGCGGTCAACGCCATCGAGAAGGCCGCCGTCGTGCTCGACGCGATCGCGTCGCTCCGCGCCACGTGGGCGGCCGACGAGCGTCTGCGCCACCCCTACCTGTCATCGCCGTCGCTGCTGCCCACCGCGGTCAGCGGCGGCGAATGGCCGGTGACCTACCCCGCCTCCTGTGACCTGACGTTCGCCGTGATGTACCTGCCGGTGCAGGCCGACGAGCGCGGCTGGGGCGCCGCGATCCGCTCGGAGGTCTCGGAGTGGATCGTGCGCGAGTGCGCCCGCGACGACTGGCTGGCCGAGCACCCGCCGGCGATCCGGTGGTGGGCCAATGGGGTCATGCCGATGGAGATCGGCGAAGCCGAGCCGGTGGTGGGCGCGATGCTCGCCGCCAGCGCCGATCTCGGCCTGCGCCGCGAGCTGGGCGGGCTTGACTCGTGGTATGACGGCGCCACCTACTCGCTGCTGGCCGGGATCCCGTCGATCGGCTACGGGCCGCCCGGGTTCGATCCCGGCGGCGCCACCGTGGCCCACACCATCGACGAGCACGTGCCGGTCGACGGGCTGGTGGCGTGCGCGCAGGCGCTGGCGGTGGCGGCGGTGCGGTTCTGCGGGGTGGCCTGAGTCGGTCACGATTTCCTGAGGACGGCAACGGGGGTGAGCGGCGCGGCTGGTCACCTGCGTCTGCATCCGGGAGGCCACTCTGGGACAGAAAGCGCCGATTTACGGCGCCTTTCGTCCCAGAGTCATGCGGCAGGCCGGCGCGGCTAGCCCTCGACACGCTGGACCAGCTCCACGCCCTTGCGGCCGATGTCGATCAGGTACCCGCGGAGGATCCCGTGGTTGGCCTCGGACCCCGGGTTGACGCACAGCGTGTCGCCGATCCGGCGCTCGCCGCCGGACTCGTGAATGTGGCCGTGGATGGCGAGCACCGGCTGGTAGTCCTCGATGATCCGGCGCACCGCGGTGGAGCCCACGGGGCCGCGCAGGACGTCGCCCGCGGATATCGTCGGGCGCAGGTTCTCGTCGAGCAGCGGCGGTGTCCAGTCCCGAGTCATGGGGCGGCACATGGATCATGAACACGGCGCGGCGGGGATCGGAGACCTGCCGGGCCAGCACGTCCATGCGCGCGTAGAGCTCGGGACGAGTGGCAGCGAATAGAAGATCGGATACGGGGTCAGGCCGACGCCGACGAACGCCGCCACGTTGAAGAAGAGCGCGTTGTGCTGGCCGCAGCCGCTGACGGCGTGTCGCTTGCGTCAGACAATTCCCTCTCCTCCTCGAGCTGGGCACCGATGCGAAAGCGGCGCCACAGTACGACCAGCGTCAGTCGGCGAGCAATTCGGGAGCCAGGTCCAGGAGCGCCGCCACCGGCAGCCCGACGACGTTGAGGTAGTCGCCCTCGATTAGGCTCACCAGCGTGGCACCGCGCGCCTGGATGGCGTAGGCCCCCGCACGTCCCTCCCACTCCCCGGTGCGCACGTACGCGTCGACCCCGGCTCGGTCGACGGCGCGGAACTCGACGGAGGTGCGGGCCGCGGCGGTGCGCACACGCTCGCCGTCGATCAGGCACACCCCGCTGACGACCACGTGCGTGCGCCCGGCAAGCGCGCTCAGCATCTCGGCGGCATGGACGGCGTCACGTGGCTTGCCGAAGATCTTGGGCCCGAGGCTGACCACCGTGTCGACCCCCAGCACCGGCAGGTCAGCGGGGGCGATCGCCGAGGCCTTGCGGTAGGCGTTCTCCAGCGCCACTTCCGCCGCCGGGCCGTCCGACAGCTCGGCCACCTCGGGGACGCGCACCTCGAAGGCCACCCCGATCTGCGTGAGGATCGCGCGCCGCTGAGGGGATGCCGACGCGAGGATCAGTCGCGCCGCCGCCACGGGCCGCCTAGACGAGGTCGGGGAAGAACAGCTCGATCTCGCGCTCCGCGGATTTGGACGCGTCGGAGCCATGGACCATGTTCTGGCCGACCGCGACCGCGTAGTCGCCGCGGATCGAGCCGGTCATGGCCTCCAGGGGGTTGGTGACGCCGATCACCTGGCGAGCGGCGACCACCGCCGACTCGCCCTCGAGCACCATCGCCACCAGCGGGCCCGAGGTGATGAAGTCCACCAGCTCCTCGTAGAAGCCCTTGCCCTCGTGCTCGGCGTAGTGGCGCGCGGCGAGCTCGCGGGTCATGGTCATCAGCTGGAGTGCCACCAAGCGCAGGCCCTTGCGTTCGAACCGGGCGATGATCTCCCCGGTCAGGTTGCGGGCAAAGGCATCGGGCTTGACGAGGATGAGCGTGCGCTCCACGGCGGCGGGCCTCCTTTGAGGGGTCCGGAGGGTCGGGTCGCCGACAGGCTACGCGGTCGACGCGTGGGGCGGGCGCCGGGCGGACTACGTGGTCGACGGCTGTTCGGCGGCGGGCTGCTCTGAGCTCTCGGCGCGCCGACGCTGTCGGCGAGCAACCGGGGTCCGGCTCGCCGGCATCCCGATCTCCGCCTCGCAGAAGGGGCAGACCTTCCACGTGGGGTCAAGGGGTCGGCCACAGGCGTGGCACGGATCCTTGAGTTTGCGCATGCAGTTGGGACAGCGCAGGAACTCCTTCTCCACCTCGTAATCGCAATGCGGGCAGAGGTGGTAGCCCATCTCGGCCAGCCGCGCCTCGGCCGCCTGCATCTCCAGCTCGCGCTCGCGCACGTCGTCCAGGTACTCCGGCGGGCGCACGATCATGTACACGATCGTGCCCACGTAGGGGAATCCGGAGGCCAGCGTGGCGCAACCGATGAGCAGCGGATCGGCGATGCGGCGCCGCGCGTCGGCGTACGTCCAGTAGATCAGCGCGAACCAGATCACCACCAGGAACAGGATCACCAGCTCCACGGCCAGGCGCAGGGCGCTGTTGGTGATGCCGAAGATTGCGAAGGGCAGCATTGAGGGGGCGAGTGTAGTGGGCACGGTGATTGTGCGGCTCATATCAATACGCCGTCAACTACCCGGTTCCTTGTCCCCATCTTTGAACTCGTTACAGGAAGGCACGACCGAACAGGTATCCGATGCCGAAGAACACCAAGATCACGATCGCGACGATCAGCGCCACGAGCCCGATCATCGCCAGGAACCTGGGCTGATCGTCGTCGCGCATGGTCGTGTCCTCCACGCGCCCGGGGTCAGAGGCTCGAGGCCCGCTCACGGCGTCCGCCCGCCAACAGGTCGCCGATCAGGTACTGAGACCCGGTCACCACGACAAGCCCGCCCGGCGCGGCCAGTTCCCGCGCCCGCGCCAGCGCCCGCCATGGGTCCCCGACGACCTCGGCCGGCGGGCCATCCAGCTGTGCGGCCAGCGACTTCAGCGTCGCCGGGGGCAGCACCCGCGGGTTCTGCGTGGTCGTGAGCACCAGCCGATCGCACACCGGTATCAGCTCGGCGAGCATACCCGCGGCGTCCTTGTCATCGAGCACCGAGACGACGGCCACGACCGGCGCGCGGCCGCTCGAGAGCTCCGGGAGGGACTCGGTCAGCGCCCGCATCCCCTCCGGGTTGTGGGCCACGTCGAGCACCGTCAGCGGGTCTGTGTCGATCTGCTCCAGGCGCCCGGGGACTTGCACCTCCGCCGCCGCCGCGGCCACCGCCGCGGGATCCAGGGGGCGAGCGGGGGCGAGATACATCTCCGCTGCCGCCCGCGCCAGCGCGAAGTTCCGGCGCTGGTACAGGCCGGCGGCGCGGACGACCGGCACTCCCGGGTCGGTGCCGGCGCGCACGATCCGTGCTCCGCGCTCAGCGCAGACGCGCTCGGCGACCGCCACCACCTCGGGCGCCAGCCCGCTGCCCAGCACCAGCGTGGCCGACGGCTGCACCACGTCGAGCTTCTCCCGGGCGATGTCGGTGAGCGTCGGCCCGAGCCAGCGCGTGTGCTCCAGGCCGACGCTGGTCAGCACCTGGACCGTCGACGGGACGACGTTGGTGGCGTCATAGCGCCCGCCCAGCCCGGCCTCGATGACCGCGCACTCAACCCCCTGGCGCGCCATCTCGGAGTAGGCGGCCGCCGTGAGCGCCTCGAACTGGGTCACGCGATCGTCGAGGTCCAGCGAGCGATTGACCAGATCCGCAGCACGCGCGGCCCGCGTGACCGCAGCGGCGAACTCGGTCGCGGTCAGGTCACGGTCGCCGATCCGGATGCGCTCCCCGAAGGACACCAGGTGCGGAGACAGGTAGGCGCCCGTGCGCAGCCCGTGATGGCCGAGGATGGCGGCGATCATGCGCGTCGTGGAGGACTTGCCATTGGTGCCGACGACGTGGATGGAGGCAAAGGCGCGCTCGGGGTGGCCGAGCACGGTCATCAGCCGCCGCATGCGGTCCAGCTCGAAGCGCATGCCGAACCGCTCGAGCGAGAGGATGTAGCGCTCGGCCTCCTCCGGCGTGAACGGGTGCGCCGGCGAGGGGTGCCCTCGGGTCACAGTGCCTCCAGCTCCGCCTGCAGGCGCGCCAGCTTGTCGCGCTCGGACTGGACGACCTCGGGGCGCGCCTTGGCCACGAAGCCGTCGTTGGCGAGCTTGCGCTCGGCGCGCGCGATCTCGGACTCGAGCTTGGAGCGATGCTCGGCCAGCCGTGCCGTGGCCCCGTCCACGTCGACGTCGGCGCCGGCGTAGATCTGCACCTGGCCGCCGGGGATCGGCACCGACGCCACCGGCTGGGCGCCGTTTGCGCCGGCGTCGAGCGTCAGCTTCGCCAGGCGGGCGATGTGGTCGATGGTGTCGTCGTAGCCGGAGCCCTCCAGGCGGGCGTCGAGCGTCGCTCCCGGCTTGACGTCGGCCAGATTGCGCCAGCGCCGCAGCTCCTGGATCGCCTCGATGGACCGCTGGACCGCGCTCTCGGCGGCCGTGTCGATCTCGGCCACCGGCCCATTGGAGACGCGGGCGGCCAGGAGGCCCTCGCTGCCGGGGATGTGGGAGTAGATCTCCTCGGTCTCGAACGGGATGAGCGGGTGCGCCAGGGCGACGGTCTCGGTGAGCACGTGCAGCAGCGTCGCCGACAGCTCGGGCTCGCCGGCCCGCAGCCGCGGCTTGACCAGCTCCAGGTACCAGTCGCACAGCTCGCCGTAGACGAAGTCGTAGAGACCGAGCGCGGCGTGGGAGAAATCGAAGCGCTCGAGCGCCGCCGAGAGTTCCGCGCGGGCGCGCTCCAGCCGCGACAGGATCCAGCGGTCCTCGACGGCGCGGGGCATGGCGGCGGCGCGCGCCGGAGAGTCGCGGCCGCCCACCCCGAGCAGGATGAGCCGGGCGGCGTTCCACAGCTTGTTGGTCAGCTGCTGCCCCTGGCCCACCTTGTCCTCGGAGAAGCGGACATCCTGCCCGCTGGACATGGCCAGCAGCCCCCAGCGCACTGCGTCGGCGCCGTAGGCGGGGAAGTCGCCGGGCGGCCGATTGCCCTGGGCGAACACCGGCGGTCGCGGCCCGCCCTCGATCAGGTCGATCGGGTCGATGCCGGTGCCCAGCGACTTGGACATGCGCCGGCCGTCGGGCGCCTGGATGATCGAGGTGATGTGGACGTCGGAGAAGGGCTCTGAGCCGGTGAACTCCAGCCCCATCATGATCATCCGCGCCACCCATAGGAAGATGATGTCGCGGCCGGTGATCAGCGCGTCGGTGGGATAGAACGCCCGCAGCTCCGGCGTGTCCTGGGGCCAGCCGAGCGTGGCGAACGGCCACAGAGCGCTCGAGAACCAGGTGTCGAGCACGTCGGGGTCCCGCACCCAGCCCTCACCGCGCGGCGGCTCGGTCCCGACATAGGTGTCGAGGTCGCGGTACCACACCGGTAGCTGGTGGCCCCACCACAGCTGACGCGAGATGCACCACGGCCGGATGTTCTCCATCCAGTCCAGGTAGACCTTGGCCTGGTTGGCGGGGTGGAAGCGCACGCGGCCGCTGTTGACGGCTTCGATGGCGGGCTTGGCCAGCTCGTCCATCGCCATGAACCACTGCAGGGAGATGAGCGGCTCGATCCGCTGCCCGGAGCGATGCGAGAACGGCACCGTGTGCACATACGGCTCGGTGTGGTCGATGAGTCCCTGCTCGGTCAGCTCGGACACGACCGTACGCTGAGCCTCGGCGGCGGTCATGCCCTGGAAGCGCTCGGGAGCCTCGGCGGTGATGCGGCCGTCCTCGCCGATGACCGACGGCTGGGCGAGGCCGTGGCGGCGCCCGATCTCGAAGTCGTTGGGGTCATGCGCCGGGGTGATCTTCAGCGCGCCGGTCCCGAAATCGGGCCTGACGTACTCGTCGGCGATGATCTTCAGCTTGCGCCCCACCAGGGGCAGGATCGCCTTCTCGCCGATGAGCCGGCGGTAGCGCTCGTCCTCGGGATGGACGGCGATGGCGGTGTCGGCGAGCATCGTCTCGGGCCGGACCGTCGCGACCGTGAGCGACCCCGAGCCCGATGCCAGCGGGTAGTCGATGTAGTACAGCGTGTCCTTGACCTCGCGCTGTTCGACCTCGAGGTCGGAGATCGCCGAGCCGGTCCCGGGGTCCCAGTTGACCATGTAGCGGTCGCGGTAGATCCAGCCCTTCTCGTAGAGAGTCACGAACACCCGGAGCACGGCCTGGACGTAGTCATCGTCCAGCGTGAAGCGCTCGGTGTCGTAGTCCGCCGAGGCGCCCAGGCGCTTGAGCTGTTCGATGATCGTGCCGCCGTACTGCGCGCGCCACTCCCACACCCGATCCACGAACGCCCCACGCCCGAGCTCACGGCGGCTGCTCCCCTCGCTCACGAGCGCGCGCTCCACCTGGGTCTGGGTGGCGATCCCCGCGTGGTCGGTGCCGAGGATCCACTTCGTCCGTTGCCCGCGCATACGGTGAAAGCGGGCGAGGCAGTCCTGGATGGAGTTGTTGAGCGCATGCCCCATGTGGAGCACGCCGGTGACGTTCGGCGGCGGGATGGCGATCGAGTAGTTCTCCTCCGGGGTCCCCTCCGGGTCCGGATGAAACAGGCCGGATTCCAGCCATTTATCGACGATCCGGGGCTCCACCTCGGTGGGGTCGTAGCGGGTGGTGGATCGGAGGTCGGACATCGACTGGCGAGTGTAGATCGAACTGGCCGTTATCGTCTTTTTCCGCTGAGGCACGTGATATTGTCTTTTTACGATGTCCCCCGGACAGCTCATACGCGAGGCCCGTCGCTCCGCCGGCCTCAGCCAGCAGGCACTCGCCTCGCGGCTGGGGACCACGCAGTCGGCAATCGCCGGCCTGGAGTCCGATCGCTCCAGCCCGCGCGTCGCGACCGTGGAGCGGGCGCTGCGGGCGTGTGGCCAGGTTCTGTCCCTGACCGCCCGTGAGCCCACGTCGAGCATCGACGAGACGATGGTGTTCGAGAACCTGAAGCTCACGCCCGAGCAACGATTTCGGGCCTTCCAGTCGAGCTATGACAATGTGCGCGAGTTCGCGCTCGCTGCGCGTCGGTCCATTGGCGGAGTGGCCTGACCTTCACCTCGAGTCGCTCCTGCGGGCGCTCGTCTCGCACGGCGTCGACTTCGTCATCGTCGGCGGGATCGCGGTGATCGCGCACGGATCCGCGCGCATCACGCGCGACCTCGACATCTGCTACGCCACCGATCAGGCCAACCTGGATGTGCTCGGAGCGGCACTGCTGGACCTGGACGCCCGGCTGCGAGGGGTACCCGAGCCCGTCCCGTTCGTTCCCGACGGGCGGACCCTGCGGCGTACGACGATTCTCACGCTCGATACCGACCACGGCTGGATCGACCTGTTGGCGGTGCCGTCGGGCGCCCCGCCGTACGCCGAGCTGCGCGAACGAGCCGAGCGCGTGACATTCGGGGACATCGCCGTGCTCGTGGCGTCGCTGGACGATCTGGAGGCAATGAAGCGGGCCGCAGGCCGTCCTCGAGACCTCATCGACGTAGAGGAGATCGAGGTGATCCGCCGCCTGAAGCGGCGGGCACGAGGGTCCTAAGCGGCGGCTTCGTCCTCGTCGGGCGCCGCGACCGTGACGAGCGTCGGCGACACGCCCTTCTCGATCGTCTCCCGGGTGACGACGCATTTCTGAACGTCGCGGCGGGAGGGCAGCTCGAACTGTACCTCCAGCAGAACCTCCTCGATGATCGAGCGCAGCCCGCGGGCGCCGGTCTCGCGCTCGAGCGCCTTGTCAGCGACCGACGACAGCGCCTCGTCGGCGAACACCAGCTCGATGCCGTCGAACTGGAAGAAGCGCTGGAACTGCTTGACGAGCGCGTTGCGCGGCTCGGTGAGGATCTTCATCAGCTCGTGGCGGTCGAGCTGATGGATGGCCGACATGACCGGCAGGCGGCCGATGAACTCGGGGATCAGGCCGTACATGATGAGGTCCTCGGGCAGGCAATGCTCGAAGATCTCGCCCGTGTCGCGCTGCTCCTTGGACTGAATGGCGGCGCCGAAGCCCACGCCCTGATGGCCGATGCGGCGCTCGATGACGCGGTCGAGGTTGGCGAACGCACCGCCGCAGATGAACAGGACGTTGGTGGTGTCGATGGAGAGGAACTCCTGATGGGGGTGCTTGCGACCACCCTGGGGCGGCACGCTGGCGGTGGTGCCCTCCAGGATCTTCAGCAACGCCTGCTGGACGCCCTCGCCCGACACGTCTCGCGTGATCGACGGGTTGTCGGCCTTGCGGGCGATCTTGTCGACCTCGTCGATGTAGATGATCCCGGTCTCGGCCTTCTTGACGTCGTAGTCGGCGGCCTGGATGAGCTTGAGCAGGATGTTCTCCACGTCCTCGCCGACGTAGCCGGCCTCGGTCAGCGCGGTGGCGTCGGCGATGGCGAAGGGAACGTTCAGGATCTTGGCCAGGGTCTGGGCCAGCAGCGTCTTGCCGCACCCGGTCGGTCCCAGCAGGAGGATGTTGGACTTCTGCAGCTCGATGTCGTGCTCATCGGACTGCATCATCTGAACGCGCTTGTAGTGGTTGTAGACCGCCACCGAGAGCGACCGCTTGGCCTGCTCCTGGCCCACCACGTACTCGTTGAGGACGTCGTAGATCTCCCGCGGCTTGGGGAGGTTCTCGATGTCGAAGCTCGGCGGGGCGGTGAGCTCCTCATCGATGATCTCGTTGCAGAGATCGATGCACTCGTCGCAGATGTAGACGCCCGGGCCGGCGATCAGCTTCTTGACCTGCCGCTGGGACTTTCCGCAGAAGCTGCAGAGAAGCTGTTCGTTGGAGTCGGTCGGACGTGCCATCAATCCCCTCCCGGAGCTACGACTCGGTCGCGTTCTCCAGCCCTAGAGCCTAATGCACTAGTGCTGCGAGATGACGCGATCGATGATTCCGTACTCCTTGGCCTCCTCGGAGCTCATGAAGTAATCACGTTCGGTATCTCGCCGAACTTCCTCAAGGTTTTTACCCGTGTGCTTGGCAATGATCTCATCCAGGCGGCGTCGGACATCGATGATCTCGCGCGCATGAATCTCGATATCGGTCGCCTGGCCCTGGAAGCTGGAGGAGACCTGGTGGATGAGGATCTTGGCGTTGGGGAGGGCCATGCGCTTGCCGTCGGCCCCTCCGGCGAGCAGCAGCGCGCCCATCGACATGGCGATGCCGACGCAGATCGTCGACACGTCGGGCTTGATGAACTGCATCGTGTCGTAGATCGCCAGGCCCGCGTACACGGAGCCCCCCGGCGAGTTGACGTAGATCGAGATGTCCTTGTCGGGATCCTCGGACTCCAGATGCAGGAGCTGGGCGACGATCAGGTTCGCGATCTGGTCGTCCACCGGCGTGCCGAGAAAGATGATCCGCTCATTGAGCAGACGGCTGTAGATGTCGAAGGCGCGCTCCCCGCGGGAGGTTTGCTCAACGACCATCGGTACGAGTGGGCTCATCATCCTCGCTTCATCGGTTCAGAGGCGGTACAGAACTTTCGCGTCCTGCGCCGGAATCCTGCCGACTGTAGCAACCGCCGGATACCCCTCAGACCAGCCACTCCGGACATGTGAGCCGCGCCGTCCTGGCCGCCGCGGACAACCATCTCGCCGTCAGCTGCCGGGAGTCCAGAGCCGGCCCGAGGGACGGGCGGGGGCGGTTTCGGAGTCCTCCTTGCCGGGGGTCCAGAGCTTCTCGCGCGCCTGGGCCTGCTCCACGGTGATCGGGGTGGCCTCGCGCACGAGCAGCTCCGCCGCCTGGCTGGTGGCGACGTCCTGGCGCAGCTCCTCCAGGCGCCCGGCCTTGCGCAGGCGCTCCAAAAGCTCGGCGGGATCCGAGCTGTCGCGCTCGGCGGCGGGGGTGAGCGCCTCCACCAGTTCCTCGTCGGAGGGCTCGATCTGCTCGGCGGCGACGACCGCGGCCAGGACGGCCTCGCGGCGCAGCGCCGCGGCGGCCTCGGGCTCGGCCTCGTGGGCCAGCTCCTCTTCGTCCTTGCCGGCGATCTTCAGATAGGTGTCCTTGCCGATCCCCTGGCGGGCGAGGGCCGAGAAGGTCTGCTCGAGCATCTCGTGTGCGCGCGCGTGGACAAGCGTGTCGGGCAAATCGACCTCGGCCTCGTTGGCCGCGGCTTCCAGCACCGCCTGTTCGAACTCGCGCTCCACGGCGTGCTCGTCGGCGTGGCGCAGCTTGTCGGCGATGTCCTCGCGCAGCTCGGCGAGGGTGTCGAACTCGGAGGCCTCGGAGGCGAAGTCATCGTCGGGCTCGGGCAGGCGCTTGGCCTTGACCTCGGCCACCTTCACATCGAAGGTCGCGTCCTTGCCCGCCAACTCGGGCACATAGTCGGCGGGGAAGGTGACGTTGACGGACCGCTCGTCACCCGCGGAGGCGCCGACGAGCTGGTCCTCGAAGCCCTCGATCAGGCGGCCGGAGCCGAGCTCGACGAGCTGATCACGCCCCTCGCCACCCGCAAACGACTCGCCGTCGACCTTGCCCAGGTAGTCGAGCACGACGTGGTCGCCCTTGTGGGCGGGGCGATCGACGGTGTCCAGCGTGGCCAGCCGGTCGCGCAGGCGCTCCACCTCCGCATCGATGGCGTCGTCGGCCACCGCGGGCTCACGCCGGCCGACCTCCAGCCCCCTGTACTGGCCGAGCTTGGCGGTGGGCCGCACACCGATCTCGATGGAGAAGGCCAGCGGCTCGCCCTGCCCCGGCACCGCTTCGGCGAAGTTGATGTCGGGCTCGCCGATCGGCGCGATCCCCGCGGTGTCGATGGCGTCGATGTACCATTGGCTCAGGCTCGAGCGCAGCGCCTCGTCGAACACCGCGTCGCGGCCGAGGCGGCGCATGACCACGGGCGGCGGGACCTTGCCCTTGCGAAAGCCCGGGATCCGCAGCTGCCCGCCGAGCTTGCGGGCCGCCTGCTGCAGCTTGCGCTCAACCTCCTCGGCGGGAATCTCGGCGTCGACGCGCACGCGGGACTCGGGGAGCTCGGTGACGCTCGTCTTCACGGTGGCCATGGTCGCGCAGACGATAGCCTGTGACCACGTGCTCGGGCGGATTGCAGCTCGCGTCGTGACGGGGCCGCTGGCCTTCCTGCTCGGCGGGGTGATCGACGTTTTGGCCTACGCGGCCGCCTCGGCCCACGCCAGGCTGCGCCTCGCCCGCCGGGGATGAAGCCGTTCTACGGCCGCACCGCTCAGGTCAGCGGACCGGCGTCGGCCACAAGGCTGCGCAACTCGCGCAGCACCACCGGCAGCGTGGTGGTGTCGTACTCCCGCGAGGCCTTGACGTCGGCCAGCACCGCGTCGGCCCGCGCCACCTCTTCGGCGTTGCGCTCCAGCCAGTCTCCGAGCGGCTGCGGCGCGCTGTACTCGATCGACGAGAGGAGGATCTCCCGCGTCAGCGAGCGATGCATTCGGTAGAGATCATCGCGCAGCGCCGCCCGGGCCAGGGACTGCCAGCGATCGGTGCGCGGCAGCTCGAGGATGCGGTCGCGCAGCCAGTCCAGCCCCAGACGCGAGCCGATGCCGAAATAGACGTCGGTGACCGCCGGCTGCTTAATTCCGGTGGCGCCGGCGTCGACCACGATGTCGAACACCGACAACAACGACGGCATGCTCGCCACGCGGTGGGCCAGCTCCGCGGGCACCCCAGCGGCCTCCAGGTCGGCTCGGCGCTCGGCGAACTGCTCGCGATCGAGCCCCTGTAGCGCGTCGGGCAGGGCGGCGGCGAGGACCTGCGCCGCGGGGGTGAAGCGGTCGGCCATCGCGGTCACGTCGATGCCGGCGCGTGGCCGGGCCCGCACCACCCACCGCGCCCCGCGCTCGAGGAGGCGGCGGCCCTCGATGAGCATCGCCAGCTGGGTGCCGGCCTCGATGTGGTTGTCGAGCGCCTCAACGGCGTCCCAGAAGCTGCGCATGTCGAACACCTCGCGGGCCACCGCGTAGGCGCGGGCCAGCTGGGGCGCACGGACGCCGGTCTCCTCGGACAGCCGGAAGGCGAAGGTCATCCCGGCGCGGTCGACGAGCTGGTTAGCAACGATCGTGGCGATCAGCTCACGGCGCAGGCGATGATTGCGGATGTGCTCGGAGAAGCGCTCGGGCAGCGGCGCGGGGAAGTAGCGCTCGAGGTCGCGGATCAGGTACGGGTCCTCGGGCAGGTCGGACTCCACGAGCTCTGAGTAGAGGAAGATCTTGCCGTACGCCATCAGCGTGGCCAGCTCGGGCCCGACGAGCCCGCGTCGGTCGCCGCCGCGCGCCGCGAGCGTCTTCTCGGAGGGGAGGAACTCGATCTCGCGGTCCAAGGACGCGACCTGCTCCAGCCGGCGGATGAGACGGACGTGCACGTCGAGCATCGACACCGCCTGCGCGCCGGCCAGGCTCAGCGCCTGCGTCTGCGTGTAGCTGCCGTAGAGCACCTGCGCCCCCACGGCATCGGTCATCTGCTCAAGCAGCGCGTTGCGCTCCTCGTCGGTCATCGCGCCTTCGGCGATGAGGTCGCCGAGGAGGATCTTGATGTTCACCTCGTGGTCTGAGGTGTTGACGCCGGCGACGTTGTCGATGGCGTCGGTGTTGATGCGCCCGCCGGTCTGGTCGGGGCCACCGCGCAGGGCGTAGTCGATCCGGCCCCGCTGGGTGAAGCCGAGGTTGCCCCCCTCCCCCACCACTCGGCAGCGCAGCTGCGAGCCGTCGACCCGGAGGCCGTCGTTGCCGCGATCGCCGACATCGGCGTGCGTTTCCTCGGCCGCCTTGACATAGGTGCCGATGCCGCCGTTGAACAGCAGGTCCACGGGGGCACGCAGCAGCTCGTGGATGAGCTCGGTCGGCGACAGCCGGTCGGCCTCGATTCCGAGCGCCTCCTTGACCTGGGGCGTGATCGGGATCGACTTGAGGCTGCGCGCGTGCACTCCGCCCCCCTCGGAGATGACCGCCGGGTCGTAGTCGCTCCAGGACGACCGCCCCAGGGAGAACAGCCGCCGGCGCTCGGCGAAGGTAGCGGCCGGGTCGGGGTGGGGGTCGAGGAAGATGTGCGCGTGGTTGAAGGCCGCCAGCAGCCTGATGTGCTCCGAGCACAGCATCCCGTTGCCGAACACGTCGCCCGACATGTCGCCGATGCCGACGACGGTGAACGCCTCGCTCTGCACGTCGGTGCCGATCTCGCGGAAATGGCGCTTGACCGACTCCCACGCGCCACGAGCGGTGATCCCCATCGCCTTGTGGTCGTAGCCGTGCGAGCCGCCCGAGGCGAATGCGTCGCCCAGCCAGAAGCCGTAGGCGGTCGACACTTCGTTGGCGATGTCGGAGAACGTCGCCGTCCCCTTGTCGGCGGCCACCACCAGGTAGGGATCGTCATCGTCGTAGCGCACCACGCGCTCGGGGGGCACGACCTCGGTGCCGGCGTAATTGTCGGTGAGGTCGAGCAGCCCCGACAGGAAGGTGCGATAGCAGGCGATGCCCTCGTCGCGCAGCGCCTCGGCCCCGCCGCCCGCGGGCGGGCGCTTGACCACGAAGCCGCCCTTGGAGCCGACGGGGACGATGAGCGCGTTCTTGACCATCTGGGCCTTCATCAGCCCCAGCACCTCCGTCCGGAAATCCTCACGGCGGTCCGACCAGCGGATCCCGCCGCGCGCGACCTTGCCGCCGCGCAGGTGGATGCCCTCGACACGCGGCGAGTAGACGAAGATCTCGAAGCGCGGGCGCGGGCGGGGCAGCATGTCGAGCTTGGACGGGTCGAGCTTGAACGACAGGCAGCCCAGCGGCGACGGCGGATCGGTGGCCGTGTCGATGCGGAAGTAGTTGGTGCGGAGCATCGCCGCCACGACGGCCAGGAAGCTACGGAGGATGCGGTCCTCGTCGAGGCTCTGCACGTCGTCGATCTCGGACTCGATCTCCGCGGTCAGCGCCTCGGCGCGGGCGGGATCGGCGCCGTCAGGATCGAAGCGCGACTCGAACAGACGCACCAGCGCCACCGCGATGGTGGGATGGCGCAGCAGCGTCTGGGTCATGTAGGAGCCCGAGAACGCGACCGTCGCCTGACGCAGATAGCGCAGGATGGCCCGGATGATCGGGATCTCCCGTCCGGTGAGCCCGGCGCCCATCACGAGGCCGTTGAGCCGGTCGTCCTCCAGACGGCCCGACCACACGGCGATGATCACGTCAGCAAACGACGTGCCGGCGCGGGCCAGGCCCTCCGGATCGCACCACAGGCCGAAGTCATAGATCCACACCGGGCTCAACCCCGACGGGCTGACCTCGTACGGCCGCTCGTCAGCGACCTTGGCCCCCATGTGCTCGAACGTCGGCACGACGTCGGAAAGAGACACCCGCTTGGCGCTGAGCAGCTGGCAACGGATCATGTGCTCGCTCTCGGCGGGGCGCCGGTAAATGTCGATGATCGGGTGCCCCGCAGCGAGCAGCTCCTCGATGCGGTCCACGTCGAGCAGGGCGGTGTCGGCGCTGCGGTCGGCGCGGTACCCGGGCGGGAACGCCTGGCCGTAACGGGCGTAGAGCTCGGGGCCACGCTGCTCGCCGTGGGCGGCGATGAGCACCGCCTGCAGCTGGTCGGTCCACGCCCGCGTGGACTCGGCGATTCGGGCCTCGATCTCGGCCACGTCGTAGGTGTTGGGCACGCCTCCCGGCGTGTGAACGACGTAGTCGACGCGAACAATCAGCGATTCGGAGAGCTGCAGGCGCCAGTCCACGTGGTCGGCGCCGAAGGCCTCGGCCAGGATCCTCCCCGCCCGCTGGCGGTTCTCGGTGTTGAAGCGGTCACGGGGCAGGCACAGCGTGCAGGCGACGAACCGGTCCAGCTGGTCGGCGGTGACGAACAGGCGCACCCGCTGGCGCTCGCCGAGGCCCAGGATGCCGATGGCGATCTCGAACAGGTCGTCGGCGTCGATCTGGACCAGGAGGTCGCGCGGCAGCGACTCCAGGATGTCGATGAGGCCCTTGGCGTCGTGGCTGTCGGGCGGGAACGCGGCGTGGCTGAGCACCCGCTCCACCTTGCCGCGCAGCAGCGGGATGTCGCGTGGGCTGGTCTTGTAGGCGGTGGTGGTGTAGAGGCCGAGGAAGCGGCGCTCGCCGATGACGGTGCCGTCGGGCGCGAACTGCTTGACCCCGACGTAGTCGAGGTATGACGGCCGGTGAACGGTGGCGCGGGAATTGGCCTTGGTGAGCACCAGCGGTCGCGGCGAGCGGGCCAGGGCCAGGGCCTTGCCGGTCAGCGTCTTGGAGGGCGTCGAAGACGCGCCACGGAGGATCCCCAGGCCCGAGCCCTCGACCACGCTCAGCTCCGCTGACTCGTCCCCGGCGGCGAGCACGTACTCCCGATAGCCGAGGAACGTGAAGTGCTCGTCGGCGAGCCACGCCAGGAAGCCCTGGGCCTCGGCGAGCTCGTGGGGCTCGGCCGGCGGCGCCTGCCGGCGCAGCTCGGTGGCCAGAGCCGTGGTCTGGGCGCGCATCTGCGCCCAGTCCTCCACCGCGGCCCGGACCTCCTCCAGCACGAGCTCCACGCCCGCCCGGAGCACCGACCGCCGCTCGGGATCGGGCTCGTGGGCGACCTCGACGTGGATGACGGACTCGGTGATGAACCCGAACGCCGTCGCGCCCGGCCCGAGCACCTGGGTGAGCTCGCCCTCCTCGTCGCGCACGACGCGCATCACTGGGTGGACGATCAGCTCGATGTTGTAGCCCTGCCGGCTCAGCTCCATCGTCACCGAGTCCACGATGAACGGCATGTCATCGGAGATGACCTCGACCACGGTGTACGGCGAGGTCCAGCCGTCGCGCTCGTGCTGCGGGTTGTAGACGTTGACCTTGGCCTCCCCGCGGGCGCGGTGGCGGGCGACGCGCCAGTGGGCGACAACGGCGCCGCAGAGATCGGCCTGGTCGCGGTCGGCGAGATCCTTCGCCGGCACCCAGTGGTAGTACTGGCGCACGAACTCGCGGTAGGACGCCGGTGCCTCCTCGGCCAGCTGCCGGCCGACCGTCTGGCCCAGCGATTCGATCAGGTCCTGCTCGAGATCACCAGCCTTGACGGCCATCCGCACACACCTCTCCTGACGTCAGTGGTCGCGCACTGCGCGGTAACAACGTACCCGTCCCGGCCGATCAAGAGTGCGTCAGCGCGCGTACTTTTTCCACGATTCGCTCGGCGTCGTCGACGGTGACCACGAGGCGCCCGAACGGCGCGCCCGGCGTCAGGTCGACCCGCACTGCCGGCCCGCAGCCGTGGATCGCCGCGAAGTCCGGCGCCCCGCCCGTCACCCGCCGGACGCCGTAGGCCACCACTCCGGGAATCCCGGTGCCCGGCGCGCGAACGCCGCGCAGCGCCCCCCAGGGATCGGGCTCGGCGCACACGCTGCGAATCGATGCCAGCGGAACGCGGACCTCGCGCCGCAGCGCCGCCGCCTGTTCGACGCCGCTGAGCCGGATCACGAGCTCTTCGGACTCCACCTCCAGGCTGGCCACCGTCCAAGCGTAACTCGCGGCGCTCAAACCGGCCACCGATTCGGCCGCTGCACTAGTCACGCTCCGGGCGGGAAGTGGTACGCCCGGTGGGGCGGGACGTGCGGGCCCACTTCCACGACGATCTCCGCGTGCCGGCGCAGCGCCACCGTACCCGGCGGCCCCGGGCGCGGTCGGCCGTCGACGTACACGCGGACGCGGCCGCCGAAGGAGAGCAGGCGATGGCCGGTCAGCGTCTGGCCCCAGGCGCGGAACAGGTCGGCGAGGGTGGCGGGCACCTGTGGGCGAACGAGCACCACGCCGGTCGGCTCCAGCGTCGCGAGATCGCCGTAGCAGCGGGCGCCGGTGATCCGGCCCCCGGACCGGGCGACCGGACCGCGGACCCCGATTCCGTCGGCCACGAGCACGACGCGGTCGCGCGCGAACAGCTCCACGTGCGCGCCGCTGCGTGCGCCCAGCCCGCTCCGGCACGCCCCCTGCACCGGCCCACGCGCGGGCGGATGAAAGGCGACGCCGTGGCCGATCGGCCGCGACTGCGCGATCAATGCGGCGGGGATCGCGTCAGAGGCGGCCGGCGGCGGCCGGGAGGTGCCGCACCCGGCGATGGCCAGGCCGGACGCCAGCGCCAGCGCGACGGCCGGTGTCGCCGCGCCTAGACCCCGGCGCGCCATGCCTCGGCGTCGCCACCCGGGGCGCCGCCCTCAGCGCCGTCGGCCCCCTCTGCGCGGTCGGCGCCCCGCGCCACGGCGCGCCGGCGGCCCGACCGCTCAGCCAGCGCGAACACCACCGGGAGCAGCGCCACCCCAGCGCTCAGGCATGCCACCACCGCCACCCGCGCCAGGAACGGAGGCAGCGCCATGAGCACGTAGCCGTCGAGCAGGACGGCGATCAGCGATGCGCCCTCCCAGATCGCTAACGCCGCGATCACGAAGAACGTGAACCAGCCGTGGCGGCGGCGAGCCAACCGCCACACGGCCCACGCCACGAACGCCAACGCCGCCGCGAGCAGCAGCCCCTGCCCGACCGACACCGACGGGCGACCGTGCAGCTGCTGGCCGGCGGCGGCGACGGCAAACCCGGCCAGCGCCACCGCGGACAGGCCGCGGGCGAGCCGCTCATCGAGCTCGGGTCGGCGCAGCCGCAGCACCGCCGCCACGCACGCCAGCGCCACCAGGATCGGCCAGAACCACACAATCGACGGGCTGGCGGCGAAGTAGAGCCCCCCGGTGATCGCGCTCGGCGTCCCGCCGATGCGCAGCGGGACGCGCCACCGCCCCAGGTAGGTGGCGCCAGGCGCCAGCGCCGTCGCCGCGAGCGCGTGCAGCCGCCCGTCATGCCAGCCGTAGGCGTGGGCGCCGCTGACCGCCGACCAGCGCGGCGCGACGTGTGGCCCGCTCCTCGACGGCGGCGTCTCGGCGGGCACCTGGTTGAGGTAGAACATCGCTGAGGCCGTGTTGACCGCCACCCCGCGCGGCGAGAAGCGCAGGTAGGGCGCCCCCTGGTAGTCGATCACTACGACCGTGCGGCGGGGGCTCACGCGCAGCCACAACCGCTGGTCGCCGTCGATGACCTTGGCCGCGATCCCCGCCGGGACGCGCCCGAGACGCGCCAGGTAGCTGGACGCGGCCGGGTCCACGGGCCCGTGCGCGGCGGCCGTGGACGGCACCATGAGAGCCGCCACAATTACTCCGAGCGCACCGGCGGTTCGCCCACGATGACGCCACACGCCCATATCCATTGCCAGACTGTACGCACCCCCTCCGCCCCCTCCGCCCCCTTCGCCACCGTCGCCACCTTCGCCGCCGGCTGGCGGCCATGGCGCTCTGCTGCGCCTGCGCGCTGCTGGCCGACGCGGCGCTCGCGCCGCCACCGGCCCTGGCCGACGGCGACCCGGCCAGCGACGTGCTCGCCTCCCAGCCGCTGTTCCTGCCCGCCGATGGGGGGTTCGGGCGGGCCGATGCAGCCCAGCTGAGCGGTTTGCTGGCGGCGGCGCGGCGCGCCGGCGTCCCCATCCGGGTGGCGCTGATCGCCGCCCCGGCCGATCTGGGCTCGGTGGGCGCGTTGTGGCGCAGGCCGCAGGCATACGCGCAGTTCCTGGGCCAGGAGCTCTCGCAGGTCTATCGGGGCACCGTGGTGGTGGTCATGCCCAACGGGGTCGGGGTGTACGTGACGACCAAGCCCGGGGGCGCGCTGGCGGCGACCAACGCACCCCGGGGCCCCGAGGTCGCGACCGCCGTAATCGCGGTGCAGGCGCTGGCCAAGGACGCCGGGCATCGCCTCCCGCTGCCCGCCGCTGTGGCGCAGCCAGGCTCCGCGTCGGCGCTGGGTTCCGTGGATCTCGGCTCATGGCTCGCCCTGGCCGTGGGCGTGGCCCTCATCGCCGCAGCCTGGACCGCCAGCCTGCGCGCCCGGCCGGCGCGGCACGTGCGACGCGCGGGCTGAACGGGTAGGCTGCGGATCGATGGAACCCGAACGAGCCCGAGACCTTCTCGCCCGCGAGCGCCGTCGCATCGAGCAGGCCCTCGGCCTTCACACCGGCGGCTCGCTGGAGTCCGATGACAACGTGGAGCCCGGCGACGAGGGGTCCGAGGACCTCTACCAGGACGAGCTCGATGCGGGACGGGCCGCGGACCTGCGCGCCGAGCTGGCCGCGGTGGAGCGCGCCGAGGCGCGGCTGGAGTCCGGGACCTACGGTCTGTCCGTACTCAGCGGCGAGCCGATCCCCGACGGCCGGCTCGAGGCGCGTCCCACGGCCGAGCTGACCGTCGAAGAGCAACAGCGGCAGACCGGCTGAGCCCGGGAGAGCTCAGCCGAGTCCGAGCGCGGAGGCCAGCGCGCCCCACTGCGCGCGCGGCACGCCCGTGACGCCCACCGGCTGCAGGCAGACGTGGTCGGCGCCGGCGTCCAGGTGCGCTTGGGCGGCCGCCGCGATCTCCTCCGCGGTCCCGTGGGGCACGATCGCGTCGATCAGGCGGTCCGATCCCCCCTCGGCGATGTCCCGCTCGGTGAAGCCGTAGCGCAGCAGGTTGCCCGTGTAGTTGCGCAGTCCGAGGTACATCTTCGCGTACCCGCGG
Source organism: uncultured Actinomycetota bacterium (assembly GCA_963801435.1). Taxonomy (GTDB): domain Bacteria; phylum Actinomycetota; class Thermoleophilia; order Solirubrobacterales; family Solirubrobacteraceae; genus Palsa-465. The sequence goes on from CAWDFE010000020.1 coordinate 55,932, forward strand.
GCGGCGGCGCGCGCCGCATCGGGATCGGTGTCGAGCACGCAGGCCAGTTCGGTGGCGACGAGCGGGGCCTCGCCCAGACGGGCGCGTGCCGCGCTGGTGTGCTCGGGCGGCACGAAGTACGTGAGCGTGCCGCGGGACCGGTTCCGGCACAGGTCGAGCATCTTGGGACCGAGGGCGGCCAGGCAGCGGCGTTCGGGCGGTATCGAGGCGCGCGCGTCGTCGAGCCCGTCCAGGAACGCCCGCATCGTCGTCAGCGGCCGGCTGTAGTCACTGGTGGCCTCGGGATGGCCGATCCCGATCCCGACCAGCAGCCGGTCGCCGAACCGAGGACGGAGGTCCGCGTAATCACGCGCCAGCTCGGCGGGGTCGTAGGTCCACACGTTGACGATCCCCGTGGCCACGGCGATCGCGTCGGCGCCCTCCAGCAGCGGGCGCGTGTCGTGCAGGCGCGGCGATCCCCCCAGCCAGAAGGTGCCGAAGCCCAGCTTCGCCACCAGACCGGCAGCCTCGCCGGCGTTCTCCTCGCCGATGGCCCGGTACGAGGTCCAGACTCCGAAGCGGCCGAGCTCCATACCCAAAGCCTTGCACACGCCGCCTATGATCCCGGCGTGGACTTCTGGCGACTGGACGCCGAGCCGGTGGAACCGCGCTCGCCGCGCATCCTGCACTCCGACGACGAGGCCAACCGGGTCATCCTCCTGGCCCTCGCCGCGGGCGAGCGCCTGTCTGAGCACCAGGTCCACGAGCACGCGCTGGTGGCGGTGCTCGACGGCGAGGTGGTGATTCGCGCAGGCGCCCAAGAGGAGCGGCTCGGCTCGCAGGGGCTCGTGCACTTCGAGCCGGCCGAGCGCCACGAGGTGGAGGCGGTTTCAGACGCGCGCCTGCTGCTGTGCCTGGCGCCCTGGCCCGGGCCCGGCCATCCCAGCCGCGCCGACTGAGCGCACGCGCCGCATTCCGACCGCGACCTCGTCGAGCGCCTCGAGCGTGGGCTTTACCAGCGGGTGCCGGCGCCCCGGTGGCAGCAGGGCGTAGACGTCGCGGGCCACCGTCATGCCGTCGATCGGGCGCAGGGCGAGGTCCTTGAACGGGTCGGCCAGCAGTTCGGCGACGAGCGTCACCGCCAGCCCACGGATGATGAGCCCGCGGATCGCCAGCTGATCGTGGGTGATCGAGACGAGCCGGGGGTCGAAGCCGGCGGCTCGGCACGCGCGGACGATGACACCGTCGGTGAGCGCGGCAGTCCAGTCCTCGTCGCGCAAGTCGCCGAGATGGACCTTGGCCTCGGCGGCCAGCCGGTGATCGGGCGGCAGCGCCACCATGAACTCCTCGTGGAGCAAGTGGTGGCGCTTGACGCCGGGGGGTTCGGCGCGGGGCCAGGTGGTGTCCTGGTAGGCGATGGCGAGATCGAGCTCGCCGGAGGCGAGGCGGCCGGCCAGGTCCTCGCTCGTTCCCTCGTCGAACGTCACCCGCGTGTCGGGATGCCGGTCGCGGACTCGGGCGATCGCCTCCGGCACGAGCCCGGCCAGTGCGCTGGGCAGAGCGCCGATCCGCAGCCGGGTGCGCTGGCGCTCGGAGGCGTCCGCCAGCTGGGTCTCGGCCAGGCCGAAGCGGTCGGCGATGACGTCGGCGTGCTCGAGCAGGATCGCGCCCTCGGCGGTGAGCCGCAGGCCGCCCGGGCGGCGCTCCAGCAGCCGCACCCCGACCTCGCGCTCCAGCGCCGCGACCTGGTTGGACACCGACGGCTGAGACAGCGCCAGCCGCCGCGCCGCCCGCGAGAAGGACCGCTCGTGCGCGACGGCGCGGAAGGTGAGGACGCGGCGCGGATCCATAGTCCAACACTATCGAACGGGCAAAAGCATTATTTGAACCTATGCGGTGGCCCCGCCAGACTGGATGTCCCCCCGACCGACAGGAGACCCGAGACCATGAGCACCGTTTCCACCGTCCCCACCGTGACGCTCAACGACGGACACGAGATCCCGCAGCTCGGTTTCGGGGTGTTCCAGATCCCGCCCGAGGACACGGCGACGGCGGTGACCCGGGCGCTCGAGACCGGCTACCGCCACATCGACACGGCGGAGATGTATCGCAACGAGCGCGGCGTCGGCGAGGCCATCCGCGCCTCGGACGTCGCCCGCGACGAGATCTGGGTGACCAGCAAGCTCTCCAACGCCTGCCACCACCCCGACGACGCCCGTAAGGCGTTCGAGCACACGCTGTCCGAGCTGGGCTTCGATTATGTGGATCTGTTCCTCATCCACTGGCCGCTGCCGACCCTCTATGACGGCGACTACGTCTCCACCTGGAAGGTGCTCGAGGAGCTCAAGCGCCAGGGCCGGGCGCGCTCGATCGGCGTGTCCAACTTCCAGGTGGAGCACCTGGAGCGGTTGGCGCGCGAGACCGCGGTGACGCCGGCGGTCAACCAGATCGAGCTGCACCCCTACCTGCTCAACGACCAGGTCCACCGCTACGGGGAGGACCACGGCATCGCCACCGAGGCGTGGTCCCCGATCGCCCAGGGCGGCGTGCTCGACGACCGCGTGATCACCGAGATCGCCGACCGCATCGGGCGCACGCCCGCGCAGGTGGTGCTCCGCTGGCACCTGGAGCGTGGCAGCATCGTGTTCCCCAAGTCCACCACGCCATCCCGCATCCAGGAGAACTTCGAGGTGTTCGGCTTCGAGCTCGAGGATGCCGACATCGAGGCCATCGCGGCCCTGGACAAGGGCGAGGACGGGCGCACGGGCCCGCATCCCGACGCGTTCGCCCACATCCCCGACTGAGACGCGCCACCGACGCGGTACGCTCGACCCATGCTCGCTAAGAGGCATGCCAAGGCCGAGGCGACCGCCGTGCACGCCACCGGGGCCCACGTGGTCGGCGCCCGGCTGATGGGCCCGACCAGCATGGGACCGCTCGCCATCGCCGTGATGGCCGTGGGCGCGGTGGCCATCGGCCGGATCGCCATCGGCCGGGCCGTCATCCGCACCCTGAAGGCGGGTGAGGTGGAGATCGGTTCGCTCAAGGTCGGCCAGCTCGACGTCGGCGGCCGGCGCTGGCCCGACGCGCCCTGAACCAGTCCTCCCCTCCCCGCGGGCCGGTCAGGGCCCGGGCTCGGCGCTCTCCTGCTCCGCGCTGCGCGCGTGGCGCGGTAGGCCGTCGTCGGGCAGCTCGGCGTAGTCAGCGGCCTGGGACACGAACCAGTGGCCGGCCACCCGCAGGCCGGTTGGCTGGTCCAGTGACCCGGCGGCGATGCTGATCGTGTCGCGGCGGGGCGGGTCCCAGAACAGGCTCGACCCGCACTCGGCGCAGAAGCCCCGCCGCGCCCCGGCGTCGCTGTTGGGGCTCGGCACCCAGCGCAGGCCCCGCGCCTGCACCAGCACGAGGTCCTCGCGCCGCGCCGCGGTGCAGGCGGCCACGTGACCGTGCCAGCGCCGGCACTCCTCGCAGTGGCACATGAGGACGTCACGCAGCGGCCCGCGCACCTCGTAGGCGACGGCGCCGCACAGGCAGCGGCCGGTGGCTAGCGCCCTCACCGCGCGTCCGGCATCGCCTCGGCCCGCTGGGCGGCGCGCAGGGCGCGCGCCTGGCGGGCGTCCATCCACAGCGCCCATCGCCCCGATCCGCTCTGGTGCGCGTCCTGGAACCGGTACGGGCGCCGCCCGTCGAACTCCATCCGGCGCAGGTGCGCGACCCCGCCCAGCACAGACGCGATGCGCCGGTGGGGCCAGCCGAGCGCGTCCTCGATCTGCGGGAACGGGCGCGGCGCGTCGGGTGCCCGCGCGAGCTCGTCCAGCAGCTCCCGCATGAGATCGCTGCAGCGGTCGTGGAACAACGCGATCTCGTCGGGGTCGCCCATCGCATTGTGCGCCGCGTGCTGCGCGAGGGCGGAAGTCAGCGGCATCGCCGCACCATAACTGCGGTCGCGGGGCACCGGCAGCCGGCCGGCGTTCGCCCGGCCGCCACCCGAGGTCAGCGCGGACGGCGATACCACCGCGGCGAGGTCGTCACGGGCGGCTTGAGCCGCGCCCTGACGACGATCAGCGATGGCGCCGGCGAGGAGACGGCTTGCGACAGCGCCGTCTCGAACGCCGGGCCGAAGCCCTCGATCGTCGTGGCCGCGATGCCGAACGACCGTCCGAGCGCCTCGAAATCCGGGCCGACGAGGTCCACGCCGAACGGCTCGTCTCCGGCCAGTTCCTGATCGAAGCGGAGCATCCCGTAGCCGCCGTCGTCGACGAGCACCACCGTGAGCGGGACCTCGGCCTCGGCGACGGTGGCCAGCTCGCCGCAGGCGAAGAGAAAGCCTCCGTCTCCGCACACGCACACCGCCGGTCCGGCGAGGGCGGCGCCGACCGAAGCGGGGAACGCGAAGCCCAACGTGCCCCACCCCATGGGGTAGGCGAGGGCGCGCGGGCGCGGCACGCTGCGGTAGCCGGCCAGCCAGTAGCCGGGGATGCACATGTCGGCCACCACCACCACGTCCGGCGGCACCGCGCGCTCCATGATCGCCAGGAAGGCCGCCGCATCGGCGTCGTCGGCCAGGACCGCCGCCGACACCTCGGCACGGACGCGCTCGAGCCGCGCCCGCGTCGCCTCCGCTCCGTGGCGTCGGGGGACCGCGGAGACAAGCTGCTCGGTCACCTCCCGGGCATCGCCGACGAGCACGACGTCGGCGGCGTAGTTCTTGGTGGCGTCGGCGGCGTCGACGTTGACGCAGACCAGCCGCGGCGGCTGGGGCATCAGCCAGTTCTGGGTCATGACCCCGTCGAAGTCGGTTCCGATGCCGATGACGAGGTCGGCTTCGTCCCACAGTGCCCCCACCTCCGGGGCATGTGCCGGGCCGGGGGCCAGCCACGGGTGGTCGGGCGCCAGCAGGCCGCGGCTCATGTAGGTGGTGAGGACCGGCGCGCCCAGCGTGCCCGCCAGCGCGCCGACCGCGTCGCCGGCGCCAGCCCTCAACGCGCCCCCACCGGCCCAGATGAGCGGTCGCCTCGCCGCCGCCAGTAGCGTGATCGCCTCGGCGAGACCGGTTCCGTCAAACGGCCGGGTGCGCGGCGCGTCCGCCGGCTCCTCGCGGAGCTCCGGCGCGGGCCGGCGCAGCAGGTCGGTGGGGATACCGAGGTAGACGGGGCCATGTGGCGCGGCGAGCGCGGCGTGGGCCCCGGCCACCACCGCCTCCCCGACCTCGGCCGCGGTGGACGCCAGCGTGGCGGACTTGGTGACCGGAGCGAACATCGCGGTCTGGTCGCGCGTCTCGTGCAGGCTGCCGCGGTAGGTCCCAGGGCGGCGGATGGCAGCGGGGATGTCGGTGGCGATGACCAGCACCGGCGAGCCCGACGCCATCGCCTCGCCCGTCGCCCCCAGGGTGTTGGCGGCGCCCGGCCCCGTGGTGACGACGGCGACGCCGAGCCGGCCGGTGGCCCGGGCGTACCCGTCGGCCGCGTACACGGCCGCCTGCTCGTGGCGGACCCCGACGAGCCGCACCGACGACTCCGATAGCGCCTTCCAGATCGCCAGGTTGTGGACCCCGGGGAGCCCGAAGGCGACCTCCACGCCCAGGCGCTCCAGCGCCTGAACGACGCGCGTCCCGGCGGTGCCCGTCTGGATGTCCTGGTGAGCGCTAGACAATGTTGTACTCGGGACGGAGCATGGCATCGCCGAAGCGGTCGACGCTCAGCGGTCCGATGTCGACGAACGTCGGGCGCTCGAGGACGAGGTCGCGCAGGATCTCGCCGACGGCCGGGCCCTGCAGGAACCCGTGGCCGGAGAACCCGGTGGCATACAGGAACCGGCTCACCCGCCCGGATTCGCCGATGATCGCGTTGTGATCTGGCGTGACCTCGTACAGGCCTGCCCATCCGCCCTTGATCCCCGCCTCGGCGATCCGAGGCGCCCGACGCGAGGCGATCGCGAGCAGGTCGGGCACCCAGTCGTCCGTGGTCTGGAGCGCGAATCCCGGGGCCTCGCCGGCATGCGACATGCCCATCAGCAGCCCCGGTCCCTCGCGGTGGAAGTAGAAGCTCGAGGCGAAGTCGATCGTGAACGGAAGATCGGGCGGCAGATCTGGCATCGGCTCGGTGAACAGAATCTGGCGCCGCAGCGGGGTGACCGGGAGCGCCACCCCCACCATCTCGCCGCACCGCCGCGACCAGGCGCCGGCGGCGCAGATGACGACGTTGGTGCCAATCGCGCCCTGGCTGGTACGCACCCGGGTGATCCGGCCCGCCCGCGTCTCGATGGCGGTCACGTCGCAGCCGACGCGCAGGTGGGCCCCGAGCGCACGGGCGGCGAAGGCGTAGCCCTGCACGACGGCTTCGGGGGTCGCATGCCCGTCCTCCGGGGAGAACGAGGCGGCGAGGATGTCGTCCCCGGCCAGCAGCGGGCACAGCGCCCGCGCCTCGGCGGGGCCCAGCATGCGGGACGGGACACCGTACGCGTTCTGGAGCGCGACGGCGGCCTCGAACTCGGCCACGTCGCCCGGGCGGCTGAGGACGAACAGATAGCCGCTGCGCTTGAGGTCGATCTCCCACCCCGGGCGGTCGGCGAACGCCGCGAACGCCTGAAGACTGCGCTGCGCGATCTGAATGTTGAGCGCGTCGGAGAACTGCGCCCTCACACCGCCGGCCGCCCGCGACGTCGAGCCGCTGCCGAGCTGGGCGCGCTCGAGCAGGACCACGTCCACTCCGGCCTCGGCGAGGTGGAAGGCGGCGCTCGTGCCCATGACGCCTCCGCCGATGATGACCACCGACGCCGACTCGGGCAGGGGCGCAACCTCTCTGGGCATTTTCGTGTCATATCACCCGCGAGGGAAACGGTACGATCGCCGCAGATGTCTCCGCGCACTGCCCTCACCGGCATCCGCACGCTCGTTGGCGCCGGTACGTGGCTGGCGCCTCGCCTGAGCGGCAGCCTGTTCGGCGTCGACGCCAAGGCCAACCCCCAGCTCCCGTACGTGGCGCGGCTGTTCGCGATCCGCGACCTCGCGCTGGCCGCCGGGCTACAGGCCAGCGACGGCGACGCGATGCGGTCTTGGGTCCAGATCGGGATCGCCTGTGACGCGGCCGACGTCGCCGCCGGCGCCCTCGCCGGTCGCCGGGGCGAGCTCTCGCCGCTCTCGACGTTGCTCGTGACCGCCACCGCGCTGATGGGCGTCGGTCTCGGGATCTCCGTCCTGCGGGACGCGGACACCGGGCCGCCGCCGGCCTCCTGACCGCCGCCGTTCGGTCCGCTGCGGCCGCCCTTTCGCGGTAAGGCCACCTCGCCGCCCAGGTAAGGCCCCGAGGGCCAGAACCGGCTGCATTTGCCCGATGTGGGAGCGCCGTCTTAGGCGCACCATGACATCACGCGAAACCTTCAAGGAGCCCTGTGATGACTGGCACTCTCAACGCACTTCTAGCCGAACAGCACGTCGCGGACCTGACTCGGGCCGCCGCGCGCCACCATGAGGTCTCGAGCCGACCCCTGTGGCGTTCCGGCCCCGTGATAGAGCTGCGTCCCGCGCGCGCTGATGATGAGGCGATCACCCGGCGCATCGCCGCCCTGGACGAAGCGCCCGAGCTCGACGGGCCGGTGCTACTGGCCGTCGTCGACGGCGAGCCGGTGGCGGCGCTCGCGCTCGATGACGGGCGCATCGTGGCCGACCCGTTCGTACCCACGGCCCAGGCGGTCTCGCTGCTGCGCCTCCGCGCCGGGCACGTCGCGAACGTGTCGCCGCGCCGCCGCCGCTGGATCCGGTTGCCCCGCGTGCGGGTGGCCTGACCGCCGGGCCGCGAGCGATCAGAGCCCGAGCGGGTCACCGACAATGGTGGGCGTGGAGCTCGACGACCTGTACGGCCTGCCGCTCGATCGGTTCGTGCCGGAGCGCGGCGCGCTGGTACGCGCGCTGCGATCGGCGGGCGAGCGCGAGCAGGCCGCGACGGTCGCGGCCCTGCGCAAGCCGTCGGTGGCGGCGTGGGCGGTCAACCAGCTCGTCCGCACCAGGCCCGCCGAGGTCGAGGCGCTGCTGCGCGCCGGCGATGCGCTGCGCGAGGCGCAGGCCGGCGTGCTGTCGGGCGGCGCGGACGCGCGCGATCTCCGGTCGGCCGCCGAGCGGGAGCGCGGCGCCGTCGATGACCTGGTGGACACGGCGCGGGGCCTGCTCAGCTCCAGCGGTCAGGAGCTCAGCGCCGCGACGCTCGAGCGGGTCGCCGACACGCTGCACGCCGCGGCGCTCGATGACGAGGCGCGCGGGCAGGTGAGCGACGGCCGATTGGTGCGCGAGCTGCGCCACGTCGGTCTCGGCGCGGGGCTCGGGGGCGGGCTGGCGGCCGCGCCGGCACCGCCCGTCCCGGCGCGTCGAGACACGGAGCGTCGGGATACAGGGCGCCGAGATACAGGACGTCGAGATACGGGGCGCCCGCGCCGGGACGCCGAGGCCGCGGCCGAGCGCGAGCGCGAGGCGGCCCGCAAGCAGGCGCGCGCCAACGAGCGCGACGCCGCTCGCGAGGTCGACCGCGCCGAGCGCGCGCTGCGCGCCGCCGAGGACCGCCGGGATCGCGCCGCCGAGGCGCTGCGCCGGGCCGAGGAGGCGGCGGCCGAGGCACAGGCCGGCCGGGAGGCCGCCACCGCGGCCCACCGCCAGGCCCAGCAGCAGCTCGACAGCCTCTGACCCCGACGTGGCGCGCGTTATGCCCTCACACCATCTTCACGAAGATTGGAACGTTCCAGAAATGTGGGAAGAATTGCCGGCCACAAACGTCTCACTCATCATGGACCGGGATCGTTGGACGTCAGACGTTGTGGGCGAAGGCGCGCCCGTGGCCGTCTTACCGCCGTGCGCGCGCGTGGACACCGAGCGCCTGCGCGACGGGGCGCTCATCCGGATCGAGCCGCTGCGCCGGGGCGATCGCGCAAGCGTGCGGCGGCTCTTTGACCGCCTGAGCCCCGAGTCGCGCCTGCGCCGGTTCTTCAGCCCCATGCCCGCGCTGAGCGAGCGCGACCTGACATTCCTCTCCGACGTCGGCCGCCTCACCCACCAGGCCATCACGGCGGTGGACCCGGACGACGGCTCCGTCGCCGGCATCGCCCGCTACGTCCAGCATCACGACCGGCCGGGCGTGGCCGACGTGGCCGTCGCCGTCGCCGACGAGATGCAGCGCAGTGGCATCGGCACCGCCCTCATGGACCGCCTCATCGCCTGCGCCCTGGCCAACGGCTTCCATCTGCTCACCGCCACCACCCTGTGGGAGAACCGGCCCGCCCGGGCGCTCCTGCGCAGCGCGGGGTTTCACGCCATCGGCAGCGAAGGGGCCGAGATCGAGCTGGAGCTCAAGCTCGACGTGGCGCCGCCACCGCGGCCGCCCCGGCCCGAGAACCTACTCGCCTGCTGAGCCACGGACGCTCTGACGCGAGCCGCCGCGGCCGGTACGCTCGCATCGTGACGTCGGAGGAGCTCGCCAACCTCGCCCACCTGCGCCGGGCGCGCGATCTGATGGACCGGGAGTACGCGCGCCCGCTCGACGTCGCCGCGCTCGCCCGCGCCGCGCTGATGTCGACCGGGCACTTCTCGCGACAGTTCCGGGCGACCTACGGCGAGACGCCCTACGCCTACCTGATGACGCGACGCATCGAGCGGGCGAAGGCGCTGCTGCGCCGCGGCGTCCTCTCGGTCACGGAGGTCTGCCTGGAGGTGGGGTGCACATCGCTCGGCTCGTTCAGCGCCCGCTTTACCGAGCTTGTGGGCGAGACGCCGACGGCCTACCGGGCGCGTGACCACAGCGAGCTCGCCAGTGTGCCGGGCTGCGTCGCCAAGGACCTCACCCGTCCGACCCGCAATCGAGCAGGATCGGAGAAGCGCCAGGCGGTGCTGGCTCCGTAGTCTTGGCGCCATGAATGTCACGCTTTCTCGTTGCTTCGTCCAGGTCCATGACCCCGACCTGGCACTGGCCTTCTACCGCGACACGCTCGGCCTCGAACTGCGCGACGATGTCGCTCAGGAGCATTCGCGCTGGCTCACCGTGGGCGCTCCCTCCCAGCCCGGGGTCGCGATCGTCATCACCAACTACCTCAACGGCAGCCCCGCCGACGACGACGCCATCGCCGCCCTCGTCGCCAAGGGCGCCATGAACGGCGTCCACTTCACCACCGATGACCTCGACGCCACCTTCGAGAGGGTGCGCGCCTCGGGCGCCGAGATCGTGCAGGAGCCGACCGAGCAGTTCTGGGGCACGCGCGACTTCGCGGTGCGCGACCCGTCGGGCAATCTGGTGCGCATCGATCAGCCGCCGGCCGCGAGCGGGGATCGCTCGGCGCTGCCCGGTTAGCGGCGGCGGCCCTTCCGCTTGGTCAGGATCTCGCCGCCCGCGTCGGTGAGCGCGAGCTTCAGCTTCACCGGGTCGTACTCGGGGTCGAGCAACTCGGTGACCTCGAATCCGGTCCGGGCCAGGTGACTGGCCAGCAGCCCCGCTCCCAGCTCGCGCTCATGTGCCTTGCAGGCCTCGAGGATCTCGCGGTGGCCGGCGGTGGCCCACGCGCTCGGGCCGTGGCCGATGTGCAGCCGGCGATACCGCTCGGCGTGGTCGAACAGCTGGCCGAGCAGTATGTTGATGCGCTCGCCCGCCGGAGCGGTGAGGGCGCGGTGGAAGCCTTGGTGAGGAACGACCCACCGTCTGTAGTCCTCCGCCTCGGCGTAATGGGCCATCTCGGCCATGTAGCCCTCCAGGCCGGCGAGGTCCTCGGGGGTCATCCTCGGGATCGACAGCCGCAGCGCCTCGGCCTCGAGCGTGATCCGCATGATGCACAGCTGTTCGAGGTCCTCGGGCGTCATCGGCGCCACCCGCACGCGGCGGTTGGGCTCGGATTCGATCAGTCCCTCGTTCTGGAGCATCCGCAACGCCTCTCGCAACGGGGTGCGGCTGATCCCGAGCTCGTCGGCGAGACCGACCTGCGACATCACGGTGCCGGGCGGGAGCTCTCCGTCGAGAATCGCGTTCCGTACGCGGTCGTACACGTTGTCATGGCTGTTGGCAGCGACGCTCATCCAGTTCTCTTCCCATGGACGGATGCAGTTCGGTGAATATGACTGAGTCCGGATGGTTGCATGCAGTTCGGCCGCATCATGCCCCGAGCATGCTGTAGCCGCCGTCGGCGATCATGTACGAGCCGGTGATGTGGTGGGCGTCATCGCTGGCGAGGAACAGGGCCGCTCCGGTCAAGCCACTACACGAAATGGGTCGACATGAGCTCACCGGGCCGCATGGAGGAGATCTACGCCCGCGCCGGCGAGGCCACCGATGCGCATGTCTTCCCCGACACCGAGCCGGCCGGCTTTGACCTCGACCGGCTGCGCGAGCTCTCGGGCGAAATCGACGTGGTCTGGACCGGCGGCGCGATCTGAGCCGTCGCCGCCCTCGACGTCGTGATCGCCGGCGGCGGCGTCGCCATCCTTGTCACCTGCGGTCAGCCGTGTGCCCTGAGAGCCGGGGTACTTGCTCTCGCGAGAGCATGTCCAACCCTCCGCGCCCAACAGGTCGACCATCGCGATCGTTATCTCGACATTTCGTTGGACAAGCGCGGGGTCAGTCACATGCGGAAATGTCAAGGACCGTTAGCTCGACGACCGTCCCGCGAGCGTCTTCAGTCCGTGGACCGCCGCAGGCTGCTCGGGCGGCACGCAGACCATCCCCTCGCTGAACCCGGCCGAGCCGATCCCGAACGCGGCGTTGAAACGGTCGAGGTTGACCAGCGTCAGCAGCCCCGCGATCTCCACCAGTTGTCTGTTGGTGAAGTGCTTCTGGGCGTTGGCGAACACCTCGTCGCTGATCTCGACCGGAGTGCGCATGAAGCCGACCGCGAAGTCCAGCGCGGCCTTCTCCTGTTCGCTGAACAGCTCGCTGTCGCGGTAGTTCGGGATCGACAGCAGCTCCTCGTCGGTGAAGCCGGAGTTGCGGCAGATCTGCGAGCCGAGGTCCATACAGAACTCGCAGCCGATCATCGCCGCCCCTTTCAGCTCGACCAGATTCTGAATGCGCTGGTCAACCGACCTGCCCTTGCGCATCGGGCCGTTGAACTTGCCCATTGCCACCATCATTTTCGGTGAGTACGCCCAGATCGTAATCGGCTCGAGCCCGGTGCCGGTCTGCGGGTCGCGGCCCGTCAGCTTCCTCATCATTTTCGGCCCGAAGCGGTAAGCGAGCTTCGTCATCGGGCTGGCGTGCGTGCGGCTGACACCTTGGATACGTGCCATGGGATCGACTCCTGTGACATACGTTGGGTTTGGCGGGTCTACATTGCATGACACGGGACAACACCCAGGTGTGACGGATGGATCAGCTTGAGGTGCAAAGCGCGGTGCTTCCTCGCGAGCGTCGATGTACGTGCTCCAGGGGAGATACCAGTCGGCTGCCCGCGGTGACCGCAAGGTCGAGTATCAGGTGCTCGGTGTCCTGGCGCAGGCCCTCGGATGCGACCTACAGACAGCCCGCGACGCCCTCGATGCGATGGATCACGATGCGCTCGCCGCAGTCGGCATCGGCGCCGCGTTCAACGCACCACCGATACCGATCGACGAGCCGATCGAACGTACGGCGAGGCCGACGCTCAAAGCCGTCTTGCGGGACCGTTTGCCAATGACCCCCGCGGCCAAGACAGCGCTCGAGAAATCGTACAAAGAGGTACGCCGTGGCCACCACGACTTCCCGCAACAGGTGCTCCTAACCGTCCTCGAGCTCGAGCCGCCAGATCCCGCCGCCGAGCTGACGGCCGCGCTAGACGTCGATCGCGCGGCCGCGCGACCACGTCTCGGCGTGGGACGCGCCGCAGCGTAGGCACACCAGTGCCGAGCAGCGAATGGTGGAAGCGAGTCGCTGAGGCAGCCACCTCGTGCGCCCGGACGCCACTGTCGCTCGCGCCGGCGCTGACCGCGACGCGCCCTTGGGCCGGCGGCGCGTCGGGTTGCGCCGTACCGGGCGCGGCGTTGGGGGCGGGCTCGTGGGCGCATCCGGCTGGAAGCAGCCGTGTCACGCGGATCGGCGGCCCTTGCCGACAGTGTTCCTGATGCGCGGAAGGAGCACTCCGGCGAGCAGCGGCCTGACACCCGTGACGAACCAACTGATCGCTGAGTCGAGACGGTTTGTCTAGCTCCGGGTGCAGCGAGTAACGTGCTAGTGGAGGCGCTACGCTGGGCGGCAGTGACGGAGAGGGTGCAGGTGCTGCGGGACGGCCAGGCACGCGCATACCTCGTTGCCGAGGAGCACGAGGACGGATCGCTGCTGCTGGCGCCCGAGCCGGCCCGCAGCGGCCAAGCCAAGGTTCCCGCCGAGGACCGCCGCGCTGACGTCCTTGCTGTCGCTGGGGTTGCCGGGATCCTCCAAGTAAGCGAGCTGACGGTCGCCTACGGGCCGAAGACGGCCGTTGACTCGATCAGTTTCGAGATCCGCCGAGGAGAGATCTTCGGGCTGCTCGGGCCAAACGGCGCCGGCAAGACGAGCACGCTGAGCGCGATCGAAGGGCTGATCAGGCCTCAGTCGGGGTCGATCCTGGTCGACAGCATCGACAGCCGGCGCCATCCCACGCAAGCCAGGGCCCGAATGGGCGTGCAGCTCCAGGCGACCAGCTTCCAGTCCGAGCTGAAGATTACGCAGATCGTGCGGCTATACGCCGGGCTCTACGGGGTGCAGCTCTCCGACCAGCAGATCGCTGACGGCCTGCGCGTGATAGGACTCGAGGACGAAGCGAACAAGCCGTTCAAGCAGCTCTCCGGCGGACAGCAGCAACGCCTTTCCCTGTACATCGCCGTCGTCCACGATCCCGCGCTGCTGTTGCTCGACGAGCCAACCGCGGGTCTCGATCCGCAATCGCGCCGCCAGCTATGGGGCCGGATCGAGCACATCCGCCAGGGGGGCGGAAGCATCCTGCTGACGACACATTCGATGGAGGAGGCCCAGGCGGTGTGCGACCGCGTCGCAATCATCGACAACGGCACGCTGCTGACGGTGGAGACCCCGCACGATCTGATCGAGAAGCACAAGAACGATCCCCGCGTCCGGGCTGTCGCCCGCGGCGAGGCGACGCTCGAGGATGTCTTCATCGGTCTGACTGGGAGCGAGATCCGTGACTAGCTCAAGAACCGCTCCGACACCACGAGGCACGGGCGCCGGACCACCACTTCACCTCGTGTTAAGTTCCTTGCTGCGCGCTGACTTCCTCGTGTTCCTCAAGCACCGCCGGGCGCTCATCATCAGCATGGTGCTGCCCGTGTTCGTGCTCATAAGTACCAGTGGGAACAAGGCGACCGACAAATTCGGCGGGGCCGAGTTCGTGATCGGGTTGGCCATCTCCTACGGGCTGCTGTCGACGGCGCTGATCGGCTACGCGCTGACGGTCGCGCGGGACCGTGAGAAGGGTGTGTTCCAGCGGCTGCGCGTCACACCGGCGCCAACCTGGACGATCATGACCAGCCGCCTGGCGATGCAGGCCGTCGCGAACCTGATCATCGCGATCGCGGTCGTGATCATCGGCAGCGTGATCCATCACATCTCACCCTCCGCTGGGCAGTACGTACTGGTGCTGCTGGTCTCAATCCTGGCTGGGGCGGTGTTCCTCAGCCTCGGCCAGGCGCTGGTCGGTCTGGTGAAGTCAGCCGACAGCGTCCAGGCGGTCGCGCGCGTGCTGTTCGCCGTCCTGATCCTGCTCGGACTTCTCGGCCAGAGCGGAGACCTTGGCGCCTTTTGGAGTTCGGTCGCGCGCTGGAGTCCGGTGGGAGCGGTGATGACGCTGTTCGCCGGGGTGCTCGACCTGCACGCGTGGTATAGCCGTGACACCCTCTCGGTGCTGGCGTGCCTGGGCTACATCATCGTGTTCGCCGGCATCGGCATCCGCTGGTTCCAGTGGGACGCGCGATGAGAGCAGGTGCCGGCCCCGGGCCTGCGCAACACACTGACCCCCAATCAGGCCCTACCGCGATCGGCGCTCCCAGCGATACAGCGCGGCGGGTCGCCACCGCCGCCCTCCTTCTGGCGCGACGAGCACGTGTGCTGCGAGGCCCATAGGACAATCGAGCCATCAGCTGCGCTCCGGTCTCTTCCGGCCTTCCGGCTGTCCCGGTCGACCTCTCGTGCATGGAGACTGAGGGCCAGAAACCGCGAGCCGGCAAGCCAACGAAGGGTTGACACGCCCCGCCGTCACCGATCACCCAGCTGACTCGCCATTCGTCTTCACCTGCGCGCTCGCGGCAACGGTTGTGAGAGGGTTTCGACCGCTTCAGTCGGACTCGATCTCTCGTTGCTGCCAGCGAGCATCCGGTGACCGTTGCCCTGCCAACGCCGGGAGAGCGTCGGATGACAGATCCCTGGGTTGGCGCGCTGATCGCAACATGGCGTGTCACAACCCAACGTCGAGTGAACGTTGGTTCGGGCGGTCCCGGGGACCGGTGGTCGCAACCGGAGAGGGCGGTCAGCTAGCGCGCAACCCGCATGTGACCGCAGAGCACTCCCGCCGCCAGAAACACTCGACCTCATCGAAGCCCGCCTCGCGCAACGCGCTCAGCTCCGCGTCCAGCGGAAAGTACCGATCCTCATCTGACCACGCCGCGAAATGGCCGCGCGCCTGCGCATCGGTGATGCCGTGATCACCCATCCGAGCCGCCCAACGGTCAAACCCGAGCCCGCGAAGCCGCGCGCCTTCAGTCACCGCCGCGTCAAGATTGACCAGCACCCCGCCGGGCGACAGCGTGGCGTAAATCGCCTGGTAAAGCGCCGTCTTGGTCTGCAGGTCATGGACGTGGTGCAGCGACAAGGACGCAACCACGGCATCTGCCGCCGGCAGCGCGTCCAAGAAGCTGCCCTCCTGCAACGACACGCGATCCGCAAAGCGGGCCAGCCGTCGACGGGCCTCGCCGAGCATGTCCGCATCCACGTCGAGCACCGTCACGCCGACACCGGGAAGCGCATCGAGCACGGCGGACGAGAACGCACCAGTACCGCCACCGAGATCGAGAACGTGCCCGTCGGGCGGGGCCAGCGCGCTCAGCAGCTCGACACCGGTGGCGATCATCTCGTCGTAGTGTGGAATCAGGCGCCGGATCTGGACGTCGTAGCCATCAGCGTCGACGTCGAGATGACGCTTGACCGAGTGCGTCTCAGAACCGCACATGAGACGAGCCTACAGCCGCCCTCGATATCAAGTGCGCGACCGCCGGATGGACTACTCAGCCGGCACATAACCGATATCGTCCGGCGCCGGCCGAGAGCGCTTCTCACTCCCGAACGCCGACTGAGACACGGGTCGAAGGCATGCAGCACGCCATCGGACACCCATACGAATCGTCTCAGGCGACGGGAGGGATCTCGTCATCGGTGCGGACCGCTCCGGCGGGCTGCTCGAGGTCGTGATCCTCGACGATTGAGGCGTGGCTTGACCAACTCGATCCAGAAGCGGTCGCCTCAGCCGAGGCCGGCGCTGAGGACCTGCGAGCCATCGCCGAGGCGCTCCATGCCGTCGCTGCCAGCGACCTGCGGCTCGCCGATCAAGTCGCTGAGGCGCGCGCGAACGGTCACACCTGGACACAGATCGGGGCCGTGCTCGGCGTCAGCAAACAGCCGGCTCGCGAACGGTTTGGAGAGCCGGTGCATCGATAGCAGGCGCTCGCATCCGGCCTCGGAGCCGTCGCCCTGCGCGAACGTCGGCTGCGACGTGGGAATGCGGCGGCGTGTCGCTTCGCATGGTGATCGCTATCGGCGGCCGGACGGCGCCAGAGTGACTAGGCCGGGTTCAGGCCTAGGGTGCGGCGTATGAAGCTGTGCTCGGCGGCGAGCGCCGCGTCGGCGATAGTCATCGGTAGTGAGATGAACCCGTGCGGCGCCTCGGGCCAGATCCGCAGCTCGCTGCCATGGCCCGCAGCTCGCCAGCGCGCTTCCATGAACAGCGTGTCGTCGAGCAGCGGATCCTGCGTACCGACGGTGAAGATCGCCGGCGGCAGACCGGACACGTCCGCGAACAGCGGCGAGATGTCGGGGTCGCGGCGCTGCTCACGGTCGTGGCTGGGCAGGAATTGGTCGAGGAACCATCTGATGATGGGCCCTGACAGCACAAGGTTGCGGTCGCCCCACAGCCGCTGACTCGGGGTCATCGACAAATCGAAACTGCCGTACTGAAATACGGCGGCGGCAAACGCGCCGGTGATCCCATGGCGATCACGCAGTCGCAGGAGCGCCGACGCCGCCAGGTGACCGCCGGCCGAATCACCGCCGATCGCCAACGGGGTGGCGCGACCGATCGCCGCTTTGGCCTGGTCCCCAAGTAGCCATAGTGCAGCTGCCTCGCAGTCGTCAGGCCCCGCCGGGTACGGATGCTCAGGGGCGAGGCGGTAACCCACACTCACGACGGTCAGTCCGGTCTCGCCCGCCAGTCGCGCCAGGCGCGGGTCCTGCCCGTCGGCCTCGCCCAGCGTCCATCCGCCGCCGTGGATGTGAAGGAACGCGCCCGCCGGCTCCCGCTCGGGCGCGATCACGCGTAGCGGGATCGGGCCGCTCGGCCCGGCGATCTCAATCGTCCGCGCTTCGGGAACGAACACGGGCGCGGGGAAGATCCCGCGGCCGTCGCGGCGCGCGCGACGGGTTTCCTGCGGCGGGACCGTATGGACCGACGGCATCGTGGCGAGCAGACGCTCGAGCTCAGCGTTAAACGCGCGCGTCTCGGCGAGCAGCGTCTCGGCATCGTTCCCCGTCATAGGCGTTCAGCAGTCCTTTCGGTCGGGCGAACCCTGTCACCGGCAGCGGCGTCGCGCGATCCGATCGAGGCCCGAGCGAGGCGCCCAGATCCTATTCGCGCAGGGAACCCTAGACCACGCCGCTCGCATGCGATAGCAGAGGCGGCTGCGCGAATACGCGTGACAAACGCGACTGTGCCGAGCGGCCCCGTCGACCGCTCGGCCGCTCGCTTTCATCCCCGATCGCAGCGCGGCGGGCACTCGCGAGGTCGAGTGTTAGGAGCCGCTCGGCCGCTGTTTCGGGGATGAGTCCCTTGTCACGAACGCAACCGTCTCGACTCGGCCACCCGGATGATCGCGATGCGCGAACAGCGAACGAACTGTCTCACTGGGGATCTACGGCGCGATACATCTGATGCCGAGGCCGGCCGCGAGGCCGACGTCGGTCGCAGTCTCACAAGGAACGCTGACTGCGACGAGTTCAGTGGACCGTCATCATGGACAAGGGCGCTGAGGGAAGCACGCCGAAGTTGTGGAAGGGGTCATCCTTCGAGCTGACGGCACCTCGCAGCGGTGGACGGCTCCCAGTGGGTGACGTTGAGCGTGCTGGCGCGAGCGTGGACAGCACGAAGGACGGCCTCGAGCACGTCCGCCTGACGGGCCTCGGTACGGCCCAGGCCTGTTGGCCAGGGTTCCCGACGAAGACGTTCCTCCGGGATTCCGGGAGAGCGGAGCACGCAATTAAGGTGGTTTCCGGTTCGACACCCGTCAGCCCGACGGCCGGTGGAATGCTCCAGATGGCCAAAGACTCGGCCCCGGCGGGTTCATAGAGTCGCGCCTCCAGGTGCACGTCCTCGCCTATCTGGGACGGTGCTGGCTCGGACCGCACCACTAAACCACCGGGGCATGAACCCCTCACTACTGAAGGGATCTAGATCTAAATGGAAGAACCGGGAACGATCGTCGTCGGTACCGACGGGTCAAAGACTGCGGAGCGCGCCGTGGACCGCGCTGGCATGCTCGCGCGCGCGTTGGGCGTAACCGTCCACGTCGTCAGCGGCTACAACGCCAACGCATCGCAGATGGCAGCTCGCAGCGACGAGGACCGGACGCGGGCGCAACAGCACGTTGAACGGGCGCAGCGCCGGCTGACGGAGTCCGGTGTGACGAGCGAGACGCACATCTGGGGCGGAAACCCGGCAGAGGCTCTGCTGACAACGGCTGACGAGCAGGGCGCTCAGATGATTGTCGTCGGCAATCGTGGCATGACTGGTGCGCGGCGAATGCTTGGCTCGGTGCCGAACGACATCTCGCATCGCGCGAAGTGCAGCGTGTTGATCGTCCCGACCGGTTGACGAACCCTCGGGCCGTGGCCTGTCGCGATAGGGGGAGCGGCGAAAAGCAGCTCTCTGTCTCTGCGAGGACCACTGGCTCGACCCGATCGTTCGCCCACTGGTCTGCGAGCACCCGATACTCATATTTGGCGATCTCAGGGCTGAGACCCTACTTGTCGCCAGCCGCGCTTTGCGCGGATTTCGGGTTCGGTCGCCATATGCCGATCGACCACGTGGACCCTCCGGAGCGTCTGCCAACCCGCCTGGCGCCGGCGGGCCGCCCGTCTCACAAGCCATCTATCAGCGGTCGTTTAGAGAGCACCGACTGAGGCCGTAGGCGTCACAGCAAGGAAGCTTGGGTTCGCGCGAAGTCGCCGTCCGCGGGATGCTCGAGAGCGCCGCTGGTGCCGAGCTGAGCCGTGGCACGTCAACGCGGGACGCGCTGTCGTACGTCGGATCGATCTTGTCGTGATTCAGGTCACCCATGAGAATGAGGCGCGTGCCTACCTTCCCGGACCACACTCGCTCGCGCGAGGCGAACTGACGTCCCTCTTGGAGGAGCTCACCAGCAGAGAGCAGGCGGTCTCGGAGGCAGCACGGTGATCTCCGATGCCGGCGGTCAGACCCTACCCGCACCTTGGGCCAGCCGGGCGAGCGGGTCGGCGATGGCTACGTCGCGTTGTCGCGTTGCGCTCGAGGGGTCTGCCAGATCAGCGTGTCGCTGGTGGACCGCCACGGCCGCTTCGGTAACCCCAGCACCCTCACCCGCGACGGCCAGATCGCCTACCGCGACGAGCCGGTCGAGGCCTCAGGGGGGCGGCGGCGGGAGCGAGCGATCGTCTGGACCTCCGCTCCCGCAAAGGTCTGCGGGGGTCAGAGCAGCATCGCAGAAGGGTTCGCTGACCGGATGCCCAGAGCGGCGGATGAGGACGTTCTCTGTCGACCGGAACCGGGGTCTCACATCCCAACGATCAGTGAACCGCGGAGGCGCTTGTCTGGGAGCTTGGTCGTGCCTGCCAGCTGATCGGCCAGATGCTGACCTCCTTCGCTGTGCGCTAACCCCTCTACCGATGCACTCGGGTCAGCGGAGGCAGGCGGGGAGTTGCGCGAGCGCATCGTGGACGGTGAGAAGACTGGCAGCGGTCATATCTTCGACCGGGACCCATTCAGGGAACGGAATCTCGGTCGTTCGGTGGGCGCCCGACGCAGTGTGCTCTTCATCGACGGCGGCCAAGCGGCTGCCGGGGAAGCGATCCGCGACACGAACGAGGGCGGGCCACAGCCGACGGTGGATGAGAGTGATCTTTCCGTTGACCAGGCGTGTGGCGATCACGTCCGGTGAGCTGAGCACGCAGGTGAGTACCGCGAAGATCTCGTGGCCGGACCCGTGTCCCCACCAGCTCCCGCGGATCGGCTCACCGGCGACGTGTTCGGCCAGGTTGGGTACTGGACCGCGGGCAGACTGCAACACGACGCCTTGCTCACGCACCCATTCAAGCGGCTCCACAATCGTCGATTCAAACACGCGAGCGCCCCGCCCGCCATCCGCCAAGAGCCCGCGTCCGCTGAGCCGGACCAGGCACCAAGCAGAGACGCTCCGACCGAGCTTCGAATGCCTGCGCCCGTCGCGGCACTTGGTGCTCGAGTCAGAACCGGTTGACGCCCAGCGGTCTAGGGTGCATCTCACCGCGAGGCGCCGACGGTTGACGCGGCGACGGCGGCGCAATTATCGTTGCCAATAGGGAGCTTCTGTGGGCCACGATCGAGAATCCGCGTGGGCGCATCCCGAGCCCCAAGCGGTGCGTCATGCCTGACGTGTTTGTCTCGTATTCGCGGCACGACGGCGCTTTCGTCCACAGGCTGGTGGCGTCGATCGAGGACCGCGGGAAGCAGGTCTGGCTCGACACGGAGGGGATCGCGGACGCCGACGTGTTCCCGGCGGCGATCAAGCGGGCGATCGAGCAGTCGGACGCGTTCTTGTTCGTGATCACCCCCGCGGCGGTCGACTCGGCCTACTGCGAGAACGAGGTCGAGTACGCCAAGGAAATGCAGAAGCGGATCGTGCCGGTGCTGCGCGAGCCGGTGCCCGACGAGCGCCTGCACTCCGAGATTCGCGATCGCAACTGGATCCCGTTCACCGACGACGCCGAGTTCGACCCTTCGATGGGGCGGCTGGTCAAGGCGCTGGACGCGGATCTGGAGACAGCGCGAGCGCACACCCGCTGGCTGGTCAAAGCGCTCGAGTGGGAGGCGGAGGGCCGAGACAAGAGCTTTCTGCTGCGCGGCGCCGAGCTGAAGTCGGCCGAGCGATGGCTGGCGGCCAGCCCCGAGGACGCGGACCCCGCGCCGACGCAGCTTCAGCGCGAGTACCTGTTAGCCAGCCGCGACGCGGCGGCGCGCCGCCAGCGGCTGCTGGCCGGGGCGAGCCTCGCAGTGGCGGTCGTGTCGATCGGACTGTTGATCTTCGCGCTGATCTCCCGCGGCCAGGCCGTGTCCGAGCGAGTTGCGGCCCGCGCGCAAGCACTGGCAGCCGAGAGCCAGGCCCAGCTGCCGAACGACCCAGAGATCTCGCTGATCCTTGGCATGCGGGCAGTCCAGACGCAAGCGACGCCCCAGACGATGTTCGCGCTCCGCGCCGCGCTCGACGCCTCTCCGCTCGAGCGGGCCCTGCCCAACGTGGCATCGCCGGGGTCATGCGGCCCGAACGGCGGGCTGGCCGCGACGTTCAGCCCCAACGGCGAGCAGATCGTCGAGGCGGCCTGCAACGGGACGCTGCGCCTGATCGACGCCGGCACCGGCAACATCCAGCGTGCAGCGAACGTCCACCTGCGGCTCAGCGCCGTCGCCTACTCACCCGACGGGTCGCTGCTCGCCGTGGGCACGCCGACGGGCGTGATGCTGATCGATCCGGCGACGGGCTCCGTGAAATCGCGACTCACCGCGATCCGGTCGGCGGGGCCGCCCGCCGCGCTCGCCTTCAGCCCCAACGGCCACCTGCTGGCGGCGAACGACCCGAACGGCATCACGCTGTGGAGCCTGCCCGCGATGCGGCCCCGCGCGTTCGAGCACGACATCTACAACGTCGGGACGATGGCCTTCAACCGCGACGGGCGGCAGCTGATCGTCGGCGGGGGCAACAGCGACGACTCCGTTCACGTCTACGACGTGGCCACCGGCCGGATGGTCCACCGCATCGTCGCGACCGGGAACCGGGGACCGGGGTGGCCGGAGGTGGTCGCGCTCAGCCCCGACGGCTCTCGGCTGGCGGTCGGGTACCCGGCGGATCCCCAAAACGCCACAGCCAAGGTGTCGGTCTACAGCACGCGCAGCTGGGCCAAGGAGTTCGACGTGATGTCGATCAACGAGGTCGAGATCTCCTCGGTCGCCTTCAGTCCCGCCGGAACCAGGCTGGCGATCGGCGCCGAGGACGGCACGGCGGGCGTGTGGTCGCTCGCGACGCGAGAGCAACTCGCCACCTACGACGGATCCACCGCAGCTGTGGGAGCCATGTCGTTCGCGCCTGACGGGCAATCGCTGTTGAGTGCCTCCAACGACGGGGTGGCCCGGGTGTGGCGCGCCCAGGGCGTCGAGCAAACCTCGCTGTTCCTGGCGGGGAACCCTGCCGGGGTCGCGCTCACGCCCGACCAGTTGATCGTCGTGGAAAGTGTTCACGGACGCAACGCGCTGCACTTCTACAGCCTGCCGGGCGGCAAGCTGGCGTCCACCTGGATGCTGCCGCGGGCCCTGCAGGCGCCAAGCCTCAGCCCCGACGGACGGTACCTCGCCACGCTGCCGGGGGGGCCCGCGCACGCTCCGCCGCCGTCGTCCACATCCCAATCAGGCCCACCGAAGGGGCCGGTGCGGATCTGGAGCGTCGCGACGCATAATTTGGTGGCGGTGCTGCACCCGGCGCAAGCCGCCGGCGGAGTCGTCATTAGCCAGGACGACCGTTTCGCAGTGATGCAGGAGGGCGCGTCCCCGAGCTCGCCCGGGACTCCGGTGGTGGTGAACATCTCGTCCGGGCACACGGTCACGCCTCGAGGCGCGGCACGCCTGCCCTGTCTCAGCGCGAACTCCCAGGACTACGCGCTCAGCCGCAACGACCGCGTGATCGCGATCGCCGGCTTCTGCGGCGAGGTCGGCATCTGGACCGCCAGCAGCGGCCGCCAGATACGCACGCTCAACCAGGGCGCCGAGATCTCGGCCGTCGACCTCTCCCCCGACGGATCGCGGGTGCTGGTCACATCCTGGGATTCGCGCGCCACCATCTACGACGTGGCCACCGGTCGCCCATTAGTCAACCTCGTCGGCCACACGCGGGGGATCGCTTGGGGTGGATTCGCGGCCGATGGCTCGGACGTGCTCACGGAGAGCCTGGACCACACGGTGCGAGTATGGGACGCCCACACCGGCCAGCAATTGCGGGTGCTGACCTTCACCAATGACCAGGCCGGTCCGGTCGCCTTCAGCCCCGACGGCCGGGAGGTCGCGATCCCTGAGATCCCCCCGCAGTCAGGGCTCGAGAACGTCGTGCGCGTGTTCGACACCTGTCCCGCCTGCCAGAACCCCAGGGCGCTGCTGGCCCTGGCGCGACCGCACGCCGCCCCGGCCAACCGCCTGACGGTGCTCGAGCGCACCGTGGTCAGTGGCGCTTAGCGCTCGCCCGCGCCTACCGGAACCCCACGCGTACTGACGGTCTCCCTGACGACCCCTTTTTGCTGAGTATCGTCACGCGGCGGGCGTTGGCGGGACCCGCTTCGCTGGCGGCCCAGTACTCCACGTGGCTGCGCCTGGAGTTCCGCTTAGCGGGCCGCCACCCCGGTGGCCCGCCCTGATCCTCCTCCTGAGGCCATGTTTGAGGGTCCTCAGTCGGGTAGCACTTGCGACATACGCCACAAGTCTTTGTCTCAGCGAGGAGGAACGATGCGAGCGCTACGACCGACCGGTCGAGCGATCTACTTTTTCGGTGCATTGGGGGGTTTGCTGTTCGGCTACGACACTGGCGTGATTTCTGGGGCCCTGCTGTTCATCCCCAACAGCTTCAAGCTGACCCCGTTTCTCCAGGGGGCGATCGTCGCCGGCCTGCTCCTGGGAGCCATGATTGGGGCGGCGTTCGCGGGCCGCATGGCAGACCATCTTGGTCGCCGGCGCCTGATCATGATCGCGGCGGTGGTGTTCACGGTCGGCTCGCTGCTGGCCGCATTCGCGCCCACCGTCGGCATCCTGGTGGCGGCTCGCGTCATCATCGGCCTGGGCGTGGGCTCGGCGGCGCTGGTGGTGCCGCTGTATCTCTCGGAAATCGCACCCACCGAGGTCCGGGGTGCGATCGCCTCGCTCAACCAGTTGATGGTCGTGTCCGGCATTCTGGTCGCCTTCATCGTCAACGCGATCCTCGCCTCGTCGGGCGATTGGCGGCTGATGTTGGGCTTGGCCGCCGTCCCATCGGTAGTGCTGTTCGCCGGGATGCTCGTTGATGCCCGAGACGCCGCGTTATCTGGTCCACACGGGTGAGGAGGACGCCGCGCATGAGGTTCTCGAAGCCCTGCCGGGCGACGAGCGGCCGCGCGAGCGGGTCGAGGAGATTCGCGACGTTGACAGCGAGGAGCAGGAAGTAACCGGTCTTCGCGGGCTCCTGCAGGCCAGGTGGGTGCGTCCGGCGCTGCTGGTGGCCACCGGTCTGGCCGTGTTCCAGCAGCTCGTGGGGATCAACACGATCATCTACTACGCGCCGACGACGCTGACGAATGTCGGGTTCGCTAAGACGACCGCGATCTACGCCAACCTGATCATCGGGGTGATCAACGTAGGCATGACCGTGCTCGCGATAAAGCTCATCGACCGGGTCGGGCGCAAGCCGATGCTGTTCGCCGGAGTGGCTAGGCATGGTGTTGAGCCTGGCGGTGCTCGGCGTCTCGCTGTCGGTCATGCCCACCCCGCACCATCCCGGGGATCCGGCGGCGATCGTCACGCTCGTGTGCCTGGCCACCTTCATCGCGTCCTTCGCCGCGACGTGGGGCCCGGTGGTATGGGTGATGATCCCGGAGGTGCTTCCGCTGAGCGTGCGCGGAACGGCCATGGGCGTGGCGGTGTTCGGCAACTGGGCGGCCAACTTCGCCGTGTCCCAGACCTTTCCGGCGCTCTTGAAGGCGTTTGGGCCCGGCCCTGTTTTCCTCGGGTACGCGGGCTTGGGCGTGCTCGCGGGGTTGTTCGTGATGGCATTCGTCGCCGAAACCAAGGGCCGAAGCCTGGAGGAGATCGAGGCTGACCTGCAGGGGTCCGGCAGACGCCGTCGTCTGCACAGAAGGCCACGGCAGGCGGCGGTGTCGCGCTAATGGGACGGAAGGACCAGACCATGTTCGGGCGCGTGAAGATCGGCCGGAAGCGGCCGGGCGTCGCCGCGACGGTGACGGTGCTCGTAATCGCGGCGTTAGTGCCCGCGCTGATGCTGACCAGCAGCTGCGACAGCGCCAGCCGACTCTACCCGCGCCGCCGTCACGTCCACCACCGCAATATCGACCGCGAACTTCGTCAACCAGTTCGACGCCGAGCCGTACGTCGGCAACGGTTACTTCAGCCAGCGTATTCCGGCGGCCGGGATGGGCCTGCTGACCGGCCTGGGAACGATCGGGTGGCCACTGGGTACTCCACGGTTCACCGAGGCGCTGGCCGCGGGAGTGTATGCCAAGACAAATGCCTCGACCATCTATCCGGACGAGACCAAGCAGGTGATCGCCCTGATCCCGACGTGGTCGACGCTGACGTTCACAACCCCATCCGGCGACACGTACTCGCCGGCGACGGTGAGTGCGTCCCAGATCAGCAACTACCTCCAGACAGAGGACCTGCACAGCGGCACCGTGACGACGTCGGGGACCTGGACGTCTCCGCATGGGGAACAGGTCGCCTTCAGATATCAGGTGTTCAGCGACCTTGCTCGCAAGCACGTGGGGGTGGTGTCGCTGTCGCTCACCCCCACCTGGAGCGGCCCTACGAGCGTGACCGGACTGCTGGACGGCCAGGGAGCGAGTCGCTTGCAAGCAGCGGGAGCCGGCGTCGATCGCGGAACCCACACCAGCTATGTGAGCTCAACCGCGATTGGGACCGGCGTTCAAGTCGCGGAGGCCTCGACGTTGCGGTATTCGTTCCCATTGACCGGTGACACGGCGGTGGGCCTCGATGATCCGCAGACCGCCGGTGAGCAACTCACCTTCACCGCTAAGCCCGGGCACACCTACACGATCACCAAGTACGTGGGGGTGGTGACGAGCCGCGACTCGTCTAACCCGGCATCCGATGCCCGCAAGGAGTCCCAGGGGGCGGCCGCCGTCGGCGGGTCGGCGCTGCTGTCCGAGGACGCCAACGCCTGGTCGGCGGTGTGGAAGAACGGAGTTTCGGTGAGCGGCGATGATCCGCTGCAGACCGCGATCAACGCCAACACCTACGACCTGTTCGCCAGCATCAGGTCAGACAGTCCCGATGCCATCGGGCCGAGCGGCCTGTCAAGCGACGGCTACGCCGGGATGGTGTTCTGGGACTCCGACATCTGGATGTTTCCGGCGATCCTCGCCACCCATCCGGAAATCGCCCGAGCGGCCGTCGACTACCGCTTCAACACGTTGGCGGCAGCCAAGCACGACGCCGCCGCCAACGGTTACCAGGGGGCGTTCTACCCGTGGACGGCCGGCGACGACGGCTACACAGGCTCGGACTGCTACGGCACCACCACCGACGCCAACGACAAAATCATCTCGGACCCCAATTTCAGCTGCAGCCAGGAACTACACCTGCAGGCGGACATCGCCATCGCTCAGTGGGAGTACTACGAGGCCACCGGGGACACGAATTGGCTTCGCCAGCATGGCTGGCCGGTTCTGCAGGCGCTGGCCCAGTTCTGGGTCAGCAAAGCGGTACCAGATCCGAACGGCGGATATGACATCAACACGGTCCAGCCGCCTGACGAGTACCACACCGGCGTAAACAACTCGGCCTACACCAATGCGGCGGCGGCCACCGCCCTCAGGGATGCCGCGCAGGCAGCTCAGGTGGTCGGAGCGACTGCCCCGGCGAGCTGGACCACGGTCGCCGACGGCGTCACCCGGACAATGCCGTTCGACTCCGGCCTCGGCGTTTACGACGAATACGCCGGCTATAGCGGCGAGCAGATCAAGCAGGCCGATGTGGTGATGCTCACGTACCCGCTGAGCTTCCCGATGGCGAGCGGAGTAGGGCTCAACGATCTCAACTACTACGCGCCCCGCACCGACCTGCAGGGTCCGGCGATGACCGATGCGATCCACTCCATCGATGCCTCGGCTCTGAACGCCCCCGGATGCTCGGCCTACACCTACATGCTGCGAAGTTACGAGCCATTCCTCAGAGCGCCCTACGACCAGTTCGCCGAGACCCGCACCGGCGCTAACACGGGCTTTAACTTCCTCACCGGAGTGGGTGGGTTCCTTCAGGTGTTCGAGTACGGCTACTCGGGGCTGCGGTTCGGGCTCAACTCGATCCAGGTCGATCCCAGCCTATCGCCGCAGTTGCACGGCATCACTCTGAACAACCTGCAGTGGCAGGGGCGGGTCTTCACCGTCACCATCGGACCTCAGTCCACCCAGGTTCAGCTGAGCTCAGGCCAGCCCATGCCTGTCCAGACACCTTCCGGCACACGGACAATTGCAGCTGGCGACACGCTGACGTTGCCGACCCGGCGCCCCGACGCGCAACCCACCAGCGACCTCGCACGCTGCCAGTCGGTGACCGCCAGCTCGTTCGTGCCCGGGGATGAGCCGGTGGCCGCCGTCGACGGCAGCACCGCGACCCCATGGGAGGCCACCGCTCCGCAGGCCACTCTGACCGTTCAGCTGTCTGACACGAGCAAGCTGCGCTCGGCCACCGTGACCCGGGGCAGCACCGGTACGTTCAGCTACAAGGTGGAGACCTCCACCGACGGCAGCACCTGGAAGGTGGTCGCGACCTCGCCCTCAAGCTCGACCGGCACCGATCAGTTCACGTTTCCGCCGACCAAGGCGCAGTTCGTCCGCCTGGATTTTCCAGGCGGCAGCGGCACCGACGCGCCGGCGATCGACGAGCTGTCGGTCAGCCCCTGATCTGAGCACCGCGGGCCGAGGGCCCGCCCAGACCCTCATGAATCCGCCGACGTCCTGACAGGGCGACGCTACGAGGCCCTGGCTCTCCCGCGCCGCCGGCTGGGGGTGCTGCGCAGGCGCTCAAGCTCGGCAGCCCGCTGCGCAACCCGATCCTCGTCGGTGATCAGCTGCACTGAGATCGTGCAAGGGGTGGGCGGCGCGAGCTGTCACCATGACGCGCCGCGAAAAAGGGTTCAAGGTAGGCCGCAAGTGCCTCAGTAAGCCGTCAGACAAAGCTTGCCGTGTCTCTCAGCCGGGCTCGCCGGGAATTTTCACTGAGCGATGCTGAGCGTCGGCCTCGAGAACTGCGGGGTCGGCCGCCCCGAGCCATTTTCGGGAGAAGAAATCTCCGAAGAACGGCCACGAGGCGAACATCAGGACGATCCCGAAGATCAGGCCGCCAACACCGACGAAGATCGGCACCTCAATGCCGAGGAACGGCTTTGAGTAGTTGTTCCCCGCCGTGTTGTAGTAGCCGTACGCCTTGATCGCGACGTAGGCCATCATGATCCCGCCGATCACCGGGACCAGTCCCGCGAGCAAGAAGTTCCGGGCGCTCTTGAACAAGTCGCGCCGGAAGTACACGGCGCAGGCGAGTCCTGTGAAGCCGTAGTAGAAGCAGACGGCGAAACCGAGCGCCGAGATCGTGTCGCCGAGCACGTCCTGGTTGGGGTTGAACCCGAGCAGCGCGACCGTCCACAGGATCGACAGCCCGCCCATCAGCAGCGTCGAGAAGGTGGGAGTCAAGAACCGCGGGTGGATCGTGCCGAACGCCTTCGGGATCGCTTTCCACTTCGCCATCGAGAGCGTCGTGCGGGCGGTGGGCAGGATCGTCGTCTGCGTGGACGCCGACGCCGACGTCAGCACGGTGATGATCAGCAGCTTGTCGAGCGGAGACCCGAACACCTGGCCTCCGAGCGCGTTAATCACGTCGCTCGAGTTGCCCGCGAGGAACTCCGGTCCGTGGTACGCCTGCGCCGCGGCACTGACGATCACGTAGATCAGCAGCAGGATCAGGGTCGAGACGACGGCGGCCTTTCCCGGCCCGCGATGGCGGTCGCGGGACTCCTCGTTGACCGCGACCCCCGAGTCCCAGCCCCAGTAGATGAAGATGCCGAGCAGGACCCCGTCGACCAACGCTCCCCAGCCCAGGTCGAACGGGTTGAACCAGGACGCGCTCACGTGGAGCGAGTGGGCGGGATTGTTCGCGTACACCTTGATCAGCGAAACGACGGCGAACAGCGCGAGCGTGAAGATCTCGACGCTCAAGAGGACCGTCTGCACTCGCGCGGACAGCTCGATGCCGCGGTAGCAGATCCAGGTCATCACCCCGATCCAGATCACCGCGCCGACGATCAGCACGAAGTTCGACGGGTGCGCGTGCGAGTCAAACAGCAGGAACGTGTAGTTGCTCGCGATCGCAGCCAGCGACGCCATCACGATGATGTCGGCCAGGAAGATCGCCCAGCCGTTGACCCAGCCGATCTGCGGTCCGAAGGCTCGCGTCGTCCAGGCGAACGTCGTCCCGGCGTCCGGGTCAGCGAGGTTCAGGAAGCGGTAGCCGACCGACACAAACAGGATCGGAATGAACGACACGATCAGCACCGCCGGCGCATGGACGCCGACGCCCGTGATCGCGACGATGAAGCCGAGGGTCGCGGCGAGGCTGTATGCGGGGGCGGTCGAGGCGACCGCGATGACGAGGTTCGAGACGTAGCCGAGCGCGTCGGCCTTGAGCCCCTTGTTTCCCGGGACGGTGGTATCGAGCCCCGCCGCCGGCTGGTCAGTGCGTGCTGTGCTCTCCAAAGCGCTACGAAGCCGATGCGGACGTTGCGAGGGCCGCAGCCCGCAGGTGGACGACAATGTATCGCTCATCTGGACGACTGGGAACCAGCGCTCTGAACTCGCTCAGCGAGACGCGCCTCGTCTCACGGCTGAGCGCCGCAGCGCGCAGGCATCGGGTGCTTGCCGCGATGCCGTCGCCCAGCAAACGGCTGCGCCGCCGCTCCGCCAAGAACTCGGGCACCTGAACCTGCTGCTGCGGCAGTGCTCCAAAGGACGGTGCTTATGTGGGCATGCAGGACGGCGAGAGAAAGGTCGATCACCACGAGCACGAAGAGATCACGGCGATCCCACGGCTGGCGCCGGTGACGAGCGCGGTTTTCCCAGTCAGCTGGAGGTCCATGGCGGCACTCCGTGTCTAGCCTGTGATCGAGATCGGCGGTAGCGGCAGCCCAGCAGGCCGAAGATCAGCCCGCCGGCCAAGAAGTAGCCGTCGGTGACGTTGCCTGACCAGATGGCGGACGCGGACCGGTAGTACGCCGCGCCCATCGTTTGCTTGTGTGAGAGCCCGGTGATCCCGTTGGGCAACAGGCCCACCGCGCGTGTCAGGTCATCGATGAGCCCGGCGGCGCCGCGGAGGACGAGCACGGCGCAGCCGAGCCAGACCACGATCAACGCCGCGCGGCGCATCCGGCCGCTGGGCCACCCGCGAGCGATGGCCAGGCACACCCATGGGCCGAGCAGCCACGGGACCACTTCCAGCACCTCACCAATCCAGCCGGCCACCGAATCCGGGACCAGACTGGGTAGCTCGCCGCCGAGCCCGAACGATCCGCCGAGGAACCAGTAGACGTGAAAGGCGGCGAACACGACGACCCAGGCGAGCGCCGCGTAGGCGGTGCGGACCGGCAAGAGCTGCTTGCTTGGTGACCGGTGATCGCCGCGGGGGGCCGCTGGAAATGCTGTCAGGCGTGGTGTGGCGGTGCTGGCGTTCATCTGGTTGACCTCAGTAGCGATTTGACGTCGGCGACCGGTCCGAGGTGCCGCAGCTTGTCGGGGTTGACGATCGAGTTCACGGCTTGGATCTGACCGTCGGCGACGTCGAGGATGATCACACTGGCCAGTCGGCCGTCGCGGTCGAAGAACAGCGCGCCCGGTTGGCCGTTGATCTCCTCGCGGCGTGCGTTGAAGCCGCCGAGCAGCGTCTTTAGCCGCACAAACCCTCGCGTCAGCGCGCGCGCCACCTTGGTTCGGCCGTGCAACGCTCGGGCGATGGCGGGTGCCTTGCCGCCACCGTCACCATGGAGCACAACGTCGTGCGCCAGCAGCTCTTGCAGCCCTTGGAGATCGCCCTCCTCGGCGGCCGCGAAGAAGCGGGTCGCGAGCTGCTCGCGCTGGTGGCGTGAGGCCTCGAACCGTAGACGCCGCTGCTGCACGTGGCGGCGGGCCCGGGTGGTGAGCTGGCGGGCGTTCTGCTCGCTGGTGCCGACGATCTCCGCGATCTCCGGATAGCGGTAGTCGAACACATCGTGGAGCAGGAACGCGGCGCGCTGCTCGGGCGACAGGCTCTCGAGCACGACCAGGAAGGCGAGCGACAGCGAGTCCGCCGTCTCGGCCTTGCGGGCCGGATCGTCGTCGGCGCTGGTCAGAAGCGGCTCGGGCAGCCACTCGCCGACGTAGGTCTCGCGCCGGACTCGGGCCGAGCGCAGCTGGTCGAGCGCCAGCCGCGAGACCACCGTCGACAGGTAGGCGCGCGGCGACTCGATCCGCTCGCCGTCCGCGCGTGCCCGGTGCAGGCGCAAGAAGCCCTCCTGCACCACGTCCTCGGCTTCGCTGGCGCTGCCGAGCATCCGGTAGGCGATGGCGAACGCCGACGGGCGCAGCGCGTTGAACTCCTGCTCGGTCATCGCTTTAGCCCAGTCCCTGCGCGAAGCCCTGACGCCAGCTCGCGTAGCGCGGCTTCCAGCCGAGCTCGCGCTTGGCCTTCTCGTTCGAGGCGCCCCGCACATCGGTCATCATGAGCGTTGCCGTCTCACCGGCCGCCAGCCGACCCAGCCAACGGGGGATCCGCCTAGGTGGCTTGGCATCCAGCGCGTTCGCGAGCACCGGCAGCCAGTCCCGCACTAGCGCGGGCTCGTCATCGACAATGTTGTAGATACCCGGCTGGCCGCGCTCGACCGCCACCGCGGTCGCCGCCGCGGCGTCCTCAATGTGGATGTGTGACCAGACGCCGCCGCCGTCGCCGACGATCGGGAACTGCCGCTTGCGGATCGGCGCCGCGAACACCGCATCCGCGGCCAGGCTGACCGAGGTCCCCGGACCGTAGAAGCCGCCATATCGCAGTACCAGGCCATCGCCCCAGTCGATCGTCGTCACCGCCTGCTCCAGATAGAGGTACCCCTCCTGCGCCGTTCCCAGCGCCGCCGGCGGGTTGGGATCGAGGGGATCGGCCTCGGTCAGCACCGGCCCGCCCGTGCGGGCCCATCGAAACGCCCCAAAGCTCTGCGCCACGAAACGCCGCGCCCCCATAGCGCGCCCGGCGGCCAAGAGATGGTCGGTCGCCTCGGTACGCAGCCGGTTGGTCATGATCGCCCCGCTGAAGCGCTCGGGGTGCCGGGCGTCACGGATAGTCATCGGCCCCGACAGCGCCGTGAGCTCATGCACGATCACCTCGGGCTCGGCGGAGGCCACCGCCTGGGCGACTGCGTCGGGGTCCAGCGCCTCGGCCACGACCGGGCGCGCCCCCAGGCTGCGCACCAGGTCCTGCTTGGATGCGCTCCTGGTCATCCCGACCACCTCGTGGCCTCGCGCCACCAGCTGCGGGACCAATGCTCTGCCGAGAACGCCCGTGGCGCCGGCTAGGAAGACCTTCATGACTGCTCCTCTCGTTTCATCTTGCCCCCGTGAGACGAGACACAGGCGCCGCGTGTGACAGTGCCCAGCGCTCAGCTCGCGCGTGTCTGATCGCCGCGTGGTGTCGGGCGTGTGACGCGCGGCGAGGCGACTGAGACGACGGGCGATGGTGCCTGCGGTCAGGCTGGCGGCCAGGGGATCCCGGCGGCGACGAGCGCAAGGGCGAGCAGCGCCAGGGGTGACGCGGCCGGCAGGAGCAGGAGCGCATGACCGGCGCTTCCGGGGCCAACAGCTCGACGACCTGGCTCGCTTCAGCGACACACGCCTTCGCCTGACCCGTGGTTGATGTCAAGATCCCGGAAGGCGCACCGACACGCACATCGCCCGTGCCCTGCATCGCGCGGAAAGCGCGCATGTGTCAACCCGCGGCGCCGAGGTCTGCTCGGCCGACTGCCTGGGGGATCGGGATCGGACGGATCTACCAAGACGTGTACGCGCGAGCCTGGGCTCAACGAGGCTTGGCCTGTAGGTTGTCTGAGTCGTGGCGGACACGGCGAGCAAGCTGGAGAGGCGTGTGGTCCGCGCCGCGGAGGCGGCGTTGGCCGAGCGTAAGTACGTCACCGCGATCGACGTGTTGGTCGGGTTGGGATGGCTCACGCCGCGGCGGGTCGACGAGTGGCGCCAGGGCCGCGTCGACTATCTCGAGCGGGTGGTCGAAGCGGGGCTGGGGAATATCTCGGCGGCGATGAAGTTGTTTCGACGCTGGGCGCACGATCGCGGCCTGAGGCCGAGCGAGACCGGCTACGTCGCGCGCTCGCGCGGCCGCCAGCAGCTGCGGTTTTCAAAGTCCGGCGATCGGGCGATCGAGGAGGCGTATCGCACGCACTGGGTCTCGCCCGAGCTGTCTGAGGCAAAGCGCGCGCGGCTGGCCGAGCGCCAGAGCCGGCCGCCCGATCTCGTGGTCATCTCGCCGGTGAAGGACTGGAGCTGCAGCTCGTGTGGCGGTGACGGTGGGCTGCTGATCATGGAGGACGCGGGGCCGGTATGCATGGCGTGCGCGGACATGGATCATCTCGTGCTCCTTGCCTCCGGCGATGCGGCGCTGACCCGACGGGCCAAGCGAGCCAGTCGCCTATCGGCAGTGGTCGTCCGGTACAGCCGCGCCCGCGGTCGCTACGAGCGTCAGGGGATCCTCGTCGAGGAGACGGCGCTCGAAGAAGCTGAGGCGGAATGCCTCGCCGACGAGCAGGCGCGCGCGTGGCGCCGCGAACGCGACGCCTCGCGAAGGGCAGACCAGGATCGCGAATTGCACGCCCGGATGACGGCCAAGATCACTTCCCTGTTTCCCGGCTGTCCTGTTCAGCGCGCCGAGGAGATGGCCCGGCACGCCGCGACTCGCGGCAGCGGCCGGGTCGGGCGGTCCGCCGCCGGCCGGGCCCTTGAAGAGCAGGCGCTCGAGCTTGCAGTCATCGCCTCAATCCGCCACCGCGACACGTCCTACGACGATCTACTGATGTCAGGCATTACCCGAGACCAGGCGCGCGACCAGGTACGGGATCAGGTCACACGCATCATTGATGCGTGGCGAACGGCCTGACGCCGACAAAAGACCGCCGAGCGACAGTGCCGCGTCGAGCTCGAATCTCGACAGCGCTCGATGCCCGACGATCATCGCCAGGCACAGATCCCGCTCCCGGCACCGAGAACGATCCAGCAGCTTGGCGAGCTCAAGCCGGCGGGCCATCGCCAGCGCAGCGTTCACGTGCCCGGCCGGGAGGGAGCGCTCGATCGCAAACGCATCCCCGGCGCCCACCAGCGTCTCGCCCGCCAAGACCCGTCGGATCGCGTCGATCGCCTCCGCCGGGAGATGCGAGAGGTTCGCGAGCGTCTCCTTCTTGACCTTCCCGTCTTGGCGGTAGGAACGCCGCAGCAACGTCGCCGTGTACTCACGACCCCCAGACCGCCGCGTAGTCGTGCTCACGTGCATCGCGCCACTCTGCCTAGCTCGACGGCCCATACCGGGACAATACCGCAACAGCAAGACGAATAGTAGTGGGTACACCTCATGACCACAAAAGAGCCGGAATCCCCACAACTACAGAGATCCCGGCCTCTACTCCGGCTGACTACCGCGGGAACTTCGGTTTAGCCCGATCCAGCAGCGAGCAACCTCGCCCGGGTGCGGTTGCAACGCGCAACGGCGATCGCGGACAATGCGACGGTGGTCCGCGAGCACTACTTCACCAGGAGAGCATCAGCGTGAACGACGAACCGACGCCGGATACAACGGCCAGCAACGCAGCCCAGCCGAGTGGTGCAACCTCAGTCGACCACAACAAGGCCGTCTCGCGCCGGTGGATCGAGGCATTCAATGAGCGCGACGACGCCGCGGAGGCCGACGTCCGCGCGCCAGATTACGTCGCCCATGCTCCCGCGAGTCTGGAGACTGCCCCGCTGGACTCAGAGGCGTGGACTCGGTTCCTGTCCGGATTCGTCGAAGGCTTCCCTGATCTGCGCCTGACGGTCGAGGACGCGGTCGGGGAAGGCGACCTCGTCGCACAGCGTGTCCACTTCGCCGGCACGCACACCGGGGAATTCCAAGGGCTTCCGCCGACCCACAAGGAAGTCTCGTTCTCCGGCCTGGAGCTCAACCGCTTCGTCGATGGACGGGTCGCGGAGCACTGGTTCCAGCTCGACGCCCTCACCCTTCTTCAGCAGCTGGGGCTGGTGCTCGTGCCCGGCCCGCGGCTGCTGCCGCGCATCCTGACTCATCAGCTCAAGAAGCTGCGCAAGAAGGGCTGAGGCGGAAACGCCATAATCTGGCCGCGCCGATCGCACGGCCGCACCGCAAGCCTCCCGGATTCCTACAACGGCAGTGCACACAACGCACGGGGGCGTCGGCTTGCGCTCTGATCGAGGACTGACAGCGGATCGGATGTAGCCCGATCGGGAAGTCTGGTGTGGACCGGCGGGAATGCCCGTGACGCTGTCAAGCCGAAGCTCGGGCCGGCCGTGGCCCGGGACGGCTCACACCGGGCGCCACCCGCGCGGCATGGCCGCGTCAGCTGGATCCGGCCGCAGTCGCGCCCGCCCGGCGCCTGCCCGTGATCAGCAGCCGGAAGAAGTTGACGAACCCGAGGAGGACCAGCACGAGTGACAGCTTCTCGAGTCGCCTTTGGCTCGCCTCCGTCAGCTTCCGCGGCGGCGGGTAGCCGACCCGGGCGATCGTGGCCGAGAGCCAACCCGCCCACCAGCCCGCAGCACCGAGCCGAAGCACGTCCCAATTCTTGGCGTCCAGCACGCCGCGGCCCATCGCGAGCAGGGCCGCCCACACGGCGGCGCACCCGATGCTGTACCCCGTGTACGTGTTGTTGAGGCGCGATCTGATGGCTGTCAACGTCGGCGGTGTTGTCTCAGGATCAGACATCCACTCCGGCCAGAGCTCGAGCTTACGCCGCTGACGGTCTCCTGAGAAGGCTCCTGCGAGCCAAGCCCGAGGTGGAGCGTCGCCTGCTTCGAGGTTTCTGCTCGCGAGAGATGCCGCCGCGGCTGGTGGGGCTCGCCGGAAGCCCGGCACCGATCCACCGGGAGAGGCAGCCACCGCCGACGCGACAAGGTGGTGAATTGATCGAGTTGGGAAGCGACGCACACTCGCTTCTGGGCGAATCCGATCGCGCGCTGCGGGCTGAGCGGCGCGATCGTCTGTCGCCAGCGCGATGGCCCGAGTCCCGCGCTGTGGGGACGGATGCGATCGTCCGGACGCGGGTTGGCGGACTCTCGAGCGTGGAGCGTGCGGACCCTAAGCGGTCCGGCCACGGCCCGCGAGGTACACGAGGCCGCCACCGACCGCTATCCCGGCCAGGAAGACCGGGAACCGCCGCCGGTGCTTGGGTTGCTCGACCACTCCGAGCACCTCCGCAGCCATCGGCCCATAGATAAGCGCGGCCGACCAGGCCGTGCGGGCGACGTCGCCGTAGCGGCGGGCGTGCTTCCGGGCCTTGCGCTTGGCGATCTTCTTGCCGACAAACCAGGTGGCCTTGGCGGCTGGCTTGGCGGCCCGCCGGGCAGCGCGGTTGCGTGCGCCGTTCGCTCCGGTCTCTGCCGCGGTCGTCTTGCTCGCCATGCCCCAGGTCATCGTCTCGGTTGAATCCTACCCCGACCGTCGCCCGTGCCAACCGTCGGCGCCCGACCTCGCCGATCAACCTGGAGTTCCTTCCGTCCCGATGGGCGCCACCGACATCGCCAGATCAGGCGGCCTCGATGCCGACGCGTCGCTTTCCCTGCGACCGCTGCCTCGCGGGGGGGTGGACAGCCTTGGCCGTGTCGGTCAGCGTGGGCTGGTGCGTTCCAACTCGCAGCCCTCGCCGCCTCGTTGCCAGACTTTCCGAGTTCTCGGGTGGATGCAGTGGTCTCGCGCCGCCGGCGAGACGGCTCGTTCTCGTCCACTGCGCCAGCCAGCGCCCGGACGGGTCGGGTTGCTGCCCCCCAATTCGGTTGCGGAAGCGCCGTCGTCTGTGTGGGCCAGTTCGCCGGCAACTCCCGCAATCCCTTGGTCGAGCGAAAGCGCCACCACGCGCGTAGGCGGTAGACACGGCCGGGCTGAATCGGTCGTGAGGAGCGTGGTCTCACCCAGGGAGCCCGCCTGCGGCTGACGACGACGCACCGCAGCCTCGGTTGCCGTATTGTGCTCGCGCACATAAGCCGAGTCCCCGGGCAGGCCAATCCGGGGAGCGGGGAACCCAAGTCGTTGGGGCGAGTTCCGCGGTGATCCGCGGGAAGCGCTTTGCGAAGTGCAAGCGCCAGCCCGTCAGCTAACTCCGCAGGCATAGGCGCCGAATGTGATTCCCGATGCCGCCGAGGAACTCACGTGCCCGAATTTGATGTGCCCGTGGTCGCCGAGCAGTCAGAATGGCTCCGAGAGCCGCCGCACGCCGCCCCTCGATGTGCCTCGCTGCGCGGCGCAGCGATTGTGCTGCTGATCGCCCTGTTTGCCGCGTACGCCTCCCCGGCCTCCGCGTCGTCGATCCGGCGAGTGCTGCGTGTCGGCGACAGCGGCGGCGACGTTCGGATCGTTCAGCGGTGGCTTACCGACGTCGGCATCCGCACGGCGATCGACGGTAGCTTCGGCCCAGGCACGCGGCGATCCGTGATTCGGTTTCAGCGCGCCGCGCGGCTGGCTCCGGCCAGCGGCACGGTCGGCGGCCGCACTGCCGGCACACTGCGCTTGTGGGTCTCACAACACCGATCGGTCGTGACGACCGCCGCGCCCGCGCGCGGGGAAGCGGTCTCATCAGGCGTTGATGCCGTTCGGATGGGGATGAGCGGCCCGGAGGTGAAGACGCTTCAGACCTGGCTCTCCGCAGTCGGCATCGCGACCACGGCTGACGGGAACTTCGGCGCGGCGACCAAGACAGCTGTGATCCGCTTCCAGCAGGCCGCCAACCTCTCGCCGGCTAGCGGCACTGCGGGCCAGCGCACGCTGAGCACGCTCCAGGCCTGGGTTCAGAGCGGTCGGCGAGTAACCGGCGCGACGTCCACCACATCGCCGGGCTCGGGATCGGGTTGGGCATTTCCGCTGCAGCCCAAACGACTGGTCGTGCCACCTTCGCG
The DNA here is from genome assembly GCA_963801435.1 of uncultured Actinomycetota bacterium. Classification (GTDB taxonomy): domain Bacteria; phylum Actinomycetota; class Thermoleophilia; order Solirubrobacterales; family Solirubrobacteraceae; genus Palsa-465. Next base: position 94,343 of record CAWDFE010000020.1, read on the forward strand.
CTGGACCCAGGACCAGGGCGTGGACATCGGCACGGTCGGCAACGCGTGCGGCTCCAAGGTCATGGAGGTTGCGGTCACCGCCGGAACAATCGTCCAAGAGGGAGTCGACGGCTTCGGTCCTTACACCCCAATCCTGAAGGTCGCCGCGGGCCCGCTGGCCGGTTCCTACATCTACTACGGCCACGCGGCGCCTGCACTGGTTAGTGTCGGCGATCACGTGGCCGCAGGCCAGCCGATCGCCGAGGTCGGCTGTGGCTCCGTTGGACGCTCTGACGCTCCGCATCTCGAAATCGGGATCAGCAGCCCGGGAGGGCCGACGTGCTGTCCCGGTTTTGGCCAGACCTCACAACAGATGTTCGACATCGTCAGCGGCCTATACGCAAAGGCCCCCTGACGCGACCGCCGGGCCCCCGGCGCCACCACGCAGCTGCTCAGCGCGCCCACAAATTGGTGGACAAGTGGTGGACACTTCGATCGAGGGCCTGCCATCGGCTAGGCAGAAAACTGCGCTTTAGCAGTGCTTTCCTTAGTGAGGGTGAGCGAGGGGACTCGAACGCCCGACCGCCTGGACCACAACCAGATCGAATGAGTCTGGCTCACCCACCTCGCCGAAGTGCGGCGCCAGATGAACGCGCAGATAGCTCTCGTAGTTCTCGACCGTCGACGGCTTGCGGTTCTTCGCCTTCAACTGGGTGATGAGGCGCGACCCGACCTGCTCCACTGTCATGCCCTCGGCGACTGGCGGCGGTGCCGTCAAGGCCTCGCTGATCAGGTCCCGGAGGTTGGCCTCAGCCTGGGTCTTGGTCATTCCCTCGCGGCTGCCGGGTTGACGCATCGGTCGGCGATGCCGCTCGATCAGAGCGCGTGCCTAAACGGACTCCAATCCGTTTGTTTGCCAGCCCGCCGCCGGACAGCGTGTGCTCGACGCGCGGCGCGACCGCGCGGACGGCGATGATGAGCGCCGCCCAAGCGAGGAAGATCGTTTGGCGGTGCTGGGCCGACGAGCAGCCAAGGCGTCCGAATATGCCTAGAGTGGGTGAGAGGTGGATGTGGTAGGCGCGTTCAATGATGCAGCCACGCTAGGTGCGCGGGCTTCCCGAAGCCTTCCTGGCGAGAGCTCCACCCCGGGCTCGCGCGGGCTCGCGCTGTTCGAGCCGGTCGTCGACTCGGAGGATCAGCCAAGCCGAGCCAGCCATGCCAATCCCGAGTACGACCCCGAGGGTTCCGTAGCCGCCGTGCGAGATCGCGGCACCGCCAACGACCGCGCCGATCATGTAGCCGAGTTGAGTCGCGGCGGTCCGCGCCGCCATCATCGCGCCCGAATGCCGGGGCAGCTGCTTGAGGCCGAGCCCGCTCGATGCCGGCGACCGGACACCGGCGGCAAGGCCGAGGAAGCAGAAGGTCGCTACGGCCACCGGCGCCGAAGCGGTCAGCCTGAGCAGGACGAAGAGCAGGATCGCCATGATCAGTGGGTTCGCGCCGGCAACGTAGCCGATCGCCCACGGCCTGCGCTCCGGCGGGAACGCAGCTACACCTGCAAACGCGGCCGATAGAAGGCAGGCAAAAGCAAGCCCCACCAGGACGTGCGCGGAAAGGAACAGGCAGTAGGAGTAGGCATGACCGTCTCCTACCTTAACCGCCAACTAATTAAACGGACACCACACTAGTCTCGCGTCGACGGTCCGCCGCCATTGTCGATTGGCAGAGGGCCCAGCCCGGCGGCTGGTAGCTCAGCGCCGGAAATCTTGCCGGTGTTGACTTCTAATATTGTCCTCATGTAGGGTCGGGCGAACGGGTGAGGCGCCGGTCCGATGGATGGGTGCGATCCCTACAGGTTCGTTCTAACGAAAGCTCGATGCTGGTGCTGGCTCGAGTTGTGCAGCGTTTTCGATTGCGCCCAAAGATTTGCCGGATTGGCCTGGCCGTTGTCTTCTCCCTAGGATGGGCTCCGGCGTCTGCGTTGGCCGCGCAGGTCTCGGGCAAGGTCTTCAACGACTTCAACACGAACGGCGTATTCGACACCGATCCGAACTCCGGCGCGGTGGACGTCGGCGTGGGCGGTCTGGCCGTCCGCGCGTTCACCGACACGGACACGCTCGTCGGCACCGCCACGACCGCACCCAACGGCACTTACACCCTGAACCTGCCTAACGTGAAGGTGCGGCTCGAGCTCGACGTGGTGCGGCCCTGGTGGCCGAGCCGGCAGCTGACCGACGGGACGCGCTCGGACGTGCAGTTTGTGGACGCGTCATCGGCCCAGACCGGCGTGGATTTCGCCTTGCACCGCCCCGGGGAGTTTTCGGTCGACGACCCGATCCTGTTCTGGGCGGCGCAGTGGGCGGGGCCGGTCGACTCCAGCAATTCCAACTCGACGAAGATCGCGATCCGGGGGGCGCCGTATTCCTCGAAGAGGCCGGATGGTCAGGTGCAGGATTGGCAGGACCTCGGCACCAAGGTCGAACGGGCCACGTTCGGCCAGGTCGGGACGGTCTTCGGTCTCGCCATCGACCAGCACACCGGTGATCTCTATGCCGGCGCCTATCAAAAGCGGTTGGCAGGCCTCAAGGATGGTCCGGGCGCGATCTTCAAGGTCACATCGCAGGACGTAACAGAGTTCACCAAGGTTCCCGACGCGGGCAGCGACCCCCACCCGACCAGCAACAACATCAACGATTGGGTCAGTTGCGCGAACGCCACGGTTGGCAACCACCCCAACTGCGACTTCTCCTGGACAGACGTCGGCAAGATCGGCCTCGGGTCGGTCGTGATCGATCCCCAGAACCAGAACCTCTACACGGTCAACCTGAACGACAAGAAGCTGTACCGGTTTGCGCTCAATGGGGGTGCTGGGCGGGCGCGGGGCAAGCGACATGCGCGTGCCGCTGTCGACCCCGCTGGCTCGACCCCGATCCCCGATCCCGAGTGCGTTGGCGGCGAGTGGCGCCCGTTCTCGGCGGCGTTTGACCCCGTCAACGACCACCTGTACGTCGGCGGCGTGTGTGACGCGGAGACCTCCCCCCAGAACCCGGCCAACCTGAGCGCCGTCGTCTATCGCGTCGACAACCCGCAGTCGGCGGCGCCGAGTTTTCACAAGGTCCTCGCCTTCCCGCTCGACTACACCCGCGCTTCCACGATCGGCGGCGCCATGGCTCCCTGCAACTCCCCCAATTTCTGTAAATGGCAGCCGTGGCCGACGGCGTTGTCGACGGGCGGTGTGGCGCCCACCAGCAGCAAGAACGGGACCATCACTGAGAACAACAACCCGTCGTACCCGCAGGTCACGGCGATCACGTTCGCTGAGGACGGCAGCATGATCCTCGGCCTGCGCGACCTGATCGGCGACATGGGCGGCATCAACGTCGCCGGCGAGATCGGAGCGGGGAACGCTTCTGGGCTTGGCCCCATGTTGCACGGCGACCTGCTGGCGGCCGGGGCGAATTCCAATGGGACGTTCTCGCCCGAACAGAACGGTAGGGTCGCAGGGATAACGTCCCCGGGCCAGGCCACCAATCCCATCAACTGGAAGTACGGGTCCGGCGTCGGGCCCGGCGGCGGCTACTTCTTCAACCCCGCGCCGCTGGTGTCGGGTCTGCACAATTATCCCTACCCCTACCAGGGTGGGCTCACGCAGATCCCCGGCTTCCCGCAAGTGGTTGCGACCAGCATCCACGTAAAGACGGCTCAGGCGAACGGGTTGCTCTGGCGATCCAACAACACGGTCAACACACCGGACGCTGGGCTGCAAAACTTCGTAACGCCGGACTCCACCAACTTCACGGGGTTCGCGAAGTCCAACGGGCTCGGCGACATCGACGCGTTCACGGGCCTCGCACCGCTGCAGATCGGCAACCGCCTGTGGTATGACGAGAACGGTAACGGTATCCAGGACGCCGACGAGCCCCCGGTGACGGACACGATCGTCGAGTTGGTCGACTGCAACGGCAATGTGATCGATACCACGCGGACGGACTCCGAGGGCGAGTACGTGTTCAGCATCACGCCCGGCTCCTGCTACACGGTGCGGGTGCCCCTCGACCAGCCCTCCCTGAATGGTTGGGTGCCCACCGAGACGGGCGCGGGCGACAACCCCCGGATCGACTCCGACGGCCGCGACGTGGACGGGCGCTCGGTCGCCTCCGTCTCGCCTCACGGCCCCGGACAGAACGACCATTCCTACGACTTCGGCTTCCGCAAACCGCCGCCGCCACCGACGCCGACACCACCGACACCGACACCGCAGCCGCCTGCGCCACAGCCCGCACCGCCCCCGCAACCCCCGTACGCCGGCGCGATCACGCGCGCGTTGGTACTGACCAAGCACCTCCTCCAGGGGAGGTCCAATTCCCCGGGCAAGCTCGTTTTCTCGATGATCGTCCGTAACAGTGGACCAACCCCTGAAATCGCCGTGCGCGTGTGCGATCGCCTGCCCACGCTGCTTCGTTACCTCAGCGCGACGAAGCTGGGCCGCACGCTCTCCGGTCAACAGGTGTGCTGGCAGGTCAGAACGCTGACGAGCGGCCAGGCGCGAACGATGCAGGTCACGACCCGATTGCGCACCGCCGTCCTGCTCGGGATCCTGGCGAATTGCGCCAGCGCAAGCGGCAAGCGTCTTCCCACGCATCCGCACGCGCACAGGATCGTCTTGCGCGTGCAGCGGGCGTGCTTGAGGGTGCGCGGGCGCATCCGGCCTCCGCCGCCTCCGCGCGTGACCGGATGACGCCGTGGCGCGCCCGAGCGTCGCGGCCGCGATTGTCGTGGCCGGACTGGCGTGCGCCGCGTGCGGATCCGGCCACCGACAACGCCCCCGCAGTCAGGTCCTGCGCGTCCCCGGGAGCTATGAGACGATCCAGGCCGCCGTCAACGTCGCCCGCGCCGGCGACCTGGTGCTGATCGCGCCGGGCGTCTACCACGAGAGCGTCGCGGTCGGGGGAAGCCACAAGCGGATCGTGATCCGCGGGCTCGATCGCAACCGTGTCGTGCTCGACGGACGGAATCGGCTCGGCGACGGGATCGTGGTCCACGCCGACGGGGTCGCGGTCGAGAATCTGACCGTGCGCCGATACCTTGTCAACGGCGTCGTCTGGTCGCCCTCGAGCGGGTACGGGGGTGGCCGTCCGCTGCAGGGGTGGCGCGGCTCGTACATCACGGCCTACGACAACGGTCTCTACGGGGTCTACGCGTTCGGGAGCGAGCACGGCCGCTTCGACCACGTCTATGCCTCCGGCCAGCCCGACAGCGGCGTCTACATCGGCGACTGCAACCCCTGCCACGCCCTCGTCCGCGACTCGATGGCCGAACACAACCAGGTCGGCTACGAGGCCACCAACGCCAGCGGCGACGTGTCGGTGCTCGACAACGTGTGGCGCAAAAATCGGGTTGGTGTCGAGATCGACTCGCTACGTACGGAGCCAGGCTTCCCTCAGCAAGGATCCACGCTCACGAGCAACCGGATCGTCGACAACGACGACCGCGGCGCGCCGCGCTCAGAGGAGGGGGGGTTCGGGGCCGGCGCCGCCATTAACGGCGGCAGCGGCAACCAAGTGGCCGATAACCTGGTCAGCGGCCACTCCGAGATCGGCATCGTCGTGCTAGACAGCCCTGATAGCGCCGCGAGCAACAACAGCGTGCAGGGAAATCGGCTAGACGCAAACGCCACGGACCTGGCGCTCCAGACGGCGAGCGGGATGTCTCAGGGCAACTGCTTCGCGGCCAATCGCATTCCGCACGGCGTCCCGCTGTCGGTGCCGCCGCGGTTGCAGGCGGTAACGGCGCGGTCGTGTGGACGCTCGGTCGCAGTGGGGGGCGCCCGTCTCCGGCTCCTGCCAGCACCACCGCCGGTCGACTACCGGACCGTGCCCGCGCCGCCAGCGCAGCCAAATATGCCGGCGGCCGCCACCGCTCCCGCGGCGCCCGCAGTGGGGGATCCAGAGCGCGAGGCGGCGGGATGAGGAGCCCCGCCGTCGCGACGTGCGTTCTGCTCGTGTGTGCGCTGCTGGCGGGCTGTGGCGGTCACCAGCGGCAAGCCCACACCGTGTCTGCGACGGCAACGGCGGCAACGAACGCCCAGGTGCTCATGCTCGCGCGCGTGCTCGAGTCGAACTTCGAGCACGGCGGCGCGCAGTTCACCGCCAGCTTCGAGGTGAACGGCCAGCCCGTGCTCGCTTCCGGCCGAGTCGACTTCCGCAGCGGCCGCGGCACCGCGCTGGTGCGTCCCGCCGATCCCTCCCAGGGCACGCCCCGCCGCTTCTTCTGGACGCGCACCGCGGTGCTGGCGCAGACCGCACCGGGCGGCCACCGATACGTGCGCCAGGTCCCCAACGAGCTAGGCAATCCCGTGCACGCGATGATCGGTTTCATCAACCTGCTCTCGGCGGAGACGATCGACAACACGGCCAACATCGGCGCCGCGGCGCCACGCTTCATCGGACGGACGACGATCGCCGGCGCCCCCGTCGACGAGTTCCGATACGGGCGCAATGGCGACATCAAGCTATGGATCGTCACCGGCAGCGGGCTGCTGCGGCGGATCTCGACCACCCGGGTGACCGGGGGGCTCACTGTCGGGCTCATCAACCACCTACCGGTCAAGATCCATCTGCCCCCGGTGTCCCGGAGCTGAACGCATCGCCGACGGGTCTCGGCGGACGGCGCGCGTCAGCCCGTGCACCGCAGGCGGAGCCGTAACCGTCACGCGCGCCCGTGCACGAACGACGCGCGCGTTGCGGGCGGTCGCGATGGCGTGGTTGGTCAGCGTCGTTGATCCAGGGGCGGTCACGCGCGCGGTGAAAGCTGACCGTCTTGGCAGTGACGGCTTTCAGAGTGCCGATCGCCTTGCACACCCTGTTCCCGTGCACGGTGAAGCCCGGTGCTGACGCTACCGTCAGTCCGGCCGGCAGGGTGTCCACACCCCACCTTCAGCGCGGAGACCGAGGCCGCACCGTTTCACCATCGCGTCGATGATGGTGGCTGGTTCGCGTTCGCCGGGCTGCGAAGCCGTCGACACCGGTTCGATTCCGGTCGTCGCCTCGCCCGATTAGCAGGGAAAACAATAGTTGTAACAAACCGCATGTGTCCCCGTTGTGTCCCGAGATTCGGCACCGCGCCCAGGCACGATGTGGCCGACGTATCACCGCTTGTGACCACGACCGGGTGCGAGGAGCTCCGATGCGTCGCCGGCTTTGGCCTGCCCGTTCTACCGCGCCCACCCAGATCGGCAGCGAAGCCTTGATGGCGCGGTAAGCGGGCGAGGTTGTGGCGTCACAAGGAGCGCGTACCCCGAGCAAAGCGGGCTCTGCGCCTCGGTTGACGCCAGCCCGCGTTCGTATGTCAACGGCATTGACTCCCGAACGCTCAGGCGCCGCCGAAGGCGTCCGCGACGGCCGCCGCCCAGCTCGCGTATAGATCGATGACAGTGGACGGCGCGGGCCATTCTCCGGCTTGGAGTCGTTTGAGCGCCTCGGCGCCGCGCCGGCGTGCGTGGGTGCGCGACCAGTCGTAGGACGACGGCGCCGCGCCGTAGCGCGCTCGCCATACGCGCATCGCTTCCCGAACCGGTTCCCGGGTCCATTGCGGCGCGATCGCGCCGGGATGGCAGCGTTCGCAATACGCGTAGGCGTCGCCCTTGCCGTTCCGTGGCGCGGTGGGCGCCCCGCAGCCGCGACACACTCCGATGTAGCGCGCCTTGACCGCGCGTGCCTTATTGCCGGTTGGCTCGTAGAGATACGCCTTGAATGGTTGCTTCTGCGCGTCCCAGCCGACGAGCGATCTCCGCGATCGACAGACCCTCCTGGTCCCGGTAGTGACGGGCGAGTTGCGCCGCGCGGCGCCGTTCCCTGACCCGGTCGCCCATGAGAACCCAAGCCTACCGGCGGTCTGCGTCCCGCCTTGCATGCGTGCGTACTGGCGTTGGCCACCGCAAGACGTCGTTGCTGCCCGAGGCTGGAGCGTTGCGCGCCCCCGCGGGCCCAAGACCCTCGGGACGATCATCCGTGCGTAGGGCCGGACCTCCGGCGGTTTGGCCCGCATCGCCATCCGGACACAGCTTGCTTTAAAGCGCACATCTGTGATAAATGTATGCATATATGGGAGGTGTGGGCACTCGGTAGGCCTCCGCACTAGGTCATCGACAGGAGGAGTGGCAGCGCATGTCAATGGGTTCCGCAGGAAGACGCGCACGAAGCGCGGTTGGCTCACAATTCGCGCGTGCGGCGCTGCTAGCAGGGTGCGTGGTCCCTTTCCTGCTCTCGGGGGGCGTTGCGACGGCCTCCGCGACGACGAACCCGTGTACCTCTGCCCCGACGCCGGCCGCAAGTGTCCCGACGAATCCGTTCGGCGCGAATGTCACAATTTTCGACCCGTCGATGTCGGTCGCTTCGATCAACGCGGCGCTCAACGCGACACCGCCGGCCGGTGGCGGCAAGCGGGAGTTCTTCTTCTTGCGGGGCACATACGGCGACCCCTCGGTCACGCCGGCGACGGCGACGACGAGCAACGTCATTCAGGCGGAAGTCGCCCCCGGCACGGTTGTCGCGGGTCTTGGCAAGAGCCCCTGTGACGTCGTGATTAACGGTGCTCTGAGCATCAACAACGGCTTCTTGGCAATCCGAGATAGCCAGATGTCCAACCTGACGATCAACCCGATCCAAGCCAACGTCCCGGCCGGCGGAATGCTCTGGTACACGTCGCAGACCGCGACGCTACGCCGCGTCAACATCCTGGGCGACCTGTACGTCTCGCCCGTCATCCAAACTCCGGGCGCGTGCGAGAACCCGTGCAACCCCGTGACCCAGGGCTTCCAGATCAACGTGATACCTGGCGTCGCCAACGGCTTCGCGATCACGAACTCGGTCATCACCGGCAAGGTCATCAATGGCGACGGGTTGAACCGCCCGGGCACTGAAGGCAACGGCGGGAACTCCGACATCTACTTTCAGCAGGACGACATCGGCGGATACTCGGGCTTCGGGTCCGACATGGTGTTCAGCGGCACCCGTGGCGCTCCGTCTGACAACTTCGGCCCGGGCTCGATTTCGCCGTACGCTGCGCCTGGCGACATCACCAACGTGACCTTTACACCGGTGATCCGCGAGGCACCCTTCGTCTACTACGACGCGCGCCAGTTCCGGGTGTTCCGCCCGTCGGCGCAGTTCAACGTGCGTGGACCGAACTGGAGCACCGCCGCGCGCCAGGGTGACTCTCTACGGCTGAGCAGCTTCTACATCGCGACTGTTGCAGCGGGAGACAACGCGCAGACGATGAACGCAGCGCTGGCGAGCGGCAAGAACCTGCTCCTCGACCCGGGCACGTACGTTCTGGACGCGCCACTGACCATCGCCAAGCCCCACAAGGTGATCATGGGTCTCGGCGACCCGATCCTGCGGGCCGACAACACCGCGACCGTCGTGGTCAAAAACTCGGCTCCGGGTACGGTGCTCTCCAAGTTCAATGCAGATGGCCGCGTGTTCGACCCGGCCGACATGGGACCGTTCGCCGACAATCAGGTCGTAATCGGCGACACGCCTCACGGCGCCGGCTCGCGGCACGATCCGACGGCGCTGACCGACGTGAGCTCGGTCAGCGGGTCCACCAACGGGCTGTTGCTCAATCAGAACTACACGATCCTGAACCAGGGCCAGATCCAGACCAACAACAACTCCGGCGATGGCTACACCACCACCAACTGGGCGGCGTCCAGCGGGAACACCGGCGCCATCGTGAACGGGGACCACAACACCTGGCAGGGCATCTGGCTCGAGCACTTCAAGAAGACCGAGATCACCTGGAACGGTGAGTACGGGAACGTCGAATTTCTCGAGAATGAGCGGCCGCTGACTGTGCCGTACCTCAATCCCGGTGAGATCGGCGTCCAGCCCCATGTGTGGAAGATGAGCGCCGACTTCGACGGGTACCCGGCCCTGGCGATCACGCCGATCCTCCATCACTTCAGGCTGGACGGCTTTCAGTCCTGGAGCCGGCTCGGGAACGGCTGCTACTGCAACGTGACCAGCGTGATCACGACCCCAGTCAAGCCGGGCGTGACCTTCCACGCGCTGTTCACCGGCGAAATCCTCGGCTCAACGCCTCCCGGCACGACACCCACCGGAGCTACGGTCGGCGGCGCGTTCAACCTGGTCAACCTCGACGGGGTTTCGGCCTCGGTCCCGTTCTCCACGGGGCCGTGGGGCGCGACCTCAGCCTGGCCATACTCGGACCTCGCTGGCCACGGGGCCACGGCGCGGATCAGGGACTTCCCCACCGCGGCTGATTACCCGCCCGCCCGACACGACGGGCGCGGAGGACGACACCAGTCCGGCCGGTCACGCGGTAGCGAAGACGGTCGCTCCAGGTCGCACACTCTCTACTACGTCACGAAGTAGGAAGCGTCGGTGCGAGCGAGGCCCGCGCGCCTGCCTTCCTGCGTTGGTGTCACCCGCGGTTGGCCGTCGCCCTACCTCTTGGTGCGGCGGCCGACTGTCGGCTCTACGACGGTCTGATTGCGCACTCGAGCGAGCGCCCCAGAGAGAGTTCTCTTATGTCGCCCCAGGCAGGCACGAGGGTTCGAGTTCTGCTTTCAAGCCCGGCGGACTGGATGCGGAAGCTCTGAGCAGTTCCCTCATCGTCTAGCGGGAGCGGCGCACCGTTCGTATTTGGATGTCTGGAGCGTGCTCTTGGTTGCCGGCACCGTCTGTGCGTTGGACCTCAACGAATCCATGCCGCAGGTAGACGCGTTGCGCCCCCAGGTTCGAGACGAACGTCCACAGCCGCAAGCCATCCGGCCGCTCGCGCTTGGCGAGCGCGATCAGACCCCGCCTACGCCGCGGCCCGTCAGATCGGGATCGACGTAGAGCTGCTGAAGCCAGATGCGATCGAGCACGAGTAGGCCGGCGAGCGATCCGGACGAGGTCTCCGCCACCCAGCACTCGAGCGCGGCGATGACCCGCTCTGCGATCCACCCTCGGACGTCACGATCGTCATGGACCGATGGCGGAATCGTCCCGGCCGCTGCAGCCGCCTGACGCGCCCGCAAGTACAAGAACCGCAATCGCCTCGGTGTCAGGAGCACAGGCGCAAATCGCCCGAATTACGCCAGCCGACGCACCTCCCCGGATTGGCGGATTCTGCGGGCGATTTCGGTCGATTGGGCACACAAATCGCCTGTGTGACCAATCAGCTCGACCCGCTCCGAGCCGCCGGTCCGCGCAGGGCCCAAGCCCTCGCCGGACGCGGCCGCCCGCGCGGCAGCCCACGTCCCGAACAGGTTGCCGACCACGCTCGCGGCCGGCCATTCGTCGCGGGCCAGTCCCTCGACCGCCTCTCCCCCACGCCGGCGCGCGTGCATACGCGACCAGTCATACGACGACGGGAATGGACCGTAGCGGGCGCTCCAGCGCAGCATGGCGTCGAGCACGCGCTCGCGAGTCCACCAGCGCTCGATCGATCGGATCGTAGAAGTACGCCTTGATCGTCGGGGGCGAGCGACCAACCCGGTCCGCAATCTGGGCGATAGACAGACCTTCGGTCTGACGGAAGTGGCGCGCCAACGCGCCGGCGCGGCGACGCTCAACCACGCGCTCATACGCCGCCGAGCGCCGGCCGGAGACCATGCCTACATGTATTGGCTGCGTCGACGAAATTCCCGTTACTCGCGTTGTTCCGGGACTCGGCGCGCGGAGTGGCGCTCGCCGAGGCGGACGATGAACAGGCGAGGCCGAAAGGAGGACCCCGACCATCACGAGCTCCGCGTCTTGACCTGGCGTTTCTGCATTCCCCGAGCGAAGGAAGGGTGCGCCGCCATCCCGCGGCCGCTCATGCTGGTCGTCCGTAGCGGGAGAGATTTCGAGGAGGCCGAGGCTCCTGCTCGCCCTGCGATTGCGACGCTCAGGGTCGGGCTCGCGGCCGGGACCGCGGCTTTTGGGAGACCGGAAGGGTGCCGGCATTAGCGCACGTCGTCTCGCCACAGAAGCCCCTCGACTCCAGGTACGGCGCTCGCTCACGCACGTGAAGCGCGTGCGGGGGATTGTCCGGGTCGGTGGCGAGAGCCGCAGGGTCAACGCTGGGACGCGCAGGCGGCCGCGCGTTCGAGCAGTGTGGCCCGCTGGCGCGAGTTCGCCGTGAGCAGCGCGGCCCGCTCGAACTCGGCCTGGGCCTCATCGGGGCGGCCCAGTTTCTCGAGCAGGTCGCCGCGCACGGTGGGCAGCAGGTGGTAGCTGTCGAGGACGGGCTCCTCCCGTAGGCGGTTGACGATCTGGAGCGCCGCCCGCGGGCCGAATGCCATCCCGATTGCCACAGCGCGGTTGAGTTCGACCACCGGCGAGGGCGTGAGCTGGGCGAGGCCATCGTAGAGGGCCACGATCCGCACCCAGTCCGTCTCCTGGGGCTTGCGGGCGTGGGCGTGGCAAGCGGCGATGGCGGCCTGCATCGTGTACGGACCGATCGGGCCGCCGGTGGCGTAGGCGCGTTCGAGCGCCGACAGCCCTCGGCCGACGAGGAGCCAGTCCCAGCGCGAGCGGTCCTGGTCGAGAAGCAGCACCGGCTCCCCTGATGAACCGGTCCGGGCGCGGGTGCGCGAGGCCTGCAGTTCCATCAGCGCGACGAGCCCGTGGACCTCCGCCTCGCGCGGGAGCAGTTCGGCCAGGATGCGCCCCAGCCGCAGCGCCTCCCCGATCAGCTCGGAGCGGATGAGCCGCTCGCCCGCGGTGGCCGAGTAGCCCTCGTTGAAGATCAGGTAGACGACCTCGAGCACCGAGGTCAGCCGCTCGCGCAACTCCCGATGCCCCGGCACCTCGAACGGCACCCGCGCTGCCGATAGCGTGCGCTTCGCCCGCACGATGCGCTGCGCCACGGCCGACTCGGACGTCAGGTACGCCCGAGCGATCTCGCGCGTCGTCAGCCCGCACAGCAGCCGCAGGGTGAGCGCCACCCGCGCGTCGGTCGAGAGGATCGGGTGAGAGGCGGTGAAGATGAGCCGCAACAGGTCGTCGTCGAACGGGTCGTCGGCCGCCGCCGCCAGGTCGTCCGCGGGCGAGCGGAGTTCCGCGTCGCGGCCCAGCTCCTCGGTCTTGCGCTGGTGGACCTCCGCGCGGCGCAGCCGGTCGATGCCGCGATGCTTGGCGGCGGCCATGAGCCAGGCGCCCGGGTTATCCGGGACGCCCGACTCGGGCCACTGCTCCAGCGCCGCGAGGAGCGCCTCCTGGGCGAGATCCTCGGCGAGCGCGACGTCACGCACGAGGCGGGCGATGCCGGCGATCAGCCGCGCGGACTCGATCCGCCACACTGCCTCGACCGTCCGAGTGACGTCGTGAGCCGCCACGGCCGCGGCTAGGCGCTCGCCTCGGCGCGCAGCTGCCGCTCCCGCTCGCGCAGCTCGGGCGTGAACTCCTCGCCGAAGTCCTCGGCGTCGAACACCGGACGGAGCTCCACCACGCCGTGCTCGCCCGTGGGGTTGGGGATCCGCCTCGCCCACTCGATCGCCTCGTCCATTGACTTAACCTGCCACAGCCAGTAGCCGGCCAGCAGTTCCTTCGTCTCGGCGAACGGGCCGTCGATTACCCTGCGCTCGCTTCCCGAGAACTCGATGCGCGCGCCCCTTGAGCTGGGGTGAAGGCCCTCGCCGGCGAGCATCACCCCCGCCTTGACGAGCTCCTCATTGAATGCCGTCATCTCCTCCAGCAACTCCTGGCTCGGCATCTCGCCCGCCTCGCTCTGCTCCGTCGCCTTGATCAGCACCATAACTCGCATCCGCGATGCCTCCTATCGGTTGGGTTGCCTCTACCTCTGCGTCGAGCGAGCACGGCGCAAATCGACACGCCGCCGAAAACCATTTTGCGGACCGTTGGTGCCCGGCGGCCGCCGCTGCGCGGCCACCCCCGCCCGCGGCCGCCGCTGGCCCGCCTGGGGGTGCTGCGGTGCGGGACGTGCGGGTCGCGGATGGTGATCAACTCCGACAGTGGCAGCTACCGCCGCGGCGACACGAGCGCTGACCGGTGCCGGCGACGAGCGGCGGTCAAGGCCGACCGGGTCGAGGCGATGGTGCTGGACGCGGTCCGGGCGTACTGGGCCACGGCCGACGCGCGCGCGTCGCGCAGGCAGCAGATCCGCGAGGCGGACGAGGCGATCCAACGCGCCAACGTGGATCTCGATGACACGATTCGGCAGCTCGCGGAGCTTGGATTGTTGGGCCGGCCCGCGAGCCAGGAGGTCTTGGGGAAGTTGACCACGGCGCTCGATGACGCGCACGTCGCCCGCGCGCGACTTGGTGATGTGGGCGAGAGCGATGTCATCGGTCCTGACGACATTGACAAGCTGCGCGAGCCTGCGAAGCGGTTACCGGCTTGGCGACGGCTGATCAGCGACACCGTCGAGTCGGTTACGGTCGCGCCGGCGATACGGCGGACGGGCGGCCCAGTCGCCTCTGGGACCCTCGCCGGATCGAGATCAGGTTCCTGGCCCAGCATCCATAAGATCCCGTTGACAGCCTCGGATCGTTTGACCGGATAACCCTCTTGACCCTCGCGGAGTCGGACGTCGTCGTCGGGCACGACTTCCGCAGCCGCGAGAAGCAGCAGATCGAGGTTGGCGTTACCGGCGGTACGAGATTCGTCCGTCGGGGAGGCGCGACGCCGCGAGTTCGCGGTCGTCTGTCAGTAGCCATCGGTTGTACGCAGCCCACAATCCGGGCGATCGCCGGCGTCACGGCCACGTCGTCGAGGCGGCCATCGGAACCGTGGCGAAGCGCAAGCCAGCCTCGAAGCTCTCGGGCGAGCAGAGCGATCGTCAGTTGTCGGCGGGTGCTAGCCGGCCGACAGGCCTATACCTAACGTCGTCGACTGACGCGGATCCGCGCCAAGGAGGGCCGCGGGATCCAGATGGAGATGCTCGTGGGTGAGCAAGAGCAGGACGGCTTCGCGCTGCTGCTGCGTCCGGCTCGGGAGGAGAAGCCTGATCAGCCCGTTTCGAAGCAGCCCATGGAAGGTTTGATTTCTCTGTTGCTCGCTCAGGTTTCGGCTGGGTATCTCGTGCTCAAGCCCGGCGCGCTGCGCGAGCCGCACTGGCACCCGACGCACTGGGAAGTCGACTACGCGATCGAGGAGAGAGGTGAACTGGGGATCGTGATCCCTGATGATCAGCAGAACATCAGCCGGCTTGAGCCTGGTGACATCGGGTTCATCCCTGCGGGGTGGACACGCTACATCCGGAATGTGCGGAACACCGACATGATCTGGATCCTCGTCTTCACAACCCGCTTACCGACATAGGCCTCTCTCGACAATGTTCGGAGGGATGTCGACCAGCACCTTCACTCAAACGCTCGGCGTGCCACTCGCTGGCGCGGTTAAGCCACAGGGGACGCTTTTCATGTGTAGCCCCGATCGCGGTGCTCGCCTGATCGCGAACTGGCCGAGTCATCCTTTGCATCCGCAGCAAGTGTGAACGCGGCGCGCGGCCGAACTGGAGCCGCGCCGCCGCCACCAGGCCGCCAGCGCTTCGTAGGGACGTTGTCCGATCAACAAGCCGCGCAGCGCCTGGAAAGGCGACAGCTTACGGGCGCGCAGAATGTCCGCAGCTGCGATAGCAGGTCGGGTTCTGCACGGGCGGCGCTTCTTGGTGCCTGTCGTCCGGTTCCGTGTGACCGGCGCTGGTCGCGGTCTCTCGTCGCGGGGTCGACTTGACTATGTCATCGCCCCCCACTCTTTCAATCACGCGACGCTGGGAGTAGACTAGCCACAGGATCGCGCTCGCCGGTGGTCGATATCAATGGGGGTAACGTTGAAGATTCTGCTCGCACGCCGTCGCGTCGCCGCGACGCTCGTCTTGGCGATAGGTCTGATCTCGATGGGCGCCCTAGCTCCCTCGGTATCGATCGGATCGGTTTCGGGGTCGGTTTCGCCGCTCACCGATCCCGCGAAGATCGAAAAGCTGGCCAAGGATGCCTATACCTGGGGGGTCGCGCCCGAGTTCGTCTACCGCTTCGCGAAGTACAACGAGCTGGTGACGGCACCGGTCAACACGTTCGGTGGCGCGGGAGCGGCGGCGGCGTGGAACAACCAGGGCACAAATGCCGGCGACGCGACGGTGCTGTACCTCAACGCGATGCTGAATCTCAGCGGGAAGGGCCGTGGAGGCACCAAGGAGCTTGTGCTGACGGTCCCGCCATCGCACACCAACTACTACGTCACCGTCCTGCTCGATGCCTTTATCCAGGACGTGGGCAGCATCGGCACCCGCACGACGCCGTCGAGGCGCGCGCAAACGTACCTTCTGGTAGGCCCGACCTCGCGCTACGCTCACGACCGAATCGCGCGGATCCACGGCTTCACCTACCGGGTGATGGCCTTTGACACCAACCGCGGCTGGTTGCTCACCCGGATCCGTGCCGACTCGCTCGTGCCGGCCGCCGACCGGACGTCCGTCGCGTCGATCCTGAAGAGCGTCGTCGAGCGCTTCGGTCTGAGCACTCTCGCCGAGTTCGAGGCGCGTGGGCATCGGCCGAAGTACTTCAAGTCCGGCCAGTACACCCCCACGCCGGAGCAGACACAGCGCGCAAAGAAGTGGCACACCGCCCCGACGAAGGCGGTGGGTTTCTTCAAGCAGGTGGGCGAGGCGGTGAGGCTCAATCCGCTCCCTACCGCCCGCACCGGGCTCAATGGCATCCCGCTGAGGACCCTGCCCAGTTGGGTCATTCCGCAGGCCGGTGCCCGCAGGCGCTACCGCAATCCGTCCTACGGTCAACGGGGCGCGCTGGCGCTGTTCCGGCCGCTCGGTCTCACGGCGAACGGCTTCAAGGTCCCGCGCAACTGGGGCCAAGCGCAGATCAACGCCCTCCAAGCCGGCATGGATGACGCGAAAGCGAACATTGCCGCCATAGCGGGCTCGACGCAGGTGACTCAGGCCACCAATTACTGGGCCTACGTCAACAGCGGGATCGGGACCTACCCCAACACGCCCCAGGGGTATCTCCGCCGAGCCGTGTTCGTGGTCTTCGGCGGGGCCACCATCCCGCAAGACAACGTCTACGCCGGGCTCAACAACCTCAACGGCACGTCGGCCACCACACTCGACGGCAACAACACCTACAAGCTGACATTCATGCCGCCGGTCACCAACCCGGCCGTGCCGGTCGTCGGTACGCTGCCGCCGACCGTAAACGACAGGCAGGGCAATCCGCGGGGATTCTGGTCGATCACCGTCTACCAGCCCGATGCCACGCAGTCCGCCGCCCCGTTCATCTCCCAGGCGAGCGTTCTGAACACCGCGTACTCGAGCGCGAACATTCCCGTGACCGCCGTCGACGCGTCGACGGACACCCTCACCGTCAAGTCCTCCGCGTGGGGCCCACTGGTCGCGCAGACCTCGATCCTGTTCGGCCCGACCGCCGCCCAGTACGGCCTCACACCCGGCGTGCCGTACTACGTCGCGACCCCCCCGACGCGAAACATCGACCCGAAGACGAAGGCCACGACGTACTCGTTCAAGGTCTCGACGCAGTGGCTGCAGACGCTATCGGCCGGCAACGTGCCGATCCAGTTCAGCGGCACGAATGGTCCGTTCGCCACACTGACTAACCCGGGCGGTCCGGTCAACCTGCAGTGGGGCCCGGTCCAGCCGGTGTCGCAGCTGGGATCCCAGCAGCTGACCTCCGGCAAGCTCGTAAAGAACCCCGATGGGTCGATGACGATCTGGCTGGCCCCGACGCTGCCCCCAGAGGCACCCGCCAGCAACTGGATCCCGACCCCATCGACGGCGTACCTCGAGCGCCTCTATCCCACCTGCGTGCCCCCACCTGGAAAGCCGTCCCCGTGCCCCACCGTGATCTCGGCAGTAATGCGCATTTACTACCCCGCACCCGCAAGTAACACGCAAGCCTCGATCCTGCCACCGCCGAACGGGTCAATGGGCGCGACCTACGTGTTCCCCGCCCTCCAGAAGGTAGGCTAGGGGCAACGCCGGCTGAATTTCCGACGCTGGCTGAATTTCCGGACCGGCTGGCGCTGGAAGCGAGGAGGGCTGAGCAACCAGAGCAGCGAGCGACCCGCTCCTCGCCAATCCGGGGCCAGCCGGCCCGCTCCAGGCTGTTCGCTCAGGGTTCCGATTTGAGACGGGCTCGATGCTCGGCAGTTGCTCCGTGTCGCCCCGAGCAGAAGTCTCCGTGCCACTGGCGCGAGCCCTCGTCCACACCGAAGATCGTGCGCGTGGGAACGAACGTCAGGCGCAACGCATTCCCAGACATCCGGTCGTGCAGCGACGAGCAGTTGACTGCATTCCTCGCGTCGCGGCGCTCTGGGCACGTGCAGATCTCAGATCACCTGCTTTGTCAGCTGTTCCTAACTCGACCGCACTAGCCAATTTGGCGCTCGTGGCCTTTCCACTCGCGGTCGCGTAGCTCCTTCTTTTGGATCTTGCCGGTGGAGGTCCTGGGGAGCTTGGCAATCTCCACCGCGGCCGGGCGCATGTATCCGGGAAGGCGCTCCTCGGCAAAGGCGAGGATCTCCTCCTCGGAGGCCTGCTCGCCGTCGGTCAGCTCGACGAAGGCCTTCGGCCGCTCCCCCCACTTTTCGTCGGGCATCGAGACGACCGCGGCCGCGGCTACCGCGGGATGCTCGGAGACCGCGTGCTCGACCTCGATCGTGGGGATGTTCTCGCCTCCGGAGACGATGATGTCCTTCTTGCGGTCGCGAAGCTCGATATATCCGTCGGAATGGCGAACCGCCAGGTCGCCCGAGTGATACCAGCCGTCGGCCAGCGTCTCCTTCGTTTGCTCGGGATCCTCAAAGTAGCCAGTCATGACGTTGTTGCCGCGCATCAGCACCTCGCCCAGCGTCTGGCCATCGGCGGCGACCTCCTCGCCCTGCTCGTCGACCACGCGGACCGGCTCCGCAATGACGTAGTGCACGCCCTGGCGCCCGAGTAGCCGTGCCTGCTCATCGGCCGGCAGCTCGTCCCATCCGTCCTGGCGCTCGCAGATCGTGTATGGCCCGAAGAGCTCGGTCGCGCCGTAGACGTGGATCGGTCGGATCCCGATCTCGGTGAGCCGGCCGAACAGCTCGGCCGTCGGCGGCGACCCCGACACCGTAGTGATCACGACTCGATCCAGCTCGTGCGCGTTCTCATGGTCCAGCAGCGACGCCTGAACCGTGGGCGCACCGTTGTAGTGGGTGATGCCCTCAGCGTCGAACAACTCCCAGATGCGCCCGGGGTCGACCGTGCGCAGACAGACGTGGCGACCACCGACCGCCGTCACCGCCCAGGTGAAGCACCAACCGTTGCAATGAAACATCGGGAGGGTCCACAAGTACACGCTGCTCGGCGTCAGCTGGGTCTCGATCACCTCGCCCAGCGCGTTGAGATAAGCGCCGCGATAGTGGTACACGGCTCCTTTGGGACGCCCGGTGGTGCCCGACGTGTAGTTGATTGAGATCGGCTCGGCCTCGTCCTCAAGCCTGGTCGACAGGGCATCGGTCGACCCCTCCGCCAGGAACTCCTCATACGGATCGCCGGGGCGACCCGTGTCGTCGATCCGGACCAGTTGCTCGAACCCCTCGCCAGACACCAATTCCTCGAACTCGTGATCGACGAACACAAAGCGTGCGCCCGAGTGCTCGAGAATGAACTGAACCTCCTCGCGGTTCAGGCGATAATTGATCGCCACCAGCACGCCGCGAGCCGCTGGGACCCCGTAATGCGCCTCAAGCAGAGCGGGGATGTTCGGGGCGATAAACGCCACCCGATCGCCCTTCTCCAAGCCCGCGCCGAGTAGCGCGGACGCGAGCCGACGCACTCGCTGACCCATCTCGCGATAGGTGTAGCGCCGGTCCTCGTGCACCACGGCGACTTTGTCCGGATAGACGAACTCGCTCCGCTCCAAAAAACTCAACGGGCTGAGATCGGTCCGGTGGGCCAGTCGAACATCTGGTAAATCAGTGATCTCGGTCATGGATCCTTTCCCAGCGTAAGTTGCTTGGAGTCTTCCCCGCTTTCGTGACAAGCCATCACCTATCACCACAAGGATCGATCGCCCCGAGCTCGATAACACCTCCGTAAACCGTGGGCATCGCCCGAGCCCTCGTCAACGTCCCGTGACACCATCCGACACCGGCCGGGATTCCCCGGGAAGTCTCGCTCACGTTGTTGCCAAGCGACGCTGCGCAGGAACAATCGTTCGCCGCGCAGCGTCGCATCTTGCTGGCGGGTTAGTGCCTGGCGAGAGACCCGACCGGGAAGATCGTCCGCTCGTACGAGACCTCGCAGAGCTCCGACAGAGCCAGATAGAAGGCGCATGCCGAGGCGGCCAGACCGAGGTAGCCGCCCCAGTGGATCAAGGTGGCGTGAGCCCCGTAGTTGCCGGCGGCGAGGAGGAAGAACGCCGCCACGAGAATCCCTATGGACAGGACGACGATGGCGTTCGTGCGGAACGACGCCACAAACATGACGACCGCGAATATCCCGAAGGCGTACAGAAACAGCCCCAGTGCATGCCCCGTCTGGGCGGCCGGTACGGCCTTTAGGAACCACTGTGCCACGGCGAACAGAGACAGCCAGAAGCCGCCAAAGCCAGTGAACAGAACGCCAGAGAAGGTGTTGCCAGTCCGTAGCTGGATGATGCCCGCGATCACCTGCGTGAGGCCGCCGAACATCAGCGCAACAGCGAACACCACTGGTTTTACAGCCGGTGAGATGAGGTTCGCGTTAGTCATGCTCAGCATGAACGTGGTGACGGCGAAGGCCGCCAATGCGAGCGGCGCCGAGTTGCCCCAGTTCAGGGTCGTCGGACTCAGAGGCCGGCCTTCGAGATCAGCCTCCTGCAGTTCCGATCGCGTAAGGGCCGATCGCGGTCGGGCGGGTCGCGTGGGCGCGGAAATGGTTGCCATGAGGCAAAACCCTCCTCTCTCTCGGCGCGAGATTAATCTCAGCACCGCTCCTCGTGACGAGCAGCCAGAACACACACCACGCCGAAACCTCACATGCGAGGAGTACGCAGGAGCATCGCTCGACACTCATTTGCTAGTCCCGGGCTGTCCATAGTGGTCCATCCGTCCCGGGTCGTTAGCCCACGCTTACCCCCTTTTCCGCGATCGCACCCCTATTTCGTCCGATCCGCTGCTCAGACCGATCGGGCATATCAGGCGTATCACCCACGCGACGTAGACCGGGTGAAGGAGCCGCCATCCCCTCGCCGGCCACATTCGTCGCCACGAATCGCCTCAAGCCGGGCCAGCTCGACCGCCGAGCGAGAGCGCGTGTCGGACTTGGTCGAGTTCATCGAACGAAACGACCCCCACTTGGTGCCGCTTCGGCAATGCATGCAGCATCGCGAAACGTACCGGCAGTCGTCGCGGCGCTGTTCGCAGAGCGTTCCCCTGTGCGACGGCGCGCTGCCGCACCCGACCGCCCTTCGCGGACGCTGGGGAACGTCCGCTGATCGATGGGCTTCTGCGACGAGCCCTGCGTTCCGCGCAAACGAGGGCTGGGACTCGGACTCCGAGATGCACGCCGGGAAACGGAAGGAGGGCCGGGTGGCCGGCGTCCCCGGTGCCCGAGATGCCAGGACAGGCAGCCTCGCCGCGGACGAGCGTCGTGGCGCATTCCGTGTGAGGACTGCGCTGCGGCGTCGCGGAGCGAAGTCACTGCGAGCAGTCCCTGAAGGCGGGGTCCTGGCGGGTCGGATCGAGGTCGGAATCGCCTTCAAGGAACGGGTGGGTCCGCTCCGAGAGTTCGATCGCCCGCCGAAAGTGCGCGATGGCCTGGCCCTTCTGGCCGGCGAGGCTTTCGCAGCAAGCGACGTTATAGAACAGGTCGGCGTACCGTGGGTCGCCCGCCAGCAGCTCGCGTCCTCGATCCGCCGCCTCACCGTAATCGCCGGCTTCGTAGAGTGGCCGCACTGGCGCAAACAGCTCCCAGCCTCCAGGCTCGTGCGGCTTTCCGGGAACACCCCCCACCGCGATGATCGTCGTGTCTGGATCCGCTCCGAACGCTGTACGTTTGACGCCGGGCGGCACAAAGCCGAACGTCCCCCGCGGGCGCGTCGAGCTGCTCACCGTCGACCTCGAAGGATGCGCGCCCGGGTAACACGAGATACAGCTCCTCGTCGGTGACCACGAGATCCTTCGATCTCCCGGTTCCGTAGAGCCGGATTGCCTGGATCTAACCGTGAATTCCAGTCTCGCTCGCCGCGGTCGTCGGCGAGACTTCAGGCCGCATTTGGACGAACGCTCCCGCGTAAGTGGGATTCACGGTCGCGCACGGCCCCTCGGCCGACCCCCACGACGAGTTGGGGTCCGTCGACACCTCGGACAAGACCGCATGCGAACGCCACTGTTAGGCGGTCGGTTATGTGCTGCATCTCCTCACCCCAAATCGCCTTCGCTGACCGACATCCAGCAGCGCTTCCGGCCCGCGGCCGTCGCTGCGGAGTTTCGCGTGCTGGACGAATCTCAGCAGCGGTGAGCGACTCGTGAGCGACACCGCTCGGAAGGTAGTCGAGCGCCAGGATCGACAGCCAGCGGATCTCAGTGATCACTGGAGGCGCGCCGCGATGCCGTGTCCAGCGACCTCCGCGACGGCCTCGCATCGCTGCCGTCAGATCAGATACGCCTCGCTCGCGTTTCCGAGAGGTGCGGTCGCCTCAGGCGAGAGCCCGGCGTCCTCCCTGCGATTCCGTTGGTGCAGTAGTCACGGACGCACCCCCGGTGCTCACCGCGCGTCGCACGCGCGCATCTAGAGTCTCTCGCGACGTCCGACCCATGGGAGGAGAGGAGATGAGACGATGGTGAGCAGCAGGTACAAGCGCTGCCTCGATGACCGGCGAGTGCTAGTGGAGGGGCCGCTCGGGGCCGTCCTGCTGCTCGAGGGCGAAGCCAGCGAGGGGAGGTTCTCGATGCTCGAGCACCCGCTTGCGCCACGGGCACTCGGTGCGCCGGTGCACACGCACGCCCGCGAGGACGAGTACTCGCTGGTGCTCGAGGGGACGATCGGCGTCGAAGTCGAGGGCGACGCGTTCCAGGCCGGGCCGGGGGAAATTGTCGTCAAGCCGCGCGGCCTTCGGCATGCGTTCTGGAACCCCACCGACCAGCCAGCGCGCATCCTTGAAGTCATCAGCCCCGGTGGCTTCGAGAGCTACTTCGCAGAACTGGGCGGGATCCTCGCCAGCCCAGGGCCTCCCGACCTGGCGGCTCTCGGGCAGCTCGCGGCGCGGTACGAGCTCGTGATGGAACCCGAGTCGATTAGACGACTCGCCGGCGAACACGGGCTGCTGGTGCCGGGCTAGCCGCAGCGCTTGAGCGGCCACATCGACGGCGATCTCCGCGCCGGATGCGCGCACCGTGACTGGCCGTGCTTTGGCTCTGCGACGAGTATCTCGCCGCTGACGACGAGCGTCCCGCTCCGCGCGGCCAGCGGGGCGCTCGCAGCTCCGGAGCCCGCCTCGACGCGGGAGCCGGCCGCTGAGGCGCGGAATCCGCGCGTTGCAGGCGCAGCCTGGTTCGCCGGTTTCACTCGCCGTCAAGGAAGAGCGGGACTCCTGGGGCGCCAGGCGTGTTGTCGGGTTCTTGGCTGGGCTCAAATGGTCGGGGTCGTTCCACCGTCGATGATGTGTTCGGCACCTGTGATTGCTGAGGCGCGGTCGGAGACCAGGAAGGCGACGAGTTCGGCGACGTCTTCTGGGCGCGCGGGTCGGCCGAGCGGGATCCCGCCGAGTGAGTCCATGATCTTCGCAGTGCCTCGTCACGGTCGATCTGATGTCCGTGGCTGATGGTTGCGATCAGTCGTTCGGCTCCGCCGCTTTCGATGAAGCCGGGGTGAGACGGTGTTGACGCGGATGCCGTGCGGGGCGAGTTCGTTGGCCAGGCCTTTGCTGTACGTCGTGAGTGCGGCTTTGGCTGCCGCGTAGGCGAGTGTCGCGTTGTAGAGGGGCATTTTCCGCTGGATCGAGGTGATGTGGACGATCGACCCGGCCCCGGTTTCGATCATCGCTGGGATCAGACCGCGATCGACGCGGACTGCTCCCAGAAGGTTGAGTTGCAGGGTGCGGTGCCATAGCTCTGGGGTGAGCGTCGCGAACCCGCCGGACGAGGCGGATGCACCGCCGCCGGCGACGTGCACGATGATGTCCGCGCCGCCGTGGTGGGCCATCTGCTCGATCACCGTGTCGGTCCCCTCGACGGTGGTGATGTCAGCGGGGACGAACTCGTCCCGCGGCGAGGTGCTCCACCGGGTGCCGGCCGGTCGCGGTGACGTGTTCCCCGGCGGCTTTGAGGCGTGCGGCGACGGCGCCGGTTCCTCGTGTGCCGCCGGTGACGAGCGCGCGCTTGCCGGCGAGATTCTCGGTCTGGACGCTCGATGCGCTCGTCATGGCGCGATGACGAGCTGGCTGATTCGATCTCCCGCGAGGGTGAAGTCCCACTTCAGCTCGGCGGTGCCGCCGGGAAAATTGCCCGTCAGCCGGCCCGTGACCACGAACCGGTCTGCGGAGAGCGCGTCGGCGCCGAGGACCTCGGTCGTGTACGTGTATCGCGACGCTGGCCCTGTCTGCCAGGCGCGGATCGCGGTCGTCCCGTGACGCGTTTCGCCCTCGTCGACGACGGTTGCGTCATCGCTGAACAGGGCCACGATCGAGTCAATCTCGCGCTCGGCGTCGAGCACGAAGTAGCGGCGGATCACCTCCGGGACCCGTTCGAGCCCTGAGGCGCTGCTGGTGTCGATCATCGGAACCTCCTGATTGTGGTCGCGTTGCCGCCGGGACGGCGACACCGAGAACGTTGCGGCGTCCACCCACCGGAGAGTCAAGGGCCAGATGTCGACTTGACCCTCCGGCAGGGGGAGGGTCGATACTGCGCCCATGAGGACGCGCGTCACGATCGGCGACTTCTCCCGCGCCTCGCACCTCACCGTCAAGACGCTGCGCCACTACCACGAGGTCGGGCTGCTCGAGCCAAGCGAAGTGGACCCGGACAACGGCTATCGCTACTACTCCGAGGAGCAGATCCCGCTCGCGCAGGTGATCCGCCGACTCCGGGGCCTGCAGATGCCGGTCGCGGATGTCAAGTCTGTTCTCGCCGCGCCCGACTCCGAGGAGCGCAACCGACTGATCGTCGAGCACCTCGATCGGCTCGAGCTCGAGCTCGCCCAAACCCGTGAGGCCGTCGGCGAGCTGCGCGACCTGCTGCAACCTGAACCGTCACGTCCGATCGAGCACCGCACCGTCGAGGCGACCCCCGCGATCGGCATCGAACAAACCGTCGATCGCGACGACATCTTCGCCTGGTGGCAAGGAGCTCTCGGCGAACTGCACGCGACCCTCCGGGCCCAGAGCCTCATCGCGAGCGGGCCAGCCGGAGGCCTGTACGCGAGCGAGATCTTCCAACACAGCCGCGGCCAGGCGACCGTGTTCATCCCCACCCGCGGAACCGTCAAACCGATCGGACGGACCGTCTCACTGCTGATTCCCGGCGCCGAGCTCGCGGTTGCCCGGCACCACGGCCCCCTGAGCGATATCGACCTCACCTACGGGAAACTCGGCGCATACGTGATCAAGCACGAGATCAGCGTTGACGGCCCACTACGCGAAAACTACCTCCGAGGCATCACCGAAACCACAAACTCCGAAGAATGGGACACCGAGATCGCCTGGCCGATCTTCCGGACCCACGACTGACCCGCCCCCGTCGCAGAGCCAGGCTGCCTCAACCGCCCGGCTGTGGCACGACCAATCAAGGCGAGGTTACGTCGCTGTCCACCACCAGCCCGCCGCTCACCACGGGTAGCCCCGTCTCGCTGAATGTGAGAAGTGTGACCCGCCCGACTCGAAAGAAGCGAAAGTTCTGCCTGTGCGTCGAAGGAGCACTGGCACGAATTGCAGCCTCCCGGCCGTCTGCTTGCTCGCTTGCGGCTAGCACTGCAGCGTCACGGAGTTGCGCGTGGTCGCCAAAACACTCGCGCGGATCCTGGCGGTCGGGAGGTCGATAGCGCTTGTGAGCTCACGAGCGCACTGAACCACGACGCTTGCGGTGTGGTTAGGGCGTGTGTGCGATCAAGCGCTCGGAGAGCTCCCAAAGCCGGGCGGCGTTCTCCGGGTCGAGCGCATACGGGGCGACCCCGCTCGCGGTTTCAGGCGAGAAGTCGGCGGGCAGCATCGGCGCCTCGTTGCAGTCCTCGAAGTAGCGCCCGCCGATCCGATCGAGCTGGTGCGAGGTGCCGACAAGGACCGAAGTCGCGGCGCCCTGTTCACGAGTCTTGAGGCCGAATCCGCCGGACTGCTCTTGACGCTTGCGGACCTGGGTCCACACTCGCACGAGCACGTCGGGGCTCATGTGCCTGCTGAGGTTCGTCTCGAAGATCGCGCCTGGATGGACGGCGTTGGCCGTGATGCCTTCGGGAGACCACCGCCGGTGTGCCTCGACCGCGAGCAGAGTGTTGGCTGTCTTTGACTGGCCGTAGGCGAGCCACGGGTCGTACGGCCGTTCACTGAAGTGCAGATCGTTGAACACGACCGGCGAGCGCAGATGGCCGCGCGAGCTCAGCGAGACGATCCGTGCCTCGGCGTTGCTTTGCGCGCCGGAGGCCAGCGCATCGTGCAGCCCGACGGTCAGCGCGAAGTGCCCGAGGTGGTTGGTCGCGAACTGGAGCTCCCACCCGCGGTCGGTCAGCTGGCGCGAGGGCAGCGCCATCACGCCGGCGTTGTTGATGAGCAGGTGCAGTGGCCCGTCCCACATGGCGACGAAGGCACGCACGGAGTCGAGGTCAGCGAGGTCGAGTCTGACGACGCGTACGGCCTCATTGCTGGTCGAGGCGCGGATATCCGCAGCGGTCCGCTCGCCGGCGGTCGTGTCGCGAACGGCGAGCGTGACGTCAGCACCCGCGGCGGCGAGCGCTCGCGCGGTCTCGATCCCGATGCCCGAGGATGCGCCCGTCACGATCGCGCGCCGGTCGGAGAGATCGACGCCCTCGGCAACGTCCCAGATCGTGGAGTCGGCGCCGAAGCCTGTGTGAATCACGGTGTTCTCAGTCATGGCAGCAGTGTCGAACGGGTCGCCGGCGCGCACCAGAGATCTCCTGATCCTGGTAGTGACAGCCCCACGCTGAGCCGGCTCAGGCGTCGTATCGTG
This sequence comes from uncultured Actinomycetota bacterium, assembly GCA_963801435.1. Taxonomy (GTDB): domain Bacteria; phylum Actinomycetota; class Thermoleophilia; order Solirubrobacterales; family Solirubrobacteraceae; genus Palsa-465. The sequence continues at coordinate 121,438 of CAWDFE010000020.1, forward strand.
AGTACGGCATGCCCGCGAGCAACGTGATCGGCGAGTACCTCCGGGCACGACGCGGGCTCGTCCAGCCCGACGACGTCGGCCTTCGCGATCTCGGGCGCCGCCGCACCCCCGGCTTACGGCGCGAGGAGGTCGCGATGCTCGCCGGTGTCAGCGCCGACTACTACATCCGTCTCGAGCAGGGCCGCGATCAGCATCCCTCCGCGCAGGTGCTCGACGCCCTGGCGCGAGCCCTGCAGCTCGACGAGGACGCCACCGCCCACCTGCACCGCCTCGCCCAGCCGCCAGCACAGCGGCGACGTCGCAGCAGCCGGCCGGAGCGAGCCCCCGATGCGATCACGCAACTGATCATGTCGTGGCCGACCACTCCCGCCTACGTCTTCGGTCGCTACCTCGACGTGCTCGCCGCCAACCCGCTGGCGACCGCGCTCGCGCCCTGGTTCACCGTCGGCGAAAACCTCGTCAAGGGCGCATTCCTCGATCCGCGACGGCGCGAGCTAAGGCCCGATTGGGAGCGATCGCTCGGCGGCACCGTCGCCGCCCTGCGCGCCAACGTCGGCGCTGACATCGACGATCCGCGACTCACCGAGCTCGTCGGGGAGCTCTCGCTACGCAGCGACGAGTTCCGGCAGCTGTGGGCGCGCCACGACGCCCGCCCCAAGGGCAGCGGCAAGACAGTAATGCACCACCCACAGGTCGGCCGCCTCGAGCTGTCCTACGCAAAGCTGCCGATCCCGGACAGCGACCGCCAGACGCTCTCGATCTACCACGCCGCGCCCGGCAGCCCCAGCGAACGGGCGCTCACCCTGCTCGCGACCACGACAGTCCGCGAGCGCGAGCCCGAGCGGACGCTCAGCGACTGATCCAGCGAGACCGAAACGTCGCGATCGCGTTGTGCCGCCAGCGCGTTCCAGGTAGCCGCCGACATCCCGCTGCCGTGGACGAGCAGGACCGGCTCGCCGGCGCCGGCCTCGAGAACGTGGACAGACAGCGGGGGGTCCGCGAGCCGAATCCTCCGTTCCTCAGCGACCACGTTGTACTCGGCGAGCAGGGCGGCTTGTGCAGCGTCGAACGCTTGCGTGCGCATTGTTGTCATCTCGGGCTCGGGTGTTCGGGCGTCCGGCGCGTTGCCCCGACGGCGAGCTCGGCGCGGGTCGCGATGTTGACCTTGGCGATGTGGGGAAACGAGGGCGCGTGGTTGAGCAGCGCGTCGCACGACGGATCGATTCCACAGCATCGCCGGACCGCACCGTGAGCGGCTGCCTGATCGGAGCCGCGGGGGAATCCAGGATCAACTCATGCTTCCTTGCACGCGATCGCAAGCCGCTCGTGGTGGACTGCTCGTAAGCCGTAGCGATCTTGCACATCGGATGCCCCAAGCTCCTCGACGAGGGTGAAGCCTGCGTCAGCGAGCACCGTCACGAGTTGATCGCGAGTCAGGAGCGAGAGCCATGGCTCCCCCAATTCGCGTACCTGCGATTGGAGCGCAGCGCCAGGCGGCTGGGCAACTGCGTCCCAGCTGTCCGCGGGAGGCACATATGCCACGGTCAGCAGGCACGGAGGGAGGTCGCGCAACGTGGCCGTGATCGCGTCCTCAGTCAGGTACGGAATGACGCCTAGCCAGCTGACAAACAACTCCTCCGCGGGCTTGAGCCCCGCGTCTGCCAAGCCCGCACCAAGACGTTGCTGCTCGAAATCGACCGGGAGCCACACCAGCTCTTCAGGGACGCGTAGACCCAGGGCAGCAACTCGCGCTGCTTTCCAAGCCTGGGTCGCCGGCCGATCAACTTCGAACACTCGGATGCGCGATTGCTGGCGCCACGCGAAGGAGTCGAGGCCAGCGCCCAGGATCACGTACTGCCCGGCCCCGCTCGCCGCCAGCCAGTCCTCCGTAATCCGCGAGCGCGCCGCGAACCAGGTCATGAACGGCTCCTGCAGATCCCCAAGGAGCGCGGGGCTACCTGCCGCAATCGTCTCGGCAACAGCACCAACGAGCGGCCACGCCAGCCAGTCGGTGAGCAACGCGCGCGGACCATGAGCGAACAGATGAAGCGCTCTGGCGACCGCCGCCATCCTCGCCGTGCGGCTCGGCCCCGATCCGCTCATGAACGCAGTGTGAGTGCCGGCCATCTCGCTCACGTGTCGGTGGTGATCGCCTTGGCGATACGGCGGGCGTGCGTGCCCGCGACGCGTATCGATCCACTGAGCGCCATGCGGAAGCCGGCGAAGTACAGACCGGGTGTCTCGGGGTTGCAGGGCGCGCCGTCGCGGTAGCGCGGCGCGCCGCGATCGTCGAGGACGCCGAGGTGCCCGACGAGCTTCTGCAGGCCGCGGCGGTAGCCGGTCGCGCAGATCACGGTGTCCGCGCGCAGGTGCTCCCCGTTTGTCAGGATCACGCCGTCGTGGTCCAGTCGCTCGATTTGGCCGACGATCCGCGAGCGGCCGGACTTGAGCGAGCTGACGAAGCCGTCGTCGACGGCTGGATTGATTCCTGCCCGCCGGAAGCCGGTCATGAACCCTTGGGGCGCCGATGGGATCCCGAAGGAAGTGAGGTTCCCGTAGAGCTGCCATTGGATGAACCGGCCGATGAGGTCGGTGGGGCCGCGCGGCAGGTGCTCGGCGATCAGCACGATCGGGCCGAGCGGAAGCCCCAGCCAGTCGCGAGGGAAGATGTTCGGCGGCGTGCGCATCGACACCGTGACGCTCGCGCCGGCGCGCACCAGCAGCCCGGCTAGGTCGATGCCGCTGTTGCCGGCGCCGACCACGAGCACCCGCTGGCCGGCAAACGTGTGCAAATCCCGTACCTGCGAGGTGTGCAGCAGCTGGCCGGCGAACACCGACTCGGTGGTCCACTCGGGCAGGTGGGGTACCGCGTCCCAGCCGGTCGCGACCACCACGTTCGGGGAGGCGACGGGGCCGTCCGGGCAGATCACCGTCCAGCCGTGATCGCGATCGCGCTCGATTCGCTGTGCCTCGACACCGAGTCTGACCTCGAGATCGTTATCGCGCGCGTAGCGGTCGAGATAGGCGATGAAAGCTTCGCGTGTCGCGTACCGGCCGGCGTCACGCGGCAGGCGCATCCCCGGTAGGTGCGAGAACGCGCGGTAGGTGTTTAACCGTAGGCCGTCATAGCGCGCCCGCCAGCTCGCACCGAGGGCATCGCCGCGCTCGAGGATCACCGCGGCCAGGCCACGACGCCGAAGCTGAGCGGCGACCGCGAGGCCGGCGGGGCCTGCTCCTACGACGACGGCGTCCGGCATCAGTGCCCGTCCGGGTCGGGTGGGGAGGTTCGATGACTGGTGCGCGGAGGGTCTTCGGTGGAATCGCAGGGGAGCGCTCCGCGAGGGCTGAGCGTGGGCGTGTCTGATGGCTTGGAGTGTTTCTGTCAGCTGCAGCCAGCCGTGGAAGTGCTTGGTGGATCCGTGCGGCTGTTGCTGCAGCGTGCCGGTGATCGGCTCGGCGGTGGGATCGAGTTCGATCCGGAGGTGAATCGGTGTCGGGGTCATGCCGGGTCGATTGTCGCCCGTTGGGTGCTTTTTGGCATCAGCACGCGCCGCATGATGTTTTGGGTTGGCCGGGGAGGTCGCGGCGTGCCAGACTCGGGTCCAGGGAGCGACGTTGACTGTTGCGCGCGAACATGCGGGTGAGCTGCTTGAACGCGAGGCGGAGCTGGCGGCAATCGCCGATCTGGTAGCTCGCGGGTCGGGCGGGGTCGGTGGTGTTCTGCTGCTGGAGGGCGAGGCGGGCGTGGGCAAGACCCGTCTGCTGCAAGCGGTGGCGCAGGTCGCGCGCGATCAGCCGATGCGGGTGTTGGTGGCGTGTGGCGGTGAGCTGGAGCGGTCGTTTCCGTTCGGGATCGCGGCGCAGCTGTTTGCTCCGGCGGTCGCGGTGCTTGATCCCGCACAGCGGGGTTCGCTGATGTCGGGGGCCGCCGCGTTGGCGAGCACGATCGTCGACCCGAGCGCCCGGGTCGCGTTGTCGTCCTCGAGCTCCGGGGAGGCGTTGTTTGCGCGCCTGCACGGGCTCTACTGGCTCTGCGCCGGGCTCGCCATCAGCCAGCCGCTGGTGCTTGTCGTCGATGACGCGCATTGGGCGGACGAGCCCTCGCTGCGGTGGCTTCTGTTTATGGCGCGTCGGCTTGGCGATATGCCGGTCACGCTGGTGCTCGGGTGCTCGGCCGGCCAGTGCGGGCGACTGGCCAGAGCCGCTCGTGCTGTTGCGCGATGAAGCGAACGTGTCATTGATCCGACCGCGAGCGCTGAGCGAGTTCGCGTCACGGACCCTGATCGCGCGCTTACTCGATCAGGATCCCGAGGAAGCGTTCTGCGCCGCCTGCCATCGGGTGACCGGCGGTAACCCGTTCTTGCTCACAGAGCTGATCGCATCGGCGAGCGCGGACGGGCTCTCACCGACCGTGGCTTCGGCCGGGCAGATCCGCTCGCTCGCACCCGAGGGGATCGCCCGCAGCGTCGTGGTCCGTCTAGGACGGCTCTCGCACGACGCCGCGGCGTTGGCGCGCTGTGTCGCAGTGCTCGGCGCCGAGGCCGAGCTTCGACACGCCGCAGCGCTCGCGGGCCTCGATCTGGGTGCGGCTGCCGCGGCCGCGGACGATCTTGCTGCCGCGGGGCTGCTCGACACGGGCCGTCCACTGCGACTGATTCATCCGGTCGTGCGCACGGCGCTGTATGCCGAGCTGCCAGAAGGTGAGCGCGCGCAGCTTCACCGCAGGGCAGCGAGCCTGTTAGCGGGCGAGGACGCGGACCTTGACGCGATCGCTGCGCACCTTCTCGCCAGCGAGCCCGCCGGTGAGCGGTGGACGATCGACCTGCTGCTGAAGGCTGGAGAAAGGGCGCTGGTCCGTGGTGCGCCGGCGACGGCGGCCGGCTACTTGCGACGTGCGCTGGCCGAGCCGCCACTGGCCGATCGGCGCGCGCTCGTGCTGCGGCGCCTGGGGCTTGTCGAGGCCCGGCTCGGTGATCCCACCGCGGCCGAGCACGTGATCGACGCGATGCGGCTGACCTCCGAGCCGCGACAGCGGGCAGAGCTGGCGTTCGATCTGAGCGTCGGATACCTCGTAGCCGGCCGTTCGAGCGAGGCGATCAGCACGCTTGAGCAGGCCGTCGAGGAGACCGAGCAGTTCGATCCGGACCTGCGCTGGCGGCTGGAGGCGCAGCTGATCAGCATCGCACGCACGGACGTCGTCCATGCCGAGGTTGCCAGGCGACATGTAGAGCGGATCCCGCGGCATCTTCGCGGACAGACGCGCGGCGAGCGGCTGATTCTCGCCGAGCTCGCCTGCGCGGCGGCGTTGAACTGCGAGCCCGTCAGCGCGGTCGCTGATCTCGCCAGCCGGGCGTTTGCTCGCGGTCAGCTCGTCGCTGAGCCGCCGGGGAGCTCACTGTCGGTGCTGAATGGGATCTGGGCGCTTGCACTAAGTGAGCAGTACGCGGACGCGATGCACGGCTATGACGAGCTGACCGCGAGAGCCCAGCGGCACGGATCGCCGATCTTGTTCGCCCTGGTCTCGTCGCGGCGCTCGCAACTGCAGTATCTCCTCGGCGCGATCCCGGATGCGATCGCCGACGCCCAAGCGTCGATCGACGCCGGCCGCCAGTTCGGCCAGAGCCTGCTCGTCGGCGGGCTGTACGCGCGGTTGGTCGACGCCCTGCTCGAAGCGGGCGACACGCCAGGCGCCGAGCAAGCGCTCGCCCGCAGCGGCTTCGCCGAGGACATCCCCCGCGCGTGGCAGTTCTTTCCGCTGATCCAGAGCCGCGGGCGACTGCGACTTGCTCAGGGAAACGCGCAAGCTGGAATCGACGACCTGCTCGCAGCAGACGAGCTGCTCGCCAGCCTGGGGATCACCAACCCGGCAGGAGCGCATTGCCGCTCGACCGCGGCGGTCGCGCTCGCCGGCCTGGGCCGGCACGACGAGGCAAAGCGGTTGCTCGCCGACGAGCTGTCCGCCGCACGTCGGTTCGGCGCCGGTAGCACGCTCGGGCGCTCGCTGCGCGCTGCGGGTGTGATCCAAGGCGGCAGCGCTGGTATCGAATACCTGCGCGACGCGGTGGCGCACCTCGAGCTATCACCAGCGCGGCTCGAACACGCACGCGCGCTCGCTGACCTCGGCGCAGCGCTCAGGCGAGACGGTAAACGCCGCGAAGCGCAGCAGGCGCTGCGCCAAGCGTTGGATCTGGCTGATCGCTGCGGCGGGAAAGCGCTCGCCGCATATGCTCGTGCCGAGCTGCTGATCACCGGCGCGCGACCACGTCGGGCTCGGATCGGGGGCGTGGAGGCGCTCACTCCCAGCGAGCTCCGCGTCGCCCAACTTGCGGCCCAGGGGTTCACTAACCGTCAGATAGCTCAGTCGCTATTCGTCTCACACCCCACGGTGGTTACGCATCTCAGCCACTGCTACCAAAAGCTCGACATAAAGTCGCGCGAGCAGCTCGCTGGCGCGCTCAGCCCGCCGCCGGCAGCTGAACACACCTGATCCAGCCGACTCTGGAGCGAAATTTCATACGGGGTCACACGATGCGCTGAGCGTCCAGCTCGCACACCATGACGTCTGTGAGGGACCACCGACCAGACCGCCCACCGTCCGCTGGCAAGCAGATCGGGATGCCGGAGCCGGCCAGGGCGACTCGTCGATCGGCAGCGGTGTGGCAACTCGCATCGAGTAACAGACTGATCCGGGGCGCGTTTGCGATTGTCGCGATTGTCGCGAGCGCGCCGCTAGCCGCTCTCGGGCGATTCGAGCCGAACCTCGAGTCGCATTCCGGTCGCTCCCTGACCCTACTTCTTGATGCCAGCTTCACCCATTTGCTGCGGGCCGGGCCGGATGCGAACCACGTCGGCCATCGGCAGATCGCGAGCGGAGTGCTGCGCAATAGCACCGGGCGTACCGTCGGGCAGTTCGCGTTCACCTGCACGTGGACCCGGATCCTCGCCGGTGGTGACGCGCTCGAGCGCTGCAGCGGCTTCGGTCGCACCGCCGATGGGCGGCTCGAGGTCGCCGGCCCCTCGCGCGAGAGCGAAGCCGTGCACCACTGGAAGCTCACCGGTGATAGCGGCGCGTATCGCGGCGCTCACGGCACGGCTGCGGTGCGCGACATCGGCGACCGCGAGACGCTGGTCACCGCGACGGTCACGCCGAAAGCCGGGACGGTCCTGCGCGTCGCGGTTGTCGTCGTCCCCGCCGCCAACGCAAACGTCATCGCCCACGCCGACCAGATCTGCACCCGCGCGTCTGAACAGTTGGCGGCGCTCCCACCGTTCCCGTTCTCCAACTTCGATCCGCTGCATCCCGATCCTAGGCTGCTGCCCCAGGTCGGCGCGTTCTTCACCGGCCCGGGTGACCCCCGTCCGATCTTTCAAATGCTGATTGCGCGACTGCGAGCGCTCGGCCAGCCACCGGCAGCACGCGGCCGCTGGGCGCGGATGCTGCACGCCCGGAGCGCCGAGCTCGCGGTGATCAACGAGCAGGACCGAGCCGCGCTCGCCGGCGACACGCCGGCGTTCGTGCACAGCGTCCGCGACAGCATCACCGCGTTCCGCCAGATTGCGATCACCGCCTTTGTGGTCTGGACTACCCGATGCGTGATCTGATTGAGCCCAGCAAGACGAGCGCGAACGTGGAATCGAGGGATGCAGCGGTCGGCGCGGGCCGCGGCATCGTGCTGCTGCTCGTCCTGCTCGCGGGGTTGCTGGTGGCGGCGGCCCCGGCGCGTGCCGGGGTGGTCCAGGTCACGACCAGGGCGGATGAGACCACCCCCGGCGACGGCTCGTGCTCGCTGCGTGAGGCGATCTCCGCGGTCAACTCGCCTCAGCCGGGGAGCGATTGCAGCGGCACCGGCGGGGGATCGAACGTCATCAGTCTGGGGCCGGGGATATACCGGCTATCGCTTCCGGGCCCCGGGGAGGACTCCAACGCGGGCGGCGATCTCGACATCGCGGGGACGGTGAGAAATCTGACGATCGCAGGGGTCGCGGAGGGTGTCACGACGATCGACGCGACGGGGCTCGGTGACCGGGTGATGGACGTCGCCGGCGGCGCGAGCGTGAGCATCGGCGATCTGACGATCAGTGGCGGTCGGGCGCCCGCGGGCGCACCCGGAGGCGCCGGCACCGCCGGCGGGAAGGGCGACAGCGGCGGTGCGATCAGAAACGTCGGCTCGCTCGGCCTGACTCGCGTCGTGATCGCAGACAACCAGGCCGGAGCGGGCGGCGGGCACCCTGATCCCCTCAACGGCCCCGCCGGTCCCGGCGGCCCGGGCGGCGACGGCGGCGGGATCTACAACGGCGGCACGCTCACGCTCACAGACAGCGAGGTGATCTACGACGGCGCCGGAAGTGGCGCTCCCGGGGCTGGACCCGGTTACGACGGTGGGGCGGGTGGGGCAGGCGGCGGCATCTACAACGCAGGCGCGCTCACCCTCACACGGAGCACGGTCGGCGCCGACTCTGCCGGGTTCGGCGGACCCGGAAGCGCCGGCACGACTGGGGGTAACGGCAATACGGGTGGGTGGGGCGGCGGCGTGTTCAGCGCCGCGTTCTCATCGCTGACGGCAACCGACAGCACCCTGAGCAGCAATCTCGCCGGAGACGGGGGCGTGGGCGGCAATACCGGTGGACCGGGCAACGGCGGCAACGGTGGAGACGGCGGCGACGGTGGCGGACTCGCCGTCGCGATCGGCGCGTTTGCCTCGTTAGGAGAGGTGACCGTATCGGACAACCTCCGCGGGGTCGGCGGCGCCGGCGGACTGGTGTTCGGCGGGACGGGCGCTCGGGGTGCTGACGGTCAACTCGGCAGCGGTGGCGGCGTATTTGAGCAGAACACGAGCTGTCTGGGGGTCTGTACGCGACTGCAGAACTCGATCGTCGCGGGGAACTTCGGCGCGAACTGCTCGGGCTCGATCACCGACGGCGGGCACAACCTCACGTTTGGCGACGTGACGTGCCCCGGGGTCGAGGCGGATCCGAAGCTCGAGGTGCTGCGAGACAACGGTGGGCCCACGCAGACGATCGCGCCGGGTGCCGGCAGCGCCGCGGTCGACCTGATCCCGCCCGCATCCGGGTGTCTGTCGACCGACCAGCGAGGTGTCGCGCGCCCGCAGGGCGCGGGCTGCGACGCCGGCGCCTACGAGCTCGCGCCACCGCTCATCAGCGGCACAAGCGCGACCGCGACCAGCCCGACGACAGCCACACTCAAGGCCACCGTCAATCCGAACCTGCAAGACACGACAATGGTCGTGCACTACGGCACGACCACCGCATATGGGTCCGACGAGCGCGAGCCAGGACGTTGGCGCTGGCAACACGCCGGCCCCGGTTGGCGTCCAGCTGAGCGGCCTCGCGCCGGGCGCGACGTATCACGCGCAGCTCGTCGTCACGAACGCCGACGGCACCAGCCGCAGCGCCGACCTCGTCGTCACCACCCCCGCGAACCGCTCACTCAACCCGGTCTGGCCGTCGCTCAGCCAAATCCGCCAATCCGCGCGCCGATGGGTCGAAGCCAACAAGCAGGCGAGCGTCAGCGCCCGGCACAGACCGCCCGTCGGCACCACGTTCAGCTTCCAGATAAACGAAACCGCGACGGTCAAGTTCGCGTTCACCCAGACGCTCGCCGGTCGCACCGTCCAGCGCCGCTGCGTCGCGCGCACCCGCCGCAACGCGCACAACCCCAGGTGCACCAGGTCAGTGATCGGCGGCACCCTCGCGTTCAGCGCCCACGCCGGCGTCAACAACGTCCGCTTCTATGGACGCCTGCCCCGACGCCACAACCTCAGGCCCGGAACGTACGCACTGATGATCGTCGCCACCGACACCGCCGGGCGGCGATCCGCCCCCGCGCGGCTCACTTTCACGATCCTCAGGCGGCGAGCGTGAACCCGGCTAGGTTACAGAGCAGGATCCGCAGGTCACTGACCTATGCCACGGTGGTCTGGACCGCGTGCCGCTTTAGCGCGTTCGGTTGCGGCGCGAGTCGCGGGAGTGGGACGTCGTGGGGTTAGGGCAAGAGGTGGCCGGCGAGGAGTACATCCTCGGCGCGGACGACAGCGAGCTTGCGCGGCTGATCGCCCAAGCCGAGATTCATCGCCCCGAAGCCGAGGCGCTGCTCGATCGTGTCCCGATCGACATGGGCGCTCATGCGCTCGACCTCGGCTGCGGGCCGGTGGGCGTGCTCGATCTGCTCAGCGATCGTGTCGGGGACACCGGCGGGGTGGTGGGGCTCGACAACGAGTCGCGGATGATCGCGCTCGCAAAGCGCGCGATCGGCGAGCGCGAGCTTGGCAACGTGACGCTGCTGCAAGCCGATGCTTACGCCAGCGGCCTTCCCGCGGACTCGTTCGACGTCGCGCATGAGCGCCTGGTGCTGAACAACGTGACCGCTCCGGACGCGGTGGTGCGGGAGATGGTCCGCGTCGTGCGCCCAGGAGGTTGGGTCGCGCTCCAAGACGTCGACTGGGTCACATGGACGTGCGAGCCGTCACACCCAGCTTGGAGCGAGCTCCTCACCGCGCTCACCGCATCGCGGCAAGCCGCCGGGCTTGACCCATTCATCGGACGCCGATTGCCGGCGCTGCTACGCGGCGCGGGGATGGTGGACGTCGATGTTCGCGCGCACCAGTACATCTGGCGCACCGGCGATCTCTACCACACGCTGCTGCTCACGTTCGTCGCCATCCACCGCGAGCGGATCACCGACGGCGGGTATCTGACCTCAGAGCGGATCGACGAGCTCACCGCCGAACTCAATGAGCACCTCGCGCAACCCGAGACGCTTGTGATCTACACGCCGCTGTTCCAGGCATGGGGGCGCAAACCCTACGATCTACCCGTGGTGGTGGCGTGATCGATCTACCGGCACGCACCCTCTCGTTCTCGCAGCGGTGCCGACTGCGAGAAGAAGCCAGAGTCGGCCACGACCCAGCCGCTCAGATGCCTCGGCGTTCGTACGGAGCCGTCTCGGCTCGCAGAGATGGCGTGCGTATCGCCGCGCGAATAGACATCCGGCAAGCTGTTGCTGCGGAGCCGGGGCATCGGCTGACGCTGCTCAATATGCACGCATTCACCAGCGATCATCGGAGGCGACGAAGGGGGAGTGAGCGCGGACGGGCGTCTGGAGTGGGGACTGCACGGACGCCCGCTTCAGCGAGCAGCGCGTCCGACCGGGTCTGAGCAACTATTTGTCCGGCGAGTCAGCGCGGGCTCTGGTCGAGCGGGGCGAAGTCTCCGTGTCGGTGCACGATCCGCCACTGACCATCCTCGTGCCGGTACGCGTGAGTCACGCGAATGGTGATCGGTTGAACGGGTCCGCCGTCGATCCCGACTTCTCCCCGTTCGTAGCCGACCGTGTACCCCGTATCTGCGCCGGCATGAGCGACCTGGATATCGAAGTCGATGCTCCCTCCGCCAAAGCGCTTACCAACCCACTGCAACGTCCGGGCGACCTCACTCCACCCCGTCTTGCAGGGCCCCCAAGCGCCGAACAGGGTCACGTCGTCAGCGTGCGACCACATCGCCATGTAGGGGCCCGGGTCACCGGCAAACATGGCGTGGTTTGCCCGCGCTTGCCTATCAAGCGCCTGCGTGAAGTCCTCCGGTTGCACTTCCCTCCTCACCGTCTAGCTGCCAAGAGGCACGCCGATCGAGCATACTAGCCTTGGACCCGCTTCTGGCCGAGTTCTCCTGTCGATCGAGAGCGAGCGTGTCGATGGTCCAACCCGACGTTCGTGCAACGGCCGGAGCAGGAGGTGTCCCGTAGGGCGCTCGACGGGCTGCCCCTTAGACCGTATGGAGGGTTGCCGATTCGAACGGATCGACAGTGCCGATGCCTGACGGTATCCGTTGGGTCGGTCTTGACGTGCACGCGCACGAGTCGACGATCGCGATCGTCGATCAGGCGACCGGCGAGCTGTCGACGAGGCGGGTGGTGGGCCGTCCGCATGAGCGGTTGCCGTGGCTGCGGGGTGTCAAGCGGCCAGCGCGGATGGTGTATGAGGCCGGGCCGACCGGCTACGGGCTCGCCCGGCGGGCGCGAGCGGACGGGATCGAGCTGGTGGTGTGCGCGCCGGGGCGCGCGGATCGCGCCCCGATTGATGGGGTCAAGACCGACAAGCGTGACGCGGTCCGCCTCGCGCGGCGCCTGGCCGCGCGGACGCCCGGACCGCCCCACCAGCCGCAGTCACACCCTTCCCCCGACCCGCTCGCAACGAGAAATCAGCCGACCCCGCCTTGACAAGCTGAGCCACCCGGCCGGACCGGTTTCCGCTTCTGCACACTTCTGCTCTGGATCTCGAGCCGGCCGGAGCAGCACTCCGCGGCTGGGTTCTCCGTCGGCGACTTTGCGGAAGCCTTGTCCGGGTGGCATTGAGCTTGCGGTTGCGCCGAGGGTTCCGCGCTAGGCCTGTGACGACCTGCCGACACTGAGGGCGGGCGAACTGGACCGACCGGCGCCAGAGCCGGCCACCACGACCGTGGCTGGAAATCTTGGGGTCAGCTCCGCTGGCGGATCGGCGCGTGTTGAGCTAGAACGTTGGTGTGCGTGTGCTCGTGAGCGGTGTTCCCGGTCTTGGCCATCTCGTGCCGCTACTCGATCTCGCCGGCGCCTTGCAACTTGCTGGCCATGAGGTTCGCGTCGCCACGAACAAGGAGTTTCACGCGGTGATCGCTGGGGCTGGGCTTCAGCCCGTGTCGGCGGGGATGAGCAACGTGCAGATGCGCGAGGAGAGAAGCCGTCGCTGGCCCGAGACAGATGCCCAGCCGGTGAGCGTGTGGGCCACGCGGATGTGGGCGCAGGTGATGGCGCCGAGCACGCTCGAGGACCTTCTGGTGCGCATGAGGGATTGGCCGCCGGACGTGGTGGTACACGAAGAAGGCGAGTACGCCGCCCCGGTCGCGGCAGCGACCGCGGGGATCCCGTGGGTCACGCACGGTTGGGGAAGCCCGCTGCGGTCAGCAAGCGAGCTCGCAGAGATCGAGGACCTTGCCTCGGCGCTTTGGGAGTCGTGCGGACGTGACGTGCCAGCGGCAGCAGGCCTCTACGCCCACGCGCTGGTGAACCCGTGCCCGCCGATGCTGCAGGACCAGCCGCCGCCGGGCGCGTCCGTGGTCTGGCCCATCCGTCCACGCCTGCTAGAAGGACGGGGACCGGCGTTAGAAGCTGACGTCTACATCGGGTTCGGCACCGTTCCGAGCCTCGCCAACGCGCGTTCACAGTTGACTGCGGCAGTCCGGGCGTGCACGTCTCGCGGCCTGCGGGTAGTGGTCACCGCCCCCAGCGAGCAACTTCGACGCGAGCTCGCGGAAATCGACGAGCGCCTCGTCCAGGCGCGCGAGTTCGTGTCGCTCCCCGCCCTGCTGTGCTCGTGCAAGGTCGTCATCTCGCACGCCGGCGCAGGGACCGTGCTCGCCTCGCTCGCTGCCGGCGTCCCGGTGGTGCTCATGCCTCGCGGCACGCCGAGCCAGCTGCGCATGGCCGACGCATGTCACCAGGCTGGGGTCGGGCGCCGGTGCGACCCGGCCGATCTGGACGCCGCGCTCGACGAAGTGATCAACGACCCCGCGATCGCGGCCGCAGCGTCCGTGGTGGCGCGCCAGATCGCCGAACTACCCAACGCTTCAAGTGTCGTCCCGCTACTCGCATCGCTCACAAACGGCCGAATCGAATAACGCGCCCTCGGCGTTACAGCCGCCAGCGCCGACACCCGACGCTCGGGAAGCGCTCGCCAGTCGCAGACGATCAACTCCAAACTCCATACGCCCGACGGTTGAGACAATCGCTCGAACAACAACAATGAAACCAACACTGGGTGTCACGCAGAACGTGTAGGTCCAGAACGCCGCTTCTGCTCCCAGGAACATTTGGCACTTTCGGCTGCTCCGAAACGGGCTGATCAGGCTTCTCCTCCCGGCCGGATCCAGTAGCAGCGCGACGCCGTCCTGCTTTTGCTCACCGACGAGCGTCTCCATCTGGATCCCCGCGGCCCTCCTCCGCGCGGAACGCAAGGCCCGTCGCAGAAGCCCATCGATGACCGCGCACGCGCCGATCTCTCAGTCGGCCACGGCAGCGGCCGTGAGCTCGTGTCGCAGTTAGCGTGTTCGCACAGAATTCGCAGTCACCGGGGCTATACGTACGCGCGTCGAATCGAGCCTGAGATTGAGCTGGCACGGAACTACGAGTTGACCGAGCAGGACTTGAAGCGCGCCCTAGAGTTGATCGTCGACCACGAGCAGGAGATCAGGGGTGCCTGGATCGGCCCCTTCGGAAGCTGAAGTCACGGACATCTCAAAGCACGGCTTCTGGCTGGCGGGAGTCGCGGCTCCGTTCACGCGATTGCGAGAGTTGCGGTGGGTCGCGTGCCGTGCTTGCAGGGCGTCGGCGGCCAGAGCTGTCAGCGAGCACTCAACCGTCATCGAGCTGCGCTTGTTGTCGATCGCCCGAGCGGCAAGCACCTGGAACGCACATAGTCTCGGGTTCGTCTGGGCAACCGGAAATCAGGTCGCCAGCCGAAAGTCGCGGAATTCCGTGTAGGTCTGGGCAGTCCTCGGCGGCGCGGAGATGCCCGACGCACGGTGAGAATGGGCTTCTGGGCACGGTCGGCGCGAGCGTTCTCGCCGCAGGGCAGAGCGTCGGAGTTGGACTGATCCGAAATGCTCCTTCTTCGCTCGGCGCCAGCTCGGGGCGATTGAACCGGTGGTGGCTTTGGGATGTCAGCGCGAGTTTGCGAAACTTCTGAACTCTCGGGACGTCTGAGTAGCGATGCGTCGGGACCGTTCCGCCGTTGGAGTGGTGTTCTTGTGGCGCTGGCGGCTTCGTTTTCTCACCGGTTCGAGATCGGCGGCGATCTGCAAGCGCGACGCACGGCGACACCTCGAGTTCGGGGGCGTGAATTGCCTGCATGTTGTTTGCGGGTTCCGTGGCGATGCGAGCATGGATGGGGTTTGGGAAATGTCTGAGCGGAGGTAGCCAGAGTGCGTGTCCTGAGGGTGCCGTTCTTGAAGACGTTGGGGCTGATCCTCGCTGCGACGTTCTGGGGTGGTTCGGTCAGCACCGCGCATGCTGCGAGCGGCGACTGGTATCTGGCGCTCGGTGATTCGCTGGCCGCAGGCTTCCAATCTCAGCCGAGCGTCGCTAGCGGGGGATATGCGAACCGGCTGGCGGTGCACATGCAGACCGTTGATCCCGGGATCCAGCTCAAGGACATCGCCGTCCCGGGCGAGACGACGACGTCATTCGTCGGTGGGCAGCTCGCTGCGGCTGAGGCGTTCCTGACGGCGCACCCGGGTCATGTGCCGCTGGTGACGATCGATATTGGTGGCAACGATGTCGGTGGATGCGCCCCCGGTAACGCGTCCTGCATCGTGGCTGGGCTCGCCGCGATCGACCGCAACGTCCCGATAATTGTCGCTGGCCTGACTGCCGCCGCCGGACCCGAGACTCGGTTCGCGATGATGACCTACTACGACCCGTTTCTCGAATACTGGGTGACCGGCCCGAGCGGACAAACGATCGCTAAGCAGAGCTTGCCGAACGTCGATTCCCTGAACGCAACGCTCGTGAGGGATTTCGGGGCGCGATTCGTTGTCGCCGACGTCGCTAAGGCCTTCTCGACCGACGATATGGCGGACATCGTCAGCACGCCGAACCACGGCATGCTCCCGGACGATGTGGCTGTGATCTGCCGGCTCACCGGCGGCTGCGATCACGGCTTTGATCTCCATGCCAACGGCCTCGGGCACCAGCTCATCGCTGACACATTCTTCGCAGCGATCACCGCCGGGGTCCTACCAGTCACGCCATCGGCAGCGCAGATCAAGAAGTCCCTGTCGGCCGCGCTGGTCCCGCACGGAAAGTTGGCAAAGATCGCGGCGATCCTCAAGGCGGGCGGCTACACAACCTCACTCAAAGCAGTCGCCGCCGGGAACGCGGCGGTTCACTGGTACCTTCCGCCCCACGCCCGCCTGACGATGGCCAAGAACCGAAAGCCTCTGCTTGTCGCGACCGGCAATGTCAGCTTCCCCAACGCCGGAACGCGCAACCTGAAGCTCAAGATCACACCAACCGGCAAACGGTTCCTCAGACACTCAAAAAGAGTGCAACTTATCGCCAGTGGCACCTTCACACCAACCGGCAAGCACCCCATCTTCTCAACCAAGACCTTCACGCTCACCCGCTAGCAGGCGCCGCCGTTCAATCCAGTACCAACGCGGACATCCAAACGGCCGACGAACCGCCACGACCCGACCGAAACGAAGCCCGAGCACCCACCTCGCCTCACGCACATCTGCCCCGTGCTGTCGCGCGCTTCTGCTGCCGGACACGATCGGTCACGACGCTGTCGACAAGCGACTCGCCGAGCGCCGGCACACGGGCCGATCCCGCACTGCCGGTTAACGCCTGAGGCGGTTACGACTGCGCGACTTCTCCTTCCAGGCGATAGGAGCAATGCGCGCAGGGCGGCCGAACCAGGCGGCGTGATCCATCCGTCCGCGACCGATGCGAGCCTTACGACGTGCCGTCCGGTCACCCCATGCGCCGGCACATCCTCGGCGTACTGTTCGTTCCGCTGCCCATGCTCCGGCGCATGCGCAAGGCGATGAAGCACGCCGTCAAGGAAGAGAACTTCGCTGTCGTGGCGGGAGCCGCGATCAGCCTCATATCGGTCGGGACAGTTACCTATTCGCTTGGCGAAGGCTGGAGCGTGGTCGACGGGTTCTACTTCGCCGTCTGCACGCTGACCACGTCGAGCATCGCCGACCCGAACCTCACGCTGACGCATGACTCGCTGAAGCTCTTCACCACCATCTACGTGCTGATCGGCATCGGGATCCTGGTCGAGCTGGCGCGCGAACTCGGCGTCGGGTACGTGAAGGAGCGCGAGGAGCGAAGCGCCGCCAGACACGCCAGGCACCACAAGGAAGATTCGCCCGGGACACAGTCGGCGGGATAGCTCGAAGCTGCCGGGCTACGGGATTAGGCGACCGCTGCTTTGGACAATCAGCGACGCTCTGGATCCAGCGGGCGGGAGTGTCGCTTAGATCGAGAGGCAGTAGCGAGCATCCGGCGACCGCTTCGAGGCAGAAGGAGCAGCGTTGGGGGCAACAAATCCGGGCTCGGAGACTGCTCCTTCCGGACATTTTCAGCCACGCGGCCGCTCAACTCCGTCACGGCCGCTGTCCGCGACCGACGGAAACGCTCGGCGGGGGAGACCCCGGATGCGCTGTCAAGGCAATCGCGCGACGCGAGGCAGCACGAGGATCAAAGCGATCGCCCCGGCTGACAGCACCCGGGCTTTCGAGATTGGGCCGATCCGATCGTGCGCCCCTGCGGTGATCGGATGCCCGGGACGGCTCCGCGAACTCGGATTCCCCCGCGTTGGAGGTAGCGACCCAGCCTCGGGGTCGGAGTGTGCAGATATAGGATTCGGGGTGCCGAATGCGAACTCGTCACGCGGAAATCAGACGTCCGTCACGGCGGCGGCCGGGATGAAAGGAAGCGCATATGAAGGGTGTAGGCCGGGGCGTGTTCGTCGCGGTTTTGTTCCTGATGATCGGCGTGCTCAACATCATCTACGGCATCGCCGCAATCGGGAACGCTCATTTCTTTGACAACACGCAGTTCGTGTTCTCGAGCCCGGTCCGCTGGTGCGAGAGGGTATGGCGCAACCGCACCCGGGCGCGGAGATCCAAGATGTGCGCCGGCGGGATCCACGATTCCGGCAGCCGCCCGATCAACAGCAGCTCGCGCAGATGCCGAGCGTCGGCCCAGTCGGTCTTGGCGCGCTTCTTCTTGCTCTTCAGCCCGCTCGTCTCCGTCGGCTCGGCGAGATGCACCTCGGCGCCGACCCGCTCGAGCTCCTCAACCAAAAACCGCCAGCCAGTCGTGGCCTCCAGCGCGACCTCCAGACCCTCGCCGGCGAACCGCTTTAGGAACTTCCGCACACCGGCCCGGTCGGCCGGCGCGATCCGCGCACGGAACACCTCCGCGGTGACGATGTCGATCCACTCCGCCGAGATCTGCGCGCGATGCTGATCGATCCCCATCACCAGCGACATGCGCTCACCTCCCCCTCAACAGCCGAGCCGTTAGCGCTCGCGCGTCCGCTGGACGAGCTCGCAACCGATCGCCTACCGTCAACCACGGTCGGTACCTCCTATTCGAATGGCCGGCCGCGCGGGTACCAGCCGCGCGCGCCTTTCCTATGCCGTTCGACGCGGAGGACCGGCCACCTTCACCACCGAGACACACGCCAACCGGGACACATCATCTTTCGCCCGCTTACGCGGGTCGCGCCAGCCCCGCCGGGTCGGTCGGCCCCTCCTGGTGAGTCACGCCATGTTCTGATGGGTCTTGGCGGCGGCGGACCATCCTCGAGACCGTGGGGAGGCAGAGCAGCGCGCAGCCTGCGAGCAGACCGATCGCGGCCCAACTCATCCCTGGCGGCAAGAAGCTGAACGTGACCAGGTGACTTCCGGCGGGGACGGTGACGCCCTGAAAGAGCCCGTCGATGCGACGGATGTGGGCCGGCTTGCCGTTGACCCACGCGGTCCAGCCGGCGAACCAGGTCTCGCGGCGGACGAGGGTCGTCGGCCGTGGGCAGACCACGCGCACGCTCTCCCGGCTGGTGGAGCTCACCTGGCAGCCGGGCGCGCGGTAGTACGGCGCCGCGCCGGCGAGCTGGTAGATCCTGGTGGTCGGGCTCTGGAACACGAGCCGGAGGGTCCTTGGACTCGTCGGCAGTGGATGCCGGGCCCATGTGAGCACGTAGCGCACGCCGACGGATCGGTAGCCGCGCAGGTGATGCAGCAGCTTCGACTCCGCCGAGCGTCCGCTCGGCCGGAAGCCCCTGAAGGTGGCCACCGGGTCCAGGTGAGCGTGCACGTAGTGCGTGTAGTCCTTCGGGGGGAAATCGTCGACACCGAACGAGGCGAGCCCGAAGTAGGAGCCGTAGTTGGGCGCGATCGGGCCGAGCGTGTAGAAACGGCCCTGGCCGAGGTGCCGGCGCAGGTAGGCGACCGGAGCGAGGTCGATCCGCGCCATGCGGGGCGCCGAGAACTCGGGCACCACGAACAGCGCAATCGCCTCGACCGACACGAGCAGCGTGAGCAGCGTGGCGCGCGCGCGCGCCGATCGGATGAATGCGACGGCCGCCACCGCCACCGCGATCGTCGTCGCCCAGGCAACCGAGGCCCAGAAGAACGCGTCCTCGTGGAACCCCGCTCCGAATGCGCGGACGACTGGCCGCGCGCCGAACGCCGCGCCGACGACGAGGGCGACGGCTCCGAGCGCGCCCCACACGAGCCGGCGACGATGCGCGGGCACACGCGCGAGATCGTCGAGCCCGAGGGCGGCGAGGATGATGATCGGAAGCTCGAGCGCGGCCGTGCCGTACCGGTAGAACTGGATCTTGGCCATCCCCGGCAGCACGCCGAGGACCTCGCCGAGCACCGGCACGCCGTACATGCGGGCGAAAACGAGCACGGCGCACCCGAGCAGGACGGCCTTGAGCCCGCGGCGGTCGCGCGCGAGCACCCCCAGGGCGGCGAACAGCAGCAACGTCACCGACAGGTAACCCCCGACCCTGACCCAGATCGGGGCGCGAGGGTGGGCGCTGACCTGACCGTAGACGTACGGCAACACCAGCTGCGGAAGTGCTGAGGGCCCGAGGTGCCTCGAGCCGATCCGCGAGCGGGCGTGAGTGCCGAGATCGGCGTGCCGCAGGTAGTCGAACATCGCCAGCAGCATCGGCGCCGCGAGCAGCATCCCGACCACGCCTCCCAGCGCGACCTTGGCGAAGAACGGGCGGAGCTGTCCGCGCTCCAGACAGGCGCAGCGCCAGCCGATCCAGAACACGGCCAGCAGCGTGTCGGCATAGGCGACCTCGGGAAAGCCCGCGTAGACCGATAGGGCGCCGGCGACGGCAATCAGCCGCCAACCCGCGCGCCGGCCGGCCCGGGTCGCCTCGAACGCCAGCTCGATCCCCAACAGCAGCATCGGGAGGAAGGGCAGCGGGTTGACCCCGGCGTCGCTGAACCACGCGAACTTGCCACAGAGCGCGAAGGCGATCCCACCGGCAAGGGCCGCGGACCGCGCGACGAGGATGCGCCTCAGCAGCAGGTAGGTGCAGATCCCCGCGATCAGCTCGAGCAGCATGTGCTCGTAGAGCTGACCGTTCGAGAACACGGTCAGCAGCGTCGGCGGGAACAGCGCCGCGGCCTGCGTCTCGCCGAGCAACGCCATGCCCGTGCCCTCGTACGGATTCCACCACGGCAGATGCAGGTGCAGCAGGTCGAGCGCGGCACGGTGCCCGATCGCCTGCGAGGTGAGCCCGTTGCTCGGATCGATCGTCGGCCTGCCATGGAGCGGCCCGGCCGTAAGCGAGCTCGTCAGCCCGCTGCGGAAATGCAGCGGGTTGGGGTCGAACAACCCAGACCAGAACAGGAGATTCGCCACGAGGACTGCCAACCCGATCGCCAGCATCGCCCACGTGTCCGGCGAGAGCCTGGAGCGCACCGCGCGCATCCGGCGCGTCCACGAACCCGTATCAACCGTCATCGGTCGCCCACGCTACTACGGGCACAACGCGCGCTCCTGCCGGGACGTTCGCCGCTACTACGCCGAGCGCGCCGCCTCCCCGACGTAGGCGGACTCGGCCGACTGTCCCTTGCTGCTTCTGTCCCGAGAGCAGCCAGCGCCCGCGCTGGCAACCGCCAAATCGTGGCTGCTCGGATCGAGCCAGAGCGACGGGCCACGTCTCATCACGACTGCTTTCGTCCTTGGTCATACCTGCACGCTGCGATTGCCCTGGCGACGTAGCAGTGGTCACCGGCGGCCGGCGTCGCGCGATTGCTTCGCCACGAACAGAAGCGACGCGCGGGCTCTGGCTCCTCGCATGCTCCGGGCTAATTCCGACAGCGAGCGCCCGAAGAGGATCCTTGGGTTCTCGCGGTGATCGCGGGGCGTGCTACGTAGCTCATGGGCGGCGCTCGGGCGCCGCCGCCTAGCCGCGCGGGCTCGGGCCGCAAATAACCAGCTCGCTGTAGTTGGCAAGCGGTGGCGGTCAGCGCCGAGTTGGATGCCAGAGCTGGTCAGGGTCAGCCAGGCACGAATCAAATGCTACGCCGAGTTGCGTCGCCGCACGACATGCCTAGACTCGGCGAATGGCTGGTGATGATCTGCTCGGACTGTCGAGATGGCGGTCCTTGACGCGCTTCACCGCGGTGCGCTTCGGTCGCGCTGCTCGGCCGTCCAGATCGCCGGGTGGCGCGACGAGCCAGCCGGCGAGCACGTGCTGCACAAGATCCTCGGCCGCTTCGAAGAGCAGGGCCTCGTACGGACACGCCGGGACGCCAGTAGTCGCCACTGGACGCTCACACCAGCGGGCCGCGCTCGGTTGCGCACACGACGTCACTTCGCACGGGCGCTAGCCACGCTCATCGTCCGCAGCCAACCAAGAGTCGACTGAGCCCGTCCACGCGACCATGGATGCTTCTGCCCGTCGGTCAGGCAGCGCGCCAACTTGTTTCGTTCAGGAACGATCAGCGGACACAACTACGGTCTCGGAATTGGCGACCACGAGGACCGGATCCGTCGCGCGCGCGGCTGGACACTCGCTTCGCTAGCCGTGTGGCTGGCGCCGCTTCTGATCAAGGTTCCGCGGTGTCCCTCGCCTATGGCTCGGTCGGTGTGGTCGCCCTGGTGGCGGCCCGACGCGTGCGGAGTACTGCGACGGCGATTGCGATCGCCAGGACCGCGATCGTGATGAGTAATGCATAGTGGGAGATCGCCTTGGCGACCTGGACCGCGGGATGTCCGACCGCGTAACCGAGGCCGACGATCAGGCCGATCCACGAGAGCATCCCGACGAGGTCAAAGACCATGAACCGACGCAAGCTCATCCCTGTCCAGCCCGCAGCCGCGTAGAGGAACGAGGAGGGAACCGGGAGGAATGGGGCCAGCGCTACCGCGGGCCCGCCGAAGCGTTCCAAGTGAGCGCCGGAGCGCTGCGCCCACTTTTCCGCGTTCGGGTGCCCACCGGCCAGCGTGGCCGCCGCCTTTGGACCCCACAGCCGCCCCGCCCACCAGAAGAACGGCGTGACGAACAGCAGCGTTGGAAGCGGGGCGAGGATGGCGAGCACGAGCGATGCCTCGCCCACGCGGGCGAACGCGCCACCGGATGCCATCGCTGAGGTCGATCCGCGCAGCGCCTCCAGGAGCACGGGATCGGTCCCGAGCAGGGAGGGCGCGAGGGGCAAGAGCGC
Organism: uncultured Actinomycetota bacterium; assembly: GCA_963801435.1. GTDB lineage: Bacteria > Actinomycetota > Thermoleophilia > Solirubrobacterales > Solirubrobacteraceae > Palsa-465. Next base: position 143,698 of record CAWDFE010000020.1, read on the forward strand.
GAGGGCACAGACGGTCTTGATCGCGATGCCCGTCACGCACGCGATCTCGGCGCGACGCCGCATGGCCGCGCCGCGCGTGACCTCATCGCCGGGCGGGACGGTCGTCGTCATCTCCCCATTGTCGCCTGACCGGTCCCGCGGCGTTCCTGCCCCCGGCCCTGGACGCTCCTGCGCACGCGGCCAGACTCGGGTGCGTTCATATGGAAGCTGGACGTGGGGATCGCCTCACTCGCCGGCGTGGCCTACTGGCTGGCCGTCATCGCGATCGTCTTCGTCAAAGGCCGCCAGCGCGGAAGGGCAGGCCGAGGGTCCGGACGTCTCACTCACTGACGCTTCGCCCACTCCTTGTCGGACCACGACCGCGCCGGTCATGCGGCGCCGGTTGTAAACCGTAGATTCAGGTCATGCGGTTCGACGACCAAGGTCCGTGGGAGCTGCCAGTCGAGGGCTTCGAGGTCCTGCACATGACCTTCGGCGCGTTCCTTGTCGACATCGTCGCCTATGGGCCGGAGGGCGCAACGTCGCAGATCAGACTCGAGGGGCCCCTCGAGCTACGCGCGCCAAGCGGCCAGACGGAGCGCCTCGATCCTGAGAACGAATCATGGGAGCGGCTCGCGGCGCTGTTCGTGCTTCGTCACGACACGATTCGCGTCGCCCGGATAACCAAGACATCCGATCTCTACGTGCAGTTCACAAGCGGCCACGTCCTCACGAGTTCGGCCGATGGACCCCATGAGCCCTGGGAGATGCAAGCTACGGGCGGGATCTTGGTCGTCGGGACGCCCGGTGAGCCAGCCATTTGGGATGGCTCCTCCACACAACAGGACGCCGACGTGGCCCGCCCGCGCCCACCACCGGCGCCGTCTCGGTAGGGAAGGGCTAATGCGACGGCCAAAGCAGCGCCTGGGCGACGATGACGCGGTCGCCGTCGAACGTCACGGTGGGGCTGCCGTGGAGTTGATAGCCCAGTTCAACAGCCTCGCTCACGCGCCAACAGAAGGCGTCATCATCCGGCCCGGTGAGGACTCGATAGAACGGCAAGCCCTCGGGCGGTGGGGTAGGCACGTAGGCATGATCTCACGAGCTGGCACCCGAACTGGAGGAACCGCCGGGCGAGCCTTTCTGGTTTCACATGGCCTCGCATGCGCACGGATCCAGCGCCGTGAGCGGCTCAGATACGGAGATGAACCAGCGGACGCCACCGACAGTTGAGCACGGCGTCCGATTCCGGCCCCGATACCGTCTCAAATCGCAATGGCGCAGCGGACGGTTCCCAGAGGCCGCTGACGGCCTCCGCTGGTGGCCAAGGACCGCGTGCGCAAACCAAGGGCCTGCGAACAGTGCTGGAGGAAGCCTTGCGGGGCAAGCGCGAAGACCAGGCGTCTGGGGACTAGCAGAGGATCGCTGTAGCCTCCGAAGCGCAGAGCTGTCCGAAGTGCAACCGGGCCGCCGCTCGGCATGGGACGTCGCTCAAGCTCCTTAGCGATTGCCTGCAATCGACTCGCGATCCTGGACGACTCTCGCATGAGTCGCGCGAGGGTCCCGAGCGCGTGGCTGTGTGGCGGCGGCGTCGAGCCCGTCCGGCCGCTGTGCGCTAAGCGTCGATCGGAGCTGGCGCGCGGCTGCCGAGCGTCGCACCCGCGCATGCGGTGATGACCAGACCGATCCCGAGCATGTCCGGCGCGCTCAATCCCTGGCCGATGATGACGAGCCCGGCGAGCGCGGCCATCGCCGGCTCGGCGCTCATCAGGACCCCGAACAACTGCGTGCGCATCCGGCGGAGCGCCTCGAGCTCCAGCGAATACGGGATTACCGAGCTCAGCATCGCCACCGCGAACGCCGCCGCGAGCAAGTCCGGCCGCAGCAGCTCCCCGCCCGCGTCGGCGACTCCGATCGGGATCAGCGGCACAGTCGCTACGGCCATCGCGATCGCTAGTCCCTCGCCGCCCGCGAATGCACGCCCGATACGGGCATTCAAAAGGATGTACGCCGCCCACAGCCCACCTGCGGCCAACGCGAACAGGACCCCACCGATGTCGGAGGCCCCGACGCCCCCGAGCACGACGACCCCGCCTGCGGCTAACACCGCCCACAGCACGTCCAGCCGTGTTCGCGAGCCGACGACCGCGACCCCGAGGGGGCCCACGAACTCGAGCGTGACCGCGACCCCCAGCGGTATCCGTGCAATCGCCTCGTAGAAGCACAGGTTCATCAGCGCGAGCGCCAGCCCAAACATGGCGGCCAGGCGGAGATCACTTGCGTCGTGAGACGACGGTCTCGGCCGCCAGATCGCGCACAACACAACGGCCGCGAACAGGACGCGCAGGAGCACCGTGCCCGCCGGTCCCAGATGCACGAACAGCTTGGTCGCGAACGCGGCGCCGACCTGCACCGACGCGATCCCGACAAGAAGCAGCCCGGGCGCCGGCAGGCGGTCGAACACCGACCGCTCATGCGCCGTCACCTGTGAGCCGTGCGACTGCATGCCGCCATCACGCTAGACCATGAGACATCGACGCCGCCGTCGCCAAACCACCCCCGCCAGGACCGCACCCCCGCGACGGGCGGCTACGGGATCGCCAGCAACCACTGCCGGGCTCGACCCGCGGCGCCAGTGTCGGCGCCGGGGGAATACTGGGCCAGCTGCGACCGGTTGAAAACTTGGGACCATCAAGCGGTGTCCGTTGACCGACCTCAGAAACTGAGGGTGCTCGAGGGCCGGTTCACCCTCGAGCGCGCGACCGACGCTCTCGAGGTCGCCGCTGGAGCCGAACTGCTTGCGCTCGTATTCGTCCGGACGGACGTACGACGGTACGGCGCGACGACACCGCGGACAACGCATGGGCCGCGCTGTGGAATGGCGACGAGCCGCACGATCCCCAGGCGACCGGGATGCTGAGCGCCATCGTGGCGCCGCTGGCAGCCGGCGAGCTGCCGGTCTGGGTTGCTTCGACGTTCGATGGCGACCTCGTCCTCGTCCCCGCGACGCTCCTCAACGAGGCGATCGACATGCTGCGCCACGCCGGCCACCACATCGCCGAGTAAGCGAAAGTCGTCTTCGTCCATCGTCTATACGCCAGTCAAGGATCGACCAGCGAGACGGTTCGGCGCTGGCGACCGCTCGGGGAGCAGGAACCCGACGCGTCTCAATCAGCCAATGACCAGCGGACGCAAGCGACGCAGGGAGCCCGGCCGCCTCGCTGCTCCGTTCAACGATCAAAGAGGCTGAGCAGTAACGGCGTGGCGGCCGGCGCAGGTGGCCGGCCCTCCGCGTCGAACGACATTGGTTGAAGGCGCGCGCGGGTTACAGCCGCGCGGCCGGTCATCCGAATACGAAGGGCCGACCGTTGACCCACGCTATGCGATGGGTCGGGCTGACGCTGCGCGCGTGTAGTCGACGCGAGGAGAGATGGCGTATGACGATCGTGATGGGGTTAGATCAGCATCGGGCGCAGATCACGGCGGAGTGGATCGACACGGCCACGGGCGAGATCGCCCGGGCGCGGGTGTCGCCGGCGCGTCGGGAGCCGGTCCGTCGGTTCCTGGCGCGGTTCGAGGGTCGGGAGCTTGAGGTGGCGTTGGAGGCGACGACCGGGTGGCGGTTCGTGGTCGAGGAGCTGCAGGCGGCGGGCGCGAGGGTGCATCTCGCCGAGCCGGCGGAGACCAGCGCGCTGCGCGGCAACAAGAAGCGACCGAAGACCGACCGCGCGGACGCCAGGCATCTGCGTGAGCTGTTGATGATTGGCAAGCTGCCTGAGTGCTGGATCGCGCCCGAGCATCTGCTCGACCTCCGCGCGCGGGTCAGGCTTCGTCACACGCTGATCGACGATCGCGGCGAGTGGCAGCAGCGGATCCACGCGGTCCTCTACCACCACGGGATGCGCCAACGCCGCGGCCTGGTACTGCTGACCGCGGAGGGCCGCGCCTGGCTCGAGCAGGCGCCGTTGCCCGAGACCGCGCGCGAGCAGATCACCGTCGGGTTGCGGATGATCGACGCGCTCGACGCCCAGCTCCCTGCGCTGGACAAGCAGCTACGCGCGTACGCGCGTCGCCAGGCCGGCTGCAAGGCGCTGATGGGCCACTACGGGATCGGCGAGCTGACCTCAGTCGCGATCCTCGCAGAGCTCGGCGACTGCCGCCGCTTCACCTCCTCGCGCCACGCCGTCCGGTACGTCGGCCTGGACATCACCGTCTATCAGTCCGATCAGCGCCGGCTCGCCCGGGCGCCTGAGCCGCCAAGGACCGCCAACGCTGCGCTGGGCGCTGATGAGGCTGCCGTGGTCGCCAGCCGCGCGGGCTCGCCCGACCGCGAGACTACCTCCAGGCGGCCGAGCGGCTCGGGCACAGCGCGCGTGCCTGTCGATCGCTCGCAAGCTGCTCAAACGCAGCTACCACACGCTCCGAGAACTCGGCGAGGCAGGGCTCCAGCCCGCATGACCCTCACCGTGCGCGCCACGCTCCACCTCACCGATGCACCGCGGCCAGCTCCCGACAACCCGCTGCCGCCACGCCCGGCGTGGACGGCCTGCGAAGACCGAGCGGCCGCACCGCAACTTCCCCCAGCGGGAACCACACCCCATCACCATCATGTCGCCGGCCCACCAACGCCAGGGTCGTGGACCAAGATAAGCATGGGCGCCCGCGCGCACACACCCGCAAGTAGCGCCAGCACGGCGCCGGTCAAGCGCTTCGCGCCTAGCCCTCCGGGCTGCCCCACCGGTGACAGACCACCGCTGCCGACGCTGGATCACAACGAGCGGCCCGGGGCATACCCCGAGGACCACGTCATCACCAAACCTCACCCTCGGAGGGCTTGACACGGGCCGACTGCACAGAAAGCGGGTCCGGTTCGCGTCCGGCGGTCAGGTCTTTAGCGATCGCGTCGATGACCTTGCCGGACCGACGCCAACCCGGGACGCTCCACTCCAAATGACGCTCAGATCCTGCTGGTCCCAGGGTGCGAGCCTCGACAGTCCATGGACGACCCAGTACGACCCTCCCGGCCAGGCTCGCTGCGAGCACGCACCCAACGACGATGAACTCGATGCCGAACAGCAGGAGTGGGACGAGCACGAGCGCAATGATCAGCACCCCGACGAGGATGAGAACGGCGCCGCCGAGGCTATCGCCAGCCCAGTCGCCGCCGGGGAAGCTCGCGATTAGATCGCTGCTGGTCCCGCGCCGCCATTTCCACGACCGCCGGACCTTGCGGGTCATCCAACGCCGACCGACTGCCCACTCCGCGCCGTCCGGCGCCGTGATGCGAGTCTTGCCAAACATGGCGGTCATCCGCGCACGAGAGTGTCGCAAGAGGGCTTGACGCGAAGCGCGTCCGAAGCGGGAACGTCGAGGCCGACGTCAGCCGCGTCCCAATCGAGGAAGGCTGAGCGGACAGCGCGTTGAGTGTCGAGATTGGCGAATGGGAGGCGCGGCGCCACCCTGAGGTCGAGACCTGCTGTGTGGCGCGCGCGGTACTTCCGCTACGTCGGGAAGGAGCCGTCAGCCACCGGCGCGCCGCCGCTGATTCTGCTCGTCCGGAGGGGCAGTAGGCGTTGGCTTGAATCCAGTTCGCAGCGGGGTCCCCATCGTTTGTGAACGGAGCACTCTCCGGCTCGTCGGGTCTCACTGATCACCAGTAGCCCCAAACCAGAAGTCTCGGCACCCTTACGACCACATCGCGGCGCCCCGCGGTCGTGATGGCTAGCTACCGCCGAATCACCGGGATCTGGCGATGACACATCACCCGCGCGCTGGCCACGATTCGGTTGCGGGTTCTCGACTCAAGCAAGGTACGGGAGGAAGCAAGTTTCCCCCCTCTACGAAAGGAACCGCGATGACCACCGCCCCGACCCAACAAGCGCTTCCGACCGACGCGGCACGGATCCGCGAGCTGCTGCTGCTCAACCTCTTCGTGGTGTTCAGCGAACGCGATCCCGACCGTCGCCTGGAGGCGATCGTTGCCAACTACACGGATGACGTGGTCTGGTCAGACTCGGAAGCGACGACCCACGGCCACGAGGAACTGAATGAGCGAGCCCAGGTGGTGCTCGACAGCACGCCCGATTTTGTGTTCAACGCCGCGGGGCCGGTCCACGTACTCCGCGATCTGGGCCAGCTGGCCTTCAACTACGGAGTGCCTGAGCAGCCGCCCGCAGTCACCGGCTACGACGTGGCGCAGGTACGCGATGGACGGATCTCCGTGCTGTACACGCTGATCGAAGGGCTCACTGACCGGACGTAGCAGAATTGATCGGCGATGAACCTGCATGAGACGCCGATGCTCCGCCGGTAGTGGGACGTCGGTAAGGCAACTCGTTCGATTGAGCACCGAATTGACGGTGGAGCACTTCGTCGCGCGCTTCCCGTCGCTGGGTGGGTTGCGAGAACAAGGCGCGCCGGATGTGGCGCGGAGTCGCCACCGCGGCGCGGGCGTGCGTCACGCGAGCTTCGCCTAGGACAAGGTGAACTTCGACTCTGCCCCCGGTCGCTGGTTGCTCGCTGTGGCGGTGCTGGGCTCCGGAATCGCTTTCCTGGACGCCACCGTCGTCAATGTCGCATTACCGGATATCGGCCGTGACCTGCACGCATCGACCAGCACCCTCCAGTGGATCCTCAACGGCTATACGCTGACGCTCGCCTCGCTGATCCTGCTCGGGGGGTCGCTTGGCGACCGCTATGGGCGGCGTCGCATCTTCGTGTCCGGCGCCGGCCTGTTCACGATCGCCTCGCTCCTCTGTGCGGTTGCGCCGAGTGCTGAGCTGTTGGTGGTGGCGAGGCTGGTGCAGGGGGTCGGCGGGGCTCTTCTGACACCGGGCAGTCTGGCGATGGTCGAGTCGGGCTTTCGCCCCGCTGATCGGGCCCGAGCGATCGGCGCCTGGTCGGGGCTCGGCGCGGTGGCGGGCGCTCTAGGCCCGCTGTTGGGCGGCCTGCTGGTGGCGGCGGTGTCATGGCGCGCGGTGTTCCTGATCAACCTTCCGCTCGGCATCTTCATTGTCGTGATGGCAGGCCGCCACGTGCCCGAGACCCGTGACCCCGAGGCCCGCGGGCCGCTCGACTTTCGCGGCGCGATCCTGGCAGCGATCGGCCTGGGCGGCACCACCTACGCGCTGATCGAGGCCCCGAGCCACGGCGGCTCGCCGCTGGTCCTAGTGGCGGCGATCGGAGGCGGGCTCGCACTCATCGCCTTCGTTCTCGCCGAGCGGCGTTCCGCCAACCCCATGATGCCGCTCTCGATGTTCGCTTCGCGCCAATTTAGCGCCGCCAACGCGGTGACCTTCGTCGTCTTCGGCGCGCTCAGCGGAGTGTTCTTCCTGCTCGTGGCGTTCTTGCAGATCTCGCTCGGCTACTCGCCGTTAGCGGCCGGTGCCGCCTCGCTGCCGATCACGGCCCTGATGCTGCTCCTCTCCCCCGCTGCGGGAGCCCTTGCCCAACGGATCGGGCCGAGGATCCCGTTGACCGTAGGGCCGCTGGTCACGGCTCTCGGACTGCTGTTGATGTCGCGGATCGCTCCAGGCGACAGCTACCTGTCCGGCGTGCTCCCCGCGGTGATCGTCTTCGGTTTCGGCCTGACCTTGGTCGTGGCGCCGGTCACGGCAACGGTGATGGCTGCCGCGGATGAGCGGCACTCCGGCATCGCCTCGGGAATCAACACCGCCGTTTCCCGTCTCGCCGGTCTGATCATCGTCGCCGTCCTGCCCTTGGTCGCCGGGCTGACCGGGGAGAAGTTCTACGACCCGGCGGCGATGGACCACGGCTTCCACGTAGCGATGCTGGTCTGCGCCGGTCTCGCGGTAGCGGGTGGGGTACTGGCCTGGTTGACGATCAGCTCCGAAGTCCTCGAGTCCGAGCCCGCGCCGGGCGGAGACCTGCCGACCGGCGTACTGCACGACTTCACGTGCGCCGTCGCCGGTCCGCCACTAAGACCCGGACGCGAAGCGGAATGCCATCCCATCGCGGCCGGCGCGGCGGCGGGGTGAACCAGCGCCACTCACACCAATGCGCGACGCTTCGGAGTGGCGTTCACAGCGATTGGTGGACAGCCGCCGACGCTGATGCTCTCTCCGCCGGCGCGCCCGCAGCCAGGACTCATCCGCGGCGCACGATCGCGCTGCCTGTAAGGGCGTGATTGCATCAGAAGTGGCCGAGCAGTCCAGAGAATCGACAGTTCCGCAGGATCGAAGCTTTCCCTTCCGCGCCGAGCGCCGGCAGTCGGAACCGGCCGAACGTTAGACGCCGATCTCGAGACCTGCTTCGGTCTCAGCACGGTGCTCCGTGATCACCGCTCGCGAGACGCGGAATGCGCGGATTGCGCGTCTCGCAGAAGCCGATCGGCCAGCGGACATCGCTGCGAGGTTTGCTGCTCTGCTCTGGTTGGCGCAGGGGTTTGAGGCCTCAGTGTGTTGGCGGCCGCGGAGGCGCCCGAGAGTCTCGGCCGACGCGGACTGGTGCGCGTGGCCGGTCGGCGAGCCGGGTGGCAACGTTGTGGAAACGGTATGCCAACGCCTCCATGACAATTTCCAGTGCATCAGGTCGAGGCGGCCGGAGAACCTCCCAAGTTCCAGGGGCGTGGAACGGAAAGAGCGAGGGGGCGAAACTTCGTCTGAGGGCGAGCGGCGCGGGGCGGCGCCGACTCGCCTCCAGACGGCCCAGGGTTGGATGTAGCAGTCGCGTCTTTGGGCCGGCACGACGGTGTGGCGATCGTCAGCAGCGCGGCGCTCGCGAGCGGCCTTGCCCCCGCTCCGCGACCATCTAACAAAGCGGATCGACCAGCGGACGCGTCCAGGCGGTGTCGAGGCCTTCAGCCGCCAGCGCTGCGGGCGTCTCAGTCACCAACGATCAGCGAACAGCGGCGTGGACAAACGTTCGCGACGCCGACCTTGAGCTTTTGCCACCTTTCGGTAGCTTTGTCGCAGTGAAGCTGGTGGGCGAGCTCCGGGGTCACGAAGCGCGGCTCGGCCGGTCAAGCTTCGCGGCGTACGTTCTTGGCGGAGCACTGGCGAGGTGCTCGCCGCCGATGGCCCCCACATTGATGGGTCTCTGGAGAAGTTGGTGCGCAAAGCGGGTCTGAGCGGCGGTGGTGGCTGTGGTCGCGAGGGCAAGGGGTTGGCTCGCAACCTTGGGGACCGTATTGCCGTCCAGCTTTGAGCGACGGCTGTGTCGAGCGGGCGTCGAGGCCGGGGGTGTGCCGAGCGCGCGTGTGGTCTCGGCCCGGATATCGTCACCCGCTGAAGACCCGCTCGATCAGCATCGCGCGACTCCAGAGCGCAGCTTGGATCAGCGCATGGACGCCCTCGGCAGGGCGAACGAGGTTCGCGCACGACGTGCGCAGCTCAAGCGCGACCTCAAGGCCGGCAGGGTGTCGATCGGTGCGCTGCTGCTACGACCATCCCCCGTACCTGGAGACCGCCAAGGTCTTCGACATGCTGCTGGCCGTCCCCAAGATAGGGCGCGTGAAGGCCACCAAGATCCTGCAGAGCTGCCGCGTGTCGCTCAGCAAGACGTTCGGCGGCCTGAGCGAGCGCCAGCGCGCGGAGCTCGCCGAGCGCCTGCACCGGTACTGACTTGAATGTGCTCCGATTTTGATCGCTCGTGTGTATAACGGCGGTCGAATAACAGCGCTCGCTGCCGGCTGGGCCCGCCCGCAGGCCCAACGTTCACCGAACGGCGAGCGGATCTCTTCGGGAGACGCGCTTGTGGCGACGAGCAGCGCTCGTCCGAGAGCGGCCGAGACACCTGCATCCTTCGCGTGGCACTACTCGAGACGCGGTCTGGAAGTCGTCGACGCCGCTCTTCCGCCATAGACGGACTGCAGATCACGTGCGAGCGCAGCCGCCTAGCACCGCGAACGGTCGGCGTTCGATACTGCCGGGCATGCGACAGTTCTCGGTCGCTCACCTCGGTGCGCTGACGGTGCTGGCGATTGCCTGCGCCACCGCGGTCGTGGTGCCCCGCCGGCATCCGGGCCGCTGGGTCACCTGGGTGGCCCGAGTCCTGGCAGCCGTGATCACCGCCGGCTGGATCGGTGAGTACATCGCCGAGGTGACCGTCGGGACATGGACGCTCTCATACAGCCTCCCGCTGCAGCTCACCGACGCGGTCTCGCTGGCCGCGATCGTCGCGCTCCTCACCGGCCGCCAACTGGCCGTCGAGCTGCTCTACTACTGGGCGTTCTCGGCGACGCTGCAGGCGGCGCTCACGCCAGATCTCGGGCACGGACAGAGCTTCCCGAGCGTCTTCTACTTCACCTACTTCACCTACCACGTCGGCGCGATCGTGGCGGCCTGCCTGCTCGTGTTCGGCTGCCGGCGCTATCCGCGCCACGAGTCGATGTGGATCGTCTATGGCATCACGCTCGTGTTCGCGGTGATCTCCGGCGCCGGCGATCTGATCACTGGAGGCAACTACATGTACCTGCGCTACCGGCCGGCCCACAACTCGCTGTTGAGCGTCATGGGCCCATGGCCGTGGTACATCCTGTCCGGCGCCCTGGTCGGCCTGGCGATGTTCCTGCTACTACGGACGGTCGCTGACCTAGCTCGCACGCGGGACTCGGCTGCGACGCCGACGATCGGCGTCGCCCGCTGAGCCGCCCCGGCTGTACGGGCTGGCGACGGAGTGCAAGTGAGCACCGAGCTACCGGACAACGCCCCTGCCTCCACGCACATCTCGCCGTCTCACGCCTTGAGAGCGCCAGTTGATTCCCGAACCCGGACGAGTCACGCCCACGCCGCACCACCCGTACGCAGACCCGCTTCGGTGTCAGCTCGGTCCGCCACGGACCTCGGCGACCGGCCTTAATCCGCGCGGATGGCACGTCCGCGTCGCAGAGCCCATCCACCACCGCACGCTTCCAGCTCGCTGCGACTGGCCTCCGTCCGGCCGGGCCTCGCGGGCGTCTCAAGCCACTAACGATCAGCGAACAGCCTCCAGGCGACTCGTTGGCCGGGGATGCGAACCGTAGCCAGCGCGGGCGTGCAGGTTGCCGCCCACCGCGCGTACCCTAGATCTCACCGTAGCGATCAACGACAACGCCGAAAGGGGCTCCAATGGAAAGCTCAGGGCAGACGCCCGTCCCCCCGCCCGGCGCAGGGATGCCGCCCAGCGGTGATTTTGACTATCCGCTCACATTCTCCGTCGACTATCCGGACCGCAGCCTGAACCGTCTCACGACAGCCTTTCGGATCCTCACGATCATCCCGATCGCGATCCTCGCCGCGACGATCGAGGGCGGCAGCTTCGGGTCCCAGGCCGGCGGCGAAGGCGTCCGCTACGCCGGTGGCGGCCTCGGGATCCTCGTCATCCCGGTGGTGCTGATGCTGCTGTTCCGTAAAAAGTACCCCCGCTGGTGGTATGACTGGAATTTGCAGCTGACCCGCTTCAGCAATCGGATCGTGGTCTACCTGGCGCTGATGGACGACCGCTACCCCTCTACCGACGAGCAGCAGGCCGTGCGGCTGAACTTCCCCTATCCCGACGCCGAGCACGACCTGAGCCAGGGCCTGCCGCTTGTCAAGTGGCTGTTGGCGATCCCCCACTACGTCGTGCTGTTCTTTCTGTCGATCGGCGCGGTGCTCGCCGCGATCGGCGCCTGGTTCGCGATCGTGTTCACCGGTCGGTACCCGCCCTCACTGTTCGACTTCATCGAAGGCGTCCTGCGCTGGCAGAACCGCGTCGGCGCCTACGCGTTCCTCCTGATTACCGACCGCTATCCACCATTCAGCCTCCAGCCCTAGCCACGCAGTGCAAGGCAGTCCACTCGCTGACGTCAACCCATCACTCGCTCGGACAATGTGAACAGCCCTCGCAATCGCGAACAGCAGCACTGACGGCCATGCTGCTGCCTTTGAGGAATACGGGCATCTGCCAACGGGTCCGTGGCGCCCCCATTGGCTTAAACGCAGCAGCGCGTCCGAAGAGGAAGGGGCTGAGCGAGACGACCCGGATGTCCCAGATCCAGCCCCAGCGAACCCGACCCGCGTCGCAATCGAGGAAACGATGAGCGGACGGTCGCGAGCGGTTCCTCCGATGCCGTTCCTTGGTGGCGTCGCCGCATCGCACAACGGGAACGGCTACCGGACGCGGCGGTGGCGCGGACTGCTGGCGTTCGATCACAGCGACGGGCTGCCGCGCGGTTCTCGCTCAAGCACCGCCAGCATGCCTTCTGCTCACCCTCGAAAGCGCCTGACCTATCACAAGCCCGAGGGTCCGCAGCGATGACCTCGTAGCCGAAGCGGCCGCTGACAGGATCACGGCTTCGGCGGCAGGATCGCGACGCCCGTCTCGAGGACCGCGCGGAAGCCGAGCCGCTCATAGAGCCGGCGTGGGCGGTCGTCGCGCTCGGCGCAGATCCAGACATCGGGCGCAGCATCGGCGCCCGCGCGGATGGCGCGCGCGGTGAGCGCACCGCCGAGGCCGGCGCCCCGGTGCTCAGGGTGCACGAACACCTGGGTGACCTCGCTGCCGCCGTCGTGGGTCTCCACCTGAGCGAACCCGGTCGGGCGGCCCTCCTCTATCGCCGCTATCACGCGCACGTCGGCGAGCTCAGCCACCTCTCGGGCCTGGGCGTGGAACGCGTCGGTCTCGGTGTGCTCGCCGAAGTCCTCCCGATGCCATATGTCGCGGAGCTCCCGCACCGCGTCGTAGTCCACTTCGACGCGCTCCCCGAAACCCTCAGGAACCGCACAGCCGTCATGGAGCATGAAGATGAGCGGGGTGGCCATCCACCCCCGCTCGCGGAGCTCGCTCACCACGCCGTCAGGCATCGGGGTCATCCACTCCGCGAGGCGGTGCGCGCAGCCGACGAGCTCACGGTCGGCCGCCGGGATCATCTCGCTCGCCTCCATCGGCCGGTCAAGCCGGATGCAGTTGTACTCCCAGAAGTCGGGGTGACGCGGGCTGCGGAACACCGTCCCGTGCGAGAACGGCCTCACCTCCTCACAGACCCGCTCCTTCCACGGCAGATGCCAACGGCGGAATCTCTGCTCGGCACTGAAGTCCGACATCGCCAGCAAGACTAGGCGAGACGGGCATGTCCTCGACACGCGGAATCGGGCGAATTTGCGCTGGCACGCCTAAACCACACCTCCAGGCACGGTCGACCCGCATCTCAACCTGATCGGACCCCATGACCGAGCGGATCAGACCTCCGCCGAGGGGGTCTAATCCGGGACAGCGCAAGGACCGAGAGAGATCGCTGACTGCGACAGCCTCGACATCGCGGCGGGACTTGAGATCGGCGCCAGGTCGTCGCACCCGAGGACGATGACTGAGACACGCGTTGTTAGCTCAGCTCTAGCCGGGGGAGTATCAAACGGGCTACTGCTTGGCGTGGTGACTCTCGAGGTAGCGTGGCAGCCCGTCGTCTGGGATCGGCTCCCACGGCGCGGCGTAGGCCACGAACTGGCGGACGCTCGGGCGGATCCCGGGATCTCCGTCGAACGCCCCGATGCGAATGCCGATCGGATCGGCATGGTTGGGGTTGCGACCGAACAGCGACGACCCGCAGTCGCCGCAGAACCATTTCTCGCCACCATCGTCCAGCTTCCACGCACCCCCAGGAGCAACCCACCAGGCGATCATGACAAGCGACCGAGCCCCCGGCAACCGCGCCGCCCGCCTGCGGAGCGGCGCGGTCCGGCTCACCGACGGCTTCGATGCGTGCGGCCGTGACGGACGTTGCCGAAATTCCTGTGCCGCCGCTCCCTTAGACCGTGGTCGTGCTGCCGGCCGTCAAACGCGTCGAACGGGCGCAGATAGGGCGGCGAGTGGAAGCGGATGAACGCCGGTGCCGTCGGGACAACTTGACCGCCGGAGGCGAAGATGTTCAGGCTCGGCCCGAGAGCCGCGGCGGACGAGTTGAGCGCGTCGGGATTGGTCGCGTGGCGTCCCCATCGGCCGGTGTCGAGGCGGTGCAGCAGGACCCCGAGGGACGCAATCGTTTCCGCGGGAGTGAACGCGCAGTGACCTGCGCGGTGGACGAAGACCTGCCGCAACAGTCTCGAGTCACCCGCCTCCCGGACAACGTCACGGTAGGCGCTCTCGTTCTCGGGAACGACCAGTCCATCGCCCGTCGTGTGCATCGTCAGTACCGGCATTGCGAGACGTCCGTTGAAGACGATGTTCTGCTCCAGGTAGGCGACGGCATTCGGGTCCGCGCTGATCCGCGGCGTGCCGTTGAGCGTGCGCAGGTCATCGCGGAGACTCAGTCCGGCCGCCTGGTACAGCGCGCGAACCTCGGCCGCGTCCGCCGAGCGCGCGAGGTCCTCGGTGTAGTCGACGCCGGTGTTCCAGGACGGGTTGCCGCCGGCGCGGCTCTCGAGCTCTGCTCGCAGCGCGAATGCGAACGGGAAGTCGACCTGTGAGGCCCACAGGAACTGGTTTTGCTCCTGCGAGGCGAACTCGGTCGGCCCGGGCTCCGCCGAGAGCGGCGTGAACCAGCCGGGGGTGTCGCCGAGCGCCGCGACGAGCGCGAGTCGAGCCCTGCCCTGCGGCGTCCCTTGTGCCGCCGCCGCGGCCGCCTCGGCCGTACCCAGATTGCCGCCCGGGTTCGTGATCCCGGTGATCGCGACCGAGGGATCGATCAGCGTCTTGAAGGCGAACGCGGCATCGAGCGCGGTGTTCCAGGTGGCCACCCCACCCGACAGGACGCCGCACATCGGCAGCGCGCCGTCGAAGCGATCGGGATAGCGCTGGATCAGGCCGGCGGTGATGATGCCGCCGAGTGAGTGGCCCCAGGCGATCGTGCGCGAGGGGACCCCCACTACCTGATCGAATGTGTCGAGCGTCGCGATCTGGTCCGGGAGCGCTTGCTGGATCGCCCACCCCGTGGTCGCGTACGAAGAGCCGGCGAGCGCGTATCCGTGACTGAGGAGATACGAACCGGTGACCGGGTCTCCGACGTCCTGGGCGGGATTCGGCGAGCCCGGCGTGACGTATCCGTGGCTATAGAGCAGCACCGTGCCGTTCCAGTCCGTCGGCCACTGAATCTCGTATTTCGCCCCGTCCGCCAGCGTACCGGTCACCGTCTGCACGGTCGGCGCGCCGGTCGCGGCACCCGTAACACCGATCGCGAGCAGGCTGAGCGTCGCGGTCAGCAACGCGACAGCAGACGCCAGTCGCGAGCACCTGAGGATCCGGGACATGCGCACCTCCAACGAGCGGTGGTCTCTTCGCGCACCTATGCGCTACGCGAAGCCAGGCTTGGCGCCGCAGCCGCCAGGCTACAAGCGGCACAAATATATACCTGCCCGCAACGTCCCCGTCCCCGCCGCTCAGCTCCCCGGAGGGAACGCGCACGAGCGGTGCGGCGGCACGTAGGGCCCGACTCGACCGAGCCGGAGACCCGCTTACTGCTGCTCGTAGCCAGAAGCAGCACTCTCCGGTACACCCCCTCACACGGGATCGACCACGGCACGCTTCCAGCCGCCTCGACTCGCCCTCGCGTCCAACATCGGCCAGGCGTCTCACAGCCCACCCTGATCGGACACGATCTGTCCTCGCGGGGCGTGCTACGTAGCTCATGGGCGGCGCTCGGGCGCCGCCGCCTAGCCGTGCGGGCTCGGGCCGCAAATAACGGGCTCGCTGTAGTTGGCAAGCGGTGGCGGTCAGCGCCGGGTTGGATGCGAGAGCTGGTCAGGGTCAGCCAGGCACGATCGCTCTCCACGAGGAAGGTGAGCTGAACGACGAGGAATACGCGAGACTCAAGCGGGAGCTCGCCGAGAGCGGCTGACCCCCGCGCAGGACCGCGTCGCCGCGGACTGTGAGGGCGGCGAGGTGTTGCGCCGCGAGGACCTGCTGAAGCTCAACTCGGGTTACGGCGGATAGCGGACGCCGCAGAGGTTGAGTCGCAGCGAGTACACCGAGCTCGTCGCGGTGATGAACAGATCGTTGCGCTTGGGCCCGCCGAAGGTGAGGTTGGAGACGATCTCGGGAATGTGGAGCTTGCCCAGGAGCGTGCCGTCTGGATCCAAGCAATGGAGTCCGTCGTGGGCCGCCGCCCAGATCCGTCCCGCTTCGTCGAGCCGGATCCCGTCGAATGAACCCGCATCGCAAGTCGCGAAGACCTCTCCGCCGGTGAGGCGGACTTCGTTTTCGACGTCGAATCGCCGAATGTGCTTCTGGCGGGTGTCGACGATGTAGAGTTGGCGCTCGTCGGCCGAGAACGCGAGACCGTTCGGCCGGACGAAATCGTCAGCCACGACTGTCGTCTCGCCAGTCGAGGGATCGGCGCGGTAGACGTTGCAAGCGCCGATCTCGCTGACAGCCTTGTGTCCTTCGTAATCACTGTCGATCCCGTAGCTGGGGTCGGTGAACCAGATCGAGCGATCAGAGCGCTCGACGAGATCGTTGGGGCTATTGAGCCGCTTAGCTTCATAGCGGTCGGTCAGCACCGTGACCCTTCCGTCGTGCTCGGTTCGAGTGATGCGGCGATGCCCGTGCTCACAGCTCACCAGACGACCCTGCCTGTCGACCGTGTTGCCGTTGGAATAGCCCGCCGGAGCGCGGAACACGCCGACCGCGCCCGTGAGCTCGTCAACTCGCAGCATCCTGTCGTTCGGGATGTCGCTGAACAGCAGATAGCGGCCCGCAGGGAAGTATGCCGGCCCCTCGGTCCAACGAGCGCCCGTGTACAGACGCTCCACCCACTCATCGCCCTGGCAGGCGCGGAACCGCTCGTCGATGACCTCCAGCTGCGTCCTGATCCGATCCACCACGAACTCAGCCTATGCGCCGGGCGGCTTGCCTGCGCCGGTGCAGCCGGCGCCGCCCATCGGGTTGGCGCAGGTCGGCCCCGTCGCGACGATGATCGGGTGGAGATTCGATGCGGTCTCCGCGACCGCCACACCGACGCGACTGCGAGGATCGCGGACCCTTCCCAAATGCTCAAGGCCGGGAAAGCCGGCGATTGCGGTCAAGGCCGCGGCCCGCGCGGACGGCGTCGTCGGATCATCCGCAAGCATCATCGCGAGCTGCGCCGGCCAGCTCAATCTGCTGGTTCGCTCGGCCCGGTCCATTTGCCCGGCCTCCAGCCGTCGCGAACGCAACAGCCTCATCACGGCAGCCGGAGTCTCGGGCAGCGCCTCGACATCCAGCGCATCCCAGTCGCCAAACCCTGGCTCCGAGCCGCCCCACGAGTACCCGCCCGGATCCCTGGTCAATCCATTGTGACCGTGGCGAGCGAACAGTTCGCCCGACCACAACATCCACTTGCGCACGACCTCAGCACCGGCCGGGCGTTCGCTGAACACCCCGAGCCCGTCGGGTCTGCGAGAGTCACGCAACATTCGGGCACCGCCGAGCACGGCCGATCTTCGACGCGATCGCCTCGAAGACCGTCAGGCTCGAGCCCGTGACCGGTCGAGTGGGCCGCTTGAAGCTCGTGGCGACCGCCTGGACCGTGGGGCTCGTGGAGAGACTCCGCGCCCAGCTGAGCCGCGGCCGATAGCGATAGCGGACATCTCGCGCTGAGCTGAAGGCGGGATCATCCGGTCATCGGTCGAGACCGGATACCAGCTTGGCTTGTTCCCATGCCGCCTCGCTGATCGCGCCCGCCAGCCGTCTGATCGGCCGTCTTGTCCACCAGCTTGCGGCCGGCGACCCTGTGGAGGAGACTGCTCTCGGGGGTCGACCGACACACGGCGCTCGAGAGGAGCTGACATGGCCACCCAGCCAGGCGAAAGCAAACCGACGATCGTCCTTGTCCACGGCGCATGGGCCGATGCGACGGGCTTCGACGCTGAGATCCGCGCTCTTCATCGCCAAGGATTCCGTGCTATCGGGTTCGCCAACCCGCTTCGCGACCTCGCTAACGACTCGAGCTACCTCGCCGAGTTTCTGCGGACGCTGACCGGCCCGATCGTGCTCGTCGGCCACTCCTACGGCGGCAATGTCATCTCGATGGCCGCGATCGGCAACGACCAGGTCAAGGCGCTCGTCTATCTCAACGGGTGGATGTGCGACGAGGGCGAGAGCCAGCAGGAGCTCCTAGAGCGGTTCGAAGGCAGCCTCGTGGGGCCCTCGATCAGGCCTGTGCCCTTCACGAGCGCGGATGGGAGCGAGGGCGCCGACCTGTTTCTCGCCCCCGAGGCGTTCCGGGAGGCGTTCGCCGCCGACGTCGACCAGGCCACGGCGGACGTCATGGCCGCTGCGCAACGGCCGTACGCCGCTGCCGCGTTCGCTGGCGCGCCGTCGCGCCCGCCGGCGTGGAAGACACTGCCGTGCTGGTACCTGCTCGGCACGGAAGACAAGGCGATCCCGCCGGCGCTCCAGCGGTTCATGGCCGAGCGCGCGGACGCGACGATCGTGGAGGTGCCGGCCTCTCACGTTTCGTTCGTGTCGCAGCCCGACGCCGCGACCCAGCTCATCCTTCAGGCCGTCAACGCGACCATGCCCGCGGCGAGTCGCACCTAGCAGTCCCACACACGCGGTGACGTCCGGCTTCCAACTCGGGACGAAACCCAGCACGCCGTCCGGCGGGCGTCGGCGGCGCCTACTCCACCGGGGCGGAGCGGACGCCATGCTGTGGCCGCCGCATCCACGGACAACCCGCACGTCGGGGCGGGCTGGACCTCCTTCTTTCCAGCGGCGGTAATCCAGGTCCCTCCGCCCCGAGCCCTGAGTTGCGCGGAAGGGCGCCTGTCGCAGAGCGGATCGACCTCCGCACGCTCCCAAGCCCCGTCACAGGTCTCCGGCGCCGCCGGCGAGTCCGACTCAGAACCTAACCCCTTGCGGACAGGCTCGAGAGACGTGCATCTGGCGATGTGCAGGTCGCGTATGTCTTTGGGCGAGAGACCTGCACCGACTTGGTTGCGGGCCTCGGATTGGACTGCCCCGACACGTCCCACATCGTTTCGATGCGGGCGGGTGTGGAGTGCCCGCCAGGCGACTGTTGCGTTAAGTTTGAGGTGGTGAGCTACTGCGGCTTGATCCCGGCGGCTTCGATGATCCGGGCAGCGCTTTCGCTCTCGCCCCGCACAAACCGCGTGAAGTCGGGCTGCGTCATGCTCATCGGTTCGCCACCGTGTTTCGCGAGCGAGGCGCGCACGCCGGGATCTGACAGAGCGCGCGCGATGTCCTGGGCGAGCGTCTGAACGACTCCGGCTGGAGTGGCGCCCGGCGCCCAGATCCCGTACCAGATCGGGAAATCGAAGCCGCGGACGCCCGCCTCCGCGACCGTCGGAACGTCGGGTAGCGCGCTTGAGCGCCGAGCGCTGCTCAAGCCGAGCGGCAGGAGTCTGCCCGCGCGGATATGGGGCAGCGTGGTCGGGATCGGCGACAGCGCGTAGTCGGTGCGCCCGGCGATCATGTGCGCGATCGTATCGGCGATCGCATCGCTCCCTCGCGCAGGGACGTGGGTGGCGCTGATCCCAGCTGCGAGATTGAATTTCTCGATCCCCAGGTGCGTGCCCGTGCCCACGCCGGTGGAGCCGAACCGCAGCTGCCCCGGCTTTGCCCTCGCTGCAGCGATCAGCTCGCCGACGCTGGCGAGGCCTGTGGTCTCGCCCGCGACGAGCACGTAGGACTGAGTGGTGAGCGCCGCGACCCCGACGAAGTCTGCAACAGGGTCGTAGGGAAGGTTCGGCACAAGCGCTGCGCTATATGCGTGCGCGTTGGTGTGGACGAGCAACGTGTAACCGTCGGCCGGGGACCTCGCCACCATCGCTGGAGCCGCCGTGCTACCCGCACCAGGATGGTTCTCGACTGTCACGGGTTGACCCCACAGCTCAGCAAGCTTCCGACCGACCGCGGTCGCGACCACCTCCGGCCCACTGCCCAGGCCGAACGGTTCGATCATCCGCACGAGTTTGATCGGATAGTCGCCCTTGGCGGTCGGAATCGCTGCTCGCATGATCTCCGCTTGCAGGAGCGAGGGTTGTACCACGGCTCGCCCGCGGCGCTGATGGTTTCGAGCAGCACCCAGCGGCTCGACCGACGAATGCCGCCGCTCCGGCTTTGACAAATCGACGAGCATCTGCAGGTCGTCGACGAAAGTCCCCCAACGCGCGCGGCAAGCAGGGCCCGCCGGTGGACAGCGGCGCGTCGCAAGCCGATGGGGCAGCGGACGCTTCCCGGGGGGCCGACGGCCTCCGCTGCCTGCCAAGGATCGCGCTGTGGGGGCTGATGGCCTTGTGCGCTATCCACCTGATCGGGGAGCACTCGTGGTCGAGCTACCGGGAGCCGCGCTGCCCGGTGCAGCGCCGGCGCTCGAGCGGCGGCCGATAATCATCGGGTGTCGATCTTCCTGGCCCGCCCGGACCGGCCCGCGGACGGGATCCCGCTGGCTGTCAAGGACTTGTTCGACACGGCCGGGCTCGTCACGACGTATGGCTCGATCGTGTTCGCCGATCACGTCCCCGACCGCACCGCGGAGTCGGTCGCCCGGCTCCAAGCGGCGGGATACGCGACCGTGGGCAAGACGAATCTTCACGAGTTCGCGTACGGGATCTCGTCGCAGAACCCGCATTTCGGGACCGTCCCGAACCCGGTCGCACCGGGCCGCCTGGCGGGCGGCTCGAGCGGCGGCTCCGCGGCTGCGCTTGCGGCCGGTCTCGCCGACGCCGCCCTTGGGACCGACTCGGGCGGCTCGATCCGGATCCCCGCCGCGTGGTGTGGCGTCGTCGGCTTCAAGCCGACCCACGGCCTGGTGCCGCTCGACGGTTGCTTCCCGCTCGCCCCGAGCTTCGATCACGCGGGCCCGATGGCCCGGTCCGTCCCGGAGTGCACGTCCGTGTTCACGACCCTCGTGCCCGACTTCCGAACGCGCCGTCTCGACTCGCTCGACGAATTGGAGCTCGGCATCGCGTGGAGCCCGCTCGCCGATCGACTCGTGCGCGCCCGCGTCGAGGAGGCCGGCCGACACTTTCCGCGTACCCGGCAGCTCGACCTTCCCCTGCCAGAGCGGGTCGGGAGCGTGTTCATGCGCGAGGTGGCCGAGGTCCACCGGGACCTGTTTCGCGAGCACGCTGGCCGCTATGGCGAGAACGTGCGCGTCAAGATCGAGCGCTGTATGGCCGTCACCGACGACGAACTCGATGAAGGGCTGCGCGCTCGCGAGGCGTACCGCGAGCAGTGCCTCGAGCGGCTCGAGGGGGTCGATCTGCTGCTGACCCCGACGACCCCGTTCGTGGCTCCTTTCGCCGACACCGACGAGCTGACAATCCGGGATGCTGCGATCCGCTTCACATACCCATTCAATGTGCTCGGCTGGCCGGCGCTGGCGCTGCCGTGCGGACCGGCAGAAGATGGCCTTCCCGCGTCCCTTCAGCTCGCAGGTCGAGCGGGCGACGACGCGCTCGTGCTCGCCGCGGGCGAGCTGCTCGAGCGCGCCGCATCTCGGCGGGCCGACGCCAGCTAACCTCGGACACCCGAGCAGTACGTCGGTCGACTTGGTCTAAGTGACCCGGGTGGCGTTGCAGTCGTCGCTGCCTATGGGCTTGCCTACGTACAGGTCCCGCATCGACGGCGGAGCGAGCGGGATTGCGGCACCACCGAACAGGTGCCGGTGACAGTAGGGTCATCAACGCCAGCGACGTGGTCACTCTCCTCTGTGCATACGGCGGTGCTCGCCGAGTGGTGACTGTAGTGAGATGCCGCTGCTACCTGCCCCAAACGCGACGAACCTGACGCCGCCCG
This sequence comes from uncultured Actinomycetota bacterium, assembly GCA_963801435.1. GTDB lineage: Bacteria > Actinomycetota > Thermoleophilia > Solirubrobacterales > Solirubrobacteraceae > Palsa-465. The sequence goes on from CAWDFE010000020.1 coordinate 165,328, forward strand.
ACAACTCCCCGCTTGTTCGGCAAGGATCATGGGCTCGGCGGACTCTCGGCCGAGCATGGTGACGAGCTCAGTCGAGCGTATGGATTATGAACGCGACCGCGAATCCGAGCGTCGTGATCACTCCCACCATCTTGCCTCCGTGCTCGTATGCCTCGGGCATCATCGTGTCGGCCAGCATCGTCAGGATCGCGCCCGCCGCAAAAGCCAGCACGAACGCGACGGTGTCCTGTGAGGCGTGTTGGAACAGCCCGTAGCCCGCGAGCGACGCGAGTCCGGAGATCAGCGCGATCGCGATCCACATCCACAGGATCCGCGACTGCTTCCAGCCGCCGGTGAGCAGGCCGGACGTCGAGGCGAGCGACTCCGGCAGGTTGGAGATGAAGACCGCGGCCAGATACGCGGCCCCGACCGCGCCGCCTTCGTAGATCGTCAGGCCGATCACCATCGACTCGGGAATCCCGTCGAGCACGGTTCCGAGCACGATCGCCAGCGCCGAGCCGCTCCTCTGGCCGCCGTCCGCATCCTTGCGGTCACCGCCACCGAGGCGATCGATCAGCCAGTCGCCACCGAAGAACACGCCACAGCCGGCGAACACTCCCGCAACGACCCATCCATGACCGGACGACTTCGCGACCGCCTCTTCGACGAGGTCAAACGCGACGGCGCTGATCAGCACGCCAGCGCCGAAGCCCATGATCAGCCCGATCGCGCGCAGGCTGATGCGGAACAGCAGCGCGACGACAGCGCCGATCACGAGCGAGGACGCCGCCAGGGTTCCCCATCCGAACGCGGCCGCCATCTCTAGAGCCCCTGGCCGCCGGCCTTCGCTGCCACACCCACGAACCACCGGCATCCTCGCCCGGTGCCGCCGCGCCAGCTCAGGCTTCCCCTCCTTAACTGCCGCTGCCAAGAGCAGGAGCCCCGCGACGCGTGGCTTCCTCCGCGACATTGGAGCCGTGCCGCCTCCGCCCCGCCCAGGCCAACCACTAAGCCAAGCGCCGGTCGCGGGTGAGCTACCACGCGCGAGGGATGAGCCTGGAGGTTTTTCGGGCGTACGGCTCTGGGCCTGTCCGCACCAACGCCTGCCGATCGTTCTCTGTTCTGAGCGTTCGGATGTAAGAGGCGCCGATGGCATGTATCGAGTAGCCGCGCAACGCCAGACCCGTCGACTGCACGGCGAGTCCCGCGCGAGCGACCTCATCAGGAACTCGCACAGTTGGCAGACGCCGGGCCAGCAGCGGGAGGTCGGTTGCGGCTGCGTAGGCGGCGATGATCAGGCGAGTCCTTGCCTGATCGCCTTCGGAGGACGCAAGCGTCGAGGCGTTCCCAGGCTGGCGAAACAGGCACTCCAGCACGAAGAACCCGAGCAGTCCACCATATCCAGCCAGTAGGCACGCGTCGTCACGCCGCTTGCCCGAAGTGACCACCACGGCATCATCCCACGCAAGGTGATAGACCGCAGCACGGCGACACGCTCCATCCTGAGCAGGTCACGGTTCCCGGACATCGCCGACACTTCCGCTCGCACGAACAGGCAGAACTCTCCGCTACCCCGGAAGAGACGTTGGAGGCTTCTCCCGTCAACCGGATCCAGCAGCGCGGGGCGGCCCTGTTTCGTTCTGCGGAGGGCACCTCCACAGCACCGACCGGCCCTCCTTTGCGCTGAAATCGATACTCACGACGGCGCGGACGAGGCGGGGAGCTGAGCGCGACCGAGCGCGTCCGGTCGACGATCGATCAGCGGACGCCCCGGACGAGCAGATCAGCGGCTCAGGCGGCAAGCCCGCGGCCGCCGTCGACGACGACGCGCCGGCCGGTGATGAAGCCGGCGGCCTCTGATGCGAAGAAGCTGACAGCGTGAGCGACGTCCGCCGAGCTCCCTAGGTAGCCGGCGGGGACGGTAGCCGGATAGGCGGTCTTGACCTCGTCCGTAACGTTCGCGTGGCGCTCCACCGGGATGAAGCCCGGTGCGACGCTATTGACGGTGACGCCGAGTTCGTTGCGAGCACCGCACCGCTTGCGGCTGCGTTCCGAGCTGCAAACCGTGCGGGCGATTGGCCGTCGTGAACTGTAGGCCCGACAGCGACCGCATGCCACGTGTTGCCTCCGCGGCTCGCAAGCCGCCGAAGTGCTGCGGCGGCGTCCCGAACAATTTGCTTCCTGCGCGGTGTGCGGAGTATGGTGATCGAGGGTTCCTGTCATCCGCGCCTGCTGAGCGCGCCTGCGTTTTCCGGTTGTGTCTGAGAGGTCCCGTGCGTGTCGTGGCGCACGACGCGGCGTGGAAAGGAGCGTGCAGGCGTGGCCACTGCAGGGCTCGTGGAGCCAGGTGTCGGGGATCGCGCGTTCGCGGAGAGGCGGGTCGTGTTGTCGGGCCTCGTGGTGGCCGGCTGTTTGGCGGCTGGCGCTTCGATGGTTTTGGCTGTGGCGAGTGATCACGTGCGCGAGCCTGGGTTGCAGGGCGCGCTGATGGTTTGGGTTGGTCTTCCCTACGTCCTCAGTGGGGTGGTCGCTTGGTGGCGGCGTCCGGGCAGCCGGTTTGGTCCGCTGATGGTGATCGCGGGCTTCGCGACGTTCCTGGGGACGTTGCAGTGGACGAACGCGGATGTCCCGCACACGATTGGGCAGGCGGCGGATCTGTTGCCGGCCGTGCTGTTCTTGCACGTGTGCCTGGCGTTTCCGAGCGGCCGGCTGAGAAGCTCTTTTGAGCGGCAGCTGGTGGGGGCGGCGTATGCGACGGCGGTCGTCCTCGAGTTCGTTGGGATGGTCCTGGGGGGCTTTGGTCCGGACAATCTGCTTGAGGTGGTCGCTGAGCCGGGGGCGGCGGGCGTGTTGCAGCAGGTTCAGCTCGTGGTGTTGAGCGCGCTGTCCCTGATCGGTATCGCCACGCTGGCCGCTCGCCGGCGTAGCGACGGACGGCCGCTGCGCCGGTCGGTGGCGCTGATAGTCGATTCGTTTGCGCTCGGTCTCGTGATGATCGCGTTGCTGCTTGCGATCGGAGCGTTTCACGGACCAGCGTTCGAGACGATCCGGCGGGTCACGTTCGGGGTCATCGGGCTCGCGCCGGTGGCGTTCTTGGCGGGGCTGCTCAGCGCGCGGCTCGCTCGCTCGGCGGTCGCGGATCTGGTGGTCGAGTTGCGGTCCGATCCAGGATCGGCGGATCTCCGCGAGCTGTTGGCCCGGGCGCTGCGCGATCCGTCGCTGACGCTCGCGTATTGGCTGCCGGAGTTCGGCAGCTGGACCGATGGCAGACGGCCATCCGGTCGTGCTCCCCGAGCGCGATCACGCGAGGACGACCACGATGATCGACCGCGACGGAGCCCATGTTGCCGCGCTGGTACACGACGGCTCTCTGCAGGATGAGCCTGAGCTGCTCGACGCCGTCAGTGCCGCGGCTGCGATCGCGCTGGAGAACGGCCGGCTGCATGCGGAGCTCAACGCTCGCCTGGTCGAGCTGCGCGGCTCTCGTGGGCGGGTGATCGAGGCGGGGCACAAGGAGCGCCAGCGGTTGGAGCGCAACCTGCACGACGGGGCTCAGCAGCGGCTGATCGCGTTGTCGCTCGAGCTGCGCATGCGGGAGAACCAATTGGGTTCGAATGACCAGGCGAGCGAAGCCCTCAGCCACGCGAGGCGGGAGATCGCGACGTCGCTCGGTGAGCTGCGCGATGTCGCGCGGGGGATTCATCCGGCCGTCGTCACCGCGCACGGGCTGGCGGTCGCGCTGGAGTCGCTCGCCGCCGGCGCCTCGGTGCCGGTGCGGCTGACCGTCGAGCTCGATGATCGGCTGCCCGAGGCGCTCGAGGTGGCTGCCTACTACCTGGTGTGCGAGAGCCTGGCCAACATCGGCAAGCACGCTCAGGCGACCTCGGCCACGATCGACGGTCGGCCGGTACAGCGACCAGGTCGTGGTCGAGGTCGCAGACGACGGCGTGGGTGGGGCCGATACCGAGCGAGGGTCCGGGCTTGCGCGGGATCGCCGATCGCGTGGAGGCGCTCGATGGCCGATTGCGCGTCTGGACCCCGCGCGGGTCATGGAACGCGGGTCAGGGCCGAGATCCCGTGCGCGTAGCGATCGCCGAGGACAGCGTGCTGTTGCGCGACGGTCTCGCCCGGCTGCTCGCTGACTCCGGCTTCGACGTCGTCGCCCAGTGCGGCACGGCGGCAGGAGTTGCTGCTGAAGGTCCGCAGCTTCCCTCCTGACGTCGCGATCGTCGATATCCGACTGCCGCCGACGCACACCGATGAGGGCATGCGCGCGGCGCTCGAGATCCGCTGCCCGTCATCCCGTCGGTCGGCGTGCTCGTGCTCTCGCAGTACGTCGAGCTCGGGCTGGCGCTGACGCTGCTCGCGGACTCCGCTGATGGCGCCGGATACCTGCTGAAGGACCGGATCACCGACGTCGACGGAGTTCGTCGCCGCCGTCAGGCGCGTTGGCGAGGGCGGCTCGGCCCTCGATCCGCTGATCGTCTCGACGCTGCTCTCGCGGCGGCGCAGCACCGATCCCGCTCGCCGATCTGACGCCACGCGAGCGAGAGGTGCTCGAGCTGATGGCAACCGGCAGCTCCAACCAGGGCATCGCCGACAAGCTCGTGATCACGCTGCGCGCCGTCGAGAAGTACGTCTCCAGCATCTTCACCAAGCTCGGCCTTCCTGCCGCCAAGAGCGACTCGCGGCGCGTGCTCGCGGTGCTGCTGTTCCTGCGCTCCTGACGCGCCGCACCGCACCCGGAATACACCAGTAACCCGCCCCCCGAACCGACAAGGTTTCCGGGTACCGGGCGCAGCGTATACGTGGCAGGTTGGCTGGCATCGCCACCGAACCGACAGGAGCCACCGATGAAAACACGCGTCATCCAAACGGACTCACGAGCCTCTGCCGACGACGGCGCACCCGACCGGCGGGCTCGCCACGATGCTTCCCGAGACGCGAGCAGGCAGAGCAGCGCGCCTGCCGTCGCGGCGCGCGGCATCGTCCGCCGCTACGGGGAGGGCGAATCTGCCGTGCACGCGCTTCGAGGCGTCTCGGTCGAGATCGAGCGCGAGAAGCTGACGGCCGTGATGGGTCCGTCGGGCTCCGGCAAGTCGACGCTGATGCACATCCTTGCCGGCCTCGACCACCCGACCGAGGGGGAGGTGTCGATCGACGGCACCAACATCACCGAGCTCGACGACGACGAGCTGACCAAGCTGCGTCGCAGCCACATCGGATTCGTGTTCCAGTTCTTCAATCTGCTTCCGATGCTGTCCGCTGAGGACAACATCCTGCTGCCGCTCTCGATCGCCGGCGTCAAGCCCGACCGCGACTGGATCGACCGAGCTGATCGCCAAGGTCGGGCTCGCCGACCGCCGCAGCCATCGACCGAGCGAGCTGTCCGGCGGCCAGCAGCAACGCGTCGCGATCGCCCGCGCACTCGCCACACGGCCGACGATCATGTTCGCCGACGAGCCGACGGGCAACCTCGACTCCGCGACCAGCGGCGAGATCCTCGAACTGCTGCGCGACTCCGTCGCCGCGTACGGGCAGACCACGCTGATGGTCACGCACGACGCCAGCGCCGCGGCCGTCGCCGATCGTGTGCTGTTCCTCGCCGACGGATGCGTGGTCAGAGACTTGCAGGGCTGTGATCGCCACGCGATCCTCGAGACGCTCGAGGAGGTGACAGCACGATGAAGCGCGCAGCGATCCAGGGACTCCTGTCCCGCAAGCTTCGCACGACACTGACGGCGCTGGCGGTCGTCTTCGGCGTGGCGATGGTCAGCGGCACGTTCGTGCTCACCGACACCATCTCCACCGCGTTCAACTCGCTGTTCTCGACCTCGTACAAGAACGCCAGCGCGGTGATCTCCGGGCGTGAGATCGTCAAGAGACTCGACCAGCGGAAACGCGACGATCCCCGACTCGCTGTTGGCCAAGGTCCGCCACGTACAGGGTGTCGGCGGTGCAGCGGGCGCGATCTTCGACCTCAACGGCAACACCGACTCCGCGAAGCTCATCGGCAAGAACGGCAAGCCGATCTCAACCGCAGGCGGGCGCGCCGAACTTCGGCTGGGGGATCGACACCGCCCAGCGTCGCCTGAACCCCCTCACGCTCACCCATGGCGACTGGGCATCGGCGAGCGACCAGGTCGTGATCGACGCCGCGACCGCCGAGAACGAGCACTACAAGGTCGGCGACCGGATCGGAGTCGCGGCCCAAGGACCCACCCGGCAGTTCCGGATCTCCGGGATCGCGCAGTTCGGCTCGGTCAAGTCACTCGGCGGCGCCACGTTCGCTGTCTTCCAGGTTGCGACCGCGCAGGCGCTGCTGAACAAGCCCGGCCGGCTGGATGCGATCTTCCTGGCAGCCAGCCCGGGCACCACTCCCGCGCAGCTCGCTGCCCGCGTCCGCCCGCTGCTGCCCGCCACCGCACAGATCCAGACAGCCGCAGCGCGCGGCGCGGCCGACGCGAAGGACACCAAAGAGGCCACGACGTTCATCCAGTACTTCCTGCTCGCATTCGCCGCGATCGCGCTGCTGGTCGGCTCGTTCGTGATCTTCAACACGCTGTCGATGACGGTCGCCCAACGAGTCCGCGAGCTCGCGACACTCCGCACGCTCGGCGCCTCGCGCCGGCAGGTCCGACGCTCGGTGCTGCTCGAGGGCCTGATCATCGGGCTGCTCGCCTCGATCCTCGGACTGATCGCAGGAATCGCGTTGGCGAAGGGCCTGACCAAGCTGTTCGATGCGCTCGGCTTCGGCATGCCCGGCAGCGGCACCGTCATCCAAGCACGCACCGTGATCGTCTCGCTCGCGGTCGGAACGATCGTCACAGTGCTCGCGACGGTCTCCCCAGCCCGACGCGCGACCCGAGTCCCGCCGATCTCCGCCGTACGCGAAGGCGCCACGCTGCCTCCATCTCGCATGATGCAGCGCGGAGTCCGCAACGGGATCGGCGTGCTCGCGCTCGCCGCCGTGCTGCTCGCGGTCGGGCTGTTCGCGAGCGGCCTCGCCGCCGGCGCAATCGCGCTGACGGTCGGACTCGGCTGCATCGCGCTGTTCGCCGCTGTCGGGCTGCTGGCCTCGCGAGCAGTCAAGCCGCTGGCGGCCGTCGTCGGCGCCCCCGCTGAGCGTCTCGGCGGTGCTCCGGGACGCCTGGCGCGAGAGAACTCCGTCCGCGATCCGGCACGGACCGCACGCACGGCCGGGGCGCTAATGATCGGGCTGGCGCTGGTGACATTCGTCGCCGTGCTCGGCGCCGGCCTGAAGAGCACTGTCCGCACATCACTACAACAGCAGGTCAGCGCGGACTACGTGCTCGCATCCAAGAGCGGCTTCGAGCCGCTGGCCACTGGCGCCGGCGCCGCCGCCTCACGCGCGCCCGGCGTGACTCTCGCGTCCAGCGTCCGCGCCGACAAGGCGCGCGCTTACGGCTCCGACGTCGATGTCAACGGCGTCGACCCCGCCACCATCGGCCGGGTCTATACCTACCACTGGACCCACGGATCCGGTGCCTCACTCGCAGCACTCGGTTCAGAAGGCGCCGTCATCAAGCAGTCGTTCGCCGACACACACCACCTGAACGTCGGCAGCCGGTTCGAGCTCACGACACCGAGCGGCGGCCGCACAGTGGTGCAGGTCACCGGAATCCACAAGCCGCCGATCGATCAGCTGGACCCCGTGCTCGGCGCAGTCACCATCTCCCAGCGCGCGTTCGACGCCCACTTCCCGCGACCCAAGAACCTGTTCACATTCGTGGACGTCGCCGGCGGCGCGAGCACAGCCGCGACCACCACACTGCGCAGCGCCGTCGCACCGTACGCCGACGCAAAGCTCTCCGACAAGGCGACATGGGTGACGAACCGCTCCAACGGCATCAACAAGATCCTCAAGATCTTCTACGTACTGCTCGCACTGTCGGTGATCATCAGCCTGTTCGGCATGGTCAACGCGCTTGTGCTCTCGGTCTTCGAACGCACCCGAGAGCTCGGAATGATGCGAGCAGTCGGGATGACACGCGGACAGGCCCGCCGCATGGTCCGCCACGAAAGCATCATCACCGCGCTGATCGGAGCGTGCCTGGGACTACCCCTCGGGATCGTCATCGCCGCAGTCGTCACGCGCGCGCTTCGCGGCGCGAACATCGCATTCTCGCTGCCGCTGCTGAGCCTGATCGCATTGGGGCTCGTCGCGATCGCAGCGGGAGTCATCGCAGCCGCGCTGCCGGCCAGACGAGCGTCGCGGCTCAACGTGCTCCACGCGCTGCAGTACGAGTAGCGCCTTCGACCCCCCAAACCACCGTCCGTCCCCATGTCCGCTGGTGCCAGCACCCGCGGCAGGAGTGTGATCCATGCAGAGCGCAACGCGGTTCCGTCTTGCCATCAGTGTCCTCGTCGCCGTCGGCGTGCTGCCGGCCGTTGGGGCCGCCCGGCCATACACCGTCGATGTCCGGCAGGTGTCGGGGCCAAGCCCGTTCGCCGCAGGCTGCCCTGGAAGCGCCTTCGACGCGACGATGGTCACCGGCCAAGAGCTCGAGCCGTCGATCACCGTCAACCCGGCGACCCCTCGCAACATCGTGGCGACTTGGAAGCAGGACGTCGGCCCCGACTCGACGCGCGGCGATCTCATCGCCTCCTCACTGGACGGTGGGCAAACGTGGAAGCGGAGCACGATCCCCGGGCTGTCGAAGTGCACCGGCGGCACGGCCGACGGCGGCTCGGACCCATGGGTCTCGGCCGGCGCTGACGGCACGGTCTACTTCACCGGGCTGGCCCCGCACTTCCAGGGCAACACTCCGCTGAGCGCCGTGGTCGCCAGCCGGTCGCGCGACGGTGGTCGCACGTGGCGCGTGCCGACGACCATTTCGCCGCCCGCCGAAGGCAACGAGATGCCGGCGATCACGGCAAGCCGTAGCCACCGCGGACGCGCCGACGAGGTCTGGGCCGAGTTCGCGACGGCGGCCATCAAGTTCTCCACCACCAGCGATCGCGGCGCCACCTGGTCGCCCCCCGTGGTCGTCGACCCGTCGATCCCGAACGCGATCGACCTCGTGCCTCGGCTCGTGGAGCTCCCCGACGGGACGCTCGTAACGATCTTCGCACGCGCCGAGTTCGCGATCGGAGTCGGGAAGGTGTACGCCACGCGGTCGCGCGACGCGGGCCGAACATGGACGAAACCCGTCGAGCTCCTCGCCCAGCCGATCGAGACATTCTTCGATCCCGAGACGGGGCAAGAGCTTCCGCAGCCTCAGTTCCCGAACGTCGCGGTCGCACCCGACGGGACCGTGTACGTCACCGTCGAGGGCAACAGCTCGGCGAGCACAGGCGAGATCGCCGTGTCGCGCTCGCAGGATGCCGGAGCCAGCTGGAAACGAGTCACCTCGCCGGGCATCGGCGCCTACGCGTTCGAGCCTGCGATCGCGGTCGACTCGCGCGGGACAGTCGGGATCACCTGGTATGACCTCCGCAGCGACCGGCCGGGCGACGTCGCGCTCAGCGGCGACGTCTGGTTCGCGAGCTCGCAGAATCGCGGCTCGACGTGGCGGGAGACCCACGTCGCCGGTCCCACCGATCTCCGCACCGGGGCGTTGGCCAGGCAAAACCGGTTCGGCGAATACCAGGGGCTGGCCGCTATGCGCCCTCGCGGGTTCGCCGCAATCTTCGCGCTCGCCGCTCCGTTCGCCACGGACGGGCCGACGGACATCTTCGTCGCCCGAATCACGCATCGCGGATGCCGGCATCACGAGGAGGGCTGCTAGCGCCAAGATGACGGGCAACCCATCGCGGTGGTGGTCGACGATCCGCAGCTCTCTGGTCCTGTCGCGCTGCCGGGTGGCTTGCTTGGTAGCTCGATGACTCGCTTCAGTGCCGGTCACGGGGCGCGGCCGGCTCTCGGACGGGTCTGTGAGATCGGATTGGGAGTGCGGTCGCGGCGGCTTATCGCTTCCTGCACAGCGCTCCACTCAGGCGCGCGTCCCCGCATTCACCGGCGCCCGGCGAGGTGCGGTCTGGAACGCCACTGAGGCTGGGTCGGTGGCGGCGATGCACGCCTCGGGCAGCGCCGCGCACCCTAGCCATGCGACCTCGGGACGTCGCGCGATCACGGCCGCACCACCGACCAGCATGGCCAGCCCGTCGATCAATACGGCGCCTCCCGGTCCCAGCCATGCTGTCAGCGCCGCCGTGATCAGGCCTCCGAGCGGCAGCAGTCCAACGAAGCACGCGGCCCAGATCGCGCTGACGCGGGCGCGCATCGCACCGGTGGCGACTGACTGCACCACAACCGTCGAGAGGCCCACGAAGATGACCCCGGAGAAGCCGCCGAGCACCCCTACGGCGAGCGATAGCTCGATGCTATGCGAAGCGCCGACTGCTGCGACCGCCAGGCCCGTGAGTAGGAAGCTGGCCAGCACTGGCTCGCCCTTGTTCGGGCGACGCGCCAGGACCAGCAGAAGCCCCGAGCCGAGCAGCGAGCCCAGCCCGATTGAGGCCGTCAGCGCGCCAAGCGTGCCGGCCCCGCCGTGCAGTTGGACCCGCGCGAGCGCGGGCAGCATGAACGCGATCGGCGGGGTGCCGAACACGCCCGCCAGTGCCGTCAGGAGCAGTAGTGACGCGATGCTCCGCTGCCCGAAGACGTACCTCACGGCCTCGCGCATCGAGCCGCCGAACTTCCCAACCACCTGACCGGCGATCTTTCCCGAGCCCGGAAGCAGCAAGACGGCGATGAGAACACCGAGGAAGCTAACCGCGTTGACGGCGAACACCCACGTCGGACCGGCCTTAGCCAGCAGCACGCCGGCGATCGCCGGGCCGACGAACCGCGCGACCTGCAGGAAGAGACTGTTGATGGCGAGCGCGCTCTCCAAATCCTCCCCTGGGACGGTGGACGCAAGCACCCCCTGAAACGCCGGATAGCTCAGCGTGCCAAGGCTCCCTCCGATCAACGCAATCGCCCCGAGGAGCGGGACGCTGAGCGTGCCGGTCTGCCATAGCACCGCGAGGAGGACTGCCACGGCCATGTTCGCCCCCTGGAACGCAAGCAGCAGACGTCGGCGGTCATAGCGGTCGGCGAGAACTCCAGCCGGAAGTCCCCACACGAGGTTCGGGATCGTGTTCAAGAACCCGATGATCCCGAGCGACGCCGGCGACCCGCCAAGCAGCAGCACCACATACCCGAAGGCGGCCGCCTCGACCCAATTGCCGGTCAGCGAAAGCAACACGCCGGTCGAAAAAACTCGGAAACGCCGATGACGCAGCGCAGCCAAGGGCCCACGATGCGGCACAGTTGCGCTCACCCGTGACCCCGCAGCGTCGGGTAGAACGGGCGCATTGTGCCCGTTCTCGAGCGCCGCCACGCCGCCAACGATCGCGTAGGCCTCGAATCCCCGATCCTTCAGCCAGTGCGCCACACGGACGCTCGTCGCCTCGCGCAGTCAGGTGCAACCGAGAACGATCGGCACCTCCCGCGAGAACGCCCCAAGGCGCTCGGGAATCGCATCCGGCGTGATCCGCAGCGCGCCATAGGGCGAGTCGCGCCCATCCTCACCGCGGCGCACATCGATCAGCAGTGCCCCGTCAGCGATCAGATGCAGCGCCTCGGTATGCGCGATCCGCAGCGATGAATGGCGCAGTGCCGACGGAACATGAAAGCGACGCGTCAGCCCGGCCATCGATCGAGGATAAGGCGGCAACGGGCATCGTCGGCCGACGCCGGCGATGCACGCCGCGCTGCCGGTCGCGCCGAAGGCCGAGTTGAGCGCTCGCCCTAGGCCGTCAGACCGGCAAAACGGCGACGGTCGACGCCGAAAGTGCCGCCCGAGACCGAGCCGGCTGACGCATAGCTAAGCGGAACCTGAGCAGCCTGCTGACTATCTGATGCCACAGATAGACGCCACGGCGTCCCATTCGGCGTCTTGAGAACGGGCGTGGCGACCGCTTGCGCCGGACGCCAGTGGTGTTTAGGGTAGCCCCAGCTCGCGTGACAGTCCCCCGGGTTGTTGTTATTCGTGGCGTCCGCCTTTCTTCAGCATGGTCGCGATTGCAGCGTCGTCGGCGTCGGCCGCGCCCGCGGCGTGCAACGATCAGACCGACCATCCGCATCGCTGGGATGCCTTGTTCGTGAAGCTCGATGGCGGCTGGTGCTGATCGGTCGACCAATCCTCAACTTCCTCGTTGGCGGCGGACGCTGTCGATCATTGTGCTCGCTGACTGGGATGTCACGAGTTGACGACGGAGACAGCCGCGGTCGCGGCCTGGGAGCGGAGCGTCGGCGTGCGGTGAGTCCCCGGGGGTCGTTACTGCTGGGGCTCGGGAGGGGTTAGGCTCGCCCGGGCTCGGACTCGAGTTTCGGGTGCTCGGGCCGCTCGAGGCGCTTGTCGACGGCATCCAGGCGCGCCTCGGCGGCCCGCACCAGCGGGCGCTGTTAGCCCTTCTGCTCGTGCACGCCAACGAGGTTCTGCCCGTCGCGCGGCTTGTGGACGAGGTCTGGGCCGAGGAGCCACCGGTCACCGCTGGAAACGTGCTTCAGACGTATGTCTCGCAGCTGCGCAAGGCTCTGGGCCATGATGCGATCGCGACCCGGGGGCGCGGCTATGTCGCCGCGGTGGCGGAGGGCGCGCTCGACCTGAGGGTCTTCGAGCGTCGGGCAAGCGCGGGCGCGCGGGCGCTGGACGAGGGGCGTTTTGGCGTTGCCGCGATGGAGTTCCGCGGAGCGCTGGAGCTGTGGCGCGGGCCCGCGCTCGCGGATCTCGCCGACGAGCCATGCGCGCGGACGGTCGCGGCGCGCCTTGACGAGCTCCGCCTGGTGGCGCTGGAGCGCGCGATTGACGCGGACCTGGCCTGTGGCCGCGACGTCGAGTTGGTCGCCGAGCTCGAGGCGCTCGTCGCACAGCATCCCTTGCACGAGCGCTTTCGGGCACAGCAGATGGTGGCGTTGTATCGCTGTGGTCGACAAGCCGACGCGCTCGAGGCCTTTCAGCGCGCGCGCGGCACCCTCGTGGCCGAGCTCGGCATCGAGCCTGGCGCTGCGCTGCGCGACGTACAGCGCGCGATTCTTGAGCAGGATCCCGCGCTTGCGGCGCCTCGCTCGCGTTCGGCGGCAAGCGCACCTATTGCCGACGATCCCCGTCGGGTCATGACGGCGGCATTCGGGGGCAGTTCGCTCCCGGCCTTGGCCGCGCTCTGCGCGCGACTGGCCGGCGAATCGGAACGTGAGCTCGTCATCGCCAGTTCGGTCGCGAGCGCGGCTGAGCTGGGCGAGGCGGCGCGGCGTCTGAGCGTCGTCCGCGACCGGCTGGGCGAGGAGGGGGTGACGGCCCGCACGGCGGCGTTCACATCCGTCACACCCGGCCATGATTTCGCTCGCCTCGCGGCCGAGCAGGATGTCGAACTGCTCGTTGTCGACGCTCCCGATGGCCTGCTTGAGGACGCGCGCCTGCTCGCGTTGCTCGACCACGCGCCATGCGATGTCGCGATCTTGGTCGGCGCGCGGCCACTGCGCCCGGGCCCAGTGCTGGTCCCGTTCTCGGGGTCAGAACACGACTGGGCGGCGGTGGAACTTGGCGCCTGGGTCGCGCGCGGCGACGGGCGCTTATTGCAGCTCGCGGGCGCGAGCACTGGCAGCGAGGGGCGTGACGCCAGCCGGCTGCTCGCGAACGCGTCGCTCGCTGTCCAGCGGGGGCTCGGCATCGCCGCGGAGCCGGTGATCGTCGAGCCCTCGCCGCCGGCGCTCGTGATGGTTGCACGCGCGGCGGGAGTCGTCGTCGTCGGCTTGCCGGATCGCTGGCGGACAGGCGGGTTGGGGCGAACTCGAACTGCGCTCGCGGTCGAGCCCGACCTCACGACGGTCCTGGTACGCCGCGGGCTACGACCAGGCGGCCTTTCGCCGCGACACGAGGGCACGCGCTTTACCTGGACCATTGCAGGCTGACTACCTCGCCCACGGCGGTGGTGCCGCCCGCCGGCAGGCCTCGCCCGCCGCGGTCGGAACATAGCTTGCCGGGACCAGCCCTCCAATCGACTGGTCCACCGCCGGTACCGACTGCACCGCGCGGAGCTCGGGGACGCCCGAGGCCGACTCCGGGCCGAGGCGAACGAGGGTCGTTGAGACCACGGCCTGCCTGTTGGCGTCGATCCGAACGGGAACGCCGAGCAGCGTCGTATCAAGATGCGCAAGTCGTGCACGCAGCCGACGGCGACCGTCTGAGAGATCGCCATGCACCTGCTCGAACGCCTCGAGCACCGCCTCGACCCCGTTGCGGTATGCCATCATGACCGCGTCGCGCGGCTCATTCGGTGGCGTGTCAGGATACGCCTTGGCGAAGTCACGCAGATAGGCGCGGACGGCCGGCGAGCTCGACTCCGGAGCCGAATACGACGCTCCCACGACCGCAGTGAGCGCCGTTACTTGGCGCACCAGGTCGGTGTCGCCGATCACCTCGGGGCCGAGCAGGAGGGTGTTGGTCCCTCGCCGGGCCAGCGCGCGCAAGAGATCGGGCGACACAGACGCCGGCGCCCCGAGCACAGCGACCCCGTTAGCGTCACGCGGGATGGCGTTCAGGACCGCGGACGTCGAGTCGGCCGGTGGGATCGGTAGCTGGATCCGCTTCGCGATATGACCTCCGAGCGAGCAGAACTCGCGCACGAACGCGGTCTCGGCACCCCATCCCGGGGCCCACTGCTCGGGCAGGATCGCGACACGCCGCCACCCGAGGCGGCGGTAGGCGTACGTCGCCAGTCCGGCGACACCCTGGCCGTAGTCCGGCGCCACCCGGTAGACGTTGCGGGCGGGCCGGTCGAGGGTCACTTCGCGCGGACCGCTGGAGGCTGCGACGAAGACGACGTCTGGATACCGGCGGGCAAGCTCTCGGAGCGGGATCCCGTCGACCGGAACGAAGCCGCCGGCGACTATTACGTCCACGTGCTCGCGCTCGATCAGCTGGCGAGCGACCTGCGTGAGCGTGCTGAACTCGCCCGACTCCCCGCAGCCACGCACGACCTCGACGCGCCGCCCGGCTACGCGTCCGCCGCGAACGCCGTCGCTCGGATCCTCGCTGACAGTGCGGGCGCCGCGAACGATGAGCGGCAGCTGCGCGGCGGCGAGCTCTCCATCGCCGAAGGCACGTAACCCGCCGACGCAGTCCGCGATGACGCCGATCCGCAACGGTCGCTGCGTGTCGCCGCATGCCGACATGGTCAGCAGAACCGCGACGAGCGCAGCCCAACCAGCGAACTTATAGCGCATGCGAGGTCACCCACACTCCATCCGGCCCGCCATCGATCTCGCTGGGGCTCCCACCGACGGGGACGGTCGCGACAACCCGGCGGCTTCGCGAGTCGATCCGCGACACCGTCCCGTCGATCACGTTGGCGACCCACACCGCGCCAGGCGTAGCCGTGACGCCGGCGGCTCCGCGGCCGACCGCGACCGCCGGCAGCACCCGGTTGGAGCGCGAGTCGATCGGCACAACCGTGTCGTCCAGGCCATCCGTAATCCATGCCGCCCCATCCGCCACCACGATCGACCGCGGCGGGAAGGGCAGCGCGATCGTTTTCTGAATCGTGCCGCGACGCAGGTCCAGCCGCCACACGCGGCGGTCGAGCGCATCACCGAGGACCCACAGCGAGCCGGCGCCGACCGCCATCTCACGGAACTGGACGCGGATGGTCGAAGCGGTGTAGGGAGGCTGGTACGGCAGGGGGACGTGGTGCAGCAAGCGCAGCGGGTGCGCATCGGTACTGAGGCGGTCAGCGTACGGACAGCCCGCCGCCCACGCCACACCATCGCCGGATGCCAGCGCGCATGCAAGCTCGGGACTGAGTGTGTCCAGCCGCTCGCCGCTTGCGGCGTCATAACGGGCGACTGATCCGGTGAACGCATTGTCGTCCACCGCCACATACACCTGATCGCCGAGCGCGGCGATGTCGCGCGGCTCGCCATTGGACGCGATCCGCTGCAGGGACCCGGTGCTCGGGTCATGCCGCCACAGCACCCCCTCCCGGAAATCGGCCACCCATATCCCGCCGACAGTCCATGCGACCGCCTGCGGATAGCCCGGCACGTTCGTCGTACTGCGGACGCGGTTCGTCCGCGGATCGATCTGCGTGAGCTTCCCGTGGGGCCCCGTAGGGCTCGCCGGCCCGCCGCGCCTCACGGCGAGCGCCACGGCGGCGACAGCAGACACAACGACCGCAAGCGCGAGCACCGGCACGAGCCAACGCGCGCGCCGCCGCGGCAGCGCGCCCAGCCCCAGTGCGTCGCGCGTCGCCGCGACCAGCTCGCGGCAGCTATCGAAGCGCTGCTCCGGCGCCTTCGCCATCGCGCGCGCGAGTACCGCGTCCACCGCCGGAGGTAGTGCCTCGTGGCGCTCGCTCGCGACCGGGGCCGGTTCCTCGAGGTGAGCGAAGATCGCTGCCACCTCCGAGCGGTCGCGGAACGGCAGCGACCCGGTGAGACATTCGAACAACAGGCAGCCCAGCGCGTACTGGTCGGCGCGACCGTCGACGAGGTCACCGCGGATCTGCTCGGGCGCGACATAGTCGACTGTTCCCATGAGCTGCCCGTCCGCAGGACCCGTGGCCGCCGGCGGAGTGAGTCGAGCCCGAAGTCGGCGAGATAGGCGTGATCCCGGTCGCCCTGCTGATCCAGCAGCACGTTGCCCGGCTTGACATCGCGGTGCACCAGGCCGCGCTGATGGGCGGCGTCGAGCGCCTCCGCGAGCTGGCCTACGATGTCGATCACGCGCTCGGGCGCCAACGGCGCGGCGTCTCGGAGCAGCGCCTTCAAGTCGACCCCATCGACGTAGCGCATCGCGATAAACAGGCGCCCGTCGGCCTCGCCCGCGTCGTAGACCGGGACCACGTTTGGGTGATCCAGGCTCGCCGCCAGCCGCGACTCCCGCAGCAGCCGCTCGCGGAAACGCTCGTCCAGCGCGAAGCGCTCGGGCAGCACCTTCAGCGCGACAGGGCGCCCCAGCCGGGTATCGCGCGCGAGATAGACCTCGCCCATCCCGCCGCGCCCGATCCAGGTTCGCACCTCGTAGATCCCGACCGACGTGCCCTCGAGCGCATGTCCGTGACTCATCGACCGCTTCCGTCCCCAGCTCGTCAACCGATTCCTGAGGCGTTACGTCTCCGACCGAGCCCTCGATGGCAAGCCGGGTACCGGTGGGCGTCGCCACGGCGCCCACCGCTACGCCCCTCCACCACCACACCGGCTCCGCGGTGTAACCGGCGCCTGCCCGCGCGTGACCGCGTCGGGCCGCGCAGCATCAGGTTCCCGATGGAGAACGTCGAGACGGCCCGCGCGATCCCATTGTCGACGATCGCCAGCACGCCCGCGCCACCCGCGAGGGCCCCAGTTGCTTCGGCTGACCGGACCGGTGCACGTTCCGCGACGACCCCGCGCGCTCGCCGACCTGGGCCCAGACACGCGCCGCAGAAGCGCAGCGTGCACAACGGCTCGCCCATGCACTCCGGTCGCGCTGGACGTCTAAACGACCTGAGACACACCTCGGCGCCCTTCCGCGCGACAGATCGGGCGTGTCGCGATCTCCCCGAACGAGGTGATCGTCCAATCGCCGATCAGCCCACCCTGCACCGCGTACTCGCCGGCGGCCTCGACGACCGCGAGCTCATTCCCCGCCACCTGGTAGGGCATCTCGGCGGTCGTGGTAGCCATGACCCACGAGCCCCACCGCCACCGCAAGCACCGTCGGCGCACGCATCCGGCCCCATCTTCTGCTCGGCATCTGTGCGTCCAATCGCTCGAGTCGCGGCCCCGAGGCCGCAACGTCCAAGACCGATTGTGTCATATGCCACTAAAGATTCGCTGAGCGGCATCGGGGCGTGGGCGGCGATGAACGCCACGACCTCCGTCGTGGTCGAGGAGAACCCTCCGCTCGTGGTGTGGAGCACCATCCAGCCGCAGAAACCATCGAACTGACCGAGGAGCACCAGGAGGCGCCGTCGGCAGGCTTGTCCGCCTCGTACATCACACGCGTCTCGTCAACGGAGGCGTCCTGGTCGTTATTTGGCGACCACGAACATCGCCTCGGACGGTGAGCTGCTGGACGGCGCCACGGCGTTGAGCGGAAGACAGAGCAGGCCGGTCGGGTTCGCCTGGCCCGATAGCTCGACTACCGCGTCGACTGGAGGCTTTAGTCGCCTGGCGGCGATCAGCGCCGCCGAGCCGCCAAATGGACGCGCCGCCGAGCGTCACCCTGGTGACGCCACGTTGGCGCAGCTCAACGACAGCGGCGCCGTGGTCGTCGACCACCCGGCCGGCGGCGTCGCCCTGGGGACAGACAGAGCGGCCGAAGCAGCGCGCATCAACGGCGAAGACGCGCAAGCCCCGCTTGGCCGGGTAGTGGCGAATGGCCAGGCGCCGCACAGGTCGTCGTCGTACTCGTGGGCCAACACCACCCCGACGTGCCGGTGCCGACCATGGCGCCGTCGAGGCTGATCCGATCGGCCGTGTTGGAGCTGCCGCTCCAGCCGGACCCGAGCCGTAGAGCACGAGGCAACGACCACCGCCATGACGGTGACGCCGCTCATGTCCCGGCGCCTCGCCCGTGGTGCGTTTGAACGCGCATGCTCTCCTTGCTCCTTTCGCGGTTGGTTCACCGCAGTTGGGCTTCGTCCTGCGCCAGTGACCGCGAGCAGGCTCAGCTGTGTGGCTCACGGATCGTCAAAGCTCGGCTACGAGGTGTCGACCGATCCCTGGCGACCGCCGGTTTACGGGACTTGAGGGGCGTTACGGTTTTGTGCTGGACCGAGGAGCTCAAGTTTTCGAATCTCGGGCCGCGGGAGGTCGTCTGTCTGGCTGAGCGAGCGCATGTGCGTGGCGGGGCAGTCGTCAGCTGATCGGGCATTGACCGCTCAATTGGCTGCAGTCGTGCTTACACAGCGGGACTGGATGCGTGCGGCAGACGGCGTGACTCAGATCCGAGCGAGCGTTCGAGGGCGGGACCGTTCGTCCCGCCCTCTGGTCGTCACGTGGCGGCAGGTGCGCGATCCGAGCTGCTCAGCACATCGCCCTGGGCAGACGAGGCCGTGCGGCGGCGGCGGCTGCTGTCGCGTGAGCGCCTCTTGTCGCGTGAGCGCCTCTGCGTCGGCCGGCGAGCGTGATGTAACCATGATAGGCAGCGGTTCCGTTCGTCACGTTGTCCGTGAAGTCGAGCCAGCCCGCCGCTCCTGCAAGGCCGCCGGTTCCCATTCCCGGCACGATCCCATGCTGGCAGCCGCCCCAGATTTCGTTAGTCGGCGAGCTGTACTGTGCCTCGAACGTGTAAGTCAACGCGAACGATCCGGTTGGATCGGCGTGTGTGCACCTTCCCTGGTGGCTGATGTCAAGACAGCCGACGAAGTGCTCAGTGCCGGCTATGACAATCACCCCGTCCGGGAGCGGCGTGCCGTCGATGTAGTTGCCAGTGTCGGTGTACCAGCACCCGATTAGGCTGCCGGTCACCGCGTTGGGTTGCGCCAGCGCCCCTGTCTCGGGATCGGTCGTGCGGCACGGGTCGCCAGGAGAACCGGCGGTCGTGTCCACGGGCGCCTGGATGCCTGACACGCCCACGGTCGAGCCGTGCGCGAGCGCCGAGCCGGCGCAGACCAACACAGCGATCAGCGCCGCGGATGTAACTAGCCTCTTCATTGGTTGCTCCTCTCGCCAGGGACCTTCACCGAACGGTCCCGGCTGATCCTCGTGGTTGATTGTTGGGTGTCGGGGCGGCCGGGGTCGGAGACCTCGGTCGTTGGCTGTGTGAGGCCTGGGGGTACGACCACCACCCGGTCCGTGTCGGCGAGACGACCTCGACGTTGGTCATCGGCATCTCCAGCAAAGCTGCCGCAGCCGCGACGTCGCTCGCGCGGCCGGTTGGCGTAGCTCCCGACCAGGTCCTCCGGCGCGACCGCCTCCGCGAATCCGCTCACCGGTTCCCTACGCGTATCGTGAACAGGGCCTACCATAAACAGCCACATCTCCTCCGCGGTGCCACGGGCGCGCATCGTCTGCCAGGCAGAGTTCTCACTTGGGCATGTCGCGAATGCCATCACGAACTTCGTATCCCTTCATTTGGCCGTGTAGGATCGCCAGGGCTTGTTGAGCCCTTGTGCGCCGAGCACGATCGCCTCGCCCGTGCACTCTCTCGTCGCCCCGCGGATCCATGTCTGTTTGACACGCCGGACGCTACGACAGGACGCTAGAGAATCGCTGGAGACTCGCTGAAAGACGCCGCTCAGCAGAACCTGAACCTCGATCGCCACCACGATGACCTCGCCTGCGAGTGACCATCGAGCTGCGCCATGCGCCGCTTGTGCGCGGCAATCCCTTCGAACAGGCCCCGCGGCAGCGCTCGGTCGCCCGGAGGACCGAGTGACCTGCCTCTTCTCGCGGGGTGCGCCAACAGTTCACTCGTGAGCGTTCATGTGTCGACGAGCGTCCTGCCCCGCACGGATCTCGAGACTGGGCCCAACGCCGGCGCTCGCAAGCTGACGCAGCGCTGCGTCGATGCGACAGACGCTCGCATCGACAGGCAGTCCACAACCTGCCGACCGTCGCACGACGAGCAATGGTTCGGGTCGGCGCAAGAGCGGACGTCACGCAAAGCGACGGCTGTCATGTGCTCGACCGGTCACGGCGAAGCTAACAGCAGCGCCTCTGCTCCGCCACGAACACGAACACGCCGGTGAGCCGATGGCACGGTTGCGAAGAGGACGAGCACGTGCCGGGTCCGGTCGGTGAGGTCGCGGACCGAGGAGCATCCTGATGGGTGCTTGCAAGCACTCACCGCAAACCGGTCCGGCGCTAGCGGCCGCGTGCGGCTCGGCCCTCTCAGCAAGCAGCAACGCGAATTCGGTCGGCTTCCGCAATCGCCCAATCGCAGCCGTGCGGGAGGCAGAGTCCTCACGACTGTTCTTGGTCTCGCGGCGGCGCGCCCCGGGCGATTGCAAAGGCGACGTCTTGATCGCGCCCGTGGTCTGGCGTCCGGCGACTGCTTCGCCAAAAACGCAGTCGTCTGTCCGGACCGTACGGCGGGACGATTGCACAGCAGCGAACGCGGGGCTCAGCCTTGCACAGCCCGCTTCATGCGGAGAAGCAGGACGCGACGCGTCTAGCGTCGGAGTGCTGCCGCGCGACCAACGCCCGGAGCCGACATCACGGGCTAGGCCCTGTATCGAAGGTCGATCCAGTCGGTGTGTCGCGCCCAGCGCAGGGTGATTCGCCAACACCCTGCGGTCGGCACGTTGACGTAGGACGGATAGATCTCTCCGGGACTGGAGTCGGCGGGCCACGCGTGCCTGATCAGCGGAGCGTTGGCATGCAAGGGACTAGCCTCGATCGTCAGTGGCGAGCCGCGCCGCGCTAGACGCATGATCCACAGAATCTTGTTGGCGGGGTTAGTCGGATTGCCGGCGCGGAGTGGGTAGCCGAACACGATCGCGACAACAGTCCCGCGGGCGCTGAGCGCGTGAGGCCACGGTGGCGGACCGGGGCTACTGTCGCTAAACGCCGGCGCCGTCCACGCCGGAGCCCGTCCGCGGTAGAGCTTGGTTACTCCGCATCCTCCCGCGACCACCGCTGGACCCGCGCCCTGACCAACCGTCGTCCGCGTCGATCCGCAACCTGCCACCAACCACGTGGCCGCCACTATCGCGACGATGCGCCACATCCATGCGCACGCTACTACTGCGCACCTGACGTGCGAAACGCTAACGACAACCGAACGCTCGGACCGCTTGTCGGCCAGTGCGAGCGAGCGTGATCGCTGCGTCGCCCGCGGCGATCGCTCATTATGAGCGGATGCCCCGCGTGTGATCCACGCACTTGGGGAGCGACTTTGAGGACTGGTCTCCGAGCGGGACTTCGACGTCACGGCCGACGACCAAGCCGTCACCGTGCGCGCGCTCCGCGGACGGTCGGTCGGCGCGACGCTACGCCTCAGCGGCCTGATGATGCTCACGCTGCCCTTGCCGACCAACCTCTGACTGCGCACTTCTTCAGAGAACGAGGCCATGGTCTTGCGGCTATTGGCGCGAGGGCGTGACGACGCGGAGCGTGGCGGTCAGGGTGTGTCCGGTGAGTCCGTTCGCACGGGGTGTCGCCTGAAGTCGGTATTGGCCGAGCGCGAGTTTGCGTGCGATCTGACGCGCGGCGAGCAGGAAGTGGTCTGCGCCAGCCGTGTCGTTGTGGGTGAGCGTGGCGCCGGCGTTGACCCAGCGGGTGCAGTGTCGGCGGCTGCTGTGGTTGGGCTTGCCAGGGGTGACGCACGAGCGGCGATTGAGGCGACCGGGCATGGCGCGCTGGAGGGTGAACGTGGTCCGGGCTGCTTGGGTGTCGGTGTAGCTGACCGTTGCGGTTCGATGCAGCGATAGCGTCGCGGGCGTGATCTTCAGGTTGGCGATCTGCGGGGGCACGGGCGGCGGTGAGCCTCCTGAGGTCGTCGGCTGGGCGGTTGTGAATGTCTGATCGGTGCCGGTGACGCTTCCAGCCGCGTTCGTCACGACGATCCGGAAGTGGTAGGTCGTTGCTGGCGCGAGCGCGATCAGTGCCGCGCTCAGTTGGGCGGCTGCCGTGGTCGGGCTGAGCGTCTGTGCTGGTGTGCTCGTGCCGTATGCGGTCGTTGTGCCGTACTGGAAGACGGCGCTGGCTCCCGCCAGGTCGGGGTTGGACGCCGTCGCGGACACGACAGCTGACATCGTGGCGATCGAGCTCGCCTGGCCGGTCGTCGCTGCGGGTGTGGCTAGTTCGAACGCGCCGATGTCACAGGATCCGCCGGCGGGGCGCAGGACCCCGCGCGCGTCGGTGGCAGGACAGCCGGTGCCGGCGGCATCGATCGCCGGGCTCCCCGGTGCCAGCGCCATCGTCGGCGCCGGCCCGCCGTTGTCCTGGAGTGGGCCGAGCACCGGGTCCTTCCTGATCAGATCGCCGGCTGCGTTGAACCCGCATTGGTTGCGGTTGTCGAGGTTGTGACCGAGCGATACCACACCAGAGGAGCAGTTCTCGAACCCGGGGTCGCCGACGCCCGCGCTGACGATCGTGTCCTGCAGGTCGATCGTGCCGTTGTCGTCGTAGACGTTTCCGCCCTGATTAACGAGCGAGCCAGTTGTGCTGTTGGCGCTGAGCGTCGCGTTGATGAGCGTCAGGACTTGCCCAGATCCGGCGAAGTAGACCGCGCCTCCATCCGCGCTCCCGCCCCCGCCCGACGCTCGAGCGACGTTGCCGGTGATCGTCACGTCCGTGGCTGTGAACGGGCCGGCATCGGATTCGATGAATGCGCCCGCGCCGGCAGCGACAAAGGCTGTCCCGCCAGGTCCCGCCGATGCGTCGGCGACGTTGTCGTCGAGCGTGCTCGACGACAGTTGGCTGCCGGCGCCCGGCGGCTCAGCATCGAGCCCGCCGCCTTCGCTTTCGCCACCGGTTTGCCCGGCATTCGGCGGCCCCTGCCCGCCACGCGCGTCCGCGCGATTGGCCTCGAACGTCGATCCTGTGATCGTGAAGGCGCCGACGATCGCCGCGCCGCCTCCGGTGGCGATGCCGCCCCGCTCGCCCGGGTTCCCGAGCGCAGTCGCGGTGTTCGACAGAAGCTCCGTGTGTTGCAGGTGCAGCGTTCCCGGCACATCGCTGTAGACCCCGCCGCCCTCAGCCCTGCCCCCTGCCCCAGCACTGCCGGCGCCATCGGCGTCCGCGATGTTATCCCTGATCACGTCATCGGAAAGCGTGAGCGTCGCGTCATCGTTGAGCACTCCTCCACCCTCCACCAGCGGCATGCCGGCCGTCTGACGCGCCTCGCCGCCACGGATCGTCACGCCGGCGATCGTGATATCGCTGGCCGATCCACCACTCGTGTGGAACACCCGGGATCGATTGCCGGCCTGGATGATCGTGCCGGCCGCCCCCGAGCCTGTGATCGTCAGGCTTTTCGCGATCGCCAGCTCACCCGTGGTCAACGTGTACGTGCCCGCCGGAACGACAATGCCTTCGCCCGGGCCGGCGTCCACAATTGCCTGACGCAGCGAGCCCGGCCCGCTGTCGTTGGTGTTCGACACCGTGATCGCCGCGGTCGCGGCATCCGCGGTGAACACCGCAGCGAACATCGACAGCACAGCTACCCCAGCCGCCATCGCGACACGGATTCGACTCGAGCCAGACATCGGACACCACCACCCCTTGCTCTCAGATCATGAGCGAAATTCACGACTAAGTTGTCGGATGTCAGACACCTTGTGCACGGGATCCTTCCGTACCACCGTCCGCGCAGCCATCGCGAACGTGTGCTTGCCACGAATGTGGCGACGCTGAGGAGCTCTGCCGGGAGGTCCTCTTTGGTGGTGGGCCGCTGCCTGCGCCAGCCAGAAGTCGTCGAGGACCTCGATGCTCGTGACCTCGACCCCGGTCACGTGCTGCCGACATGTGGGACCCGTCCGTTCGCGGCATTTGGTTTTCCGCGGCTCGGAACGCAGTCGGACCAGGAACAAAGCAGGTGATGATGAGCCAACGTCCGGTCCAGCGGACGCATCCCAGGGCCGCCGGCGGCCTCCGCTGCCCGGCCAGGGATCGCGTGCGCAGACCAACGCTCAACGAACGAGATGCCGAGTCGCTGGGTCGGCGGCGAGGAGCAGGAATCTCGTCCCGAGTGGCTTCGGTGCGACGTTCGCCTCTTCGCGGGCACCCGGACTCCCCCCGATCGGCCGGCGTCTCGCTGAAGGGGGCGTTGCTCGAACTTAGGACGCGGCCTCGGTGCGAACGCGGCTCTTGTGGCGATCGATCTGACAAGTTTCCGCTGCGGGGCGGAGACTCGCGGAATACCGGGTGTGGAGCAGTCTCACGATTCTTGCGAGAGTGCTTTCTTCATCAAGGGAGCACATATCATCGGCATCGTCGACACTCCTGCTCTCGTCGCTCTGCTCGCGGGCGGGATCCCCGGCACGGATCGGGACGGTCCGTGGGTGCGTTAGCGACGATCGAACTCATCGCGCTTGCTCTCGCGACCGCGATCCGGCCGACCAGCCTCGCGGCCGTGTACGCGCTGTTGTCGAGCGCAGTGCCGCGGCGCTTGATGAGCGCCTACGTTCTCGCCGGACTGACCTTCACGATCGCGTTCGGTCTGCTACTGGTCGGAGTGTTCAACGGCGCCAGCATTCAGTCTGGGAGCCGCAAGACGAAGGGCATCGCGGAGATAGGTGGCGGAATCCTCGTCCTGAGCCTCGGTGTTTTGGTGCTGATCGGTCGCGTCGGCGGACGGCGCGCCGACGAAGCGCCTAAAGCTCCGGGACGCTGGAGCAGGCTGCTCGACCGCCACCTCACGGTCAGATCCGCCGCCGTCGCGGGGCCGGCGACCCACGTCCCCGGCTTGTTCTACCTGATCGCGCTCAATCTGATCGTCTCCCATCAGCCGCACGTCCTTCGAGGGCTGCTCGACATCCTCATCTACAACGCCGTGTGGTTCGCTCTGCCGATTGCAGCCCTGGCGATCTGCGTCGTCGAGCCGACCGCGGCGCAAAGTGCGGTGAAAGCGATCCAAGCGTGGACGGCACGCCATGCGCGGGCGATCACCCTCGTGGTCTCATTCGCCGTCGGCGGCACGCTCGTAATCCACGGTGCGCTCACGATCTGAGGCCTCTCCCGCTCGAGCTGAGCTGCGCGACGCACTGGCTCAGCCATCGCCAACGCCTTCTGTAGGCGTCGCTGTTGCGTTGCGTGCCGGTGCGTCGCCGGCTGCGACGGGGCGCGAACCGACCGCGAACGCTTCGGTCATCGAGCGCACCATCCATCCGCGAGCTGGCTCGATAGAGCCGCGGCCCGCCTCGTGAGGAGGACGATCCCGTTGCCCAGCAGCGCGGCCGCGAGCAGCCCGATGATCACGGCGGCGAGCATCCTCGCGTGCCGCTCCAACCATGCGCGCGCTGCTTGCGGCTTGAAGAGTCGTGCAACACGCCGAGCGAACCGAGCGCGGCCAAGCGGATCGATGAGCGCCGCGAGCAGAGTGCCCGCCTCAGCCTCGACATCGACGGGGCGAATGTCGCAAGAAGGATCTACGGACAGACCGGGCGTCGCGATATTGAGGCGAGAAGCGGGTCGCTCGACGGCGTGAGCTGTCGCTCCTGCTCTGTTCCGATCGCGGTACTCAGCTTCGAGCGCGCTGGTCGGCACTCCTAGCCGAGGAGCCGAGTGTGCACGCCGGTGTGTCGTGCATCGCGCATCAGTTCTCGTTGTGCCCTTGAGACCCTTTGGCTCTGATAGGGGCGCTCGCCGCCGCCGTGCTTGGCGAGACAGAGCTGTTCACCGACAACCTCGATCTTGCCCGCGCGGAGCTCGTTGAAGCTGCGCAGCTCGTCGCGAGTTGGGGGCGAGTCACTCGCACGTCTGCGCCTGGGCGAGGCGCTGCTTGATTTGAGCGACCGGGCCGGCGCGCGGGCGCAGCTGGAGGAGGCGCTCAGCTGATCGAGCGTGGCGAGACGCTACTGACCCACGCTGGGTGTGCCCGTGCGCGCGAAGCGCTCGAGCGGATCGACGGAGCGACGGTCCGCGTCTAAGAAGGTTTAGGGAAGGCGTGTCGGCGACGCTGCCGGCATGCACATCAGCCCGACATATCCCCCCACCCGCGGGGGCGTGGATCCCGAGGCCGTCGATGACCAGGTCGTGGAGATGTACCGCGGCGTGGCGAACGAGGAGTCGCGACCTGCCCCTCCCCGCGCCCGTTTCGGCGAGGCCTCCGGCTACCCGCCGAACTGCGCCCACGGCATGAACTCGTTCGCCGACCGGGGCTACGACCTCGCGCTCGCGCGCCTGCTGCGCGGCTGACCGTCGACGGCAGACGCCAATCCACATCACATCAATCGAAAGGAACCACCCATGTCCCCGTACCTGTATCGCCGACTGATGCGCGACAAGCTCGCTCGGCGGCGCCATCGAGCGGGTGCAGCACACGAGCCGCAAGTACGGCGCTCGCATCGTGTCGCTGCTCGCGCTCAACCCGATATCTGTCGTGGGACCGCACTACGCGCGGTAGAGCGGAACCGCGCCATGACCACCCCCACCAGCTACCGGGAACTGGATCACAGGACCGCAGACGGTCTGGCGGTCACGCTCGAATGGAACCCCGCGACCGACGCGCTGCGCGTCGTGGTCGTGGATCGCGAGAGTGCAACGGTCACGTTCCCGGTGCGCGCCGAGGACGCGTCCGATGCGTTCGTGCACCCGTTCGTCTATGCCGGACCCTCTGTCTGCAGGGTCGCGTGATGCCGCGCCGAACACGCAACGGCGCGAGGTATGCCGAGCGCCCGACCACGGACCGACGCCCGATCACCGTATGCCAGGCTGCGGACTGTCCGCACTCGCGTGCGCTGATCAGACTCACGCAAGGATGTCCGGACCGTGACGCGGTACGCGCGCATCGCTGCGCCTCGGCCGCTCGCGCGATCGACGGACACGCGAGGATCGCGCAGAAGCTACGCCCGCGCGACCGACAACGCGCGCAGCGAGACGGGGCCCGAACGGACTCCCACGCCGCCGCACGACTACCTGCATCTCGCCACATCTCCAGCCCGATTCTGGGTGGTGGCGTCCGTGTCGCGCAGGCGGCTCGGCGGCAGGGCTTCACCAACACCACAAAGACCGAGGAGTTCTCAAAATGAGCACAGTCACAGACACGGTCCGCCACGGCGTGGACACTGAGAAGCTGACCATCAGGGTCGCCGCCAAGACCTCCTCACCTCCCGAGCGGGTGCTCGACGCCGGACGCGACTTCTCCGAACGGCGCGCCGACGTGTGGTCAAACGTGAAGGTCAAGCACCTCGAAGTACACGAGCGCGGGGAGACCTTCGCTGACGTAACGGAGGGCACCTGGGTCGTCGGCCTCTTCTGGGAGCGGTGCCATTACGACTGGTCGCAACCGGGATTGGTCAAGGCGACGGTGATCGACTCCAGCGTGTTTGAGCCTGGTAGCACCTGGGAGCTGCGGGCCAACCCGTGCGACGGTGGGAGCGAGGTGGAGATCGTCCTACACCGCGGGTTCCGCCGTGGGCCGAAGGGCAGGATCGCCAGCGCGGTCCACCACACAGCCGGCAAGTGGGTGTGGGGCTGGTTTCTTCGTCGTGCCCTCGCCGCTGTCGAGAAGCAGGCTGCTTAACTACTTCCCGCGGAAATGCACGCGTGGGTCTTGAGGGCCAAGGCGAATAGCGGCTCACTGAGGGTAAGTGGGTTGGTTATCGTTTCGGCCGACTGCAGCCGGCCAAGGACCGCGTGCGCAGACCAACGCTGGTCGAACGCTCACCTCGTCGACCTGGCGGCGCGCCTGCCTGGCGCTCGCCTTCACGCGATAGGAGCGGCCAGGCTGAGAGCCTAGGCGGTTATGCCCCTTGCATGGCAGAGCGGGCGTGGCGCAAGACGGGTGGGAGCTGCCCGACCCGTCGCACCGCCAGGCCGACAGGAATGGTCAATGAGGCACCGTGCAGGATGGCGAGCGTTCCCGCCAGACGCAAACCGCCGTGCCAACGGCGACCCCAAACCGCCCGCGCGTCATGCTAGGGAGACAGCGCGATGCCCATGGAGTCGGCGCCCATCGGCTTCGGAGCGCCCTTTTCGTAGAACACGTCGAGTTCTGTGATGGTGAAGCCCGCGGTCCTCAGCAGGTCAACAATCGGCCGGGTGAGATGGCAGCCGCCGAAGAGCCTCTTCTGCATGGGCTCAAGGCGGTGTTGCCAGCGGCGCACCCGCTCGTCGGGAGCCAGCCCGTGCTCGAGGAAGTGCAGAGTCCCACCGGGCTTCAGGACCCGTCGCAGCTCGCGCAGGGCGACGACCGCGTCGGGAACCGTGCACAGCGTCCAGGTGGACAGGGCGGCGTCGTAACTATCGTCCTCGAACGGCAACGACTGACCGTCCAGCCCGGACCGCGCCACCGGGACGGTTGTCGCGTTGAGGCGCCCGTCGGCCAGCTTCCATCCGAGGTCAGCGGGCTCGACTGCAGCAACCCGGGCAACGGCCGCCGGATAGAAAGGCACGTTGAGTCCAGAGCCGAAACCGATCTCAACGACGTCTCCCTCCAGACCCTCGCAGACCCGGCGCCGCAGCGGCTCCACACCCTTCATCCCGCATGCCGCGTTGACGATCCGCGGGAGTACTCGCTCGCCATAGATTCCCATGACTGTCTCCCCAGCTGTCGGCCTGTTCAGGTTTTCCTAGTCCCACGCATTCTTCTAATCGTAGTCCGGGCACGGGCGCCGGTCCTGAGGCGTTCACCTCATGTTCGCCAGCGGGATTCAGACCCCAGATCTCGGCTAGGCGCGCTCGAATGTTCTCTTCACCTTGTGTCGGCCATCGTTTAGCGGCCGCCGTGCGTCGGTTACTTCCAAGGCGGCGGCGTCGCCGCGTTGCCGAATCGCCTGGGTTCGATTTCGAGGCGAGAGCATTCGCGCCGTCGCGTGGTCGACCGTCGCGACGACTGGAAGTCCACCGCGAAGCAGGAGAGTCCACTCGTTCGGCAAGCCGAAGCGTCATCGCACACCGACTCTGCGGCGTCCCGGCGGCAGCAGGGTGCTGCTGATCGAGGCAGCAGTGGTCACTGGGCGGCTCGTTGTGCGGCGTGTTGAACTTGCTGGACGACGCTCGAAGCGAATCGCTCGAGGCGGTTCGCGCCGTCGGCGGCGGTCGCTGTCTTGACCTCTTCGATCAGATCCGCGTCGACAGCTGCCAGATCAACCAGGTCTGGGCGGATGGCCAGCATCACCGAGGTCAGCCAGGCTCCGGAATGCCGGCCTGGATCTTGACCGACATCTCCGCCGGGCGCGCACACAACAACATCTGGGTGACGCTCATTCAGTCGCCGTGCCGATTCCTCAAGAGCAGGACGGTTCGCGCCGTGCGTTGAGACCAAAGCGATGACCTGAAATCCATGCCTGATCAAGCTGTAAGCGATATGAGACGCGGTCTCACGCAGTGTCTCGGCTGGCACCGAGAGCGTTCCCATGCGGCTCATGTGCTGCTCGGCGTAGCCAACACGAATCGTGGGCGCCAGCACCGCAGCGAGTCGACCGGCCACCGTCTCTCCGACGAAGTCCGCCAGTAGCGCGTCGCTGCCGAGTGGAAGATGGCCGCCCTGGTGCTCGACCGAGCCGAACGGGATGACCACGGTCCGTGATCCGCGTTCTACTGTGCGACGCAGCTCCGAGCTCGACATTTCCTCGAGCTTGACCACACGGGCACCCTAAGTCGCGATGCGTCGCGCGGCAAGCGGTCGCTGCCGCTTGGGTCTACCAGGGGGCACGCCCTAGAGGGATCGACGACTGCGACAGATCGGGCGTCGAGACCGACCTTCAGGCTGACGTCGGCCGGCGTGTCACATCCCAAGGATCAGCGAACACGGGCCGGGTAGCTCACTGCTGGTTCCAGCCGGACACTCTCGGAGCGCGTCGTTGGGCCGCTGATCTGAAGTGGCTGCGCATCATGCTCGCTGGCGATATGGGGGAACAGAGCGCATGCGTCGAGGGTTTCGCATGAGCAGTCGGTGGCGTCGAGCAGCCAGTCGCGAAGGGTCATGGTCCGGGCGATGAGCGCTTCGACTTCCGGCAGCTTGCGCGCGGCGAGCTCGCGCAACGGCTCGTGCAGGGGGTCACCGGCCTCGCTGCGTTGCAGCAGCAGCCGCGCCTCCTGGAGCGTGAAGCCCGCTTGCTTGGCGGCCTGAAGCGTCTCCAGTCTCTTGACGGCGTCGGTGCCGTAGCGGCGCTGGCCGTTCTCTCGCTCCGGCTCAGGCAGCACCCCGACGCGCTCGTAATAGCGGATCGCCGACGTGTTCAATCCGAAGCGCCGGGCCAGCTGGCCGATCGTGAAGGTCATCTCGTTCATCCAAATCCGCCTTGACTTAAACCCAAGTTCAACCTCAAGAGTACCGACACCCGCCAACGTCCACGGAGGAATCTGATGTCCCCAGACCAACCCATCGGCTGCTCGCTGAGCGCGACCGAACTCCCGCAACGCCTCGCCGAGATGGCCGAGCTCGGCGACGCCGCTCTCCTAGAGATCCATCGCGCGGGAACTCGCGTCGAGCTTCTATTCGCTGCCGGCGCGGCCGTCCGCGAGCGGCTCGAGGAGATCGTCGCAAAGGAGGCGCGCTGCTGCCCATTCCTGAACATGCGACTGAGCGAGACCGCCGGCGTGATCACGCTGCACGTGCAAGCGCCGGAGGGCGCCGAGGTGGTTTTGTCGGAGATCGCCGAAGCGTTCGGTGATCGGACGGAGGCCGTGGCGTGATGAGTGCCTCATCCGAGCGACGCACTCACGCCACGTCCGCCGGCGCGGCCGTCGTCATGGTGCTGTGCTGCGCAGTCGGGCCCGCGGTCATCGGCGCGGTCGCCGGCAGCGCCGTCGGCGGCTGGTTGGGGATCGCGTGCGCGGCCGTCCTAGCGACCATCGCTGGGTTGCTCCTGCACCGCCGCAGCCGCACCCGCGGCGGCTGCTAACCACTCGCCCGCTATGGAAGACGACTCGTCCCGGGCGGTGGGCATCGCCCCGGGCGCGCGCTTTTCGTGGCTATGGACCATCCGCCGGCGTGCTAGCGGCTTTCCCTTTCCAGAGGCTCACGCGCGGCAGCCACCGCGGCACCTCACGCGTGTAGGCGTTGTACTCCGGGCCGAACCGACGCACGAGCGCCGGCTCCTCATAGCCAAGCACAAATGCGCCGACGGCCACACCGAAAGCGACCGCGTACACGAGCAGTATCACCTGAGCCAGGAGCAGCGCTTGGCCGACGATCAACGCGGCCACGGCGAGGTACATCGGATTGCGAACGTACCGATATGCGCCTCCGACCACGAGCCGCTCGGTCGGGGCGACGGGAGCCGGCGTTCCGATCCCCTCAACCACGAATCGAACGAACGCTGGTAGGAGAAACGCAAGGCCCGCCGCGATCAGCACCGCGCCAAGCACTCGAGCGGGCAAGAACCAATCGCGCGCTGACCACCGCGTCAGGAGCCACGGCACCAAACCCGCAACCACGCCGGGCGCGATCATCAGAAAAAGCAAGCTCCCGACAGCGGCGCGGAACCTGGCCACGCCCAAAGCATCGCGAAACGCGGATGGCTCGACTGTGACGCTCAGCACATCTTCGTCGCGCTCGCGACAAGCCGCTCGACGGCGCGATCCCTGCTTGCGCTCCGCGCCGAATCTCGGCTCACCGCGGGGCTGACGCGACAAGCAGCCCGACCGGTCGAAACGCGTCCGCAATACGATCGACGACTGCGACACGCGGGCGTCGAGACCGACGTTGAGGTTGACGTAGGCCGACGTCTCACATCCCAACCCTTTGCGAACAGGGCCTCGCAGCTTTGCTGATCCCGGTTCTGGCGACAAGCCGGGGAAGCCGGCGGTGGCGCTGCGTCTCTGAGCTGCTGCAAATCCGCCGCGACTCAGGTTCCCGCCGTCCCGCGAGCACCGGGCATAACGTGTTCGTTGGACGCTGTAACGAATCTGTATCGGTCGTTCGGCATCCTCGCGAGGAGACTCCGATACGTATCAGACGCACCTCGCCCGCGTCCAGACGCGCTGGTCGAGAAAGGAGTTGTTCCCGGTGGGTAGTGGCGGCTCGTGCTACCGAACAGCGTCGAGCCGATCACGATCTGAGCGCTAGCGGGGACGGCGTCTAACCGACATCGCGACGATCCGGGGCAAACGCGCGACCGCGTCGCGGTGCAGACATCAGGATGCCGCTTCACCGGGCCCCTGCGAGATCATCATGCGAAATCCATTCCGACACGAAGGTGAGACCAAGCGCGACGACACGCGCAGCCACGAGTGGGACAGCGTCGGCCTCGCGCAGCAGGTGGACCAGCAGGCGATTCGCAAGGCGCGCTGGCAGGCGCTGATCCTCCTGATACTCCTGGTCGGCGTGGTGGTGGTCTATTGGCACCGTAGGACGCTGTTCGGCCACATAGACACGCCGGTCCGGATCGGGGCCGCGATCGCGGTCGCAGTCATCGGCTGGGCGCTCGCGCGCGACATCGGCCACGCTGCGGCGCCGACGTTCTTCCGCCGCATGGAACCGGCGACGGCCGGGACGGTCGGCTTCCTGATCCGCCTCGCGACAGTCGCAATCACGCTCCTCGGAGCGCTCGCGATGCTCGCAGTGCCGCTACCGACGCTCGCACTCGGCGGTTCGATCATGGCTATCGTGATCGGCCTCGCCGCACAGCAGACACTCGGAAACCTGTTCGCCGGGATGGTCCTGCTGAGCGCGCGTCCGTTCCAGGTCGGGATGCGCGTGCGACTCCAGGCCGGTCAGCTCGCGGGCTCGATCGACGGCGTTATCAGCTCGCTCGGCCTGCTCTACACGACGCTCGCGCGCGGTCAGGACAAGGTCATGATTCCGAACAGCATCGTCCTGTCCTCCGTCGTCGTGCCGGTGCTCGAGCCCGACCCGGTCGACGTGAAAGTGCGACTGCACAGGAGGATCAGCGCGACCACGATCCAGGCGATGCTCGACCACGGCATCACTACGCCCACGCGGAGGGATCCTCAGGTCCTGCTACACGAGATCGACGGCGACGAGGTCGTCGTGCGCATCCAGGCCACGCCCGAGCGCGCCGGCGACGGCGCGGCGCTCGCGGACGAGATCATCGCCGCTGTCGACCCGGCCACCGCCGAGCACGAGGCGGCGCCAGCAGCGCAGTGACCGGGTCGCGC
This sequence comes from uncultured Actinomycetota bacterium, assembly GCA_963801435.1. Taxonomy (GTDB): domain Bacteria; phylum Actinomycetota; class Thermoleophilia; order Solirubrobacterales; family Solirubrobacteraceae; genus Palsa-465. Next base: position 198,971 of record CAWDFE010000020.1, read on the forward strand.
GCGTGCGCCGAGCCGCTCCCCGCGGCGCGCTACCTGACGCGCGCCGAGCCAACGCTGAGTCGCCCGGCGTCTTCGCGGGAGGTCGATCTCGCGCCACGTCTTGTTGCGGCTGAACATGTCGGAGACCACGGTGCGGGTCATGCCGCCGGGGCGTTCCGTGGAGCCGCCCAGATCTCGTCGGCGGTTGTCTCGCCGAGCGAGTCGCTGAATACCGAGATGGCCGAGTCCGCCCTCGCCGTCACAACGACGCAAGGCTCGCCACGAAGGCTCGGCGGGCTGAGATCCTCCCGCCACCTTGCCCATGGCCGGCGACGACGTGGGGTGGGATACACAGTGTCCAGCCGCCCCGTCAGTGGAGCGGCCTGACAGGGCAACCCGCCGCTGGCCGCGCTCGGGGGCGGCCACCGCGATCGGTCCGATCGCAGCGATGAGCAGACGCCTGGGCGCGACCCAAACCACCTCACCAGCACTACGCTCACCCAGCGGCGTCACGGATGCACCCTCCATTGAAGCCGTGCGCGGCGGTCTTCGCTCCGTCTCAGATCCCCAAGGACCAGCGGACAGGGTTTGAGGCGGCCTGAGACTGAACGATTCGCCGCGTCGAGCCTGCCTGTAGCGGGTTTAGTTGCTACGCGGCGGCGCGATCTGGGCGGTCGCTGCCGGTGCTCGAGGCCGGGTCCTCGCCATAAGGGAGCTCGGGCGCAGGGTCAAGCCCGTTGGGCCAGACGATACTTCTTGACTCTTCGTCGACGCGGACCTGCCGAAAGTACTCAAGGTCTCGTAGCGGTTGGCCAAGGGTGTCGTGCAGCAGGAAGGTGCAGTCGATTTCGCGCACGACGCCGTCGCTGATATCGCGAGCTGCTATGGCCTGCGGAGTTGTTCATCGCACGCGCGGCAGTGGTCGATGAAGGCGCGCAGGCGGGCGGCGAACCGGTCGGGCTCAGCGAGGTGCACGAGGTGTCCCCGGTCTGACCATTCCTCGATCTGCAGGTCGGACACGTGGTTCTGAAGGTAGCTGCGCTCCTGGGCGTTCAGGTGGTGTCCGAACACACTGAGGCACGGAGCGTCGATGCTGGCCATCGTCGCCTCGATCTCTTGCTGCAGCTCACGCGGCTCGTCGCGAAACAGCTGTTCCCAGTAGCCCAGGACGACTTCCTGGCGGATCTCTTGGCTGGCGAGCGTCCGCGTCCGAAGCGGCTCGGCGACGTGCTCGAATCCCATGCTCTGCTGGAAGCGCGCAAACGCTCCGGCGAAGTGGTCGCTGCGCAGGATCGGCTCCAAGCCCCGGATGAGCTCGGCCGTTGGCTGCATGTCGATGGTGCCGTCGACGGTGACCAACCCGCGAACCGGATAGGACGCCGCGTAGATCGAGGCGATGCCGGATGAGATCGAGTGCCCGACCATCACCGGCTCACCGATTCCCAAGCTCTTGATTGCGGCGTTGACCCTGGCGACGGCCTCGCGCAGGCTGCAGGGGTCGCCGCCGGTGTCGCCGTGGCCGGGCAGGTCAAACGCGATGCTGCAGACGCCGTCGCCGAGAACTTCGATGATCGGCCGCCACGTCGTGCGGTCAAACGTGAGTCCGTGCAGGAACACGACGGGCGTCCCGTCGCCGTGCTTCTCGTAGGCGAGCCCTTGGCTCGCGGTTCGCTGAATCGTGTCCAACATCAAGTCACCTCAAGTCGTGAAGAAGTTTCGTCACGACGTACCGTAACGCTGTTGCGTTATCCTGTCAAGGATGGGACGACCGCGGGAACACGACCAGCGGACCGCCGCCGCCCTGCTCGCCGCCGGCGAACGGGCAGTGGACGAAGGAGGACTCGAGGCGCTGTCGATACGCGGGGTCGCTGTCGAAGCAGCCACCACGACGCGCGCCGTCTACAGCCTGTTTGGATCCAGGGACGGACTGATCGCCGCGCTCGGCGCCCACACATACGATCTCCTCCGCACCGCCCTTGAGCAGTTGCCGCTGACCGCCGACCCGCAAGCCGACATGGTCCAAGCCGGACTCATGTTCCGCCGCTTCGCACTCGAGCATCCCGCGCTGTTCTCGATCGGGATACAACGCACACTCCCAAGCTCAGAGCTATGGCCGCACTTCCGCGCCGCCGCCAACGACGCGCTCGCGGTACTCAGCCGACGCCTAGCCCGCCTGCAGGAGCAAGACCTCCTCGCGCAGCGATCCGTGCGCGACGCAACAATCCAGTTTCACGCCCTATGCGAGGGCCTCGCAGCGCTCGAGCTACGCCAAACCTTCCCCCCCAAAGACGCCGAACGCATCTGGCGCGACGCGCTCACGGCGCTCATCGCCGGCTTCGCCATCACACCACGCCAACGGCCAGATCCAACCACCACAACCCGGCGACCCACGAAGCCAGACTTACCCTGACGGCCAGGCCCGACCAATCCTCCGCAACAACCAAACGCCAGATTCCGGAGGCCTGACCGCGGCGTCTCACATCCCAAGGTCTTGCGAACACGGCTGGGAGAGGCGGATCTGGCGACCGGGTCTCGGGATGGCCTTTCAGGCGTAGGGATGCGCAAACAGGTCGACCTGATGCCGAAGGAGCCATCCTCGCGAGCGTTCGCTCGTGTTGCTTGCGCGTGGATCCTCAGTGGGCGAGTTGGGTCGGTTACCAGGCGACCGTGATCCGTTCGCGCTCGCGGCCGCCCTTTTCGAGCAGATCGGCGATCGCGATCGCGTAGTCCTCGGCGCTGACCTCGCTGTTGCCGTTGTCGTCGACGAGAAGCTGATCGCCGCCGAGCCGGTAGCGACCGGTGCGCTCGCCGGGATGGATGTAGGCCGCCGGGCTGACGAAGGTCCAGTCCAAGTCCTCGATGCTGCGGTAGTAGTCGAGGGCCTTGGTGTGGGCGATCGCTTCAGGCTTCCAGTCTTCGGGAAAGTCGGGGGTGTCCAGTAGCTGCTTGTCGGGCGCGACCTCCAGGCTGCCGGCTCCGCCGACGACCAGGAGCCTGCGCACACCTGCTTCACGCACGCCCTCGACCAGCGCCGGCGCGACATCGGCGAGTGTGTAGTTCATGCCCCGGGCCGAGACCGCACTGACCACCGCGTCGGCGCCGGCGGCGACGCTGGCGACCGACGGTGGATCGGTGACATCTGCGCCGGTCGCACGGGTCGCGGCCGTCACGGCGTGGCCGCGTTGCTTGAGCTCGGCCGCTATGCGAGTGCCGATCATGCCCGTGGCTCCGAAGACGACGATGTTCATCTGGGTTGCTCCTGTGTGTGTGGACATGGTGTGTTCCGTTCTGTGGTTGGTTGGGTTTGGGAAACGAGTCAGGTGGTTGCGCGGGCGGGCGTTGCCGTCTCACGGTTGACTCGGCCGCCTCGCGCGCGGGGACATTCGCGGCGAACGAATCCGCGAACTTCTCGCCATCGAGGAAAGGACCCGTCCTGCCGCCGGTCGAGCTCGGCGGCGATGTCGCTGCCGATCATTCCCGTCGCGCCAAACAAAACGATCTTCATTTCGGTTCCTCTCTTGGATGCAGAGGTGTTAGCGCTGCTAACCTACTGCCGTAATCATTGAATGTCAAGGTGATAACGTGATAGCGTTAGCTGCGATTGCATGAGTGAGCGCACGCCGGACGCCCGTGAGCGCATCCTGCGCGCCGCTGTGCGGCTGCTCGCCGATGGCGGCCGAGGCGCCGTGACCACGCGGGCGGTCAGTGCCGCCGCGCAGGTGCAACCGCCCACGATCTACCGACAGTTCGGCGACATGCGGGGATTGCTCGACGCCGTCGCCCGCGAGACGCTCGCCGCATTCGTGCGCGGGCAGGCGACCCGCGAGCTCTCGGAGGACCCGGTGGAAGACTTACGACACGGGTGGGATATGCACGTGGCGTTCGGGCTGGCCCACCCGGACGCGGCCGCCTTGATCTACGCCGGTCCTGACGCCGCGATTAGCCCAACGGTGCAGGAAGGCTATGCAGTCCTACGGGGTCTCATTGTGCGCATCGCGCAGGCGGGTCGATTACGGATGGACGTCGATCACGCCCTCCGTGTCATCGACGCTGCCGCCATGGGCGTGACGCTCACTCTCGCGGCAACCCCGCACGATGAACGCGACGCCCGGCTCTCAAAGACCACGCGCGAGGCAATACTCGCTGCGATCACCACGGCGGACCCGTCGGAGACCCCAGGGCGAGCGCCCGAAACCGTTCAGGCCGAGGAACGGGTCGCGGCGCATGCCGTAGCCTTGCGCATGCTTCTCCCAGAGGTATCCGACGCTCTCTCCCCGTCTGAGCGCCAGCTACTCGGTGATTGGCTCGACCGACTAGCGGGCGCATCGACGATCCATGGGGATCGAGGCGAAAACCGTCCTTGACCGTGGCTGTACGCGGCCGTCGAAGGGGAAGGCAGACATGTGGATCTCTGCTCGACCCGAGCCCACTCGTGGGTTTCCCGAGTTGCCCGGCGGATCGAGTCCGACCCGTGCTCTGCGACGAAAGCAGCCACCGGGCCGCCGTGGCCGCTGTGGAGCAGCCACGCTCGGGCCGGCTCGCCACGGCGGATGCAGACCTGCCTTCGTTGGCGTACCGGCATCTCGTCGGCAACTCCACGGGCCCTGCTTGGCGCGGAACGCACGTCTCCGTCGCACAAGCCGATCGACCACCGCACGCTTCCAGCGGCTCGACGCGCCCTCCCGTCCGACATCGGCAAGGCGTCTCACATCCCAACGCTCATCGCACACCCGGAGTCACCGGGGCCCTGCCGGAGTCGGCGCTTCTGCTTTTGTTCCGGCGACCTGCAAGCGCCTGCCTGTGCTCCGCGCGAGAAGCGGCCCTGGCGACAGCCGACCGAACTGCAGGATGTCACGCCAAGATGGCGTCAATGGGGGCACGCCAAGATGGCGTCAATGGGCCGCCTCGCTTCGCGCGGGTCGGTCGGTAGGCTGTCTTTCTGTGGCATCGGAGACCCTGGAAGCACCCCCTGACTTTCACGATCTCCTGCGCGCGGCGAACACAGCCGTGCTAAGCACAGTCCTGCCGGACGGCAGCCTCCAAGGCTCGCCGGTTTGGTATTGGTTTGACGGGGTGCTCGTGCACGTGAGCACGCTCGCGGGCAGGCGAAGTACCGCAATCTGCGACGCGATCCTAGGCTCGCGCTGACCGTGTTCGATCCGGCGCAGCCGCTGCGCTACATCGAGATCCGCGGCACGGCGGAGCTCCACGACGATCCCGACGGCGAGATGCGCGACCGGATCGCGGTCAAACACGGGTTCCCCGACGGCACGGCATTCGATCCTCCAGGCGCCACACGGGTGATCGCGACGATCATTCCCACCCGGATCCGAACGTCGTCGAGAGACTAGGAGCGCGGCTACCGCCGCTTCAGGCCTCGGCTGCGCGATCGCTACTCGCGAAAGGAAGCAGTCCTAACGCCTGGATGTTGAGGAGGATTCGAGGCTGATGGTCAGCGCGCCCACGGACCCACACCGCCGATGCGATCTACGGAGATGTGCGTGATGTAACCCGGCGGCGGGTCATCCACTGGAGGAAACTTGACCTCTGGTCCCAGGTAGACGTGAGCCAGCCGCTGGAGCAGCTCCGCAGCGCCGCCCTCCGTAATCCGGGCGCGTCCATGAACGACCAAGTACTCGGCGAGCCCGAGCTGGTTACTGGTGCCCGCTTCGACCGACAGAGCGACCCTCGGATCCCGACGCATGTTGCGGATCTTGCGGTGCTCGGGCAAATGCCCGGCCACGATTTCGTCACCATCGAGGCCAACCCAAACGATCGAGACCTGCGGACGCCCGTCGGGTTCGATCGTGACCAGGTGAGCCAGACCCGGACCGTCAAGCACGGTGCGAACGGAATCGGGAATCTTCATAAGGCCGAGAACGTATCAGCGCCCCGAAGGACAGGCCCAGCAGCTTCCGCAATCGCGTGGAGGGGGCGGGCCACCCAGCGGCGACGACATGCCTGCTGGGGACGACAGCAGCAGCAGCGCCACGCGACTCGCGGATATTCAGATTGCCGCTGCGCCGCGCGAGAGTTCCGCGCGCGCCGCGGGATCACCACTTTGGCGAGATGCCGTCGAACTCGCCGTCGTGTCTTATCGACGCGTGAGGTCCGCTCAGGACGCACGCGTTGCGCACGATCCATACTGCCAGACCAGTGACGCCGCCCTCGTTCGATACCTTCCTCGCTGCGTCTGCTGGCGTTGCCGGGGCGCTGATCGGGCTGCTGTTTGTGGCGATCTCTGTCGCTCAAGAGCGATTGACAGGGGAGAACGCCAACCAGGCCCACCGAGTGCGCGCAGCCGCTGCCCTCACATCGTTTAGCAATGCATTGACGATCGCGCTATTCGGGATGATTCCAGGCGTCGGCCTCCGCTGGCCAGGGTTCGTCGTCGGTGTGCTTGGCCTGCTGTTCGTTGCGGCGTCGCTGCTGTCTCTCCGTCGGGTTCGTGAGTCCCAGCCCGTCCCGCCACGAGACATTGTGTTCTTGGCTGGCCTGGTCGCAACATTCAGTCTCCAGGTGTACTTCGCGCTGCGGCTGATTTCAAGCGCCCGCGACTTTGGAGCCGCACGGGGGATCGCGGTCCTCGTAATCGTCTGCTTCTTCATCGGGATCGCGCGCGCCTGGGAGCTCGTCGGGGGACCCTCGATCGGCATCAGCCATGAGCTCACGGCGGTCGCGCGAACGCGACGGCGCGATCACAGCACACCCGTCGGCACCGACCAAGAGACTGCCGACAACGTCGACCGGCAGTAATCCGCTGGGGGGGCCATGTTGGCGTATTCGGCGCGGCAGCAGTGCTCGCTGCAAAGATGAGCAAGCCAGGGCTGTTGGCCCCGTCTCGATCGTCGATAGTCTCGACAACCCGCCGCTGCGTTTGCTAACCGGCTGCCTGGTGAGACGCCGATGCCGCACATCAGGCTAGCCCGCGCGGGCCACGACGGGCCTCGGCTGTCGACCGGTAACGGCACGCTTCTAGCGGTTGCCAGGCCGCCGATTCGGCGTCGGCCCACGCCTCAGAGCCCCAAGGATGAGCGGACACTCGGCGGGATCGGTTGCCGACATGAGTTCAAGGCTCATCACGGCTGATCCTGCGCTTGCAGCCGGTTAGTCAGCAGGGCTGTCCCAGGTACCGCTCCCGTAGTCAACAGGAGCAGTCATGCCACTCGCCGTGTTTCACCCGGGAACGTGGTTGTCACCAACGCGAGCGACTCGCGCGAGCGCACGGATTGGCAATGAGCTCGACTCGGACGCGCGTGGTCGTCACAAGCGCTGGCGCAGCAGGAAGTCGAGCGTCGCGCGGTTGAATGTCTCGGGGTCCTCGTGCAACCCGGCGTGCGAGAGGTGGTCGAAGACCACGAGCTCGCTTCCGGCGATCCCGTTCTTCAGTGGCTCGACGAAGCGGGTGGAGCAGACGAGATCGCGCGCTCCGAAGGTGATCAGGGTCGGGGCGTCGATCTCTCCCAGCGCCGCGCTTGCGTCGTGGGCGAGAACCGCGTCGGTCTGCGCCAGGAACGCGTCCCGTGGCTGGACGGGGCGGCCGCGCACGAAGTCCACCAGAGTGTTGACGAACTCCGGCCGTTCGATGTACATCTCGGGAGTGAAGCACCAGGGGAAGATGCCCTGGATCACTACGTCAGCGACGGTCGGCAGCGCGAGCGCGAGCGTGCGCCATTGCTCGACGACGGTCTTTAGATAGTCGTCGCTGGCGTGCCAGGCGCCGTGCAGCGAGAGCGAGCGCACGCGTGCCGGATGGCGGGCGGCGAGGTGGATGCCCACGGCGCCGCCCAACGACATGCCCGCCACGTGCGCCCGCTCGATCCCGATCGCGCCGAGGAACGCGGCGACCTGGTCGGCCTGGCTCTCAGTGGAGTACGGCCCGGCCGGCTTGTCGCTCTCACCCGAGCCGGGAAGGTCGATAGCGATGCAGTTGAAATGCTCCAGGTAGGCCGGCAGCTGGAACGCCCAGCAGGCGTGATCTGCGGAGGTGTAAGGGATCAGCAGGAGCGGCTCGCCCTCCCCCTGGACGTCGTAGTTGATCGTGAGCCCGTCTACCTCGACCTGTGGCATGCTCGCTCCCCGGTAGAGCGGATAACGGCGCTCGCGGCATATGCGGACACCGCTAGGTCCGGGTCGAGGGCGTTCAGCCCGTCGAGATACCGCCGCACCGCCTCCAGTGTGTGCTCGAGTGCTGGATCGCCTGCGTCACGGTCGTCCATACCTCGATTCGTCAAGAGGACAGCTTAGGCGCAGTGGGTGGGCTTGTCATGACCGAAACTGACCTATTTCGCGGCTGCTTTCGGGGAGCCGCTGGCACTCGGCATAGGCAGTTCTGACTACGAACGAGGGGGCGACCTAAGCGAGAACGGTGACCGCGCGAACTTCCGTATCGGCCTTGACAGCCTCGTCTGACGCCTCACCGCTGTAGAAGAAGGCGCGTCGTTATTGACGCTCACGAGTCTCTCGCGTCCGACCAATTGGGAGAGCGCCGTCCGGCGATCGGAGCACAATTGCTCGAGGAGGCGAAGCCGAACCGGGCTGCATTCGGACCCTGGGGCGTGTCGGCTTCTCGATCGACGACCGCGACAACTCCCGCCTCGCCGCGGACCTCGACGCCGGTCGCGGGCAGCATCTCAGTCGGTAACGACCAGCGAACACTGCCGAACCACCAACATGCCCGTGACGACTTGCGAGACTCGCGGGACGGCTGATCGAGAGCCGCGTTCGCGCTCGCGCGGGGTGCGTTTCGACGGTGACGCTCGCGTGGCTGCCTGTGTCCGGTAGCGGTCACGGCCCGACGCCCAAGATCGACGCTCGGGCGACCCCGTTTCTGGCAAGCCATTTGTTTTTGCTTCGAGTTCGGGCTTACTGATTTCGGCGGATAATGCGCCGGATGAGCTGGCGGCGTTTAGGTTCGCGCGTCGCGGCGGCGGTGACTGGCGCTGCTGTGATTTCGATGAGCGCGTTCGCGGTAGTTGCGATCGGCGGCGGCGGCCGTGATGGCGGCAACAGCGGTGGCTTGGAAGCGTTCAACGCCTGTATCACTCACTCTCGCTTCCTTGTCTTGGTGCGTCACGGATACGGGCGCAGCGTTGTCGCGACGATCAAAGATCGGGTGCGAGGAGCGGTAGTGGGCGAGGTCACCGCCGGTCGAACGACCAGTGCCCTCGGAGGAGCCGCAGCAGGAAACGGCCGGTATGTCATGTCCACGGCAACTCCTCTTGGGCGCGACGCCACTGCGATCGAGCAGTGCTGGGATCGCTTCTTCCCGATCTTCCCTGACTCTTGACCATCGCGCCAGAGGCATCGGTTCCGCCTTGAGCGACACACAGCAGCCCCACCGTCCTGGCCGCTTGAGGCGTGATGCGGCAACGCCGGGTCGGTCGCGCTGGGCAGCGCGAACAACGAGTCCGTTGGACCCCGGGTGCGGCGGTTCGAATAGCGAACGGGTGATCGGACGACGACTACGCGGTGCGCGGACTCGTGCTCAACCTGACCGAGCAGCAGCTTGACGCCGAGGCGCTTGCGCTCGTGCTGGTCGTCCAACGCGGCAACGCCAACACCGACGAGCTACAGGCTCGCAATCCCTGGGCAACCGGCCGCGCCGGCTCGACGGCTGCTTGTGGCCGCTCCTCGGCGAACGCGCAAGCGAGAAGCGAGCGGCCGGCTGGAGCTCTTGCAGTGTTGGCGGGTGCGCTGGTGTTCTTTGCGTGGATTGTGGGGCTTGAGGCCGTCGAGTCGCTGTTTCCCGCCGCAACTCGAGTCGCACGGAAGCGTGCGTATGGGACTAGGCGTCGTCAGATAGGGCATCCATGATGCCGTCGGTTGATCACCGCAGATAGACGGGCTCATCCGACCGATCACGCACGCCACGCGGCGGAACGGGCCCCATGCGGTTGGGGCCCGCCCGTTGCGACTTCGTTCTGCTTAGCTCTGCGTCAGGCCTTCGGCGAAGCTTCCGACGTGATCCTCGCCGGTATAAGCCTCGGGCATCGCCTCGCCCTCGGCGAAGCTTCCGATGTGATCCTCGCCGGTATAAGCCTCGGGCATCGCCTCGCCCTCGGCGAAGCTTCCGATGTGATCCTCGCCGGTATAAGCCTCGGGCATCGCCTCGCCCTCGGCGAAGCTTCCGACGTGGTGGCGGGTCGGCGTTTGTGAGTGGTCATTCGACATAGAACTCTCCTAGCAACGGGGGCGGGGCAGAGTGGATAGGTCTGCCTACCGTCTGCCTACCGCCTGAAACGTTACGTTCGGGTCGGGCCGAGTCCCTCCTCCTCACCGTAGTTGCAATTCCGGCGGCAGTCCTCGGCAGCGGCGCCCACGCCGCAGCTCCCGGCGCCGTCGTGGGTCGAGTCGGTGATCGTGGTGTAACGCCCGGCAGCTCAGACCGATAGCGAGAAATGGCCCCTGTGCACTTCACCAACCTGCTGGTCGCTCTCGCCGCTGGGCGAAATGACCGGAACCGATGGGCACCGGCGTTCGCGGCGTCGGTGACCAGGGACCTAGCGCTAGCCGCTAGCTGGGTCGCGGCACGGGAGCAATCACTTGGAGTGGGTCCACGCCGGCCGAGGACGGCCACGACTGTCGCACAAGCGAACCCAAAGTAGTGCTGGGATGTCTATCTCCAGATCCATCCCAAAGATCGCTGGGCGCCGGCGGTGGTCCTGACCGCGTCGGCGGTAAGACCTTTACGCTCCGCGGATCAGCGAACGTACGCGCAGCACGATCGTCTTCTTTCCCGAGGGGGCCTTTGGGCCGACGAACAACTGTGTCGGCATCGGCGATCTGCTCGCTCGGCGCGGGCACCGCGTCGTCTTTGTCGTCGAGGAATCGTTCGCCGGGACGCTCGAGGAGAAGGGTTTCGAGGAGCGGTTGATGCGCCTCGGGCCCGCGTCGGATCAACCCGAGGAGCCGGGGCAGTTCTGGAAGGACTTCATACTTGACACCGCCCCGGTGTTCCGGCAGAGCACGCTGGAGCAGCTGGGGAGCTTCATCGCGCCTACGTGGCAGGCGCTGATCGACGGCGCCCGCTACGTCGACGATCGGCTCGTCGAGATCTTCGACGAGCTCGCCCCCGATGTGATCGTGGAGGACAACGTCTGCGCGTTCCCGGCGATTCCGGCGAGCGGGCGGCCGTGGGCCCGGATCGTCTCGTGTAACCCGCTCGAGCTCTCCGACCCGGCGCTGCCGCCGCCGTTCTCGGGCCTGCCCGCGGATGATCGAACGGGCTGGGACGAGTTCCGCGCCGAATACGCGCGACGGATCGCAGAGCTCCACGCCGGGTTCTCGACGTTCTGTGATGAGCGGGGAGCGCCGCCGCTCCCGGACCTGCAGATGATCCACGAGTCGCCGTGGCTCAACCTGATGCTGTACCCGGCCGAGCTCGACTATGTCCGCAGTCGCGCGCTCCCGGGAACCTGGCACAACGTCCAGACGAGTGTTCGTGCGACCGACGCGGCGTGGGCTCCGCCGATCGCCGACGGAACGCTGATCTATGTCAGCCTTGGCTCGCTCGGGTCGGCCGACGTGCCGCTGATGAAGCGCCTGGTCGCAGGGCTGGCCGATACCCCGTACCGATACGTCGTGAGCAAGGGACCGCAGCACCGGGAATATGAGCTCGCCGACAACATGATTGGCGCCGAGTTCCTGCCGCAGGTGTCGGTCCTCCCGCACGTTGATGCGGTGATCACGCACGGCGGCAACAACACCACTACGGAGTGCATGTGGTGTGGAAAGCCGATGCTCGTACTGCCGATATTCTGGGACCAGCACGACAACGCTCAACGCGTTCATGACCGGGGGTTCGGGGTGCGGCTGCCTACGTACTCGTTCAGCGACGACGAGCTTTCCGCCACACTGTCGCGACTGGTCACCGACGAAGCGCTGCGTGCACGTGCGGCCACGGCCGGTGAGCGGCTGCGCCGGCGCTCGGGAGCGGGACTCGCCGCCGACCTGATCGAGCGGGTCGCGCAGACTGGAGAGCCTGCGAGGCGCGACGGTTGACGCCGGCACCGTCGCCGTTCCGCGGCCCGGTGGGCACGCGCAGCTGCGTCACTGGTTTGCGCAACTCAGTCCGCTTATTGCCAGCGTGTAGTCGCGGTGGCTTTTCCACAGTGCAACTGTGCGGCTGGTTCCTCGACGGAGTTCCCATCCGACGAGGTCGGGGCGACCGGTTGCTCTCCTAAGGAACCCGAGCATCGGGCGCTCGAAATGTCGATAGACCGCTGTGAACTCGCGCGGCCCACACCGCGCCACCAGGAGCAACGTGTCCTCGTCGGATCGTCTCGTTGCGGTCATGCGTGTGATCCGTTGGCAGGAGAGCCGACTTTGTGACACCGGACCTAGGCGATGCGTGGACCGAGAGGTTGGCCGATCGGCGTCCGCCATCGCTGATCGATCGCTGAGCCAGTTCGTCAGAAAGGACGGAGCCGAACCGACGGCTACCCCGACCCCGTTTCAATTGGCCATCGATGAACGAGACGGTTCGGAGCACTGCGCCGAGGTCGACCGCTGCGCGGATCGTCATCTCAATCACCGAACCCCTTGCGCACACGATCGAGAGACGCGCATCTGGCGAGGAGCGGTACCAACCAGCGCTTGGATTCTGCGCCCTGATTTGACGTCGTCACGGGCATCCGGGCTCGAGGCCTCCTTTGGCTGTTGGCGGATCGGAAGCGGTCGTTCTTGATGAGCTCCGCAGCGGCGGCGACGCGGCTGTCTTGGCAGCGAGCGCGGGGGACCGAGCGGTAGCGGTTCCGGCGCCTCGTCCGGGCGCGGGTGGCGGCGACACTGCCGGAACTCGATCAAGGCGAGAGCCCCGCCTGGTGGCGGGGCTCTCAGTGCTGGTTACGAAGCGGTTTCTCTGGTGGCCGCTCAGTCGATGACGAAGCAGTTGCTCTCCAGATCGGTCTGGAGGTCGCCCGCTAGTTCCGCGTAGCCTTGCGCGAGAAGGGCATCTCCGGCTGCTGCCGCCTTTACTGCGTCGTTCTCATCAGCATTGTGGCTGTTCACCAGGCTCTGGCAGTGGGCGTCGTCGTAGCCAGCAATACCAGCGGAGCCGACGTTGTTGGGGTTGATGTACTGGGCGACCGTCGTCGGCTGGCTGGCGACGACCGGGGTGCCGGTTCCGGGCCGGTGAACGACACTCGCCGCTGAGGCCACGCCGCTGGACGCAAGGGCGGCACCGACCGCGCCGACGGTCACGATCGTGCACAGCTTGTTGGTAATGGTGAACATGTTTCTTGGCCCCTCTCGGGTGGCGTTGGGTGTAGGCGACCATCGTCCGCCCGGAAGGTCCCGCTGGATAGCCACCCTAGGGGGGGACCTCAGCCACCCTGAACAGTCCGCGCTGCATCGCCCTTGGTTGCCACGCTTCTGGATCGGCCTGACAGGAAGAGCGAGCGGTTCGGGTTCGAGCCGTCGCTGCCGGACTCCTTCTGATCAACGCGTCAGTGTGATACCGCCCTGGTTTCCGCGCGAGCGAGGACCGCAGATTCACGGGGCAGTGGGGGAATCCAGCGGATCGGAGAGCGCGGGGTGCTCGCCCGAGGGTGACATCGAGCCACCCCTAGGGTCCCTTGTCGTCTGTCCCCTGGCCACTGAAGATCGATCTCCAACTACAACGGACGAGGGGTCCAACAATGACCATTGCGAAGATCCACGCCGTCGCGGCTGGCGGCCGCCGTCGCGCCGCCACGTTGACGGTCCTGACCAGCATCGGCGCTCTTCTTCTCGCTGCAGGCCCAGCGGCTGCCGAGCCCGCCGGTGGCGGCGGAACCACCGCGAAGAAGGGCTGTCAAGTCACCGGAGTGAACCCTGCCGGGGACAAGCAGGGCTCGACGTACACGGTTCCGGATGGAACCAAGGTGAATGTCAAGACCCCAAGTGGGAAGACGAGCCAGTGGACATGCGACGACGGCACGTGGGTCGTGTCGATGGTGCTAAACGGTTTGCCCCGCGTCGTCAGTTCAACACCGTCAGCTCTGGCGATCGGGTCGTAGTCCGCCCATCCGCCCCGCGTATAGCAATCCCAGCGCGTGGCGTGGGAGGGTCACGCGAGCGTGACCCTCCCACGGGTCACGCCTCGACATTCGGCAAACCCAGGTCCGTCTGACTGCTTCGGGCTTACTTGCAGCGACCTCGATCGATCCGATCGGGCAATCCAACGCTGCTCCTGCTGGAACGCCTACGGCCACGCCGACCCGCACAGCCACGGCTGCCCGTCCGCCGCGGCGATGCAGCATGGCAGGGCTCGGGTCGCAGAAGCCGAACGCTCTGCGAACGCTCCGAATAGCGATCCTGCAAGGGCGCCACGGACGGCGGCAAGGGGTGCGTGCGGCTTGCGATTGCTCTCTCGTTGGGATGAAGATCGCCCATGTGTTCTCCACCTCCGGCCACACGGCCAGCTACAAGCTTGGGAGGATGATCCTTCCGCAGCTGGAGCAAGGGACGCACGGGGTCGAGGTCGTCGGAATGTTCTTCTTCGACGACAACACCTACGTGTTGCGAGCGGGCGACCCCCTCGGCGGGCGCCTTGGTCGTGTGGCCGCCGAGCGTGGAATGTTGCTGATGCTCTGTGATCAGTGCGCGTTGGAGCGCGGCTGGCCGAGGGGGAGATCGGCGCAGCGTTCCCGGCGGGAACGGTCGCGGGCGTGCGGGTCGGTTGCTTTCCCGACCTGTACGAGGCGCTGGCGGGCGACCCGCCGGACCACGTCATCACGTTGTGAGAGGACCGAACTGGCCCTCGGTGGGCTCCGCTCAGCAGAACCACGGCTCGGTGAGCCGTGGCCTCCCCTCGGTCGATCCCATCGGGATGGCCTGCGGCTCCGCGCCGCACGCCTCGCCGTTGGCCTCGCGTACCGCCGCGCGGATCCGCGCGAACGTCAGGCCCGTCGCCTCCTGCGCGGCAGCGCTCTGCTGGACCAGCGCGCTGAGGCGGCCTTGCAGCCGGTCGGCTGCAGGGTCCGCTGAGCGCCACGGATAGCTGAGGCGCTCGGCGTCGTATGGGCCGAGGTGCTCGCGAAGCTCCTCGCTGTCCAGCAGCAGCGAGCCCTCGGGTACGAGCAGCCGAATTGTGTACTGCACCGGGTCGACGTTCGCGACCAGGTCGTGGGCGGCGACGAACTCGACGATCTCCAGCACGTCACGCGGGGTCGTCCACGGGGTGAAGGGCATAAATGAGGGCCGGGTCTCGATTCCGTGGTCGCGCAGCAGGTCGAGTGCTTGCACCGCCTCGGCGGTGGTGTGGCCCTTCTCGAGGCGGACCAGGATCTCGTCGTTGACGCTCTCCAGCGCGCAGACGACGAACAGACAGCCCGAGGCGACCATCTCCTCCCACACCCCGGCGTGCTCGAGCACGTGCTCGACCTTCGTCGTGCAGTCGAACGTCAGCTCCGGGTGGCGCTCGTGCAGCGCGCGCACGATCGCCAGAGAGTGGCGCCAGCCATTGAGGAAGTCCGGGTCGCCGAACGTGATGTGGCGCGCGCCCATGCTCGCCAGGCGCTCGACGTCGCGCAGGACGGCCTCGGCCTGCACGACGCGGATGCGCCCATCGTAGACGGCGGGGACAGGGCAATGCCGGCATCGATGCACGCAACCATGACTGGCCTCCACATACCCGACCAGCCGCTCCTCCCCATCCAACGCCAGCCGGGCGTAGCGCTCGAGTCCGGGCAGCAGCTCGCGCGCCGGCGGCTCGAAGACGCCGCGCTGAAGGTGGATGATCGGCCGTTTGGCGACCAGTCCGGGCACGTGCGTTGCCGCCTGCTCGTTCACCCAGGCGGTGAGCGCCGGTTCGTACTCGCCGGCGATCGTGCGCGCGGCGAGCTCACGCTGTACCAGCTCGTGGCTGACCGTGGCGTAGAGCCCGTAGAAGCAGATAGGTAGCGCGGGGTGCTCGCGGCGTACTCGGCGCGCGGCGCTGAGCGCCAGGCGCATGGCGGTGTGCATCGGCACCGAGAAGCCAACCGCCTGGGTCCACTCCAGAGCGCCTGGATCCCATGGCTGTACGCTGAGATCCAGGCAGCGGACCTGGTGCCCGGCGCGTTGCAGCGCGGCTGCCGGCGAGGCGACGTGCAACGGCTGGTGGCCCAGCTCGTAGGTTGAGATCAAAAGGACGCGCACCGCTGACCCACGCTAGCGCGCGCGGACCGGCTCGGGTGCATGCGGCTCGATCCGGATTCGCAGCAGGCCGTGCGCGGCGCGGAGGGCGCGCTCGACCGCGTCGGCGCTCGCTGCGCGCGCGAACATGAACCCCAGGTAGCGGTCGCCCTCGGGCAGCGGCACCACGGGGCGGCCGCGGGCGATCGTGATCTCCAGCCCGCTGATGCCCTCCACCGCCCGCGCCTGCTCCTGCCCCTCGACCGCGCGCAGCACGCCAGCCCTGGGGATCGGGATCATCATCACGCCTGACGCCGTCGACTCCCGCGCGAGGTCCTCGAGCCCGAGACCCAGGGCGTGGCGCAGGATGACATGCTCGAGGCTGACGCCAGCGCCGAAGCGCAGCGCTCGCGAGCACAGGCCGCCGATCGATCGGGCCGCCAGCTCGAGCACGCTGACCCGCGCGCCGTCCGCGCGCAGCTCGGCGTGGATCGGTCCCTCCCGCAGCCCCAGCGCACGCGCCGCCCTCGCAGTAACCGCCTCGACGTCGGCCAGGACGGCCCTCGGCAGCCGCGACGGCGTTACGTACAGCGTCTCCTCAAAATACGGCCCCTCGAGCGGATCGGGCTTATCGAACACCGCCAACACCTCCAGCTGGCCCCCGCGCAGCAGCCCCTCGAGCGCCACTTCCGCTCCCGGCAGGTAGCTCTCCACGAGCAGCGGCACCTCAGGCGGCTCTTGAGCCTCGGCCAGCATGCCCCGGACCCGCTTGGCGGCCGCCCGGGCCTGCTCGGCGTCATTCGCCCGGATCACGCCGCGGCTGCCGGACAGCCCCAGCGGCTTGACGACGCAGGGAAGGCCTACCTCGCGCGCCGCAGCCCCGGCGTCTGCTCCGGGGGGCAGCAGGGCGAACCGCGGCTGCGGGACGCCGGCCTGCGCGAGCGCCCGGCGCATTGCCGCCTTGTCACGGGTGCGGGCGACGGCTCCCGGTGGGTTGTGGGGTAGCCCGAGGCGCTCGGCGCCCAGCGCGGCGGCGATCACGCCCTGGTCATCGACGCCCACGACCGCGGCGAACGGGGTCCGCAGGGCGCGCTCGGCGATCTGCTCAGCCGCCCGTGGCGGGTCCGACAGGCGGAGGGTGAGCGCCCGTTCGCCCATCGCCGCCGACATCGCCGCTCGGCGCTCGGACGCCACCGTGACCGCGACGCCGAGCTCCCGCGCCGCCGTCATGAAGTCCGGCGCGCGGTAGGTGGCCGACGGCAGGATCAAGAGAAGGCGCTCCACAGCGCTATCGTAGATCGGTGGCCGATCCTGCCCCACCGCTCCTCGCGATCACGGCATCGGCCCTCGAGCGGGTGCGCGAGTTCCGCGCGGCCGCACCCGACCCGAGCGATCGCGTGCTGTTCGTGCGGGTCACCGGTGAGGCCGACGGCAAGTACGTCTGCGCGCTGTCGCTCGAGCCGCTCGCCAAGGTCCGCGCCAGCGACACCGTGCAACACGAGGGGGATATCGCGATCGTTGTGGCCAGCGACAGCGCCGCGAAGCTGCGCGGGGCCACAGTCGACTGGAGCGAGGACCGGCTGCACAGCGGCTTCGTGGTCATTAACCCGAACAAGCCTCCTCCCGCGCCCCTCGTCCTTCCCACCCTCCCGATGAGCCCAGCTACCGGGCGCGCGGTCCGCCCTCCGCCTCCACCTACGATGCCCGGAGCCGGCCTGGGCACCGACGTCGCCCGTCGCGTAACGGCCGTGCTCAACCGCGATGTCAACCCGAGCATCGCCAGCCACGGCGGACACGCCGAGCTCGCGGGCATCGAAGGGGCCACCGCATACCTGCGCCTAGGCGGGGGATGCCAGGGCTGCGGCATGGCCACAGTCACCCTCAGCCAGGGCATCGAAGTGGCAATCACCCAGGCGGTCTCCGAAATCGACCGCGTCGTCGACGTCACCGACCACGCCTCCGGCACCAACCCGTATTTCGAACAGGCCAAGAAGTAGCCGACCCGCACTTCCGGGAACGAGCCGTCACGCGGTCCCGATCACCTCTGCGATCGTGACCGCGGCCGCTGGCGCCCACGACCAGCCACTCGTCGTGTACCACGCCGCCTCGACGTTCATCAGCTTCCTCGTCGGCCTGCTCTCGATCGCCGGCCTCGCCCGCCCGGGAATGCCGACACAAACCGTTCGTCATAAACCTGATCGGAGCGATCGTCGTCGCGTTCACCTTCATCGTGCAGCACGGCAAGCGCTCGGCATCGCTTAGCACTCAGCGCACTACGAACACGACGCCTGCCCGCCGTGAGCGCGCGGTCGTCCTGGTAAGCCGCGCCCTGCCTCCACCGCTACCGAACCGGCCTGATGGACGGAAGCAGCTGGCCGGTACCCTGCGCGATCGTGGGTGAGATACGTAGCCGCGCAGCTGGCAGCTGGGCGGCGGTCCCACCGTCGCACGAGAGGATCGACCACCGCACGCTTCCACCCGCTGCGACTCGCCCTCGCGTCCGACATCGAGCACGCGTCTCACAGCCCAACGATCACCGGACACGCAG
>CAWDFE010000021.1:0-127712 GCA_963801435.1 uncultured Actinomycetota bacterium
TGTTCTGCACCTTGACTCGTACGTATTGCTGGCGAATGATCGCTTCGATGTGCTTGTCGTTGATCTTGACGCCCTGCAGCCGGTAGACGTCCTGGATTTCCTTGACCAGGTACGCGGCCAGCGGCTCGACGCCGAGGAGGCGCAGGATGTCGTGCGGATTGGGCTCGCCATCGACCACCGTTTCGCCCTTCTCCACGTGCTCGCCTTCGAACACGATCACGTGGCGCCACTTCGGATCAGCTCCTCGTGCTCGTTGCCGTCCGCATCGCGGATGATCAGGCGCTGCTTGCCCTTGGTGTCCTTGCCGAAGCTGATCACGCCCGAGCGCTCGGCGAGAATCGCCGGTTCCTTGGGCTTGCGCGCTTCGAAAAGGTCCGCCACGCGCGGCAGGCCGCCGGTGATGTCGCGGGTCTTGGAGGTTTCCTGCGGATACGCGCGACGACATCGCCGACGCCGACCTCGGCACCGTTCTGCAGCGAGACGATCGCGCCGGCTGGCAGGAAGTACTGCGCCGGAATGTCGGTGCCCGGCAGGCGCAGCTCGCCGCCCTTCTTGTCGACCAGGCGCACCATCGGACGCAGATCCTGGCCGCGCTGCCGCGACGCTTCGGATCGGTCACGACCGAAGCTCGCCAAGCCGGTCAGCTCGTCGATCTGCTCCTGCACCGTGTTGCCGTCGATGAAGTCGATGAAGCGGATCACGCCCGCGACTTCCGAAACGATCGGATGCGTATGCGGATCCCACTTCGCGACGGTCTGGCCGGCCTTGACCGCAGCGCCATCACGCGCGTCGATCACGGCGCCGTACGGCACCTTGTAGCGCTCGCGCTCGCGGCCGTGCGCGTCCATCACGGACAACTCGCCCGAACGCGAAACCGCGACGAGATGGCCCGCGGTGTGCGCGACCGTCTTCAGATTGCTGAACTTCAGGTTGCCGGTCGTCTTGACCTGCACGTTGTCGACCGCCGCCGCACGCGACGCTGCGCCACCGATGTGGAATGTGCGCATCGTCAGCTGCGTGCCGGGCTCGCCGATCGACTGCGCGGCGATCACGCCGACCGCTTCGCCGATATCCGCAGATGACCGCGCGCGGGATCGCGCCCATGGCAGAGCACCGCCGCGCAGACGCCGAGGCCCTCGCAGGTGATCGGCGAGCGGACCTGGATCGTCTGCACGCCTGCGGTTTCGAGTTTCTCGACCATCGCTTCGTCGAGCAGCTCGTTGCGCGAGACGATCGGATCTTCGTCGTTGCCCGGTGCGAACGTATCGGTCGCAACCATGCGACCGAGCACGCGATCGCGCAACGGCTCGACGACGTCACCGCCTTCGACGATGGGCGTCATCGTCAGAGCGCCGTGCGTTTTGCAATCGGGCTCGGTGGACGACCACGTCCTGCGCGACGTCGACGAGACGACGCGTGAGATAACCCGAGTTCGCGGTCTTCAACGCGGTGTCTGCGAGACCTTTACGAGCACCGTGCGTCGAGTTGAAGTACTGCAGAACGTTGAGGCCTTCGCGGAAGTTCGCCTTGATCGGCGTCTCGATGATCGAGCCGTCCGGTCGCGCCATAGATCCCACGCATGCCGGCCAGCTGGCGGATCTGCGCGGCGGAACCGCGCGCGCCGGAGTCGGCCATGATGTAGAGCGAGTTCATCGACTTCTGCTCGACCATGTCGCCCTTCGCAGTCTTGACCTTCTCCGCACCGATGCCGCGCATCATTGCCGCGGCGACCTGCTCGTTGGTGCGCGACCAAATGTCGACGACCTTGTTGTAACGCTCGCCAGCGGTCACGAGACCCGATTGGTACTGCTGCTGGATCTCCAGACGTCCTTTTCGGCGCCTTCGAGGATGTGCTTTTTCTCGCAGGGATCTTCATGTCGTTGATGCCGATCGACATACCCGCTCGCGTCGCGTAGGGGAAGCCGGTGTACATGAACTGATCGGCGAACGACGACCGTGTGCTTCAGGCCGAGCATGCGGTAGCACGCGTTGATCAGGCGCGTGATCGTCTTCTTGGTGAGCTCGGTATTGATCAGCGAGAACGGCAGCCGGTCCGGCAGGATTTCCGCGAGCAGCGCACGTCCGACCGTGGTGTCGACGATGCTCGAGGCTTTTCCGTGCGGTTCTTCTTTTCGTCGACGTCGACTTCACGATGCGCACCTTGACCTTGCGTGCATTTCCACAACGCGATTATCGTACGCGCGCTGCACTTCGGCGATGTTGGCGAACACCATGCCCTCGCCGCTCTCGTTCTCGAGCGCGCGCGTCATGTAGTAGAGGCCCAGCACGACGTCCTGCGTCGGCACGATGATCGGCTCGCCGTTCGCCGGGGAGAAGAATGTTGTTCGTCGACATCATCAGCGCGCGCGCTTCGAGCTGCGCCTCGAGCGACAGCGGCACATGCACGGCCATCTGGTCACCGTCGAAGTCCGCGTTGAACGCGGTACAAACGAGCGGATGCAACTGGATTGCCTTGCCTTCGATCAGCATCGGCTCGAACGCCTGGATGCCGAGACGATGCAGGGTCGGTGCGCGGTTCAGCAGCACCGGATGCTCGCGGATCACCTCTTCGAGGATGTCCCACACCTCGGCGCTCTCGCGCTCGACGAGCTTCTTGGCCGCCTTGATCGTCGTGGCGAGGCCACGGCGTGCAGCTTCGAAAAGATGAATGGCTTGAAGAGCTCAAGCGCCATCTTCTTCGGCAGTCCGCACTGGTGCAGCTTCAGCGTCGGGCCGACCACGATGACCGAACGGCCCGAGTAGTCGACGCGCTTGCCGAGCAGGTTCTGACGGAAACGACCCTGCTTGCCCTTGATCATGTCGGCGAGCGACTTCAGCGGGCGCTTGTTGGTGCCCGTGATCGCGCGGCCGCGACGGCCGTTGTCCATCAGCGCATCGACCGCCTCTTGCAGCATGCGCTTCTCGTTGCGCACGATGATGTCGGGCGCATTGAGCTCGAGCAGACGCTTCAGGCGGTTGTTGCGGTTGATGACGCGGCGATACAGATCGTTCAAATCCGACGTCGCAAAACGGCCGCCATCGAGCGGCACCAGCGGACGCAGGTCCGGCGGCAGCACCGGCAGAACCGTCAGCACCATGTATTCCGGACGATTGCCGGATTCGAGGAACGCCTCGACGAGCTTGATGCGCTTGGAAAGGCGCTTCAGCTTCGTCTCGGAATTCGTCGCCGCGATTTCTTCGCGCAGGCGAATCAGTTCCTGGTTCAGGTCGATCGTCTTCAGAAGCTCGTAGACCGCTTCGGCGCCCATGCGCGCGTCGAACTCGTCGCCGTGTTCTTCGACGGCCGACAGGTACTGCTCTTCGTTGAGCAGCTGGCCGCGCTCGAGCGACGTCAGACCCGGGTCGATGACGACATAGGCTTCGAAATAGAGGATGCGCTCGATGTCGCGCAGCGTCATGTCCAGCATCAAGCCGATGCGCGACGGCAGCGATTTCAGGAACCAGATGTGCGCGGTGGGACTCGCGAGCTCGATGTGACCCATGCGCTCGCGGCGCACCTTGGCCAGCGTCACTTCCGTGCCGCATTTCTCGCAGACGACGCCGCGGTGCTTCATGCGCTTGTACTTGCCGCACAGGCACTCGTAGTCCTTGATGGGTCCGAAGATCGCCGCGCAGAACAAGCCGTCACGCTCGGGCTTGAACGTGCGGTAGTTGATCGTTTCGGGCTTCTTCACCTCGCCGAACGACCACGAGCGGATCAGATCCGGCGAAGCCAGCGCGATCTTGATCGAATCGAAATCGAGCGACTGGCGCTGCTGGTTGAAGAGGTTTAGCAAGTCTTTCATTTCTGTCTCTCCGTACGGAGTAATTCCTTAAGCGCGGGATTCGGGATTTTTGATTGGGGATTCGGGAAGGGATCCGCGCGCTTATTGCGAATCCCGAATCCCGAATGCCGAATCCCGGCTTACTTCGTCTCTTCCAGTTCCATATTGATCGCGAGCGATCGGATTTCCTTCACGAGCACGTTGAACGATTCCGGCATGCCCGCCACCATTTCGTGATCGCCGTCGACGATGTTCTTGTACATCTGGTTGCGGCCGGAGACGTCGTCGGATTTCACCGTCAGCATTTCCTGCAGCGTGTACGCCGCGCCGTAAGCTTCCAGCGCCCAGACTTCCATTTCGCCGAAACGCTGTCCGCCGAACTGCGCCTTGCCGCCGAGCGGCTGCTGCGTGACCAGCGAGTACGGACCGGTCGAGCGCGCGTGCATCTTGTCGTCGACGAGATGGTTCAGCTTCAGCATGTGCATGTAGCCGACAGTGACCGGGCGATCGAATGCCTCGCCGGTGCGCCCGTCGATCAGCATCGTCTGCCCGCTTTCCGGCAGATCCGCGAGCTTCAGCATCGCCTTGATCTCTTCCTCGAACGCACCGTCGAACACCGGCGTCGCCATCGGCACGCCGTGCTGCAGGTTTCGAGCAAGCGTCAGCAACTCATCATCCGTCAGCGACTTCAGGTTCACGCGATGACCCTGGCCCGCGTCCTTGCCGGGCGCGTAGATCTGGTCGAGGAACTTGCGCACCTCGCCGACCTTTTCGTTCGCGTCGATCATGCGCTTGATCTTTTCACCAAGACCCTTCGCGGCCCAGCCGAGATGGGTTTCGAGAATCTGGCCGATGTTCATTCGCGACGGCACGCCGAGCGGATTCAGCACGATATCGACCGGACGGCCTTTCTCGTCGAACGGCATGTCTTCGACCGGCACGATCATCGACACGACGCCCTTGTTGCCGTGACGTCCGGCCATCTTGTCGCCCGGCTGGATGCGGCGTTTGACGGCGAGATACACCTTCACCATCTTCAGGACGCCCGGTGCGAGATCGTCGCCCGCGGTGATCTTGGCCTGCTTGGCCTTGAAGCGCTTGTCGAACTCTTCCTTGTGACCCTTGATCTGCTCCTGCGCGCGCTCGAGGAACTCGGCCGCGTCCTCATCCTTCATGCGGATCGCGAACCACTCGTCCTTCTTGAGACCATCGAGATATTCGTTGGTGATCTCGGCGCCTTTCTTGAGCGTGCCGGGACCGCCGTTCGCGGCCTTGCCGACGATCGTCGTGCGGATGCGGTTGAAGATGGCGCCTTCGAGGATGCGGAACTGATCGTCGAAGTCCTTCTTGATGCGCTTGATCTCCATCTCTTCGATCTGGCGCGCGCGCTTGTCCTTCTCGATGCCATCGCGTGTGAACACGGTGACGTCGATGACGGTGCCGTCCATGCCCGGCGGAACGCGGAGCGAAGAATCCTTCACGTCCGATGCCTTCTCGCCGAAGATGGCGCGAAGCAGTTTCTCTTCCGGCGTCAGCTGCGATTCGCCTTTGGGCGTGACCTTGCCGACGAGAATGTCGCCCGCCTTCACTTCCGCTCGCACGGCTGCTCGCCGAGGCGAGCCGCAACCGGATGTTGGGCGCTACCGTGTTCATCCGGTATCTCGCGTCCCTGGACGGACTGGCCGTCGGCATAACCGAGCAACGTGCCGCGGAACTCTGCTGGGCGCTCACGGACGGCCATCTCTACCGGCTGCTGGTCGCTCAGCGCAGCTGGAGCACCGCCGACTTCAACCGATGGCTGTCCGACAGCCTCGCGGCGGCACTGCTGGCTACCTGAACGGGCCGCAACCCAGCGATACGAGTCCGATCCAGCGCTAGCCGAACTGCAGCTCTGACGCTGGTACACGACGGTCAGCCACGGCCAAGCCGACTGCCAGCTCGGCGCCCACAGGCCGGCTGATCACGGCGATTTGCAAGCAGGCGGGGCAGGTCGTGTGACACGAGTCGTCCACGGTGATCGGACTGCCTGGCCGTGGGCGGCTTGAGCGCCTGGGATCAGCTGCTGGAGCTGCCGCCCGGGCAGCGGGCGGCAGCGGAGCTGAAGGTGGTGGACAGCCGCTGGGACCGGCGGTGGCTGGAGGCTCACCCTGCCGATCGGGCGATCGCCGAGAGGATGACGGGCGCTGGGCAAGATCAGCAGGATCCGGCCGCCATGGCCGCCTACCAGGCTCAGCTCCAGGCGCGCGAAGGTCATGACGTGTGGGACCGGCTTGGCGCGATCACCTGCCCGGTGCTGGTTGGCTACGGCAACTACGACGGGATCGCACCGGCCCAGAACAGCATCAACATCGCGTCGCGCATCCGCGGTGCCGAGCTGCACGGCTACGAAGGCGGCCACGGGTTCTTGTTCCAAGACCCAGCTGCCCTCCCGGCATACATCGCATTCCTGCAGGCGCCATCGAGCTGACAGGCGGGCACAGGCTGCGGGAGCCGCCCGGGACATACAAGGCAGTGCCGCGCCGGGTGCCCGGCCTCGACGGGCAGATCTGCGGTCCGAGCTGGTCACAACGATTGCAATCCGGTGCTCCGGCTGCTGCCAGCTTGGGCGCAGTGACTGCAGCTCGTCGTCCCGGTTACCGGGCGGGGTTTCGAAGTCGCGGCGGGCCCGGGACCTCCACTCCTGCTAGTCAACCTGACCCGGGATACCCGGTTTGAGGATGTGCGATGCGGGGAATGGCGCCGAACCGGTGGTGACGAGAGCACAGGAGGTGGGAACGGTGGAGGGTTCCCTGTATGAGCGGCTCGGCGGAGTGGATGCCATCACGGCAGTCGCCCGCGCTTCGACGAGCGCGCGGGGAAGGATGACCGCATCAATCGGAAGCCGCCGGACCAACCTGGAACGATTGACCAAGGAGTTCGTCGATCAGCTGTGCCAGGACACCGGCGGGCCGTGCACCTACATGGGACTCAGCATGACAGAGTCGCATACCAACATGGGGGTGACCAACGGCGAGTTCGATGCCTTCATGGAAGACCTCGTCGCGGTTCTGGACGACTTCAAGGTCGGGAAAGCAGGACCAAGAGGAGCTCCTGAACCTGCTACGGCCCATGCGGGGTGACATCGTCGAAGTAGACTCCAGCCAGGTCGGAACCCCGCTGCCGTCCGCGTTTGCACCGGCACCGCCTCTGTAAGCTGAGGCAATCCGGGCGGCGGTTGCAGACGGGGCGTGCGTGGACGCGGGCCCGGCGGGCCCCGGCCGTTCGGCCAGGGCCTGCACCGGCAGGCGGCCCCGGGTTTGCGCGATTTTGCGCAAGATGTTGCCGGTGTGCGCAGCCGGTTCGGATGGGCTTTGGACCGGCAGTTTCTGCTGCAGCGCACCGAGATTCCGATCCCCGAGGCACCCGACAGCCTGAGGATCGTCAGCGTTGACCCGCAGACCGGCGCGTACACCCAGCATCACTGCAACTCCCGCGGCGTGGCGCACTTGAACGCGATGACCCTTGCCGGTGGGATGTGGGACGCTCACGCGAGAGTCGCCGGACTTCACGCCCCTGGATTTCCGGCAGCGTTTCAACGGCACCTTAAGCGAGGACGGGCACACCATCAGCGGTGCCTGGGAGAAGTGCCTCAACGGTTCCCGACTGGGAGCACGACTTCGCCCTCACCTACTGCAGGGTCGGCTGACATGAGCAACACCGGCAGCGCGCAGACCGCGCGGGACATCATCGAGGCGAACTGCTACCTCGTCCTGGCCACCGCCGAAAGCCGAGGGCCTGCGCGCCTTCCGCGACCCGTTCCAGTTCGAGACCTGGGATGACAACACCGCCTCGGCGGTCCTGTCGCCGACCACGGTGGAGGAGATCCAGGAGATCGTCCGGATCGCCAACCGCCACCGAGTGCCCCTCTGGACGCACGGGCAGGGGCGCAACAACGGCTACGGCGGGCCAGCGCCGCGCGTGCGTGGGTCGGTGATCGTGTCCCTGCGCCAGATGAACCGGGTGCTCGAGATCGACTCTGAGCTGGCGTACGCGGTGGTCGAGCCCGGCGTGCGGTGGTTCGATCTCTACGAGGCCATCCAGGCCGGCGGCCACCGCCTCATGCTGTCGATCGCCGACCTGGGGTGGGGGAGCGTGGTCGGCAACACCCTGGACCACGGCGTCACCTACGCGCCCTATGGCGTCGACATGGGCATGCAGTGCGGGATGGAGGTGGTGCTGGCCGACGGCTCGGTGATGCGCACCGGGATGGGCGCGATGCCCGGGAACCGCTCCTGGCATCTGTACAAGCGGGGCCTGGGCCCGACGCCCGACCAGCTGTTCATGCAGTCCAACTTCGGGATCGTCACCAAGATGGGCGTGTGGCTCATGCCCATGCCCGAGACCTACATGCCGCTGTGGCTGCGCGTCTGGTCAGACGACGACCTGGCCCCGATGATGGACACGCTGCGCACGCTCATGCTGGACGGGACGATCCGCATGGTGCCCCAGGTGATGAACACGGTCCTCTACGGGGCGGTCGTGGCCAAGCGCGCGGACTTCTGGACCGGCGAGGGCCCGATCCCAGACGACGTCCTGGACCGGATGGCGCGCGAGCTGGACATCGGCCGATGGCTGATGCGCTTCGCCCTGTACGAGGACGAGGCGGTGGCCGACCTGAAGTTCGCCAAGATCAAGCGCGCCTTCGAGACGGCGATCCCCGGCGCCGAGGTGTGGGGCACGAAGTACTCGCCGGAGGACCTCCCGGGCATCGAGAACCCCGCGGAGAAGATCCAGGGCGGCGTCCCGAATCTCGACTGGAACAACATGACCGCCTGGTATGGCGGCGGGGACGGCGGCCACATCGGCTTCTCGCCGGTGGCGCCGCTGACCGGCCCGGACGCCCTGGCACTGCGCGATCTCTTGCGCGGGATGGTGCAGAGCGCCGGCCTGGACTACATCGCGGGGCTGCTCCCGATCAACGCCCGCAGCTTCATCCACATCACGATGGTCATCTTCGACACCAAGGACGAGGGCCAGACTCGCGCCGCCTATGACGTCAGCCGCCGCCTCGTGGTGGAGGCCGCCAAGCTGGGCTACGGCGAGTACCGGGCCCACCTGGACTTCATGGACCTCGCCCAGGAGCAGTACTCCTTCGGCGACCACGCCTACCGTCGGTTCTGCGAGACGATCAAGGACGCCCTGGATCCCAATGGAATCCTGTCCCCGGGCAAGCAGGGAATCTGGCCGCAGTCGATGCGCCGCTAGCCGTGCTCGAGGATCTCCTGTAGCCGCTCGGCTTCCCGGTCTGGGGTGTGGGTCATGCGCTGTCTGGTGATCCGGAGCGTGTTCAGGCCGTGTCTGAGGTTCTCGGCGTCGCGTTCGCGGTCATCCTCAAACGCCTGGCGGTCGTTGTGGAACTCCCATCCGTCGGCTTCGACGATGAGCTTGGCGTCCGGGAAATAGGCGTCGACCTCTCGGCCGTGGACGATGACGTTGATCTGCGGGGTCGGCAGTCCGTACCTCTGGACGAAGGCGAGGAATTCGTCCTCGAAATCGGAGGCCGTCGAATTGGCGGTGGTCTCGGCGAAGGGCCTGAGGAGCTTGGCGCCGGGGTGGAAGGGGTTGCGGTCCACGATGTTCTGAAGGGCTGTGCGGCGCAGGTGCCGGCTGCGCAGCGCGTCGTTGACCAGGCGGGTGAGTTGCTTGGCGGCGAGGGCCGGAGCGATGTCGAGGATGGTCCGGGCGCGGGTGGTGGTGGGGACGCCGCGTTGGTGGGTGATGTCGCTTGGCCCTAGCGACCGGCAGCGATGGGTGGTGATGCCCGGGCGGCTGCGCTTAACCTCCGTCGTGACTTCCAACGGGAAGCTCCACCGGGGCAGGAACCCCCACAAGCTCGCCGCCGATTCGTGGCTGAGCATCGCGCCGGGGCCGCACGCCAGCACCGCTGCCGCCGCCCGTGACACAGGATCGTCGCGCCGCGGACCAATGCAATAGACCCCTTTGTGGACTGCGACCCACTCGCCCGTTGCCAGCCGGCCCGTGATCAACCCGCGGTGGACGCCGAGATCCAGGAGCTGCCATCGAGCGACATGGCCGTGCTGGCGGCGCGCGCGGTCCAGGATCGCAGGGTCGTGGTCGATCTTGCAGCTATTTCCTGCATTATCGACCACTACTACTAAGAGCCTGCGGCGGAGGCGAAATCACCCCCTCCCCCAGCTGATTTTGGCCGCAGAGGGCTACGCGAACGCTTGGGCGACCCGCAGCAGGGCCGTCACCAGCTCATCGGTCCGACTCAGCCACGGCGAGTGATCGGTGTCGATCCCGATCACCGGGTCGCACTCGGCCGCCGAGTACATGCGCGTCTGCGCCGCCGGCTTGATCGCCCGGTCCTGCAGGCAGGTCACATAGGCCCGCGGCAACGAGTCAAACGCCGCCGTGACGCCGTCCGAGGGCGTGAACGGCTGCGTGAACGGGATGACCGGTTGCGAGGCGCGCTGCGGCAGGGCCCACGCGATCTGCTCGGGTGTGCAGCAGTGATACAGCGCCTCGGGGGCGGCCTCGGGCGGCATCGTCGCCACCGGCGGGTCGCCCTCCACCACGAGGTTGGCCTGCACGGAGTCGCCGGCCGCCTCGGGCCACCTCGTGATGTCGATCAATGCCTGGCCGGGCTCGGGCAGGAACGCGGCGACGTACACCAGACCGGCCAGCGTGTCGGGTCGCTGCGACGCGGCCTGGGTGATGACCATGCCGCCCATGCTGTGGCCGGTCAACAGCACCGGTCCGTCCATGCGGTCCAGCGCGTCGCAGACGGCGTCGGCGTACCGATACAGCGTGATCTCCTCGAGCGGCGTCCTGTCCGCGCCCTGGCCCGGAAGGTCGATGGCCACCACATCGTGGCCGGCCGCCCGCAATCCCGGGATGACGCGCTCCCAGCACCAGGCGCCGCCGTTGGAACCGTGAACGAGAAGGAAGTCGGCCATCGCGGCGCGCACCCTAGCCGAACGCGGCCCGGGGCGCACGGATCGCGCGTCGGCTCGCAAGCGCCGGTGCGCGGACAGGCAAGCCCGTTTGACTTGATCGGACGCGGTCCCGTATATAGAGGTCAAGGCAGGACGATGCCGTGTCACGAGGACCGCGGCCGAGGAGGGATTCCACGCATGACCACCACAGCCCCACAGACCGGCGCATTCCCCAGCCCGTATGAGATCGCGACCCCCGAGGGGTGCGAGGGCTGGGAGGAGATGTACCCCTACTACGCGCTCTTCGATGAGCGCCGGCGCGACTCGGACGAGAGCCGCTTCTGGTTCTGGAACTCGATGCATTTCCCGATCCCGCACCCGGCCTTCGACGTCATCTGCATCGACTCTCCCTACCAGGCGGTGGGCTCCTGGCAGAACCGCGTGTTCGCGGTGCCGCCCGCCATGGGCATCGACTACCGCGTCGTCAACGGTTACGTTTACATCTCCGGCAACCCGGTCACCGACCCGGACAAGATCGCCGAACGCGCCGGCTACTTCCAGAAGCGCGCCGGGCACTACTTCGCCAACTGGGCGGAGCTGTATGAGAAGTGGAAGGACAAGATGCGCGCGCTCATCGCCGAGCTCGACGCGCTCGAGGTGCCCGGGCTCCCCGAGTACGAGCCTGATGAGGTCGCCTTCGACGCCGATCGCAACACCGCGTTCTACGAGGTGCTCGAGGCCTACGGCCGCTGCCTGCGCCTGGGCGACCTCATGTGGCAGAACCATTTCGAGTTCCTGCTGCTGGGCTACGGGGCCTACGCCACCTTCGCCGAGCTGTGCCAGACGCACCTGCCCGACATCCCCGACCAGCACATCGCCCAGATGGTCGCCGGGATCGACGTCCTCCTCTTCCGCCCCGACGCGGAGCTTCGCCGGCTGGCGGGAGTAGCCATCGAGAAGGGCGTCGACGGCGCCTTCGCCGAGGGCCGGAGTCCGCAGGAGATCGAGGCCGAGCTCTCCCGGAGCGATGCCGGGCGCGAGTGGCTGGCCGAGCTGGAGAAGGTCAAGGACCCGTGGTTCAACATGGCCACCGGCGACGGGCTCACCCACTACTACCGCAGCTGGCTCGACGATCCCAGCATTCCCTACGCCTCGATCATCGGCCACATCAACGCGCAACGCGCCGGGGCGCCGGCCGAGCGCCCCAAGGACGAGATCGCGCGCGAGCGCGACCGTCTGACGCAGGAGTACGGCGCGCTGCTGCCCGAGGAGGTCCGCGGCCCCTGGAACGACCTGCTCAACCTCTCGCGGACGGTGTTCCCCTACGTCGAGGAGCACAAGTTCTTCTGCGACTACTGGTTCCTCACGCGCTGGTGGAACAAGGTGCGTGAGTTCGGCGCGCTGCTGGCCGACGGCGGCTTCTTCGAGGACGCCGAGGACATCTTCCAGCTGGGGCGTCACGAGGTCTCGGTGGCGCTCGACGAGCTCGTGCTCTCCTGGGCCACCGGCGGGCAGCCGCTGGGCCCCAAGCACTGGCCGCCGATCGTGGCGCGGCGCAAGGAGCTGCTCGACCGCCTGGCGCAGTGGACGCCGCCGCCGGCGCTGGGCGTCGCGCCCGCCGAGATCACCGACCCGATGACGATCATGCTGTGGGGCGTGACCACCGAGCGTGTGCGCGAGTGGGCTCGCCACGCCGAGGGCGGCTCAGAGCTCAAGGGCGCGCCGGCCTCGCCGGGCACGATCGAGGGACCGGCGCGCGTGGTGCGGTCCGTCACCGAGATCGCCGACGTCCGCGACGGCGAGATCCTCGTCTGCGGCAGCACGTCCCCCGCGTGGGCGCCGATCTTCTCCAAGATCCGCGGTACCGTCACCGACGTGGGCGGCGTCATGTCTCACGCCGCCATCGTGTGCCGCGAGTACGGGCTGCCGGCGGTGGTGGGCACCGGGCGCGCCACCGCGCTCATCCGCACCGGCCAGACGATCCGAGTGGACGGCTCGGCGGGCGTGGTGACCCTCGTGGGCGAGGATTGATGGCTGAGGCTGAGCCTGAGCTCACCCGGGACCTGAACGAGCTTCAGGCGAGCGACGCGGAGCGATTCGGCGGCAAGAGTGCCAGCCTCGGTGAGCTCCTGCGGGCCGGGATCCCCGTCCCGCCCGGGTTCGCCATCAGCACCGGCGCCGGCGAGGAGCTGACCGGCGCGTTGCGCCACGAGATCGCGGCGCGATACACGGGTCTGGGGGACGACTCGGCGGTCGCGGTGCGGTCAAGCGCGCTGGGCGAGGACAGCGCGGAGGCCACGTTCGCCGGCCAGCAGGACACCTACCTGTGGGTCCGCGGCCTCGAGGCCATCTGTGAGGCCGTGCAGAAGTGCTGGGCGAGCCTCTACAACCCGGAGGCGGTGGCCTACCGCGAGCGCTTCGGGGTGCAGAACCCGGCGATGGGCGTCACCGTCCAGCTCATGGTGGACGCCGCGGTCTCGGGCGTCATGTTCACCTGCAACCCGGTGAGCGGCGACCGCAGCATGGTGGCCGTCAACGCGAGCTGGGGGCTGGGGCTGGCCGTCGTCGGCGGCGAGGTCACCCCCGATGACTACCTCGTCTCCAAGATCACGGGCGAGGTGGTGCGCCAGACCATCAGTGACAAGGCGATCGAGTATGTCCCGGGCGGCGACGGCCCCAGGCGCGTCGACGTCGCCCGCGAACTTCGGACCCAGCCGTGCCTCACCGATCTCGGCCCGCTGCTCGCCCTCGCTCGCAGGATCGAGGGCCACTTCGGGGCGCCGCAGGACATCGAGTGGGCGATCGACCGGGACGGGGAGCTGTTCGTCCTGCAGTCGCGCCCGGTCACCGGCCTGACGGCCAAGGAGGCGACGGCAGCGCCCAGTTCCGCCATGTCGATGATCTTCAGCAAGTTCGGAGCGGGCAGCTAGTGGTCGCTCCCGCAAATACGCTCGCATTCGAGCGGCCTCCGGCGGCGCCCGGCTTTGTCCTCGGATCCTCGTGCAGCGCTGCTGCACGTCGGGACCACCGGCATCCAGCCGGCGGTGCCCGTCCTCGCCGGGCATCCCCCGGAGACCACTCTCGGTGCGACCGTACTCACGGGAGAGACCACTGATGGGCCTCAGCAACGACGACGTCCGCGAGATCCTGCGCATCATCGACGAATCGGAGCTGGACGAGCTCAGCATCGAGACCGAGGGATTCAGCCTTCACGTCCGCAAGGGACAAGGAGTCGCGAATATACCCTCGGAAGCTTGGCCCCGTCGACAAGCTTCCGAGGGCACATCCGTGCCCCCCGAAGGCGTCGGGCCCATCGCGTCGAGCGATGGCCTGGAGACCGTCCCCTCGCCGATGCTCGGCACCTTCTACCGCGCCGAGGCGCCGGGCGAGGCGCCGTTCGTGGAGATCGGCGCCCGGGTGGGGCCGGATACGACCGTCTGCATCATCGAGGTCATGAAGATGATGAACTCGGTGCCTGCCGGGGTGAGCGGAGTCATCGCCGAGATCGTTCCCGAGAACGGGCAGCTGGTCGAGTACGGCGAGCCGCTCTTTCGGGTCAAGCCCGGCCCATGAGGCGTGTCTTCATCCCCAACCGCGGCGAGATCGCCGTCCGGATCGTCAACGCCTGCCACTCGCTTGGCCTGGAGTGCGTCGTCGGGGCGTCGGAGCCCGACATGGAGGGGCTGGCCGCCCACCTCGCCGATCGCGCCGTGTGCATCGGGCCTGGGCCGGCGTCGGACAGCTATCTCCGCGACGACCTCATCGTCCATGCGGCGCTGAGCACCCGCTGCGACGCCATCCACCCGGGCTACGGCTTCTTGTCGGAGAGTCCCGCGCTGGCCGACCGGGCACGGAAGCACGGACTCACCTTTGTCGGGCCGCCGACACACGCCATGAAGCTGGCCGGCGACAAGCTCGCTGCGCGCGCCGAGGCCGCGCAGGCGGGCGCGCCGGTGCTCCCGGGCGGGGAGGTCGCCACCGCCCAGGAGGCGCGCGCCCTGGCCGGCGAGATCGGATATCCGCTGCTGGTCAAGGCGGCGGGCGGGGGAGGGGGCCGTGGCATCAAGCGCGTCGGTGACGAGGAGGAGCTCGACGGCTTGATCAGCCTGGCGCGCAGTGAGGCCGCCGCCGCCTTCGGCGACGCCCGCGTGTACCTGGAGAAGCTCATCGAGTCCGCCCGGCACGTCGAGGTGCAGATCGCCGCCGATGAGCACGGCACCGTGCTCCATCTCGGCGAGCGCGACTGCTCGGTGCAGCGGCGCTTTCAGAAGGTGGTGGAGGAGGCGCCCGCTCCTGACCTGCCCGACGCCACCCGCACGCGCCTGCGCGAGTCGGCGGTGGCCTTCGCGGAGCGGATCGGCTACCGCAACCTCGGGACCGCGGAGTTCGTCATCGACGCGCAGACCGGCGAGCAATACTTCCTGGAGGTCAACTGCCGCATCCAGGTCGAGCACCCTGTCACCGAGGCGATCACCTACCTGGACCTGGTGGCGATGCAGCTCCAGATCGCCGCCGGGCGCCGGATGGAGATCGGGCAGGACGACGTCTCCTACCACGGCCACGCCGTCGAGTGCCGGCTCAACGCCGAGGACCCGGGCCACGGCTATCGCCCCAGCCCCGGGACCCTGAGCCTGTTCGCGGTGCCCGAGCGTCCCGGCCTGCGGATCGACACCCATTGCCAGGCGGGCAGCGCGGTGCCCCCGTACTACGACTCGCTGCTGGCCAAGCTGATCGGGCACGGGGCGGACCGCGAGCACGCCATCGACACCCTCATCGAGGCCCTGGAGGACCTCGACGTGGACGGTGTGGAGACCAACCGGACGTTGCTCATCGGCGTCATGAGCCACCCGGACTTCCGCGCCGGGCCGGTGACCACCGACTGGCTGGAGCGTGCGCTGCGATGAGCCGGACGATCGAGTTCGTGGACACCACCACGCGGGATGGCAACCAGAGCCTGTGGAGCGCCACCGGACTGACCACGCCGGACGTTCTGGCGATCGCGCCGGTGATCGACCGGGTCGGCTACCACGCGCTGGACTTCACCTCGAGCACGCACATGGCGGTGTCGGTGCGCTTTCACCAGGAGGACCCGTGGCAGCGGATCCGCCTGGTGTCGGCGGCCATGCCCGACACGCCGCTGGGGATGATCACCACCGGCATGCGCTTCATCTCCTGGGTGCCCGCCGACGAGGAGGTGATGGCGCTGTCCTACCGGCTGGCCGTGCGCAACGGCCTGCGCCGAGTCCAGATCGCCGACCCCTCCAACGACCCTGGCCGCGTCAAGCGGATCGCCGCGATGGCCAAGGCCGAGGGAGTCGAGGAGGTGGTGATCGGCCTCACGTACTCCATCAGCGAGGTCCACACCCACCAGTACTACGCGGACATCGCCGCCGCGCTGGCGGATTGCCCCGATATGGACCGCATGTACCTCAAGGATCCGGGCGGCCTGCTCACGGTGGACGCGGTCCGCGAGCTGGCGCCCCCGCTTCTGAGAGCGGCCCGCGGCCGGCCGCTCGAGCTCCACAGCCACTGCACGATCGGCCTCGCCCCGCAGGTCTACGTGGAGGGGGTCAGAGCGGGCTTTGACACCGTCCACACCGCCGCCGGCCCGCTGGGGCGCGGGACGTCCCAGCCGGAGGCGCTCAACACGGTCCGCAACCTCGAGGCCGCCGGCTACGCGCACCCGCTGGACCTCTCACAACAGGAGCTCGTCGCCGATCACTTCACCCAGCTCGCCGACGCCAAGGGGCTCCCCGCGGGAGCGCCGCGGGAGTTCGACGCCGCCTACTACCGCCACCAGCTCCCCGGGGGGATGGTCACCACGACGCGGCGAATGCTCGCCGAGCTGCGCCGCCCCGAGCTGTTCGATCAGGTCCTCGAGGAGGTGACGCGCGTCCGCGCCGAGATGGGGTACCCGATCATTGTCACCCCGGTGTCGCAGTTCATCGCCAGCCAGGCGGCGCGCAATGTGATCGACGGCGAGCGCTGGGCCAACGTCTCCGACGAGACGGTCCGCTTCTTCCTCGGTCACTACGGCGACCCGCCGGCCCCCGTCGATCCGGAGGTCGCCGACAGGGTCCTCGACCGCCCGCAGGCCGCCAAGCTCAGAGCGCTCAAACCAATCACCCTGGACGGCGCCCGCGAGAAGTTCGGCCACCGGATCTCCGAGGAGGACCTGCTGCTCCGCCTGACCATGCCCGCGCCGCAGGTCGACGCCATGACCGCCGCCCGGGACGCCGCCGACGGCCGCCCCCACGGTCCGCTTCCCGCGGCGCGTCCGGGCCGCGCGCCGCTGGTCACGCTGCTCTCCGAGCTCCAGCGTCGCCCGTCGCTGACCAGCATCGAGATCCGGACCGACGCCGAGCGGGTGGTCTGGCGCCGTGGCTGACGACGGACGCCTGGACCTGCGCGAGGCGCGCGCGTTCATGTTCGACATCGACGGCACGCTGCTGCACCGCGGTCCCGACGGCCGCGGCCAACCGCAGCCGGGCGCCGTGGAGGTGCTGGAGCGCATCCGCGCATCGGGCCGCCGCCTCGTGCTGTTCACCAACGGCAGCCACGTCCCGTCGCCGAGGATCGCCCAGGGCCTGCGCGACGACGGGCTCGACGTCAGCGACGAGGAGCTGCTGACCCCCGTGGACAGCGCGACCGCCTGGTTGCAGAGGCATCCCAAGCGCTATCCCGTCCACGCCTTCGCCACCGAGAGCGTCCGCGCGTTCATGGCCGAGAACGGCATCCCGGTCACCGACGCCGAGGACGCCGGCGCGGTGTTCGTCGCCCATCTCCAGGACGTGGCCCTCGCCGAGGTGGAGCGGGCGGCTCGGGCGATCACCACCCGCGGCGCTCCGCTGTTCACTTCGAGCTACGTCCGCGGCTACGCGGGCGCGAACGGGATCATCTTCAGCCGCGGCGCGATGATCACCGCCGCCATCGCGAAGGTCTCGGGCGTCCGGCCGCGTGTCCTGGGCAAGCCGTCGCGCGCGGCGATGACCGCGCTGCAGGACCGGCTGGGCGTTCCCGCCGCCGACATCGCGGTGATCGGCGACGACCTGGGCATGGACGTGGCGCTGGGCAAGCTGGGCGGCTCGCGCACCGTCCTGGTGCGCAGCGGTATCAGCGGCCAGCTCGACCTCGAGAGCGTGGCCCCCGAGCGCCGCCCCGACGCCGCGATCGCCGGCGTGGCCGACCTGCTCGACCTCCTCTGACCGGCCCGGTCAGGTGCGCACCTGGACGCGCGCGACCTCGGCCTCGCGGATGGCGCGCCACACGGTCTCGCCGTTGGCGGGCAGGGTGAGGGTCCGCACGCCGAGGTGGGCCAGCGCGTCGACGACGGCGTTGTGGACCGCCGGCGTGGCGCCGATCGTGCCCGACTCGCCGATGCCCTTGGCGCCCAGCGGGTTGACCGGCGTCGGGGTCTGCATCTCGATGCGCTCGAACGAGGGCAGCTCCGCCGCGGTGGGGATGCAGTACGTGACGAGGTTGGTGTGCTGCGGGTTGCCGTCGGAGTCGTAGCGGACCTCCTCGTAGAGCGCCTGCGCGATCCCGGCCGCCAGCCCGCCGTGCACCTGGCCGTCGGCGACGAGCGGGTTGATGATCCGCCCGGCGTCGTCGCAGGCGATCATCCGCTGCAGGCGCACCGACCCGGTATCGGTGTCCACCTCGACCACGGCGACGTGGGCTCCGAACGGGAACGTCGGTGTGTCGGGCTTGAAGTCGGTCTCGGCGCTCAGCTCGGCCAGCCGGCCGTCCTCCGCCAGGCGCCCGGCGAGCTCCGCCCAGGCCAGCGAGGGCTGGGCCGAGCCGGTGACGTGGAAGCTACCCGTGTCCAGGTCGAGCATCATGTCCTCGGGGTTGGCCTCCAGGGCATCGGCCGCCAGCTGCTTGGCCCGGTCCACGACGATCTCGGACGCCTGCCCGGCGGCGGCGCCGCCGATCTGGGTCGACTTGGAGCCGTAGGTCCCGGTGCCGCGCGGCACCCGGTCGGTGTCGCCGGCGAGCACCTGGATCCGGTCCAGGTCGATCCCGGTGCGCTCGGACACGATCTGGGCGAAGGTCGTCTCGTGGCCCTGGCCGTGGGAGAAGGAGCCGGTGCGCACGAGCGCGCCGCCGTCTTCGGTGATCTCGACGGCGCCGAACTCACCCTCGCCGATGCCGTTGGTGATCTCGACGTAGACCGCGATGCCGACGCCCAGCAGCAGGTGGGAGCCGTTGGACCGGCGTCGCTCCTGCTCGGCGCGCAGTTCGACATAGCCGGCCTGCTCGAGTGCCCGGTCCAGCGCGCCGGCGTAGTCGCCGATGTCATACGTGGCCCCGGCCGCGGTCTGCACGGGGAACTTCTCATTGGCGATGAAGTTGCGCCGGCGGATCTCGGCGGGATCGAGTCCCACCTCGGCCGCGAACATGTCCACCGCGCGCTCGATCATCTGGCTCGCCTCCGGACGCCCGGCGCCGCGCACCGGGCCGATCGGCGTCGAGTTGGACACCACCGAGGTGATGTCGACCTCGATCTTGGGGATGTCATAGACGCCGCTGGACATCATCTGAGTGAGCACCGCCAGGAACGCTCCGATGCCGGGGTAGGCGCCGGCGTCCTGCAGGAGCTTGACCCGGAGCGCCTTGAACTCTCCGTCCTTTGTGCCCCCGAGCTCGAAGTCGGCCCATTGTGCGCGGCCATGATGCATTGCCACCATGTGCTCTGACCGCGTCTCGGTCCAGCGGCAGGGCCGGCCGGTCGCGCGGGCCAGAGCACCCATCAGGATGTCCTCCACGTCGAAGCCCTTGCCGCCGAAGCCGCCGCCGACGTCGGGAGCGATGACGCGGACCTGATCGGGCTCGAGCCCGAGCGTCGCGGCGATGCCCGCCTTGTCCTGATGGGGGGTCTGGGTGGACAGGTGGATGGTGAGCTTGCCGTCCTCGAACTCGGCGACGGTCGAGCGCGGCTCGATCGGCAGCGCGAGGAGACGCGGGCTCTCGTGCGCGCCGGAGATGACGACGTCGCAGCCGTCGAACAGGTTCTCGTCGCCTGCCCCCGGGATTCGCAGGCACGTGTTGGAGCCGGACGGCTCGAACAGGAGCACCTCGTCCTTGACGACCTCGCGGATGTCGGTGACCGCGGGCAGCGCGTCGTAGTCGACGACCACCAGCTCGGCGCCATCCACGGACGCCTCGCGCGACTCGGCAACGACCGCGGCCACGATCTCGCCGACGTAGCGCACCGTGTCGGTTGCCATCGGCGACCGGAACATGCTCTCGTCGACCTGAATCATCGGCGGGGGCGGGCTGGGCTGCAGCCCG
The DNA here is from genome assembly GCA_963801435.1 of uncultured Actinomycetota bacterium. Lineage (GTDB taxonomy): Bacteria > Actinomycetota > Thermoleophilia > Solirubrobacterales > Solirubrobacteraceae > Palsa-465. The sequence continues at coordinate 20,018 of CAWDFE010000021.1, forward strand.
AGCTCGGCCGCGGTGAAGACCTGCACGCCCGGTAGCGCCCGCGCCTCGTCGGCGTCGATCGAGGTGATCGTTCCGTGCGCGACAGAGGAGCGCACAAACGTCACGTACAGGGCGTTCTCGACCTTGGTGTCGTCGACATAGCGCCCCCGTCCCAAGAGGAAGCGCGGATCCTCCCGGCGGCGAATCCGCTGTCCGATTCCGGTGGGCATGGGCGTTTTTCCTTTCCGACGTGGCCTGGCGTGCTCGCGGCATTGTTACCAGCTTGGCTTCCGACTGCCAGTCCATCCGCGCAGCGGCGGTTGTCCGGCGGCGCACCTGCCGACGTGACGATTGCGCGATGGGCGCCTCCTGTGAGAGGTTTTGCACCGACGAGAGGAGCGAGCCGATGAGCGACACGATCCACACCGACGTGCTCGTGGTGGGCACAGGGCCGGCAGGCGCGACCGCCGCGCTGACACTGGCGACGCTCGGCGTCGAGCACCTGGTGGTGACCAAGTACCGCTGGACCGCGAACACCCCCCGCGCCCACATCACCAATCAGCGCACGGTGGAGATCTTCCGCGACCTGGGCATCGAGGACGACATCACGGCCAACGGGACCCCGCAGCACCTGATGGGAGACACGGTCTTCTGCACGAGCTTGTCTGGCGACGAGATCGGGCGCGTGCGCACCTGGGGCACCCATCCGTCGCGGCAGGCCGACTACACGCTGGCCAGCCCCTGCACGCACTGCGACCTGCCCCAGACTCTGCTGGAGCCGATCCTGGTTGGCCACGCCGCCGAGCGCGGCTCGCGGATCCGCTTCGACACCGAGTACCTCGGGCTGACCCAGGACGAGGACCGCGTCGAGGTCCGCGTCCGCGACCGCATCTCGGGCAGTGAGTACACGATCGTGGCCAAGTACCTGATCGGAGCCGACGGCGGCCGCAGCCAGATCGCCGGCGACGTGGACCTGCCCTCCGAGGGGCAGATGGACGTCGCCGGCTCGATGAACATCGTCTTCTCGGCCGATCTCAGCGCCAAGGTGGCGCACCGGCCCAGCGTCCTGTACTGGGTGCTCCAGCCCGGGTCCGACATCGGCGGGATCGGGCTCGGCCTCGTGCGCATGGTGCGCACGTGGAACGAGTGGCTGATCGTGTGGGGCTATGACATCAACGAGCCCGCACCGGAGCTCAGCGACGCCGCCGCCGCGGCGATCGCGCACAACCTCATCGGCGACGACACCGTCCCCATCACCATCCGCTCCACCTCGCTGTGGGGCAACAACAAGTGGTACGCCACTCGCTATCGCGCCGGGCGGGTGTTCTGCATGGGCGACGCCGTGCACCGGCATCCGCCGTCCAACGGGCTGGGGTCCAACACGTCGGCCCAGGACGCCTACAACCTGTGCTGGAAGCTCGCCTTCGTCCTGCGCGGTCAAGCCGGACCCGGACTGCTCGACAGCTATGACCCGGAGCGCTCACCGATCGGCAGGCAGATCGTCCTGCGCGCCAACAAGTCGATCGAGGAGTTCGGCCCCATCTTCGAGGCGCTGGGGATCACGGACACCAGCGACCCCGACGTGATGACCGAGCGCATGCGCGCTCGCGCCGACGACTCCCCCGAGGGGGCGGCGCGCCGCGCGAAGCTCAAAGCGGCACTCGAGCTCAAGGACTACGAGTTCAACGCCCACGGGGTCGAGCTGGGGCAGCGCTACCGGTCCGGTGCCGTGGTCAGCGACGGGACCCCGGAGCCCGAGTACACCCGCGACCCGGAGCTCTACTACCACCCGACCACCTGGCCCGGAGCGCGGCTGCCGCACTGCTGGCTGGGCGATGACGGCCACAAGGTGTCCACCCACGACCTCGTCGGCAAGGGCCGGTTCGCGCTGCTGACCGGGATCTCGGGCCGTCGGTGGGCCGAGGCGGCGGATGCCGTGGCCGCGACGCTCGGCATCGAGATCGCCGCCCAGGTGATCGGGCCCGGCCGCCGGTACATCGACCTCTATGACGATTGGGTGCGCCTGCGTGAGGTCGGCGAGGACGGCTGCGTGCTGGTCCGCCCCGACGCGCACGTCGGCTGGCGGTCGGCGTCGATGGTCAGCGAACCCGAGCAGGCGCTCGAGGCGACGCTGCGGAGGATCCTCGACCGCGGTCAGGGATCGACGAACTCGGCCGGCTCCTCAGAGAACCCGGCGGCCACCGCGGCAAGCTGATTGGGCGACCCGATCAGGCCCAGCTGGAGCTCGGCCTCCAGCGCCAGGGTGCGCTGGGCATCGCCGGTCCAGGACTCGTCATAGAGCCGCTTGGCCGCGCGCACCGCGTCCGGGGAGCGCCCGGCGATCTCCGCGGCCAGCTCCCGGGCCATCGCCAGCGGGTCGTCGGCCAACCGTGTGATCACCCCGAGCCGCGCCGCCTCGTCGCCGCTGAACACGCGGCCGGTGAAGGTCAGCTCCTTGGCCACGTCTATCCCCACCAGCCGCGGCAGCGTCCGCGTGATCGACATGTCGGGGACCAGCCCCCACTTGACCTCCATCACGCTCAGACGGGTGGCGGGGGCGGCGACGCGGATGTCGGCGCCCAGCGCGATCTGCAGGCCTCCGCCGAAGCAGGTTCCGTGAAGCGCCGCGATGACCGGCATCGGCAGCTCCAGCCACGCGTGGGCGGCCTGCTGAAACCAGTTGGGCACGTCGCCGCGCACCCGCTCCACGAGGCCGTTGAGGCCGTTGCCGGCGGCCATGATGCTGACCACATCCAGCCCACTGCAGAAGCTCGGCCCGTCGCCGTGGAGTACCACCGTGCGCACCCCGGCGGTGGTGGCGAGCCCGTCGGCGGCGGCGATGAGCTGCTCGAACATGGGCACGTCGAGCGCGTTGTGCTTGTCGGCGCGCGTCAGCGTGACCGTGGCGACGTGGTCGGCAACCGCGACGCCGACCCGCTGCTCGCTGCTCATCGCCCCTCGATAGTCACGGGATCGCCGACGCGCACGGGGCCGCCCTCGAGCACCTCGCCGTAGATCCCGAACGGCAGTGGCTCGGTGGTGTCGATCTTGTGGCGGTACGTGGCCAGCAGCTTCAGCGTGTCGAGGTCCCCGTCTCCGGTGTCGGGGTCGCGCGTGGTGATGACGCATCGCCCGACGTGCCCGTGCGGCTTGACCAGGGCCGACCCGACGCGCACGCGCCGCCCCACCCAACCGTCCTCCTCGTGGGCGGCGATGCCGTCGACCTCGATGAGCATCCGGAAGCGCCGCCCGTCCACGCCATCGCGATCCGCGACGCCGGTCAGATGGCGCAGCGACGCCCGCGACATCACCGAGACGGCGCCGTAGCGCCCTCGGTCCACCGCGCTCGGGGCGCCGACCAGCCGGAGCGGCTGGCCAAAGAAGCTCGACAGCGCCTCGTTCCACGGCCCGCGCACCTCGCGCGCCTCCTTGGGATGGTTGAAGAAGCTCGTCGTGACTGCGTCTCCGTAATGCACCGCGCCGCTGGCCCGAACGCCGTCGGGGAAGACGAGCGCCAGCGTCTCGGCCTCCCTCTCATAGTCGGCGACCACGGCCTGGAGGTGCTTGAAGTTCTTGCCGTTCATCATGCGGCCGCGCTCGTCGATGACGTAGAAGACCCGGTTGCCGCGAGCGCCGCGCTCGCCCAGCTCCACGGCATCGACCTCGCGCACGCGCATGCCCTTGACCGGCGTGACGGCAAGGCCGGTGACGGTGATCGCCATGTCCCCAGTGTGCCGGGTCGCGCGGTCGGGCGCCCGGGGGGTTACGCCGCTGCCTGGTCGGCCCAGTCGCGATACAGCTGCCAGTAGCGGCCCTCGGCGGCGAGCAGCTCCTCGTGGGTCCCGGACTCGACCATGCGCCCGTGCTCCATGACCAGGATCCGCGCGGCGTGGCGGATGGTCGAGAGCCGGTGGGCGATGACGATCGCCGTGCGCCCAGCTACCAGCCGGCGCAGGCCCGCCTCGATGAGGCTCTCGGTGTGCACATCGACGTTGGCGGTCGCCTCGTCGAGCACCAGGATCCGCGGATCGGCCACCAGCGCCCGCGCGAAGGCGATGAGCTGGCGCTGGCCGGCTGACAGCTGGATGCCCCGCTCCCCGACCTGGGTGTCGTAGCCATGCGGCAGGGCCATGATGAACTCATCGGCGCCGACGGCCCGGGCGGCGTCCCGCAGCTGCGCCTCGCTGGCCTCACGGCGGCCGAACGCGAGGTTGTCGCGCACCGTGCCGCTGAACAGGAAGCCCTCCTGGGGCACCATGCCCATCTGGGAGCGCAGCGAGTGGGCGGTGACGGTGCGCAGGTCGTGCCCGTCGACGAGCACGGCGCCCTCGGTGGGGTCATAGAAGCGAGCCACCAGCTTGGCGAAGGTGGACTTGCCGGCGCCGGTCTCCCCAACGAGCGCCACCGTCTGCCCGGGGGCGATGGTCAGGTCGATGTCGCGCAGGGCCCAGGCGCTGTCGTCGTCAGCGCCGTAGCGGAAGGAGACGTCGCGGAACCTCACCTCGCCGCGCAGCTGGCCGAGCTCTACGGCAGACGGGGCGTCCACCAGCTCGGGGCGCTCGTCGAGCAGGGAGAAGATCTTGTCCAGCGCCGCCATCCCGGACTGGTAAGTGGTGTACAGCTGCGAGAGCTGCTGAATGGGGTCAAAGAAGTTGTTGAGCGCGGCGATGAAGGCGAAGACCACGCCGGTCGACGTGTTGCCGTTGATCGCCTCGATGCCGCCGATGACCAGGATCTCGACCGTGACGAGCGCCGACAGCAGCTCTACGCCCGGGAAGTAGGCGGCGTTGAGCTTGACCGTGGTCATGTTGACCTGGCGGTTCTCGTCGTTGAGCGCCTTGAACTGCTCGATGTGGCGGCGCTCCTGGCCGAACGCGCGCACCACGCGAATGCCGGACAGCGTCTCCTGCAGATAGCCGGTGATGGTGGCGATTTTCTCCCGGGTCAGCCGGTAGGCGTCGGCCGAGGCGATCCGGAAGGCCAGTGCTCCCAGACCCAGGATCGGCAGGGCGATGAACGTCAGCAGGGCCAGGTGGAAGTCGAGCACGAGCAGGATCACCACCACGCCCAGGAGCGTCAGGCTCGATTGGATCAACGTCGCCAGGCCGTCCTCCACGAGCTGATCGAGCGCCTCGACGTCGTTGGTGAGGCGGCTGATGATCACGCCCGCGCGGTTGCGCGAGTAGAAGCCGATCGACAGCGCCTGCAGGTGGGCGAACAGCTTGAGCCGCAGGTCCTGGAGCGCACGCTGGCCCACCCAGCCGACGAGGTAGGTCTGGGCGTAGGTGGCGATCCCGTAGATCACGGCCGACGCCAGAAACACGACCACGATCCGATCCAGGACGGCGGTGTCGTGGTGTCGGATCCCCTGGTCGATGGCAATCTTGGCCAGCGGCGCCGGCGCCAGCGCCGCGGCGGTGGCCGCGACCAGCGACGCGAACATGGCCGCCACCCGCCAGCGATAGGGAGCCAGCAGCTCGGCTAGGCCGCGCAGCTTGCGCCCGCGCCCGCCGGTCTCCTGCAGGCGACGTCGCACCTCGGCGCGGATGCTGACGACGCTCACCGGCCCGCCACCTCCGCCTCGGGCGGCTTGCCGGTGAGGAAGACCCGGTCGCGAGCTTCGATGGGGTTGGATTCAACGATCTCGCGGTACAGCTCAGACTGCTCCAGCAGGTCGTCGTGTGTCCCGTCGGCGACGATCTGGCCGTCCTCGAGCACGACGATGCGCTCGGCCAGCGAGATGGTGGACAGGCGGTGGGCGATCACGAACGTCGTGCGCCCGGTCAGCACGTCGGAGAGCGCGCGCTTGATCTCGCCCTCGGTGGAGGTGTCCACCGACGAGGTGGCGTCGTCGAGGATGAGGATCCGCGGATCGGCGAGGATCGCCCGGGCGATGGCGATCCGCTGGCGCTGGCCGCCTGACAGCGTCAGGCCGCGCTCGCCCACGCGGGTGTCGTACCCGTCGGGCAGGCGGGAGATGAACCCGTCGGCCTGGGCGGCGATGGCGGCGCGCTCCACCTCCTCACGGGTGGCGTCGGCGCGCGCGTAGGCGATGTTGTCGTGGACGGTGGCCGAGAACAGGAAGGGATCGTCGTTGACGACGGCGATCGCCTGGCGCAGGCCGGCGAGCCCGACGGAGCGCACGTCAGCCCCATCGATCGAGACCGAGCCGGTGGTCGCCTCGTACAGGCGCGGCAGCAGCGATACGAGCGCCGACTTCCCCGAGCCCATGGCGCCGACGAGCGCCACCACCTGGCCCGCGGGCACGTCGAGGTCGATGTCGCGCAGCGCCGGGTGGGTGGTGCCCTCGAAGGTGAGTCCCACGCCGCGCAGCGAGACGTGGCCGCCGCCCGGCGGCAGCGGTGGGGCGCCGGGAGGGGACTCGATCCGGGGCTCGCGATCGAGCACCTGGAAGATCCGCGCGCCCGACGCCGTCGAGCGCTGCGCGGCGCCCAGCATGTAGCCAAGCGTGCGCATCGGCGAAATGAGCATGAGCAGGTAGGCGTAGAACGCGGTGAACGCGCCGAGGCTCAGCGAGCCGTCGATCACCCGGCGGCCGCCGAAGAGCAGAATGGCGGCCAGGCCGAGGTTCGGGAGAAAGCTGATGAGTGGGTTGTAGAACGCCTGGATCCGCGTGGCGACCATCTGCTGGTCGAACACCCGCTGGACCGAGTGGCCGAAGCGGCCGAGCTGACGGTCCTCCTGGGCGAACGCCTTGACCACGCGCACGCCGGACACGTTCTCCTCGGCGTCGGCGGTGAGCTCGGCGATGCGCTGCTGGGCCTCCTGCATCGCCGGGCGCGACCGGTGGCCGTAGCGGTTGGCGATGAGGATCACGAACGGGACCGGCGCCAGCGAGATCGCGGCCAGGTCCGGCTGCAGGATGAACATTGCCACCGCGGCGAGGAGGATCGTGACCACCGCCTGGGCGATGAACACCAGGCCGTAGCCGAGGAAGAAGCGCACGGACTGCAGGTCGACCGTGGCCCGGGACATCAGCTGCCCGGTCTGCTGGCGGTCGAAGAACGACAGCTCGAGGCGCTGGAGTTGCCCGTACAGCGCGTTGCGCAGGTCGACCTCCACGCCCAGCGACACCTCGCCGGCCACCAGGCGCCGGAACACGCTGAGCACCAGCCGTCCCAGGCCCGCGACGAGGATCGCCAGCGCCAGCATCATCAGCCGGTGTCGATCGCCGGAGTCGACGGCGTTGATCGCCAGGCCCGTGAGGAAGGGGATGAGCACGGTGGCGCCGAGCGCCCCGCCCGCGAGCACGAAGGACCAGATCACCCCGTTGCGATAGGGGCGCAGGAACCCGAGCAGCCGCCAGAAAGTGGACATACTTCATTTACTGTAGTACGTCGGTGTCCCCAAACGAGGGGCCCGGATCGGCGCCCAGCGCAGTGGTGGAACGGCCGGCGGACCGCAGTTATGCCGGCACCGTGCGCGGCATCCGAAGGCCCGGAACCGTCATGCGTCAGCCCTCCGTCGTCGGCCCCGATTCGAACCTCCAACCGTTAAGACACCGTCGGGCGCCGGAACTGACCACGGCCCGGGCACACGGGACAATGAGTTGAAACTGGGTAGCGTGGCGACCGTGAGGCGGACACATGCTTGACACGGAGCGCGACGCCGTCGCGGCCGCCGCGCGGCGCCTCGCCGACCGAGGCCTCGTGCTGGGCACCGCCGGCAACGTCTCGGCGCGCGCCGAGACCCTGGTGGCGGTCACGCCGACGGGCGCCGTCCTCGCCGAGCTGACGCCTGACCAGGTCGTGGTCGTCGACCTCGAGGGCCGGTCCGTCTACGGCGACTATGCGCCCACCTCCGAGCTCGAGCTCCACCTCGGCGTCTACCGCCGCTACCACGCCGGCGCGGTCGTCCACGCCCACAGTCCCGTCGGCACGGCGCTGGCCTGCGTCCTCGACGAGCTGCCGCTCGTCCACTACCAGATGCTCGCCCTCGGCGGCCCGATCCGGGTGGCGCCCTACGCGACCTTCGGCACCCCGGAGTTGGCGCGGCTCACCCTCGACGCGCTCGAGGGCCGTGCCGCGGCGTTGATGGCCAACCACGGCATGCTCGCCATTGGCCCCGACCTGGACGGTGCGGTGGACAACGCCGTGCTGCTCGAATGGGCGAGCGAGCTGTACTGGCGGGCCGCCGCCGTGGGCAAGCCGCGCACGCTCGACGCCGGCCAGGCCCAGGACTTCGTCGACGCGGTGACCGCGCGCGGCTACGGCGCGCTCCAGGCGCGCCAGGAGTGACCGCACCGATGCGGGTCGTCGCCGCTCGCACTACTGTGCACTGGCCAACGACGAGGAGGTTCGATGACGAGCGTTCGCGAAGCCACGTTCGAGCTGTTCCGGGCCCACGGCATGACGACGATCTTCGGCAACCCGGGCTCGACCGAGCTGCCGATGCTGGCCGACTTCCCGGACGACTTCACCTACGTGCTCGGCCTCCAGGAACTGGTGGTCATGGGCATGGCCGACGGCTTCGCCCAGGCGTCGGGCCGCCCCACCCACGTCAACCTCCACACCGCGCCCGGCGTCGGCAATGCGGTTGGCGGCATCTTCAACGCTCAGGCCAACAAGTCGCCGCTCGTGATCACCGCCGGCCAGCAGGTCCGTCCCCAGATCACGATCGAGGCCAACCTCACCAACCGCGACGCGACGGTCGGCCCGCAGCCCTATGTCAAGTGGAGCCACGAGCCGCCCCGCGCGCAGGACGTGCCGGGCGCCATCGCCCGGGCGATTCACCACGCGTCGCTGCCTCCCAGGGGCCCGGCGTTTGTCTCCATCCCCATGGACGACTGGAACGCCGAGGCCGACGCCGATCGCTCACGCGCCGCTATCGCGCGCCGGGTTTTCGGTCGCGCCGCGCCTGACGAGGCCGCGCTGGCCGAGGTCGCCGCGCGCCTCTCGCAGGCGCTTTCGCCGGTGATGATCGCGGGCCCGGACATCGACGCCGCCGGCGGCTGGCACGCCGCGGTCGCCCTGGCCGAGAAGCAGCGGCTGCCGGTCTGGGCCAGCCCCGCCACCGGCGGTTCGCGGCTGGGCTTCCCGGAGCGCCATCCGAACTTCGTGGGCGTCCTTCCGCCCGCGATCGGCGCCGTCTCCGAGACGCTGAAGGCGCACGACCTCGTGCTGGTCATCGGGTCATCCGTGTTCCCCTACTACCCCTACCTTCCCGGCCCGCTGCTCAGCGAGGGCAGTCTGCTGGTGGCGATCACGAGCGACGCCGGAGAAGCAGCACGCGCGCCGATGGGGGAGGCCATCGTCGGCGACGTGGGTCTGGCGCTCGAGCGGCTGGTGGAACTGGTGCCCGAGGGCACCCGGGAAGCCCCCGAGCCGCGCCCGGAGCCGCGCGACCCGCCGGCGGCGGACCCACCGGACCGCCTGAGCGGCTCGGAGGCGATGGCGGCGCTCGCCGACGCGTTCGCCGAGGACGCGATCATCGTGCTCGAGTCCCCGTCGTCCACGCTGTCGCTGCGCAACCGGCTGCGCATCTCGACCCCCGGCAGCTACTACTTCTGCGCCAGCGGCGGCCTGGGCTTCGGGATCGCCGCCGCCGTCGGCGTCCAGCTCGCCCAACCGGCGCGGCCCGTCGTGTGCGTGCTGGGGGAGGGCTCGGCGCAGTACGGGATCACGGCCCTGTGGAGCGCGCTGGCCTACAAGGCGCCGGTCACGTTCCTCATCCTGCGCAACGACGAGTACATGATCCTGAAGTGGTTCGCCACGCTCGAGCAGGTCTCCGGCGTGCCCGGCCTCGACCTACCGGGACTCGACGTTGCCGCCGTCGCGCGCGGCTATGGCCTGCCCGCCCAGGACGTGACCGGGCGCGAGGAGCTCACCGAGGCCCTGCGCGCGTCGATCGCGGCCGCCGACGGGCCGCGCGTCATCCAGGTCCCGGTCGGCTCCGGGATGTGGCTGGAGTAGCGAGCGCATGGCGCTGACCGCCGATAACTCGTCCCACCCGCCCACGATCGTGCCCGAACCGCCCGGTCCGGCACCCGACCGGGCACCCGACTGGGTCGCCGCCGGGACGCCCGAGCCGCTACGTTCCCAATTGGTCGCCGCACTCGGCGTCGATCGCGTCCTCACTCGCGCGCTCGACCTCGTCGCCTACGCCTCGGACGCCAGCCCCTATCGGCTCATCCCCAAGGCGGTGGTGGTCCCGCGCGACGTCGACGACATGGTGGCGCTGGTGCGCTGCGCCACCGAGCTGGGGGTCCCGCTGACGTTCCGGGCCGGCGGCACCAGTCTCAACGGTCAGAGCCAGACCGACGCGATCCTCGTGGACGTCCGCCGCCACTGGCGCCGGGCGCGCGTCGAGGACGGCGGCGCGCGGATGCGCGTCCAGCCCGGCGTGGTCCTCGGCCATGCCAACCGGCTCCTGGCCCGACGGGAACGCCGCCTCGGTCCCGACCCCGCCAGCACGAACGTCGCGTGCGTCGGCGGGGTGATCGCCAACAACTCGGGCGGGATGCGCTGCGGTGTCGTCGCCGACTCCTACCGCACGGTGAGCGCCATGACGCTGGTCCTGGCCAACGGCGCCGTGATCGACACCGCAGGCGCCGACGCCGAGCGCCGGTTCGCCGCGGCTGCGCCGCAGCTCGCCATTGGGTTGGAGCAGATACGTGACCGCATCCGCGCCAACGCCGACCTGGCCGGCCGCATCCGCCGCAAGTTCGAGATCAAGAACACCACCGGCTACCGCCTGTGTGCGTTCCTGGACGCCGACACGCCGCTGGAGATCTTTCGCCGGCTGGTGGTCGGCTCGGAGGGGACGCTGGCGTTCGTGGCCGAGGCGGTGTTCGACACCGTCGCAGTCGGCCGCCACACCATGCTCGCTCTCGTCCCCTTCGAGGACCTGGACTCCGCCGCCGGTGCCGTCGGCGAGCTCGTCGACGTGGGGGCCACCGCGACGGAGCTGATGGTCGCCCCGACCCTCATCGCCGCCGCGTGGAACATGCCGGGCACGCCCGAAGCGTGGAAGGAGCTGCCGCTGACCTCGGCGGCGCTGCTGATCGAGTTCCGCGCCGAGACCGTCCAGGAACTCGGCCCGCTCGAGGCGGCGGCGGGCGCGATTCTCGGAGGACGGGCGATCATCGGCGGTGACGACGCGATCCGCTTCTCCCGGGACGGCGAGGACATCGAGATGCTGTGGCGCGTGCGGGAGGGGATGCAGGGGCTGCTGGCGGCCATGCGCCCACCGGGTATCACCATGATCATCGAGGACGTGTGCGTCCCGCCCGTGCGCGTGGCCGAGGCGGCCCGCGACCTGCAGGCGCTGCTCGGCCGCCACGGCTTCCTGCAGGGCCTGGCCGGCCACGCGTCGGCCGGCAACCTGCACTTCATCCTCACCCTCGAGTTCGGCAAGGAGGGCGAGTCCGAGCGCTACGACGCGTTCATGCACGACCTCGTGGCGTTGATCGTCGACAAGTACGACGGCTCACTGAAGGCCGAGCACGGGACCGGGATCAACATGGCCCCGTTCGTGGAGCGCGAGTGGGGCGCCGAGGCGACCGAGCTGATGTGGGAGATCAAGCGGCTGGCGGACCCGGACGGCGTGCTCGCCCCCGGCGTCGTGCTCAACCGCGATCCGGGCGTCCATCTGCGCAACCTCAAGAGCGTGCCCGAGGTGGAGGAAAGCGTCACCAAGTGCATCGAGTGCGGCTTCTGCGAGCCGGTGTGCCCGTCCCAGAGCCTCACCACGACGCCCCGCCAGAGGATCGTCCTGCGCCGCGAGATGGCCCGCCAGCCCGCCGGCTCACCGGTTCGCGTCGCGTTGCTGAAGCAATACGAGTACGACGGGGTACGGACGTGCGCCGCCGACGGCTCGTGCATGACCGCCTGCCCGGTGGCGATCGACACCGGGGTGCTGATCAAGGATCTGCGCCGCCGCGGGCACGGTCCCCGCGCCGAGCGCGCGGCGCTCGAGCTCGCCCGCCGCTACGCCCTCGCCGAGCGCGTGGCCCGCGCCGCAGTGCGGCCGGGGCGGCTCGTGGCGCGCGCGCGGCGCCGCTCGATACCCCCGGCGGCGCCGTCGCGCCTGCCCTGGACGCAGCGCGAGGGCGCCGCCGCGGTCTACCTGCCGTCGTGTCTGAACCGCATCCTCGGCCGTCCTGCAGGCGCGCCGGACGGCCCCAGCCTGCCCGAGGCGCTGGTGGCGGTCTCCGCGCGCGCCGGCCGGCGGCTGTGGATCCCTCCCGATGTCGCCGGCCACTGCTGCGCCACCCCTTGGAGCTCCAAGGGTTACGCCGACGGGCAGGCCCACATGGCGGCCCGCACGGCGGCGGCGCTGCGGCGCTGGACCGGCGACGGCGCACTGCCCGTCGTCATGGACGCCAGCTCGTGCACCCTGGGCCTGCGGGAGAACCTCGCGCTCGATGGGGTCGACGTGATCGACTCGGTCGCCTGGGTGCACGACGGTCTGCTGGACCGGCTGCAGATCAGCGGCCGCTTGGGGTCGGTGGTCGTGCACCCGACCTGTGCCGCCGGACATCTCGGCGTGTCGGGCAAACTGACGGCCATCGCGGGCCGGCTGGCCGACGAGGTCGTCGTCCCGGCGGCGACCCGCTGCTGCGGGATGGCGGGAGACCGCGGCTGGCTGCATCCCGAGCTCCCCGCCGCCGCGCTGGCCGAGACTTCCGCCGAGCTTGGAGGCCGTACCTTCGACGCCTGCGTCTCCAGCAACCGCACGTGCGAGATCGCGCTTCAGCAGGTGACCGGGCGTCCCTACGAGTCGTTTGTTCTCACCCTGGAGGCGCTCACCCGCTCATGACCGCAGACCGCCCCGCCGCCCCGCCGGCAGGCCTGTGCGACAGCTGCCGCCACCGGCAGATCGTGCGCAACACGCGGGGCTCGGTGTTCTCGCTGTGCCGGCGCTCCAAGGCCGAGCCCGATCGCTTTCCCCGCTACCCGCGGCTGCCCGTGCTCCAGTGCCCGGGCTACGAGCGCGCTACTGGGGCGGAAGCGGATTGAGGACGATCAGGTTTGATCCGTCCTGGGCCTGCTGGAGCTCTTCGGAGAACAGGCCGCGGGCGGTGAGTTGGTCGACGAGCCCCGCCTCGGGAGCGCTGGACATCTGGGCCACGGTCGGCGGGGACTGCTCGGGCAGGATCTGTGACAGCGGGTGGCCGAGCAGCGGCGACAGCTCCTGGCGGACGAACAGGACCGCGATGTCCACCGGCTTGGTCGCTGTCGGCGATGCGGTGGACGTCGGCAGCTTCTTGCTCAGGGTGCTGGTCTGCTGGGTGTGGCCGGGCGGCAGGATGGCGACGACGTTCTGGGTGCCGCCGATGTACCTGAACGTGTAGAGGGCGAGCTCGAGCGCCTCGCGGCGCAGCAAGAGCAAACGGTTGGTCGAGGGCTTGCCCACGCCGATGGCGCAATCCTTGCCGCCCTCGCCGCACAGGTTGTAGGCGATCGTGTTGCCGCCCAGCAGCGAGACCTGGCTCGAGGTGGGGCTGGGGCGCACGGCCACCTGAAGCCCATTGGCGCTCGACGCGGTGCCGTTGGCGGCGGCCTGCTGCTGGACCGCGGCGGCGGCCGCGCTCTCGAGGTTGACCACCGTCACCACCGCGAGCTGGTGGATGTTGTCGATCCGGTAAAAGGGCGCCACGAAGTCGGCGATGTCGCGCGCGCCCAGCGTGCCGTGGTCCGACGGCTGCCACTGGGACCACTTCTGAGCCGGCGGGGAGCTGCTGCCGCGGCCGGCGACGGCGATCGCGCCGGCGATCACGAGGGCGCCGATGCCGACGGCCACCAGGATCGCCGTCAAGGAGCGAAAGCGACCGGCGTGCGGTGAGCCACCCTGTTCGCGGTGGCGGGCTGACTCGCTGCGGCTGTGGCGGGCGACGCCGGCGTCGACCGCGCCGTCGTCAGCCGAAGGTGAGATCCCGAACGGTTCGCTCATACCGCGGGCCACGTCGCGGGGTTCATCAGGTCAAGCTCGGGCCTGTGCAGGTCGACGCTGTCCAGCAACTCGCCCACCTCGTCGCCGTGCAGCTCCTTGCGTTCGATCAGTTCGTCCGCGATCTTCTCCAGCCCGTCACGGTTGGTGTCCATCAGCGCGTAGGCGGTCACGTAGGCCTGTCCGAGGATCTGGGCGGCGGCGCGCTTCTTGTCGCCGTTGCGCAGGATCGCGCCGACCGGATCCTGGTCGAACATCCCGCCGCCGCCGGCGCGGTTCATGATCGTGGACCCGATGCGCTCCAAGCGCCCGAGGACCGCCTCCACCTCTTCGGAGAGCTCCATGCTGCCGCCCATGTGGACCGGATCGGGGCCCATTGCCCACATGCCCACCATCGCCGCCGCCGTAGCGGTGGCGCTCTGGACGTCGCCGCTGACTCCCTGCGAGTTCTCGCCGTAGAACACGTGCTCGGCCGCCATCGCGCCCAGCGTCATGATCAGGCCGCCCATGACCCGGTGGCGGAAGTGCGAGAAGCGCTCGTCCTTCTCCATGCTCTGATAGTGGCCCAGGGAGCCGCCGCGCTTGCGGATCGACAGCCGCGTGGACAGCACGTCCTTCTCCAGGAACACGTGGCCGGCCGCGGCGTGGCCGGCCTCGTGGATGGCCACGGCGCGGGTCTCCTCCTGGATGTACTCGATGTTCTGGGCGGTCCCCGTCTCCACCGTGGTCATCGCCTCGACGATGTCGCGCCAGGCGAACGCCCGCCGGCCCTCGGTGTGGGCGATGGTCAGCGCCATCGAGCAGCACTGCTCGATCATCGATGGCGAATAGCCGTTGGTGATGCGTGCCAGCTCGTCGCGGCGGCGGTCGGTGTCGAGGTCGGGCTCGTGGTCGACCTTGCCGAGGTACAGGTCCAAAATGTCCAGGCGGTCGTCCTTGGTGGGAGTGCGGAACCAGATGTGGCGGCCCATACGGCCGGGTCGCGTGAGCGCGGGGTCCAGCACCTGGATGGGGACGTTGCAGGCGCCGATGAAGTAGATCTGCTCCTGGCGCGGGCGCGGCGGCTTGAGGCGGAGCCGGAGCTTCCCGATTTTGCTCGGGATGATGAACATCGCGTCCAAGAACGTGTTGGTCCGGTTGGTGACGAACTTGCGGAACAGAGGCGGCTCGTCGATGCCGTCCATCACGATCAGCAGCTGGTTGAGCGCCATGCCGCCGCCACCACCACCCATCCCGAATCCGGGATAGATGCCACGGATCTTCTCGTTCACGCGCGCCGTGAACGTCGCGTAGCCGCCGGCGGAGGACTCGGCGCGCGCGGCGAACAGCTTCTCGCGCCACGCCCGCGACTCGATCACGAGGTCGCCCGACGAGGTGATCGAGCCATTGGGCCCAAAGAAGCAGAGGTCGTGGATCGAGCTGGCCTCGGCGGGCGTGGCACCACTCGCGCCGATTCCGCTCCCCAGCGCCTGGCGGCGCATCCCCACGGCGTCGATCTCGTCGATGAACACAATGCACTGGCCGCCCCATTTCGCGGCCAGCTTGCGCGCCTTGCGAGCCAGGAACTGGACCGTGATGGCATCCATCCCGATGAACATCCCGGCGAAGCCGGAGCCCGGGATGGTGACGAACGGGCAGTTGAAGTTGGTGGCGATGGCCTTGGAGATCATCGTCTTGCCGGTGCCCGGCGCGCCCAGGAAGAGCAGGCCGCGCTCGCGCTTGCCGCCGGCCTTCTCGAACGCTTCGCCCGACTGCCACAGGGTGATCACGCGCGTGATCTCCTCCTTGGCCTCGGCCTGCCCGCGGACGTCGTCGATCTTCACGCCCCAGCTGGCGTCTCCCGGCTCGTAGCCGCGGATCTGCCGGATGGCGAAGAACAGGAACGGCCCGAAGAAGATCGCGAAGTTGACGAAGAACAGCAGCGGCAGCTGGATGAACACCAGGGCCAGCTGGGGCAGTGTGCCGGGCGGGAAGATCTGGCGCAGCCCGTCGAACGGGTGGAAGAAGGGCGCGCTCACTCCGGCGAAGGCGAACAGCAGCTGGCAGAGTGCCAGCAACCCGAGCACGATCAGCACGTAGATGGGCAGCCGCCGGAACTTGCCGCGCCAGAACCAATAGCGGCGGCGGGCGACGATGTCCTGTTCCTTGAGCGCCGGGTCGGCGCCGTAGAGGCTGGGGGAGGGGATGAGCTTGCGTGCCAGCACCTCGACCAGCCCGCGGAACATCACCACAGCCGCGAACGTGATCAGCAGCGACAGGATCAACCCGAGGTGATTCGTGTTGAACAGGATGAGGAAGAACGCCGGCGCGGTCAGGAGCGCGACGAACGTCGCCGCGCGCGTCAGCCGCTTCCACTCCGCCGCCAGCGCGGACGCGTGCTCGTTGATCGAGCCCGCCGTCCCCGGTCTCTCCTGTGCATAGGCCATGCGTTCGCTTGAGGGTACATGGCGGGCGACCCAGACGGGGCGGCTAGCCTGGCGAAATGGCGCTGCAACTGGGGCGATCGGTGGCGCGCTCCAACCGGATCGTCACCAATCCGATCCAGGCCCCATGCGCGTCGATCCTCCCGCCCTGGGTGGGCACCCGAGCTGGGGTGGGCGGCGCGCGCTAATGGCTGCCGCGGAGGGTCCGCCGGCTTGGGTCCATAGACGGGGCAGCGCCCCGTCGGCCCCGCCCACCGGGTCAGTGGCGGGGAGGGGGACCGCGGCGATGTTCGCCCGCACCTCCCGGTACTCGCCGGGATCACCCCGGCGCAGGTCCCACGACATGCCATCGGGGTACGCGCCGATCACGAGCAGGTCTGCGCTTGAGCCCTCGTTGCAGTGGCCCGTGCCCGCGGGGAGGACGAGCACGTCCCCGCGGCGCACCTCGAGCGTGTCCCCCCGCGGCCCGCCGAGGGTGACCGAGGCGCGCCCGGCGACGATCGCCAGCACCTCGTGCGCGATCGAGTGGAAGTGGTGGAAGGGATAGATGCCGTCGCGCCAAGCGCCCCGCCAGTCGTTGGCCGCCAACGCCCGCTGGGCCGAGGCCGGGCGCTGCGCCAGATCCAGGCCGTGATACACGAGCACCGGAAGGCGCGAGTTGGGGATGGAGCCGTCGCCGCCGAACTGGAAGGTTTCGGGATGCGGGGTGGTCACGCGCCGCTGAACGCGCCGACCGTGAGGATGCCGACCCGGGCCTCCACCGTGACCGCCGCTCCTGGGCCAGCGTGGAGTGCGTGATCGTCACGCCGTCGACGCTTGACACCGCGTTGCTCGTGTACACGGGGACGAGCAGACCGGCGAGCACGAGGCCCGCGGACCACACCCGCGCGACGGCGGCCATCCGCCACCGCCAGCTGCCACCGATGTGATGCCACGCGAGCGCTCATACCCCCAGGCTAACCGCTCCTCGCCCGGGTCTAACCCACCTGGAGGAGGGCGGCTGGCATCGAAAGACCATTGCGCCGGACGCGTCGGTCGAGTAGCCTCGCCAACCGAGGTCGAGGCCATCTGACCCGGGGGTGTGGCGTCATGCGTCCAAAGCTGTTCGTCGTCCTGATCGCCCTGATGGTGTGCTCGGCGCCCTTCGCCGCACGTGCTCTGGCCCGGTCCACCGTTCTGGCCACGGTTCAGGCCGAAACGATGACGTTGCCTGGCGGCGCCAGCGTGGTCGCCAGCCGGTCCGCCAGCGGCGGCCAGGCGGTACAGCTCACCCAGCCGGGAAGGAGCCTGACCGCCACCGTGAGCCTGCCGAGTGCGGCCACCTCGGTGACCCTGGTGGCGGAGGGCACCCGATGCCAGCAGGGGTACCCCGCGGTGTCGGCGGCCGTCGACGGGACGACCATTCTCAACGCCCACTCGGTCAGCAACAGTTCGTGGACGAGCTACAGCGCGTCGGTCTCGCTGGGCCCCGGTGGCCACACCCTGAGCGTCACCGACTCCGCCACGAACGCCTGCCGGACGCTGTTGATCGATGACATCACCTTCTCGGGCCCGCCCACACCGGCGCCCACGGTCTCGCTCACGGCCTCTCCCTCGTCGGTCGCTTCCGGCGGATTTAGCACTCTGACGTGGACGAGCGCCAACGCGACCGCATGTACGGGCTCGGGTGCATGGAGCAGCAGCCTGCCCCTCTCCGGCTCCGTGTCGACCGGTGCGCTGACGGCCACCGCCACATACGCGCTGCAGTGCACCGGGACCGGTGGCACCGCGACCGCCGGCGCGACGGTGACGGTCGCGGCGCCTCCGCCTCCGAAGGTGTGTCAGTCGGTCGTGATCCCGGCTTACTTCTATCCGTCCGGGGGCGGCGGGCTGTGGAGCGGCGCGCTCACCTCCGAGCCCGGACTGGGCATCATGGTCGCGAACGTCAACAGCGGCCCGGGCACCAGCGCCGACCCGGACTATGCATCTGCAATCGCGCGGGCCCAGGCCGCCGGCGTGCGGGTGTTCGGTTACGTCTACACGAGCTACGGCTCGGTCAGCCTACAGACGGTGGAGTCCAGGATCAGCGCCTGGAAGAGCCTGTACGGCGTGACGAGCATCTTCCTGGACGAGGCGTCGACCGCGAGCTCAACGCTGTCGTACTACCAGGCACTCACCAGCTTCGTCCATCAGCAGGCATCAGGGGCCCAAACCATCGTCAACTTCGGAACCCAGCCGCCCCAGAGCGACATGAGCGCGGGAGATATCCTGGTGACTTTCGAGGGGGCGTACTCAACCTATCTCGGTCTGACCGTGCCGTCCTGGATGAGGAGCTTTGCGCCGACGCGGTTCTACAACATCATCTACAACACCTCCGGTCAGTCGTCGCTCGCGCAGGTCATGACGCAGGCGTCCGCCGACAACGTGGGCTACGTCTACGTCACCGACGACACGCTGCCCAATCCGTACGACGCGCTGCCGTCGTATCTGAGCGCCGAAACGAGCTCCGCCCAGACCGGCTGCTGACTCGATCCTCAGAGGTTGACGGCGACGTACTTGGTCTCGAGGTACTCCGCGATCCCCTCGTAGCCGCCCTCGCGCCCGAAGCCGGACTGCTTGACCCCGCCGAACGGGGCCTGAGCGTTGGACACGATCCCCTGGTTGAGCCCGATCATGCCCGTCTCGAGCCGCTCGCAGACGCGCAGCGCGCGCTTGAGGTCGCGGGTGTAGACGTAGGCGACCAGCCCATATTCGGTGTCATTGGCGGCGGCGACGGCCTCGTCCTCGTCGGCAAAGCCCTTGACCGGCGCCACCGGCCCGAAGATCTCCTCCTGCAGCAACTGGGCGTCGTCGGGGATGTCGGTGAGGACCGTCGGCTCGTAGAAGTACCCGGCTCCGTCGCGGGCATGGCCCCCGACGACGGCGGTGGCGCCCCGTCCGATGGCGTCCTGCACGAGATCTGAAACCTTGCCGCGCTGGGTGTCGTCGATCAGCGGGCCGACGTCGGTTTCGTCGTCGACGCCGCGCCCGAGCTTGAGCGCTCCCATCTTGTCCGCCAGCTTGGACGCGAACTCGTCGGCCACCGCGCCGGCGACGTGGAAGCGGTTGGCCGAGGTGCAGGCCTCGCCCATGTTGCGCATCTTGGCCAGCATCGCGCCGGTCACGGCGGCGTCGATGTCGGCGTCATCGAAGACGATGAACGGCGCGTTGCCGCCCAGCTCCATCGACAGGCGCAGCAGCGTCTCCGAGGCCTGGGCCATCAGCTTGCGCCCCACCTCGGTGGAGCCGGTGAACGACATCTTGCGCAACCGCGAGTCGGCGATCAGCGGCGCCGCCGTCGCGCCTGACGAGGAGGCGGTGATGAGGTTCAGGACGCCACCGGGGAGGCCGGCCTCCTCCAGGATCCGGGCGAGCATGAGCATCGAGAGCGGCGTCTGCTGGGCCGGCTTGACCACCATCGTGCAGCCGGCGGCGACGGCGGGGCCGATCTTGCGTGTGCCCATCGCCATCGGGAAGTTCCAGGGCGTGATCATGAGGCAAGGCCCGACGGGCTGCTTCATGGTCAAGATCCGGCCCGCTCCGTTGGCGGCCACCGCATAGCGGCCGTCGATGCGCACCGCCTCCTCGGAGAACCAGCGAAAGAACTCCGACGCGTAGGCGATCTCGGCCAGCGACTCCTTGATCGTCTTGCCCATCTCCAGGGTCATGAGCAGCGCCAGGTCGTCCTTGCGGTCGGTGATCATCTCGAACGCGCGGCGCAAAATCTCGCCCCGCTCGCGCGGAGCCATGGCGGCGAACTCGGGCCCGGCGCTGACCGCTGCGTCCAACGCCGAGGTGGCGTCGTCAACGGACGCGTCGGCGACCTCGCACAACGGCGCCCCGGTGGACGGGTCCTCGACGGTGAGCGTCCCCTTGGCGCCGTCGCGCCAGTCGCCGGCGATGTACAGCTGCCTGGGAACCTGGTCGACTACCTGCTGTTCTTGGGAGGCGGTGATCGTGGTCATGGCCCCAACCTACTACCCCGCGCTCGACCGTCCGGCCTGAGTGTTCAGAGGAACGTCTGTACCGGGGCCGGGCGGCCCAGGTGGTTGCCCTGGGCGTAGTGGGTCCCGAACGATCGCAGGAGCTCGTGCGTGGGCATGTCCTCTACGCCCTCGGCGATCGTCTTCAGACCGAACTGCCCGGCGATGCCGATGACGCTCTGCACCACGCGGCGATCGTCCTCGGAGCGCGGGAGATCGATGACGAACGAACGATCGATCTTGAGGTAGCGCAGCGGCAGCTGACGGAGGTAGGTGAACGAGCCGAAGCCGGTGCCGAAGTCGTCGAGCGCCAGCCCGCACCCCAACCGCGTCAGCTCGGCGGCGAACATGCCGGCGGCATCGAGGTACTGGGCAGACGCTGTCTCTGTGATCTCGAACATGACCTCTTGCACCGCGGTCGGCGCGGCGCGCAGGGCGGTCCGCAGAAGCGCCACGATCTCCTGTCGGGCAGCCGGGTCGCTCAGCGTCACCGCGGAGAGGTTGACGGTGGGGGCGAAGTGCTCCGCCAGAGCCAGCGCCTGGCGCACCATCCAGATGTCGATCCGCTGAATGAGGCCCAGTCGCTCGGCGGCCGGAAGGAACTCGCGGGGCTCCACGAGCCAGTCCGGATCCTCGGCTGATCGCATCCGCACCAGCAGCTCATAGCCCGCGACGGTGTCGTCGGCGAACGACATCACCGGCTGAGCGTGGACGAGCATCCGGTCCTCGCGCAGCGCCGAGTCGATCATGTGCTCGAGGGCCTTGCGCTCGCGCAGCGCCGACTCGGCGATCCGCTGGTCGGTCACATCGGTGCCGATCGTGCACGTCTCGGCGGGCCGGCCGGACGCGCCGGGCAGGGGGAAGGTGACCGTGGCGTAGGTGCGTGGCTGGCCGGAGCGAATGAGCATCACCTCGTCATAGACCGGTCGACGACGGGCGATCGCCTGGCGCTCGTTGATGTGCTGCTGGGCGTCGACCTCAGGAAACACCTCGGCGGTCGAGCGACCGACCACGTCCTCGGGATCCATGCCCGCCAGCCTGCCGCACTCGTCATTGGCCATGACGTAGCGCCCGTCCAGGTCCGTGACCGAGATGACCGAGGGGCTGTGATCGAGGATCGAGCGCATGCGCCGCTCTGAAAGGCCGAGCTCGCGCTCGGCCAGCTCGCGGTCGGTCATGTCGTGGCAGACCCCGACCATGCCGGCCGCGA
This sequence comes from uncultured Actinomycetota bacterium, assembly GCA_963801435.1. Taxonomy (GTDB): domain Bacteria; phylum Actinomycetota; class Thermoleophilia; order Solirubrobacterales; family Solirubrobacteraceae; genus Palsa-465. The sequence continues at coordinate 41,542 of CAWDFE010000021.1, forward strand.
CGCCGTCGCGATCCACGATCACCCGACCGTGGCAAAAGAGGCTCCGCTCGGTGCCGTCGGGCCGCACGATGCGGTACCCGAACTCGAACGGCTGGAGCGTGCGCCGGGCCTCCTCAAGCGCCGACTCGACCTTGGGGCGGTCCTCGGGATGGAGCTGGCTGACGGCCTGCTGGGGACGCCAGGGCAGGTCCCGGGGCTCGAGCCCGTGGATCTGCTGCAGCTCGGCGGACATGTGGAGCTGCCCCGCCTGCAGGTCCCAGCGCCAGACGCCGAAGTGCGCGATCCGCTCGGCCTCGGCCATGCGGTCGGTGTACTCGCGCAGCCGCTCGGCGGCGAGGTGAGGCTCGGTGATGTCGCGGAACAGCACCACCACGTTCTCGTCCTGGCGGAAGCCGCGGCCCTCGAACCAGCGCTCGAGCGGCGGATAGTACTCGTTGATCCGGAACGGGCGGCCGTCCCGGACGCAGTCCTCAAGCGCCTGACGGAGCTGGGCGCTGCCGGCGTCGCCGAAGTGGCTGAAGACGGTACGGCCGATCAGCTCGTCCGGGGGCGTGCGCAGCATCTCGCCGGCCGCCCGGTTGACATAGCGAAAGCGCCAGTCGGGCCCCATGACCACGACGCCGTCGGAGATCGCGGCGAGCATCGACACGACGTCGGATTCCGACAGGGGGTGCCCGTGCCCGGGGAACGGCGGACCGCCGACCATCGCCTGGCGCTTCTCATGCCCGTCCATACGCCGCCCTCTCGGTGCTGCCGCGTCCACCAAAGCACAATCGCCACAGGAGGGCAAGGGGGTGGTGAAACGCAGGCGAGCGGGACGAAGGCGAAGACGAGGCGCCGGCGGAGAGCCGGCGCCTCGTCGGGGGCAGCTTCATGGCGGTGGTTCTCAGGCCGCGGCCGGGTGCGCCGCCGGCTCCAGCGCCACGCTCAGCACCTCGTCGATCGTCATCGCGAAATGGAAGCTCATCTGGTCGCGCACCTCCTGGGGCACGTCGTCCAGATCACCACGGTTGCGCTCGGGGAGCACCAGATCGGTCAGGCCCGCCGCATGCGCCGCCAGCACCTTCTGCTTGACGCCGCCGATGGGCAGCACCCGTCCCTGGAGGGTCACCTCGCCGGTCATCCCGACGGTGTGCTTGACCGGCCGCTCGGTGAGCAGCGAGGTCAGCGCGGTCACCATCGTGACGCCGGCACTGGGGCCGTCCTTGGGGATCGCACCGGCGGGGACGTGGACGTGGAACGCCTCGTCCTCGAACTGGGCGGGGTTGATGCTCAGCTCGTCGGCGTGGCCGCGGACGTAGGAGAGCGCGATCTGCGCCGACTCCTTCATCACGTCGCCCAGCTGGCCGGTCAGCGTCAGTCCGGGCTTGCCGGGCATCCCGGTGGCCTCGACGAACAGGACGTCGCCGCCGGCGCCGGTCACCGCCAGGCCGGTGGCCACACCCGGGACGGCGGTGCGGATCGCGGACTCCTGGAAGTGGCGCTGGCGTCCGAGGGCGTCACGGATCTGCTCGGTGTCGATCGTCACCGGGGCGACGACCTTCTCCGAGGCGATCTGGGTCGCCGTCTTGCGCAGCAGCGTGCCAAGGTCGCGCTCGAGCTGGCGGACGCCGGCCTCACGCGTGTACTCGGTGGTCACGGTCTCCAGCATCTCGTCGGAGATCTCGACCTCCTCGGACCGCAGGCCGTTGCGCTCCAGCTGCCGCGGCCACAGGTACCCGCGGGCGATCGCCACCTTCTCGGAGGTGGTGTACCCGTCAAAGCGGATCACCTCCATCCGGTCCAGCAGCGGGCCGGGGATGGTGTCGGCCACGTTGGCGGTGGCGATGAACATCACGCCGGACAGGTCCAGCTCCAGGTCGAGGTAGTGGTCGCGGAACGAGTGGTTCTGCGCCGGGTCCAGGACCTCCAGCAGGGCCGCCGACGGGTCGCCGCGCCAGTCGGCGCCGACCTTGTCGACCTCGTCGAGCATGATCACCGGGTTCATCGTCCCGGCGTCGCGCAGGGCGCGGACCAGCCGTCCCGGCAGCGCGCCGATGTAGGTCCGGCGGTGACCGCGGATCTCGGCCTCGTCACGCACACCGCCCAGCGACATGCGCACGAACTTGCGTCCGGTGGCACGCGCGATGGACTCGCCGATCGAGGTCTTGCCGGTGCCGGGCGGTCCGATCAGGGTGAGGATGGCGCCGGAGCGCTTGTCCTCGGTGATCCCGCGCTCGACGCGCAGCTTCTTGACCGCGATGTACTCGACGATCCGATCCTTGACGTCCTCCAGGCCGGCGTGATCGGCGTCCAGGATCTCCCGGGCGTGCGCCGGGTCCAGCTTCTCCTCGGAGGTGCTGTTCCACGGCACGGCGATCAGCCAGTCCAGGTAGGTGCGGATCACGCTGGACTCGGCGGACTGCTCGCCCATGCGCTCCAGGCGACCGAGCTCCTTCTCGGCCTGCTCCTTGGCGTGCTCGGGCATGGCGGCCTCTTCGATCTTGGTGCGGTACTCCTCCACGACCGATGCGTCGTCCTCGTTGAGCTCCTTGCGGATCGAGTCCATCTGCTTGCGCAGGAAGTACTCGCGCTGCTGCTTCTCGGCGCCGGACTCCACGTCCTCGCGGATGCGCTTGCGCACCTGCAGCTCGGCCAGACGCTCGCGCTGGTAGCCCAGCGCCAGCTCCAGCCGCTCGGTGACGTCAACCGTCTGCAGCAGCTTGACCTTCTGGTCGTAGCTGAGGTCGGGGGAGTAGCCCGAGGTGTCGGCGAGGGTGCCGGGCTCGTTGATCGAGCGCAGGAAGCCGGCGATGCGGCCGTCATCCCCACGGACCTCGAGGATCTCCTCGACCACGGCGCGGTACTCGCGCTCCAGGTTGCGGGTCCTGCCGTCGACGGGCACCTCGTCGGGCCGCTCCTCGACCTCGACGAACAGCCGGCCATCCGGCAACGTCTGGGCAGCACCGGCGACACCGCGGTGCAGGCCCTGCAGCTCATACGCGCGGCCGCCACCGGGCAGGCGCACGCGGTTGCTCACTTCGGCGACCGTGCCAACGGCCGCGAACTCGTGCTCATGGCGAGGCACCAGCAGCACGCGCTCTTCATCGCCGGCGTCGATCGCCAGCGTCAGCGACATGCCCGGGAAGACGACGACGTCCTCCAACGGGACCAGGAGAAGGCGACTCATCAAGTCTTCACTTTCAGTAGGTGCTTACGAAACATAAGTACAGAATACCACCACGCTCGGCGGCCGCGAAGCGGATCTTAGTGTCCTTGACTAAGATTATCAGCAGGGTTTCGCCTCAGGGGTCCGGTTCCGCTCTGCCATCGCCCGAGATCTGGGATCATCAACGGCGATGCCAACCCCGCACCACGACGAAGATCAGGCCCACGACGTCCTGGCGGCGGAGGAGTTCGGGATGCCCGCGCGCGACCCTTCGCTGGAGCCCGCCCACGACGTGCTGGCCGCCGAGGAGTTCGGGATGCCCGCCGGCGACCCGGCGCTGCACCACGGCCCGGTGACGCTCCCCGGCGACCCGACCGGGATCGCCGAGCCCCACGACGTGCTGGCCGCCGAGGAGTTCGCGCTGCCCGCGCCGCGCGACGGCGCCGCCGTCTCGGCCCCGCAGTCCCGCCTCGGCTCCCGCCGAACGCTGCTGGGCGCCGCGGCGCTCGCCTTGATCGCAACGCTTCTGTTGCACAAGCGTCGCAGTTAAGTTCCAGACGCGTCTTGTTTCGTCACAGGGGAGGGCGCCACCGTCCCCGATGTGCAATCTAAGCCCGGATACGGTGCATTAGACGACACTCGTCTCGCGGCGCTCGCTGAGGGTCAGCACGGCGTGGTGTCCCGGAGTCAGCTGTATGAGCTTGGGTACTCGCGGAGCAGCGTTGCGCGCCGGGTCGAGAAGCGGCGGCTGCTCCGCATCCATCGCGGCGTCTACGCCGTCGGCCACAAGCGCCTCACCGCGCGCGGGCGCTGGATGGCGGCCGTCCTGGCCTGCGGTCCCGGCGCGGTCCTGAGCCACGTCGAGGCCGCCGCCCTCCATGACCTACGTCAGATCGGCAGTGGCCGGATCCACGTCACGGCTCCGTCGCGGCACGACATCCCCGGGATCCGCTGCCACTACGCGCACACGTTGAGCGACGCGGACACGACCGTCGTGGACGGGATCCCTGTCACCAGCCTCGCGCGCGCGTACCTCGACATCGCGGCCGTCCTCAACCACCGCCGCCTGATTGAGGCCCTCGAGGCCGGTCAGCGCCAGAACAAGCTCGACGTCCGCGCACTGACGGCCGTCATCGCCCGCAACGCGGGCCGCCGCGGCATCAGGCCGCTGCAGGCCGCCCTCGCCGAGCTTGCCGACGACCCGCCGCTGCTCCAGTCAGACCTTGAGCGGGCGTTTCGCGATCTCATCCGCCGGCACCGCCTCCCCGAGCCCCAGTACAACGTCTACGTGGAAGGCCACCTGGTGGATGCCGTGTGGCCCGACCGCCGCCTCGTCGTCGAGGTGGACGGCTGGAACTACCACCGGACCAAACGGTCCTTCGAGGAGGACCGGCGCCGCGACCGCAAGCTGCTGCGAGCGCACTGGCGGGTCGCCCGCTTCACCAACGACCATGTCAACGGCGACCCCGACGGCGTCGCCGGGGAGCTCAGCGAGCTGCTGCGCGACGGGCCTTGGCTGCCGCCGGCGAGATGAGGTCGGTGATCGACCCGTCCTCGAGCTCGGCGGCGAGCGCGACGGTCTCGGACAGCGTCGGGTGCGGGTGCACGGTCAGCGCGATGTCCTCGGCGTTGGCGCCCATCTCCAGTGCGTGCACCGCCTCGGAGATGAGGTCGCCGGCGCCGACGCCGACGATTCCCGCGCCAAGCAGGCGGTGGTCACCGTCCCCACCCACCCCGAACAGCAGCTTGGTCATGCCCTCCTCGCGGCCGAGGCCCAGTGCCCGGCCCGACGCGGCCCACGGGAACACCGCCTTCTCGAACTCCACGCCGTCGGCCTTGGCCTGGGTCTCGGTCAGGCCCATCCACGCCACCTCGGGGTCGGTGTAGGCCACTGACGGGATCGTCTTGGCGTCGAACTGCACGTCGAGGCCCGAGATGACCTCGGCGGCCACCTTGGCCTCGTGCATGGCCTTGTGGGCCAGCAGCGGCTCGCCGACGATGTCGCCGATGGCGTAGATCCCCGGCACGTTGGTGCGCATCCGGGAGTCGACGGGGATGAAGCCGCGTTCGTCAACCTTGACCCCCGCGGCCTCCGCCTCGATGGCGTGGCCGTTGGGCACCCGCCCGACCGCGACCAGCACGCGGTCGAACATCCGCGAGCCCGCGCCGGAGATCTCCACCTTGAGCCCGTTTTTCTGGGCCTTGACGCTCTCCGCCTTGGTGGACAGTAGGACGTCCTGGTAGCGGCCGCCGATCCGCTTGGACAGCACCCGCACCAGGTCCGGGTCACATCCGGTGAGGAGGTGGTCCAGCATCTCGACCACCGTCACCTTCGCGCCTAGGGCGTCGTAGACGCAGGCCATCTCCAGCCCGATGATCCCACCGCCGATCACCAGCAGGCGATCCGGGATCGACGACGGGGAGAGGGCGCCGGTGGAGTCGACGATGCGCTCGTCCTCGGGCAGGCCCGGGATCCTGGCGGCCTGCGAGCCCGCCGCGATGATGCAGTTCTCGAACGTGATCTCGCGGTCGTCCACGGCCAGGGAGTTGGCGCCCGTGAGCTTGCCGACGCCGTGGATGACCTCGACGTCGCGCCGCTCCGCCAGACCGACCAGCCCGCCGGTGAGCCTGTCCACCACGGACTGCTTCCACTCCAGCAGCTTGGGCAGGTCGACCTTGGGCGCGCCGAACGCGATGCCGTGGGTGGCCATCTCCTCGGTCTCGGCGATCACGCGCGCCGCGTGCAGCAGCGCCTTGCTCGGGATGCATCCGACGTTGAGGCACACGCCGCCGAGCTTGGCGTGGCGCTCGATCAGCGCGACCCGCAGGCCCAGGTCGGCGGCGCGAAACGCCGCGGTGTACCCGCCGGGGCCCGACCCCAGCACCACGACCTGGAAATCGCGGTCGCCGCCCCCGCCACCGTCGTCGGAGGAGGAGGACGACGGGGGCGGGGGAGGGGGCGGCTCGGAGACGACCTCGGCCTCAGACGCGCCGCCGTCAGATGACGCGCCATCGGCTGATGCGGCTCCCTGGAGCTTGAGCAGCAGAGACCCCTCGGACACCCGGTCGCCGACGGCCACCGACAGCTCGGATACCTCGCCCGCGAACGGCGCGGGCACGTCCATCGTGGCCTTGTCTGACTCGAGCGTGACCAGCGGGTCCTCCACCGCCACCTCGTCACCCACCGAGACCAGGATCTCGATCACCGGGACATCGGCGAAGTCCCCGATGTCGGGCACGCGTACCTCGGAGGCCGGACTCACAGCAATGCTCGGCGCAGGTCCGACAGCACGCCCACGAGGAACGACACGAACCGCGCGGCAGAGGCGCCGTCGATCACCCGGTGGTCGTAGGACAGAGACAGCGGCACCATCAGCCGCGGTACGAACTCAGAGCCGTTCCACACGGGCTTCATGGCCGCGCGGGTGACGCCGAGGATGGCGACCTCGGGCGCATTGATAATCGGCGTGAACGACGTCCCCCCGATCCCCCCGAGCGAGCTGATGGTGAACGTCGCGCCGCGCATGTCGTCGAGCGAGAGCTTGCCGTCGCGGGCGCGCCCCGAAAGGTCGGTCAGGTCGCCTGGCGATCTCCTTGAGCCCCTTGCCGTCGGCGCCCTTGATCACCGGTACCAGCAGGCCGCCGGGCGTGTCGGCCGCGAACCCGATGTTGTAGTAGCGCTTGAGGATGAGCTCCTCGCCGTCCAGCGATGAGTTGAAGGTCGGGAACTCCTTCAGTGCCACGACGCAGGCGGCCACCAGGAACGAGACCATCGTGAACTTGACCCCCTCGCGCGCGTGCTCCTCGTTGAGACGCTTGCGCCAGGCCTCGAGGTCGGTGATGTCGGCCTCGTCGTTGTGGGTGACGTGGGGGATCATCACCCAGTTGCGGGCCAGGTTGGGCGCGGAGATCCGCTGGATGCGCGACCGCTCGACGCGCTCCACCGGGCCGAACTTCTCGAAGTCCACGGTCGGCCACGGCAGCAGGTCCAGCCCGGCGCCGCCGGCGGCTGACGGTGCGCCCGCCGCGCCCGCGGGCGCGGCACTCTTGCCGTCAGCCAGGCCCTGCACGTCCTCCCTGGTGATGCGCCCCTTGCGACCGCTCCCGGTCACCGAGCGCAGGTCGACCCCCAGCTCGCGCGCGAGCCGTCGCGCCGACGGGCTGGCGTAGATCGGCCCACCGCCGTTCGTGGGGGCTGGGGGAGCGGGAGCCGGCGCGGCCCGGGCCGGCTCGGAGGGTGCTTCGGTGGGCTCGGAGGTGCTCGGGGGCTCGGAGGGTGCTTCGGTGGCCTCGGCCGGCGCCACGGTCTGCTCGGACGCGCGATCGACCGCCGCGGCGGCCTCGGCTGGCTCCGCGCCCCCCGGGTCGCCGCCGTCAGAGCCCTCGATGCTCATCAGCACCGAGCCCTGCGAGACGCGGTCCCCGACGGACACGCTGATCTCCTTGACCGTGCCCGCGAAGGGGGCCGGGACGTCCATCGTGGCCTTGTCTGACTCGAGCGTGACCAGCGGGTCCTCCACGGCCACGGTGTCGCCGGCCGACACCAGGATCTCGATGACCGGTACGTCGTCGAAGTCACCGATGTCCGGGACTTCCACCTGTGTCGTGGTGGCGCTCATACGGTCGTGGGCAGCGGGGCGTCGGCGTCGATCTCGTACTTGGCGATGGCCTTCGCCACCAGCTTGGCGTCCACCCTGCCCGCGGCGGCGAGCTCGCTCAGAGCGGCGACCGCGACGTAGTGGCGGTCCACCTCGAAGAAGCGCCGCAGCGCCGTGCGGAAGTCGCTGCGCCCGTAGCCGTCGGTGCCGAGCGTCCGGTACGACTGTCCCGCCCGCCCCACCCACTGGCGGATCTGATCGGGCACCGCTCGCAGATAGTCGGTGGAGGCGATCACCGGCCCGCGTTTGTCCGAGAGCTGCTCGGAGACGTAGGCCACGCGCGGCTTGTCGCTGGGGTGCAGCATGTTCCAGCGTTCCACCGCCAGGCCGTCGCGGCGCAGCTCCGAGAACGAGGTGACGCTCCACACGTCCGCCAGTACGCCGAAGTCCTCCTCGAGCAGGTCGGCGGCGGCGATCACCTCCCGCAGGATCGTGCCCGAGCCCAGCAGCTGGACCACCGGCTTGCGCGCCCGCTTCGGCGCGCGGCGCAGCGGATACATGCCGCGCAGGATGCCATCCTCGGCGCCCTCCGGCATCGGCGGGTGCGGGTAGTTCTCGTTCATCAGGGTGATGTAGTAGAAGACGTCCTCCTGCTCGGAGAGCATGCGGCGCAGCCCGTCCTGGACGATCACGGCGAGCTCGGAGCCGAACGCGGGGTCATAGGCGCGGCAGTTGGGCACCACGCTGAACAGCAGATGGCTGTGACCGTCCTCATGCTGCAGGCCCTCTCCGTTGAGCGTGGTGCGCCCCGCGGTGCCGCCCAGCATGAAGCCGCGTGTCCGGCTGTCGCCGGCGGCCCAGACGAGGTCGCCCACCCGCTGGTAGCCGAACATCGAGTAGTAGATGTAGAACGGCACCATCGGCACGTCGTGGGCGCTGTAGGAGGTGCCCGCGGCGATGAACGAGGAGATCGAGCCGGCCTCGGTGATCCCCTCCTCCAGGATCTGGCCCTGCTCGTCCTCCTTGTAGAACATGAGCTGCTCGGAGTCCTCGGGGCTGTAGCGCTGGCCGAAGGGGGAGTAGATGCCGACCTGGCGGAACAGCCCCTCCATGCCGAACGTGCGCGACTCGTCGGGGACGATGGGCACGATGTGGCGCCCCAGCTCCTTGTCGCGCAGGAGTGCGGCGAGGATGCGGACGAACGACATCGTCGTCGAGATCTCCCGCTCGCCGGTGCCCTCGAGCTGGGACTTGAACGTCTCCAGCGGAGGCGCCTTGAGCGAGGTCGACTTCGGACGCCGGACCGGCAGCGAGCCGCCGAGCGCCGCGCGCCGCTCGCGCAGGAACTCCATCTCCGGGGCATCCGCGGGCGGCTTGTAGTACTCGGCATCGTGAACCTGCTGGTCGGTGAGCGGCAGCTCGAAGCGGTCGCGGAAGGCCAGCAGCGCCGCCTCGGTCATCTTCTTGGCCTGGTGGGTGATCATCTGGCCCTCGCCGGAAACGCCCATCCCGTAGCCCTTGATGGTCTTGGCCAGGATCACCGTCGGCTGCCCGGTGTGACGCACCGCCGCGTCGTAGGCGGCATAGACCTTCTGCTGGTCATGGCCGCCGCGGTTGAGCAGCCAGATCTCATCGTCCGACATGTGGGCGACGCGGTCGAGCAGGCGGGGGTCGCGCCCGAAGAAGTGCTCGCGGACGTAGGCGCCGTCGCGCGACTTGAACGTCTGGTAGTCGCCGTCGACGCAGTCCTGCATGACCTTGACCAGGGCACCATCGACGTCGGCCTCGAGCAGCGCGTCCCAGCGGCTGCCCCAGATCACCTTGATCACGTTCCAGCCGGCGCCGCGGAAGTCGGACTCGAGCTCCTGGATGATCTTGCCGTTGCCGCGCACGGGCCCGTCCAGGCGCTGCAGGTTGCAGTTGACCACCCAGATGAGGTTGTCCAGCTGCTCGCGCCCGGCCAGCGCGGTGGCTCCCATGGACTCGGGCTCGTCCATCTCGCCATCGCCGAGGAACGCCCATACCTTGCGCGGGGCAGTGTCTGCCATCCCGCGCGCCTGCAGGTACTTCATGAACCGTGCCTGGTAGATCGAGGTGATGGCGCCGATGCCCAGCGACACCGTCGGGAACTGCCAGAACTCGGGCATCAGCCAAGGGTGGGGGTAAGAGCTCAGCCCTCCCGGGACCGAGACCTCCTGGCGGAAGCCGTCTAGCTGCTCCTCGGTGAGCCGGCCCTCGAGGTAGGCGCGCGCGTAGTTCCCCGGGGAGGAGTGGCCCTGGAAGTAGACGAGGTCGCCGCCGTCGGAATCGGACCCACCCGCCCCATGCCAGAAGTGGTTGAAGCCCACCTCCATGAGCGTCGCCAGCGACTGGTAGGTGGCGATGTGCCCGCCCAGCTCAGACGAGATCTTGTTGGCGCGCACCACCATGCAGATGGCGTTCCAGCGCACGATCGAGCGCAGGCGGCGCTCGATCTGAGGGTCGCCCGGGTACGGGGGCTCGAGCGACCGCGGGATGGTGTTGACGTACGCGGTGTTGAGACTGGCGATGGGGCCGGTGCCGGCGTGCTGGGCGCGCTCGATGACGCGCGTCAGCAGGTCGCGCGCGCGATCGGGGCCGTCATGCGAGACGACCGCATCCAGCGCCTCGAGCCACTCGGTGGTCTCTACCGCATCGGGGTCGACCGCGTCTGGCTGGGCTCCACTGCCATTCGTGCTCGGCGTCTGCGGCTGGGCTCGATCAGTCATGGCCTGTCGGGAGTAGGGGGCAGTGGCTCGACTATACCCGTGTGATCGAGCTCCACACGGGTGGGACCCGGCGGTCCGGTTTGTCGTAGGTTGAAGGCATGAGCATGCGCAAGGTGGACGGGCTGCCCGGCCCCCCGTGGGATCGTCCGCTGGCCGGCATGCTGGACCGAATTACGGTGCATTCAGAGCTCCTCGAGGGCAACCCGCTCGGCGACCCGGCGCGCCGGCCGCTGTACGTCTACCGCTCGCCGGGCGCGATCGCTCCGGGCCGCGAGCGGTTCCCGTCGGTGTACATGCTCCAGGGCTACTCCGGCCAGGCCGACATGTGGCCGGCGCGCGGCGCCGCGTTCGAGCCGACCGGCGTGGAGCGCATCGACTCAATGTTCGCCGCCGGCGAGTGCCCGGACGCGATCGTCGTGTTCGTCGACGCCTGGACCTCGCTCGGCGGCTCCCAGTTCCTCAACTCCTCGAGCACCGGACGCTACATGGACTACCTGTGCGACGAGATCGTGCCGTTCGTGGACGCGCGCTACCCGACCCTGCCCGGCCCCCAGCACCGCGGGGTGGCCGGCAAGTCGTCGGGGGGCTACGGGGCCATGGTCGTGTCGATGTTGCGGCCCGACGTGTTCGGGGCGCTGGCGTCGCATGCCGGCGACGCCCTGTTCGAGTACTGCTACCTGCCCGAGTTCCCGGCGATCGCCCGGCGGCTGCGCGACGACTTCGGCGGGTCGTTCGACGAGCTGCTCGCCGCCATGCGGACGGAGCCGAGCTTCAACTGGGCGCGCTACGGCGACGCCTTCTCCTTGTACGCCTACGCCTGCGCCTACACGCCGGACCCCGACCACCCGGGCAAGCCGCTGCTGCCCTTCGATCCCGCCACGGGGCGCCTGGTCGACGAGATCTGGCAGCGCTGGCTGGCGCTGGACCCGGTCCGGATGGCCGAGCCCCACGCCGACGCCCTGCGGCGCATGCGGCGGATCTACCTCGACGCCGGGCGGCAGGACGAGTTCTTCCTGGACCTGGGGGCGCAAGCCTTCTCCGACGAACTGACGCGGCTGGACATCGCTCACACCCTCGAGCTCTTCGACGGCAAGCACGGCGGGATGTCGTACAGATACCCTGGCGCGATCCGACAGCTCGTGCTGTCGCTGCGCGAGCCATGACCGACACCGCCGATACCGAGGTCGCCTTCGCCGGTCCCGGCGCGCTGGCGGCGATGGTCCGCTCCGGCGAGGTCGCCCCGCGCGAGCTGGTGGAGCTGTACCTGCGGCGGATCGACGCGCTCGATCCCACGCTCAACGCGTTCCGCGTCGTGCGCGGCGAGCAGGCTGTGGCCGAGGCCGAGCGGATCGATCGCTCCGGCCCCCTGGCCGGGGTCCCGATCGCCGTCAAGGACGACCTCGCGCTCGCCGGCGAAACCGCCACCCGGGGGACGCGCAGCTTCGGCGCCCCGGCCACCGACGACGCCGAGCCGCTCCGCCGCCTGCGCGCCGCCGGCGCCATCCCAATCGGCGTCACCAACGTGCCCGAGCTGATGATCTTCCCGTGGACGGCGACCACCGCCAACGGGGTGACCCGCAACCCCTGGGACCGCTCGCGCACGCCGGGCGGGTCCTCCGGCGGCTCGGCGGCGGCCGTGTCGGCCGCCATGGTCGCCGCGGCCACCGCCTCGGACGGGGGCGGCTCGATCCGGATCCCGGCCGCCGCCTGCGGGCTGGTGGGGATGAAGTCGAGTCGTGGGCGTGGGCCCGGCGGCGGCTGGCTGGACATGTCGGTCTACGGGGCGCTCGCGCGCACGGTGAGCGACAGCGCCCTCCTGCTCGAGGTGATGCACTCCGCAGACGCTCAGCCGCGCAGCGGCGGCTACGTCGTCGCTGCCGCCACGCCGCCCCCGCGACTGCGCATCGCAGCCTCGCGCAAGCTGCCGCCCGGTCTGCTGGGACGCGTCTCCACCGATCAGCGGGGTGCCTGGGAGCGGACCGGGGCGCTGCTGAGCGCGCTCGGCCATGACGTGCTCCCCCGCGATCCAGCCTACCGGCTGGCCCAGGTCGATTTCCTGCAGACGTGGGTGCGCGGCGTCTATGAGGACTCGCTCACGGTGCCCGATCGCTCGATGCTCGAGCCGAGCACCCGGCAGATGGCCGCGCTCGGGCGCTACCTGGTCCCGCCGCGGCGCCGTGCCGCGATCCTCGCCGCCCGGGCCAGGACGTCCGCTCGCATCACCGCGCTGTGGGACGACGTCGACGTGCTCATGACGCCCGCGCTGGCCAAGACGGCGATCGCCGCCAAGGGGGGCTATGGGCGTCCGGCGCCGCTGGCCGTCGACATCGCCGGGCGCTTCACCCCGTTCACCCCGATCTTCAACCTCACCGGGCAGCCAGCGGTCTCGGTCCCGGCGGGCGTGGGCGCCGACGGACTGCCGCTCGCCGTTCAGTTGGTCGGTAGGGTGGGCGCCGAGGAGATGCTGTACTCGCTCGCCGGCCAGATCGAGGAGGCCGCGCCGTGGGCCCAGCGCCGCCCCACGGTGTCATGAGGTTCCGCCGCACACACCTGGTCCTGCTGCTCGGCGCGCTGGCCACGGCGCTCGCCGCCGCGACGTCCGCGCCGCCTTTGCCACGTACCTGCGCAAGTACAACCACGGACGCGGCTTCGTCCTCCTCGGGCACTCGCAGGGCTCCTTCGTGCTCGAGCAGCTGATCGCCAAGGACGTGGACTCAAAGCCCGCCGTGCGCAGGCGGCTGGTCTCCGCGATCCTGCTCGGCGGCAACGTGCTGGTCAAGCGCCACAAGACGGTCGGCGCAGCTTCCGGCACATTCCCGCCTGTCGTTCGAACACCCAACTCGGGTGCGTCATCGCCTTCTCGACCTTCGACCAGCCGCCGCTCTCCAACAGCATCTTCGGCCGAACCACGGTCCCCGGCGATCAGGTGCTGTGCACCAACCCGGCGGCGCTCGGCGGCGGCGGCGGCGTGCACCCGATCTTCCCCACCCGGCCGTTCGCGCCGGGCACGCTGATCGCGGCCGGGATCGCGCTGCTCAAGCTCACCCAGCCCCCGCGTCCACGCCCTGGACCCGCCCTCGCCCGCCGGGCCGGTCGACTCCACCACGCCGGTTCACATGCCGCCGTCACTCGGTCTGCCCGCACCGATGCAGGGCCTGCGCTTCGCCCGTCGTCCCGTGAGCTTTGCGCTCGCCGCCCAGCGCCGGCTCGGCGACGTCTGGCAACCGCGGGTGCCGACCCGGGCCGAGGCGTTCACGGTGACCGGCCACCCCGACCACACGAGCCAGCGCTCGATCTCCTGCTCGGCGACGTCGGCGATCATCGCCAGGTAGCGCTGTACCGGACCGAGCGCGGACTATGGTCCCCCAGGTGTCTGCGGCACATCAAGAAGCACTCGCCGCCGAGCCCGCGGGCCACCGCGAGCGGCTCATCTCCGCTATGGCGACGTCGATCGAGGAGAAGGGCTACCGTGATACGACGGTCGCCGATGTCGTGCGCATCGCCCGCACCTCGCGGCGCAACTTCTACGAGCAGTTCGCTGACCGCGACGCCTGCTTCCTGGCACTGTTCGACGCCACCAACGCGGCGATGATGCGCCAGATCGCCGACGCGGTCCATCCCGACCGCCCATTGGACGAGCAGGTCGATCGCGCGGTGGACGCCTATATCAACAACGTGACCGCCACCCCCGCCCTGTACCGAAGCTTCGTGCGCGAGCTGCCCGGCCTCGGCCAGGAGGGGGCCGACCGGGGGCTGGCCACGCTGGAGCGATTCGCCGAGCTGCTCGTGGGCTTCGTGGAGTCCGGCCGCCAGGCCCAGCCCGAGCTCGACGTGCGCCCCCTGGCCATGGACACGGCGATCATCATCGTCGGCGGCCTGCGCGAGCTGCTGGTCATCGCGCTCCAGCGCGGCCGCGACATGCGCGAGCTGCGCGCCAGCGCAAGCGAGACGGTCAAGGCGATCCTCAGCGGCTCGCTCCTCTAGAGACTGCGTCTGAGGGCGGGTTGTGCCTGAGCTGGTACGTCGAGGACACTGGACGCAACTCGACCCTGTGGCCCGGTAGCGTCCGGGCTTACCAACGCCGTCTCGCTCGGTGCGAGATCGGCGACTGCGACGCCGAGCTCCTGCGCCGCCTGCCGAGCGCGAGCCGGCCTTGGTCTAAGCACGTGATCGTCAACACCTCGAGCGCGTTCGGCCTGGTGGGGATGCCGTTCCAGAGCGCCTACTGCACGTCGAAGTTCGCCGTCCGCGGCTTCACCGAGTCGCTGCGCCACGAGCTGCGTGGCACCGGCGCACGCGCGGTCACCATCCATCCCGGTGGCGTCAAGACCCACATCGCGCGCAACGCCCGCTACCACGTCCATCCCACGCGTCCGGAGCTGTCCCACGAGGAGGCGGCCAGGCACTTCGACGCGATCGCACTCACCAATCCCGAGCGCGCCGCCGAGATCATCCACGCGGGGGTCAAGGCCGGGCGCGGCCGGGGGCTCGTGGGTCCCGACGCGTACATGTTCGACGCGCTGGCGCGCCTGGCGCCCACGCGCTACTACGACGTCCTAGCGCTTCTGGACCGGCTGGCGGCGCGCCGCTGACGCAGCTACGCGTTCTTCGGGCCTCAGGAGACCTTGAGCGTGCCCACCATGCCGCCGGCGCGGTGACCGGGGACGCTGCAGAAGAACGTGTAGGTGCCGGCCTTGAGGTCGACGGTGACACTCTTGGTGCCGCCCTGGAACGTCGGGGTGGCGCCGAGCACCGCTCCGCTGGTCCCCTGCTGGATCGTGATGTTGTGACCCAGGGAGGACATGTTGGTCATCGTGATCGTGACCTTCCCCGCTTTGGCGCTCAGCGCCTTCTTGTCATACGCGAGCTGACCGCTGGGGTTGGCGGCGATCGCCAGGTCGCTCGACGCGCCGCCGGCGGCCGCCGCACTCGACGTGCCCGCGCTGGTTCCGGTGCCGGCCGCCGAGGAGGTCGCTCCGGAGGCAGAGGTCGTGGCGCCCCCGCTCGACGAACTGGAGCCCGAGGAGCCGCCGCAGGCAGCGACGCCCAGCGCCAGCACCGCCGCGCTGAGGAGGAGGGCTGGTTGCTTGAACATGGGGGAGATCTCCTTCGTGTTCGGTGTCGGCCGGGAGGATCCGGGGTCAGGTGAGGCCACTGTTGGGGCCTGCGCGAGCTAGGACGCCCGCTGCCGCGTTTCCTTCCCCGCCCACGGTCTGCTTGGATGCTACGGCCATAGAGCAAAGGAGCAACCCCTGATGAGCGCCGCCACCACCACCCCGCGCGAGGTCCGCCCCCTCGACTTTCTCGACATCGACCATCTCCTCGACGACGAGGAGCGGATGATCCGCGACACCGTCAGGGCGTTCGTGACCGACCAGGTGGTCCCGCACGTGGGCGATTGGTTCGAGGAAGCGACGATCCCGCTGGAGCTGGCGCCGGCGCTGGGCAAGATCGGCGTGCTGGGCATGCACCTAGAGGGGTACGGCTGCGCGGGCGCCAGCGCCACCGCCTACGGGCTGGCCTGCCTGGAGCTCGAGGCCGGCGATAGCGGAGTGCGCAGCCTGGTCTCCGTCCAGGGGTCGCTGGCGATGTTCGCAATCCACCGCTGGGGCTCGGAGGACCAGAAGCAGCAGTGGCTGCCCCGGATGGCAGCGGGCGAGGCACTGGGCTGCTTCGGGCTGACCGAGCCCGACGCCGGGTCGGATCCGGGGGCGATGCGCACCCGGGCGCGGCGCGACGGCGACGACTGGGTCGTGCACGGTCAGAAGATGTGGATCACCAACGGCTCGGCGGCGGAGGTCGCGGTGGTGTGGGCACGGACCGACGACGGCATCCGCGGGTTCCTCGTCCCGCGTGGGACGAAGGGGTTCACCACCCAGGACATCCACCGCAAGCTGTCGCTGCGCGCGTCGGTGACCTCGGAGCTGCTGCTCGACGACGTGCGCCTGCCGGCCGCGGCGATGCTCCCCGAGGCCACCTCGCTGCGCGGCCCGCTGGCGTGCCTGAACGAGGCCCGCTACGGGATCGTGTGGGGCTCGATCGGCGCCGCGCGCGCCTGCTTTGAGGCTGCGCTGTCCTACGCCAAGGAGCGGATGGCCTTCGGTCGGCCGATTGCCGCCACCCAGATCCAGCAGCACAAGTTGGCCACGATGGCGCTCGAGGTCAACCGTGGCCTGCTGCTGGCGCTCCACCTGGGGCGGATGAAGGATGAGGGGCGATTGCGTCCCGAGCACGTGAGCATGGGCAAGCTGGCCAACGTCAACGCGGCGCTCGACGTGGCCCGCACCGCCCGCCAGATGCTGGGCGCCAACGGGATCACGCTGGAGTATCCGGTGATCCGCCACATGAACAACCTCGAGTCCGTGGTGACCTACGAGGGCACCGCCGACGTTCACGCCCTCGTCGTCGGCAATGCCCTCACTGGCATCAACGCCTTTCGCTGACATGGCCGGCAACGAGAAGCCCGTCGTCGAGGTTCCCGTCGGCCAGGCTCCGTCATACCAGCTCGAGCTCGAGGACATCGAGGTCGGTGAGGGCGAAGAGGCCATCTCGGGCAAGGTCGTGGAGGTCCACTACGTGGGTGTCTCCTGGAACAACGGCACCCAGTTCGACGCATCCTGGGATCGCGATGACACGTTCAAGTTCAAGCTCGGCAAGGGCCAGGTCATCGCCGGCTGGGACCAGGGCGTGGAGGGGATGAAGGTGGGGGGACGCCGGCGGATCACGATCCCGCCCATGCTCGCCTACGGCAAGCGCGGCGCGGGCGGCGTGATCGGCCCCGACGAGACGCTGGTGTTCGTGGTTGATCTCATCGCCGTTCGCTGAGACCGCCGCGATGCCGAGGCGCCCGGATCACAGGCCATACGAGCCGGGTCCCGGCCGGCGATGATGCCTGACCTCGGAAGCCCGGCATTCGACGAGGAGCTGCTGACGTGGCTGGACGACGAGGCGCCGCGGGTCCGGGCCGCGGACGCCGAGCGGGTCCGCGAGATCGCGGCGGAGTTCGCCAAGGGCTTCGACGCGCTGTCGGGCGTGAGACGGGCGGTGACGATGTTCGGATCGGCCCGCACGCCGCCCGGCCATCCGCACTACGCCATGGCCCGGGAGGTGGCCGCCACCCTGGGCCGGGCCGGCTACGCGATCATCACTGGTGGCGGCCCCGGGCTCATGGAGGCCGCCAACCGCGGCGCCCGCGACGCCGGCGCGCTGTCAGTGGGTTGCAACATCCAGCTCCCGCGCGAGCAGCACCTCAACCCCTACGTCGATCTCGGGCTGGAGTTCCGTCACTTCTTCGCCCGCAAGGTGATGTTCGTGCGCTACGCGTGTGCGTTCGCCATCTGCCCGGGCGGGTTCGGGACGCTCGACGAGCTGTTCGAGGCGCTGACGCTCATCCAGACGAGGAGCATCCGAGACTTCCCGGTGATCCTGGTGGGAGAGGGGGAGTGGGACGGGCTGGTCGAGTGGCTGCGGGCGCGTGCCCTGGCCGACGGCCGCATCAGCGCCGCCGATCTGAGCTCCCTGCACCGTGCCGAGGACCCGGCGGCGGTGCTCGACCTGGTCAACGCAGGGCACCGCCGCCAGCGCCGGCGGGGCCGGCCGCGGCGCGGGCCGGTGCCGACGTGAGGCCCGAACTGTCGGCCGCACGGGCAGTGCGGGCCTTCACTGCCATGCGGCGCTGTTTTGCCCGCCGCGACGGCCTGTACCGGCGCGACGGTCGTCCGCGCCTGCCTGGAGCCGCCGCGCATCTGTGGCCCACCGCGCGAGCACTCGCCGCCGCTGTCGACCTGGTCGGGGTGCGGCGCGAACTGCTCGTTGACCTTGACGCCCGGTCAGCCGTGGCGTGGCATCTGCGGGCGCTCGAGCGCTACTGGGACGGCACCCGCAGCGAGCTTCCCGCGTACGCCTCCGACGTGATCGGGTCGCGTTTCGGGGGTGACCGCTACTACGACGACAACGCCTGGGTCGGGCTCGCGCTGGTGCAGTTGGAGCGCCTGGACCCGGGCTGCGGCCACGGGGAGCGCGCCGCCGAACTGTTTCGCTTCGCCGTGGCCGGCTGGGATGCCCGCCGTGAGGCACCGAGCCCCGGCGGCGTCTTCTGGGTCGAGCAGGGGGTGGGAACGGGCGCCCGCAACCACGACCGCAACACCGTCTCCAACGCCCCCAACGCCGAGCTCGGCCTCCATCTCGCCGAGCTGGCGGGCGGCTCGACAGAGGCCCGCCGCTACACGCGGGCGCGGGACATGTACGCCTGGGTCAACGTCACGCTCGACGCCGGCCGAGACGCCGGCGAGCCGGCTACCGGCCTGTTCTGGGACAAGCTGCGCGGGGATGGGAGCATCGACCACCGGCTGTGGAGCTACAACCAGGGGACGATGATCGGCGCCAACACGCTGCTGGCGCGGACCGCCGGTGACGGCGACGGCGCGCCCTACCTGGCGCGCGCGGAGGCGATCGCGCGCAAGGCGTTGCACCACTACGCCGGGGACTATCAAAGTCATCCCGCCGCGTTCAACGCGATCCTGTTCCGCAACCTCCTTCTGCTCTGGGCCGTCACCGCCGACGCTGGCCTGCGCGAGCAGATCCACGCGACCGTGAGCGCGTATGCCGACGACGCCTGGACCACGGCGCGCGATCGCCACGATCGCTTCCGGCTCTCCCGGGGCGGAGTCACCCTGCTGGACCAGAGCGCCATGGTCCAGATCTACGCGCTCCTGGCCTGGGATCCCGCCGACTACGACGCGCTCGCCTGATCATGGCCGGGTTACCGATACGTCCCGCGTGGCGGGCGCCAACCGGCGGATGCGCACCAACCGCAGCCCGGGGGTGAACACCGCCTCTTCACCACCGAGCAGGGACGCGGTGACGACGTACCCGTCCGCGGCGGCGAGCTCGAAGGACCCGTAGCGCGCGCGTACGCGGCGAACCACCCGGCCGTCGGCGATCGCGACCTGCTCGATCACCCTTCCATACCCGCTGGTCAGGTATGCCCAGCGGCCGACGAGTGCCACGTGCTGGGGCGCCGCGCCGACCCGGACGCGGAACATGAGCCGGCGATCGGCGGCGGGGAACACCGACACATCGGGGCGCGCCGACGACGTCACCCAGACCTCCCGTCCATCCGGGCTGAAGGCGAGGTCATGCGCTGCGAATCCGGGATGAAAGCGTCCTACGACCACCGGCCGGTCAATGTCCGTGGTGTCGAGCATCACGATGGTCTGCGCCGACTCGCCCAGCGCGACCCAGACCGCGTGCTGATCGGGGCTCGAGGCCAGGTGGTGTGCGCCCGCCCCCACCTCCACGGCGCGGGTCACCCGATCGTCGGTGAGCCGGATGACCGACAGCGTCCCGCGGGCGTCATCGGTGACGTACGCGTGATCGCCGTCGGGGCTCATGGCGACGATGTGCGGGGCGAGGAAGCCGTGCAGCACCCGCGCGACGTGCCAGCGCGGGCCGCTGAGCAGGGAAACGGTGCCGGTTCGCGGGCTGGACGCCACTGCCAGGTCCACGTCCGCATCGACGTACTGGGGCCCACCCGGAAGGGTGAGGCGGCCGATCTCCGCGCCCGTGCGCAGATTGATGATCACGACCCGATCCCGTGTCTCGGCGGTGACAAGCGCCTCGGGCGGGAGCACCGGGCTCCTGACCCCCATCGCCCGTTCGGCACGGGCCGTGGTCAGACGGTGGGAGGTGGGGCGCGGCTCCGCCGCCCGGTGGCGCCGACCATTGCCCCCGCAGCCGGCGACCACCACCAACAGCGCCAGACACGTCGGACCGGCGCGCGGCTAGCCATCACCGGCGTGCAGGTAGCCGACGCTGGCGCGCCTTGCCGCGGTGCCGTCGGCGAAGTAGGCGGTGACGCGGACGCGCGGGCGCACGGGCGGTTCGCCGTACCAGTACCCGTGGCGGGCGCGGACAGCCAGAGGCCGGGGCACGCGGCCCGGCGCCGAGAAGCGCGCCCTGCCACAGGTCGGACCCGGGGTCGGTCGGTGGGCTGAGCGTCACGAGGCGGCGGTCGACCCACACGGCGACGAGGATCGCCGGGTGGGCGAGGTGGACGCCGACGCGCACGCGGTCACAGCCGGCCAAGTTGGCGACGCGGCAGGCGATGCCAAGATGCGGGAACGACGCCGACGGCAACTGGGCGCCGGCCCCGGGGCACCCGGAGAGGCTGTTGCCGGTCGGCAGAAGCAGGCCGGGAGCTGCAGATCGCGGACCTGACCATGCCCTCGCGCCCGGCCCGGACGATGCTGTCGGGACTGGCGGTGGCGGCGCCGACGTGGTCTGCGGACGGCGCCTGGCTGTTGGTCAGCTGGAGCGCCCAGGACCAGTGGCTGTTCGTGCACGCCGCCGGCCGGGCGCAGATCCTCGCCGCTTCCCGGGTGGCCGGGCGATTCGGGTCCCGCGGAGCCTCGACGGGCCCGCTTCGGGTCGACGGGTGGTGCTGCGCTCCGTGATCGAGCACGCCCCAGGGTGTGGCGATCTACACCATGGCGGCCTTGACTTTCCCCGGCCGCCTCATTAGCGTCGACTTACGGGACCGCGCGCGGATAGCGTGGGACCGGAGCGCCGGCAGGAAATCGATCGGCGTGGGGTCAACGAAAAATGGGCACAGGAGCAGGACGAGTGGGCGCTGGCACGGCGTCGCTTCGGGGCAACCACAACCAAACCGATGGGGGGCATTGGTGAGGTCGACACTGGCTATCTACATCACGCTGTTCGCGGTCGCCGTGATGGCGATCGCCCAGATCGTCTACTGGAAGCTGGTCATCAACCGCGAGGCTGCTCCGGGTGACGCGGCCCCGAAGGGCCCGGCCATGGGTTGGGCGCTCGAGCCGATCGATCCGTGCGGCGGGTTCGCGGCCGAGACCGCGGAGGTGCTGTTGGGGTCGGAGCCGGCGCTGGTGTCAGAGCCGGTCGTGTTCGGCGCCTGACGGCCGTACTGGAGGCCCAGTCGGCCTCGCGTTACGGTGACGGGTGATGCGGCGGCTCGTCGCGCTTGTCATGGCCGGTCTGGGGGTCGCCGCGTGCGGCTCGACGGCGGCGCACCATCGTGCGGTGCTCCACCACGCCGCACCCGGCCCGACCGCCGTCGCCGGCGGGTGTGGCACGACGGCGCTGCACCGCGGGACGCTGCCGGGCTGGGCCGAGCCGGCGATGAGCGCCGGTGGCACGCGGTCATCCCCGTGGCCCTACGGGGTGGCTGACAACGGGAACGCGGTTGCCGTCGTGTTCGGGTTTCCGCTGCGGGCGGGCAGGAAGCCGAGCAACTCGACAAACAAGGTCCTGTGGATCATGCGCCTGCCGCGGCACGGCTCGCCGCTGACCGTGACCGCCCGGCCGGTGCGCGGCGGCGGGCCATCGGTGCACGCCAGCTGGCCGGCCGACTCGAGCCCGGGGGAGATCTACCCCTCGTTCGTCGATGTGCCACACGCCGGGTGCTGGCGGGTAACGGTGAGATGGGCGCACCACACCGACTCGATCGACCTGCGCTACCGGGCCTAGCCTAGTACGTCGCCCGGCCGCCGCTGATGTCATACACCGCGCCGGTCGAGAACGTGCACCGCTCGGACACCAGCCAGGCCACCAGCTCGGCCACCTCCTCGGGCTGACCCACCCGCTTCATCGGGATCAGGCTCGTGATGTGGGCCAGGACCGCCGGCGCCGTCTTGGCGTTCATCTCGGTGGCGATCACCGCCGGGGCGATCGCGTTGACCAGCACGCCCGTCACGGCCAGCTCCTTGCCCAGCGCTCTTGGTCAGCCCGATCACCGCCGCCTTGGTCGCCGAATACGCGCTGAGGTTGGGGTTGCCGTCCTTGCCGGCCATGCTGGCGAAGTTGACGATCCGGCCCCAGCCGCGCCCCACCATCCCCGGGATCAAGGCTCGGCACATCGCCACCGTGCCGTGGACGTTGACCGCGAACATCGCGTCCCACTCGGCCCGCGTCGTCTCTGACAGGGGCCGGTTGGGGCCGACGATGCCGGCGCTGTTGAGCAGGATGTCGATCGGGCCGAGCTGGCTGACCACCTCGGCCACCGCCGCGTCGTCGGTGACGTCGAGGCGCACGTCGGCGCCGTCGGCGATGTCGGCGGTGATCACCTCGTGGTGGTCGTCGCGCAGGCGCCGCGCGCACGCCCGGCCCAGACCGCTGGCGCCGCCGGTGACGAGCGCGCGCCGGATGCCGGGGTCAGTGCGACTCACGTGTCACCTCGTGGCCGCTGGCGCCCACCAGGAAGCTGAGGTCGGCGCCGGTGTCGGCCTGCTGCACCGTGCGCACGTACAGGCTCTGCCAGCCCCGCGCCGGGCTGGCGTAGGCGTCGGCGGCCGCCGGCGCGGGCGACCGGCCGGTCAGCTCGGCCTCGGGAATGTCGACGTCGAGGCGGCGCGCCGCGACGTCGAGGATGACGGGGTCGCCCGAGCGCACGAGCGCCAGCGGGCCCGCCGGCCGCCGCCTCCGGCGAGACGTGCAGGACGACGGTGCCGTAGGCGGTCCCGCTCATCCGCCCGTCGCAGATCCGGACCATGTCGCGCACGCCGCGCTCGAGCAGCTTCGTCGGCAGCGGCATGTTCGCCACCTCGGGCATGCCGGGGTACCCCTTGGGGCCGCACCCGCGCAGCACGAGCACGGAGTCGGCGTCGACGTCGAGGTCCGGGTCGTCGATGCGCGCGTGGAAGTCCTCGATCGAGTCGAAGACCACGGCGCGGCCCCGGTGGCGCAGCAGTTCCGGGGAGGCGGCGGCGGGCTTGATGACGGCGCCGGTCGGCGCCAGGCTGCCGCGCAGGACGGCGATGCCGGCCTCGGGCTGGAGCGGCTCGGAGCGCGTCCGGATGACCTCGGGATCCCAGATCTGCGCGCCGTCGAGGTACTCCACCAGCGGCCGGCCGGTGACCGTGAGCGCCGTCGGGGTCGAGCAGGTCCGCGACCTCGCGCAGCACCGCCAGCAGGCCGCCGGCGCGGTGGAAGTCCTCCATGAGGAAGCGTCCCGCCGGCTGCAGGTCGACGAGCAGCGGAACCGAGGAGCCGATGCGGTCGAAGTCGTCCAGCGACAGCTCGATCCCGAGCCGCCCGGCGATGGCCAGCAGGTGGATGACGGCGTTGGTGGAGCCGCCGACCGCGGCCAGCGCGACGATCGCGTTGAGGAACGAGCCACGGCTGAGCAGGGCGCTGGGGCGGCGGTCCTCGCGCGACCATCTCGATGGCCTCGCGGCCCGGCGGCGTGGGCGGCCTCGAGCAGGCGGCTGTCGGCCGCCGGCGTGCCGGCCAGGCCCGGGAGCGTCGTCCCCAGCGACTCGGCCATCACCGCCATCGTCGAGGCGGTGCCCATCGTGTTGCAGTGGCCGCGGCTGCGGATCATCGAGGACTCCGACTGCAGGAAGTCCTCTCGCGACAGCGTCCCGGCACGGACCTCCTCGGAGAGCCTCCACACGTCGGTGCCGCAGCCGAGCGCCACGCCCCGGAAGGTGCCGCTCAGCATCGGCCCGCCCGGGACCACGATCGCCGGGAGATCGACCGACGCCGCCGCCATGAGCAGCGCCGGGATCGTCTTGTCGCAGCCGCCCAGGAGCACGAGGCCGTCGATCGGATTGGCGCGGAACATCTCCTCGGCGGCCATCGCGGCCATGTTGCGCCACAGCATCGCGGTCGGGCGGACGTTGCGTCTCGCCCAGGGACACCACCGGCAGGTTCATCGGGATGCCGCCGGCCTCGTAGACGCCCTGCTTGACGCTCTCGGCGACCTCGTTGAGGTGCGCGTTGCACGGCGTCAGATCCGAGGCGGTGTTGGCGATGGCGATGTGCGGGCGTCCGTCGAAGGCGTGGCCGGGCAGCCCGCGCCGCATCCACGCGCGGTGGATGTAGGCGTTGCGGTCGGTCCCGGCGTACCAGTGGGAGCTGCTGATCGCAGGCCCTCGGCATGCGGCACATACGATCACATTCGCGATGAAGGTGTTCGCCGCGACGGTCGCCTCTGACGGCGAGTACGAGCTGGGCGAGGGTCCCGTCTGGGACGGGCCCCGCGACCGCGTGCTTTGGGTCGACATCAACGCCGGCGCCGTGCACGCCGGCCACCTCGAGGGCGGCCTGATCACCCCGGACCGGCATCTGCAGTTCGACGAGACGGTCGGCGCGGTGGTCTGCTCGCCACGACGGGGAGCTCCTCGTCGCCGGCGCCCGACCGCATCTACCGCGTCGACGATCGCTCGCGCTGTACCGTGCACGCCGAGCCGGTCCCGGATGCCAAGGACAGCCGGCTCAACGACGGCGCCTGCGACCCCGCCGGGCGCTTCCTGGTCGGCAGCATGGCGCTGGACGCCCGCCGCGGCGAGGAGTGCCTGTACCGGCTCGAGGACGACGGGGCGGTCACCGTCATCGACGACGACCTCACGATCTCCAACGGGCTTGCCTGGTCTCCCGACGGCGAGGTCCTGTACAGCGTGGACACGATCCCTGGCGTGGTGTGGGCGCGGCCCTACGATCCGGCCGGCGGCGCGTGCGGCCCGCGCCGCGAGGTCGTCCGCCTGGACCGCGGCGGCTGGCCCGACGGCCTGTGCGTCGACACCGACGGCAACGTGTGGGTGGCGATCTGGGGCGGCGGGCGAGGTCCGCTGCTACACGCCCGCGGGAGAGCGGCTGGCCACGGTCAGCGTGCCGGCGCCCCACACCACGAGTGTCGCGTTCGTCGGCCCGGACCGCGACCTGCTGCTGATCACGACGGCCACCGACCAGCTCAGCGCGGCCCAGCTCAACGAGTACCCGCTGTCCGGTCGCCTGTTCACGGCTCACGTCGGCGCCGTCGGGCTGCCCGCCACTCCCTGGTCGGGGCGGTGAGGGCGTTCGTCGTCACCGGGCCCAGCGAATGCTCGGTCAAGCACGTGGAGCCCCCGTCGGCCGGCCCGGCGAGGTCGTCGTCGACGTCGCCCGGGTCGGGGTGTGCGGGACCGACGTGGAGTTCTTCACCGGCGAGATGGCCTACCTGCACGACGGCCACGCCGCGTACCCGATGCGGCTCGGTCACGAGTGGTGCGGAGTCGTGACCCGTGTCGGCGACGGGGTGGATGGGTCGTGGCGCGGGCGCCGGGTCGCCGGCGACACGATGCTCGGCTGCGGCGGCTGTCACCGCTGCCGGTCCGGACGCCAGCATCTGTGCGAGCACCGCACCGAGGTCGGTGTGAGCGGCGGCCGCGCCGGTGCGCTGGCCGAGCAGCTCGCGGTCCCCGCCTCCTCGCTGGTGGCCCTGCCCGACGTCGTCGACGACGTCGCCGGCGCCATGGTCGAGCCCGGCGCCAACGCCCTGCGCGCGGTGTGGGGCGCCGACCTCCAGCCGGGCGATCGCCTGCTGATCCTGGGTCCCGGGACGATCGGGACCCTCGCCGCCCAGTTCGCGCGCGCCGCCGGTGCGGAGGTGCACGTACTCGGCGAGCGCGAACCGTCGCTGAGCTTCGCCCGCTCGCTCGGGATCGACGGGGTCTGGACCGCGGCGGACCTGCCGCCGCTGGCCTTTGACGCGGTGATCGACGCCTCCACCGCGGCGGCGTTGCCGGCGCTGGCCCTGGAGCTGGTCGAGCCGGGCAAGCGCGTCGTCTACATCGGCATCTCCGGGACCCCCAGCACGATCGACACGCGCACGATGCTGCTCAAGGACGTCACCGCGGTGGGCGTCCTCTCGGGCTCGCCGGCGCTGGCGGCCGCGGTGGCGGCCTACGCAGAGGGGTCGGTCGATCCCCGCCCGCTGGTGGCCGCGACCGTCGGGCTGGGCGAGGTGGGTGACGTGCTGGCGGGCCGGCGCCCGCCCGGCGCCGGCTTCGGCCCCAAGATCCATGTCGACCCCCAGCTCACCCCGGACAAGGACATCCCATGACCGATTTCAACGGCCTCGTGGCCATCGTGACCGGCGGCGCCAGCGGCATCGGCGCCGCCACCGCGGACCTCCTCGGGCGGCGCGGAGCGACCGTCGCAGTCCTGGACCGCGACATCGCAACCCTCCCGGCGCGGCCCGCGCTCGCGCTCCAGTGCGATGTGACGGACACCGCCACTGTGGACGACGCCGTCGGCGCGGTCGCCGCGCAGCTCGGCGGGATCGACGTCGTCGTCAACAACGCCGGCATCGGCGCCGTAGGGGACGTGACCGCGAACGATGACGCGGAATGGCACCGCGTCCTGGACGTCAACGTCGTCGGCATCGCCCGCGTGACCCGCGCCGCGCTCCCGCACCTGCGCCGGTCCTCGCACGCCGCGATCGTCAACACCTGCTCGGTGGTGGCGCCGGTGGGGCTGCTGCAGCGCGCCGTCTATGCCGCCAGCAAGGGCGCGGTCGCGTCGCTCACGCTGGCCATGGCCGCCGACCACGTCCGCGAGGGAGTCCGCGTCAACGCGGTGACGCCCGGCACCGCCGACACGCCGTGGGTGGCCCGGCTCCTGGCGCAGGCCGACGATCCCGAGGCGGCCGGCCGGGCGCTCCGGGCCCGCCAGCCGATGGGCCGGCTGGTCAGCGCCGCCGAGGTCGCCCACGCCATCGCCTACCTGGCGAGTCCCGCTGTCGGCCTCGACGACCGGGACGCTGCTGGCGGTCGACGGCGGCATGTCGGGAATCCAGGTGGCGCGGTAGGGCCCGGCGTCACAGGGAGATCTTCCAGTGGTAGTGCGCGATCCCCTGCTCGGGGCTGAGCGGCGGGTCCACGTTGTCCTCGATGGTGGTCGCGGCTGGGTCGCGTGTGACCGGCGTCGAGGTCTGGGCGATCGGGAAGACGCCGACCGGGAGCTGCGAGTCAGGCGGCGGGTCCTGGCAGCCGCTGTAGTGGACCGTCACCTGCTCTCCGGCGGTCTGGACCGAGAACTGGTAGGACGGCGGCTGATCAAAGAGGGTGAGCGTCACCGCGTCCAGGCCCGCCAGCAGCGGGATCGTCTGGTTGCCGTTGAACGAGCAGCCGTTGGCGTCGACGCCGGTGACGGTCACCGTCAGCGTTCCTGACACCAGCCCATAGTCAGTGGTGTTCGTCGGGAAGGGGCTGGCGACGATGTCGATCTTGGCCGAGCCCGACCAGTCCCAGCGCTCAAAGCCGGTGCCGCTGCATGCGCCGCTGCAGAGGTAGCTCCCGTCGAAGCTGACGTGCGGCTGGCAGTTGGTGTTGACGGTCACATCGATGTTGCGCGACGCCGCGGTCTTGCCCGCGTTGGAGATGGCGAGCACCGCGTGGCTGAACGTCTCATCGGGAGTGTCGAAGCAGAACGCCTTGCTGCCCTCCCGCGTGAGGTCGATCCGCTTCCAGCCCGCCTCGGTCTCGGCCCATAGTTCGACCCCAACGTGCGCGGAGGTCTCGAACCCGTTGGTGACGGTCACCTCCTTGACGTCGGAGTCGATGACATCGAGGTCGAAGTAGTTGAGGCCGAGCGGCTTGGCGGTGACCGCGGTGCGGAACGTGTCCGGGTCGGGGCCGGACTTCGACGCGCCGAGCGCCACCTCGATCTTGGGCAGCGGCGTGCCCGGGTGGTCGTGGTAGTCGTCCCAGGCAGAGAAGGACTGCAGCGGGAAGCCGCTCTGGCCGACCGGGGTCCCGTTGAACATGGCCACCGCGAAGTCCTTCCACAGGCCATCGAAGTCGACGCCCGGCCCGAACCGCACGGCGTCGTCGAATGCGCTCTGGGCGCCGAGGAGGGTGAACATCTTGCCGATCGCGCCGGCCCCGTGTTCCTTGCGCAGGAAGTACCAGTACGGCCAGGCGGAATAGCCCGAAGCCACCGGGGCACCGGCGTCCTTCAGCGTGAACCGCTCAGGGTCCAGCGACCAGAAGAACGCCTTGTGGGTCTCGGGGTTCTTCGGATACACCTCGGCCATGGCCCACGTCGCTGCGCCTTCGACCCAGCCGTCCGGCTCGCCGCACACCGCGCCGGCGGCGAATTGCTCGGCGTGGAAGAACTCGTGCGCAAACGTCGTCCGCAGTTGCTCATCGCTCTCATCGTCGGCGATGAGGATGAACGAGGAGCTCTTCAGGCACATGCCGATCGTCTCGCCGGAGTTTCCTCCGATCTCGCTGCGCGGGACGAGGTAGACGTCCAGGCGCGGGTCCTGGGTGGCGTCGCAGAGCAGGTCGGGGGGCGGAGCGGGAAAGCCGTCGAGTGTGACGAGCTTGCCGAACACCTTCGGCACGGCGTCGGCGATGACCCGCGCCTTGGCCTCGAGCGGGCCTCCGGCCGTAGCGGCGTGGACCGCCACCGTCCCCGCGAGCGCCGTGAACTTCCAGTCGCCGCTGGGGGAGGTGGGGCGCGAGCGGCAGACGAGCACGTCCCCGGCGGGAAAGGCAGTCGTGGTGGACGCGGGAGGGCGGTGGAGCACGGACTTTGGAGCGGCGTTGGTCTTCGTCTTCGTCGAGGCCGGCAGCCACGCGCTCTGCTTGTCATTGGGCGGCAGTAGGTAGGGCGCGAGCGCATTGCGGTCGGCTTTGGAGAGATGCGCCCAATCGGCCGTCGCGAGGGTGCCCGGCGTGTCGTGCCCGTCCGGAGCGGTGCTGCGGTAGGCCGCCGGCAGCCGGGGATCTCCTCGCAGCGCGTAGAACTCGTACAGGCCCGCCTTCCCGGGTGAGAGCCGGTGGGCGGCCATCGCCGCCGCCAGCTTGTCGTAGGCGTCGCCGGGCAGGAGCTGGATCGTCCGGGTCGTGGCGCAGTGGTGCGCCAGGCACGCAGTCACCGTGAATGCGCCGGTGAAGCGGCTACCGGGCACCCGCACCGCGGCGCGCGCGCGCGTGGTGGCGTGACCCTTGACAGACGCGATCGTCACGGCGGGCAGCCTGATCGCCGTGTGGGTGGAGCCGGGCACGACGCTGATCGCGACCCTGAGGCGGCGTGCCGCCTGCTTGGCCGGGTTGGCGATGGTCAGCGTCACGGGCACCGTCGCGCCGGCACGGGCCGCCGGCCCGGCCGATGCCGAGCGCAGGACGGGGGCAGCGGCGGCCGCTGCCGGCACCACGAGAACGAGCGCGACCGCGACGGTCGCGCAGCACATCATCCGGTCCCGGCGGATCCGGCGCACACACGGCGCGGCCGCCATGCCGCGACCCTACCCGGGGGCGCCGTCGGGCGCAAGCCAGGCCAGAAACTCCTCCAGCAGGCGGCGAAACGCGGCGGGTGCCTCGAGCGGCGCCAGCCGCCCGAGGTGATCGCGCCACATCCGCCGGTCGGCGATACCGGCATGCAGGAGCAGGACCGCGGGACCCGCGCCGGCGTCGTCAAGCCATTGGATCGTCATCAGCCCGCCAGCCCGTGGGTGTAGGCGTAGTGCACCGCCTGGGCGCGGTCGCGGGCGCCGATCTTGGAGAAGACGTGGTTGATGTGGGTCTTGACCGTCGCTTCGCTGACGACGAGTGCGGTGGCGATCTCGCGGTTGGAGAGCCCCTGCGCGACGAGCGCGAGCACCTCGGCCTCGCGCGGGGTGAGCTCGTCGGGGAGGGCGGCGGGCGCCCGCGTGGTCGGACGGGCGCCGGCGCTGGCGGCCGCCACGAGGCGGGTGTGCACAAGAGGGTCGAGCAGGGCGAGGTGGTCCGCGGCGGCGTGGACGGCCCGCGAGATCTCCGCGATGCCCGCGTCCTTGGTGAGGTAGCCGCGGGCGCCGGCCCGCAGCGCATCAAGGATCGACGCCTCGTCAGCATGGGTGGTGAGCACCACGATCTCGGTGTCGGGCAGCGCCTCCCGTATGCGCCGCGTGGCCTCGACGCCATCCAGCTCGGGCATGCGCAGGTCCATGAGCACGACGTCAGGACGATGCCGGGCGGCCAGCCTCACCGCCTCGGCGCCGTCGGCCGCGGCGGCCACCGGCACGATGTCGGGAGCCGCGTCGAGCAGTGTCATGAGGCCCTCGCGCACAAGCGCCTGATCGTCGACCACCATCACGCGGATGGGTCCGGTCATGGGCGCTCACCCGGCAGCCGGAGCTCGACGCGCCACCCGTCGGCGGTGGCGCCGGCGCTCACGTTGCCGCCGAGCCCGCGCGCCCGCTCGCGCATGCCCTCCAGCCCGTAGCCCCCGCCGGTCGCGGCGAGCGGTCCCGGAGCCCGCGCCACCGCGCGCGCGGTGGGGCGGTCCTCGACCACGGCGACGATCTCGTCACCGGGTTGGGCGCCGGCGTGGACGGTCACCGACACCGCGGCGCCCGAAGCATGCTTGCGCACGTTGGTGAGGGCCTCCTGGACGACGCGGAGCACCGCCTGGCCCGTGGGGCCGGCCAGCCGCTCGGCGTCGCCGTCGATGGTGAGCTGCGCCTCGGAGTCGGCGCCGGCCCGATAGTCGGTAACCAGGGCCTCGATGCCCGCCGGAGCCGACACGGGGTCCCCGCGCAGCGCGCCGACGGCCAGGCGCGTCTCGCGCAGTCCGGCACGGGCCAGCTCGTGGGCGCGCTGGACGCGGGCGAGCAGCTCGGAGCGGTCGGCCCCCCGCTCGATGAGCGAGGTCGTGGCCTCCAGCTGGATGGTGAGGCCGGCGAGCGCGTGCGCCAGCACGTCGTGGATCTCGCGGGCGATGCGCGCGGATTCCTCCAGGCGGGCGGCGCGGAGCTGCTCCTCGTGTGAGCGCTGCGTCTGGGCCAGCAGCAGCTCGGCCTGCTCGGCCCGCTCGATGGACTGACGACTGTTGGACGCGGCCAGGGCGCTGGCGGCGAAGCCGAGCGCGTAGGCGAGCAGGCCCAGCCCGACATGGTGGTAGACGATGTCGCCGATCGCCAGCGCGACGGTGCCCGCCACCCCGACCCACATCGCCTCCGACAGCTCCACACGGATGCCTGCGGCCACGACCGCCACGAACACGAACGCGCTGGCGGCGCTGTCGGGCGACGCCCCGCACAGCAGGCCACCGGCAACCGCCATCACCCAGAGATCGGGGGTGATGCGGTCACCGCTGGGCCGGACGGTCCACCACAGCCACGCCGCCACCGACGCCGCCAGCAGCACGCTGATGACCAGGCCCCGGCCGTGGGCGCCGGGGCGGTGATCGGCGCGAATGACCGACACGACGATCAGCGCCAGGCCGGCGGCGCGCACGAGCGTCGCGACGCGGCGGTCCAGGCGGTTGAAGATCACGGAGAACACGGTACGGGCCGGATGCAAACGACGACGCGGGACCCTGGTGATTTGCGGGTCCCGCGCCACGGGGGGAGGGAGAGGGGGGCGCTCAGGCGAGCTTGGGGATGCCGCCGCCGGTCAGCTGCTGACGGCGCAGGACCATGGTCAGCGACCGGCCGAGCACCTCGAAGACCGCCATGCCCAGCAGGGCCGCCGTCCACGCCGCTCCGCTGGTGATCGAGTTCTGGGCGCTGAAGTGGGCGATCGTAGGCGAGCCGCCGTGGGTGATCCAGACGAGGAAGGCAAACCGCGAGCCCATGCCGAGGACCCAGAAGAACGCCGAGGCCCAGCCGGCGCGGGCGAGCACCTCGCCGCGATCGCCGCAGCGCATGAACATGACCAGGCCGCTGGCGACGCCGATGGTCGCGCCGGTCAGGGCCAGCACCGCCACCAGGACCAGGTCGTTGCCGGCGGTGGGGATCCCGTGGAGGTAGTTGGCCACGGCGATCCCGACGATGATCAGGGGCCGGACGATGGTCTGGGTGGTGAGGGTGCGCTCCTTGATCTGGAGCAGGACGAGGAGGACGAGGGCTGAGTCGATGAGGTAATCGGTGATTGACATGGGTCAATGGTCGCCCCAGACGGCGCGTTGCACATCGGCGCACGGGTCGATTCGCGGGTGGATCTCGCACCCCGTCTCCACCCTGGGGTGGAGGGTTCACGCTGACCCGGCTCGCGCGCTGACCGCCCCATTGGTGAGATCCACGACGTTGTCGGCGAGGGCAAGGAGACGCTCGTCGTGGGTGGCGCACAGCACCGTCTGGCCGTCCTCGCGGGCGGCGGCACTGAGGAGCTCGGCGGTCAGGATGGCGTTGGCCTCGTCCAGCCGCGAGGTCGGCTCGTCCACGATGAGCAGGCCGCGGGCGCTGGCGAGGGCGCGCGCCAGGGCCAGCCGCTGGGCCTCGCCCGCCGACAGCCGACTAGCCCGCTGGCGCGCCCGCTCGGTCAGCCCCACCGCCTGCAGCGCGACGGCCGCCCGGGCACGCGCGTCGCGCTCGCCCCACCCGCGCGTGCGCAGCGCCAGCACGATGTTCTCCTCCGCGCTGAGAAAGCCGATGGGTGTCGGCTCCTGGGCGAGGTAGCCGATTCGCCGCCGGCGCAGCGCGGCCAGCGACTCGGCGTCGTCGCCGGCCAGGTCGTGCGCGTCGACGAGGATGGTGCCGCTGTCGGGACGGTCGAGTCCGGCGACGAGGCGCAGCAGCGTCGTCTTGCCCGACCCCGACGCGCCCGCCACGGCATTGACCCGGCCCGCCGCCAGGCAATGGCTGAGCCCGTGCAGCACGGTGCGGCGCGCCCGGCCGTGGCCCCGGGCCCGGGCGACGCAGCGCAGCTCGATGGTCGCCGGCGACCACGGAGCCGCCTCGTGGCGGGCGGGCGGGGGAGGCGGAGCGGGTGCGCCCGCTCGGGCGGCGCTCAGCACTAGTCCGCCCTCGCTGATCCGCACCTGGGCGCGCTCGCCGATGCCGGCCTCGCGCAACATCGTGGGCGGGAGCGACAGCCAGCCGCTGCGCCCCACCACGATCCCGCCCCCGCCCGGCGCGTCGCCGATCTCCTCCACGATGCGCCCGTCACGCATCCGCACCGCCCGCTTCGCCGCCGAGGCCGCCGCCGGATCGTGGGAGACGACGATCGCCGTCGCGCCCTCGGTGCCGGCCAGCTCCGCGATCAGCGCCAGCACCGCCTGGCCGTTGACGGCGTCCAGCTCGCCGGTCGGCTCGTCGGCGAGCAGGAGTGACGGCCGGTGCGCGATCGCCATGCACAGCGCGGCGCGCTGGCGCTCACCGCCGGAGAGAGCCCCGCCAGCGCGCCGGCACGGTCCTGCAGCCCGGCGGCCTCGAGCAGCTCCTCGGCCCGCCGCCGACGAGCGCCACGCGCGGCCCCGCGCAGCGCCAGCGGCAGGGCGACGCAGTCGCGCAGCGCCAGGTCGGGGGACAGCGAGGACCCGGAGTGCTGCCCCAGCAGCCCGATCGACTCGTGGCGGACGCGGGCCCGGGCGCGCCCCGAGGCCCGGCCGATGTCGCGCCCGAGCACCCGGACCGTCCCCGCCGACGGCGTCTGCAGCCCCGCGATGACCCGCAGCAGGGTGCTCTTGCCGGCGCCGCTGGGGCCGAGCACGCAGATGCTCTCCCCCCGTGTCACCATCAGCGTGGCCCCCTGCAGGGCGGCGGCGTCGCCCTCGTTGGTGCGATGCACGCTGAAGACGTCGCGCAGCGCCACCACCTCGGTCACGATCGCGCTCCTCGGGTGCGGCCCGCGGTGCCCAGCCAGGCCGTGAGCGCGAGCGCGGCCAGCCCGGCGGCGCTCCACAGGACGAGCTCTCTTGCCGGGTCGACGGTGACCAGCGGCGGCGCCCCGCTGGTCAGCGCGGCGACGGCGCGGATGGTGTCGACCGCCAGCCGCGCCAGGATCAGGGCGATGGCCGCGCCGGCCAGCACCCCGAGGGCGCTCGCGATCACCGCCTCCAGGCGCAGCTGCGCCCGGACGGCGCCCGGGCTGGCGCCCTGGTCGAGGAGGTCGCTCTCCATCCTCCCGTCCCGGCCCGGGCCCAGCAGCGCCGCGAGCAGCCCGACGATCGCCAGCGCGGCCGACAGCGCCGCGGCGGCGATCAGGATGCCCAGCACCGCCCGCGCCACGGGAGCGTCGCGCAGCCCACGTTCGATCGTCTGCCGGTACTGGGTCTGGAGGCTCGAGAGGGGCGCGGTGTCAAGCGCGGCGCGCAACCCCGCCAGGTCGCGCGATGAGATCCACAGCTCGTCGGCCCGTCCCTGCCCGGGCAGCTGGGCGTCGAGCGCGCCGGCCAACGTCTGCTCGTCGGCGACGACGAAGCCGGCCGAGCCAGTGGGAACCGTCGGGAAGCGCCTGACGACGCCGGCCACGCGCGCGGCCACCGGCTCGCCGTCCACCGTGAGCGCGAGCGTGCCGCCCTGACCGGCGGCCGCCGCCGTCGCGGGATCCACGAGCACCGGGACCGGCCGCGTGTCGCTGGGCTGACCGGGGCGCACGATGCCGGGCAGGCCCGAGTCGGTGAACGCCACCCGGACGCCGCCGCCGGCCGTTCGCGCTCCTGACGCGGCTCCGGTCGCGCGCCACGCGGCCGGGCTGACGGTGGAGATGGCGCGGCCGGCGGCGTCGCGCAACGACGCCGTGCCGAGCGTCACCGCCCCGGATGCCTGCGTGCCGGCCGCCACGTTCTCGCCGTTCTGATGGCCGTTGGTGGCCTCCAAGCCGGTCGGCTCGTCCAGTTCGAGCCCGGCCAGCTCCCAGGCCCCGTGGCGCGCGACGGGCAGCGTCGCCCGCAGGTTTCCCCGGCGCGGACCCGTCTCGCCAAGGCTCACGTGATGGATGGTGTCGCCGGCGTCACGCAGGTCGACGGTGATGGTCGCGGCGATCCCGGACGGGCCGACGCGCACCGAAATCGACCGTGCCTGCGCGGGGATCGGCGTGCCGGGCGTGCGCACGGGGCCGGTGGGGGTGAGGGCGCGCGCCAGCGCGGACAGCGGCGCCGTGGCGTCGGACGCGCGCCAGCCGTACAGCCGTCTCAGCGAGCCGGCGGGCACGCCGAGGGCCGGGACCGTGACCGACGCGTCGCGGCTGACGAAGGTGGCCTGGGTGCGCCGCACCGGCCAGGCCACGCCTCGGGCCAACGCGTCCCAGCGGCTCAACGGGGCGAGCGTGAGCGGGGTGGCGAAGCTCGGGCCGGGGGAGACGATGGCGTCGAGCGGAACGGCGGCGGCCGACTGGTCAGCGGCACTGCGCGCAAGCGTGGCCCGGTAGCACAGGGCGAAGCCGCCCAGGCCGACGGCCACGGCGATGAACGCGACCCACAACGAGGGGAGAGCGGGCCGGCGCGCCAGGTCGACGAACGCCACCCGGACCGCCAGCGGCCCGCGACGCGCCAGCCGCTCCCCGGCCACGAGCGCCAGGCCGCAGAGGCGAAACACGAGCACGCCCCCGGCCAGCGCGCACAGTGGCGCCAGCAGCACCGTCTGCTCCGTGCTCTGAGAGCTGTTGCCGGCCAGCACCAGCGCGAGCGCGGCCACCGCGGCGATGGCCGCGACGTCGGCGATCCGCGCGCGGGCGGGGACCGTAACCAGCGCCGCGACCGCCAGTGTGCTCACCAGCCAGCCGCCGGCCAGCGCCGCGAGACCGCGCCAGGTCAGCAGGCTGTGGGCGAGGATGCCCCCGCCGGGCTCGTGGGCGGCGCCCGCCAGCAGCGCCGCGGCGGCGACGGCCATCACCGCGCCGGCGACGAGCGCCGCGCCGCAGATCAGCGCGCAGTCGGCGATGACGAAGGCCGCGAGCTGGTGCGACCGGGCGCCGATGGTGCGCAGCCGTTCGAGCTCCTCCTGGGCCTCGTGCCGCATTCCGCCCACCACCAGCATGAGGAACAGGACCAGCGCCGCGATCGCGCCGCCGGCCACCAACACCAGCCGGCGCGGGGCGCCGTCGGCCTCGGCCTGGGCGCTGCTCAGCGCGGCGAACGGCGCGGCCAGGCTGAAGCCGCCGGCCTGGGCCAGGAGCGTGGCCTGGTCGTGCTGCAGGCGCCGCTGGAGGGCCGCGAGCTCCCACGAGTGAAGGCCCGTCACCGGCAGCAGGGCGAGCCAGCTCTCGGTGCGGTAGAAGGAGCTGAGCCCCGCGAGGCGGTCGAGGCCGGCGGGATCGCTGCCCAACAGCACCGGCGGCCCGGGCGCCTGGCCCGGCACGAACCCCAGCGGCGCCGCCGAACGCAGTGCCGCAGTGCCGACGATCGGCAGTCGCACGCCCGCGGCGGCCAGCGTGTGGCCGGTGGCGATGCCGGTCCCGTCGAGGAGCATCGGGCAGGTGGTGGCCCGGCACGGGCCCGGGGAGCGCGCACCGGCGACAGTCCACGGGGCGAGCGGGGCGATCGCAGCCGGACGTACGACGTCGCCATTGAGACGGACCGCGCTGAGCAGGGTGGCCGTGGTCATCGGGCCCAGGCCGAGTCCGGACAGGGAGGCGTGGGCCTGCCGGCCCACGGCCGGCGTCGCGGCGCCCTGCCAGGTGATCGTCACCGCGCGCTGCGCCGGCGTGAGGCTCGAGAGCGCCGAGCGCGACGCCTGCTCGCCGGCGATCGTTCCCTCGGCCCACACGGCGCCGAGGAAGGCGGCGGCGAGCGCGATGCCGAGGGCGGGAGCCAGCGCGCGCCAGGGGCGCCGCCGGGCGCGGGCGAGCGTCAGCGTCAGGGCCGGGCCTACCGTCCTCACCCGCGGTCCCCCTCCCGGTGACGGTGGTAGTGGGCCCGTGCCTTGGCCCGACCGCCGCACACCGACATGGAGCACCACCGGCCGGTCTGGTTGCGCGAGTGGTCGTAGAACGCCCAGCCGCAGTGGTCTCCTGGACAGACCTTCAGCCGCCGCCACGTGCCGTCGAGCATCGCCGTGGCCGTGATCGCCAGAACCCGCCCGAGGGCGCGGTCAAGCCCTGTGCCGGCGGCGACGAACTGGGGCCCCGTCGGGTCCAGACGGATCTCCACCTCGGCGCCGACCGCAGCCTGGTTGAGGCCGTGGAGGCGCGCGGCCGTGACCGGCGCCCCCGCGCCGTTGTTGCCGGCCGCCAGGCGCCGCAGTCCCTCGCGGATCGCGAGCGCACGACTCAGCTCACGAGCGCGGAGCCCCGCGCTCTCGGCCAGTAGCCCCCGGGCTGAGAGCCAGCGGCCCAGCCCCGACGGCGTCGCGAACAGGTCGGCGCCGTGCTCCACCTCGAGGTCATAGTGGGAGTTGACGAACGCCTGCACGAGCGCGAGGTCTCCGGGCGCGGGCGGACGCCCGCCGGGCTGTGCCGCCGCCGATTCGAACCCGACACCCTCACCGGTCAACATGCTGTGAATGGTTAGGCTACCGCTCGGATGGCCGACGGCCGGACCCGGATGCTCCGGCGCTGGTCCCGCGATACCGTCGAGAGCCACACCACCGAGCCGAGGAGCAACCAGATGAGCACCCCCTACGCGTTCGTTGCCCGTATCGAGGCCAAGCCGGAGAAGGCCGAAGCGGTGTCGCAACTCCTGGCCGGTGCGCTGCCGCTGGCGCAGGCCGAGATCGGCACCGTCGCCTGGTACGCCGCGCGGACCTCCGAGACGACATTCTGGATCTTTGACACGTTCGAGACCGAGGAGGCCCGCCAGGCCCACGTCAACGGTCAGATCGCTGCGGCGCTAATGGCCAACGCCGACGAACTGCTCGCGACGCCGCCGGAGATCATGCCCGCGAACGTCCTCGCGGCGAAGGTTTGAG
Source organism: uncultured Actinomycetota bacterium (assembly GCA_963801435.1). Classification (GTDB taxonomy): domain Bacteria; phylum Actinomycetota; class Thermoleophilia; order Solirubrobacterales; family Solirubrobacteraceae; genus Palsa-465. The sequence goes on from CAWDFE010000021.1 coordinate 79,387, forward strand.
CAGGCCTCGTCCCGGCCGGCCTATCTGACGCAGAAGCCCGACGAGCTGCGGTTGAAGCACAGCAGCCCGCGCAGGTGCACGCCGTCCTCGTCGAGCACGATGAGGCGCGGCTCGCTGCGGCGGTCCAGCAACTCCACCGCCTGGCCGACCGTCATGTCGGGGGTGACCGAGGGCGGGCTGGTCTCGGCGTAGCGCTCGGCGGGATCGCCGTCGGAGGCGGTCGCCGGCAAGCCGTCGCGCTCGATCGCGCCGCGGAAGGCGCCGTCGTCGGCCAGCAGGACGGTGCGCTGGCTGGACTGGGCGAACATGCGCCGCACGTCGGCGACGCGGGCGTCGGCGGGCAGCGTCCTGGGACGGCCGATCATGACCTCGCCCACCGTCTTCGCCAGCGCTTGGTCGCGCGGGATCCGGTGGCTGGGAGAGTCCGGCAGCGCCACGCGCGGATCTTACGCCCCCGATCTAGCATCAACGCGATGTTCGACGCATCTGCGATCGTTCTCGCCGGTGGCCGCTCGTCGCGGATGGGCTCGCCCAAGGCCGCGCTGGACTGGCACGGGTCCACGCTGCTGCGTCGCGTCACCGGGATCGTCGCCCGGGCCGTTGACGGCCCGGTGGTGGTGGTCCGCGCGCCCGGCCAGGAGCTGCCGGCGCTCGATCCCGCCGTCGAGGTCGTCAACGACGCTCGGGAGGGGCGCGGGCCGATGCAGGGCCTGGCGGCCGGTCTTGCCGCCGTCGGCGGCCGCGCTGCCGTCGCCTACGTGTCCTCGACCGACGTCCCGCTGCTGCACCCCGCGTTCGTGCGGCGGGTGATCCGCGCGTTCGGCGAGGACGTCGACGTCGTGCTGCCCGAGATCGGCGGCTACCGCCAGCCGATGGCGGCCGCGTACCGGGTGGGGCTGCTCGGAACGGTCGAGGAGCTGATCGCCGCCGACCGGCTGCGGCCGGCGTTCCTGTTCGAGCGCTGACGCGTGGTCACGCTCGATCGATCGCGCGATGCTGGCGCGACGCCGGCGCTGGCGCGTGGCGACCCTGAGCTGGCGTCGGTGAGCAATCTCAACGAGCGCGCGGACTACGAGCGCGCCCACGCTCTGCCGGCGCCCGAGATCGGAGTCGAGCGGTTCGGGCCGCTGGCGCCCGAAGTCCGGGCCGCGCCGCCAGACGGTGCGGGCCTGGACGCTGGGCGAGGTCGCCGCAGCTGTGGACGTCGAGCTGGGCGAGCACGTCCTGGCCGCGCTCAACGGCGATCAGATCACCCGCGACCCGGAACTGCCGTTGGCGGCGGGCGACACCGTCGCGCTGATGGTCGCCGACGCCGGTGGGTGGAGCCACAGCCCCGTTGCGGCACAGGCCCGTGCACGTAGGATCGATGCATGCGACGGCCTCCGCCCGGCGGCTATTTCGGCAGAGCGCTGATCGTCGACCTGGGGACCGGCGCCAGCCGGTGATGGCTCTGGAGGAGCCGGTGCTGCGCTCCTACATCGGCGGCGCCGGCCTGGGGACGTGGCTGATGCACCGCTACTGCCCGCCGGGCGTCGAGCCGCTGGCGCCCGAGGCGCCGCTGATCTTCGTGTTCTCGCCGCTGGTCGGGACGCCGCTGACGACGAGCGCGAAGTTCGCCGTGGTGGCCAAGTCGCCGCTGACCGGCCGGCTGACCGACGCGCTGGCCTCCAGCCACTTCGCGATCGCGGGCAAGCTCACCGGCCATGACGCGATCGTGCTGCGCGGGGCCTGCCCCGGGCCGTCGGTCCTGATGATCGACGGCAGCGCAGCGTGGATGGCGCCCGCCGAGGATCTCTGGGGGCTGTCCGCCGCCGAGACCGAGCGGCGGCTGCGCGAGCGGATGGGACCGGCCTGGCGGGTCGCGGCGATCGGCCCGGCCGGCGAGCGCGTGCGTCCGCTACGCGACGATCTCCCACGACGGCCGTCACGCCGGCCGCGGCGGCCTGGGGGCGGTGATGGGTTCGAAGTGGTGCAAGGCCGATCATGGTCCGCGCCGGCGCGCAAGGTGGCCTCGGCCGATCCGGCCGCGGTGCTGGCCGCCGCCAAGGACCTGCGACAGCGATCGTTCGGCCCGGCGACCGCGAAGTACCGCGAGCTGGGGACGATGGCCAACCTGCTGGCCTTCAACGCGCTCTCCGCGCTGCCGACCCGCAACTTCTCGGCCGCCACCTTCGACGGGGCGGCAGGCCCTGGGCGCCGAGGAGATCGCCGAGCTGCGCGAGGTCGCCCGCAACTCCTGCGCCTCGTGCTCGATCGGCTGCGAGCACATCTACAAAGGCCCGGGCGGCCGCAAGACGCGGATGGAGTATGAGAACGTGTTCGCCCTCGGCCCGCTGTGCGGGGTGAGCGACCCGGACACCGTCATCGCCGCCAGCGGCCGCTGCGACGAGCTGGGGATCGACACGATCTCGACCGGCGGCACGATCGCCTGGGCGATGGAGTGCGCCGAGAAGGGACTGATCGACGCGCCGTGGCTGCGCTTCGGTGACGGCGACGCTCTCCTGCGCGCGATCGACGAGATCGGCGCTCGCGAGGGCCTCGGCGACCTGCTGGCCGAGGGCTCACGGTTCGCCGCCAGCATGATCGGCCACGGCTCCGAGTCGTTCGCCGCGCACGTCAAGGGGCTGGAGCTGCCAGGCTACGAGCCGCGGACGCTGCAGGCGATGGCACTCGGCCTGGCGGTCAACGCGCGCGGCGCCGATCACAACCGCTCCGGGGCCTACGAGGCCGACCTGTCGGGAGGCCACGACCGCCTGGCCGGCGGCGACGGCCCATGTGCGCGGGGCGATCGAGACCGAGGACCGCGCGGCGGTGATGGACTCGCTGATCCTCTGCAAGTTCCTGCGCGGGGTGTTCGCCGATCCCCTGCCCGAGTGGGCCGCGCTGCTCAACGCCGTGACCGGCTGGGACGTCGACGCCGAGGAGCTGGCCACGACCGCGCGACGGATCGTGATGGCCAAGCGCCTGTTCAACCTCCGCGAGGGGTGGACCCGCGCCGAGGACTGGCTGCCCGAGCGCTTCCTGTCAGAGTCGCTCGAGCTAGAGTCCGGGCGCACCGCGACGCTCACGCCGGAGCGCCTGCAGTGCCATGATCGACACGTACTACCGGGACCGCGGCCTCGAGCCGACCGGTATGCCGACCTCGGCCACGCTCGGAGCAGCTCGATCTACAGGCGTTGGGAGCAACATCTGGACACATTGGTCTGAGGGAGGGAGACTAAGCGCATGGCGACGACTTCGGCAGCAGAACCGACCCCCATCACCAAGAACGTCACCCTGCGATCGACGGCCAGGAGGTGACGGTCGCGGACGGGACGACGATTCTCGACGCCGCGTCGGGGCTCGGGATCTCGATCCCGGTCCTCTGCCACGACGAACGCTATGACCCGGTCGGCGTCTGCCGCATGTGCGTCGTGGACGTCGGCGCGCGCGTGTACGCCGCCGCCTGCGTCCGCCCGTGCGAGGAGGGGATGGAGGTCACGACTACGGGCGAGACGCATCGACGCGCCACCGGGCCACGCTCACCGAGCTGCTGCTCTCCGACCAGCCCGATCCGGCCTTCGATCCCAAGGAGACGACGACCGCCGACAACGAGCTGCTGGTGCTGGTGCGCCAGTACGACGTGGAGCACGACGGCGTGCTGCCCCTCGGCGACGGGCGCGGCGATCGATGACTCCAACCCGGTGATCTCGGTCAACCACGACGCCTGCATCCTGTGTGACCGCTGCGTGCGCGCCTGCGACGACATCCAGGGCAACGACGTGATCGGCCGCACCGGCAAGGGCTACTCGACCCAGATCGCCTTTGACCTCAACGACCCGATGGGCGAGTCCAGCTGTGTCACCTGCGGCGAGTGCGTGGCGGCGTGCCCGACGGGCGCGCTGACCAACAAGCCGCTGCACGACGTCGCCGATCCGGCCGCGCTCGGAGCTGCGCCAGGTCGACACCGTCTGCCCGTACTGCGGCGTCGGCTGCGCGCTCACCTACCACGTCGACGACGAGCGCAAGGCGATCGCCTTCGCCGAGGGCCGCGAGCAGCCCGGGTCCAAGGGGCGCCTCTGCGTCAAGGGCCGCTACGGCTGGGACTACGCCCGCTCCCCGCAGCGGCTCGTCACGCCGCTGATCCGTCGCGAGGACGCCTACCCGAAGGGCCCGCTGTCCGGGGACGTGAAGGGCGAGGGCCGCGGCCGACGCAAGCCCGGCGGGCTCGTCGACTACGAGGAGGTCATGCCCCACTTCCGGGAGGCGAGCTGGGAGGAGGCGCTGGATCTCATCGCCACCCGCCTGGTCGCGATCCGCGACGAGTACGGGCCGGGCGCGATCGCGGGCTTCGGCTCGGCCAAGTGCTCCAACGAAGAGGCCTACCTGTTCCAGAAGCTCGATCCGCGCCGGCTTCGGCACCAACAACGTCGATCACTGCACGCGGCTGTGCCACGCCTCGAGCGTCGCGGCGCTGTTCGAGGGGGTCGGCTCGGCGGCGGTGTCGACCACCTACGGCGACGTGATCAACGCCGACGTCGCCATCCTGGCGGGCACCAACACCACTGCCAACCACCCGGTCGCGTCGTCGTTCTTCAAGCAGGCGAGGCGCCGCGGGACGAAGCTGATCGTCGTCGACCCGCGCCGCGAGCGCATCGCCGATCACGCTGACATCTACTGCCAGATCAAGCCCGGCACCGACGTCGCCTTCTACAACGGCGTCATGCACGCGATCATCGAGATGGGGCTGACCGACGAGGAGTTCATCGCCGCCCGGACGAGCAACTACGAGGCGCTGGTGGAGATGCTCGAACGAGTATCCGCCCGAGCGCGCCAGCCAGATCTGCGGGATCTCGCCGCGCATGTTGCGCGAGGTGGCGCGCCTGTGGGGCGAGGCCGGGTCGGCGGTCGTCTACTGGGGGATGGGCATCTCTCAGCACACCACCGGCACCGACAACGCCCGCTGCCTGATCGCGCTGTGCTCCATCACCGGGCAGGTCGGCCGCCCGGGGACCGGCCTGCACCCGCTGCGCGGCCAGAACAACGTGCAGGGCGCGTCGGACGCCGGGCTGATCCCGATGTTCTATCCCGACTATCAGCCCGTCGACCGCCCGGCGGCGTGGGAGCGCTTCGAGCGCGCCTGGGGCCGGGAGCTGGACCACGTCCGCGGGCTGACGGTGACCGAGATCGTCGCCGCCGCCCTGAAGAAGGGCGTGCGCGGCATGTACATGATGGGCGAGAACCCGTTCCTATCGGACCCCAACATCAACAAGGTCCGCAAGGCGCTGAGCGCGCTGGACTTCCTGGCCGTCCAGGACATCTTCCTGACCGAGACCGCGGAGTTCGCCGACGTGATCCTGCCCGCGTCCTCATACCTGGAGAAGGATGGCTCCTACACCAACACCGACCGCCGCGTCCAGCGCGGCCGCAAGGTGCTCGACCCGCCCGGGGAGGCGCGTGTGGACTGGGAGATCATCCAGGACATCGCCAACCGGGTCGGCCTTGAGATGAGCTACAGCTCCGCGGAGGAGATCTTCGACGAGCTCGTCTCGCTGATGCCCAACTACACCAACCTCACCTACGACAACCTGGGGCCGACGGGCAAGCTCTACCCCAACGCCGATCCCGAGACCTCCGACGGGACCGTCGTCCTCTTCCAGGAGACGTTCAACACCGCCGACGGGCTGGCCCACCTGGTCCCCGCCGAGTGGATGCCGGCCCGGGAGCTGCCCAGCGAGGAGTTCCCGTTCGTGCTCAACACCGGCCGGCTGCTCGAGCACTGGCACACCGGCTCGATGACGCGGCGCTCGTATCGCGCTGGACACGATCTCGCCCAACGCGATCGTGTTCATCAACCCGGTCGACGCCGAACGGCTGGGCATCGGCGACGGCGAATACGCCCAGGTCACCTCGCGACGCGGCTCGATCGAGCTCCAGGCGCGCATCTCGCACCGCGAGACGCCCGGCAGCTGCTTCATCCCGTTCCATTTCCGCGAGGCCGCGGCGAACCTGCTGACGATCGACGCGATCGACCCGTTCGGCAAGATCCCCGAGTTCAAGTTCTGCGCGGTTCGCGTCGAGCCCGCCGCGGTGGCGGCCGCGAGCACCGAGGCGAGCTGATGGCCACGGTGCAGGCGCGCGTCCCCGGTGCGCGAGGCGCGGGCGGGCAAGTTCGCCGGGCCCAGCCTGATCCCGTCGCTCAACACCATCCAGCGCGAGCACGGATGGCTGCCGCGCGAGGAGCTCGTGCGCCTCAGCCGCGAGACCCGGCGCCCGCTGTACGAGATCGAGGGCCTCATCTCGTTCTATCCCCACTTCCGCACGGCGGCCGCCGCCGCGCGTCGAGGTCACGGTCTGCCGCGACCTCTCGTGCTGGCTGCACGGCGCCGACGAGCGGATCGCCGCCATCCACGAGCGCTACGGCGACGACGTCGAGATCGAGGTGCGCGAGGTGTCGTGCGTCGGGCGCTGCGATATCGCCCCGGCGGCGACCGTGCACGAGCGCCCGGTGCGGGCGGCTGAGGTGCCTGAGGCGGTCCGAGCCGCGCAGGCCGACGGCGACGACGCTCCCGGCGCCGAGACGGCCCACGCGCCCCGCCACTGGCCCAACGATCCCTATGACGACGCCGGCTCGCGCTACGCGACGGTCCGCGCGATGATCGCCGGCGCGCTCGACGGCGACCGCGCGATCGAGACGCTCAAGGCATCGGGCTGCGGGGGATGGGTGGTGCGGGGTTCCCGACGGGCGCCAAGTGGGAGATCGTGGCGGGACAGGACCGCGAGCCCAAGTACGTGATCTGCAACGCCGACGAGTCCGAGCCCGGCACGTTCAAGGACCGCCAGATCCTCGCCGAGCAACCCCATCTGGTCATCGAGGGGATGTTGGCCGCGATGCTCGCCGTCGGCGCCGAGCAGGGCTGGGTCTTCATCCGCCACGAGTACGGGCCCGAGGAGGAGGCGATCCGCGCCGAGCTCGACGCGCGCGCGCGAGGTCGGTCTGCTCGGCGCCGACGTGCTCGACTCCGGCCGCCGGCTCGAGATCGATATCTTCACCTCGCCCGGGGGCTACATCCTCGGCGAGGAGTCGGCGCTGATCGAATGCATGGAGGGCCACCGCGGCGAGCCGCGCAACAAGCCGCCGTTCCCCGCCGTGTACGGGCTGTGGGGCAAGCCGACGCTGATGAACTCGGTGGAGACCTTCGCCGCCGTCCCGGTCATCCTCCAGCGCGGCGCGGATTGGTGGAAGGAGCAGGGCGTCAACGGCGGCATCGGCCTGAAGTTCTTTGCTATCTCCGGTCACATCGCCAGGCCCGACGTGTACTGCGTGCCGATGGGGACGACGGCGCGCGAGCTGGTCGAGCAGGCCGGAGGCGTGCCCGGCGGCGCCGAGCTGCAGGCCTTCCAGCCGGGGGGCGCGTCCTCGAACTTCCTCGGGCCCGATCAGCTCGACATCCCGCTGGACTTCAAGCCGCTGGCCGACGCCGGGTCGATGCTCGGGTCGGGAGCGGTCGTGGTGATCGCGCAGGGCACCAACGTGTTGGCGGCCGCCACCAATGTGCTGCGCTTCTTCCGCAACGAGTCCTGCGGCAAATGTGTGCCCTGCCGGGTCGGCTCCCACAAGGCGCATGCGATTCTCACCGAGGCGCTGGCGCGCGGCGCCGACGCCGACGGCATCGACGCCACCGTGGACCGGCTGGAGGCGACGCTCCGGATGACCTCGATCTGCGGGCTGGGCCAGGTCGCGCTCGGCCCGGTGATGAGCGTCCTGCGCGCCCAGCGCACGTCCGCGCCCAGCTGAGCCGGCATGGCCGCTCCCGGCCGCGAATTCTTCACCGCCAGGACGGTGGCCCAGGCGCTCGCCGAGTTCCGGCCGGCGCATCGCACCGGAGCCGAGACGGTGGCACTCGACGACGCGCACGGTCGGGTGCCGTCCGCGGACGTAGTGGCACCCGAAGCGCTGCCGGGGTTTGAGCGCTCGAGCGTCGACGGGTTCGCAGTGCGGGCGCGTGACACCTTCGGCGCGTCGGAGGCGATCCCCGCCTACCTGGAGGTGACGGGGGCGGTGAGCATGGGCGCGGCCGCCGAGGGGCGCGTCGACGCGCGCCAGGCCATCGCTGTCCCGACGGGCGGCGCGCTGCCCTTTGGTGCCGACGCCGTCGTCATGGTCGAGCACACCCAGGAGGCGATGCCCGGGACGATCGAGGTGGTGCGCCCGGTCGCCCCCGGCGAGGGGATCATCCGGCGCGACGAGGACGTCGCCCCGGGAGCGGTCATCGCCGCCCCTGGGCGCCCGCTGCGCGCCCAGGACGTGGCCATGTTGGCCGCCGGGGGCGTCGTCGAAGTGGCGGTCCATCGCCGCCCCAGCGTGGCGGTCATCGCGACCGGTGACGAGGTCGTCCCGCCCGACACACGCACGCTTGAGCCCGGCCGCGTCCGCGACGCCCTGAGCGCGTCGATCGGCGCCCTGGTCCGCGAGGCGGGGGGCGAACCCCAGCCGCCGCTCATCATCTCCGACGACCCCGGCACCCTGCGATCGGCGCTGGAGCACGCCGTGCCCGACAGCGACGCCGTGGTGATCTGCGCCGGGTCCTCGGTGGGCGCTCGCGACGAGACGGCCTCGGCCGTCGCGGCCCTGCCCGAAGCCGAGATCTGGTGCCACGGCCTGGCCATCAAGCCGGGCAAGCCCACGCTTCTGGCCGACCGTGCCGGGTTGCCCATCATCGGGCTGCCCGGCAACCCGCGCTCCGCGCTCGTCGTCTTCCGGTTGATCGGCATGCCGCTCGTCCGCCGCGCCGGCGGCTGGACCGCGGAGCACCGGCCGCCCCGGGCCCGCGCCACCCTGACACGCGACCTGCCCTCGGCCGCCGGACGGCTGGACATCGTCCAGGTCCGCCTGCGCGGCGACGAGGCCGAGCCGCTGTTCGGCCCCTCCGCGCTGCTGTCGGTGCTGACCGCCGCCGACGGCTACGTGCTCGTCCCCGAGGACGCCAACGGACTGTCCGCGGGGGAGGAGGTGGAGGTCATCCTCTATGGCTGAGCGGTCGGCGCCGTTCCTGCGCGATGTCCCGCTCGATCGCGCCCAGGACCAGTGGCGGCGTGTGTGCGCGCAGGCCGGCTGCCCGGCCCGGGTTGAGGCGGTCACCGTCCCGCTGGCGGCCGCCGCCGGCCGCGTCACCGCGGAGCCGATCTGGGCGGCCCGGTCATCGCCTCCGTTCGACGCCGCCGCGATGGACGGGATCGCGGTGCGCTCCCCGGAGACGGTCGGCGCGTCCGAAAGCTCCCCGCTGCTGCTGGACCCCGGCGCGTACGTGATCGTCGACACCGGCGACCCCATGCCCGACGGCTTCGACGCCGTGGTCATGCGCGAGCACGTCCACTACGCCGACGGACGTGCCGAGGTGCGCGCAGCGGCCGTTCCCTACCAACACGTGCGCTCCATCGGCGAGGACATCAGCGCCACCGAGCTGCTGCTGCCCGCCGGCCATCGCCTGCGACCGGTGGACATCGCCGCTGCCGCCGCGTCGGGAGCCACCGCGGTCAGCGTCCGCCGCGCCCCGGTGGTGGCGATCCTGCCGACGGGCGACGAGATCCGCCCCATCGGCACCGATCTGGCCCCCGGGGAGTTGCTGGACACCAACTCGGTGATGCTCGCCGGGCAGGCGCGCGAGATCCGCTGCGAGGCGCTCGTGCTGCCGATCGAGCCCGACGACCAGACCCGCATCGCCGCGGCGATCCGGGATGCCGTGTCGCGCTGCGACCTGCTCATCGTCATCGCCGGATCCAGCGCCGGGCGCGATGACTACACGGCGTCCCTGGTCGACGACCTGGGGCTGCTCGCCGTCCACGGCGTCGCGGTGCGGCCCGGCCACCCGGTGGTCCTCGGCGCCATCGACGCCACCCCGGTGATCGGTGCTCCCGGCTACCCGGTGTCGGCCTCGCTGACGTTCGAGATCTTCGCGGCGCCGCTGATCGCCGCGCTCGAGGGCGCGACGGCGACGCCACGGCCTGTCGCGCGGGCCAGGATCGCGCGCAAGCTCGCCTCAGTGATCGGCATGGACGACTGGGTGCGCGTCCGGCTGGGACGCGTCAACGGCTCGCTGGTGGCGTCGCCGCTTCCGCGCGGCGCCGGCGTCCTTACGTCGCTGGTCCGCGCCGACGGCCTGCTCGTCGTGCCCGCCGACGTGGAGGGCCACCATGTCGGCGCCGAGGTGACCGTCTCGCTGCTGCGCCCCGTCACCGAGATCGAGCGGACGATCGTGGCCATCGGCTCCCATGACCCGGTGCTCGACCTCGCCTCGTCATGGCTGCGGGCGGGCGATCCGGGCATGACCCTGGCGTCGACCAACGTCGGGTCGATGGGCGGGCTGATCGCCCTGCGCGACGGGCTGTGCCACCTCGCGGGCTCGCACCTGCTCGACCCCGGGACCGGCGAGTACACGCTGCCGTACCTCGACCGGCTGTTGGCGCCCGGACGGTCGGTCGCGGTGGTACGGCTCGTGCACCGCGAGCAGGGCCTGCTCGTCGCGCCCGGCAACCCCCTGGCGCTGACGGGAATCGCCGACCTTGCGCGCGACGGCCTGCGCTACGTCAACCGCCAGCCCGGCGCCGGTACCCGCGTCCTGCTCGACCACGAGCTCGGGCAGGCCGGCATCGTCCCCGACACGATCAGCGGCTACGCTCGCGAGGAGCCGACCCATTTCGCGGTGGCGGCGGCGATCGCCGCCGGCCGGGCCGATTGCGGGCTCGGAGTCCAGGCCGCCGCGCGAGCGTTCGGGCTGGACTTCGTCCCCGTCGCCCGCGAGCCCTACGACCTGGTCCTGGAGCTCGACATGCTTGAGAGCGGCCTGCTGGCGCCGCTGTGGGAGCTGCTGGACGACACGGCGTTTCGCTCCGCCGTGGAGGCGCTCGGTGGCTACGACACGGCGCAGACGGGCCGTCGCATCCGCTAGTGCAACGGTGCACTAGGCGCGGCTATCCGCCGCCCATCCCGGTGCTGACGATCACCTGCTCGGCGTCCGCGGGGAACGCGTCGCCCACGACCGGTTCGAAATAGGTGCCGTCGCTCTGCACCGCCTCATAGTCCTGCTCCAGCCAGTGCCGGTACATCCGCTCCGCGGCCTGCACCGAGCTCGCGTCCGACGCGGACCATTTCGCGAGCACCTCGTCGCCGTCGACCGTTCTGCGCAGCAGTGTGCCCATCACTGGTGTGCTACCCCGAATGCGCGGCAACGACCCCGCCGTTGATGCGCCTGACGTGGCCAGCGACGCCGGCGTACGACGACCGGAGCGTGCCGGTGTGGTGGAATGCGCCCACTCATCGGGGCAAACGGAAGGAGGAGCAGGATGGACGCACCAATGGTGAGGTACGGGGCCCGCGAGATCCCGCACGACGACCTGCGGCTGCAGGCGGCGCGCGTCGCCGCGCGGCTGAGCGAGGCGGGTGTGCGGCACGGTGACCGCGTCGCGCTCGTCCTGCGCAACGACCCCACCTTCCTGGCACTCAGCGCGGCCTGCGGGCTGATCGGGGCGGTGCCGGTGCCGGTCAACTGGCACTGGCACGGCCACGAACTGCGCCACGTCATCACCCACTCCGAGTCCCGGGCGGTGTTCGCGCACTCGGACTTCGTGACCAACGTCGAGGAGGTCCTGCCCGAGGGCGTGCCGCTGGTGGAGGTCCCGGTGCCGGCGGAGCTCACCGGGCACTACGGGCCGGCGCCGGTCACCGGGCGCCGGCCGCTGTTCGCCGAGTGGATCGGCGCGCACGAGCCCTACGCTCAGCCGCTGAACGCCGCCCCGATGAGCCTGATCTACACCTCGGGCACCACCGGCCTGCCCAAGGGCGTCATCCGCGACGCGATGGCCCCCGAGCAGTCGCGCGAGGTGGCCGCCGGGACGCTGGCGGCGATGGGCCTCCGGCCCGGGATGCACACGCTGGTGACCGCGCCGATGTACCACTCCGCGCCCAACGCGCAGGCGCTGTTCGCGCTGGCGCTGGGCATCGAGCTGACGGTGATGCCGCGCTTTGCGCCCGAGGAGTTCCTGCGCCTGGTGGCCGACCAGGGCATCACCCACGCCCAGACCGTCCCGACGATGTTCGTCCGCCTGCTCGAGCTGCCGCCCGCGGTCCGTGACCGCTACGACCTGAGCTCGCTGCAGTGCGTCGTCCACGCCGCCGCGCCGTGCCCGGCACACGTCAAGCGCCGCATCATCGAGTGGTTCGGGCCCGTCATCAGCGAGTACTACGGCGCCACGGAGATCGGGATCGTGATCGTGTGCTCCAGCGAGGAGTGGCTCGAGCACGAGGGGACCGTGGGGCACGCCTTCGGCGGCTCCGACATCCACGTGTTCGATGTCGACGGCCGCCGGCTCGGCACTGGCGAGACCGGTGAGATCTTCATCCGCCCGCCGCACTACTGGCCGGGGTTCACCTACCTGGGCCAGGACGACAAGCGTCGCGAGATCGAGCGTGACGGCTACATCTCGATCGGCGACGTCGGCCACGTCGACGGGGACGGCTACCTCTACCTGTCTGACCGCGCCCGCGACATGGTCATCTCCGGCGGGGTCAACATCTACCCGGCCGAGATCGAGGCCTGCCTGCTCGAGCTCGACGGCGTGCGCGACGTGGCCGTGTTCGGTATTCCCGACGAGACCTACGGGGAGGCGCTGGCCGCCCACGTCGACCCCGAGCCGTCCGCCGGTCTGACCGAGACCGCCGTCCGCGACCACGTGCGCTCCCGGCTGGCCGGCTACAAGGTGCCGCGCGTCGTCGTCTTCGACACCGCGCTGCCCCGCGAGGAGTCGGGCAAGATCTTCAAGCGCCGCATCCGCGAGCGCTACTGGCAGAGCGCCGGGCGCACGATCTGATCCGCGCGCCGACCGGGAGGCGTAGGCTGTGAGTGGTCTTCGGGATGCGACAGGGGAAGGCGTACGTGGCAGCGGGATGGATGGCGATTCGACGATCGGTCGTGTTGGCGGGACTGCTCGCGATCGGAGTCGCGTCCCCGGCGCTCGCCGATCGCGCCTTCGCCCCTCGATTCAGCACGAACGCGAACGGGGACATCGCGATCGTCGGCAACACGCTCGAGAGCTGCCAGACCTCGGTGGCCGACTGCGCGAACGCGCGCGCCGGAACCGGCGCCCTGCTCAACAACAACAACTTCATGATGGCGCGCGTGAACGTCGAGTCCACGGCCCTCGATTCCTCGTCGGCTCGCCTGAGCTTGCCCGCCGGGGCGCGGGTGCTGTTCGCGGGCCTGTACTACGGTGCTCGCACGAACGCGGGCACCGGCGGGAAGGCCGCGCCGGATTCGTCGGTCGCGGGGCTGGGCAGGGTCGAGTTCAGGCCCCCGGCCGCCTCCGGCTTTGACCGGCTGACGGCCGCGGTGGATCAGAGCTCGGAGGTCACGGGCGCCTACGGCGCATTCGCCGACGTGACCGGCCAGGTGCAGCGCGCCGGGTCCGGGGTCTACGCGGTCGCGAACGTCCAGGCGGCGACGGGCGAGGACCGCTATGCGGGCTGGGCGCTGGTCGTCGCCTACGAGGCGTCCGGCGAACCACCCCGGAACCTGACCGTGTTCGACGGGCTGCGGTCCGTCACGCAGAGCAAGCCGGCCGTGACCATCCCGGTCAGCGGGTTTCAGACTCCGCTCAGCGGCCCGGTCCGGACGAAGCTCGGGTTCGTCGCCTACGAGGGCGACCGCGGGCTGACCGGGGACAGCGCGACGCTTGACGGCAAGGCGCTGAGCGATCGGGTCACCCCTGCCAACAATTTCTTCAACAGCGCGATCTCGACCGGCGGCCAGAACGTCACCGACAAGACGCCGGACTACGTCAACCAACTGGGGTTCGACGCGAAGCTGATCGGGATCGACGGGTTCCTCGCCAACGGCGCCACCAGCGCGAACATCGCGCTGCGCACGAGCAGCGACCAGTACCTGCCGCACGTCATCACCTTCGCCACCGATCTCTACGCCCCCGTGATCCGAGCGAACAAGACCGTCGTGAACCTGACCCACCCGGATGGCCCGACGCGTGCCGGAGACCGGCTGCGCTACACGGTCGGGTTCGCCAACGAGGGCCTGGAGGCGGCGACGAACTTCGTCGCCACGGACAAGCTGCCGCCCGACACCACGTATGTGGCCGGGTCGCTGAGGATCGCGAGCCCGCCGTCGTCCGCGGGCGCGCCGACCGACATGGCCGGCGACGACCAGGGCGAGTTCGACGCCGCCCAGAACATGGTCCGGTTCTTCCTCGGCAGCGGCGCGGGAGCCGGGCGGGGAGGCACCCTCGCCGTCGCCGGCTCACCCGGGAACCGCCCCGAGATCAGCTTCGAGGCCCGCGTCGATGACAACCTGACCGCCGAGCACGAGATCAGGAACGTCGCCCAGGCGACGTTCATCGCGCCCACGCTGGGCAAGCAGCTGACCGCGCTGTCCTCGGAGGCGATCGTGACCGCGACGCCCGGGCCGATGCCGTCCGAGCCGGCGGATCTTGCCCTCTTGCAGACCGAGACGGTGGCGCCCGCCGCGTTCGGCAGCGATGCGGTCGACGATCACCTCACGATGGAGGACAACGGCCCCGGCGACGCCACCGATGTCGTGCTGCATGACGTCGTGCCACCCGGGGCGACGATCGAATCGGCCACGGTCGACCAGGGCTCGTGCACGGTGAGCGCGACCGAGGTGACGTGTGTCGTGCCGCATCTCGACGCCGGCGGATCGGCCGAGGCCGACGTGGTGATCATGGAGGCCACGGACGATGCCGCGGCCGGCTCGACCAACGACGCCACCATCAGCGCGACTCAGTTTGACCCGACACCGGCCAATGACAGCTCCGTGGCCACGGCCCCGATGCCGCTCCCCGGCGCCCCTCCGGCCGATCTCAGTGTCCAGGACCGCGAGAGCGCGTCCCGGGACACGCTCGATGGGACCCTGACCGAGACGATCACGGTCGTCAACCACGGGCCCGGCGGGGCCACTGGCGTGGATCTCACAGACGCGCTGGATGCCGCCGCCCAGGTGACGGCGATCGAGCCGGGAGCGTTCACGTGCAGCTCGGGCATGCCGCTGCAGTGCCATCTGGCCGAGCTCGCGGCCGGCGCCACGCAGAGCCTCGCGCTGGTCGTCCGCCCGTTGCGTCCAG
The DNA here is from genome assembly GCA_963801435.1 of uncultured Actinomycetota bacterium. Classification (GTDB taxonomy): domain Bacteria; phylum Actinomycetota; class Thermoleophilia; order Solirubrobacterales; family Solirubrobacteraceae; genus Palsa-465. The sequence goes on from CAWDFE010000021.1 coordinate 94,510, forward strand.
GCCATCTCGTCGATGCCGTCACCGTCAGCGGCAACCAGCTCGATCCCAGCTACGCCAACAACTCCGCCAAGACGGCCGCCACCGTGACCCCGCTGAGCACCGCGGCGAAAGTGCGGATCGTGCCCATCGAGCCGCTCGCGAGCCCAGGGCACGTGGTCGGCTTCGTGGTCACCGTCGCCGCGACCAAGCGCACGCCCGGCGTGATGCCCACGGTCTGCGTGACGGTCCCCAGAACGCTGCGCGTCACCTCCGCCCCCGGCGCGGTCGCGGGTCGAGCGCGGCTCTGCTGGGACCTGGGCGCTCTCGTGAACGGTAGACCGATGAGCTTCCGCTTCTCCGCGCGCGTCGTCTCGGTGCGCGCTGCTGCAGCCAGCCTGCACGTGTCCGCCAGGCTCACCGGCGCCAACTTCGCCTCCGCCCGGGCGACCGCCACCGTCCTGCTGCCGCGGCGGCCGGTCTCGTGTTCATCCGCCGCCGGCCCGCCCGCCCGGATCGCCTGCTGATCGGGTCGCCAGGTCGCCGGGTCGCCGGGTCCGCCGGTCTAGCGCGCCGCGTCCCCGAGGAGCCGCTCCACGAGCACGCAGTCCTTCCACTCGCCGTCGAGCCTGCCGTGGCGGCGCTGAACGCCGACCTCGATAAACCCGGCCGCACGGTGCGCGGCACGGCTGGCGTGGTTGTCGGCGAACACTCGGCTGGTCAGCTTGTGGAGGCCGCGTCGCTCTGACTCGTCACACAGCGCCGTCAGAAGCTGCCGGCCGAGGCCCTGCCCGCGCACGTCGGGGTGGACGTAGACGGCGTGCTCCCCGACGCCTTCGTAGACGCACCGGTCCGAGTAGAAGCCGGCGCGCGCCCAGCCCACCACACGACCGTCGTACTCGGCGACGATGAACGGACGCCCGTCAGCCAGCCAGCCCGCGACGTCCGCGGGCGTCCGCAGCCGGGTCTCGAACGTAGCCAACCGTTCGCGGATCCCTGCGTTGTACGTCTCGGCAACATCCTCGAGGTCGGCGTCAGCGGCGCGCCGGATCGTGGAGCTGGGGGCCGTGCTCATGGGAGTCAGTGAGGTTATTCATCGGGCGTCTCGACCCCGGTGGGCCGCGCGTGCGTGTAGGGGTCCTTGGGGGAGCGGTCGCTCGACAGCGAATCGCGCGAGGCGGTGACGAGCTGTTCGATGGCGTCGGCGAGGTGGATGGGGGCAATGTTGTAGTCGCCGCGCGCCGCGCGGATGCGGTGGGCGGCGAGCAGCACGTCGGCGTGCGTGTGTCCGGCGGGTGGCTCGAACCGGTAGGACGCGAGCTCGATCAGCAGACCGAGCGGGTCGGTGAAGTAGATCGAGTCCATGAACCCGCGGTCCTTGACCCCGGAGTGCTCGATCCCGCGCTCATTCAGCCGCTCCACCGTCTGCGCGAACGTCGCCTGTGACAGCGCGAAGGCGACGTGATGCACGCAGCCGGGGTCGGTCGGGGTGCGCCGCGGATCTGGAGTGCGCTCCTCGTTGGTGAAGATCGTCACCAGCCGGCCGTCGCCCGGGTCGAAGTACAGATGACTCTCCTCGGGGCGGTCGAGGTTGGGCTGCTCGAAGATGAACGGCATCCCGAGCACCCCCTCCCAGAAGCCGATCGAGGTCTCGCGGTCGGCGCCGACCAGCGTGATGTGATGGATGCCCTGGCTCTGGATCTTGCGCATGGTCACCGTCCTGTCGGGTTGGGGTCGGGCGCGATGCGCCGTGGCCCGTAGAATGCCGTTCTGATCAGATGTCGGCGACGTCACGGCTTGTGAGCGTCGATTGACCGGGACGCCGGGAGGGGACCAGGATGCAGCGAGACGAGGTGCAGCCATGACGTCCGTCGGGTCAGCGGGCCGCCCGCGGGTCGTCGTGCTCGGAGCCGGATTCGCCGGACTCGAAATGACGACCCGGCTCTCGGAGGAGTTCGGCGAGGAGATCGAGATCGTCCTCGTGGACCGCAGCGACGCGTTCGTGTTCGGGTTCTCCAAGCTCGACGTCATGTTCGGCCGCGCGGCGCCCGAGCAGGTCCGTCATCACTACGCGGACATCGTCAAGCCCGGCGTGCGATTTGTCCAGACCACGATCCGGGCGATCGATCCGGCGAGCCGAACCGTCCGGACCGACGCCGGTGAGTTCGCGGCCGACGTGCTGGTGGTCGCCCTGGGCGCGGACCTCGATCCCGCGGCGACGCCAGGGCTGACGGAGGGCGGCCACGAGTTCTACACCGTGTCGGGAGGATTCTCGGCGCGCGAGGTGCTGGATCGCTTTCAGGGCGGCCGTGTCGTCATCGGAGTGCTGTCAACGCCTTACAAATGCCCCCCGGCGCCCAGCGAGACCGCGCTGCTGCTGCACGAGCACCTCGTGGCGCGCGGGCTGCGCGAGACGTCGGAGATCGCGCTGGTGATCGACTTCGGGCGGCCGATCCCGCCGTCCCCGGCCGCGTCCGATGCGCTGCTCGAGGCCTTCGCCGAACGCGACATCGAGTGGCACCCCAGCCGCGAGGTCCACGAGCTGGACACCAGTCGCAACGTCGCGTTGCTGCGCGACGGCGGCGAGATGCCGTATGACCTCTTCCTCGCCGTCCCGGTCCATCGCGCGCCCGCCGTGGTCGTCGAAGCGGGGTTGACCAAGGACGGGTGGATCCCTGTGGACGCGCAGACCTTCGAGACCTCGTACCCGGGCGTCTTCGCGACGGGCGACGTGGCGGCGGTCGGCACCCCGCGGGCCGGCGTCTTCGCCGAGGGTCACGCGGCGATCGCCGCCCAGCACATCGCCGCGCGCGTCCGCGGCGAGACGAGCGCCGCCCAGTACGGCGGTCGGGGGATCTGCTACCTGGAGTTCGGAGCCGGCCAGGTCGCGATGGTGGACGTGACCTTCTTCGGCGACAAGCGGTCCGGGGAGCTCATCGGTCCCTCATCAGCCCTGGCGGCGGACAAGGCGGAGTTCGGCTCCAGCCGCATCAAGCGCTGGTTCGGGCGCGAGTGGCCGAGCACCGGCGCTGTCGCGCAGGAACCAAGTTGACCGGGTGGGCCGGCGCAGTGGTCAGCCGCTGGTGGATGGGCTGGCGGCGTATTCGTCGTCGGTGACGTGACGGCCCCACGTGACCGGTGAGCCGGACTCGTCATTCTGTTGCATGGCGATGTGGACCATGAAGCGGTTCGGCGCGGCGCCGTGCCAGTGGTTCTCCCCCGGCTCGAAGAAGACGCGGTCCCCCGGGCGGATCACCTCGACCGGTCCGTCCTCGCGCTGGCACAGGCCGATGCCCTCGGTGACGTAGATCGTCTGACCGTGAGGATGGGTGTGCCAGGCGGTCCGAGCCCCCGGCGTGAAGTGGACGTTGGCCGCGGCAAAGGTGGAGCTGCCGGCCGGCGCGGCCGCGGCGTCGATGTACACATTGCCCGTGAACCAGTCGGCCGGGCCCTTGGCGGTGTCGATCGAGCTGCGCGTGATCTGCATGTCAGGTCCTATTCGTCGGCGGGGGCGGTCGCATGCTCCGGGGTGGCGGTCCAGCTGGCGAGCAGGTCAAGCGCCTGCGCTGAGCGGCTCCTGGCTGTCGAAGAGGTGCGCGCGCTCAGCATCATCGAGCCGAAGGGCGCCCGGCGAGCGCGTCGAGCACGCTGTCTGACACGCCGCTGGCGTTGCCACGCTCGAGACGCTTGTAGTACGCGACGCTGACCCCGGCCAGCGAGGCGACCTCCTCTTGGCGCAGGCCCTTGACGCGCCGCGGGCCCCACATGTCGTCAGGAATTCGGCGATGTCGCTGTTGGCGTCCACGGACACCAACATACCCGTGCGCCAGCGGGACAAAGGTCCCCCGTCAGTGCCCCTCTCACAGGGCCACTCAGGTTCGCCGGACCCGTGCCAAGCCGAAGTTCGCCGATTGAGCCCGGGACGATCGGGCACGAGTTCATCGGCGTGGTCGAGCACGTCGGCGCCGACGTGACGGCCTCGGCGATGGTCGACACCTGCTATGCAGCCGGGTGCTGCGGTGCGATCAGCACCGGGCGTTCCGCGTGCGCGGAGAGCTGGTGCGAGACGCTGCCGAGGATCGCACTTGCCAACGCCCCACGTCCGCGCTGGCCGCAGACGATCAGTCGCGCGTCAGTCTCCCGAGCGACCTCACGGATCGTCCTGGCCACGGATTCGTTCGCCTCCGCGACGCGCGCCGAGGCGTTGTAGCCGCGTCTGCGGGCGCCCGCGGCGCCCTCATTGGCGATGCGTTGCGCGGCGGCGAGCTCCTCCTCGTCGAGCTGACCTTCATTGGGGACGGCGGCCAGCAGTGAACCTCCTCTGGCCAGCTGGATCGCTACGGGCGTCCACACCGCCAGCACCACCGCGTCGGCGGGGTGCATGACGAGCTCAACGGCGACCGAAAGCGCGGCCTTCGATCCCTCAGAGCCGTCGTAGCAAAACAACACCGGTCTATCCATCGCAGGTCACCTCGATCGGGACGGGCTCGGTCATCCTAGAGGTTGATCAGCCGTGACTCCGGGCGCGGGCGGCCGTCGTTTCGGACGGTCGAGCATTGGATGTTGTTCGCAGCCGCGCCGAACGCTCGCGAGGCGCGACGTGAGAACACGCATCCAGCTGCGTCCTCTCTCAATGGGAGAAGGCAGGGACAGGGACGCCGCGCGTATTGGTGGCAACCGGGAACACCGATCCGGCGTGAGGTTGGGCCGCGAGCTCCTGCGGGCCGAGGCCCTCGCGGGCGCTGGTGATGTACAGCGTCCCGTCAGGTCCGAACGCGCAGCTGGAGGGTTGAGTCACCGGCATCGGGACGATCCCTGTGAGATTGCCGGCGCGGTCGAAACGGCGCACCTCGGCACCAGCCCACACCGCGACCCAGATGAAGCCATCGACGTCGACGGCGAGTCCGTCGGGCAGCCCGGGTTCGATTCTGCACAGAGGGGCGAACTCGCCGATGAGTCCCTCGTCGGCGTGGTAGGCAGCGGTCAGCAGGCGGTTGGTCATGCTGTCGATGAGATACATCCGGGTGTCTTCGCGATCCCAGCCCAGTCCGTTGGGAAGGGTGAATCCCTCCGCGACGGTGACGCTGGGCGAGTTCCCGTCCCACCGGTGGAGCGCGCCGACGCCGGGGACGAACTCCATGTGGGTGCTCCCAGCCCACAGGCGACCCGCGGAATCGCACTTGGCGTCGTTCATCCGGCGGTGCGGTTCGGGCAGGACGCGATCGCTGATGGTCAGCTGGCCGGAGGCGTAGTAACCGAAACCATCCGCAACGGCTGCGGCGAAGCCGTCTGCGCCCACGCGCGGGGCGATCGCGCCGACCATGGTGTCCAACGCTGCGGCGGTCACCTGCCGCCTCTCCTCGAGGTCGTGCTCGTAGATCAGTCCCTGAACGAGGTCCACCAGCACAGCCGGCCGGTGCGCTCATCGACCACTGGTCCCTCTCCGACCTGCGCCTCAGCCACGATCAGAACGTCGGGCGCAGGCGAACCTCGACCCGGCCCGGCGCCCTCCGCGCGATGCGGTCTCGCCCCGTTGGCGTGGATGGTTGCTCGGTCACGATCGCTCGGCCGCCTGCATCGCCGCCCTCATGTATCCGAGCGCAAACGCCATCCCCGCGTGCCAAGGCGCGGCGCAACTCATCTGCGGCGGTGGTCAGGGATGAATACGCCGTCGTAGCCGTTCGCGGCGTACGTTCGGAGCGCCTTGAGCATGTCGACGTCGCCCTCGTCGACGAAGACCTCGCGGTATTCGGGCGCGTGGCCCACGACGTTACGGAAATGGACGTAGCCCGATCCGGTCCTGGCGCGCAAAGCGCGCGATCGCGTCGTACACGTCGACGTCCGGCATCTCAGCGACCGTGCCCTGGCAGAACTCGAGACTGTTCGCGCGGCTCGGCACGCAGTCGAGCAGGCGCTGCATCGCCGCTGGGCTGGTCAGCACGCGGGCGGTGTGGCGCAGGGTCGGCACCGGCGGGTCGTCGGGATGGGCGCACAGCCGGACTCCGGCGGCCTCGGCCACCGGAACGGCAGCGACGAGGAACGCCACCAGCCACGACCACATCGCTCGGCATCGACCGCCCCGATCGTGCCGTCGGACCGCCCGTCGTCGAAGTTCATGTTCCACACCTGCCCGAGGGGATCCGCGGCTAGGGACCGAGCCTGCCCGCGTCGAAGGCGATCGACTCCGCTCCGCCGCGTGCGAACGGGCCGGTGTGGTGGCCCCACACGCCCGCGAGGGAGAAGTTGTACCCCAAGGCACGGCACGCCCGCCTGGCCGAGCAGTCGGATGCTCTCGAGCACCTGGTCGAGCTGCTCGTCGCGCCTGGGACCGTGCAGCAGAACGTCGTGCCAGTGGCCCGGATCGAGGTTCTCGATCGCGTGGAGTGTCAGGCCGGCCGCGGTGACCCTCGTCTTGACGTCCTCGATCTCTTCGAGCGTCCACGGTTTGCCGACACGTTGCGAGGACCCCCAGCCAGACGTCGCCGACACCGACGACGGGATACGCGGTCCCGCGCTGAAGTAGTCCACCAGATGCGCGACGATGTGAGTGGCACCGGCGTGGCGGGCGAAGCCGAGGTTGTCCTTGGTGAGCATGTGGCGATACAGGCCCAGACCTAGCTTCATCGTCGCTCCTGCAGGTGCCTCTCGAGTCATCGGCGAAGTGCCGGTCGGAACGCTCGCAGATTCCGACGGTGAGTGCCCCCGAACCGGGCCCGCTGCTCGGGTCGGCCCGCGGCTTGGACTCCCGCGCCGCTACCGTCCTGGGCGCCTACGCGGCGGTCGCGTGGCCAGAATGCTGCGGTGTCCGCGCGAGGGGCATGACGCTGACACTGGAGCGGTCGGGAACCGCTCCCCTTATCGTCGTTCCCCGGCCGGGGGAGGAGATGACCTCGAGCTCGCCGCCGACCGCCCCGATCCGGTCGCGCATGCTGGTCATGCCGATCCCGTTGCCCAGTCGTGCCGTGTCGAGTCCCACGCCATCGTCGGTGAACTCAAACCGGAGGAGTCGGTCGTCACGGCTGATGCGAAGCGCGACGCTCGCGTCAGCGCCCGCGTGTTTGATCGCGTTCTGGACGGCTTCCAGCGCGCAGAAGTAGATCGCGTTCTCGACCGGTTCCGCGCACCGTCCGACCCGCTCGTCGATGACATCGATCGGGATCGGCGCCTCTCTGGCGACCGAGCGAAGCGCATCGCCGAGGCCGTTGTCGCGCAGCAGCGCCGGATAGATCCCCCGCGCGAGGGCGCGGAGCTCGTCGACCGCTTTGGCCGCGTCCGCGCCGATCAACTCGAGCTGTCTCGCCAGATCCTGACCCTCGGCAGCCTCCTGCGCGAGCGCCAGCTTGACCTGGATCGCCGTCAGCCGCTGCTGGGCGCCGTCATGGAGATCGCGCTCCAGCCGTTGGCGCGCCAGGTCGCCGGCCTGGATGACCCGTTCACGCGCTTCGGTGAGCTGACGAAGAGCGTCCGCCCACGCCTCAGTGAGCCTTGCATTCTCCAACGCCAGCAGCACCACGAGCTCGTTTGCCTCGAGAAGGGCGGATTCACTGTTGACCATCGCACCGACGTCGGCCACCGGCGAAATTGGCGCTAAGGTCCGCATCATTTGGTTCCATTCATCCTACAAATGGAATTAGACTCCAGTGAGCGCGAAGATGTCAAGCCCCGATGTGAACATCCTGTTACCAGCGGTTCGGAGCCGGTGATGGCCGAGCGCCTGAGCCAGACGGTCGCGGATGACCTGCTCGCGCGGATCACCCGCGGTGAGTACAGAGCCGGCGATCGGCTTCCCTCCGAGCAGCTGCTCATGGCCCAGTATCAAGTCGGGCGCAACACCGTGCGAGAGGCGATGCAGAGCCTCCGAACGCTCGGGCTCGTCGAGATCAGACCCCGCCTGGGCGCACGAGTCCTGGCGCAAGCTTCCCCCAACACCCTCGCAAACTCGGCCGTGTCCATGCTCATCGGCGACCAGACGGTCAGCGAGCTCTACCAGGTTCGGCTCATCCTCGAACCCGCTGCCGCCGCGCTTGCGGCCAAACACCGGACCGATGACGACCTCCTTGCCATGAGACGCGCTCGGACCCACTATCGGGTCGCCTACGAGATGGGAACGCCCGTGTGGGAGGCGGACATCGAATTCCACCAGGCGATCGCCGGAGCCAGCGGAAACGCCGTACTCGCCAAGGTTCTGGCCCCCGTCTCCGACCTGCTCAACAACGCCCGCCAAGCAACGGGCACGTTCCTCGCCGCCGTCGAGATGGCGCTCGACCAGCACGACGAGATCGCCGACGCGATCGAGACACGGGCCGTCATACGCGCGCGCCGGGCCATGACACGACACATCGAATCGGGCATCTGGGCGGTCAACCAACTCACGGCCGCCGACCGAGCCGCGGGGTCAGTGCCGAAGACCGAATCATCCGCCGGAACACCAGACCGCCGCCCGCCGCGTAAGCGGCCGAGCCGCGCGCGCCTCCGCCAGCCCGGTTAGTCCCGCGATCGGTCAACAGCGCTCGGTTCGGACGCCGCCGCCGTGGCGACGTCCGTGGGGAACGTGGCGCGCGCGCGGAAAAGGAAGATGCCGGCCGCGACCAGCGCCGCGAGCATGATCAGGAAGGTGACCTGGAGTCCGGTTGTCGTGCTCGCGCTCGGCGCGTGGGGATGCGTGCCGATCGGCGCCTGGGCAGGCAAGATGCCGGCCACGAGCTGCGAGACGCCGCCAAAGACGAGCGGCGCGGCTGCCTGAGCGAGTGAACGGACGACGGTGAGCGCGCTCTGCGCCCGCCCCCAAAGGCCGGCAGGCACAACGTCGAGGCGTGCCGCTTGGATTGGCGGGTTCGCGGCGAAGATCAGCGCGGCGCCGGCGACGTTGAACCACAGCGCGGGGGTGAGGTGGGATCCCAGGAATCCGGCGATCAGCAGCAGCGCCGCCCCCACGTAGCAGGCGCCCGCGAACCACACGCGGGCGGCCAGGTAGCCGCGCCTCACCAGCAGGTCCGGCAGGCGGCCGCCGACGAGCGTTCCGATCACGGCCCCGACGACCAGCAGTAGCAGGACAAGCTCGGCGGTCGCCTGGCTGGCGTGGTAGTGGCCCTTGACGAACAGGAGGGCGAACGTCTGCAGCCCCGCGAAATAGAAGTAGCCCAGCGAGGAGCCGACGATCATCAGTAGGTTCGACGGGATCGAGAAGAGGTAGCGGATCGACTGCCCCAGCCCCATCTTGCTGGGATCCTCGTGCAGCACGAGGCGCGGGTTGGGGGCCGCGCCGGCACGGCGGGCGGCCTCCCGAGCCGCTTCGTGCTCGGCACCGACCGGTGGCGCCTGCTCGTCCGCTGCTCCGTGGCCCTCGTCGGCGCCGTCGGCGGCCTGCGTCACGGTCGCGCCGAAATCGACCGCGCCCACTTGGAGATGGCTCTGGCCTCCGCGCAGCGGCTCCGGCACGGTCCGCCACAGCTCGCGCGCCACGAAGAACCCGGGGATGGCCAGCACCACGAAAGCGCCCCGCCAGGAGATCGCGCTCGCCACGAAGCCACTGACGATGAAGCCGAAGGCCGTGCCGGCCGCCTCGCCGACGAGGATGTATGACCATATGCGCCCGCGCTCCTCGGCGGCGAAGTAGTCCCCGGTAAGCGAGGCGATCGCCGGCCCGGCCGAGGCCGCGACCGCGCCGAGCGCCAGCCGGGTCAGCAGCAGACCCGACAGGCTGCCGGCGAAGGCGCTGAACAGTGAGGCGATGCTCCAGAGGACGATGCTGAGCGCCAGGAGCGGCATCCGCTTCGTGCGGTCGACGAGGAACCCGACCGGGATCGTGAAGACCGCGCCGACCAACAGCGAGACCGAGCTGAGGAGGCCGAGGTCCGTGTTGTTGATGTGCAGCGCCACCTCGAGCTGTGGGGCGATGGCGCCCACGGTCGACGAGTCGGCCCCGTTGAGGGCCAGCACGCATGCAAACAAGGTGATGACCCTGGCGCGCGCCGGGCCGCCCGTGCGCTTGACCACCTCGCCGCGCACGAGACGGCCAATCCAGCGCATGAAGCGCCAGAGCATGCGGGTGACCCCGCGGATCGGGCCGCTGCGCGGCTGATCACCCATCGGCGGTTCCTCCGTCGGGCCCGCGCTTCTGCGTATCCGCGCCAGAGCCACGCTGTTCATCCTCGTCTCATGCATCCCGGATTCTGCCCCCCAGTGCGCCGATGGGACTCCGACGGCGCGTCGGCCGACCACGTTTCCGCGTGGCTCAAGCCGGCTGGCCTGACGGCGGCCTCGATATTTTGTGGGCGGGGGTGAGCGACAAGCTGCGGCGCGAAGACCTGTCCCACTTGCCCCAGTCGGTTGCCCTGCGCAAGCAGGCCCGGGATGCGCTGGCGGCAGCCTTGGACGCGCCGACGGAGACCGGGGCACGCAAGATCCTCGCCGACATCAACGCCAAGATCCGCGACGCGAACCGGACGGGGATCTCGGGCCCCTCGCTGATGCTCGTGTCGTATGACGTCGAACGCGTGCTCCGCGATCGGCGTCATCGTTCCGGACGCTGAGAACCGCTCGCACGCCGTCTCGGCTCGACCGCAGACCGACCGTCTCTGACGAAGTTCCGGGAGTAGTTCGGTGCCGGCGCACCGGGTCGGGAGTTACGGTGCCGAACCGTCCTTGACCCAGCGCTCGAACAACGCCACCTGATCGTCGGGCCACGGGCCGTCGCACGGCATGCTGCCGTCGCTGAGCCGTGCGGCGATCGCCTCGCCGTGGGCGACCACATCGTCGTATGACCAGAGATCAAACGCTCGCTTCATCGCCGTGCGGTCGCTTTCGCGGAACAACGGTTTGATGTCGGAAGCGAAGCTGGGCGATGCGGCGGGATCGGGCGGGATCGGATTCCCTGTCGTCACGAACGTTCCTCCTGACTGCTGGCGTCGGCTTGCAGCTGAGATCATCGCGGGTTGCCGCGGTTTGATCTGCCAGACCTCCGGGCGCGTGAGCGACCCCGGAGCGCGATTAGCGCTCCGGGGCCGCGCGACGTCCGTTGAGGGGAGGCGACGACTAGGCCGTCGCCGGGGCGGTCACAGCCTGATCGGGCCGGTTTCGCCGGGGCCTGATCGTACGGCGGCGATGATCGCGAGCAGCACGAATCCGGCGGCGCCCAGGAACGCGGTGTGGAAGCCCAGGGTCAGCGCCTGGTCGATCGGCTGATGTGCGGCCACGAGGTGGGTGGTCCTGGTCGCGGCGACCGTGGAGAGCACGGCGAGGCCGAGCGCGCCGCCGATGCCAACCCGAGTCCGCCGGCGATCAGCAGCGAGGGACCGAACACATCGGCGAGGTAGGAGGCGTCGGTGGGCAGTTGGGAGAACCAGACCAGGCCACCCGCGAACAGGGCCAACCCGCCCAGCAGCACCCTCCTGACCCCTATGCGGTCGACCAGAGGCGAGGCGACTCCGGCCGCGACAACGATTCCGACCGCCAGGGGGAGCTGTGAGATGCCCGCGGTGATCGCGCTGTAGCCGAGGCGCAAGCCGAGCTGGTACATGATCACCACCGAGGACCGGATGATCGCGCCGGCGTTGCAGCGCAAGATGGCCGAGCGGATCGGCGCGACGACCACCGAGGTGTCCGGTAGTCACGCCATCTACGTCTCCCAGCCGGCCGCCGCCGGCGCCCTGATCCAAGAGGCCGCGCGCGTCGCGCGTCCGGCTGCCGCCACGCGCTAGGCGATCCTCGCGGCGGTGAGCGCCGCCCCTGATGGCGCCTCGTTGGCCGGCAGGACGTCGAGCGTCCTGCCGGCCACACCGGCGGATCCTGTCTCTCCCGGAGCCCTACGCGAACGCTCCGACGCCGGTGATATCGCGGCCCACGATGAGCGTCTGCATGGTCTCGGTGCCCTCGTAGGTGTGGATGGCCTCGATGTCGGCCATGTGCCGGATGACGTGGTTCTCCAGCAGGATCCCGTTGCCGCCGAGCATGTCGCGGGCATCCGCGCAGACCTGTCGGGCCTTCCTGGTGTTGTTGAGCTTGGCCAGGCCCGCGATGGTGTCGGTGAGCTGGCCGCGTTGGGCCAGCCGCCCGATCTGAAGGCAGTACAGCTGCATGGCGGTCACCTCGGCGAGCATCCTCACGAGCCGGTCCTGGATGATCTGGAAACTCACCAGCGCTTTGCCGAACTGCGTCCGCCGTTTGGCATAGGTCAGCGCGGTCTCGTAGGCGGCGACGGCATGGCCCAACGCCGCCCACGCGCACGTGCTCCGCGTTCCCGCCAGCACGCGCGCTGTGTCCTTGAACGTGCGCCCGCCGGGCAGACGGTTCTCGGCCGGTACGACCACATCGACCAGCTCGATGTGGGCCTGCCAGATCGCGCGCAGGGAGCCCTTGCCCTCGATCACACGGGCGTCATAGCCGGGCGTGTCCTGCTCCACCAGGAAGCCCTGGACCTGGCCGTCCTCGCCCCGCGCCCACACGACGATCACATCGGCGATGCTCCCGTTGCCGATCCAGCGCTTGGTCCCGTTGAGCACGAAACGATCGCCGTCCCCGCGCGCGGATGTCTCGAGCGCCACGGAATCCGAGCCGTGATCGGGCTCGGTCAGCGCGAACGCGCCGAGCTTCTCCAGCCGGGCCATCTCGGGCAGCCACCGCTCCTTCTGCTCCTCGGACCCGAGCAGGGCGATCGACTTCATGGCGAGGCCGGACTGCACGCCGACGAGCGTCCCGAGGCTCCCGTCGCCTCGGTTGAGCTCCATGTGCATGAGCCCACACGCGATCGGGCTGAGGCCGGGGCACCCGTAGCCGGCGATCTCCTCGCCGACGATGCCCAGCTCGCCGAGCCGGCGGACAAGGGGCCACGGGAGCTCGGCGCGCTCCCAGTAGCCGCCGATCACCGCCAGCACCTCGTCGTCGACGAAGCGCCGCACACGGCGCAGCACCTCCAGCTCGTCCTCGGCGAGTTGCTCGCGCAGGAAGAAGTAGTCCGTGGACAGGGCGTGGCCGAGGTTCTCGAAGAGCGATGGGGTGGGGCTGGCGGTGCTCGACATGGCGATCGGTCCTCTCCTGAGTCAGTTGCTCGTAGCGGTGGGTTTGAGGGCGGTGAGCTCCGGGGCGGCGAGCGCGGCGGCGAGGGCGCGGTAGGTCTTGCGGTTGAAGACGAGCCCGACGTGGCTGCCGGTCACCTCGACGCAGTCGGCGTCGGGCGCGAGCGCGGCCTGCCAGCGCACGACTCCGTCGCCACGCGAGTAGATGCTGGTCAGGCGCACCAGGTCGGCCGGGAACGGACGGGCGAAGTCCTGCGCGAACCTGCAGTCGCAGCCTTCGGTCAGGCATCGCGGGGACCGCGCTTGGCCCGTCCGGTGCGCGGCAGTGCGCGCGGCGGCCACCGCGGCATTGGTGGGGTAGCTCACCGCCAGCATCTCCCGCAGCCCGGCGCCCATGGACACGGCGTGAGACACGAGGTCCGGACGCCGGCTGCCCAACGCGCGGACGTAGTGTCCGCCACGGCTGTGGCCGATGAGAGCCACGCGCCGCCCGTGGCGCCGGTGCAGGTGTTCCAGACGTCGCTCGACTCGTTCAGCGGCGCGGTCGGAGCATTTCACGTTGGCGACGAACCCGCAGGTGAAGGGGCGGTAGCCGATGCGCCAGAGCCAACCCGCGAGCACGAGCAGGGTCTGATCGCCGCCACCGAAGCCGGGCACGAGCACCACCGGGCGGCCGTCGCCGCGGGCCACGTCGTGACCCCGTAGCACCGGATCGACGAGGAGCCGGGCCAGCTCCAGCTGCCAGCGGGTCTCGGCCAGCGGCCGACCCCACCACCGGTCATCGGGCATCGGTGGGATGTCAGCTGGCGAGGACATAGCTTCCCGGTGCCTTGGCCTGAGCGTGGAAGCGCCGGTTGCCGAGGGTGCGCGGCGCCCGGCGCATGGCGCCCGAGCGAGCGGCCAGCCACCCGTCCCAATCCGGCCACCAGCTTCCGGCAAGCTTCGGCGTCTGAGCCGCGAACGCGTCCGCATCGACGGCGACGTCATCGGCAACCCGGTAGCTGGCGCGAGTCTCGGCTCCCTCGCGGGGGGGCGGGTTGACGAGGGCCTGGATGTGGCCGCTGCGGGCGAGCACGAACCGCCGCGCGCCGCCGAACAGCTGGACGCTGCGGTAGGCGTTCTCCCACGGCACGATGTGATCGCTGAGGCCGGCGACGGCATAGACGTCGACGTCCACCGCCGACATGTCGACCAGCGTGCCCAGCACCTCGAGCGCGCCGGGCCGGGTGAAGGAGTCCTCCAGCGCGATGTGGATGAAGTCACGGTGCAGTCCGGCCGCCATCCGCACCGTGTCCTGGTTCCAGTAGAGGATGTCGAACGCGGGCGGCTCCTTGCCGAGCAGGTAGTTGTTGACGACGTAGGACCAGACGAGGTCGTTGGGGCGCAGCCAGGTGAACACGCCGGCCAGGGCCTGCCCGTCGACGTAGCCCTTGCGCGCGGACTCGGCGACGGCCGCCGCCGCCAGGTCGCGGGTGGCGAACGCTGAGACCGTTCCGGCCCGGGCGTTGTCCAGCGCGCACACCATGAGGGTGAGGCTGGCGACCTGGCCGAGCTCGCCGGACGCGGCGAGGTGCCCCAGCAGCCCGGCGGCGACGATCCCACCCGAGCACGCGGCCCCCACGTTGACGGCATCGGCGCCCGAGATCTCGGCCACCGCCTCGCGTGCCTCGCCGATCGCCCGGGCGTAGGTGTCCAGGTCGAAGTGGCCCTGCTCCTGATCGGGGTTGCGCCACGAGATCGCGAACACCTGCTGCCCCTGGGCGACGAGGTACTGGATGAGGCTGCGGCCGGGCGCCAGGTCCAGGATGTAGTACTTGTTGATCGTCGGCGGGACGACCAGCAGCGGCGTTTCGCGCACCTGCTCGGTCTGCGGCTGGTAGTGGATGAGCTCGAGCACCTCGTTACGCAGCACCACCGAGCCCGGGGTGACAGCTAGGTTGCCGCCGACCTCGAAGCGGCTCGTGTCGACGGTCGCCGGGAGCCGCGGTGGCGTGGACAGGTCCCGCGCCAGGCGGCGCAGCCCCCTGGCCAGGTTGGCTCCGCCGGTGTCGACGATCTCCCGGAGCACGGCCGGATTTGACCACGGGAAGTTGGTGGGTGCGAGCGCGTCCATCACGTTCCCGGCGGCCAGACGGGCCTGGCGCTGCGCCCGCCAATCGACGCCGGCATCGTCGATGAGGCCGTCGACCGTCTCACCGATCGCGAGGTAGGCCTGGAGCAGCTCACGCAGCAGCCAGTTCTCCTGCCAGGCGCGGTCCGCGAACCGGCGGTCCCCACCGGCCGGGGCGAGCTGTGAACGACCGGTGGCCGCGCGCGCGAGCTCCGTGGTCAGTCCCGCGGCGCGCCGGGCGACGCCTCGGGGACGGCGGGCGAGACCGGCGGCGACCTTGACCGCCGGCCCGGGGGCGAAGAACCGCGGGGTACCCGCGACAGCGTCGGCGAGCATCACGTCCAGTCCGGACTGGATCGCCCCCTCGCGGCGGCCGGCCTGCTGGTTGTCCTCGGCGGCCATCACGCCCTCCCCGCGGCCGCGGCGAGCTCCGGCGGCAGCGCGATCTCGCGCTTGAGGATCTTGCCCGTGGCGCCCTTGGGGAGAGCGTCGACCAGCCAGACATGGCGGGGGTACTTGTAGGCGGCCACCTGGCTCTTGACGAACGCCCGCAGCTCCTCCGGCGTCGTCTCCGCCCCGGGCTTGAGCGCCACCGCGGCGCCCACCTCCTCGCCGAGCGAAGCATCGGGAATGCCCACCACGGCGCACTCGTGTACCGCGGGGTGCTCGTAAAGGACCTCCTCGATCTCCCGGGGATACACGTTGTAACCGCCGCGGATGATCAGCTCTTTCTTGCGATCGACGATGAAGTAGTAGCCGTCGTCGTCGACGCGCGCGAGATCGCCGCTGCGAAACCATCCGTCCACCGAGATCGCCTCTGCCGTCGCGTCCGAGCGCTGCCAGTAGGACTTCATGACGTTGTGCCCGCGGATGGCGATCTCGCCGACCTCGCCGGGGGCAACCTCGTCTCCGTCCTCGTCCACCAGTTTCATCTCCACCCCCTCGATGGGTGTCCCGATCGAGCCGGGCTTGCGGCCGCGGTTGGGATGATTGAAGGATGCCACCGGCGAGGTCTCAGACAGCCCGTAGCCCTCGAGCACGATGCACCCGAACGCCGCCTCGAAGCCCCGCAGGACCTCCACTGGCAGGGCCGCGCCGCCCGACACGCACAACCGCAAGCTTGTCACGTCGTAGTCATCGGCGTCCGGGCGCGCCAGCAGCGCCGAGTACATGGTGGGGACGCCCTCGAACACGTTGACCCGGTCACGCGCGATGATCTCCAGCGCGGTGCCGGCGTCAAAGCGCGCGATGAGCGATAGGCAGGCGCCGGCCTCGATCGCCGCGTTGAGCGCGCAGGTCTGCCCGAACGCATGGAACAGCGGCAGCGCTCCGAGGATCACGTCGTCGGGGCCGACGGAGAAGATGCTCGTCATGGCTTCGACGTTGCGCCGGAGGTTGGCGTGGGTGAGTTCCGCGCCCTTGGGCCGGCCGGTCGTTCCCGAGGTGTAGAGGATCACGGCCGTGTCGCTGCCGACCTTGGCGGCGATGTCGCGCACCGGCGTGGCCGCGGCCAGCATCTGCTCGAACTCGCCGGGCCGCACGATGATGCACTCGGCCCCGGCCTCCGCGGCGCCGGCCCTCGCCTCGTCGGCGAACTCGTGCCAGGCGAGCACGACCCGCGCGTCTGGGTCGCCCAGGTAGAACGCGACCTCGCGGCGCTTGAGCAGCACATTCATCGGCACGACGATCCCCCCCGCTCGTAGGACACCGTAGTAGGCCACGGCGAACTGCGGCACGTTGGGGAGCATGATCCCGACCCGGTCTCCGGCTTGGACGCCGTGCTCGCGCAGGAGTCCGGCGAGCTTGGCCGTGAGGTCGTCGAGGGCGCCGTAGGACAGCACGGTGTCATCAAGGCGCACGGCCGGCAGCTGAGTGCCGCGCTGCGCGCTGTCAATCAGGTTGAGGGCAAGGTTCTCGCTCATCGCTCCGTCCCGGTGTGGTGTGTGGGTCACGCTGCCTGTACAGCGTTGCGCCGCGGCCCTCCTGGCGCATCGGGTCTCCCCAACAACTTCGCGGCCGGCCTTTGTGAGCGGCATACAATCCGGCGCGGAGAGGGCCCCAGTGACCGTGACCCGCGCCCAGACCGCGCACAGCCCAGACGCCGCCGTTCCCGACGCGCCTGCCGCGGCGATCGCCAGGCTGCGACGCACGCTTGACGCCCAGTTGGACGACCTCGCCGACACCGCGACCCGGCTCATCCTCGCCGAGATCCCGGGCTACCGCGACGCGACGCCTCCTTTGCGCGACGACGTGAGGGCGCACGTGCTCTCGCACCTGCGCATCAGCCTGAGCACGTTCAGCGAGGGACGGGGGGTCACCCGCGAGGAACTCCTGTTCGTCCGCGGTCACGCCGCCAAGCGCGTCGGGCACATCCCGATCGCCGAGTTCGTCAACGCCTTCTACGTGGGTGAGCGCGTCCTGTGGGAGGCGGCGCTCGCCTCCGCTCGCGACGACGACTCCCGTCGCGCCGCCCTCGTGTTCGCCTCGCACCTGCCCCGCTACTTCGAGGTGGCCACCACCCACGCCGCCGAGGTCTACATCGAGGCCGAGGAACAGCTGGCGGCAACCGGCGAGCGGATCCGGCGCGACGTGCTCGAGGACCTCGTCGCCGGTCTGCCGCTGGCGGGTGGCCCGCGCATGGATGCCGCGCGGGCAGCCGGGCTGGAGCCCGGCGTCCTCTGTCTCGTCATCTCGGCCGTCGCGACGCCGACCCCCGACGACGAGTCGCCGCTGCGCAGCGCGGCCACCGCGCTGGCGCGCGCCATCGGCGGGGCGCTCGCCCCGCTGACGGTGGTGCGGCACGGCAAGATCGACCTGGTGGCCCGGGCTCCGGATCGAGGCGTCGATGGTGTGGCGCAGCGTCTGGAGCGGGCCCAACGCCGGCTCGAAGCTGGTGGCCTGTCGCTGGCGATCGGGGTGAGCACGGTGGTCAGCGGACTTGACGAGATCACCGACGCCTATCGCGAGGCAGAGTTGGCGCGGGCGTCCCTGGACTCGGCACCCGGTGTCGTCGCGCTCAGCGGGATGAGCGCGTTTCACTACCTGACCCTGCGGCGCGACCCCACGGCGACCCGCCTCATCCCGGCTTCGATTCAGAAGTTCGTCGACGACGACGTGCGGCAGGGCGGTGTTCTCATCGCCACCCTCAGCGAGTACGTCGCCTCCGATCTCAATGCCCGCCGCGCCGCCGAACGGCTGCACATCCACGTCAACACCGCCCACTACCGGCTGGGCAAGATCGCCGAGCGCACCGGCTGCGACCTGCACCGGTTCGCCGACCTCGTCGAGATCCTCATCGCCGCTCGCTTTGTCGCCACGCACTAGTGGGCCTCCCGCAAACGTTGCACCCGAAATGGCGGGCCCGGATGACCACTGACCGTTGTCCTCAGATCCTCGTGTGGCGCTGCCACACGTCGGATCCTGCGTCCTCGGTCAGCGGCCCCCGGACCTCGCCATTTCAAGCACAACATTCCCGGGAGACCCACTAGTCGTGGGAGCGCACGCCTTGGAACGTGCCGGCGACCGCCGGCACCACCAGTCTCTCCACTTGCTTGCGCGACCTGTTCCGCAGCTCGGCTCCAACCGGTGCGAGGACCAGCCAGTTGAGCAATCCAGCCGCGCAGCGCGTGCGGAAGATCAGCGCCCGGTCGCTGGTCTCGGGAACGTTCGCCTTGAGCACGCGCACGACGTCGCCACGAATCCGATCGAAGCGCGACGACAGCCGGTCCCACCCCTCTGGCGGGTCGATGCCCGCCCGCGCCACGATCCGCATCGTGGCGAGCTCCCGGCCCCCAGCAGCCAGAGCGCTGATCATCGGTTGGGCGAAGGCGGCCGCGAGGGTCTCGAGCGTGGCCTCATCGGGGTCGAGGGCGCTGACCGTCGCCTGCTGAGCGTCGAGGTAGTGCTCGAGCGCGGCTTCAATCGCGGCGTCGCACAGTGATTTCAGCGATCCGAAGTGGTAGCTCACCGCGGCGACATTGGCGCCCGCCGCATCCGTGAGATCGCGCAGGGTTACGCCGTCCTCGCCTCGGTCGGCAAGCAGCTCCAGGGCGGCGTCCATGAGTCGCGTCCGCGTCCGAAGCCCGGCCTCGCGGCGTCCGTCGGTCCTCGCAACATCCACGACAGTGCATTCAATCAAAAGCTTGAAACAAGTCAAGCGCGTGCTTGACAAGTATCGAACCGAGAGTAAACTCAAGCAATCGATTGATCAAATACGAAGGACGCAGGAGGCTGTTCGGACATGAGAGTGGCACTCACCGGGACAACCGGATTCATCGGATCTCACGTACTCACGGAACTGCAGAGCCACGGCCACGAGGTGATCGCGCTCGTCCGGGACAAGGGCCAGGCCGATGTTGTCGCCGCACGCGGCGCCAGCCCCGCGGTGGTCGACCTCTACGACCGTCAGGCAGTAGTGAGCCTGCTCAGCGATGCGGACGGGGCGGTCCACACGGCCAGCCCCGGTGACGCGACCAGCGCAGACCTCGACGCCGCGGTCGCCGATGCCGCGATTGCTGCTTTCGATCGCACCGGGAGGCCCTACCTCCACATCAGCGGGCTCTGGATCTACGGTGGCAATACCGCGATCAGCGAGGACTCCCCGATCAACGCGCCGGCGCTCGTGGCGTGGAAGCCGCCCATCGAGCACCGCGTGCTCGCGGCGCGGGACATGCGCGGAGTCGTGATCGTCTCCGGCGTCGCCTACGGCCATGGTGGGGGAGGGATCCCCGGACTGCTCCTCGGCTCGCCCCGAGACGACGCCGGCAACCTGATCATGCTCGGCAGCGGACAGCAGCACTGGGCCACCGTTCACGTCGGTGACCTCGCGGCGTTCTTCCGGCGCGTGCTGGAACACGACTCGGCCCGTGGCCGCTACATCATCGGCAACGGGCTCACCTCCACGGTTGCCGAACTGACCGAGGCGGCCGCCGTCGCGGCAGGCGCCGCTGGAGCGGTACCCGGATCGGATGATGAGGCTCGGGCCCGCTTGGGGGATTACTTCGCCGAGGTCCTCCTGCTCGATCAGGCCACGGTGGCGGGCCGCGCCCGTGCCGGACTCGGGTGGGAGCCGACACGTCCAGGGCTCGTCGACGAGTTCCGCCATGGCAGCTACCACGCGGTCACGGCTGGCTGATCATCCATGGTCCACACAGAGATCGGGGCGGTCGAGCTCGCGGACCGCGTGGCGATCCGCGAGCTCGTCGACGCCTACGCGCACTGCGCTGACCGTCGTGACGCCGACGGCCAGAAGTCACTGTTCACCGACGACACGCAGTTCCTCGTCTACATGGACGGCCAGGGATCGGAGCCCACCCAGATACTCGACGGCCGCGAGTCGCTCACGCCGGTGTTCGAGGCGCTCAACACCTACGAGGCGACGATGCACTTCAACGGCCAAAGCACGATCGCGCTCAATGGCGACCGAGCGACGGGCGAGAGCTACTGCATCGCGCATCACCTGTTCACTCAGGCCGGCGTGCGTACGCTCATGGTCGCGTATCTTCGTTATCACGACAGGTTCGTCAAGCTCAAGCTTGACAGCAGCTGGTTGTTCGCCGAGCGAAAGCTCTACGTCGACTGGACCGAGACACGGCCGTCAGACCCCTAGCCCTCCGCGCAGAGACGACCGCGCTGGCGCCGGCTTACCGGTCGCGGGCCGGAATTTGCTCAGCCAGCGCAGCGCGCCCGGGAGGCGCGGGGAAGGGGTCGGCGAAGTACTGGGTCTCGTGCGTGACCAGACCGTCGCTGATCTCCATGACGCTGACCGAGTACGACGGCACGCCGTCATACGTGATCACGCACTCGCTCACCCACACATCGCCGCCCCCCAGGATCCGGCGGATGGTGAAATGGCGTTCGGCCGGGTGCCCGCCGCGCTGCGCTTGGATCGTTGACCGGCCTCTGAAGCGCTCGCCGGACTGCGGGTAGTCCAGGATCGCGTCCGCAGCGTAGATCGCATGCTCGGTGTCGACGTCCCCGCGCTCGGAGGCCTCCCAGTGCTGTTGGAGCCGAGCCCGGATTTCGGCGTCACCTTCAATTGCGCTGCTCACCCGTCAGTCCCCCTTGACCAGTGGAAATGTCGCCGGCTCGCGCAACGGATGCTACCCGAGGGTTCTCGCGCACCGATATCGTCACGGTGATGGCGGTTGCCCTCGTCACCGGCGGCTCGCGTGGCATCGGCGCGGCGAAGAGGTCGCTAACTTGATCGCCGCGATCGTCCGTAACCCGTGCCTCACCAACCAGTCCATCCTGGTCGACCGCGGGATACGGCCTACCTAGACGTGGGGCCGGCGTTTCCAACGGAGCGAGATCACGTGAGGTGGTCGCTCGGTTGCGGTTCGGGAGTCGACGTTGGGGGCTCCAAGCTCGTGAGCTCGCCCTCGATGACCCGGCTCTCCCGTGCTCCGAACAGCGATCCGACTGCGGTGATTGCCACCGTGATCCGCCGTCCGCCGACGCCGCCGAGGTAGAAGAGGTGCACCGCAATGTAGATCAGAAAGGCGATCAGCCCGGAGAACCGATGACCTCTGACTTCGCCTACCGCTCTGCCGCGGCCAACGACCGCCAGCGCGCCCTTGTCGAAGTACTTGAACGGCGTCGAGGCCGCCTCTTCGTCTCGGATCGCTTTTGCGACGTACCGGGCCTGTTGGATCGCGACGGTCGCCAGGCCGGGCAGCGGCTTGTCATCGGGCCCGGTGAGACGCGCGGCGTCGCCGATCACCGAGATCTCGGGGTGGCCCGGGAGCGTCAGGTCGGGATTGACCTTGATGCCACCGCCCCGGTCGGCGTCGGCGCCGGCAGCCCGGGCGATCACCTCGGCGATCGGTGCCACGCGCACGCCGGCGGCCCACACCACGGTTCGGGTGGCGATCCGCTCGGTGGTCTCGCCGACCCTCACTGTCACTCCGTGCTCGTCGATGTCTGTGGCCGTGGCGCGCTCACGGACGGTGACGCCGAGCTCGGCGAGTTGCCTGGCGACGTTGGCCGAGGTACGCGGGCTGAACGCCGCCGCGACCCGTTCGCCCCCCTCCAGCAGGATCACGCGCGCCGCTTGCGGGTCGATCCGCCTGAAGTCACGTTTCATGGTGTGGCGTGACAGGATCGCGAGCTGACCCGAGACCTCGACACCGGTGGGTCCCCCGCCCACGACCACAAAGGTCAGGCACTCGTCACGCACGGCAACGTCCGAGGTACGCTCGGCTTCCTCGAAGGCGCCGAAGATCCGGTCGCGAAGATCGACGGCGTCGCGGAGTGTCTTCAGCCCAGACGTGACGCCCCGCCACTCGTCGTGGCCGAAGTACGACGTCTGACCGCCGCACGCCACGATTAGAGTGTCGTAAGCCAGCGTCTCCCCGCTGTCGAGCACTACCTGGCGTCGTGCCACGTCGACGTCCGTGACCGCGGCCATCAGCCCCGTCGCGTTGGCCTGCCGCTTGAGGAGGTGGCGAATCGGCGCGGCCACCTGGCCGGAGGACAGCGCCCCCGCGGCCACCTGGTAGATCAGAGGCTGGAACAGGAGGTGGTTGTGACGGTCAACCACGGTCACGTCCACATTCGCGTCCTTCAGACGACGGGCCGCCTCCAGACCACCGAAACCGCCCCCGACGATGACCACCCGGCGGCGGGCCATCCCTGGACGCTCACGGTCATGCGACATCAGCGGCCGCCATGCCAGGCGATGGCGCTCCGATGCGCTCGAGCGAGCCGTTCCCCACGGCTTGAAATCCTAGCCCTCGGCCTGGAGGCGTGCGCATCCGTCCGCCCGGAGCGGGTGCGCCCCTAGTATCGTCGCGCAGGCGTAGAGTCCGGCGGTATGGCCACCTTCGTCCTACGCCTAATCGCGCCGCGCCCGAACTTCGCTCAAACCCTGACCGACGCGGAGCGCGAGATCATGGGCCGCCACTCTGTCCACTGGCGGCCGTACCTCGAGCGCGGCGACATGGTCGTGTTCGGCCCCGTTCTCACCGACGGGGACTCCTACGGACTCGCGGTGGTCGAGGAAGACGACGAGCACGTGCTTCGCGAGTTCGCAGCCCAAGACCCGGTGGTGACAACCGGAACGGCAGCGTTCGAGCTCGGGCGGATGGCCGCGGGTCACGTTCGCGGGCGCTGACCTAACGGCGCTGTCGGCGAAGCAGAAGCGCGTGTGCCAGCGTGCCTCGGTTCAGCCGTCCGTGATAGGGCCGGAGTGAGCCGGGAGCCGCCTCCAGGATCGGCTCGATGGCCACCGCCTTGGGCAGTGACATGACGGAGGGCCTGTGCTCGTCCGGAGGCATATGCTCAGTTGGTGACCGCGGGCACTCGGGACGATCCCGGTTTCGAGTTGATCGGGCGCGAGGCCGAGAGGAAGCGCCTCGAGACGGTCCTGGATTGCCTGCATGAGCACGGTGGCGTGCTGCTCGTGCGAGGGGAGGCGGGCATCGGAAAGTCCTCGTTACTGGGGCATGCACTGAAGTGTGCGCACGCGATGGGCGCCCGGGCGCTGGGTACGGTGGGCGTGGAGTCGGAGGCGGAGCTGGCGTTCGCCGGGCTCCATCGGCTCCTCGACCCGATCGCTGACCTGGTGGACTTGCTTCCGGACCCGCGCCGGCGCGCCCTTCAAGCGGCTTTCGGGATCGCCGACGCGTCCGAGCCCGACCCGTTCCTCGTCGTGCTCGCCGCCGATCAGGTCATCCGCCTGTGCGCCGACACGGGCCCCTGGCGCTGATCGTGGATGACGCGCAGTGGCTCGATCGTTCGACGCAGTAGGGCATGTCGAGCGCTCAGACGTTCTCGCTGACGCGGGCTCTCGACGAAGCGGTTCAGACACCCTCACGGGTGAACGTCACATGCGTGACTCCGCTGGGCGAGGACGTAGCCTCGACCTCGTAGCCCTTCTCGAGACCTTCCAGTCCGTCCCAGAGCCGCACGCCTCGGCCGAGCAGGATCGGGACCACCACGATGTGCATGTGGTCGACGAGTCGGGCAGCAAGGAAGTCGCGGATCACGGTGGGACCTCCGCCGATGCGTATGTCCTTGCCGTCCGCGGCCTCGCGGGCCGTCTCGAGCGCCTCGGCAGGCGACGCGTCGAGGAAGTGGAACGTCGTGCCGCCCTCCATCTCGATCGACGGGCGCGTGTGATGGGTGAGAACGAAGACCGGTGTGTGGAACGGAGGGTTGGGACCCCACGCGCCCTTCCACTCCGGGTTCTCGTGCCATCCGGGGTGGCCGAACTTCCCGGCGCCCATGATCTCGGCACCGATCCCCCGATCGTGCCGCTGGAGGAAGGCGTAGTCGACGCCGCCGCTACCGCCGGGCTGCCACCACCGGGTGGTGAACATCCACGTGTGCAGCCTCTCCCCGGCGTGACCGAAATGTGCGTCGGCACTTTGACCCTCACCGGTGCCGAAGCCGTCGAGTGAGATGGAGAAGTGGTGGACGTACACGAGTGACATGGCTGCTGCTCCTTTATCGAGGTTGTTGGTTCCTCTTGCCGTCTGGATCAAGGTCAGTCGTAGTAGCGGCGGGCACTGGACCCGACGCGGGTGATGTCCGTGCCGTAGATGTGGATGGAGATCGCGGTCGTGTCCCCGGTGTTGTGGACGCGGTGGATATCGCCCGGCGGTGCGAAGCCGCTGACGTCGCCGACGTGGCTGTCACTGCCGCCGATCACGTTGCCGTCGGCGTCGAACAGCTCCTCATGCTCCACACCGTGGATGACGCCGAAGGCGCACCATGTGATGTGATCGTGGACGCGCGTGAGCTGGCCGGGCCGCCAGACCAGCGCGACGATCGAGAACGATCCGTCGGGCTCGACGTGCAGCGTGTGGGTGCGGTAGCCGTCCGGCGAACCGAGCCGCTGCTCGGCGGTGAGGACGTCCGGGGTGGGCAGGTGCCGGCGCAGCTGGTCGGCGACGAGCTGCGCGGTCTCGGCCCAGTCGGCATGGCTGTCGACGGCGGTGCGGATACCGGCGGCGAGTGGGCTCAGCCGGCTGGCGGGGCGGATCTGGGTCGGGATCATGCCTTTCAGCTTGCGCCCCATCGGCTCATACGTCCAATGCCAACCTTCGTCCTGACTCATAGATAGAGTTGATGCATGCTGGACGTCAACCGGCTGCGCGTCATCGACGCCGTCGCACGTCATGGATCGGTCACCGCGGCGGCGAAAGATCTCCACTACTCCCAGCCGTCGGTGACCCACCACCTCGCCCGGCTCGAGGCCGAGACCGGCGCGAAGCTGCTGCAGCGAGTCGGCCGCGGGATCCGGCTCACCCCCGCCGGGCAGCTGCTGGCCGACCGCGCCGCCGAGATCATCGGCCGGATCGATGCCGCCGGCGCGGAGCTGTCCGCCCACGTGGGATTGAACGCCGGCCGCGTTCGCCTCGCCGGCTTCGCCTCGGCGAATGGATCGCTCGTGCCTGCGGCGCTGGCGGCGCTGGCGAACCGGTATCCGAGCCTGGAGATCAGCCTGACCGACACGCATCCGCTCGACGCGCTTGAGCTGCTGCGCACCGGCAAGGTCGAGGTCGCGATCATCTTCCGCTACGACGAGACCGAGCCCGAGCCTCCCGGGGTGCGCCTGCATCACCTCCTTGACGATCCGGTCTATGTGCTGTCGACGCGTCACGAGCGCGGGCTGGCCACCTTGCGCGACGCGACGTGGATCGCCGGCTGCGAGCGATGCCGCAGCCACCTGCTGTCTCTGTGCGCCGATGCCGGGTTCGATCCGCGGATCGGCTACAGCTCCGATGACATGGTTGTGATGCAAGCGTGGGTTTCCGCCGGGCTCGGGGTGGCGACCCAGACCGGGCTGGCGCTGCGCGCCCACCACATCGACGGCGTCGTCGCGACCGAACTGCCCGAGTCAAAGCGGCACATCTACGCCGCGACCTACGGCGAGCCGCCCGACCCGCCGGCCACCGCCGCCCTCCTGGCGGCGCTCGCCGAGGCCGCCGCGTCGGCAGTCACGTCCTCGGGCCAGAACGTCCCCCGATCGGCGGCCGCCCGCTCCTCACAGACGCTCAATGATGTGTCGCGGTGAAGGCAGCCACGCGGGCGTGGTCCGACCGGCTCGACAAACGCCTGAAGCACAGACGCGACACGGTCGGGCTGGTCGTCCGATAAGGATTCTTCGCAGTGTCCCCTAAGCGAACCGATGAACGAACGCCGGCTGGGGTAGCGTACGGGCGACGCAGACGGATAGACCTTGGCGCGCTCGGGAGTGCATCATGACCTTCACCGTGGATTTCACAACCGTCTCGACCGTGGGGCTGGAGTCGTCGCCGGTCGCGGCGGCGCTCGCTGGTCTGCGGGCGAACGAGGCCCGCTACTTCAAGAACAAGTACGACCACGTCTTCATGGTGGAGCCTGCGAGCGACGCCAAGGCAACCATCGACTGGGTGCACCGCATCCTCAAGGAAGAACGCGACATCACCATCGCGTCTCGCCCTCTCGAGGCGACGGAATTTCAGGTCGAGAACATCCGAATGGCGTACGTCTTCTACGAGAGTGGTCTGTCGATCAACGTGATGTACACCGTTGACGACGCCAAGAAGCGGGCAGTCGGTTTCAAGCTCTCCGAAGGGATGGAGGTCCCCGAGGAGCTCGCCTCGCGGTTTAAGTTCGCGAGGCAGAAGTCCAAGCTGGCCGGAACCATTCGTGGTTCCTACTTCAACCTCAAGAACGAGTACTGACCCTAGGACCGGCTCGCGGAGCGCCAGTCGTCTGCGGCGCAGACGCCGACTTCCAAGTCGTCAATTGGCGTCAGCCAGGGGTGCCATAAAATTACGCCCGTGCCGTTCACGCTCCGGAACCTCAAGGAGGACCTGGAGGACGTCGGGTCCAGGTTTGACGGCGCGCCGGACCTGGAGTTCCGCATGGCGACAGGCGCGCTTGAGCTCGAGAGATCCGGCCTGAGCTACCAGCGCGTCCCGCCCGGCTATCGCTTTCCGTACGGCCATACGCACAAGAAGCAGGAGGAGGTGTACGTGGTCGTGCGCGGGACCGGGCGGATGAAGGTCGACGACGAGATCGTCGAGCTGAAGGAGTGGGACGCGGTGCGCGTCTCACCCGGTGCGTGGCGAGGCTACGAGGCCGGGCCCGAGGGCCTCGAGATCCTCGTTATCGGCGCGCCCAATCTTGGCGACGCGCCGCGCGAAGACGTCGATGGCCAGCGCGACTGGTGGGCTGACTAGCGCACTTCCGTCAACCGCGTGAGAGCGCCGTCTCACCGTCCGCCGGTCGATGGCCTTGCGCAGGCGAGACGTGCCGTCCCCGTACACAGGACGTGACCTGCAGTGGTCGCGCCCAGGGACGTAGCGATGATCCATGCGGCCGCTGACTGCGCGATACTGGGCCGCAAAGGATTCTCTGACCAATGGGCGCCCACGTGATCATCTCTTATGACGGAACTGCGAATGATGACGACGCGCTTGCGCTGGGCAAGATGCTGGCGCGGGCCGGTTTCACGTTGGCGCTCGCATATGTACGCCATTCGCGTGAATTTGACCCCCGCCGGGAAGAGCTTGCCCAGCATGACGCCGACCGGCGCCTCGAGCGAGGCGCCGCCACGTTCGGCGACGCGGCCATCCCCCGCCACGTCGTCATCGGTGCTTCGACCGGCGCCGGGTTGGGGCAGCTGGCCGAGAGTGAGGAAGCGTCGGTGGTCGTGTTTGGCTCGGACTACCGGACCACGCCCGGTCACGTAGAGCCCGGCACGTCCGCTCAGCACCTCCTCGACGGTGGTGCGGTGGCCGTTGCCATCGCCGCCGCCGGTTTGCGGACGCAGCTCGGTACGCCAATCAGATCGATCGCTGTGCCTCTCGCCGGCCCCACGAACGATGTCGCCCGCAAGACCGCAAGCACGCTGGCCGCGAGACTCGGGGCGACGCTTCGCGAGGCACGCTCCGAGCCGGTGGACCTTATCGTCGTCGGATCGCAGCCGGGGGCGCCGGCCGGCCACGTCGTGATCGGCGGTGACGTCCGCAACGAGCTTAACCGCGCACGCAGCTCCGTGCTGGTCCTCGCGGCTGGCGTGCCGCTTCTCCCCTAGCGCTGCGCCTTCCCGAGGCCCGGCGCTGCGGACTAGGGAACACCGTCCCAGTCGACGTTCCAAGGGTGCAAAGGGCAGGAACGTCGGTGAGGTCACGGGAAGACTTCGGGATCGGGCTCGCGGACGGGCGGTGCTGGGAACGGCGACGCGGTGCGTTCTCATTCGTCGCGGTGATTGCGCGGTTACTCTGGTCGGCGATGCGCCAGCTCGTGTTCCTCCCAGCCGGCCAGGTCGCTGGGCAGGAGGTCCCTGACCCTCAGCTCCCAGATCCGCGTGGCGCCCTCGTGTGACCGCTTGCTGTCGCGCGCTGTGACCTTGACCATCCCGTGGCGGCGCTCGGGTTCTTCCCCGGGCCATTTGCGGTCGGGCACGAGACGTTTGAGGGGGCATCCAGGGGCCGAGGTGTTGATCGTGGCGGCGCGGCGGCCTCGATCGGCGCTGGTGAGCCTTGGAGCGGATCAGCCGCGGATCAGTGCACCCAGGGCCTCGGCGTCATACAGCGTTTCGGGATCGACCGGCTGGCCGTCCAGCACAGCGCCGGGCGTGCCGTCCGGGTCTTGACCCTCGAAGACCGCGTCGATCTCGCGCACCCAGCTCTCGTAGCGCCCCTGCCTGACCGCCGTGACGTACTCGGGGTCGGTCAGACCGGCGCGCCTGCCGAGCTCTAACAAGTCTTCGCTCGTAAACCCGCCGCTGTGCTCCGGTGGCTGGTTGAGAAAGATCTCGCGATGCAGTTCATCGAATCTGCCGCCCTCCGCAGCGACCGCCAGCGCGTTGGCGGCGCGTACAGACTCGACTCCCAGAAAGGACCGGATTCGATACTCCACCGCCACCGCGCCCGCCGCGACCTCGCGGCGCAGCAGATCTCCCGAGACGTCCTCAAACTCACGGCAGTAGGGGCATTGCGGATCCTCGAAGACCACCAGACGCCGCCGGGCGCCTTCGCTGCCGACCAGCACGCCACCTTCCGGGGTATGGCCCGACGGGGCCTCAATCGCGTCCATCACCCCATTCTGCCGTGTTCCCGGGAGCAACCACCGATGCGGACCTGGACGACCCGACCTCGGTCCCGTCTTCGCTCGCGTACTCGTGAACGCGATCAGCCTGGGCTCGTTCGCCTCGATCAAGTCACAGAGGCCAGGGACGCGACGACGCTCCTCCGCGGACTTGGGTGATTACGAGCGCCCGCTGGCCGTTCAGCTGTGAGACGGTCAGGCCGCTGTCAGGGCGAGCGTCGGTCGGCTTCGCTGAGGCGCACGGCGATGAGCCTGGCGACGATCGCCTTCGGCAGTGGCCGGTCAACGGGGAAGTGCAGCGACCCCTTTGTCATCGTGTAGCCGTCTAGCTCGTCGGCAAGCTGCCCGAGGACCGTGCCGCTGTGCGGCAGGTAGCTGAGGTGGTCCTTGAAAGCGGCGAACCCCGCGACCGTCTTGCCCTGCATACGGAACGCCGGCATCCCATACGAAATTCCCTGTTCCGCGTCGGGGATCACGTCAAGGATCGTCCGACGCAGAACTTGAAGCGTGCTCCGCTTCGGCTCGTCGACATCCCGGAGGTAGTCGTCGATCTGCTCGGCCGACATCGCCGCCATTGTAAGAAGCCTCGACGCTCAGTAGTCGAGGCTTGCAGTTTTCCGAACGGGCATCCGGAAAAATTCCGTTGTTCGGTGCCAGCGCGAGACGCTCTGCGAGGGCGACGCAGCCGCGCCGCGCCCAGCCGCGCGCGCATCCCGGCGTCCCCGCGCGTCAACGGCCGCCACGTCGGGCACCGAAACACGAGTCCGGGTGCCTCAGAGCCGCGTCAGGCCGAAGAGCGAAAAAACCTCGCCGGAGCGGGGCTTTTCTGAGTGCCGGAGGAGGGACTCGAACCCCCGACACGCGGATTATGATTCCGCTGCTCTAACCGACTGAGCTACTCCGGCGGGGAGGGGCGGAGTCTAACGGCGGCCGGGCGGATCCGGCCGCCGTGAAGCGCGGAGCGTGGCCCGCCGGCCAAGTGGCATGTCCGCACCCTTGAGAGCCCGGCGCCGGGACTGCAGACTTGGTCGCGACCGGTTGAAAGGAGTGGCGGATGGGATTTCTACGCAGGCACGACGAGCCGGAGGGCACTCGCTATCAGATGCGCGAGAAGCTGTTCGCGATCGGGGATGACTTCTGGGTTGAGACCGACGGCGGCGAGCGGGTGTTCAAGGTCGATGGCAAGGCGATGCGGGTGCGCAGCACGTTCATCCTGGAGAGTGCGTCCGGGGAGGAGCTGTTCAAGATCCAGGAGCGCAAGCTCAGGGTGCGCGACACGATGGAGGTCGAGCGCGACGGGGACACAGTGGCGACGATCAAGAAGGCCCTGGTCTCGCCGATCCACGACCGCTTCGCGATCGAGGTCGCGAACGGCGGGGACCTGAGCGCCAAGGGCAACATCGTCGAGCACGAGTACGAGATCGAGCGCGATGGGCACAAGGTGGCGGAGATCTCCAAGCGCTGGTTCCGCGTCCGTGACACCTACGGGATCGAGATCGCCCCCGGCCAGGACGACGCGCTCATCGTCGCCACGGCCGTCTGCATCGACGAGATGGCGGGGCGCTAAGCCTCCGGACCCTGAGGGCTCGGCGCTCGAGCGGCGCGCCGCGCCCAGCCGCTGGCCCAGCCGTCCAGAGGGGCGAGGTCCTCGAGCAGCCGCATGCCCTCCGGCGTCAGCGCATACCCGCGACCGCGCTCGGAAACGACGATCCCGGCCCCGCGCAGCTCGCGCAGGCGGTCGTTGAGCACGCTGGAGGACACCTCGGAGCAGCGGGCCTGGAGTTCGCGGAATGTGAGGCTCTCGCCGGTGCGCAGCTCCCACAGCACGCGCAGCGCCCAGCGGCGGCCGAGCAGGTCGAGCAGGGCCATGATCGGCCGCCCGCTGGCCGAGCCGCGGGCGGGCCGCCCTGGCCGCGGGTCCCCGGGGGCCTTGTGTGCTTTGGAATTCGAAGCTACCATCTGGCAAACAGTTTGCTCTTGTTTTCGAAGCTGAAGGAGCTTAGCGATGACCATGGATGCCACGCCCACCGAGCCACGGATCCCCGCGCTCGAGCCCCCGTACGAGCCCGATGTGGAGGAGATGCTCCGACGGTGGATGCCGCCGGGCGGGACCATCGAGCCGCTGGCGCTGTTCCGGACCCTCGCGGTCCACGGCGAGCTGATGTCCCGGATGCGACCGCTCGGCTCCGGGATCCTCAACCACGGCGTGGTGCCGGCGCGCGACCGCGAGATCGTGCTGCACCGCACGTGCGCGCTGTCCGGAGCGGAGTATGAGTGGGGCGTGCACGCGGTGGCCTACGCCCGGCAGGTGGGGCTCACCGCCGAGCAGCTCACCGCCACGGCCGGCGGCGCCGACGCGGCCGAGGACCCGTGCTGGTCAGAGCATGACGCGCTCCTGGTCCGCCTCGCGGACGAACTCCACGACACCGCGACCGTGTCCGACGACCTGTGGGCGGAGCTGACGGAGCGCTACAGCGAGCAACAGCTCCTGGAGCTCATCGTCACCGCCGGCTGGTACCGCACGCTCGCCTACGTCATCAACGCCGCCCGCATCCGGCCCGAGCCCTGGGCGGCGCGGTTCCCGGAGCCTATGATCCGGCGCCCTTGACGACGCTGCTGGCCTATCCGAACGTCTCCGAGGGGAGAGACACCGAGACGATCGAGCGGATCGCCGCCGCGTTCGGCGACGCGCTGCTCGACGTCCACTCCGATGTCGACCACCACCGCAGCGCCTACACGCTGGCAGGTCGGCCGGGCGAGCTCGCGCAGGCGGTCACCAGCGGGGCCTGGGAGGCCGTCCGGTCGATCCGGCTTGGCGCGCACGAGGGCATCCACCCGCGTGTGGGCGCCGTCGACGTCGCCCCCATCATCTACCTGAACGAGGAGGATCGCGGGGCGGCAGCCGCCGAGGCGCTCGTGCTGGCCGACGTTCTCGCCATCGAGCTGGAGCTTCCCGTCTTCCTCTACGGCGCCCTCGCCGGCGGCCGGACCCGGGCCGAGCTCCGGCGCGGCGGCCCCGCCGAGCTCCGGCGCCGGATCGAGGCCGGGGAGCTGAGGCCGGACTTCGGGCCGCCCCATCTCCATCCCACCGCCGGCGCGGTCCTCGTCGCCGCCCGCCCGCCCCTCGTCGCCTTCAACGTGGAGCTCGAGCCGCCGGCCAGCGTCGAGGACGCCAGGCGCATCGCGGCCCACATCCGGGAGTCAGGCGACGAGGGCCTCCCTGGCCTGCGGGCGATCGGGCTGTGGCTGGCACAGTCGGGCCTGGCCCAGGTCTCCACCAACGTCGAGGACCATCGCGCCACGCCGCTGCGCGCCGTCGTGGAGGCGGTGGCCCGACATGCTCCGGTGGCCGGCGCCGAGCTCGTCGGGCTCGCCCCGGAGGCCGCCTTCGAGGGTTTCCCGACGGGGATTCCTCTTCGTGGCTACGCCACGATCGAACAATCCCTTCACCGGCACGCCCGCACCGCGTAAGCTCCACTTCACACATGGCACAGACCAAGCGCAAGCGGCGGAGCAAGCACCGCGGCAACGCCGCCGGCACCATCGAGGCCCGCGGCCGCACCGGGCGCCCGCCCACGCCGGAGGAGCGCAAAAAGCAGGACAGGACCAAACGCAGCGCGGCGCGCGTCCCCAAGCCGCCTACGTGGAACGCCGCCATCAAGAAGGCGCTGCTGGCAACCGGCTTCATCTTCATCTTCCTGCTGGTGACCAACAAGTTCCGGGTCGTACCCGCGTTGATCTTCGCCGTCCTGGCGATGCTCCTCTACATCCCGTCCGGGTACTACCTGGACGGCTACATGTACCGCCGCTACCTGCGAAAGCAGCTTCAGCAGCGGTGATCGACGCTCGGATGTTCACCGTGGGGCCGGTGCAGGAGAACTCCTACATCGTCAGGCTCCCCGACGCCGACCGGGCCGTGATGATCGACCCGGGCGACGAGGCCGAGCGGCTGATCGGCGCGCTCCGGGCCCTCGGCATCACGACCGTCGAGGCGATCCTGCTCACCCATACCCACTTTGACCATGTCGGCGCAGTCGCGCCGGTGGCGCGGGCCACCG
>CAWDFE010000022.1:0-68410 GCA_963801435.1 uncultured Actinomycetota bacterium
CCTCAACGGCGAAAGCCGCCTTCGGCGTTGATGAGCTGCCCGGTGATCCAGGCGCAGTCGGGCGAGCTGAGCGCAGCGACGACATCTGCGATGTCGTCGGGCAGGCCGAGCGACCGGCGGGGAAACAACGGCCGGAGCTGCTCGCGAACGTCTCGCTCGGCCAGCCAGTGTCGACCGATCCTGGATTGATGGCGTCTCGTCGTATGTATGAGAAGTCCGCCACGCCACAGTCTGTCGGCGCGTTCCTGCTCACACAGCAAGGGTCAGCCGCCCCCGATCGCCCGCCGCGCAAGGGCATCCAGGTCGACGCTCTTCTGCGCCGCGTGCCAGTGCCCGATCAGTGCCCCTTAGCGCCCCGAAACGTCGACCACCGCCGCGACGACGGCGAGCGGGAGCGTCTGGCGGCGCTCGAGGCCAACGTCACCGCGAGTTCGTAGCCGCCCGCCCCCCGTCGGGCCATCCGCTCGTGTGCCGCGCGCGCGGCACACGATCGTCGGTGACGCGCCCGCCACCGGTGTCGTGCGAATGCCCGGGCGACTTCCGGTGCCGCCTACGCTCCGCGCGACCATCAACGCGGTCGTAACACGGTCGTGATCTCGCGGCGCTGTTGCTTCAAGCGCTGGCAAGCAGCAGCGCCGTGCGAACCACGCGACGCTCCTGCGACGGACGCGAGTTGCAGCAATATTGCGGTCCCGGGCGCGCTGTGCGTCCGCCCATACCCTCCCGATGCAGGCGGGCACCATGACGACTGCGACCCTCGCGATCGCTTGCGCGTGGAGCGCTCCCGATGCTCGCCATCGCGGCGAGCGGTACTCGTTCTGGACGCATGATCGCTTTCGCGTGACACAGCAGCCGCGGCCTGCGAGCCTTCGGCGACCAGGCACGTGCCACGATTCGTCGGCGCGGGCCTCTCGATGTCATCGCCAGGCGCTACGCGGAAGCTCGAGGTAGCTGGCGTGCCCGTGGCCGAAGGACCAGTCCTCGCGTTCGTTCTCGACCATGACCACCGCGAGGTTCTCGAGTCGCATCCCGGTGCACTCGGCCAGCAGCCCTGCAAGGCGGCGGTAGAACGCCTGCTTGGCGTGGGTTGTCCTGCCCGCGGAGAGCGTGATCCGGATCAGCAGAAACCCTTCGTCACGGTCTATGTCGAGGTAGCTCGGGTCAAAGCGCAGGTACCCGGGGGGACGTTCGGTGATGATCTGAAACCGGTCGCGATGAGGAACGTCGAGCACGGCGACCATCGCGTCGTGCACCGCATCCGAGATCGCGTCGAGCTCTGCTTCGGAGCGGCCTTCGAGTAGATCAATCTCTACCAACGGCACGTCAACCCTCCCATGGCTGCTTTTGATGGACGGAACCGACCCAACATGATGGCGAGATGCACCAGGCTCGCGGGCGGAGGACTGACTGCGTGACGATCCCTTTCGCCGCTGACCCCAGCTGGAGCCTGCGATCGGGTTGGCGACCTTCCGAAAGCTCGGACCGAGCTCGATCGTCAGCGCGGCGGACGAGCGCTTTCGCACGTGAGCATGCGCGGGCGCGTAGGAGAGTCAACGCGGCTGCTTGGCCATGGTCGCGATTGCTTGGCGGAGCCGTGATGACCCGCCCAAAGGCCCGTCTGGACACATGTCCGCCGCGACGTGAAGGACATGCACTCACCGGTCGACCGAGACCACCAGGACGTCGTGCTCAACCCGCTCGACGCCCCGCACACGACCGAGGCACATGACTGCAAGGGCACCGTTTCGTGCCCATCTTCGCCGGCGCCGCGACAGCCACCCCGCCTGCTCCCGCACCCGAGCGAGATGGCGACCGTCGTAGGTCCTGGCACTTCGTTTCGATCGCGATGGCGATCCCGCTGGGCGCGATCGCCACCGAGTCAATGTCTCCCTGACCCTGCCACGGCAGCGAATGCCGCAGCCGCCAGCCCTCCGCCTGCAGCGGCGCCAACGCGCGCTGGACCGCGTCCTCAGAGCGCGCCCCGACCCGACTGCGACGAGCGAGCGAGAGCCAGCGGCGCGCGTAGAGCCCGAGTCCAAGCGCGACGAGGAGCACAAAGCCACCGAGCGACAGCGCGCCCGCGCCCGCGAACGCCACCGCCACGAGAACAGCGACGCCGCTAGCGGCGGCAGCCGCGCCGGCTCTCGATAGCCGCCGGTACTGCTGTCGACGCGCGCAATTCAATCGACGTTCTCCCCCGCCGGCGGATCCGCCGATGGCTCGGCCGGCAGCCCAACCCACGTTCCGCCTCGTCGACCGCGGCGGTGAGCCGCCCAGGCTGCTTCCCCGGCGGCCGCAACGTCGCCTGGCGGATCGCATCGCGAGCCGTGGTTCCTTGCTTCCGGTCGCGCTGCCCGCCGCGGCGAGCGAGCCAATCCCACTGCCATCGACTCCCGGCACGCTGCGAGCGCCACTGTTGGCGCACGACCTCGACGGGGCCCCTCGCCGTCGCGACGGTTACCTGGTCTGAGTGATTCGCGACCGCCCTACCAGCCATCAGCTACCACCCGTCCCGCAAGAAGAGTCAAACGACGACGAAAATCGGGGATTGCGATCCGAAGGGATGACGCCACGCCGCGATGTTCCCACCGCGCCTGGACAAATCCGGCGGCAATACCTGGTCGCCTTTCTTCGTCGAGGGGGACTCTCCCCTTCGGACGCAATACCTAGCTCCTACCGCTACTTCCGAGTCTCCCACCATCTACACGCCGAAAAGACGCTCAGCGTCCAACCCGTCCCATGCGGCTGAGCCGGCTGCCGTCGGCGACCGGGCATCGAAATGGACGTGCGCTTCCTTCGGCCCGGTGAGGACCGCCGGCATCGGTTCGCCTCGTCGAGTGACACGTGATGGATCGCCTGCTCACGGCTGACGAGCTCGCCGAGCGCCTCGGAATGAAAACCGACTGGGTCTGGGCTCAGGCGCGCGCCGGACGGATTCCACATGTTCGCCTCGGCCGGTACCGGCGCTTTCGCGAGTCCGCTGTCGAAGCCTGGCTTCACGATCTCGAGACGGGCGGCACAACATCAAGATCTGCGCCGCGCGCAACACCGCTGCGCCGTAGCGCGTAGCCGGCCCCTCGCGGGAACGACTAGACACCGCGCCGGCGGGTAAGTCGCCCGATCGCCACCGCTTCGTCCGACGTCACTCGCGAGTTCAGGCGGCT
The DNA here is from genome assembly GCA_963801435.1 of uncultured Actinomycetota bacterium. Classification (GTDB taxonomy): domain Bacteria; phylum Actinomycetota; class Thermoleophilia; order Solirubrobacterales; family Solirubrobacteraceae; genus Palsa-465. The sequence goes on from CAWDFE010000022.1 coordinate 3,165, forward strand.
CCTTCGAACTCGAGGAGCCGCCGGCACCCTGCTTCCGGAAGTCGATCGAGCGGGTCGCGGCCCCCACCGCTACGACCATCCAGGAGCAGCCGCGGTGCAGAGATCATGCCGCCGATTTCCGCACGGACGACCAAAGTTAATCGTCCAGTAAACGTCCGTCGGCCCGATCAGCCCATCTGCTGTCCTGGACGATATGGCAGATTTGCAGGGCTTTCGTTAGTCGGGGAGACAGGATTTGAACCTGCGACCGCCCGGCCCCCAGCCGGGTGCGCTACCAGACTGCGCCACTCCCCGTGGCTGCGCCGATGATACCCCCCACAGAGCGGGCGACGGGAATCGAACCCGCCCTAGAAGCTTGGAAGGCTTCTGTGCAACCACAACACTTCGCCCGCGGGAGGACCGATGGTAACGCGGTGGCACGGCGACAGGGCACGCGAGGGCTCACGCCGCACCGCGTCGGCCCAGGGCTCGTCACGGTGGCGCCCGCGGGCTACGGTCCTCCGTGGGGACGTCGCCATCGCGCACGAGATCCTGCGGTGGCCAGGCCCCGGTCCAGTTGTCCAGCGCGCCGTCGAGTGTGACCACCGATCCGGACAGCGCTCGCCCCGGCGGCGTGGCCAGCAGCGCCACCAGCCAGCCGTACTCCTCCACCTCGCCCAGGCGCTGGAGTGGGACGGACTCGGCGGCTCTGCGCCACAGTTCGGCCGGGTACTTCTTCAGTGACTCGGTGGCCAGGCGGCCGAGCGCGATCGCGCTCACAGCGACCCCGTCGCCCGCCCACTGCGCGGCCAGTTCCTTGGTCAGCGCCTCGACCGCCGCGCGCGCGGCTCCGGTGTGGGCCATCGCCGGAAACCCCTGGTGGGGCGAGACCGTGACGTTGACGATGGCTCCGCCGCTCGACCGCATGGCCAGGTCATAGGCCGCCTGGCACATCGCCAGGGTGCCGCCGACGTTGAGGCGCTGGACCGCGTTCCAGCCCTTGGCGGTGATGCCCGCGGCCGGCACGAAGTACTGGCCGCCGGCGTTGTTGAGCAGAAAGTCCAGCCGCCCGTGGCGCTGCAGCGCCGCGCCGACGATTGCCTCGGCGCCGTCGCGCTCTCGGATGTCGCCGGCGACCCAGGAGCACTTCGCTCCCAGCTCCCCAGCGGTCTGCGCCAGCACCTCCTCACGCCGCCCGGCGATGAGCACCGAGGCGCCGCAGCGAACCAGCTCGGCGGCGGCGGCCTTGCCCAGGTTGGTGCCCCCGCCGGTCACCAAGGCCACGCGGCCCGACAACAGGCCGGGCTCGAAGATCCGCGACGCGTCCAGCGCCTACTCCCCCAGGACCTTGATGACGAGCCGCTTGGGCCGGCCGCCGTCGAACTCGCAGTAGAAGACCTGCTGCCAGGGCCCGAGGTCAAGGCGGCCGTCGGTGACGGGGACGATCACCTGGTGGTGGACGAGCAGGTTCTTGAGGTGGGCATCGCCGTTGTCCTCGCCGCCACGGTGGTGGCGGTAGTCGCCGGGATCAGGGAGGAGCTCGCGCGCCACCTCGTTGGCGGGCTCTTGCCAACTCGGCGGCGCCACCTTGTCCAGCCATTCCAGCGTGTCCTCCTGGAGCCCGGGCTCGTCGTCGTTGATCCACACGCCCGCGGTGATGTGCATGGCGCACACCAGGGCCATGCCCTCGGCGATGCCGGCGTCGCGGACGGCCTCGGCCACGTCCTCCGTGATCCGGATGAACTCGCGGCGCCGGGCGGTGTTGAAGGTGCGGTAGACGGTGTGCGAGAGCATCACGGGCCTGGGCGAGAAGCAGGGGAGCCGGGATTCGAACCCGGATTCACGGTTTTGGAGACCGTGCGCATAACCATTAACTCACTCCCCTGTGAGGTCCTGCGATGGTACCGGCCCGCCACGGGGTCCCGCTGCCCGCAGACCCGGCACGATACGGACGCGTGCCCGTCTTCGAGATCCAGTTTCCGCCCGAGCAGGTGCCCGCGCTCGCCGCGCGCTTCCCGGTGGGCGATGACCGGGCCTGCGAGACCGCCGGGGGTGCCGCCCGCGTCCGCGGGTACTACCGGCGCAGCGAGTTCGTTCTCGTGTGTGCCTGGAAGACGGTGCGCAGCACCCCCCGGGTGGCCCTCAACACCGAGGCCCACGTCCGCTCGGCCACCCGCCGGGCGCTCGCCGCGCCCGATGAGGCGTCCCGCATGGAGTCGTTGCTCTCGCTCGACGGCGTCGGCATCCCCACGGCGTCGACGCTCCTGTACTTCGCCTTCCCCGCCCTGTACCCCATCCTAGACGTCCGGGCGCTGGAATCGCTCGGCGTCAAGCCGCGCTCCACATACCCGGTCAGCTTCTGGCTGGGCTACCTCGAGGCCTGCCGCGAGCTGGCCGTGCGGTGCGGCGTCTCGATCCGCACCCTGGACAAGGCGCTGTGGCAGTACTCCAAGGAGCGCTCGGTGGCGGCCGAGCTCTGAGGCCCGGTCAGAGCCGAGACGAGAGTGCGGGCGGAGGGAGTCGAACCCCCACGGGCTTGCGCCCACCGGCACCTAAAGCCGGCGTGTCTACCGTTTCACCACGCCCGCGCGGCGTCGCGGGAATTGTGAGGCACGCAGACCGGGAATGCTGTCGGCGTGTCGACCCCATCGAGAAGCTAAGGTCCGAGCGTGGCTCAGGTCCGCAACGTCTCGCCCGGCTACGTCGTCATCCATCCCAACCGGGACAAGGCGATCTGCAAGGTGACGAAGCTCATCGTCGTGGGCCTGCTGATCGCCTCGGTGGTGCTGATGGTGATCCTGACGGTGGGCGGCTGGAGCAAGCTGCAGGGGATGAAGCCGGTCAATTTCATGTGGTCGGCCGCCTACCTGGTGATCGCGTACTACATCCTGCGCTGGGCGCGCGGGCTGCTGCCAATCGCGGCCGCGCTTGCGATGCTGCTGCTTATCATCGCGGTCATCTCCGGCTTGGGCCTGGACGGCACCAGCTGGTTTGACCGCGGCCACCACGGCTTCGGTGCCGCCGAGTCGCTGTTCGGCGGCAACGGCCTCAACCCCGACGTGCTCGGCACGATCACGCTGCTGCTCATCCCGGTCGAGATCGCGCTCGTGGTCTTCGCCATCATCGGCTTCGCCCAAGGCTGGAACGTCGAGCTCGAGGTCCCCGAGGATGAGGCTCGGCGCCGCGGCTCAAAGCCGATCGCCCATGGCCCGTCAGCCGCCACCGCGTAGCCGCGCGCACCCCTGCCGGCGCCGTCAAGTTGGGCCGCCCGGGCGCGGGGAAGCGCCAGACGGCCTCGATACGGCGGGGGGGATTCGAACCCCCACGTCCCGAAGGACAATGGATTTTGAGTCCATCGTGTCTACCGTTCCACCACCGCCGCGGGTGGGCCAAGTCTAGGGCGCAGCACCGTCGAGGATCAGGCGCAGGAGCTCGTCCATCAGCGCGGGCGCGCCGGCAGCGAGGCCCGCGGGCCCGTCCTCGGCCGCCGCCAGCTCGCGCACGCTCAAACCGGCGCGCGAGGCGATCAGGCTGCCGGCGGCGTAGTCCCAGAGGTTGACGCCCCGCTCGTAGTAGGCGTCATAGCGGCCACAGGCCAGCCAGGCGAGATCCAGGGCCGCCGAGCCCGCCCGGCGGATGTCGCGCACCCGCGGCAGCACACGGCCCATGACGACAGCCTGCTTGGCCCGCACCGCCGCGTCGTAGGCAAAGCCGGTGGAGACCAGCGCCGTCGCGAGTTCGTGGCGCGTGGAGCCGGCGATCCCGACGTCGTTGAGGGTTGGCTTGCCCGAGCGGGTGGCGGCGAACGTCTCCCCGCGGACGGGATCGAGCACCACCCCCACCACCATCCCGTCCTGGTCCTGGCAGGCCACGCTGACCGAGAACTGGGGGATCCCGAACAGGAAGTTGACAGTGCCGTCGAGGGGATCGACGATCCAGCGCAGTTCGCCCTCGCCGCTCTCGCCGCCCTCCTCGCCCAGGATGGCGTCGGCGGGGCGGTGCTGGCCGAGCACACGCCGGATCTCGGCCTCGGCGGCGATGTCGGCCTCGGAGACCGGGTCGGTGGCGGTGCTTTTGGTTCGCAGCCCGCGCACGCGACCGCCGAACCGGGACATGAGCTCCATCGCCGCGGCGCCGGCTGCCTCATGCGCCACGGCCAGCAGTTCGTCCTCGGAGACGCTCACAGGCACCGGTTTTACTAGATCGGCGCCGCGCGCCCGGCCCCCGACTCCCGGGCGCCCTGGGATCATCCGGGCCACTGCAGGCCCTGGACACCGCCCGACGGCTGACCGAGTTCCAGCGCCGCGGCGCCGGCACCGACGCCGAGCGGCGCGCGGCCGCGTGGCTGGCCACACAGGTGCGGACCCGCCGTCGCCGCGCGACGGTCGAACCGTTCTGGTGCCGTCCCAACTGGGCGCTGGCCCATGCCTGGCATGTGCTGCCGGCGATCGTGGGCAGCCTGCTCGCCGTACACCACGCGGTACTCGGAGGCGCGATCGTGCTGGCGGCCCTCCTGTGCGTGGTCGGCGACTGGCTCACCGGGCGCTCGATCGGGGCGCCGCCTGACCCGCGAGCATGCCAGCCAGAACGTCGTCAGCGCCGCTCCGGACAGGCCGCGCCCTGAGAGCGTCGCCGCGCCTCGCGTCCGCCTCATCGTCACCGCCAACTACCACGCGCTGGGCTACCTGGCGCGGCTGCGCCGGCTCGCGGAGCGCGGCCGAGCCTCGCTCCCACCAGGCCGGCGACCGACCGGCCGCGCTTGATTCGGTCGCGCTCGACGCCGTCCTCCAGTACGGCCTGATACTCGTCGACGCGATCGACGCCGACCTGGCGCGAGCGGTCAGCGATAGATCACGCGCTGCCCCAGCAGCTGCGTGACCGTCACGAAGGTGTAGCCGCGCGCCCGGAGTGTGCCGATGATGTCCGGCAGAGCCGCGAGGGTCTCTGACCGGTCGCCGCCGCCGTCGTGCATGATCACGATCGCGCCGGGATGTGCGTTGGCGAGCACGTTGCCCTCGATCTCGCCGACCCCCGGCAGGGCCCAGTCACGCGGATCGATGTCCCACTGGATCGTCGTGAACCCCATCGAGCGTGCCTCCCCGATCAGGGCGGAGCTCACGTCGCCATCCGGCGCCCGGAACAGGCAGGGAGTGAAGCCATGGGTGGCATCGCGGATCGCCACCGCGGTGCGGTCGATCTGCTCGGCGGCCACCGGGCCGCCGGCGGCGACGACGATGTGACTCCACGTATGGTCGCCGATCATGTCGCCGTCGGCGAGCATCCGGCGTTCGATCGCGCCGCCCTCGCCGTACTGGCCGATGTGCTCGCCGACCTCGAAGAACGTGGCAGGGACCTTGTAGTGCTCGAGCAGCATCAGGAACTCGGGCGTCTGATACCAGGGGCCGTCGTCGAAGGTGAGCGCGATCTCGCGTCGGGTCGTCGTGACGCCGCCGACGAACGCCGGGCCGGTGTCCGTGCAACCGACGGGCTGCGGCTGGTGCAGCGGCGCGATCGGGGCCTTGGCCGGCCACAGCGCCGCGCATGCCGCCCCCGTGGGAGTGGTGCAGTGCGGTCCTCCCAGCGTGCTGTCGACCTGCCAGCGGACCGGGGCGTACGGGCTGCCGATCGCCGCGGGCAAGAACGTCGCGGTCAGTTGACGCGAGCCGGCCCGGGTGACGCTGGCCGCGATGACGGAGCCTGCGGTTACGCCGGCCCGCCGGTATCGCAGACTGGGCGTGCGACCGCCGGGGCGCGGCCCCTGGACGCACAGACTGCCGGTCGCCCCGTGGTCGCGGACGCCTTCGATCAGCAGGCACAAAGAGCGGCCGGCGGCGCGCAGCGCGCCTGGCGAGAACGGCGCGCTCATCTGGACGCTCCACACGAGGTTCTGGCCGGACTGCTGGAGCGACGCGCTCTGGACCGCGAGCGGAGCCGGGGCCGTCCCGGAGGCACGGGCCAACGGGACGGCGATCGCCGCCGTCACCAGCCCCACGATCAACACCCTCACCCCACCACGCAATGTGCGCTCAGTGTACGTCGAGCCTCCCCGGCGACCCGCCGATCCATAGACTGCCCAGCCTCGTGGCAACCCCCGTGTGCATCGTGGGCGGGACGGGAGCGCTCGGCTTCGGCCTGGCCATGCGGTTGGGTCGCGCCGGCGTGCCCGTCGTGATCGGCTCGCGGGACGCCGGCCGGGCCCGGGAGGCGGCGGAGCGGGCGGGAGCGCAGGTCCCGGACGCCGGGTTCAGCGGCGCCGAGAACGCAGAGGCGGTCCGAGGCGCCGAGATCGTCATCCTCAGCGTGCCGTTTCGCTCCCAGTCCGAGACGTTGACCAACCTCAAGAACGCGCTCATCCCCGAGCAGCTCGTGGTCGACGCCACGGTGCCGCTCGCCGCCGCGATCAGCGGCAAGGCCACGCGCACGCTGGGCGTCTGGCAGGGATCGGCCGCCCAGCAGGCTCAGGAGATGGTCCCGGAGGGCGTCCGGGTCGTCTCGGCGTTTCACTCCGTGAGCGCGGCCCTCCTCGTCGACCTCGATCACGGTCTCGACGAGGATGTCCTGGTCTGCGGCGACCGCAAGTCCGACAAGGCCAAACTGATCGAACTGGTCGACCGCATCGACGGCCTGCGCGCCGTGGACTGCGGGCCGCTTGAGATGGCCCGCATCCTGGAGCAGTTCACGCCGCTGCTCATCTCGATCAACGTGCGCCACAAGACCCGCGCCGGGATCAAGATCACGGGCCTGTGAGCTCCACCGGACCCGTCGTCGTGCTCGCCGGGGGCACCGGTGGCGCGAAGCTGGCGCGCGGCATGCTGGACGTCGTCGGCGGCGACGACCTGGTCGTGGTGGCCAACACCGGTGACGACATCGAGATCTACGGTGCCCACGTCTCGCCCGACCCCGATCTGGTGGCGTTCTGGCTCGCCGACCAGATCGACGAACGCGGCTGGGGCCTGGCCGGGGACACGTTCGCCGTCATGGACGGGCTGCGCGATCTCGGCGTAGACGTCTGGTTCAACCTCGGCGACCGCGACCTGGCGATCGGCCTCGAGCGGGCGCGCGCCCTGGACGGCGGCGCGCGGCTGACCGAGGCCCACGCGCGGATCTGCGCCGCGCTCGGCATCGGCGCGCGAGTGCTGCCGATGTCCGACCGGCCTGTGCGCACCCGGGTCATGGCCGACGGGAGCTGGTGGTCGCTGCAGGAGTTCCTCATCCGCCGCCGCGGCGAGGGGCCGGTCCAGGACGTCGACTTCCGCCACGTTCGCGCCGCCGCGCCCACCCCGGAGGTCCTCACCGCGATCCGCGACGCTCGCGCGATCGTCATCGGCCCGTCCAACCCCGTGATCTCGATCGGGCCGATCCTCGCCCTCCCCGGTCTCGACGAGGCGATCGCGGCCAGCCCGGCGCCGGTGGTCGCGGTCAGCCCGCTCGTCAAGGGGCGAGTCCTGAAGGGGCCCACCGAGGCGTTCATGCGCTGGGCCCGGCGCACGGTCTCGAGCTCCGGGATCGCCGCCGCCTATGAGGGGCTGATCGACGGCCTCGTCGCCGACGAGCGCACCCACCCCCTCCCCGTGCTCGAGACCGACGTGCTCATGGCCGACGCCGATGGCCGTCGCCGGGTGGCCGAGCAGACGCTGCAATTCGCGCTCGGACTGCGAAAATGACAGCGCACAAATCCACCAACCGCGGGATCCGACCGGCGGACAGCTAGCGTGTACCTGCCGTGACGACCCTCGCCATCCTCCCCATCAAGACGCTCGACGACGCCAAGCAGCGGCTGGCGCAGGAGCTGGACTCCCGGCCGCGTCGGGCGCTGGTGGAGGCGATGTTCTCCGACGTGCTCGTGGCGCTGCGCCGCACCACGCTCGTGGACCAGGTGCTCGTGGTCTCCAAAGACCACAACGCCCAGCGGATCGCCGGCGGCTACGGGGCCACGGTGTGCGACGACGAGGACACCGGCCACAACGACGCAGCGGCGCGCGGGATCGCGCGGGCGCTGGAGCTGGGCGCCGATCGCGTCCTGCTCGTCCCCGGCGACTGCCCGATGCTCGACCCCGTCGAGCTGGACGACCTGCTGCGCCGGCCCGTGGATCCGCCGTGCGTCCTGATCGTTCCCGACCGCCACGGCACCGGCACCAACGCGCTGCTGCTGAACCCGCCCCACGCTATGGCGCCGTCATTCGGTCCCGGCAGCCACGACCGCCACGCCCGCCATGCCGCCGCCGCAGGCATCACCGCGCTCACCGTCGAGGTATCGTCGCTGGCGCTGGACCTCGACACCCCCGAGGACCTCCAGGCGGTCGAGGCGACGATTGACGAGACGCGGGGCGGGGCCGCGCACACGCGCGGCATGCTGCGCCAGCTGGCCCGCAGCCGAAGCTGAGAGCGCGCGAGGTGGGCGCGCCCGTCACCGCAGTGGCCCTTGACGGGCTGCCGGAGATCCGCGCCGGCGACGATCCCGCCGCGCTCATCGCCGCCGCGTGGCCCGCCGGTGCCCCGGCCGCCGGCGACGTGCTCGTGGTGGCCCACAAGTTCATCTCCAAGGCCGAGGGCCGGACCCGCAGACTGTCCGAGGTGGTTCCCACCGAGCGCGCACGGGAGCTCGCCGAGACGCTGGGCAAGGACCCCCGCCACGTCCAGGTCGTCCTGGACGAGACGCGGGAGATCCGCCGCGCCGTCAACGGGGTGCTGATCAGCGTCACCCGCCACGGCTTCGTGTGCGCCAACGCCGGGGTCGATGCCTCCAATGCCCCCAACGACGACACCGTCGTCCTCCTGCCCGTCGATCCCGACGACTCCGCGCGGCGCCTGCGCACCGGCCTGCGCGAGCGCCTCGGGGTGACCCTCGGCGTCCTCATCACCGACTCCTTCGGGCGGGCCTGGCGCAACGGACAGGTCGACGTGGCCATCGGATGCGCCGGCCTGACCCCGCTCGAGGACTGGCGCGGACGCGTCGACGCCCGCGGCCGCGAGCTCAAGGCGACGTGGATCGCCGTCGCCGACGAGCTGGCCGCAGCCGCCGACCTGGCCCGCGCCAAGGACGCAATGCAGCCCGCCGTCCTGATCCGCGGAGCGGGGCGGCATGTCACGGCGCACGACGGCCCGGGAGTGCAGGCGCTGCTGCGCGACCCCGCGCGGGACCTGTTTCGCTGAACCGCGCCCTCGGGTACACGATCCTCCACTTACCAGCGCGGAGGAGGGGGCCCGAACGCTATTGCCCCCGCCGGCTCCCGTGGCGAGGTCTGGCCAGGTGATCGGCCGCCGCCACCCCGTACATTCCGGGCATGGCCCATCGCGTGCTCCTGGCCGACGACGCCTTCTGGCGGCCGTCCAACCAGATGGGCGTGCTGAACACCGACCTGGCCAAGCAGCTTCAGGCCGGCACCCTCGGAATGCGGCTGTGGCGCCTGGCGCCGGGGCAGGCCAGCACGCGCCACCGCCACCGCGGCGAGCATGAGCTCTACGTGCTGCTCGAGGGCACCGGCCGGATACGGGTCGACGAGGAGCTGCTCACTCTCACGCCGCTGTCGGCGGTGCTGGTGGAGCCCGAGAGCATCCGGCAGGTGTTCAACGATACGGACGCCGACGTCCTGTGGCTGGTCGCCGGCGCGCCGCCCGAGGCGGCCAACACGCTCGAGATGACCCCCGAGCTGCTGGAGTGGATGTATCCCGACGGGCCCAAGGCGCTTCCGCCCGAGCTCGGCGGCGGCCAGGGCTGAGCCCGACGGCGGTCAGGCAGGCTGAACCGGTGCACCGACGGCGTGAAAGCCGCCGTCGACATGGACGATCTCGCCGCTGATGCCCTGCGAGTAATCGGACAGCAGCCAGCAGATGGTGCGGGCCACCGGCACAGGGTCGGACATGTCCCAACCCAGCGGCGCCTGCCGGCGCCAGAGGTCGGCGAGCTGGTCGAAGCCGGGGATGCCCTGTGCGGCGACCGTTCCCAGCGGGCCGGCCGATACCAGGTTGACGCGGATGCCCTCGGGCCCGAGGTCCCGCGCCAGGTAGCGGGCCACCGACTCCAGCGCCGCCTTGGCCACGCCCATCCAGTCGTAGATCGGCCAGGCCACGGTGGCGTCGAAGTCCATCCCGACCACCGAGGACCCCCGCGACATCAGCGGCTGCAGCGCCGCCGCCAGCGCCTTCAGCGAGTAGGCGCTGGTCTGGAACGCCGCGACCGCCGACTCGGCCGGCGCGGTCATGAACTTGCCGCCCAGCGCGTCCTGGGGGGCGTAGGCGATCGCGTGCAGCGCGCCGTCGATGCCGCCCCAGCGGTCGCGCAAAGACTCCGTCAGTGCGGCCAGATCCTCGGTCTTGTTGACGTCGAGCTCGAGCACGTCGACGGGCTCAGGCAGGCGCTGGGCCGCCCGCTCGGTCATCCGCCTCACCCGCCCGAAGCTCGAGAGCACGATCTCGGCGCCCTCCTTCTGGGCCTGCTCGGCGGCGTGGTAGGCGATCGAGTCCTTGGTGATGACGCCGGTGATGAGGAGGCGCTTGCCCTCCAGGATCACGCGCCCTCACCGACCTCGCCGGCGAAGGAATGCAACGCCCAGGCGAGCCGGTCCCGGGTCTCCGCCGGCTCGATGATCTCGTCGACGAACCCCTCGGTCGCCGCGGCCTCCGCGCCCAGGTGCTCGGCGGCGTAGGCGTCGGCGAGGCGGTCGCGCTCGGCGTCGGGGTCGTCGGCCGCGTGCAGCTCGCGGCGGTTGACCACGCCCACCGCGGCCCGCGCGCCCATGATCCCCATCTCCGCGTCGGGCCAGGCGAGCACCAGGTCGGCCCCGAGGTCGCGCGAGTTCATCGTGATGTAGGCGCCGCCGTAGTTCTTGCGCAGCACGACGGTGAGCTTGGGAACCCGTGCGGCCGCGAACGCCCGCACGAGCGACGCGCCGTGGCGGATCACCCCGGCCTTCTCCTGCTTGGAGCCCGGCATGAAACCGGGGGTGTCGACGACGGCGACGAGCGGCACGCCGAACGAGTTGCAGAAGTTCACGAACTGCGCCGCCTTCTCCGAGCCCTCGGCGTCGAGTACGCCGCCGAGGTAGCGCGGCTGGTTGGCGACGATGCCGACCGGCCGCCCGTCCAGGCGCGCCAGCGCGGTGACCATGTTGCGCGCCCAGCGCGGCCGCAGTTCCAACAGCGAACCGCGGTCGACAATCGCCCCCAGCGCGTCGCGCACGTCATACGCGCTGCGCGGCTCGGCCGGGACGAAGGCACCCGGATCGGCGTCCGCCGGCGCCGTGGGGATGCCGCGCGGCGGGGCCTGGCCCGCCGCCGAGGGCAGGTAGGACAGCAGCTCGCGCACGCGCAGGGCGGCCGAGGCCTCGTCGCCCTCGACCAGGTGGCAGACGCCGTTGCGATCGTGCACCTGCGGGCCGCCGAGGCCGGTGGCGTCGATCTCCTCGCCCAGCGCCTCGCGCACGACGCCTGGGCCGGTGAGGAACATCGCCGCGTCCTGGGTCATCACGATGAGGTCGGTCAGCGCCGGCGAGTAGGCGCCACCGCCGGCCGAGGCCCCGGACACGATCGAGATCTGCGGCACCACGCCGGTGAGCGCGACCGTCTCGCGGAAGATGCGCCCGTAGCCGGCGAGCGCCGCGGTGCCCTCCTGCATGCGCGCGCCGCCGGACTCCACGAACCCGACCACGGGGATGCGAGCGCGCTGGGCTGTGTTGAGCACGCGGACGATCGTGTCGGCGTGACGCTCGCCCAGCGAGCCGCCCAGGAACGTTCCGTCCTGGGCGTAGCAGGCGATCGGGCGTCCGTTGACGGCGCCGGTGGCGCCGACGACGCCGTCGCCGTCCACCGCGCGCTCGCCCAGCCGCGCGGAGCGGGCGCGCGAGCGCAGGACGCGCAGCGAGTCGGGATCACACAGCGCCTCCAGGCGCTCGAGCGGGCTGAGCCGCTGTCCGGAACCGGTCCCCGCCCGCCCCAGCGCAGTGGCGCTCACTTGGAGGCTCCGCGCAGCGCCAGGGCCACGTTGTGGCCGCCGAACGCGAACGAGTTGGACAGGGCCAGCGGCGGGTGGCCGTTGCCGATCACCAGCGGGCGCGCCTCGCCGGGAACGTAGTCCAGATCCAGCTCGGGATCCGGGACCTCGTAGCCGAGCGTAGGCGCGATCACGCCGGTGATCAGCGTCCGGAACGTGGCCACCGCCTCAACGGCGCCGGCCGCGCCCAGCGTGTGGCCGATCGAGGACTTGGTGGAGGACACCGGGATGCGCTTGGCCTCCGCGCCCAGCGCGAGCTTGATCGCCGCCGTCTCGGCGGCGTCGTTGAGCTGGGTCGAGGTGCCGTGGGCGTTGATGTAGTCGATCTGCGACGGTCCGGCGCCCGCATCGCGCAACGCCAGCTCGATTGCGCGCGACGCGGGTCCGCCCGTCGGCTCCGGAGCCGTGAGGTGGTGGGCGTCGGTGGTGGATCCGTAGCCGGCCACCTCGCCGAGGATCGTGGCGCCGCGCTGGCGCGCGGACTCCTCGTCCTCCAGGACGAGCATCCCGGCGCCCTCGCCCATCACGAACCCGTCGCGGCGCGCGTCGAACGGGCGGCTGATGCCGGTCGGCGAGAGCGCCTGCATCGAGTTAAAGCAGGCGAAGCCGAAGTCGGTCAGCGTCGCCTCGGCCCCGCCGCACACCACTGCGTCGGCGTCGCCGTACTGAATCATGCGCAGCGCCGAGCCGATGGCATGGGCGCCGCTGGCGCAGGCCGACACGACGCCGTAGCTCTGGCCGCGCAGCTTGTACTTCATCGTCACCGCGGCGGCGCCGGCGTTGGGCATGTACTGCGGGATGCCCAACGGCGAGACCATCTTGGCGCCGCGCTCGCGCATGACGTCCAGCTGGGTCTCGATGGTGGACTGACCGCCGATCCCGGTGGCGACGATGCACCCGATGCGCATCGGGTCATACGGCGCCTCCTCCTCCCAGCCGGCGTCGGCCAGCGCCTCACCGGCGGCGACGACGGCGAGCTGGGCGAAGCGGTCCAGGCGACGAGCCTCCTTGATCGAGAGGTGCTCCTTGGCGTCAAACTCGCGGCAGGCCCCGGCACCCTCGGCGATGCCGACGTCCCCGGCCGCCCAGCGCTCGTGCAGGTTAGCCGCGCCCATCCCGAGCGGCGTGACCGCCCCGAGCCCGGTGACAACGACCCTACGTCTGTCCGGCATCGAACTCACTCAGCCTGCCCGCGAAACGATCAGATCGATGGCGTCGCCGACCGTCTTGAGGTCCTTCATGTCCTCGCCCTTGAGCACGACGCCGTACTCGTCCTCGACCACCTGCGCGAGCTCGACGAGGTCCAGCGAGTCGATGTCAAGCTCCTCGAAGGTCGCGTCGCGGGTGATCTGGCTCTCATCGGGGCCGAAGCTGGCCAGCGTCTCGACGACGCGGCTCTCCACCTGTTCTGTTGTGACGGACATATGCGTGTCGCTCCTCTCTTCGTTTCTTTAGAAATCACGCGGCCAGACCGCCGTCGACGGAGAGGACGGCACCCGTTACATAACTCGCCGCGTCGGACGTGAGGAACCGTACGCACGCGGCCACCTCATCCGGGGTCCCGACGCGCCGCGCGGGGATGTGGTCTACGAGGTCGGCGGAGGCGCCCGCCATCATGTCGGTCTCGATCAGGCCGGGGGCGACGGCGTTGATCGTGATGCCGCGCCGCGCTACCTCCACGGCCGACGTCTTGGTCAGCGCGATCAGCCCGGCCTTGGCCGCCGAGTAGTTGGCCTGGCCCGGGTTGGCGCGCAGCCCCACCACCGAGGACACGTTGACGATCCGCCCCTGGCGGGCGCGCATCATCGGCCGCAGCGCCCGGCGCGTCAGCCTGAACGCCGCGCTCAGGTCCGTCTGGATGACCGCGTCCCACGCCTCGTCGTCGAGCGAAGGGGTGAGGTCGTCCCGGGTGATGCCGGCGTTGTTGACGAGCACCAGCACGGGGCAGCCGAAATGGGCCTCCAGCGCCTGAAACAGCCGGTCCGGGACCGAGGCATCGGCCACGTCGCCGCCGACCGCCACCGCGCGGCCGCCTTCGGCCTCGATCGCGGACACCACGGAGTCGGCCCCGGCCCGGTCGGAGTTGTAGTTGACCCCTACGCCCCAGCCGTCGGCCGCCAGCGCACGCGCGATCGCCGCGCCGATGCCCTTGGAGGCACCGGTGACCAGCGCGCACCCTTCCTCGCGCGGCTCAGGCATCAGGTCCGCCTCCCCACCGAACGACCCCGCCGCCCCAGGTGAAGCCGGCGCCGAACGCCGCCAGGAGCACGTTGGCGCCTGGCCGCAGCCGGCCGTCGGCCCGCGCGGCGGCCAGGCCCACGGGCAGCGTCGCCGCCGAGGCGTTGCCGATCGTCTCGATGCACTCGACCACCTTGCCGGGCTCCAGGTCCAGCCGCTCGCCGAGCGCGCGCGTGATCCGCGCGTTGGCCTGGTGGAACACGAACAGGTCGATGTCGGCCAGCGTCAGCCCGGCGCGCTGCACGGCGTCGAGGGTCACGTCGCTCATGCGCGCCACCGCATGGCGGAAGACCTGGGGGCCGTCCATGCGGATCTTGCGCTCGGCCAGGGTCGCAAACAGCGTGCCGGCGTGCGAGCCGTCGGCGCCGAGCACGATCGGCCCGATCGCGCCGCGGTCTCCGTCGCGGGTGTCGCTCGGTCCGAGGACGACGGCACCGGCGGCGTCGGCGAACAGCGGGGCTGAGCGCTTGTCGCCGTAGTCGACCAGGCGCGTGACGAAGTCGGCGCCGATGACGAGCACGTGCTGCGCCCGCCCGCTCTCGATGTTGGCGGATCCCTGCGCCAGCGCCGTGAGGAAGGCCGTGCACGCCGCACCCACGTCAAACGCCCCGGCGCGCGTGGCACCAAGGTTGTGCGCCACGATCGGCGCGGTGTTGGGGGTCACCTCGTCCTGGCTGAGCGTGGCCACGATCACGAGATCAAGATTCGCCGCTTCCACCCCCGCGGCCTTCAGGGCGCGGGTCCCGGCGCGCGTCGCGTAGTCGCTCAGGCGCTCGTCGGGCCGGGCCTGGCGCCGCTCGCGGATCCCGGTGCGGCTGACGATCCAGTCCTCGCTGACGCCGAGGCGATCGGCGAGCTCGGCGCTCGTCACCCGGCGGTCGGGCAGCGCCGTCGCCACCGACAGGATCGCTGCCGGGGTCAGGGCCACCCCGACCGGGCCGATCGCGGGCTCGCGGGTGAGCAGAGCGGCGTCAGGCATTGACGAGCTCCACTCCGGACAGCGTGCGCTTGGCCAGACCGGTCAGCACCCGGCCCGGGCCGACGTCGACGAAGCGCTCGGCCCCCAGCTCGTGCAACGTGAGCATCACCTCGCGCCAGCGCACCGGCATCGTGAGCGCGTCGGCAAGCTCGCGGCGGGGATCCGTGAAGGGCTGGGCGGTCACCGCGGAGATGATGGTGGTGCCCTCGACCGGCCGGCTGAAGGTCACGTCGGCGAGGGCGCGCTCGAACTCGGGCACCGCGCCGGCCATCATCGGCGAGTGAAAGGCGCCGGTGACGTCGAGCTTCATCGCCCGCAGGCCCAGCTCCTTGGCGTGGGCCCGCGCGTCGGGGAGGCGCGACACGGCACCCGAGATGACCACCTGCTGCGGCGAGTTGTCGTTGGCGACGGTGAGGCCGTGGGCTTCGGCGATCTCCTCGGCGTGATCGGAGGCGCCCACCCCCAGCACGGCGATCATGCCGCCCTCGCCGTCGCCGGCGTCCAGGCCGGACTGGTGCATGAGCCGGCCGCGCAGCGCCACCAGCTGCAGGCCCTCGCGCTCATCCAGGGCGCCGGAGGCCACCAGCGCGCCCAGCTCGCCCAGCGAATGGCCCGCCATGAACGCCTCCACGGGGCGCCCCAGCGCCTCCCAGCCCGCGAGGCTGGCGCAGAAGATCGCCGGTTGGGCGAAGTTTGTGCCCTCGTCAGCGCGCGGGAAGGGATCCTCGCCGACGGCCTCGGCGGCCATCTCGAGCAGGTCCGGACGCACCCGCGCAACAAGATCGCGCATGTCCGGGGTCTGGCTCCCCTGGCCGGGGAACAGGATGGAGGTTGCGGCACCCATCGATCTCAACCTACGCCGCCGCCGCGGCCCGGATACAGCCCCGTTGGGTACTTCCCCCCTTTTGGGGGGAGCCCATTTGGGGGGTTCCCGGCGTTGTGGGCGCGAGCCAGTTTTCCGGGGGATCGCGGGCTCCGGGGCCGCCGACGAAGTACGCTGCCTGACGATCGCCCGGTGAGCCTGCCCGCCCCCACTCCCGCCACCGCCGCGCTGGTCACCGGAGCCTCGTCCGGGATCGGCGCCGCCATCGCCCGCGAGCTGGCCGAGCGCGGCCATGGGCTGGTGCTCGTCGCTCGGCGCAAGGACCGCCTGGACGCGCTGGCCGAGGTGCTGACCGGCGAGTTCGGCGTGCGCGCCGAGGCGGTCGGCTGCGATCTGGGCAAGGCCGCCTCCCGTCAGCGTCTGCCCGCCCGTATCGCCTCGCTGGATCTCGAGGTGAGCGTGCTCATCAACAACGCCGGCTTTGCCACCAACGGCCCGTTCCACCAGGCCGATCCTGCCCGAGAGCTCGAGCAGGTGCGGGTGCTCGTCGAGGCGCCGGTGGCGCTCACCTCGGCGTTCCTGCCCGGCATGGTGCGCCGCGGCGCGGGCGCGATCCTCAACGTCGCCTCCACCGCCGGTATGCAGCCCCTGCCCTACTCTGCCGGCTACTCGGCGGCCAAGGCCTACGTGCTCACCTTCTCCGAAGCGCTGCACCAGGAGCTGCACGGCTCCGGCGTCACCGTCACCGCGCTCGCGCCTGGCCCGGTGTCCACCGACTTCTGGGAGATCTCGGGGTGGGAGGTCGGCGGCGGCCAGTCCTTCGAGCGGGCGGTGCCGCGCCCGGCGTGGGTCAGCGCCGAGGACGCCGCCTCGGCGGGCGTGAAGGGCCTGGAGGCCGGCCGGCGCGTCGTCATCCCCGGCCTCCCCATCCGCGCGGCGATGCTCGCCTCGCAGTACCTGCCCCATGCGTTCAAGCTGCCTGCGCTGGAGTGGGCGATGCGCCACCGCTGAGCGCGCCGAACACACCCGAACAGGAGAGAGGCCATGGCCAAGACCATCTACACGGCGGAAGCCCACGTCACCGGAGGCCGCACGCATGGGCACGGCCGCACCAGCGACGGCCGCCTCGACGTCCAGCTGCGCCCACCCACCGACGACGCCGAGGAGGGCACCAACCCCGAGCAGCTCTTCGCCGTCGGCTACGCGGCCTGCTTCGAGGGCGCGCTGGCCGCCGTGGGGCGCCGCCAGAAACTCGAGCTGGGCGACGTCGCCATCGATTCGAGCGTCAGCCTGATCACCACCGAGGAGCGCGGCTACACGGTGGCCGTCAAGCTCGACGTGACGCTCCCGGACATCGCCGACGCCGACCAGGCCAAGGAGATCGTCGCTGCCGCCCACGGGGTGTGCCCGTACTCCAACGCGACCCGCGGCAACATTGACGTCGAGCTGGTGGCCAACGGCCAGCCCGTCGCCGACGCCTAGGACAGCAGGCCGATGCGCTGAGCGCGTTGCACCGCCTCGGCGCGGTTGCGCGCCTGAAGCTTGCGGTACACCGTGCTGGTGTGCTCCTTGACCGTGTGAGGCGACAAAAACAGCTGCTCGGCGATCTCGCGGTTGGTCGACCCCGCCGCGATCAGGTCCAGGACCTCGCGCTCGCGCTCTGAGAGCATCGGCGCCGGCTGCTCGGCGGTGGGCTCGAACACCGTCATGCCGCTGCCCACCATGCGCACGGCGCGTGCCACATCTCGCGCCTCCCAGTCCTTGGAGACGAATCCCGACGCCCCCGCCGCGCGCGCGGCGGCCGGCGACATCCGCCCGGCGCCCGAGATGAGCAGCACCCGCGTGGAAGGCGAGGCCTTGCGAATCGAGTCGCACACATCGGCGCCCGACTCCCCGGCCAGGAAGAGGTCCACCAGCGCGACGTCGGGGCGCACCGTCGGCAGGAGCGCCAGCGCCTCGGCGCCGGTGCGCGCGGCCAGGCAGCGCTCAACCCAGGGCTGCTCGCCCAGCAGCACGCGAAAGCCCCAGTGCACGACGTCGTGGTCGTCGACCACCAGCACCCGCAGCTTGCGGTCGGGGGCGCGTCCGGGCGGCTGAGGCGTGGCGCTCACACCCGGGCCTCCGAAACCAGCGGAACGACGAGCCGCACGCGCCAGCTCCCCTCGTCGGGCGCGCCGAAATCCACCACGCCGCCGTGCTGGAGCGCCTCGAACGCCGCAAGGCGAAGACCCATGCCCGCCCCGCGCGCGCCGGCGGCCACACCGTCGTTGCGCACCTCCAGGCTGAACGTATCGTCGTCGCCGCCCACCAGCACCTCCACCATCGAGGGGTTAGCGTGCTTGGCGATGTTGCGCAGCGCCTCGGCCAGCACGCTCTGCGCCAGCGGCTCGACCTCGGCGGGCACCGCGACCGCGTCAGGCCAGACGACCTGCACCTGCGGGCCCGGGGCCTGCACCAGCCGCGCCACCTCAGCGGCCAGCGTGGTGCCGGTGTCGCTGGAGACCGGAGCCAGCGGGCGCTCCAGCGCGCTGCGCAGATCTGATAGGGCCTCCTGCATCTCCACCCGGCAGCGCTCGCGCTCGTCGCGGTCAAGCGCCTTCTCGGCGCTCAGCGCCAGGGAGACGCCAAACAACCGTTGCATCACCCGCTCGTGGATCTCGCGCGCCAGTTCCAGGCGCTCGCCCAGCCGCCGCGAGCGCTCCTGCTGGCGGGTGGCGTTGCGCGCCGTGGCCACCAGCGCCGCCGTCTTGCCCAGCGTCCACAGGAGGTGGCGCTCGCCGTCGGTGAGCTCGAAGCGGCCACCGCCGCGATCGGCGCAGATGACCCCGTAAGCGCGTCCGGCGGCGCTCATCGGCGTGCACACCAGCGTCGTGATCCCGAACAGCTGCGCGTACTCGGAGGGCAGTTGGTCCTCGATCCCCTCCGAGACGACCACGACCGCATCCTCGAGCAGTGCCCGCCGGGCGATCGGTGCCGAAATGAGCGTCGGCGTCGGCTGCAGCGTGGACAGCTCCGAGAACGACGTGCCGTAGGACCCCACCACCCGCACGCGCCGCCGGCCGAAGTCAGCCATGAAGATGGCCGCACGGCGCATCGTCGTCAGCCGGCAGATCGCCTCGCAGATCCGGTCGTAGAACTCGGTGGAGGTGGTGTCGGTCTCGAGATCGGCGAGGAGCTCGACGAACACCTCCAGCGGCTCGACGCCGGCGAACAGCGACGGCGGTCGTTCGACGCTCACCGGCGCGCCACCCCCCGCTCAGGCCGCCAACGGCTCCGGTTCAAACCGGCGCCGGATCTCGTACAGGGTGGTGCGCTCGGCGGCGGGCCGCCCCGCCCGGTGGGCGGCGGCGACGAGCTCGGAGGGCTCGAGGCGGACGCCGTGGTAGCTGCCCGCCATGCGGCTGATCGATTCCTCCATGAGGGTGCCGCCGAGGTCGTTGACCCCCCAGCGCAGCGCCTCGGTGGCGGCGTCGAGCCCCATCTTCACCCAGCTGGCCTGGAGGTTGGCGATGGTGAAGCCGAGCGCGAGCCGGAACGCCGCCGTGTGCTTGAGGTTCTCCTCCCGGGAGATCTCCTGGACGCCGTGGGAACGGCCCAGCAGCGTCTGAAAGGGGATGAACGAGAGCGGCACGAACTCGGTGAAGCCCCCGGTGCGCTCCTGCAGTTCGCGCACCACCCGCATGTGCTCGGCGAGCTCGTGGGGCTCCTCGATGTGCCCGAACATGACGGTCACCGTTGAGCGGATGCCCTCCGCGTGGGAGGCCTCGATGATCTCCACCCAGCGGGCCACGGGGAGCTTGTTGGGCGAGATGCGCTCGCGCACGCCGTCGTGCAACACCTCCGCCGCGGTGCCCGGAGTCGATCCCAGCCCCGCCTCGCGCAGGCGCCCGAACACCTCGCGGGGCGCGAGGCCGCTGACGTCGCACATATGCGCCACCTCCATCGGGGAGTAGGCGTGCAGGTGGATGTCGGGCGCCAGCTCCTTGGCGAACCGCAGCCATCCCAGATAGTCGTCAAACGTCCAGTCGGGATGGATGCCCGACTGCATGCACAGCTCGGTCGCGCCCGCGTCCAGCGCCTCCGCCACGCGCTGGGCGAACTCCTCGCGCGAGTGCTCGTAGGCATCCGGTGAGCGCTTGGACTGCCCAAAGCCGCAGAACGCGCAGCCCACGACGCACACGTTGGAGACGTTGATATTGCGATTGACCACGAAGGTCACGGTGTCGCCGGCCAGCCGGCGGCGTAGCTCGTCCGCGGCCGCGCGCATGTCCTCGATCACCGTCGGGCGCCGCTCCGCGAACAGCGCCGTCAGCTCCTCCGCGGTCAGCGCGGCGCCGTCGCGCGCCCGCTCCACCGCCCGCGGGGCGGCGTCGTCGGCCACCGTCAGCTCGGTGCGCCGCCCGCTGCCACGACGCGGGATGAACGACCAGTAGCGGGTCTTGATCACGTTCATGACCGGCCCAGACACCCACTCCGGATCGATGTACTCGGGATAGACGCACAGCCGCTCCGACAGCGCGTAGCCATCCCGCGCCAGGCGCTTGCGCGCCTGAGTGGGCGAGGGGAACGGGTGCTCCGGGGAGATGTGATCGCCGTTGGCGCTCAGCCCGCCCAGATCGGTGGCCCCGGCGTCCACCAGCTCGGGCCACCAGTCCGACAGGTTGGGCGGGACCTGAATCCCGACCTCCGGCATCAGGCGCCGGGCCTCGGCGATCAGCCGCTTCATGTCCGCCAGGCTGACCGGCGACGCCCACGTCGGGGCGTCGAGCACCGGCCCGTGTGACACCCCGGTGCGCCAGTACTCGGCGGCGGCTCCCTCCGCGATGTCGGCGGGCTCACGCCCGTAGTAGCTCTGGTGCGGGACGAAGTTCTGAAGGATGACCTCCTGCAGATGGCCGTGGCGCTCGTGCAGCTCGGCCAGCGCGGCCAGCGACGCCATACGCTCGTCTTCGGTCTCCCCGATCCCCACGAGGATCCCGCTGGTGAACGGGATCTTCAGCTCGCCGGCGACGTCGATCGTCTCCATGCGCCGCGCCGGGTGCTTGGTGGGCGAGCCGGCGTGCACCGTGTCCATCAGGCGCTCGGCCACCGACTCCAGCATCAGCCCCTGGGAGGCGGTGACCGCCCGCAACCGCGAGAGGTCGTCGCGGCTCAGGACCCCAAGGTTGCTGTGGGGCAGCAGCCCCCGCTCGAGCGCCTGCTCACACACCCACACGACGTAGGCCGTGAAATCGGCAAAGCCCAGCTCGGCCAGCTTGCCGGCGACGCCGGCGTTGACCTCCGGGCGCTCGCCGGTCAGCACCAAAAGCTCCTTGGCCCGGTGGCGGCCGGCGGCGCGATCGAGGATCGCCAGCACCTCGTCGGGCTCGTGCAGGTGCGCCTGATGGGTCGCGAACGCGCAGTACTTGCAGTAGCACCGGCACGTCCGGCTGAGCGACAACGTGAGGTTCCGGCTGAACGTGACGCGGCGGCGACGCATGCTCCGCCGGGATTCTAGGGGGCGCCTATGCTGCCCCGACCGTGCGGCGCCCGCCCATCACGCTGATCACGCTCATCGCCGCCGCCGCCGGGCTCCTCAGCGCGTGCGGCGGGTCGGCGCACGGCGATGCCCCGGCGCCGCGCAGCGCCACCCTCGTGCTGGACTTCACGCCCAACCCCGTCCACGTGGGCATCTACACGGCGCTGGCGCGTCATTTCGACACCGCCGCCGGCGTGCGGCTGCATGTGATCGCGCCGTCGGCCTCGACCGACGCCATCCGCCTGCTCGAGACCGGACGGGCCAACTTCGCCATCCTCGACATCCACGACCTGGCCATCGCCCGCGAGCGCGGCGAGGACGTGGTGGGGATCCTGCCGATCGTCGAGCGCCCGCTGGCCTCGGTGATCGCCGCGCCGGCGGT
This sequence comes from uncultured Actinomycetota bacterium, assembly GCA_963801435.1. Lineage (GTDB taxonomy): Bacteria > Actinomycetota > Thermoleophilia > Solirubrobacterales > Solirubrobacteraceae > Palsa-465. The sequence continues at coordinate 25,073 of CAWDFE010000022.1, forward strand.
GACCAGCCCGCGGCAACTGATCGGGAAGACGGTGGGCGTCAGCGGCGCGCCATCGGACACGGCGGTGCTCAACTCGGTGGTGGCCGGCTCAGGAGGACAGCCCAAGGCTCTGAAGACGATCACGATCGGCTTCAACGCGGTCAGCGACCTGCTGGCCGGCAAGGTGGCGGCGGCCACGGCGTTCTGGAACGACGAGGGCGTCACGCTCAACCGCCGGCGGCCGGGCTTTCACGTCTTCCGCGTCGAGAACTACGGCGCCCCCTCCTATCCCGAGCTCCTGGTCTGCGCCACCGCCAAGAGCCTCAAGGCCGATCCGGGGCTGGCCCGCTCGGTCGTGCGAGCGCTGATGCGCGGCTACGACCTGGCCCTGTCCCAGCCGGCGATCGGCCAGCACGCGCTCGAATCGCAGGTGCCCGGGCTCGACCACTCCCTCGACACGGCGGAACTGGCCGGGCTGGCGGCGGCGTTCCGGGGCCCCGAGGGGCACTTCGGCGTGCTCGATCCGGCGGTCCTGCGCCGATGGGCGGCGTGGGAGGCCCGCTTCGGGATCGTCAAGACCCCGCCCGACGTCGCTCAGACGTTCGACCCCGCGTTCGCGCCTACTGCGCGCGGATCTTTTTGAACTCCTGGCGCACCGACTCGGTCCGGCCCCACATCTGGACCACCTCGGCGCGGCCGGTGCGCACCTCGCGCAGGGCCAGCTCACCCCCGATCCCGCCCTCGTCGAGAAGCTTGAGCGCCAGGTGCACCGCCGGGACCGAGGCCGCATGGCCGAACCGGTGGGCCACGAGCAGCCGCCAGTGCCAGTCGTGCTTGGAGTACGGCTGCGCGTTGCAGGTGACCAGCACCACCGCGGCGTCGACGTAGCGGGTCTCGTCGAAGATCCGCAGGTCGACCTCGAGATCCGTCCAGTCGTCGGGCAGCGGAGCGATCATCTCGTTGAACGTCTCGGCGAGCGACATCGTCCGCAAGGCTAGCCGAGGAAGTGCTGACCGAGGGCGAAGACGTTGAGCCCGCTGATCAGGACCGCGACCGTGCAGGCCACGACGGTCATCAGCCGCCCGTTGACGTGCTCGCCCATCACGTCGCGCCTGCTCGTCAGCCACACCAGCGGAAACAGCGCGAACGGAATCCCGAAGGACAGCACCACCTGGCTGAGCACGAGTGCGTCCGTCGTGTTGACGCTGAGCGCGAGGACCACGAGCGCGGGAATCATCGTCACCGTGCGGCGGATGAACAGCCTGATGCGGACGCCGATGAACCCGGACATCACCACCTGGCCGGCGTAGGTCCCGACGCTCGAGGACGAGGCGCCCGACGCCAGCAGCGCCACGGCGAACGCCAGCGCCGCGCCACCGCCTACGAGGTTGCCGATCTGCTCGTGTGCCACCTGAAGCGAGGTGATCCCCGACAGCTCGGGCGTGTGGAAGAGCTTGGCGAACACCGCCAACATCGCCAGGTTGATCAGCCCGGCGATGCCCAGCGCCACGACCACGTCGATGCGCTCGAAGCGCAGCACCCGGCGTCGTTCGGCGTCGCTGCGGGTCGCGACGCGTCCGTTGGTGAGGGCCGAGTGCAGGTAGATCACGTGCGGCATCACCGTCGCGCCGATGATGCCCACCGCCAGGTACACGGCGTCGCCGTTGTGAAGGCTCGGAATGAAGCCCTTCACAGCCATGTGCGCCGACGGGCCGATGTGCACGGTCTCGTACAGGAAGCCCGCGAACACGATCCCAAGCAGCGCCGCGATCGCCACCTCGAAGCGGCGATAGCCGTGGCGCTGCAGCTCGAGGATGCCGAAGGCGATGACGCCGGTGAGGAGCCCGGCCACCAGCGGCGGCACGCCGAACAGCAGGTTGAGCGCGATGGCGGCGCCGAGGAACTCGGCCACGTCGGTGGACATCGCCATGATCTCGGCCTGGATCCACAGCCCCACGGTGGCCCAGCGGGGGAAGCGCTCGCGGCACAGCTCGGGCAGGTTGTGGTCGGTGGCGATGCCCAGCTTGGCCGACAGATGCTGCACGACCATGGCCATCAGGTTGGCGGCGAGCACCACCCACAGCAGCGCGTAGCCGAACTTGGCGCCGGCCTGGAGGTTGGTGGCGAAGTTGCCGGGGTCCACGTACGCCACGGCCGCGACGAACGCCGGGCCGAGCATCGACAGGGTGACCCTGAGGCGGCTCCCCGTGAGCTGGCGCGCCAAGAGGGCGTCGCCGACGTGAGCAGCCGTGCCCCCGTCCGCGGTGGCGGTCTCGAGCGCGGGCTCGGGGCTCACGCGCTCACCCGCACCCGCATCGCCTTGGCCAGCTCGCCGCCCAGCGGGTGGACCTCGTCGCCGAAGCGCACGAACAGAGGCCCGCCGAACGGCTGGCGCTCAACCACCTCCAGCTCATCGCCGGGCGCGATCCCGCGCTCGGCCAGGTAACGCAGCATGTCGGGATCGGAGTCCGAGATCCGGGCGAAGGTGCCGCGGTGTCCGGGCTCCAGCGACTCCAGACTTTCGGTCCTGACCTCCTCGATCGTCAGCTCGCGCGACGGGATGGGGTCCCCGTGCGGGTCGTGCGTCGGGTCGCCGAGCTTGGCCGCGATGAGCTCCTCGAGTTCGTCGGAGAGCACGTGCTCGAGCACCTCGGCCTCCTCGTGGACGCGGTCCCACGGCACGCCCAGGTCCTCGACGAGGTACAGCTCGAGCAGGCGATGATGGCGGATCACCTCGAGCGCCACCCGCCGTCCGGCGTCCGTGAGGAGCACGCCGTGGTAGCGGCGGTGCGAGACCAGGCCGAGCTCACCCAGGCGCTTGACCATGCCCGACGCGGACGCCGCGGTGACGGCGAGCCGCTCGGCGAGGGCGGTGGTGCTCACCGGCTGCTCGTCGCGCGCCTGGAGGGCGTAGATGGCCTTGGCGTAGTCCTCGACGGCGGGGGAGACAAGCGCGGCGGTTTCGGAAGTGATGCTCATGCGAACTCAAGATTATGGTACGCCTAAATTATAATTCAGGCAAGCGCCCAGTCACGCTTCCCCGTCTACCTATGCTTTGGATGAGATGAGCTCCCTCACCGTGCCCGCCTCGGAGTACCAGGCCGTCACTCAGGCCTGCGGACTCGTCGATCGCTCCGACCGCGGCAAGCTGTCGCTCACCGGCGCCGACGCCAAGTCCTTCCTCCAGGGCCAGGTGTCCAACGACGTCGAGGCGCTCGTCCCGGGGGCCGGGTGCTACGCGGCCTTCCTCACCCCCAAGGGCAAGATGTTGGGCGACCTGCGCATCCTCGACGCCGGTCAGGAGATCCTGCTCGACACCGAGCGCGTCGCCCTCCAGGAGCTGTTCAACATGATCCGCCGCTTCAGCGTCGGCTACACGATCGAGCTGCACAAGCGCACGCTGGAGCGCGGCCTGCTGTCGCTGCTGGGGCCCGGTGCCGAGGCGGTGGCGGGCGCCGGCGAGCTCGGCCCGGCCGAGGACGCCCACGCTCTCGTGGACATCGACGGGATATCGGCCCGGACCATCCGCACCGACCTGGGCATCGACCTGCTCTGCGACGCCGCCGACACCGAGGCGCTGGCCGGCGCGCTGCACGCCCGCGGTGCCGAGCCGGTGTCAGAAGCGGTGGCCGACTGCCGGCGTGTCGAGCGCGGCCGCCCCCGTTTCGGCGTCGACCTCGACGACACCGTGATCCCCCAGGAGGCCGGCCTCAACCAGCGGGCGGTGTCGTTCACCAAGGGCTGCTACGTCGGGCAGGAGACGGTGGCGCGGCTGTTCTATCGCGGCAAGCCCAACCGTCAACTCCACGGCCTGCGGCTATCGGGGCCCGCCCAGACGGACACCGCAATCACCTTCGGCGATCGTGTCGTGGGACGGCTCGGCAGCGTGGCCGAGTCGCCGATGCTGGGCTGGATCGGGCTGGCGCTGGTGCGCCGTGAAGCGCCCTCGGGCTCAGAGGTGAGCCTCGGCGCCGACCAGGTCAGCGCCACCATCGTCGAGCTCCCCTTCGCCGCCTGAGCCACCGGCCCGGGCCCGCGCGAGCAGCTCGCGGAGAGCCTCGCGGTCCGGCGCCGGGCGCAGCACGAGCTGCGGTGTGTCCGTATGCGAGGCCAGCCAGGTGCCGAGGATCCGCACCTCGTCGATCTCGCCGGGCGGCACGTGGGCTCCCACCTCGCCGGTCCGGCCCTCGCGGGTGAGCGCGCGCTCGGTGCGCTTGGCGAGCTCGTCCGGCCCGGCCGCGGAGCCGGAGTCCACCAGCCGGCCGCCAACCAGCCAGAACGCCTCTGGAGGACCATCCCCGGGGTGCTGGGCGAGGATCAGGCGCGGCCGCGCGTGGGTGGCCTCCAGCACCCCGCCGAGGCGCTCGAGGATCGTGCGCAGGCGGCCGGCGCGGCGGCGCAGCGACTCCGCCCGCTCGAAGTGCTGCTGGGCGGCGGCGGCCCGCATCTGGCCGTGGACGTGCGCCAGCAACGGCTGCTCGGCCCCGGAGGGCGTGCCGACAAACAGCGCCAGCACCTCGTCCAGGCGCCGGCGGTAGAGGTTGGGGTCCAGATCGCCCAGGCACGGGGACAGGCACCGGCCCATCTGGCCGTACGCCGAGGGGTGCTCGCGCCGGGGCAAGCGCCGCCCGCAGTGACGCAGCCCGAACAGTGAGTCCAGCTGCTCCACCAGCTCCAGCGCCAGGCGCCGGCCGCGCACCGGCCCGACCGTGACGGCATGCCCGGCGGCCGGATCGGCAGCGACCTCCAGGATCGGGAACGGGATGTCCAGACGGCAGCGGATGTACACCAGGCGGTCGTCACGTCGCGTCAGCCGCTTGTTGCCCGGGGGCTTGAGCTCCTTGATGAGCCGGTTCTCGAGCACGAGCGCCCCAAGTTCGGAGCCGGTGGTGCGGTAGTCGACGACAGTGGCGTGCCGCGTCCAGGCCGCCGGCGGCGAGGACGGCGCGAAGTGCGCCCGGGCGCGGCTGCGGATCGACACCGACTTGCCGACGTAGAGCACCCGGCCCGCGTCATCGCGAAACAGGTAGACACCGGGATCACGCGGGAGCTGCGCGAAGTCGGGCTCGCTGTGCGGGGCACTCAGTCCCGCCCGCCCCAGGCGTGCCGGGCCGCCCGGCGCGGGCGCGAGCAGGCGTGGGCGGGCGGGCTCGGTCACCGGCCGCTTGTGGGTGCGCCGCCGCGGACCGAGCATGGACAGGGCGTCCCCGATCGTCGCCGCATTGGCGCAGAGTCGCGGAAACAGCGCGCACAGGACCCGCGCGCACGTCTCGGCGTCGGCCAGCGCCCGGTGGACGGCGTGCACCTCGATCCCGAGCGCGTCGGCGAGCACCGACAGACCCCGCCGGCGCTGCAGCGGGAGCATCGAGCGGGCCATGGCAGCGGTGCACAGCACCGGAGGGTCCGGCCACGGCAGCCCGATCCGCCCGAACGCCTGGTGCAGCACCCGGCGGTCAAAGGGCGCGTTGTGGGCCACCATCACCCGCCCGTGCATGAGCGGGCCGAGCATCGGGAGCACATCCTCAAGTGACGGGGCGCCGTCCACCATCGCCTGTGTGATCCCGGTCAGTCGCTGGATGCCCCGCCGCAGTGGCGCGCTGGTGCGACACAGCGAGCTCCAGCGGTCGTGCAGCTCCCCGCCGCCGACCAGGACCGCCCCGACCTCGGTCAGCTCGCAGTCCTCGCCGGAGAGGCCGTTGGTCTCGGTGTCCACCACAATGAACTCGGCGGTGGCGAGGGGCTCGGACAGCAACTCCATGGTGTGACGAGCGGTGATACGCCTGGGCCCGGACGGTGTGCAGGAATCCCTGCACGACCGCCCGAAAGGCAGTCCATGACCCCACCGACCTCGCCGGCGCTGATGACTTGTCGACCGCGAAGCCGGGTAGCATCGAAATCGCCACTCCAGCAAGGAGCCCTGAGATGACTGCTACGGCGCCCGATACGGAACGACTGCGAGAGCTCGAGGCGGACACTCGTCAGGCGTGGAGCGCATACAGCGATCGGCTGCGCGAGCTCACAGGCGACGAGTACGAGCGCGTCGAGTCCGAATCATGGATGGACCTGCAAGCAGAGCTTCAGCGACTCGAGCATGAGCGGGAGGAGCTGATGGCCGGCGCCGCATGAGGGCGGTGGGCGACGGCCTAGAAGCGAAGCCCCTGGTTGGATAGGGTTTCCGTGGGTTCAGGCCGCGGGCCCGGACCCGCCGGTTGACCGCGGAGAGGAGAGCCGGGTCAGAATGCGCATCAGGACGATCGGACGGTTGGTGCTCAGCGCTCTCGTCCTGTCGGCTTGCGGCTCGGCGGGCGGTCAGTCGGCCTCGCTGCCGCGGCCCCCCGACCCGATCAACATGACCGTGTTTGTCAACGACTCGCGCGTGTCGGTATCCCCGACCCGGGTCGGCGCCGGGCCGATCACGTTCATCGTCACCAACCAGGCCAGCCGCGCCGAGTCGCTGGCGATCTCCAAGGCCAACGGCTCCACGCTCGCCAGCACCGCTCCCATCAATCCCCAGGGGACCACGCAGGTGTCGGTCGACTTCAAGCCCGGCGAGTACACCATCACCACCGGGCCCCGGGGCCGCAACGACGCCCAGCGCTCAAAGCAGTCCTCGATCCGACCCGCCTCGATCCACATCGGCCGCGAGCGCGAGAGCTCCGGCAGCGCACTACTCCAGCCCTGACGGTTGATTTCCGCGGGCGTGTGAGCGCTCGCACATTGCACCACTTGCCAGAGTGGTCTCAGCGCGCCTACCAACGGGTACGATCCTGCGGACCGTCGACCCAGAAATCAAGGAAGGTGCACGCCGCGTGGCCGTCGATCTGAGCCAAGTCGCAACCATCGAGACCGAACCCGGAGAGCTCCCCCGCACGATGTCCGCATGGGTCATCCGTGAGGCGCGCCAGGGCGAGCCGGTAGATGCGTTTCAGCTTGAGGAGATCGGGGTTCCCGAGCCCGGCGCGTTCGAGGTGATCGTGCGCGTAATGGCGGCCGGGGTGAACTTCAACAACGTCTGGGCGGCGCTGGGCCAGCCGGTGGGCGTGTGGCGCTATGGCGACCACCCTCAGTGGGGCCATCACATCGGCGGCTCCGACGCTTCGGGGGTGGTCTGGAAGGTGGGCGAAGGCGTCACTCGCTGGAAGCCCGGCGACGAGGTGGTCATCCACTGCAACCAGGCCTCCTACGAGGATCCCGAGGTCCACGGCCTCGATCCGCTGGCCGCTCCGTCCCAGCAGATCTGGGGCTATGAGACGACCTGGGGCTCGTTCGCGCAGTTCTGCAAGGTCCAGGCCCAGCAGCTTTTGCCCAAGCCCCGGCACTTGGCCTGGGAGGAGGCGGCCTCCTACGGGCTGACCTACTTCACCGCCTACCGGATGCTCATCGACCGCTGCAAGCTCCAGTCCGGCCACCGCGTGCTCATCTGGGGCGCCGCCGGCGGGTTGGGCGTGTTCGCCACCCAGCTGTGCGCGCTCGCGGGCGCCGATGCCGTCGGCGTCGTCTCCTCAGACGAGAAGGGCGAGCTCATCGAGCAGCTCGGCGCCGTCGGCCACATCAACCGCGGCGAATACACCGGCATGATGCGCCAGGGCGGCGAGACCCCCGCGGAGGAGAAGGCGCGCTTCAAGGAATCACGGCGCTTCTGCAAGGCCGTCGAGGAGCAGCTCGGCGGGCCGCCCGACATCGTGTTCGAACACGTCGGCAAGGCCACCTTCCCCACCTCGGTGCTATGCGTCAAGCCGTTTGGCAAGGTCGTCATCTGCGGCGCCACGTCGGGCCATCAGCTCGACTTCGACGTGCGCTACCTGTGGATGCGCCAGAAGGAGATCATCGGCTCGCACTTCGCCAACGCGTGGGAGGCGACGAAGGCCAACGAGCTCATCGAGGAGTCCAAGATCCGCCCCGTGCTCTGGCAGACGATGGGCTTCGAGGGCGTCGCCGAGGCGCACCAGCTGCTGCGCGACAATCGCCATCTGGGAAAAATTGCCATCCTCGTGGGAGCAACCGAAGAGGGCCAGGGCAAGACCGCCGAAGGCCCCGGCGCCATCCGTGCGGAGGTGGGAGCGTAGACATGGCAGATCTCGTGTGGGTCAAGTGGTATTCGACGGTGTTCCGTAAGGACGCCTTCGCGCAGGACATCGCGCGCGTGGCGCCACTGGCGCTGCGCTACGGCGCCACGCAGTACCAGGTGCACGTGGACAACGACGACCGCTACCGGATCACCCAGATGACCTGGGTCAACTCCAAGACCGACTGGTACCGCTACTGGGACGGGCCCGAGATGATTGAGTTCCGCGCGCGGAACATGGGCCGTTACCAGGTCCCGATCAGCTACTCGTGGGCCGACGAGATCGCCGCTGGGGCGCTCGGTCCCGAGGTCCGCAACGGCGAGCCCAATGGCGCTCCCAACGGGGCCCCGCAGCCGGCGCCCGCCCAGCCCCAGGTGGCGTAGGGCCTAGTCGGCCTGACTCGGCGCGGCATCGTCGCGCACGGCCTGACCCGGCGCGGCGCCATCCCCGACGCGCAGGGCCACTTCAAGCCAGAAGCGCGCGTCGGGGTCGTCCAGCGCGTCGCCGAACAGCTCACGCAGGCGCCCCAACCGGTATCGCGCCGTCTGCGGGTGGATCCCCAGCCGCTCGGCCACGTTGCCCAGTCGGCCCTGCTCGGCCAGCCACACCACCAGCGTCTCCCGCAGGCGCCGGCGCGACCCCGGGGACAGGTCGGCCAGCGGCGCCAGACGGTCGGCCGCCAGCTCGTCGGCCAAGCCGGGGTCTGAGTGGAGCAGCAGTTCCCCGGCGCGCTCCCGCGCGCTCACCAGCTGCCCATCACGCTCGCTGAGCTCCAGCGCCGCCTGTGCTCGCACGAAGCTCGAGTGCGCCTGGGACCAGTCCGCGGTGGATCCGAGTCCCGCCCGCGCGCCGACGCCGGCGATCGCCTGCTCGATGGTCGCGTGTTGGCCCGGCCCGTCGGGATCGGAGACCAGCGCGCACATCAGCTCGCCGATGGCCTCGCGGATCGTCCCCGCGGGCAGCCGCGAGGCCGCCGCCTCCCGGTGCGGACCGCTGATCGCCACCACCGCCACGCTGCGCGGCAGTGGCCAGCCGGCGTCGGCGGCAGCCCGCTCCACGGCGTCGGGCTCGGCGGGCAACTCGCGGACGAGCATGCGCACCAGCCGGCGGCGGCGCAGCTGAGCCTCTCCCTCGGCGGCCGACTGCTCCAGCGCATAGCCCTCCGCCGACTCGGAGGACAGGACGTCGATGTAGGCGAAGATGGACTCGGCCAGCAGGTACAGCGTGTCGGGGGCCAGCCCCGCCTCGACGCCCAGCGCAGCGAAGCGCCGCCACGCGACGCGCGCCCCGACGCGGTACGCGCTCAGCAGGGTCTCGAGGCTGCGCCCCGCGCGCATCTCGCCCTGGCCCAGCCCGCGATACACGTCGAGGCGGTCCACGGGACCACCCTCCTCGATCTCTGCCAGGAGGTGCTTGAGCGCCTCCTGGACCCCGATCCGCAACCCTTCGCCGAAGGGGCCCTCCAGCGGCCGCGCGTAGGCCGGGATCGTCCCCACCGCCTCCATCATCTCCCGGGCCACGTCATCGAGGGCGGGGCGGAGCACCGCCACAACCTCGGGTGGCAGCTCGTGCCACGGCTGATCAGCCATTTTTCATGTCCTGATTCTAAGATCTGAAGCAGTAATCATCCCGCGCGCAAGAGAAATTTGCACAAAAGGCACGTAAGGTTTGGTTGTCATGAGTCGTACCCACAAGCTCGTCAATCTCGTCGGAGTAGCCGTGCCGCCGCTGTGCCTGCTTGTCGCGATCGTGCTGCTGTGGAACCGCGCGATCGGCCCGCTGGAGCTCAGCCTGATGGCGGGCCTGTACTTCCTCACGGCGCTCGGTGTCACCCTGGGCTATCACCGGATGTTCACCCACCGCGCCTTCGAGGCCTCCCGGGCGTTTCGCGCGATCGTCGCCGTCCTGGGCTCGATGGCGGTGGAGGGCTCGGTGATCACGTGGGTGGCCGACCACCGCAAGCACCACGCCTTCACCGACATCGAGGGCGATCCCCACTCTCCGCACCTGTCCGGACCCGGCCTGCTCGGGGCCATCAAGGGGCTGTGGCACGCGCATATCGGGTGGCTGTTCGAGACCGTCGGCACCGCTGACCGCGAGCGCTTTGCTCCCGACCTGCTCAAGGATCGCTCCCTGCGCGTGGTGGACAAGCTGTTCTTCGTGTGGGTCACGCTCGGGCTGTTCATCCCCTTCGCGCTCGGCTGGCTCGTCGGCGGGGGGCTGGGCACCGCGCTGACCGCGCTGCTCTGGGGCGGACTCGTGCGCGTGTTCCTGCTGCACCACGTGACGTGGTCGATCAACTCGGTCTGCCACTTCTTCGGGCGCCGGCGGTTCAACGTCGAGGACGAGAGCCGCAACGTCTTCTGGCTGGCGCCGTTCTCCATGGGCGAGGCCTGGCATCACAACCACCACGCGTTTCCCACCTCCGCCTTCCACGGCCTGCGCTTCTGGGAGCGGGTCGCCGACCCCACCGGGCTGATGATCGCGCTGCTGGAGAAGGTGGGCCTGGTCTGGAACGTCGTGCGCGTCAGCCCCGATCGCCAGGCGGCCAAGGCGCTGCCCTCCGCGCGGGGCTCAGAGACGCTCCCCGCCTCCGGCACCTGATCTCACGCTCTCGCGGGCCGCGCCGTTTCATGCGCAGCCCATGCGAAAGGAGCTGACATGACCACCATCGCCGCCGATGTGGCGAGCGACGTCCGCGGTCGCGTCGACGGATTGGACTGGGACGCGCTGGACGCCCGGCTCGACGACGTCGGCCACGCCATCACCCCGGCCCTCCTGACCGAGGACGAGTGTCACGAGCTCGCTTCCCTGTTTGACGGCGGGCGCTTTCGCTCGACGATCGACATGGCTCGCCATCGCTTCGGTGACGGGCGCTACCGCTACTTCGACCATCCGCTGCCCGAGCTGATCGCGGCCCTGCGCGCCTCGTTCTACCCGCACCTGGCGGCGGTCGCCAACCGCTGGAGCGAACAACTACGCGGCGACACCCCCACCTACCCGACCGACCACGGGGAGCTGCTGGAGCGCTGCCGTGAGGCCGGGCAGACCCGGCCCACCCCGCTCGTCCTGCGCTACGGGCCCGGCGACTGGAACGCGCTGCACCAGGATCTCTACGGGGACGTGTTCTTCCCCTTCCAGATCCTGACCGTCCTGTCGCGTCGCGGCGCTGACTACGACGGGGGGGAGTTCGTGCTGCTCGAGCAGCGGCCGCGCGCCCAGAGCCGCGCCCACGTCCTGACCCCCGCGCAGGGCGCGTTCGTCATCTTCCCGACCCGCGAGCGCCCCGCCCGCGGGCGGAGCGGCCACCACCGCGTGGGGATGCGCCACGGCGTCTCGACGGTCACCTCCGGCAGCCGCACCGCGCTGGGGGTGATCTTCCATGATGCGCGCTGAGCCGGCCTGGACGGTCTACGAGAGCCCACTGGGGCCACTGACCCTCGTCGGCGACGGGGACGCCCTGCACGGGCTCCACTTTCCGGGGCGCAGCGGCCCACTCGACGAAGCCGCTCAAGACAGTGCGCCGTTCGAGGAGGCGCTCGACCAGCTCGATGAGTACTTCGCGGGAGGGCGCCGGCGCTTCGAGCTGTCGCTGCAACTGGTCGGGTCCCCGTTTCAGCGCCGGGTGTGGGCCGCGCTGCAAGCGATCCCGTTCGGGGCGACACGCTCCTACGGGGCGCTGGCCGACGAGATCGCTCGCCCGGACCGCGTGCGCGCCGTCGGCGCGGCCGTGGGCCGCACGCCGGTGCCGATCATCGTCCCCTGCCACCGCGTGATCGGGGCCGACGGCAGCCTGACCGGCTACGGCGGCGGCCTGCAGCGCAAGCGGGCGCTGCTGGACCTGGAGTCGGCGGTCAGCGGCGGCGCGCCGCCCGCGCCCGTGTGGGCGGGTCGCCAGCTATCGCTGCTGGGTTAGCCCCTGCCCCTGCCCCTTCCCTGCCCCGCCCGTGCCCTGCCGCTCAGGCGGCTTCGAGCGGGCCCATGGTCAGGCCGGCGTCGTCAAGGGCGACCCAGTAGACCTCGGCGTCCTCGCGCGGGCCGCTCCACACGATCGCGCAGCCCTTGTTGTGGATCCGGTCGGCGATGCGGTAGCCGTCGGCCAGCGTCACGCCCGGCACGACCCGCGCCAGCGTCTCGGCCACGTGATCGAAAGTATTGAACTCGTCGTTGAGGACCACCACCCGCCACAGGCCGCCGAGGGCACTCCCAGGCAGGCCGGTGCGGGGCAGCTCGACCGTCGGGGACATCTGTCAGCCAGCATAGCGACGGCGCACCGTTCCGGCCAGGCCCGTTTTGGTCAGGTCCTCTTGCTCCAATAACGTTCATATCCAGCGAAGAGCTGCTCCACCGGGGCGGCCTGCTCGTACGCAGCGGCCTGCTCGGGGCTGCCTTCGCGCTGGATCTCCTGTTGCACGGTCGCGACGAACGCCTCGTGGCCGCCGTCCCGGGCCAACGTCGACCAGGCGTCGAGCCGGGCATCGAGCTCGTCCAGCTGCTGGTCGACGTCCTCGCTGGCGCCGAAGTGGGTCATCGCCAGCCGCTGCGGTCGCCACGAGCGCACCAGCGCGATCGACTCATGCCAGGCCTCGACGTCGATGTCGGGCGGCGGGGTCGGCGGGATGGTCATCGACGTCGGCGTGATCCTCACGCCGCCCGCGTCGCCCACGAACGCCGTCCCGTCGTGCAGGTAGGACACGTGATGCGAGGCGTGGCCGGGCGTGTACTCCACCTTGTATGCGCCGTCGCGAATCGCCTCGCCGCCGGTCAGCACCTCGAGGTTCTCCTCCGGCACCGGGAGCATCTCGCCCCACAGCCGCTCCATGTCATCGCCGTAGAGTCGCCGGGCGCTGTCGTACAGCCGGGTCGGATCGGCCATGTGCTTGGCGCCGCGCTCGTGGACGTAGACCCGCACGTCGGGCCAGCGCTCCACCAGCGAGCCGGCGGCCCCCGCATGGTCGAAGTGGATGTGGGTCAGGAGCAGAGCGGCGGGCCGATAGTCGCCCAGTGCGCCGAGCAGTACCGGCAAGCACGACGTCGGGCCGGGGTCGATCAGGACGTCGTCCACCTGCCAGCACCCGATCACGCGGGCGCGGCCCAGATGCATGAGGTCGATCACGCGCACGGCGGGAGACGAGCCGCGGACTACTGCTGTTGGCGCCTGTTGGCGGCCTGCGAGGCGGGCGGGATGACCGCGGTGTCGTCTTCGCCGGCCGCATCCGCGTCCGCGTCGTCGTTGGCCGCGTCGGCGGCGGCGGGACGCTCGTCTGACGGCTCCGGCTCAGGGTCAGGGTCAGGCTCAGAGGCAGCCTCCGCCTCGCTATCCAGCGGCTTGAACGCGACGGTGCGCTCGACCTCGCTGCGGTCGTCGGGCTCCCCCGCCTCGACCACAGCCTCGTCCTCGACCGCCTCGTAGGCGACCGTCCCCCCAGCCACGTCGGCGTCGGCGTCGGCCGGGAAGCGCTCGGCCGCGGTCTTGGCGAGGACCAGGAGCTGGGCGGCAAGATCCTCGGCGTCGGCGACGATCCGCTGGCGCTCGAGCCAGATCCGGTCGGTGTCGGCGTCCAGGTCCTTGACCCGCTGTTCGGTGTCCTCGGCGATCTGCGTGGCCTCGATGCGCGCCTGCTGAAGCCGGTCCTCGGCCTCGCTGCGCGATTGCGCGGTGATCTGCTCGGCCGTCTCGTGCGCGCGCTGCAGGATTCCCGAGATCTGCTCGCCCACGCGCTCGAGGGCGCGGCGGACCGCGGCCTCCGGGGACCGCGTCGCCTGCAGCTCGGCCACGAGCCGACGGGTCAGGCGCACATACTCGTCAACGGCCACGCGGTCATACCCGCGCAGCGCGCTGGGGAAGTTGGCGTTGACGACGGCGAGCGGATCAGACGGGAGCGCCTCGAGAGGGCGGGTGATCTCCGCGAGGATCGCGTGCTCGGTCGCTGCAGAGCTTTGATCGGGCATCGGTGATCTGTGGCCATTGTCGCACGTCGATCAGTCCCCCAGCCATACAATGCCGCGGATGCCAGAAACCGTGCACCTGCCCGAGCGCGACCGCCCGTGGATGATGCGCACCTACGCCGGCCACTCGGACGCAAAGCGCAGCAACGAGCTATATCGCCGGAATCTGGAGAAAGGTCAGACCGGTCTCTCGGTGGCCTTTGACCTGCCCACTCAGACGGGCTATGACCCCGACCACGAGCTCGCCCGGGGCGAGGTCGGCAAGGTGGGCGTGTCCATCGCCCACGAGGGCGACATGCGGACCCTCCTGAAGGACATCCCGCTGGACCAGATGAACACCTCGATGACGATCAACGCCACCGCCGCCTGGCTGCTGGCGCTCTACATCGTCGCCGCCGAAAACCAGGACCCACCCACCCCGGAGTCCGCGCTGCAGGGGACGACCCAGAACGACATCCTCAAGGAGTACCTGAGCCGCGGCACCTACTCGTTCCCGCCTGGCCCCAGCATGCGCCTGATCGCCGACACGATCGCCTACACCGTCGAGCACGTCCCCAAGTGGAACCCGATCAACATCTGCTCGTATCACCTCCAGGAGGCGGGCGCCACACCCGTGCAGGAGATCGCCTACGCCATGAGCAACGCGATCGCCGTGCTCGACGCGGTGCGCGAGCGCGTCCCCGAGGACCTGATGGGCAACGTCTTCGGGCGGATCTCGTTCTTCGTCAACGCCGGGGTGCGCTTTGTCGAGGAGCACGCCAAGCTGCGCGCGATGGCCCAGCTGTGGGATGAGCTCGGCCAGCAGCGCTACGACGTCGAGGATGACCGCCACCGCCGCTTCCGCTACGGCGTGCAGGTCAACTCGCTGGGGCTGACCGAGGCCCAGCCCGAGAACAACGTGTACCGGATCGCCCTGGAGGCGCTCGCCGTCACGCTCGGCCGCGATGCCCGCGCCCGCGCCATCCAGCTCCCCGCCTGGAACGAGGCGCTGGGCCTCCCGCGGCCCTGGGACCAGCAGTGGTCGCTGCGCCTGCAGCAGGTGCTCGCCTACGAGACCGACGTGCTGGAGTACCCCGACATCTTCGAGGGCTCCCACGTCATGGAGGGCCTGGTGGCCGAGCTGGTCAAGGGCGCACGCGAGGAGATGGCCCACGTGGCCGAGCTCGGCGGCGCCGTCAGGGCGGTGGACTACATGAAGGCCGCGCTGGTGGAGTCCCACCGCCAGCGCTGGCGCAGGATCGAGTCCGGCGAGCTGACGATCGTCGGCATGAACCGCTTTCAGTCCACCGAGCCCTCGCCTCTGACGGCCGACGGGGATGGCGGCATCCTGGTGGTCGACCCGCGGGTCGAGGCCGACCAGCGCACCGCTCTGGAGCGGTGGCGCTCGCAGCGTGATTCCGCGGCGGTTCAGAGCGCCCTCGCCGAGCTGGCGCGCGTGGCCCGCGACGACTCGGAGAACATCATGCCCGCCACCATCGCCGCCGCCCGCGCCGGCGCCACTACCGGGGAGTGGGCCCAGACGCTGCGCGAGGTGTTCGGCGAGTACCGCGCCCCCACCGGTGTCGGCGACGCGGTGGCCGCCCCGTCCGAGGACCTGACGCAGCTGCGCGAGGAGGTCGAGCGGCTGAGCGAGGCTCTCGGCCGCCGCCTGAAGTTCCTGGTGGGCAAGCCGGGCCTCGACGGTCATTCCAACGGCGCCGAGCAGATCGCCGTCCGCGCCCGCGACGCCGGCATGGACGTCGTCTACGAGGGGATCCGCCTGACCCCGTCGCAGATCGCCGGCTCGGCGGCCCAGGAGGGCGTGCACGTGATCGGCCTCTCGATCCTCTCGGGCTCGCACGCCGAGCTCATCCCGTCCGTCCTGAGGGAGCTGGCCGAGGCCGGCGTCGAGAACGTCCCCGTCGTCGTCGGCGGCATCATCCCCGAGGGCGACGCGGCGGCGCTGCGCCAGGCCGGCGTGGCCGCCGTCTATACGCCCAAGGACTGGGACCTGAACGCGATGATGCGCGACATCATCTCCCTGGTGGGCGAGCAGCTGGATGACTCGGGCGCCGCCGGCTCAGGCGAGGCAGGATGCCGGGCAGGCGGCACGCCCGAGGGCGTCGACACCGCCGCGCCGGCTTGAGCGCCGGCCCAGTTGACGGCGGCCACCTCGGCGCCCGGCTGCGCCATGGGGACCTGCGCGCGGCCGCGGCCGTTCTGAACCTGGTGGAGAGCCGCAGCGCCGAGGCACGCGCCCAGACCGAGGCGCTGCTGGCCGCCGTCTCCCCCGTCGCGCTCGGCGGCGAGGCCCCCGGCTTCATCGTCGGCGTCACCGGGCCGCCGGGCGTCGGCAAGTCCTCGCTGCTGTCGCGGCTGGTGGCAGCATGGCGAGCCGTCGGGCGGTCGGTCGCGGTGCTGGCCGTCGACCCCAGCTCGCGGCGGTCGGGCGGATCGCTGCTCGGGGACCGGGCGCGGATCGAGCGCGACCCCTCCGACGACGCGGTCTTCATCCGCTCCACCGCGGCCGGCGACCGCCTCGGCGGGCTCGCCCCCGCCACCCGGGCGGCGGCGACCGCGCTCTCCTGCGCCTTTGACGTGGTGGTGATCGAGACCGTCGGCGTCGGCCAGTCCGAGACCGAGGTCGCCGACGTCGCCGACACCGTCGCCGTCGTCGTGCAGCCGGGCTCCGGCGACGTGCTCCAGTTCCTCAAGTCCGGGATCATGGAGATCCCCGACGTCCTGGTGGTGACCAAGGCCGACCTCGGCCAGGTGGCGGTTCGGGCGCGCGCCGATCTGGAGGCGGCGCTGAGCTCCCTGGACTCCGCGACGGCGGTCGTGTCGGTGTCCTCGGTGGCGCCGCCCTCTGGCATTGACGATCTGGTCCGGGCCCTGGACGCCCACCGCGCCGGGCTGGACCTCGGCGAGCGCCGCGAGCGCAGCCGCCGTATGCACGCGCTGGCTGACTTCGCCGCCGAGTACGGCGACCGCGGCCTGCGCGCCCTCGGCGGCCGCCGCGAGGCCGAACGCTGGCTGTCCCACCAGGATGGTGGCCTGGACGTGGCCGCGTTGCGTCACGCTTTGGACGACAGGGCACAGCTGCCATGACCACCACGCCCACTCCCCGCATCGTCCTGCCCGGCGACCCCCTGGTGGAGGGCGAGACCGCCCTGCGCCCGTGGCGTGACTCCGACCTGCCCGAGCTCGTGGAGGCCTGCCGCGACCGCGAGATCGTGCGCTGGACGAGCGTGCCCTCCGCCTACGGCGAGGCCGACGCCCGCAACTACCTGCGCCAGCGCTACGACGCCGCCTTCGCCGGCCTCACCGCGCCCTTCGCCATCGTCCACGCCTCCGAGGAGCGGCTGCTCGGCTCGATCTCGCTGATGCGGTTCGCCTGGGAGCACGCGCGCGGCGAGGTCGGCTACTGGCTGGCCCGCTGGGCCCGCGGCCACGGCCACGCCACGCGGGCGACGCGCCTGATCTGCGCCTGGGGGTTCGGCGCCCTGCGCCTGGAGCGGGTCGACCTCATCGCCGCCACCGGCAACCCCGCGTCCCAGCAGGTCGCCGAGCGCGCCGGTTTCACCCGGGAGGCGGTGCTGCGCTCATACATGCACGGCGCGTTCGAACGCCAGGACATGGTGATGTTCGGCCTGCTCAAGGCCGAGCTGGACTGACCCGCGCGCACGCGTCCGCACCCGACCACGGCCCCAGGCCACGCCCCCAGGCCACATCCGCAGACCCCAGCCCACTAGATCGATCGATCTAGCGAGGGGAGGCCAGCGAGGTCAGCCGCCACCCGTGTTTGGTGTTGGTGAGCTGGACTGACTCGACCGATGCCCGCTGTCCCTTCGCCCGCGCCAGCACCACCGCCGACGCCGACGACCCCTTGACGTGGACCTTGGACACGCTCAGGGACGGGTCGGTGACGCTGTTGACGAACGTCGCCATCGCCTGGCGGCAGCTCAGGCCGGCGGCATTGAGGTGGCCGACGAGGTCGGGAGCCAGCACCTGGCTGCAGAGGGTGCCCGTGTCGCGCACTGCGACTGCATGGGCAAACTGCTGAAGCTTGGCCTGGATCTGCTCAGAAGGAGTGGCACCACAGCCGCTCAATGCATATGCAGCGCCTAGGACAACGAGAGCATGCCCCGCTTTCATCGCCGCAAAGCTACCCTTGACTGGTGCTTTCAGAACCGCTCCGCGACGGCCACGGGCGCCTGATCGGGGATCTCCGGGTCTCCGTCACCGACCGCTGTAACTTCCGCTGCCAGTACTGCATGCCGGCGGAGGGTCTCCCGTGGCTGGAGCGCGCCGAGATCCTCACCTTCGAGGAGATCGCCAGGGTGGTGGCGCTGTTCGCCCGCATGGGCGTGGGCGACGTCCGGCTCACCGGCGGCGAGCCACTGGTTCGCCGCGACTTCCCCACCCTGGCGGGAATGATCGCCGCTCTCGATGGCGTCAACGACCTGTCGGTGACCACCAACGGCTTCCTCCTGGAGCGTGACGCCGAGAGGCTGGTGCGGGCCGGCATCAACCGCTTCAACGTCTCGGTCGACTCGCTGCAGCGCGACCGCTTCTACGAGCTGACCCGCCGCGACGCCCTGGACGCGGTCCTCAAGGGACTCGCGACGCTCGCCGCCTTCCCCGAGGCCCATCCCATCAAGGTCAACGCGGTGGCGATCCGCGGCTTCACCGAGGAGGAGGTCATCCCGTTCGCGAAGCTGGCGCGCGAGACGCCCTACGAGGTCCGCTTCATCGAGTTCATGCCCCTGGACGCCGACCACGCCTGGAACCGCAGCAAGGTGCTCACGGGCGCCGAGATCCGGGAGGCGATCACGGCCGTGTACCCGCTCGAGGCCGAGCCCCGCGAGCCCAGCTCCACGTCGAACGTCTACCGCTTCGCCGACGGGAGCCCGGGCCGGATCGGGTTCATCAACCCGGTGTCCGAGCCGTTCTGCGCTGACTGCAACCGGGTTCGCCTGACCGCCGACGGGCGCCTGCGGACGTGCCTGTTCTCGCTCAACGAGACCGATCTGCGCGAGCCGCTGCGCAACGGCGCGTCCGACGCCGACCTCGAGGAGATCGTCCGCGCCGCCGTGTGGCGCAAGGAGCTCAAGCACCACGTGGGTGAGCCGGGCTTCATCCAGCCGACCAGAAGCATGTCCGCCATAGGGGGGTGAAAACCCCCTCCTCGCAGGCTCTCTCTAGTAGAGGGACTTGCGAGATTTTGCTCACATAGCTACGAAAATCTCGCGGATCGCCGACCGGCAGTACGGGCATGTGACCCGTCAACAGCTGCTGGAACTCGGAGTGGTGTCGCCAACGATCACCTATTGGACCCGCAACCGCCGGCTGGTCCGGGTCCACGCCGGCGTCTACGCCGTCGGCCACGCCCAGCACAGCCCCCACGCCCTCGCCATGGCGGCCGTCCTGGCCTGCGGCGACCGCGCCGTCCTCAGCCATGACTCCGCCGCGGCCCTCTGGGGCATCAGAAGCTGGCCGCGCATCCCCGAGGTCACCTGCGCGCTGGAGAAGCGCCGGCCCGGCATCCGGACACACCGCACCCAGACCCTCGCCACCAGCGACGTCCGCCGCCACCGCAACATCCGCGTCACCAGCCCGTCCCGCACGATCCTCGACATCGAGGGCCGGCTCACCGACGCCCAGCTCGCCCGCGCCGTGAACGAGCTGCGCCTGGCCGACCAGCTGCGCGCCACCGAGCTTGAGCGGCTGCTCACCGCCTCCCCGCGCGTCAAGGCCCTCATCGACCCGGATCAGTCCCCCACGCGCTCGCTCCCGGAGGATCTCTTCCTCGCGTTCTGCACAAAATACGGGCTGCCAACACCCAGGCTCAACGTCACGCTGTTCGGCCGCGAGGTCGACGCGCTCTTCGAGGAGGAGAAGCTCATCGTCGAGATCGACGGCTGGAGGTACCACCGGGACCACGACAGCTTCGAGGCCGACCGCGAGCGCGACGCCACGGCCATCGAGCACGGCTTCGCCACCTACCGCGTCACGTGGGCGCGCCTCACCGGCGATCCCGACCGGGAAGCGAGGCGCCTCGGGCGGACCCTGGCCGGCCGCCGCCGCGGCCGGGAAACCGGTGCTTCATAGAAGCGCAACCTTTATCGGCCATCATCCAGGCTGAGATGCCCCTGCTGCTGCTGTTCGCCTTCATCGCCGGCGCCGGGACAGCGATCACGCCGTGCGTGCTGCCGGTCCTCCCCGCGCTCCTGAGCGCCAGCGCCGCCGGCGGCCGCCGGCGCCCGATCGGCATCGTCATCGGCCTTGCCGTCACGTTCACGATCGCCATCGTCGCCCTGGCGCAGCTGGTCAACGGTGTCGGGCTGGCGGCCGGCGCGGCCCGGACGCTGGCGATCGTCGTTCTGCTCGTCTTCGGCATCGTGCTACTGATCCCGGAGCTCGCCGAGCGCGTCCAGGCGCCGCTCTCGCGGCTGGCCCGGTTCGGGCCCAAGACCCGTGGCGACGGCTTCATCTCGGGCCTGGCCGTCGGAGGGGCGCTCGGCTTCGTGTGCGCGCCGTGCGCCGGGCCGATCCTGGCCGCGGTGACCTCGGTGAGCGCCTCGAGCGGGGCCACCGCGCAGGTCGTGGCCGTCGCCCTCGCCTACGCGACGGGCCTCAGCGCGGTGATGCTGCTCTACGGCCTCGGCGGCCGCGCCGTCCTGGACCGCGTCAAGCGGCACACGAAGGGCCACGTCGTCGAGCGCTCCCTCGGCGCGGTGCTGCTCATCACCGCCGTCGTCATGGTGACCAACACCGACGTCCGTTTCGAGGACGCGCTGGCCCGGGACACCAGCCTGCCGGCGTTCCTGGTGGACCCCACCCGCTCGCTGGAGAACTCCAGCGCGGTCCAGAACCGCCTGGCGTCCCTCAGGCCACCGTCCGCGTTCGCGCGGCGCGAGAAGCTCGCGTCGCTGACGCCGATGCCCCAGCAGGCGGGGGTCGCCATCCCCGGCGTCAAGACGCCGCCCCTGCCCAAGCTCGGCGCCGCCCCGAACTTCACCAACAACCAGCGCTGGTTCAACACGCCCGGTGGCCAGCCTCTCACGATGGCCGGCCTCCAAGGCCACGTCGTGCTCGTGGACTTCTGGACCTACACCTGCATCAACTGCATCCGCACCCTGCCCTTCCTCAAGGGCCTGTACGCCCACTACCACAAGGACGGGCTCCAGATCGTGGGGGTGGAGACCCCGGAGTTCACCTTCGAGCAGGAGGCCTCCAACGTCCAACAGGCCATCCGCTCCGACGGCCTGCGCTATCCCGTCGTCCAGGACAACCGCTTCGGGACCTGGAACGCCTACCAGAACGAGTACTGGCCGGCCGAGTACCTGATCGACGCCCATGGCCAGGTGCGCCACACCCAGTTCGGCGAGGGCGACTACAAGCAGGACGAGGCGGCGGTGCGCGAGCTGCTGTTCGAGTCGGGCGCTCACAACCTGCCGCCCCCGATGACGGCCACCGCGGTCATGCCCTCCTCGCGCCTGGGCACCCCGGAGACCTACCTCGATCCTCAGCGCGCCGAGGGGTTCGCGCAGAAGCTGCAGGGCGGCACCCACTTCTACCCCGGCGTCGACGCGCCGATCCTCAACGAGTTCGGGCTGCACGGGACCTGGAATGCGACCTCGGAGTCAGTCACGCCGACATCGAGCGGAGCGTGGATCACCGGGCGCTTCCAGGCCGCCCACGTCTACCTGGTGATGACCTCCAACGACAACAAGCCGCGCACCGCCCGGGTGCTCGTCAACGGCAAGCCGATCCCGGCCGCGGAAGCCGGATCAGACGTCCACAACGGCCTCGTGACGGTGCGGGGCCAGCGCCTCTATTCGCTCATCTCGCTGCCCGACGACCAGCAGCAGACATTCACGATCCAGATCCCGGCGGGCATCAGCGCCTACGACTTCACCTTCGGCTGAGCCGCCGAAATCGTGACAACACGCACGAACCCCTCGCGGAAAGTGCTGCGCAGGGCGTCCTATCATGGTCCCGATGGAGGGCTCGATCGAGGTCCGCAGCTGGTTGCGCTGCTACCGCTGCTGGTCTCAGAACCTTGAGGTGCAGGTCCACTACGAGGGCATCCATCGCATCGACCCTGAGACCGGGGAGCGCGGGGAGGTCGTGGACGAGATGCAGGAGGCCGTCGTCCAGTGCCTGGAGTGCATGCACGACCAGCCCCACCTCGGCTTCCACAACGGTCGGGTGGAGCCCATCGAGGACCGCTGGGAGCGGATGATCGCCGGCACGCCCTGGGTGGCGTCGTGCACGGTCACGGTCGACGCCGACGACGTCGAGACCTGTTCGGGCCCGGAGGCGGGGGACGCCCTGTCCTACGCCGCCTTCGGCGACCACGGCACCCGCGAGTTCTTCACCCACGTGCGCTTCCACAAGCACGACGAGGACCGGATCGTGGTCCACCTGCTCGTCGAGCTCTACTCCAGGTCCGCCGAGGAGGCCACCGAGGTGCTCGAGGAGGCGGCTCGGGGCAAGCTGGCGATCACCTCGCTCGCCGAGGAGTCCCGCCCCCCGGCCTCCACCGGCGACGAGCCCCACTGAGCCGCTCCGGCAACCGCCACACGAGCCACACGAGCCACACGAGCCGGCGCCCGCGCCCGCCGGCGCGCCAGCCACAGCCACGCCTCCCCCACGATCAGCGCCAGCGCCACCGGTACCGTCGCGGGCAGCTCGTTGACGAAGAAGAAGAGCAGGTCAAACAGGCCCGCCAGGAACAGCATCAGGAGCGCGATCGGCCACTGGCGCCGACCCTCCCGGGCCAGCACGGCCCCCAGCAGCCCGGCCACGAACAAGTCCCCGTAGCCGAACAGGACGTTGCCGAACTGCTCGCTCTGGAGCTGGGGCAGGTGCAGCCCGCTGTGCGGCAGCGGCGCGGCCACGGTCAGCGTGGTGTTGGGCGCCTGCAACAGGTCCGTAGACACGAGCCACACGTCGGCCACGGTCATGGCGAGGATCCCCAGCTTCAGCCAACGTGGCGGGGTGACCGCCCCCAGCAGCCAGCCGAGGGTCACGCAGCTGAGGGCCGACAGCACCGTCGCCGCCCCCTGCCCCCACAGCGTCGACTTCGACGCCCACGCCACCACGAACAACGGCACCGCCAAGACCGACAGCCACCACCGCCCTCCGTGCGCCGCCCACCCCAAAGCAATGGCAGCCAACAACGGGACCGCCACCAACGCAAGCCAAGTCAATCCAGTCGCCGTCCCGGACATGAAGCGGATGGCGAAGATCACCCCGATGATCGAGGCGATCGGGATCAGCGCCCACGCCGGCCCCGACAGCCGCCGGATCCACGGGATCTCCGGCGGCCGGCGCGGCGCGGCGATCACGCCCGCCTGGACCGCGAGCATCGCCGCGTCTGACGGGATGAAGCCGAGCGCCATGCCTCCAGGGTACGCAGCGCGCGGCCCGGGAGGCGAAGGGTTTACAAAGAGTTCCTCAGGACGCGTCGAGGCGCTGCTCGAGCGTCCGCAGCTGCTCGGCCAGCTCGGCCGGCAGCTTGTCGCCGAACTCGGCGTAGTGCTGCTTCATCTGGGGCAGCGCCGCGGCCCAGCCCTCGTGGTCGACCTCGAGCAGCTTGGCCATCGTCTCGGCCGACACGTCCAGGTCGTCGGTGTCGATCCCGCCCTCGCCGATCGGCGGGACGAGCCCGATCGCGGTCTCCACCGCCTCGGCCTCGCCGGTGAGCCGGCGGAAGATCCAGGCCAGCACACGGGAGTTCTCGCCGAAGCCCGGCCACATGAACTTGCCGTCCTCGTCCTTGCGGAACCAGTTGACGTAGAACACCCGGGGCATGTGCGCGCCGTCGCGCTTGGCCACGCGCAGCCAGTGCGCGAAGTAGTCCCCCATGTGATAGCCGCAGAACGGCAGCATCGCCATCGGATCGAAGCGCAGCTTGCCGACCTCGCCGGCCTGGGCCACAGTGGTCTCCGAGGACATGATCGAGCCCATGAAGGTGCCGTGCTCCCAGTCACACGCCTCGTGCACGAGCGGCACCACGGTGGCGCGGCGGCCGCCGAACATGATCGCCGAGATGGGGACTCCCTTGGGGTCCTCCCACTCCGGTGCCATCGACGGGCACTGCGCACAGAGGACGGTGAAGCGGGCATTGGGGTGCGCCGCGGTCGCCTCGGACGCGGGCGTCCACTCGTTGCCGCGCCAGTCGATCGCGTGCTCGGGCGGCTCGCCGGTCATGCCCTCCCACCAGATGTCGCCGTCGTCGGTCTTGGCGCAGTTGGTGAACACGGTGTTGCGGCCGATCATGTCGATCGCGTTGGGATTGGTGCGCGCGCCCGTGCCAGGAGCCACTCCGAAGAACCCGGCCTCCGGGTTGACGGCGTACAGCTGGCCGTCTGAGCCGAACTTCATCCACGCGATGTCGTCGCCGATGGTCGCGACCTTCCAGCCGGGCAGCGTCGGGATGACCATCGCCAGGTTGGTCTTGCCGCACGCGCTGGGGAACGCGCCGGCGATGTAGCGGACCTCCTCCTCGGGCGAGGTGACCTTGAGGATAAGCATGTGCTCGGCCATCCAGCCCTCGTCGCGGGCCATCACCGAGGCGATGCGCAGCGCAAAGCACTTCTTGCCCAGCAGCGCGTTGCCGCCGTAGCCCGACCCGAAGGACCAGATCTGCCGGCTCTCCGGGTAGTGCACGATGTACTTGTTGTCCGAGTTACACGGCCAGGGCACGTCCTCGGCCCCGTCTTCCAGCGGCGCGCCCACCGAGTGCACGCAGGGGACGAAGTCGCCCTCGGCACCCAGGACGTCGAGCGCCGGCTGGCCCATGCGGGTCATGATCCTCATCGACGACGCCACGTATGGCGAGTCGGTGAGCTGGACGCCGATGTAGGAGATCGGCGAGCCCAGCGGCCCCATCGAGAACGGGACCACGTACATCGTGCGGCCGCGCATCGAGCCCCTGAACAGGCCGTCGAGCAACTCGCGCATCTCGCCCGGATCGCGCCAGTTGTTGTTGGGGCCGGCGTCGGACTGGCGCTCGGAGCAGATGAACGTCTGGTCCTCGACCCGCGCCACGTCGGCGGGATCGGACAGCGCGAGATAGGACCCGGGACGCTTGGCCTCCGACAGCCGCTCAAACGTGCCCGCGTCGATGAGGATCTGGGCCAGCAGGTCATACTCCTCCGCCGAGCCGTCGCACCAGTGGATGTCGTCCGGCTGCGTCAGGGCGGCGATCTCGTCTACCCAGGCCTGCAGGCCGGCGTGCTCCGTCGTTGCTTGGCGCTTCGGTGCGGTATGGGCCATGGGCGGGGACTACTCCTTGAACGAAAAAGTACGGTGGCCTGCGAAGGCTACCCGGGCCGAGCACAAGGTGCTCACAAACTCTGAAAATCGGGCTCAATGCAGGACCTTCTGCTCAGGGGCCCGCCGCGAACGACCGTTCGCCTGAGGCTCAACAAACGGGGGACTACCCCGGCTGCTTGCGCGGAACGAGGACGAGCCGCTTGAACTCGGCCACCAGTACCCCGTCCTGGTTGAGCACGCGGGTGTGGACGCGTACGGTCCCGCGGTCGAGCTTGGACTTCGATTCCTTGACCTCCAGCACCTCGGACTCACAGAACAGCGTGTCCCCGTGGAACACCGGCGCTGGATGGCTCAGCTCCTCGGTGGCGAGGTTGGCGATCGCCTTGCCGCTGACGTCCGAGACGCTCATACCGAGCGCCAGCGAGTAGACGAGCGGGCCCACCACGACGTTGCGTCCCTGCTGGGACTCCTTGGCGTACACGTCGTTGAGGTGCAGCGGGTGGTGGTTCATCGTGATGAGACAGAACAGGTGATCGTCGGCCTCGGTCACCGTCTTGGCCGGCCAGTGCTTGTAGACGGCGCCGACCTCGAACTCCTCCAGGTAGCGGCCGTAGGGGTGAGCGCCGCTTGCCTCCCGTGCGGCCTGGTCGGTCTCAACGTCGGGCATGTTCAGGACTCCTGGGTCAGTGTCGCGTCCGAGAAAACACCTAGAGCATGCCATCTGCCCGCTGGCGATAGCTTTGATGCCCAAACCACACCAGGAGACTCCAGAACTGTGCGAAACCCCCGTGACTTCGGAAAGCCGCTGGCCATCGGCGCGCCGGACCCGATCCTCGAGATCCCGTTCAAGCCGTCGCGGATGATCCACTTCCTGGACTTCTCCAACGAGAAGATGGTCGCCAAGGTCGGCGACATCGCGCCGACGGTGGACATCCTGCTGGGCAACCTCGAGGACGCCGTACCGGTGGATCGCAAGCTCGCGGCGCGCGACGGCCTGCTCCGCGTGGGCAGGGAGATGGAGCTCGGCACCACCCAGCTGTGGACCCGCGTCAACAGCCTGGAGTCGCCGTGGGTGCTCGACGACCTGACCACGCTCGTCACCGAGATCGGGCACAAGCTCGACGTGGTGATGATCCCCAAGGTCGAGGGCCCCTGGGACATCCACTACGTCGACCGGCTCCTGGCCCAGCTCGAGGCCAAGGCGCAGCTCGAGCGACCCATCCTCATCCACGCCATCCTCGAGACCGGCCTGGGCGTGGTCAACCTGGAGCAGATCGCAACCGCCAGCCCCCGGATGCAGGGCATGAGCTTCGGGCCCGCGGACCTGGCCGCGAGCCGGCGGATGAAGACCACCCGCGTCGGCGGCGGTCACCCGGGCTACCGCGTCATCAACGATCCCGACCCCGACCGCCCCGAGGCGCCACGCCCGACCGCGCAGCAGGACCCGTGGCACTACTCCATCGCCCGCATGGTCGACGCCTGCACGTCGGCCGGGATCCTGCCCTTCTACGGCCCCTACGGGGACATCCGCGACGTCGAGGGCTGCGAGACCCAGTTCCGCGCGGCGTTCCTGCTCGGCTGCGTCGGCGCCTGGTCGCTGCACCCGGTCCAGATCGAGATCGCCAAGAAGGTGTTCAGCCCCGATCCCGAGGAGGTGCTGTTCGCCAAGAAGGTGCTCGAGGCGATCCCCGACGGCCGCGGCGTGCACATGATCGACGGCAAGATGCAGGACGACGCCACCTGGAAGCAGTGCAAGGTGATGGTCGAGCTCGCCGAGATGCTCGCCGAGAAGGACCCGGAGCTCGCCGACGCCTACGGGTTCGCCCGCGCCACCGCGTAGTCTCCTCACGCAATGCGAATCTCGGCCAAAGCCGACTATGCCGTACGCGCCGTGGTGGAGCTCGCCGCGGCCGAGGGCGACAAGCCGGTCAAGGCCGAGCGTGTCGCCACCGCCCAGCAGATCCCGCTCAACTTCCTGGAGAACATCCTGGGCGAGCTGCGCCACGCCGGCATCGTGCGCAGCCATCGCGGCGCCGAAGGCGGCTTCCGCCTGGCCAAGCCCGCCAACGCGGTGACCGTCGCCGACGTCATCCGCGCCGTCGAGGGCCCGCTGGCCAGCGTCCGCGGCGGGCCGCCGGAGGACGCCAAGTACGCCGGCGCCGCCACCACCCTGCCGACGGTGTGGATCGCCGTTCGCGTCAACCTGCGCCGCGTGGTGGAGCACGTGACGATCGCCGACATCGCCAACTCCAAGCTGCCCCGGTCCATCGAGAAGCTGACCGAAGACCCGGGCGCCTGGGTCACACGCTGACGGCGCCGGTCCGGTCCGCGAGCGCGGGCCGGTCGCGCACCCAGGCGTCTCCGACCTCCTGGAGCACGTCCAGCATCGCGCCGGCCGCGGGCGACCGGTAGCCCGCGGGCAGGATCACGCTGATCGGCCGGGCCGGAGGAGCGGGGTCGAGCTCGCGGATCACGACGTCGCCGCGTACCGCCCGCGTGACGATGTCGGGAACGAGGGCGACGCCCACCCCGGCGGCCACGAAGCCGAGGATGGCGCCGTAGTCGTCGTTCTGGAAGGCGATGCGCGGCTCGAAGCCCGCCTCGTGGCACGCGCGCAGGAACAGCCGGGCGTCCGGACACGTCCGGCCGGTCGCGAGCATCCACGGCTCGGCGGCGAGGTCGGACATGGAGAGCTCGACCGCCTCGCACAGGCGATGGCCGGAGGGCAGCGCCACGTACATCGGGTCGTCGAAGAGCGGCACGACGTCGAGGTCGTCGGCCTGCCCCTGGCGCTCGGGGTCCTCTCGCGGATCGTGGGAGAGCACGAGATCGAACTCGCCGGCGCGCAGCCGCGGGATCGATTCGTCGGGGTCGAACATCGACACCGTCAGCTCCACCTCGGGATGGCGGTCGCGGAAGCGGGCGACCGCCCGGGGGACGATGGATCCGGCAGCGGAGGCGAAGGTGGCCAGGCGCAGCGTCCCGCCCTGCAGCCCGCAGAGCGCGCGCAGCTCGTCCTCGGTGTCCTGCAGGTAGGCCAGGACCGCGGCCCCGCGCTGGGCGAGCAGCCGCCCGGCGTCGGTGAGCACGGCGCCCTGGGGGACGCGACGCACCAGCGTGGTGCCGACCTCGGCCTCGAGCGTGGCGATCTGCCGCGAGATCGCGGGCTGGGTGTACCCGAGCGCGTCGCCCGCGGCCGAGAATGACCCGTGGCGCGCCACCGCGGCCAGGACCCTGAGTCGCCGGACCTCCAGCATGACCAATAGTTATACCCCATGAAGCAAACCCCTATTTGCCTTTATGCCTGCCGCGCGTCACCATCGTCACATGAACTCGCTGCTGTCCCAGATCACCATCCGTCCCGGCTACGCCGGCGACGAGCGCGCGCTCATCCGCTTGGCGGCGCTGGACAGCGCCCCCGGCGTGCCCCCCGGGCCGCTGCTGGTGGCCGAGGTGGACGGCGAGCTGAGCGCCGCGCTCTCGCTGAGCGACGACACGTCGATCGCCGACCCGTTCCGTCCCACCGCCGAGATCGTCGCGCTCCTGCGGGCGCACGTCGCTGCGGCTACGCCGGCTCCTCGAAAGCGGCGGCGGCGGGCACTGCGCCCGAGCTTGAGTCCGGCTCGCGGGTAACGTTCCCCACCCGCCCCCGGAGGGCCGGCTCGATCGGCACCCCGGCTGGCGGTCGAGCGTAGACGATGTCGCCGGCGCCGACCTCCAGTTCGTCGGCCTGGGCCCGGGTCAGCTGAGCGCGGGCCTCGGTGCCGTCGGGCAGCTCGAGCTCGAGCCGGACCTCGAAGCCGAGGTGCACCACGCGCTTGACCATCGCCTCGATGCGCGAGTCGCCCGGCTCCAGAGCGATCGTCACGTCGTGAGGCCGCACCAGGCGATCACCGAGCCGGCTCACCGGACCCACGAACCCCATCACGAAATCGGTGGCGGGGCGGTCGTAGATCTCGCGCGGGGCTCCCACCTGCTCGATCGTGCCCGAGCTCATCACCGCGATCCGATCGGAGATCTCCATCGCCTCCTCCTGGTCGTGGGTGACCAGCACCGTGGTCACGTGCTGCTCGTCGTGCAGCCGCCGCAGCCATGCGCGCAGCTCGGCGCGCACGGTGGCGTCCAGCGCGCCGAACGGCTCGTCGAGGAGCAGGACGTTGGGCTCCACCGCCAGCGCGCGAGCCAGCGCCATGCGCTGGCGCTGCCCCCCCGACAGCTGCGAGGGGTGCTGCTCGGCCCACTTGGTCAGCCCCACGAGGGCCAGCAGCTCGTCCACGCGCTCGCGGATCTCGGGCTTGGGCCGCTTGCGGATGCGCAGGCCGAAGGCCACGTTCTCGCGCACGGTCATGTGGGTGAACGCCGCGTAGTGCTGGAACACGAAGCCGATCCCGCGCTTCTGCGGGATCACGTAGCTGACGTCCTTGCCGTCGATCATGATGCTCCCTGAATCGGGCGTCTCCAGGCCGGCGATAATCCGCAGCAGCGTCGACTTGCCCGAGCCGCTGGGCCCCAGCAGCGCCGTCAGCGACCCCTCGGGCACCTCGAGCGACACGTCGTCGAGCGCCGTGAAGTCCCCGAAGTGCTTGGAGATGTTGGCAATGTCGATCCTCATCGAACCTGCTGCCTCCTGCCTGAGAACGCGGTCATGGCGAGCAGCACGACCAGGGAGATTACGGCGAGCTCCGTCGCGGCCGCATAAGCGCCGGTGACCGATCCTGCCCCGGGCTGCTCGTCGCGCTGGTAGACGAGCAAGGGCAAAGTGAGCGTCGAGCCGGCCACGAGCGACGAGACGACGAGCACGGCGCCGATCTCTCCCAGCGCGCGTGCGGTGGACAGGATTACGCCGTAGATGACGCCCCAGCGAATCGACGGCAGCGTGATCCGCCAGAAGGTCTGCCACGTGGACGCCCCCAGCGTGGCCGCGGCCTGCTCCTGCTCGTCCCCGACCTCCACGAGCACCGGCGCGACCTCGCGGACGACGAACGGCAGCGAGACGAAGATCGTGGCCAGGACCATGCCCGCGGGCGCGAAGATGATCTGGATGCCGTGGTCTGAGAACCAGGCCCCAAACCAGCCGTGGACCCCGTACACCAGCGTCAGCGCCAGTCCCACGATCACGGGCGAGACGAGGAACGGCAGGTCGATCAGCGAGTCCAGCACCGAGGCCAGCCGGCCGCGACGGCGCACCAGCACGATCGCGCACACCACACCGAACACCGTGTTGAGCGGGACAGCGATGAGCGCCATGAGCAGCGACAACGACAGAGCGCTGATCGCGGCCGGGGTCGTCATCCAGGCCCAGGCGACGCCGAAGCCGTGCTCGAAGGTCTTGAAGAAGACCACCACCACGGGCAGGATCAGCAACGCCACCAGATACAGGAGCGCCACGCCGCGCAGCGAGAGTCTGGCACGACGGCCTATGGTCATTCCCGCACCTCCGCTCGCATTCGAGCGGCCTCCGGCGGCGCCTGGCATCGTCCTCGTCGGCTCGTGCAGCGCCGCTGCAGGTCGCCTCCTGCGTCCTTGCCAGGCATCCACCGGCGACCACTCTCGGTGCGACCGGACGTACGGGACTGACCATTAGTGAGCAACGCGGCCTCCCAACCTGCGGATGAGTACGAGCACGATCAGCGACACCAGGATCAGGACAAGCGACAGCGACGCTGCCGCCTGGGTGGCGTCTGACTCGATGTCGGCGAAGATGACGATGCTGGCGATCTGAACCTTGCCCACGATCAGCACCAGCGATCCGATCTCGCCCACGGCTCGGGCGAACGCCAGGGCCGCGCCCGACAGGATCGCGGGACGCAGCGCCGGGAGGATGATCCGGCGGAAGATGACGCCGTTGCTGGCCCCCAGGGAGGCGGCCGCCTCCTCCACCTCGCGGTCGAGCTCGAGCAGCACGGGCTGCACCGAGCGCACCACGAACGGCAGCGTCACGAACATCAGCGCCACCAGCACCACCGCGCGCGTGAACGCGAGATGGATGCCGAACGGGCTGTCGGGCCCGTACAGCGCCAGCAGCGTCAGCCCGGCGACGACTGTCGGCAGTGCGAAGGGCAGGTCGATGAGCGCGTTGATGAACCGCTGGCCCGGGAACCGGTCGCGGACGAGCACCCAGGCGACGAGGGTCCCCATCACCGCGCCGATGGCCGCCGTCAGCAGCGAGGCACCCAGCGTGATGCCCAGCGCCTTGAGTGACGTCGGGTTGGTGACGGAGTCCCAGAAGCTCGACGGGCTCTGGCTGACCGCCTTGACCGTCACCGCCGCGAGCGGAATCAGGACGATGACGCTCACATAGAGCGTCGACAGTCCCAGCGCCAGCCCACCGCGGCGCTGGGCGGCGCGCGGCAGGGAACGAAACCGCGTCGGCCCCGGAGTGAGCGGCCCCGCCGACTGCGGGGCAGTGGCCGGAGTGGCGACTGAGCTAGGAGGCAGTGGGCACCCCCGCGGCCTGCTCGATCTTGGTGATCGACCCGCTCGACGGGTCAAAGAACGCCGTCTTGACCTTGGTCCAGCCGCCCAGGTCGTCGATGGTGAACAGCTGCGGCGGGGTCGGGAACGTAGAGGCGAACTTCTTCGCCACCGATTGGTCCACCGGGCGATAGCCCTGCTGCGCCCAGATCGTCTGGCCGGCCGGCGACCACTGCCAGGTCACGAACGCCTTGGCCTGCGACGGAGCCTTGGCCGTCACGGCGATCGGTGTCTGGATGAGGATCGTCTGCTTGGGGATGATGTACTGGACGGGGTCGCCGGCCTTCTGCGCGGCGATCGCGTCCGACTCGTAGTCCAGCAGCACGTCGCCCTTGCCGGTCGTGAACGTCTGCAGTGCCTGGCTGGCGCTCGCGGGCTGCGTCGAGACGTTCTTGGTCATCAGGGTGTGGACGTAGGCGAGCGCCTGCGCGGGCGACTTGCCCTCCTTCAACTGCGCGCCGTAGCCGGCCAGGATGTTCCAGCGCGCGCTCCCGGAGGTGGACGGGTTGGGGGTGATCACGTCGACGCCCGGCTTGATCAGGTCATCCCAGGAGCTGATGTGCTTCGGGTTGCCCTTGCGGACCACGAACACGACCACCGAGTCCGACGAGAACCCCTTCTCCGGGTTGGCGTCCCAGTCGGAGGCCACGATCTTGTCCTTGACCAGCCGCGTCATGTCCGGCGTGGTGGAGAATGCCACCACGTCGGCAGGTTGGCCGGAGTCCACGGCGCGGCTCTGCGACCCGGAGGCGCCGAACGACTGGCTGAAACCCACGCCCTTGCCCGCGCCCGTCTGCCCGAAGGCGGCGGTCAGCGCGTCATAGGCCTTCTTGGGGGTCGAGTAGCCGACCAGGTTGAGCTTGACCGCCGGGCTGGTCGCCGCCGCATTGGACGCCGACCCCGATCCGCCGCCGGTGCTCGTGTTCGCATCGGAGGACCCGCCGCAGCCCGCGACCGCCAGCGCCCCCACGGCGGCGGTCAGCACGGCGAGCAGTCGCGGCCACCACAGTTCAGATCGTCGGTTCATCGGTTCCTCTCAGACAAATCCGGGTTTTTCGATGGGGATTGGGCAGTAGCGCCGCCCCCAGCATAGCCGACTAAGGCGACATTTTTAGTCAGGTTGGTCTAGTTGGTGGGGATACTGGCCTTTCCGCCATCGGACGCGGGGTCGCAAAACCCGGTGTCGATTCGGCACTGCGCGGTTCGACGCAGGTGTAGAGGCCGCGATTTGCGCGGACACCCCCCACACCACCCGGAGGCCCAACATGCGCAAGGTGATCCTGCTGATGTCCATCTCGATCGATGGCGTGGTGGCAGCGCCCGACGACCCCAAGGGCCTGAGCCCGGTCCGCGAGGATCGGGAGCTGAAGGCGCTGAAGCTCGAGTGGCTCAGCCACGCCGGCTGCCACATCATGGGGCGCACCACGTACGTGGAGATGGCGAGGCACTGGCCCCATTCCGACGATGCCTACGCCAAGCCGATGAACGCCCTGTCCAAGGTCGTGTTCTCGCGCACGCTCACCGAGGCTCCGTGGGACACCTCGCGGATCGCGCGCGGTGATCTGGCCGAGGAGATCGCGGGCCTCAAAGCCGAGCCCGGCGGCGACATCATCGCCTGGGGCGGTGCCACGTTCGCCCACGCCCTGATCGCGGCCAACCTGATCGACGAGTACCGGCTGGTGGTCCACCCCGTGCTGGCCGGGGACGGGCTGCGCATCTTTGACCGGTTCCCGGGACCGATCGACCTCAGGCTGTCGCACATCCAGACGTTTGACAGCGGATCTGCCGTACACGTCTATGACCAACCGCACCAACGCGACGCGGCCTGACCGCGCTCAACGCCCCAGATACCGGAGCATCGTGACACCGCGGGGTTGGTACACGGACGTACTCGTGTGCGATAGCGCACGCCACGCCCCCGCGGAGATCGCTACATTCCCCCGCCCCAGATGCGTTTCTTTGAGTATGAGTCGCGGGCGATCGTGGCCAAGGCCGGGATCCCGGTCACCAAGCACGGGTTCGCCAAGACGCCCGACGAGGCCCGGCGGATCGCCGAGCAGATCGCCGGTCCCGTCGTCATCAAGTCCCAGGTCCTGACCGGCGGGCGGATGAAGGCGGGCGGCGTGAGGTTCGCGGACTCCCCGGAGGACGCGGCCCGCGACGCCGAGCACATCCTGAACCTGGAGATCAACGGTCACACGCCCCGCGGCGTCCTGGTGGACGACCGCGCCGACGTCGCGCACGAATACTACGCCGGCGTCGTCTGGGACGGCACCCGCAAGCGCCCCGTGATCCTGTTCTCCGACATGGGCGGCATCGACATCGAGCAGGTGGCCTCCGAGCATCCCGACCACGTCGCCCGCGGCCACTTCTCGACGCGCACTCCCTTCAGCGACTGGCAGGCCAAGCAGATCATCGCCTCGCTCGGGGTGACCGGCTCGGCGCTGAACCGGCTGACCCCGATCGTCGCCCGCCTGGCCCGGCTGTTTCTGCAGTACGACATGACCCTGGCCGAGATCAACCCGCTCGGCGAGCTGAGCGACGGCTCGTTCGTCGCGCTCGACGCTCACATGGACATGGAGAACGAGGCCCGGCCGCGTCAGAAGGCGTTGCTGCACGAGCTGGGCGTCTCAGACGTTGAGACTCGCCAGGCCCGCGAGGCGACGGCGTTCGAGCTCGCCGGCGAGCTGGTCGACGCCCAGGATCACCGCGGCGTGGCCGGCAACGTCACCGAGTTTTCCGGCAACCTCGGGCTGGTCATCGGCGCCGGCGGGGGCTCGCTGACGCTGTTTGACGCCGTCCGCGCCCACGGCGGCGATCCCGCCAACTACTGCGAGATCGGCGGCAACCCGTCGGTGGCCAAGGCGTGCGGCCTGGCCAAGCTCGTGCTTCAGAAGCCGGGCGTGGACAAGATCGCGGTGATGATGTCGATCGTCTCCAACACGCGGGTGGACATCGTCGCCCGCGGGGTGATCAAGGCCTGCCTGGAGCTCGGCTATGACCCCGCCGAGAAGATCGCCATCTTCCGCATCCCCGGCGCCTGGGAGGAGGAGGGCTTCAAGATCCTCGAGCGCTACGGCGTCGCCTACGCCGACCGCTCCGTGTCCTTGAATGAGGCCGCGCGGCGCGCGGTGCAGCGCATCCAAGGGACCGCCGCCTGATGTCGATCCTGGTCGACGCGGACACCACCTTCATCGTCCAGGGGATCACCGGCCGCGAGGCGGTCAACCTGACACGCGAGTGCCTGGACTACGGCGCCGGTGCCAAGATCGTCGGCGGCGTGACCCCCGGCCGGCTGGGCCGCGACGTGCACGGCGTGCCCGTGTTTGACACCGTCGGCCAGGCGGTCGAGCATCACGGGAGCCCGATCGATGGCTCCGTGGTCACCGTCCCCCCTGCCTTCACCAAGGACGCCGTGTTCGAGGCCCTCGAGAACGAGGTCAAGCTGGTGGTGATCGTCACCGAGCGCATCCCGCGCGGCGACGTCGCCCAGATGGTGGAGCTCGCCGCCGAGCACGGCGCGCGCATCATCGGCCCCAACTGCCTGGGGATCATCGTCCCCGATGTGATCAAGATGGGCGGGATCGGCGGTCCCGCCACCGACGCCGCCAAGTCCTACCACCGTGGTCCGGTGGGCGTCATCTCGCGCTCGGGCGGGATGACCACGGAGATGTCCTCCACGCTCAGCGCCGCCGGCCTGGGCGTCTCCACCGCCGTCTCCATCGGCGGCGACGCCATCATCGGCTCAACCTACGCCGAGCTGATGCCCCTGTTCGAGGCCGACTCTGATACCCAGGCGATCGTCATCTACACCGAGCCCGGTGGGCGCATGGAGGCCGAGCTCGCCGCCTGGGTGACCGAGCACGACTCCCGGCTGCCCGTCGTGGCGTTCATGGCCGGCCGCTTCATGGACGAGATGCCCGGGATGAGCTTCGGCCACGCCGGCACCATTGTCGAGGGCACGCAGGACACCGCGACCGAGAAGATCGCGCGCCTCGCGGCGGCCGGCATCACCGTGGCCGAGCGCATCGAGGACATCCCCGGTCTCGTGAAAGACAGGCTCTAGCCCATGCCCGGCACCTTCATCGACGTTCAGGTCGACGCCGCG
This sequence comes from uncultured Actinomycetota bacterium, assembly GCA_963801435.1. GTDB lineage: Bacteria > Actinomycetota > Thermoleophilia > Solirubrobacterales > Solirubrobacteraceae > Palsa-465. The sequence goes on from CAWDFE010000022.1 coordinate 60,917, forward strand.
GCAGGCGCGGATCCCGAGCTTGCCAAAAAGCTCGAGGGCGTCTGCCCCGTGGACATCTTCAAGGCCGGTAACGCGGGCGTGGAGGTCGTCGAGCGCAACCTCGACGAGTGCGTCCTGTGCGAGCTGTGCATCAACGCGGCCCCGCCCGGGACGATCCGCGTCGTCAAGCTCTACTCGGGCGAGTGGCTACCCGCCTGACAGCCGCTTGCGCGCGGCATCGGTGAGCGGCCGGTAGCGCCGTCCACCGCGATCGAGGTACCAGACGCGCCCCTGCGCGGGCTCGGGCAGCCCGGCCTCGCGCAACGGCCGTGTCAGCGGTCTGAACCACGTGGTCACCGGCATCTCGTCGATCACGTGAACCACGGCGGGGCGGTGGCCCTCGGGCAGCTCGCCCAGTGCGTCCGAGAGCGACTCGGCGGTCAGCGTGTGGTCCGGGCACAGGGTGACGGCGGCAACCGCCAGCTCGGGCCCGTCGGGTGAAGAGCTCACTCCGTAGGCGACCGCCAGATCGACCGCGGGAACGTCGCCCAGCGCATCGCGGATGGGAGCGGCGAGCACCGCTCCGGAGGCGGTGTGGATGACGTCATAGACGCCGTCCAGTCGCCAGTAGTCGCCGTCGGCGTCGCGACGGAACAGGTCGCCGGTTGACAGCCACGCGTCGTCGCGGGAGAACACACCCCGCATCGGCGTCACCGAGGGGTCGCTGCGGCGCGCCCGGGCGACGAGGACCCCCACCTCATCGGTCTTGCAGCGCCGCACGAATCCGCCGCGGCCGAGGATGAGCTGGTCGGACTCGGGGTCGTAGGCGGCCAGGCGCACCTCGGGGGTACCTGGCAGCGGGCGGCCCATCGCCCCCGGCTTGGCGCCCCGGAGATTGACGAGGATCACACCGGTCTCGGTCGAGGCGTAGAACTCGACCACGCTCGCTGGATCGAAGCGCTCCCGCACGCGGCGCCACAGGCCGCGCGGCATCCCCGAGCCGATGAACAGCCGGACCGGGTGCCCGCGCTCGCCGGGCTGCGCGGGCGCGGTGACAAGATCGTGCAGGAGCGTCCAGGTGTAAGAGGTGACGGTGACGCCGTAGCGGCGCACCTCGTCCCAGAACGTGCTCGGTTCAAACCGCGACGCCATCGCGAGCCGGGCCCCGCCGGCGATCGCCCCGCCGATGGCCATCATCAGCCCGGAGGGGTGATACAGCGGGGTCACGCTGTACACGGTGTCGCCGGGGGACAGCGCCGCTGACGACGCCGTTCCGAACGCGGATGTGGCCCAGCGGCGGTTGTTGATCCGACTCATCCGCACGTAGTCCCCCTCGCCCGTGAACAGGATGAACGCGAGGTCTGAGGCCCGACCGGGATTGGGGCGATACCAGGCCGGCAACGTCACCGTGCGTGGATTGATCTGCTCCATGTCGGTGGTCAGGGGCGACTGGAGGTCACGCGGGCTGCCTCCTCCGCCCAGCACGAATGTGTGGACAGTCCCCAGCCCCGCTGCCTGCGCGGCGCGCTCGGGGTCGGCGATGATCCGCCCCACCTGCCCCAGCCACGCCTCCCGCGCGGTGTTGCCGTCGGGACGCAGCATGACCGCCACCGCGCCCAGCCTGCTCAACGCGGTGACCACCGCCAGCGCGCTCGGTCGCGAGCTCATCAGAACCCCGACGTGCTCGCCCTGGCGCACGCCGATGGAGATCAGGCCCCGCACGACGTTGTCGATGCGCTCGTTGACCTCGGCGGCGCTGTAGGCGCGATCCTCGAACAGGAACATCGTCTCGTCGGCGGCGCGGTGCATGCGCTCGTCCACCAGCAGCCCCAGCGAGATCCGCGTGCTCGGCTGGATCTGCTCGAGCCGAGCCAGCCGCGGCAGCGCGCTCGCCGCCTCGCGGGTCAGCTCGCGCACGGTGCGCGTCGTGCGGCGCACGCCGCCCACCATCGAGCGGGCGATCCCGGAGCTGACCGCGCCGGCGAGCTCAAGCCCGTAGCCGGCGCGATCGCGGATCCGGTCGCGTGGCGCGACGAGGTCGCCGCCGGGCTCCTCGGGGACCGGCCCGACCCCCTCGGGCAACTCGCCCTCGCCGTCGCGCCAGTGCGCCCACCCCGCCACCGTCGGCCACGTGACCCGGTTGGAGGTGGAGCCCACCACCAGCCCGAAGTGCCCGGCGTGCAGCGCGAGCTCATAGACGTCGGCGCGCGGGGCGGCCAGGCGGATGGCGCGAACCCCCGGGGGCGGAGCGATCTCGTCCACGGTCCCCACCACCGAGAGGATCGGGCAGCTGATGTCGGCCAGGGTCAGCAGGCGCTCGCCCACCACGAAGCCGCCCTCGAGCATGCGGTTATGGGCGATGAACTGGCGCAGGAAGTCCGCCATCGCGGGGCCGGGCCACGCTACCCACCCGTCGGCTTCGAGGAACCGGCGCTGGCTCTCACGGGGGAGCAGGGCCTCGCGGTCGTGCAGCTGCATGATGAAGTCGAGCCGGCTGCGGGCCGACTTGATCGGATCGAGCATCTGAAAGCCGTTGCGGCTCACCCATGCGGGCAGGGCCCGGGCCCGGAACACACGGTCGGCGAGCAGGCCGGCCAGACCGGACGCGAACTCCTCGGGGATCCCGAACGGCATGCCCAGCCGGGTGTCGACCGGACTGCCGAAGGTGATCAGGGAGCCGAGCCCGTCGTTGCGGCGATAGGCCGCCACCTGGTAGCAGAACATCCCGCCCTGGGAGTAGCCGGCGAGGTGCACGTCGCGCCCGGTCGCCGCCCGCACGCGGTCCACGGCGTCCGATACCGCCACGACGTGGTCGGCGAGGGTGCGCTCGAGGCCGCCCTCCTCGCGTTCGGGCGCGCCGAAGTCCACCACCCACGGATCGACCCCATGCTCGTGCAGCAGCGTGACCGCGCTGGTGGCCGGCGAGACGTCGTAGATCTCCGCGGCGAGCATCATCGGCGGCACCAGCAGCATGGGCGGGCCGGCGTTGTCCGGCGCGTCTGCATCGGAGGCCCGGTAGTAGCGCCGGAGCTTGTACACGCGGTGCTCGGACACCACCTCGTAGGGCGACGGCTGCTCGTCGGTGGCCAGGCCCCCGAAGCGCGCGACCTCCAGCGCGTTCTGGGCGGCCGCGCCCAGCCGCCCGATCGGGGCCGTGAGGGTCTTGGGGATCAGCTCCATCGGGTCGCCCACATCTTCCCCGATCCCGGCCGGGCGGTGTCACCGGGGGCTCGGCCTCCCCCTCGTGCTGGCGCTATTGTCCGCTGCCCGACGATGAGCGTGCTCAACCTCGAAACGATCGAGTGCCGCCGCGGGGATGGCGTCGCCTGGCTCGTCCTCAACCGCCCAGATGCGCTCAACGCCTGGACCCGTCAGCTTGGCGAGGAGCTCACGCAGGCCCTTGACGACGTCGCCGCCGACACCGCGGTCCGGGCGATCGTGCTCACCGGGGCGGGACGGGCGTTCTCCTCGGGCGCCGATCTGCGCGCGGGCGTGGGCGGCGCTGACGGCAAGCCCGACGTGCGCAGCCCGCTGCGCGAGGTCTACCACCCCCTGATCATGCGCGTGCGCACCCTGCCCAAGCCGGTGATCGCCGCCGTCAACGGCCCCGCCGTCGGCATTGGCTGCTCGCTGGCGCTGGCGGCCGACCTCGTCATCGCGTCGCGCTCGGCCTACTTCCTCATGGCGTTCGTCAACATCGGCCTGGGGCTCGACGGCGGTGCGTCGCAGACCCTGGTGGAGCGCGTCGGCCATGCCCGCGCGTTCGAGATCGCCTACCTCGGCGAGCGCATCGCGGCCGCGACCGCGCTCGAGTGGGGACTGGTCAACCGCGTGGTCGAGGATGGCGAGCTGGAGGCCGAGGCCGGCGCCCTGGCCGGCCGGCTGGCCGCCGGGCCACCCGGGTCCTACGCTGCCATCAAGCGGACGATCAACGCCCGCGCCTACGCCGGGTTCGAGGAGCTGCTGGATCTCGAGGCCGACCTTCAGCAGGAGCGCGCGTCCTCCAAGGACTTCGCCGAGGGCGTGCTGGCGTTCGTGCAGAAGCGCCCGGCCGAGTTCACCGGCGAGTGACGCGTCTGCCATGAACCTCGCCGGCATCCTGACCGCCTCCTCCGAGCGCGACCCTGACCACGTCGCCATCAAGCTCGACGACATCGAGCTGAGCTACGCCGCGCTGGACGGCGCCAGCGCCCACATCGCCGGGCTGCTCCGGGCGCACGGCGTCGAGCGCGGCGACCGGGTCGGGATCATGCTGCCCAACGTCCCGTACTTCCCGGTCTGCTACTACGGCGTGCTGCGGGCCGGCGGCATCGTGGTGCCGATGAACGTGCTGCTCAAGAAGCGCGAGGTGGCCTACTACCTGTCGGACTCGGGGGCCACGCTGCTCTTCGCGTGGCACGACTTCGCCAAGGATGCACAGGCCGGCGCCCAGGAGGCGGGCGCGGAGTGCCTGCTGGTGGCGCCAGGCGAGTTCGAGCATGAGGTCGGCGCCGCTAAGCCCGACGTCGCGGTTGCCGACACCGCCGACGACGACACCGCGGTCCTGCTCTACACCTCGGGCACGACCGGCCAGCCCAAGGGCGCCCAGCTCACCCACGCCAATCTGACGCTCAACGCTCGCGGCTCGGCGGAGCTGTTCGAGCTCGGCAGCGAGGGCATCCTCTTGGGCGCGCTTCCGCTGTTTCACTCCTTCGGCCAGACCTGTGGGATGAACGCGACGATCAGCTCCGGCGGAACCCTGACCCTGCTGCCCCGCTTTGAGCCCGGCAAGGCGCTCGAGATCATCCAGCGCGACCAGGTCAATGCGTTCCAGGGCGTGCCGACGATGTACGGCGCGATGCTCCATCACCCCGACCGCGAGAGCTATGACGTCAGCTCGGTGCAGCTGTGCAGCTCGGGCGGCTCCGCGATGCCGGTGGAGCTGCTGCGGGCCTTCGAGGAGGCGTTCGGCTGCAAGATCCTGGAGGGCTACGGCCTGTCGGAGTCCTCGCCGGTCGCCTCCTTCAACCACCGCGATCGGGAGCGTAAGCCGGGGTCGATCGGCACGCCGATCCGCAACGTGGAGATGAAGGTCGTTGACGACGGCGGCGCGGAGGTGCCCCAGGGCGAGGTCGGCGAGATCGTCATCCGGGGCTACAACGTCATGAAGGGCTATTGGCGGCGGCCCGAGGCGACCGCTGAGACGATCGTCGACGGCTGGCTGCACACCGGCGACTTGGGCCGGGTCGACGAGGACGGCTACTTCTATGTGGTCGACCGCAAGAAGGAGCTGATCATCCGCGGCGGCTACAACGTGTACCCGCGCGAGATCGAGGAGGTGCTCTACGAGCACCCGGCCGTGCGCGAGGCCGCCGTGCTCGGCATCCCCCACGACGAGTACGGCGAGGAGGTGGGCGCCGCCGTGGCGCTCAAGGACGGCGCCACCGCCACGCCCGACGAGCTGCGCGACTATGTCAAGGAGCAGGTGGCGGCCTACAAGTACCCGCGGGTGGTGTGGCTCGTCGAGGACCTGCCCAAGGGCCCGACCGGCAAGATCCTCAAGCGCGAGATCTCGCCGCCCGACGCCGGGTGAGCGCCGGAGATCAGGTGCGCGTCCGGCCCGCGACGCCGGATGACGTGCCCCAGATCTACGCGTTCATCGTCGAGCTAGCGGTGTACGAGCGCGAGCCCGACGGCGTGACCGGGACATTGGAGATGGTGGCCGACGCGCTGTTCGGGCCTCGGCCCAGCGCCGAGGCCCTGATCGCCGAGGTGGACGGCGAGGCGGTCGGCTTCGCCGTCTTTCACGGCACCTTCTCGACGTGGGAGTGCCTGCCCGGAATCTGGCTGGAGGACCTCTACGTCCCCGAGCGCTACCGCCGCGCGGGCGCCGGTTACGCGCTGCTGTCCCACCTTGCCGCGTTGGCGGTGGAACGGGGCTGCCCCCGGCTGGAGTGGCACGCGCTGGACTGGAACGAGCTGGCGCTGGGGTTCTATGAGCGGCTGGGCGCCGAGCGCCTGTCGGAGTGGGAGCTTCACCGCCTCGACGGCGAGGCGCTGCGGCGCGTCGCCGCAAGCCAGGCGCGCGCCGCCCGCTGAGCGCCGAGCCCGGGCACTCCGTCCATCCCGCGCGATCCTGCGCGCCCCCGGCGCGCTAATAGAAAAGCCCCGCCGGAGCGGGGCTTTCCCTTAGCAGGCCTATAAGCCGGATCTTGTCAAGAACAGTCATCCATCTGAGCGGCCTACCCGGACCTTGGCGGGTCACCTGCAAACGGTCCTGCTTGGCCTAGCATCGGGTGGGGTTTGCCTGGCCGCCGCGTCACCGCGACGCCGGTGCGCTCTTACCGCACCATTTCACCCTTACCGGCCTGAGGCGCTGCAGCGGCCTCAGGCTTAGGCGGTGTCTTTTCTGTGGCACTTTCCCGCGGGTTTCCCCGGGTCGGCGTTACCAACCACCCTTCCCTGTGATGTCCGGACTTTCCTCGAAGGCGAACCTCCGCGACTGCTCAGCCTGCGCCCCCGAGCATAGCCGCGCAACGCCACCTTGACCAGTCCCGCCATCGTCAGCTCAGCCGCGTCCCGCAGTGCTGGCATCGCCCGCCGATCGGCCGCGCGTGCGCGCCGTAGTCGGGCCGCATCTCGTGCCCGCATAGCGGGCAGGTGACGGATCTATGGGCGGCGAGTCCCTCCCATACCCCGGCCACCAAGGCGTCCAGGGTCGGCTCGCCGCCCAAATCCGTGACGCCCACCGGGGCGTCCTGCACCCCCACACGGTCCGAGCCGCGGGTCACGCGCGGTTCCAGCGCCAGCGCGCTCACGAGATGTTCCTCATCAGTCCGACCACCTTGCCCAGCACCCGCACATCACGGCTGCGGATCGGCTCCATCGAGGCATTCTCCGGCTGCAGCCGCACGTGATCGGACTCCTGGAAGAACCGCTTCACCGTCGCCTCCTCCCCCACCAGCGCAACCACGATGTCGCCGTCCCGGGCATGGTCCTGCGAATGCACCACGACCAGGTCGCCCTCGATGATCCCCGCGTCCACCATCGAGTCGCCGCGCACCCGGAGCAAGAACTCGCCATCCTCCCCGCCCGCGAACGCCGGCGTCTGGATGTACTCCTCGATATTCTCCTCGGCCACGATCGGCTGGCCCGCTGCCACCTGACCGACGAGCGGCAGCCCCGGCTGCAGGAACGTCTGCACGCCCGCCGTCACGCCCTGACCCACGCGATCCAGCAGCTCCAGCGCGCGTGGCTTGGTCGGATCACGGCGCAGCAGGCCGATCCGCTCCAGGTTCGCCAGATGCGCATGGACCGTCGACGACGAGGCGAGGCCGACCGCCTTGCCGATGTCGCGCACCGTCGGCGGATAGCCGTACTTTGCCGAGTAGCGCTTGATGAAGTCGAAGATTTCCTGCTGTCGCTTGGTCAAGTCCATGCGGTCAACTCCTTTACCGGGTCAGCCCGCTAGGCCGCCGTCGAACATGTGTTCGTAAAGGTAGCGCCCCGCGCGGACGGACACAAGCGATGGCCCTG
>CAWDFE010000023.1:0-44176 GCA_963801435.1 uncultured Actinomycetota bacterium
AGAATGAACCCCTGAATGTCCGCGAGGTCAAGCGCCGCCTCCTCCACAGTCGCCGAATCGCCATCGGTGCCCCGAGGTTCATGCCGCGTTCGACCAAGCAACCGGCGAAAAAGCCCCGGGCCCTTCATCGCCGGTGCCCGTCGTGCGTTGGACGCCGGCGCCAAAGCCGCACTCGGGGTTGATCATGGTTGGCGACCATCGGACACCTAGCGCTATCCGGCGGTAGCCGATGGCGACGTGCGGTAATCAGCCAGGAGGGCTCTGACGTCTTGAACCGAGAGGCCCGGATAGGCGCTGTAAAACCCGATCGCCGGATAGTTGCTGTCCAATCCCCACTGATAGAACGCCTGGGCGTTCTTCTCAACCGGGGTTGGCGGCGCGCCCTCGACATGCGGGAAGAGAGTGTTGAACGTGAACGAGGTCTTGTCGGCGAAGTCCTGAAAGTACTTCTCCATGTCACCGTCGAAGATCGTGAAGAAGCCGACGTGGTTGTGCTCGAAGGGCACAAAGTGGGCGACGTGCAGCGTCCCAAGAGAATCCGATGCTTTCTGTGCCTTCTCGTCCAGCAGCGCCCCCCGACCAGCTTCAAGACAAAGCCCTGCAGACGTGACTTGAAGGACATGTATGTCAGCAAGGTGCCCTGCGAGGTATTGCCCGTAAAACCCGCCGCCCGCACGCACGCCTTGATGTCCTCGACCGAAGCGTCGTCGTAAGCGAAATACGTATCTATAGGCTCGCGGACATGACGCTTCAGCCATTTGACGACCCGCTCAGGGTTATCAGCCACGGGCGTGGGTGGAGGGTCGTCCACGTATGTGAAGATGGCGTCCAACACCGAGCCGGCACTCTCTACGAGCCGTTCAATATGCTCGTCGGTGTCGCCGTCGATGTCAGATAGGAAGAGAAGCTTCTCGTCTCCCTCGACCATGAACCGGGAGAAATGCACCGTGCCGAGGTGGTCCTGCGCCTCCGCGAGATCGGGCATCAACGGGGGCAGCTCCTCGGGTAGCGCCTTAGCGATGGCTGGACCCTTGATCGGGAAGTCGACGACGAGATGACTCTGGCTCATAAGTCTTCTCCTTTGGTGTCAGAATGGTCACTGTCGTACTCAGGGCCAAGGGATCAACCGCAGCCGCGTACGGGGTCTCGCGAGGTTGACAGAAGCTCGGTCGCACGGGCCACAACGTCAGGTGCCGGGAGTCCGGCGCCCCGACGATTGGTGTCACCCCATGGTCCCCGCGGCTCGTGCAGCGGCGCGGTCGGTGGGTGCGATGAACGCCCCGATGATCCACAGGACGGGAAAGATGAAACCGATCCAGAACATCCAGTAATGCCCCTTACGGAACGTGGCCAGGCCAAAATAGACCCAGCAAGCGACGTAGAGGACGCCCAACAAGATCCACAGAAACGTCATGGGTTTACGATCCCTTCGATTGAGCGCCGGGCTGGGATTTGCCCATACCGGCTAGTGAAATGTGCATCTCCCCGGCCGACACCGACCCAGGAGCAACGACGGTCAGGCTGGCTGGACTCCGGGGCGTTCGGTCATGGCCTGTCTGGATCTGGTCGGGTGACGGGGCCGGTGCTGCCGCCTCACCGTTCTCTGTGTCGAGTGGGGTGAGGCTGTGCGGCGTGAGTCCGAGGTCGGCGATCCGCTCGGGCAGCCCCTGGAGCTGTGCTTGGTCGATGATCGCTCCGGTTATCGGCGTGATTCCGTCATGGGCAAAGATCGTCATTCCCTCGAATACAGAGGCATAGCGGGCTCCAAGCTCGCCTTTGACGACGAGGCGATAGTGGGTTGGGGACATGCGTGTTCCAGCATGGCTGACGCCGGCCGCGATTTGGGCGGCGGCGGCGCAGAATCACCCGGGTGATTCACCGGGGTCGAGCAGCCCGAGCGCTTCGGCTCGGGCGACCGCCTCGGTGTGCGATGTTGCCCCGAGTTTGCGGTACAGCTCGCGCGTGTGGCTCTTGACCGTGTTCAGCGAGATGTAGAGCTGTGCGCCGATCTCGCGTCGGGAGAGACCGGCTGCGAGGCCTCGCAGTACGGCGAGTTCGGCCGGACTGGGCTCTTCGACAGGTTCGCGGCTGCCCGCGTCCGCTCGAGCCGCGTCGAGCGCTTGCTCGACCGTGGCGGCGATCGCCGGCAAGCGTCCCGGATCCGGAAAACCGACGATCGCCCGTTTCGCGCGCTCGAGGTCACGGGCGGCTCGCGCCAGCCGCGATCGCGCCACCCGTACCTGAGCGAGAACGAGGAGCGCGTGCGCGTGACCCACGGTCGGTTGTGGCGAGCGCCGCAGACGCACACCGCGGAGCGCCTCGCGCTCGGCCTCGTCGAGGCGCCCGGCCGCGACGAACGCCAGGGCCAGCCCCAGGTGCGCCGGTGAGGCCACCCATGAGTCCGCTTGGAAGTGCTGGCGCGCGAAGGCCACCGCCTGCCGACCCCACGCCTCGGCACTTTCACTCCGCCCCTGCTCAGCATCCATGAGGGCGAGCAGACCGAGGCTTCCGACGTAGGCGTCGGGGACGTCCGGCGCGTCGAGTCGCTCGACCGCCTGAACCGCCACCCGGCGCGTCTCGTCGAGCTCGCCGGCAAAAAACAGTGCCTGCGCCAAGCACGCCAGTGCGCTCACGACCAGCACATCCGCGCCCTGCTGAGCCGCCGCCACCGCACGTCGCCCGTGTCCGACAGCCGCGCCCACATCGCCGCCCTCGATCACCTGCGAACGGGTGGCTTCGACGCCCGCCTCGAGATATGGCGACCACAACTGCGGCCGCTCCCGCCGCGCGCGCTCCGCGACCGCCAGCAGTTGGTGAACCTCGACCTCGGGGGCCGAGAGCAACGCCGCGGCCACCGCACCGGCGCGGGAGCACCGGATGCTCCACGAGCAGCTCAGCCGGAAGCCAGCGCACCCAGCCCGAGAAACTGCCTGAGCCTTCCGCCCCAGATGAAGTCAAGGTGCCTCTCGATCAGCAGGTCGGCCACCATCTCAGCGTCGCCGGCCGCGGCGGCGTACTCGATCGCCTCCTCCACCAGACCGTGCGCGCCACACCAGGCGGCCGCACGGCGGCGCAGCTCGCGCGCGGCCTCGCTCCCGAGCTCGAGCTGCAGAACCTCGCCGAACAGATGGTGGTAGCGATACCACTCACCACGGGCGTCGAGCGCGACCAGGAACATGTTCGAGTGCGCGAGGTCGGCGAGCACCGCGACCGAGTCCTCGCGTCCGAGGACCGCGTCGCACAGCGCGGGTGTGAAGCGGCCGAGCACCGACGTGCGTACCAGGAAGTCCTTGATGTCCGGCGCGAGCGCGGTCAGAACCTCGTCTGCCAGATAGTCGCCGACGTGTCGAGCGCTGCCGGCGAACTCCCGCACGCCCCGATTCGGGTCCTGAAGATCCCGAAGCCACAGCGCAGCCAGATACAGGCCCGCCGGCCATCCCTCAGTTCGATCGACCAGCAGCTCGACGCTCTCGCTGGATAGATCGATCCCCTCACGCCCCACCAGCTCACCCGTTTCCTGCACGGTGAACGCCAGTTCCCGGGTGCGGACCTCCGTGAGCAGGCCGCGCGCCCGCAGGCGCGCGACGCCGATCGCCGGGTCCAGACGCGTCGAGGCAACCAGGCGCGCATTCGGAGGCAACCGCTCGATCGCGTGGGCGAGCGAGCGCACCGACACCTCGCCACGGATGGCGTGCAGGTCGTCGAGCACGATCGTCACCCGACGGCCATACGCGACCAGGCCATTCATCAGCTCATCGACCGCAGCCTCGACCGGCGCACCCCGGATCACGAGACACGAAAGCGCGCGACGTCCGAACCCGTCCCCGAGCCGCTCCACCGCCGTCGCCAGGTGCGTCCACAACCGCATCGGGTCATCGTCGGCCGAGTCCAGCGTGACCCAAATCACCGCCTCGGGACGCTCAACACACCACGACCGCACCAGCGTCGTCTTGCCGTAACCCACCGCCGCGTTCAGCACCGTGAACGAGGCCCCGACGTCATCATCGAGCATCTCGAGCAGGCGCGCCCTGCGCAGCATCCCAGGGTGAACCCTCGGCGGCATCAGCTTCGGCTCGATCACCCGGAAACCCGGGCCATCCATCTGCGCTGTCGGTGAGCTCACTCCATGTATCCCCCGGTCCCGAACCACCCGGGTGAGCATCAATCACCCGGGTGAACTGTACTCCTCTCCGATGACAAGCCGAGCATCCAGACCGATGATGCCGTCGACATAGCGAAAGGGCGTCCCGGGCAAATCCGGGGACAATCGAGTCAGCACGTCCGTCATCTGGAGGCAACGTGGCTAACCGCGAAACCGGCAGGCATCGGCATGGACAGACGACGGGCGGCCCGCGCTCCCCGACCTCCACACTCGTCGGCACACGCAACGGGCACGGAGAAGCCGGCGAGCGCAGCCACCGGCAACCTCGGGCGGTGCCCACAAGCAACCCGCAACCCAGGACCGAGTCACGGCCCGGCCCAACGACTGCCGCGCTCGCACGCGCGGACGAGCGGCAGCGCCTGGCGCGCGACCTGCATGACGGCGTCCAGACCGAGCTCGTGTCGCTGATGCTCCGGCTCAAGCTAGCCGAAGAGGATCGCCACACGCCGCCCGCGCTCGCCGCCACCTTCGTCGCGCTCGAAGACCACGCCGCGGCCGCGCTCGCCTCGCTGCGAGAAATCGCCTACGACGTCTACCCGCTTCCGCTCACGAAGCTTGGCCTCTCGGAAGCGCTGCGCGCGCTAGCGGCGCGCGCACCGATCAGGGTCAGCATCGCAGGAACCGCACCTCGCACCAACAACCAAGCCGAGGCCACCATGTACTTCTGCTGCTCGGAGGCGATCCAGAACGCCGCAAAACACGCAGGCCGCTGCGCGCAGGTCAAGCTCGGCCTCCACCACCATCATGGGATGCTCGCCGCGCGCATCGCCGACGACGGTCTGGGGTTTGACCCGGCACAGGCCCCCGACGGCGCCGGGCTGAGAAACATCCGCGAGCGTGTCCAAGCGACGCTCAATGGCACTCTCCGGCTCACTTCCGCACCCGGACACGGCACCGTCCTGACCATCTCGCTGCCGTGGCCGGCGGCGACCGATGGACGGCGATGAGCATGCCAGGCGCTGCTACTCCGCCGGAGTTGTCCGCCGAGCAGGCCGACGCGACGATCGGGAGCAAGGCGTTCGTCGGCCTGCTGGTGGCGGTCGCGGTGATTGGCGTGGTCGTGTCGATCGCGGCCTGGTGCCTGCTGGAGGCGATCTTCCAGATCCAGCAGGAGCTGTACGTGCATCTCCCGCACGCGGTCGGCTATCAGAACGGCCCGCCGAAATGGTGGTCGCTGCCGGTTCTGGCCGTGGGCGCGCTGATCGTGGCGCTGGCGATCACGCGCCTGCCGGGCGACGGCGGGCACATCCCCGCGAAGGGCCTGTCGGCCGGCGGCCCCTCGGGCCCGGACGTGCGTGCCGGGAGTGCTCCTGGCCGGCCTGGCGACGATCGGGTTCGGGCTGGTGCTCGGCCCGGAGGCCCCGCTGATCGTGTTGGGCGCGGGAATCGCGGGCGCGATGATGAGCCTGGCTCGCCGCGACACGCCGCCGCAGGCGCTGACGCTGGTCACCGCCGCCGGGAGCTTCGCCGCGATGTCGTTCATCTTCGCCTCCCCGCTGATCGCGGCGGTAATCCTGATCGAGGCGACCGCGATCGGCGGCGCCAGGCTCCGGCTCCTGCTGGTCCCCGGGCTGCTTGCGGCGGGAATCGGGTCGCTCGTGTCGCTCGGAATCGGGTCGTTGTCGGGGCTGAGCACGCGCGATTACGCAATCGGGCCGCTTCCGCTGTCGGCGCTCGGCCACCTGCAGGCCAGTCAGTTTGGGTGGACGATCGCGCTGGCGATCGTCGTCGGGGTCGTGACAAGCTTGGTGATGCGCGGCGGCCTGCTCACGTATCACTTCGTCTCACGCCGGCAAATGCTTCTGCTGCTGCCGGCCATCGGGCTGATCATCGGCGGGCTCGCGATCGCGTTCTCGCAGATCACGGGCAAGGGCGTGGACGAGGTTCTTTTCTCCGGTCAGGACCAACTCCCGGGACTCATCAGTCAGGCCGGAACCTGGTCGCTGGCCGCGCTGGCGTGGCTGATCGTGTTCAAGGGCCTGGCGTACGGCCTGTCGCTCGGCAGCTATCGCGGCGGGCCGACGTTCCCGGCGCTGTTCCTCGGGGCCGCCGCGGGAATCATGTGCTCGCATCTTCCGGGCTTCGCGCTATCGGCAGCCGTGCCGGTAGGGATGGGCACGGCGATCGTCGCCGTCCTCAGGCTGCCGCTGTCAGCGGTCGTGCTCGCGACGCTGCTGACGTCACACGCCGGACCCAAGGTCGAGCCGCTGATCATTCTGGGCGTGGTAGTCGCGTACGTCGTGACGGTGGTCATGACACGCTCGCTGGCGCCGACCTCGGAGCCGGCGCCTAATCCCGCGCCAACCCCGTAACAGTATGCCGTCGGCACAGTCCGGGCCACCCAGCAGTCTCAAAGATCGGAGAGCCTAATGACGACGACCGCATCCAGGACCGCGCGGCCCGGGGCGAGCGCATAAAAAATGGGGCGCGGTGGCAGCGCAGCATCTATCAGTGGCCGAGCCGCTCGCCCGCGGCAACGGCGGCGCGGGCGGAGGTTCCGCGCTCCCGCCATGCGGTCTATGAGCCGTCGCGCGACGGCGTCGATCCAGTGAAGTTGCAAAGCCGCAGAAGACGCCCGGCGGGGCTGCAAGGAGCCCTGCAGCTGCCGCAGCGGCCGCCACTCGCAGCACTCGCGCGGCGCGATCCGGGGCGGATGAGGCTTCACCGCCGTCGGCGATCGACTGCGTTGGTGGGCAGCGCTGTCCCCGTTGCGGACGGGCCGACCGGGGTCGCGTGATGGCCGAGGTTTCCGAAGAGACCTACGCCGAGCCTGTGAGATGGAAGGCGGCTCGACCGCGCTTCGGTCCGCTCCGTCTCGTGCTGGCGCTGGTCGTCGGCGCCGTCGCGGTCGGCGTGGCGGGGCTGATCCTCCCGGGGGTTCACCTCAAGACGTTCCTCGGCGCGCTTGAAGCGGCGGCGTTGATTGCCGTGCTGAACGCGGTGTTGCCGCCGATGGTGGCGGCGCTGCGACTGCCGCTGATGTTGATCATCGGATTCTTTGCCGTGCTGATCGTCGATGCGCTGATCCTGCTGCTCGTCTCGCAGCTGGCGCCGAACGACTTCAAGGTCGATTCGTTCGGCTGGGCGTTGTTGGCGGCGCTGGTGATGGCGGCCGCGAGCATGGTGCTGCAGGTGTTCCTGGGCGTCGATGACGATGACATCTACTCGTTGCGGGTGATCCAGCGGGTGGCCAAACGGCAGGGGGCAGCGGCGCGCACCGACGTGCCGGGCATCATCTTTCTGGAGATCGACGGGCTGGCGACCCCGGTGCTGCGTCGCGCGATGCGCGACGGCAACACCCCGGTGATGGCTCGGTGGCTCGCCGACGGCAGCCACGACCTGATCGAGTGGGAGCCTGACCTGTCCTCGCAGACCGGGGCCAGCCAGGCCGGCATCCTGCTCGGCTCAAACGAGGACATCCCGGCGTTTCGCTGGGTCGAGAAGGAAACGGGCCGGTTGATGACGTGCTCGGCGCCGGATGACTGTGCCGAGATCGAGCGTCGTCACGCCAGCGGCGCGGGCCTGCTCATCGACGGCGGCGCCAGCCGCGGCAACCTGCTCTCCGGTGAGGCCGACGAAGTGATCCTCACGGTCAGCCGGATGGAAGCCGACAAGAAGGCCAACCCCGGCTACCGCGCATTCCTGGCCAACGGGTTCAACGTCACCCGCGAGCTGGTCCTGTTCTGCTGGGAGGTGGGGCTCGAATGGTCGGCGGCGGCCCGCCAGCGGCGCCGCGACGTGATCCCGCGCGGGCACCGTGGCGGTCGCTACCCGTTCCTGCGCGCTGCGCTGTGCGTCGTGGTGCGCGACCTGATCGCGTTCGGCGTCCTCACCGACATGATGCGCGGCCGCCCCGCCGTGTACGCGACCTTCTCCAGCTACGACGAGGTCGCCCACCACTCGGGACTCGAGCGGACCGACACGCTGGAGGCGCTGCGCAAGCTCGACAAGCAGTTCGGACGAATCGAGAAGGCGGCGCGCTACGCCCCCCGGCCGTACAAGCTCATGGTGCTCTCCGATCACGGTCAGACGCAGGGAATGACGTTCAAGCAGCGCAACGGCTATGGCCTCGACGAGCTTGTCCAGCGCTCACTCGCGCGGGGCGACGTGAGGGGTATGAGCGGCGGGGACGAACACGACACCGCGGTCGGGCAGGCGTTCAACGAAGCGACCGGCCGCAGCGGCGACCATGAGAAGCACGGGATGAGCGACGAGCACGCCGTCGTGCTCGGCTCCGGCAACCTCGGCCTCGTGTACCTGATGGAGCACAAGCGCAGGCTCAGCGCCGAGGAGATCGAGGAGCGCCACCCCAACCTGATCCCGAGCGCTCACCGCTCACCCCCACATCGGATTCCTGCTGATGCGCTCTTCCCAGCACGGCCCGATCGCCGTCGGCTCCGCCGGCACCCACTACCTGGCGACCGGCCGGGTCGAGGGACAGGACCCGCTCGAACCCTTCTCTGCCAACGCCGCCGCGCACCTGCGGCGCACCGACGGATTCGAACATGTCGCCGACATCATGGTCAACAGCTTCTACGACCCCGACCTCGAACAGGGCTGCGCATTCGAAGAGCTGATCTCGTTCCACGGCGGGCTCGGCGGCCCACAGACCAGGCCGTTCATCCTGTACCCGGCCGAGCTGCCCGTTCCCGACGAGCCGATCGTCGGTGCCGCCGGCGTGCACGCGCTCCTCACGGGCTGGCGCAGCCTGCTCAGGGGAGCACCGAACGCCGTCGGGGAAACCGCCGAAGATGGAAGCTAGCCAGCATCGACGTCCCGTCGATGCGGCGCCTCTGGTAGCTCGCTGCTGACAGTCAACAGGTCGCGTCCCGCGGCTCGCGACCGGCTTGACCGGGAGCGACCTGACCAGGCTGGCTACGGTCCGTAGGCCGCCTACCTGAAGGTAATGTCCGGCCGCGAACACGAAGGTCCGAGTTGGGTAGCAGCTCGCGGAAGCTGCGCCATGCACACGTTGAGAGCGGCCTCGTGCGCCGACAGAACATGCTGCGCACGAGACGGACGCTGCCCGGCGGAGTGCTCGCAGAGCCCCGGCAAACGATCCCGCAGATGTGCGCCGAGCCCTCAGCGGGGCTCCGTGACGTAGCGCGGCTGTGAACGAGTCCGAAGTCTGCGTTACTCAGCAATGACGGCGCGCAATGACCCACGCACGGCGCCGAGGAAGCCCGCAACCGCCTCGGCGTGCTCTCAACCTGCTGGGCGAGCTGGTGAGGCCATGGGCTAGCTCGGAGCAGGGTGACCGGCTCGGCGTCGAGCAGGCGTCTTGGCGGTAGCCGCGCCAGCGCTGCGTTCGCGGAACAGTCAGGTTCGGCTGGGGACCTCCATGGGGGAGCGGGACGACTGCATCACATCCTCGGGGCGCTCGATCGTCGCGAGCCGTGCCCTCAATCGCCGGTTCTCGCGTTCCAGATCCGCCACGCGGCGTCGCGCCGCCACCAGGTCCTCGGCCATCCTGCGCAGTGCAGTTCCGATCCGCACCTCTCTGTCACCCATGGCGCGCTGACCGTGGCAGAGCGTGCGAGGACGTGCAAACAAGCCAGCACGTGTGACCGTCGGAGGCAGACACCCCTATCCGCTTCTCAGCCGTCCCCAACAAGCGAGCGCGACGCTGGTAGACACCCAGAAGCGCCGGTGGTGAGCAGTGTGTGCTCACGTCGCTTCGAGGCAGTCGTGGAAGTCATGCGCGCGGAGATGCTCGTGCGCGGCGACGCCGCTGCGGCGGTCCGGGCACGCTCGCCGCGCGGTCGCGGCCGCTCGGGTGGGGGCGGACGGTCTGAGCGTCGGCATCTTGGGAGTCCTGTTGCACGCAGTCTTCTTCGCCGGTGACCCGACGGGCCTCGTCCGATCGCCGGCGAGGCTGTCGAAAGACCGGATGCTCCCGACGTTCCCGACGCCGACGTCGGCAGCCTCGAATTACTCACACTGGTGGAGGCCGAACAAGGTCTGGGCGAAAGCGCGCAGGGGGTGGGACTCGTCAGGCAATCAGCTTCGCACGGCAGCGAGTCCTCGCGGACTCTTCGGTCACTTCGCCAGCGCACCTCGGCCGGCGCTGGCGCTGGCCGCTCATGGTTGCCTCGATTAGGCCGAGCGAGAAGCGCTGCCAGGCGAGCGGCAGCGACGCTCGCCCCAACCCACCGCGGGTCACTCTGACGCCGTGCCCGTACTCGCGTAGGTGCGCGCCTCGAGCTCACCGAATCACCCGGGTGATGTTGGGCAAAGCCCGCCCACATCGCGGCGACAGTCCGGCATGCTGGGGCTCGAACCTCACCGCCTCGTCAGCAAACACGCAAGCAGCCAGAGTCGACGACGACGACCTGGCACCGATTCGGAGGGACCGCGAACTCATGACCGTCCTCTGTGGATCATCGGGGCATTCGTCGCCCCGACCGAACGCGCCGCCGGCGCCGTATAGGCGTCAGGTCGCACAAGCGATCTCGTCAACGGACCGCGCCTGAAAGGACTGGACCATGACCTCTGCAGCGGGACCTCGCCCACGCCCCACGGGAGTTCAGCATGGCAGCGCCGGCCGCGAGGTGGCTGATGTGTTCGTGGTCTTCGGGATCACCGGCGACCTCGCCAAGGTGATGACCTTCCGTTCGCTCTACAGGCTCGAGCGACGCGGTCTGCTGAGCTGCCCGATCATCGGCGTCGCGGTCAACGACTGGTCCGATGACGACCTCCGCGACAACGCGCGCGCAGCGATCGAGACCTGCGGTGAGGTAATTGACGATGAGGTGTTCGATCGTTTCGCAGCGCGGCTGTCGTACTTGAGCGGCGACTTCGGCGACGCGGATACGTACGGGCGGCTGGCTGCCGCGATCGGCGAGGCGCACAACTCCGTCTTCTACCTCGAGATCCCGCCGTTCCTGTTCGGCAGGGTGATCAAGGGGCTGTCGGAGGCGGGTCTCACCAAGACCGCGCGGGTGGTGGTCGAGAAGCCCTTTGGCCATGACCTCGCTTCCGCCGGCGAGCTCGCGGACGAGATCCACCAGTACATCGATGAATCGCAGCTGTATCGAATCGACCACTTCCTCGGGAAGATGGGACTCGGAGAGGTGCTCTACCTGCGGTTCGCGAACTCGATGTTCGAGCCGATCTGGAATCGCAACTACGTCTCGAACGTCCAGATCACCATGGCCGAGTCGTTCGGCGTGGAGGATCGGGGGCACTTCTACGATCCGGTCGGGGCGCTCCGCGACGTCGTGGTCAACCACCTGATGCAGGTCGTCGCTGCGGCGGCGATGGAGCCACCCCCGTCGGGTGAGCCAGATGTGCTCAAGGATGCGCTCGTCTCGGTTTACCGGGCGATCCCAGCAGCCGACCCCTCGCAGTACGTCCGCGGGCAATACGACGGCTACCGCGAGATCGACGGGGTGGCGGCGGATTCTCAGACCGAGACCTACGCGGCGCTGCGGCTCGAGATCGACAACTGGCGCTGGTCGGGCGTGCCCTTCTTCATCCGCACGGGTAAGTGCCTGCCGGTCACGCAGACCGAAGTCCGAGTGGTGTTCCGGCGGCCGCCGACCCCACGCTTCGTCGGCTGGTCGCGCCTTCCGGAGCCCAGCCAGATGGTGGTCAAGCTCGATCCCAACACTGGGATTCGAATGCTCGTGGACGCGCAGCGCCATGAGACCTACGAGCCCGAGCAGATCGCGATGGACATGGAGTTCGCGTCGCAGGGAGGCGAGGGACCGACACCTTACGAAGTGCTGCTGCACGCCGCGATGAGCGGAGACAGCAAGCGCTTCACCCGGCAGGACGGTGTCGAGCAGTGCTGGCGGGTGATGGCGCCGCTGCTCGAGAACCCACCTCCGGTGCACCCGTACGCGAAGGGATCGTGGGGTCCCGACGCTGCAGAGAAGGTCATTTCCGGTTACGGACGTTGGCATCAACCCTGGGTGGTGACATGACTACTACGGTCAAGAACAAGCGCACAGCAAGTAAGACAACCAACGGTCGCGAGGCGTCGGCAAAGCCAGACACAAAGCCAAACGGGAAGACCGCGACGATGCCGCAGAGCGCTGCGGCGCCTTCGCCGTTCACGCCGATCGCGGAGTACGGCTTCCTGTCGGATTGCCATACCGGCGCGCTGATCGCGCCGGACGGGACGATCGATTGGCTGTGTGTTCCGCGGTTTGACTCGCCGAGCGTTTTCGGGGCGCTGCTCGATCGCGGCGCCGGCGCCTTTCGCCTCGGCCCGTTCGGGATCAACGTGCCGAGCGGGCGAACCTATGAGCCGGGCACGAACACGCTGATCACATCGTGGAAGACACCTTCCGGTTGGGCCACGACGCGCGAAGCGCTCACGATGGGGCCCCGCCGCGGCGAGGACACGGTCACGCCCCACACCCGGCCGCCGGCCGACGAGGACGCGGAGCACACCCTGGTGCGCGCGATCGCCTGCGTGGAGGGCACCGTCGAGGTCGAGCTCGTGTGCGACCCCGCCTTCGACTACGGCCGCGCGCCCGGCGAATGGTCGCTCTCGAGCGATCGCCACCGGGCCGAGGTGACGGGCGCCGGTCAGAACATGACGCTCCAGACCGACATGCTTCTCGGGATCGAGGCCAATCACGTGCGGGCTCGGCACGTGCTGCGGGAGGGCGAGGAGCTCTATTGCGCGCTGTCCTGGGAGGAGGCGATCACCCCGCCGGCGAACGTCGAGGAAGCCAACGCCCGACTCAATGCCACCAGCAAGTTCTGGCGCCACTGGCTGGCCCGAGCCCGAATCCCCGATCACGAGCTACGTCCTCTGATCCAGCGCTCGGCGCTGGCGATCAAGGGTCTCACCTACATGCCGACCGGCGCGACGGTCGCGGCGCTGACCACCTCGCTGCCCGAAACGCCGGGCGGCGAGCGTAACTGGGACTACCGCTTCACCTGGATCCGCGACTCGACGTTCACGCTGCAGTCGCTGCACTTCCTCGAGCTCGACTGGGAAGCCAACGAGTTCATGCAGTTCATCGCCGACCTCGAGCGGGGCGAGGACGGCGCGCTGCAGATCATGTACGGGATCGACGGCCGGCGAGATCTCACCGAGATCCTCTTGGACGAGCTCTCAGGCTACGCCGGCGCGCACCCGGTCCGTACCGGCAACGGCGCTTTCGATCAACGCCAGAACGACGTGTTCGGCGCCGCGCTCGATTCGGTGCTTCTGCATACCCGGCGCAGCCAGAGGCTGCCGCGGCGCCTGTGGCCGCTGATCCAGTCGCAGGCCGAGTGCGCCAAAGCCGTCTGGCGCAACCCCGACCAGGGGATCTGGGAGGCCCGAGGGAAGCCGCAGCACTACGTCTCCTCCAAGCTGATGTGCTGGGTGGCGATGGACCGGGCGGCAAAGCTCGCCGAGATCCGCGGTGACCGTGACCTCGCCGACGGGTGGGCGGAGACCGCCGCCGAGATCAAGGCCGACATACTGGAGCACGGCGTCGACAAGCGTGGGGTGCTGCGCCAGCACTACGACACCGAATCGCTCGACGCCTCGACCCTGCTGGCCGCCCTCTTCGGCTTCCTGCCGGCCGACGATCCGCGCCTCAAGGCGAGTGTCTTGGCGATCGCCGATGAGCTAACGGAGAACGGATTCGTCCTGCGCTACCGCACCGACGAGACCGACGACGGTCTGTCCGGGAAGGAGGGGACGTTCGTGATCTGTTCCTTCTGGCTGGTTTCGGCGCTGGCCATCGTCGGCGACATGCAGCGGGCGCGTGACCTGATGGAGCGCCTCGCGAAGGTCGCTTCTCCGCTCGGCCTCTACGCCGAGGAGTTCGACGTGGAGACCGGCCGCCACCTCGGCAACTTCCCGCAGGCGTTCTCCCACCTGGCCGCGGTCGAGGCGGCGGGTCGGATCATCCTTGCCGACCGACTGGCGGAGATAACGGGATGAGCGACACCTACGACTCACCGTGAGCTGGTTTGCATTGACCAATTGGTGTACGTAGCCGGCCTGACGCTTGGAGCCGCCAGGACGCAGCTGGTGTCGCTCGGAGGGCAAGCGATTCTCGCGTTGGCCGGTCTCGGCGCAATGATCGTGCTCGTCGTTCGCGGCGCATCGGCGTGGGCCTTCATCGCGGTTGGGCTCGCGGGTCGCCGCCGGCGTTTTCGCCACCGTGGCGGCGCGGACGCTGATCGAGGACCCGCCCGACACCGCGCGGCAGGTCGCCAGTCCAGAATGGAGACCGCAGCCGCGCTCGAGGGGTTGCTGCTGCTGTTCGTCGCCACTGCGGGTCTGCTGTCGCTCTTGGCCGCCTTTTACGAGTGAGACGCGCTCTCTGAGTCCGGAAGCCGCGAGCCGCCGCGCGGCGGCCTTGCTTGCCGCTACGAGTTTGCGACGGCGGGACGGGTGCTGCGGCGGTGGCCAACCGACGAACGCAGCGCCACGACGGACAGGAGCACGGCCTCAAAGATCGCGACCCAGCGGTCCCGCTGAGCGTGCTCACCGACCGCGTGCTCAGCTGCCGCGTGCTCGCGGTGCTCGGCGATCTCCTTGCCGACCTCACTCGCCGACAAGCCCTCAGGCACCGAGGCGCTCCACTTCTGTTGACGACCGTCGAAGGGCGGGCATTGCCCGGACGGGACAGACGGAGCGAACCTGATGAAGCTCTGGACGGCCCTCATCGACGGTTGCGGTCTGTGCCTTCACCTCTCGTGCCCCCGTCCGTCGAATCGCCCGCCACTTAGCGCGGTCCCCCAGTTCACGCCGTGAATGCACGTATCTCCACCAATGCTCCGATTCATTGACACCGACATCATCGCCCCACCTCTTCCGCATGTGGACCACTCGAAGGACGCTCACCCGGGTGATTGGAGGGTGCCACGCCACCGATCCGCCGCGAGGCAGGATCGGCGCAACGCTCTCATCTCGCTGAACATCGGGAAGAGCCATGACCGCGAGCCAGCCGCACGCTCGGGGCAAGCATCGCGAGCCGAGACGGTCGCCCCAGCCGAGGCGCCCGGCCTGTTTGAGCGAACCGAATCACCCGGGTGATATTGGCCCCAAACCGTCCACGAGCGGCCACCGTCCGCCATGCTGGCGCTCGAATGTCACTGCCTCGTCATCGAGACACACACAACCAGGCGGAGCCGACGACAACGGCCCGGCACTGATCGAAGGGAGCCGTGAAGGTATGACCCTCCTATGGGTTCTGTTGGCCATCGTGTACGTAGCGTGCTGGGTCTACTTCGGCCTCGCGACGTTCCGTCAGGGCCATTACTGGCTGTTCTGGATCGGATTCATCTTCCCGATCCTGTGGATCATCGGGGCATTCATCGCCCCGACCGAGCACGCCGCCGCCCGCGCTGCCGGCGCAGTGTAGGCGCCAGATCACACGGGCAACCTCGCAACACGGACCGCGCCGAAGGGACTGGACCATGACCTCTGCAGTCGCATCTCGCCCACGCGTTGCAACAGTCAACAGGCGCGCGACAAGGAAAACTCGCGATGGCGGCCGGGCAATCGGGTCACGCTCGCCGAGCGACGGCAACGTCGTGATCAGTCACAAGGCGAGCACCGACGAGCCCAAGCAGCGGCTGTGTCACCAGCTCAAGGAGATGCTGGCCGACCTGGATATGCATCACGGCCATCTGCTCCCCCATCACGCCTACCTCAAGAACGACATCCCCGTAGCGGGTGTGGCCCATCAGGCCGGTACGTGCCGGTTCGGCAGCGATCGCGCGAGCTCGGTGCTGAACGCCGATTGCCGGGCCCACGAGCTCGACAATCTCTACGTCGTCGATACGAGCTTCTTCCCGAGCATCGGCGCGGTCAATCCGGCGCTGACCGCGATGGCCAATGCCGTTCGGGTAGGCGACCGCTTGGTGGAGCGCATGGACGCGCAACCTGAATCCGAGCCCGCCCATGTCGCATAACGACGCCCGGGGAGAGCGGCATCGCGTGGTGATCGTCGGCGGCGGCTTCGGCGGCATGGAGGCTGCCAAGCGCCTGAAGAAGGCCGACGTGGACGTGACGGTCATCGACCGCCACAACCACCTGCTGTTCCAGCCGCTGATCTACCAGGTGGCGGCCGGCGCACTGGCCTCCGGCCAGGTCGCCGCGCCGCAGCGGCACATGCTCAAGCGCCAGGCCAACGCCACCGTGCTGATGGCCGCGGTCACCGACATCGACGTCGAGCACCGTCACGTCGTACTCGACCGCGGCGAGCGCCTCGCCTACGACAGCCTGATCCTCGCCTGCGGCGGAGAGACGTCCTACTTCGGCCACGGCGAGTGGCAGCAGGTGACCTGCGGCCTCAAGACGCTCGGCGATGCGGTCGACCTCCGCGACCGGATCTTCGGCGCCTTCGAGGAGGCCGAGCGCGCGGACGAGCCCGCCGCCCGGGACGAGTGGCTCACCTTCGTCGTCATCGGCGGCGGCCCAACCGGCGTTGAGATCTCCGGCCAGCTCGCGATCCTCTCGCGCCACACGATGAAACGCGACTTCAGGCGGATCGACCCGCGCGCCGCGCGGGTGATCCTGCTCGACGCCGGCGAGCGCCTGGTCGCGGCATTCAGCGAACCGACCTCGGCCAAGGCGGCCAAGGAGCTGGGCGACCTGGGCGTCACCGTCCGCGAACACGCGAGGGTCACCGACATCGACGCACGCGGCGTGACGGTCAAGACCGGCGACAAGGCCGAGCGGATCGCCACCCGGACGGTGGTATGGGCGGCCGGCGTGCGAGCCGCCGGCATCGCGGAGGTGCTCGCGCGCGGCACCGGTGCCGGCACGGACCGGGCCGGGCACATCGAGGTCAACCCCGACCTGACGCTGCCCGGACACCCTGAGATCTCGGTGATCGGGGACGCGGCCCAGCTCGCGGGCGAGGACGGCAAGCCGCTTCCCGGACTCGCCACCGTGGCCATCCAGCAGGCGCGACACGTCGCCGACGCGATCCGCGACGGCCAGCCCGGCGCCTCCAAGCCCTTCAAGTACTTCGACAAGGGCGCGCTCGCCGTGGTCGGCCGCGGCAAGGCGGTGTGCGAGGTCAGGGGTCACCGGATCTCGGGCTGGCCCGCCTTCCTGATGTACGTGGGCGTGCACCTGTTCTACCTCGGCGGTGTCGGCGGCCGGCGCTTGACCGTGATCTTCACCTCGATCGGGTCCATCTTCGGCGCCCGCGAGAGCCGGGTCATGCAAGGCGAGCTCGGGCGCGTGGAGCGCCCGGTCCCCGAACGAGCGCCGGCGACGGGGCCTACCTCGACTCCGCGATGAACGGCTGATGCTGGACGGCATGAGTCCATGGCCAACGAGCTAGCCCGCTGGCAGTTCGCGACCACCAGCGTCTATCACTTCTTTTTCGTCTCGGTGACGATCGGGCTGGCCTTCCTGGTGGCGATTCTCCAGACCGCGTGGTACCGCACCGACAATCCGGATTACAAGCGGATGACGCGCTTCTTCGGGACGCTGCTGCTCATCAACGTCGCCGTCGGCGTGGTCACCGGCCTGGTCCAGGAGTTCGAGTTCGGCATGAACTGGTCCACCTACTCGCGCTTCGTGGGCGGGGTGTTCGGGGCGCCGTTGGCGATGGAGGGCCTGGGCGCGTTCTTCCTGGAATCGACGTTCCTGGGGCTGTGGCTGTTCGGGTGGGACTGCCTACCGAAGCGAGTGCACCTGGGGACGATCTGGGCGGTGTCGATCGGCACGATGCTGTCGGCGATGTTCATCCTCGTCGCCAACTCATGGATGCAGAATCCGGTCGGCTACAAGCTGAACAAGGCCGGCCAGCCGGTGCTGACCAACGTCTGGGCGCTGTTCGTGAACCCGACGTTCATGTGGGGTTACGTGCACGTGATCCTGGCCTCGCTGGTGACGGGCTCGCTGGTGATGCTCGCGGTGTCGGCGTGGTAC
This sequence comes from uncultured Actinomycetota bacterium, assembly GCA_963801435.1. Classification (GTDB taxonomy): domain Bacteria; phylum Actinomycetota; class Thermoleophilia; order Solirubrobacterales; family Solirubrobacteraceae; genus Palsa-465. The sequence continues at coordinate 18,015 of CAWDFE010000023.1, forward strand.
CTGCGCCAGCACCGGCCCGGCAACGCCTTCCATCGTGACGCCTTCTATCGCACCGCGAAGATCGCGCTGATCGTGCTGATCCCCGCGATCGCGCTCCAGCTGTCGGTCGGCAACAAGCTCGGTCAGATCGAGGGCAAGTACCAGCCGATGAAGATCGCCGCCGCGGAGGCGCTGTGGAACAGTTGCCAGCCGTGCGCGTTCTCGGCCGCCCAGGCAGGTGGGTACAGCCAGAGCAACGAGAACCCGAACAAGATCCTCCCGATCCCGCATCTGTTGTCAGTGCTGGGCACGGGCACCTGGAGCGGTCCCGTCACCGGGCTCAATCAGCTCCAAGCCCAGTATCAGAAGAAGTACGGGCCCGGGAACTACATTCCTAACGTGGCGATCCAGTACTGGTCGATGCGGACCATGGCCTACCTCGGGTCGCTCGTCCTGCTGTTAGCGCTCTGGGGCGGCTGGTTGCTGGTCAGGGGCACGCTGCGCAAGGCCAGGGTCTTCCTGTGGCTTTCGGTATGGGCGGTGATCACGCCGTTTCTGATGAACACCGCGGGCTGGTTTCTGACCGAGAGCGGTCGCCAGCCCTGGATCGTCCAGGGGCTGCAGAAGACCGTCAACGCCAATTCGCCCTCGGTCACCAGCACCGACATCTGGATCAGCCTGACCTCCCTGGTTCTGATCTACGTCGTGCTCGGCGCCGCCGACCTCGCTCTCATGTTGCGCTACGCCCGCCACGGACTTGCCCAAGCCGACGCGGAGGCGGCCGAGCCGAGCGGCACGTCGAGTACCCCTGCGCCCTCTCTCACCTACTGATCGATGCAGCTCCACCATCTGGTTCGTCATCATCGTCGTCTTCTGGATCGGCCTCTTCGTCGCTCGAGGGATTCGACTTCGGGGTCGGCGCGCTGCACGGTTCCGTCGGTGGCGCCGAGATCGGCCGGCGCGTAGCGATCAACACGACCGGCCCGTAGTGGGACGGGAAACGAGGTCTGGCTGATCGTCGTCGGTGCCGCGCTGCCGGGACCAGAATCACGACTACACGGGCAACTTCTGGAATCTGCCGACGGGGTACGGGCTGATGACCGGGGTGAACCTGCTGACGCTGTGTCTGTTACAGGGAGCCACGTCCCTGGCCCTGCGCACCACCGACGAGACCCGCGATCGTGCCCGCGCCGCGGGCAGGGTCATCGGGTTGATTGCGATCGTGGTGAACGTCGCCCGGGTGGTCTGGACCTTGGTCGTGATCGGCGGGAGCACGGTCCGCAGCCCACGCAAATCTTCGGCGTGATAGCCGTGAGTCCCGCGGCGACGCTCACGGCCACCGCCTGCGACGGCTGGGCGTTCGCAGCGTCGAGCTTCGGATCGGCGCGAGCATCGGACAGATCTTCATCGCGCTGGATCCCAATGTGATGATCTCGTCCACCAACGCCGCCTACAGCCCCACGGTCACCAACCCGTCCGCCGGCCACTGCGCGCTGTTCGTGATGACGATCGTCGCGATGGTGTTTCTCCCGATCGTGCTGCTCTACCAGGGGTGGTCATTCCACGTCTTCCGCCGGCGTGGGACGGCGCCGCTGCAGCGCCCGGCGAGCCGATCCAACCCGCTGATCTGGCCGGAGGCCCGGTCCCCTGTCCCGCCGCGTCGCCCGGCGGGGGGCGCCACCGGACTGCCCGCGCCCTGACCAGTCCCGTGCGCGTCGTCGACCCGGCGCCTGCTCCGCCGAGCGAGGTCGCTGCGTCCGCTGCTGGCTATCGACATCGCGCTCGGGACCGCGACGGGCGTAGCCGTCCCTCTCCGAGCCGGCTTGCGGGCGCGGATCGTGGCAAGGCCTCCCCTGGTTCCTCGCTGTCGGGCCTTCGGCTCGGGACCCAGACGCCTCCCCGGACCGGACTCACACCGCCAGGCCATGGCGAACTCATCGCTGCTACGTCATTGATCTCCTTTTGCCCCCGGAGCAGTCACCGGCGCACGGTGACGATGCAGCAGTGATCGCATGCTTAACCATGATCGACATCGGGTGTTGGAACTGGCCGCGGTGGCGCGCCTCGAGGCGGGTATCACCGCTGAGGCTGACGCGCTCGCGGGGTCCGGATCCTCGACAGTTGGGCGCTTTGGCGAGCATGCGGGCGTGATCTTCTGGGGCGGACCGTGGGCTCACGCCTGGGGGTTGGAGAACTCGTTCCGTCCCGATCGGGGGAGTTCCGGGGATCGACGGCACCTGCGGTAAACGCGCGTCACCTGTTCGGCTGAAGCCCGGGGTGTCAGCTCGCTGCGCGCATCGGTAGCCCCAATTGCCAATCACCGACCTGGGCAGGACCTCCCCCGGCGACGGGAACCACGCACGAGACGGCGCGGCGGACAACGGGCTCCCAGCAGAGGTCGATCGGCTCGGCCAGCACTGCGGACGCCATTGCTTTGGCTCCGGCTCGCAGCGCCTGTGCAATTCCGCCGACGTCGGCCCGAAGCCGTGTGACACCACACGGCTGCTCCGGGGCCGCGATTTGGCAGACGTGCACCCTGTCGCTCATGTCCGGCGGCCAATGTTCAAGCCGGGCGGCTTGACGGTTGTACATGCGATTACCCGCCCTTATCAGCGTCGCCAGCTGTCGATTGCCGGAGTCCGAGTGAGTCACCGAGCGCGCGGCGTGTCGGCTTTCGATACGTGGCCGGACGCGACCGCAGCACCAGTACATGCGTCGCTCCCTCCGACACGGGCGTCTCGAAGGGAATCGGCTCAAGCAGCCCACCGTCGACCATCCGCTCGCCCCGGAAAGAGGGCGCTTCCCCGGCGAGACGAGGCAACGCGGCGCTGGCGCGAATCGCTTGGAGCATCTCCCTCGAATCAGCGAAGCCAGTCAGCACGCGAAGCGTCAGCGTGTCGAGCGACGTGGCCAGACTCCGGAACTCGGGGCCCGTCGCCAGGCGTTCGAATGCCAGTGGCTTGCGGGCGGCGATGACGTCGTCGAAGAGCAGGTCGTAGTCGATCACCGGCTGGCCCCGGAGAGATCGCGCCGGATTGATCACCCGGCGACGCACGGCATCCTGGTAGTGCGTCGCGCTCAGCGCTGCCTGCCGAGTTGCGGTCGCGCAGCCGTTGAGCGCGCCGGCGGACACGCCATAGATGCGGTCGAAGGCATTGACGAGGCCGGCGGCCTCGAGCACCACGCACATTCCGGCGGAGACCGCCCCGCGCATGCCGCCGCCCTCGACGGCAAGGCACACGGTGTGTTCGTCGCTGCGAGCGCCGGGGCGGCTTCCTGTCCGCGCGCGTTCTAGGACCGTGTGCAGAACGGGACTTTCGACGCGACTGGCGGCTCGCAGCACCGCAACGGGATCGGCGTCGAGGAGCCGGGCTGGCGGAACCGCTCCACCTCGCCGCTTTCGCGTCGGCCTCATATCACGCAGGCTCCTCGAGGCGCAAAATTGCCGCTTGTGTCTCATCCGCGATTCGCTCGACAGCGCCAACCTGTGCCCTCATTCGCTGGTTCTCACCCTCGAGATCGCCGGCGCGCGTCACGAGGACGCGATCGTGCCGTTGGCGAAGAGCCCGAAGCCAGTTCAAGACAGCCAACGTGATCCAGAGAAGCTTCATGGGTTCACGATCCCTGCAAATGAATGCCGGGATGGGGTTCGCCGACGTCAGCTGGTGGTATGTGGCGTTGCCGCCCCGTCATCGTCATGGCGACCGACAAGTAACCACGGTCAGACCGGCCGGGTTTGGAGGGTTCGGTCACGGTGGGTCGGATTTCGTCTTTTCGCGGTGCATGCATGCGCCTAGCTCTCTTTTGACGACGATGCGGTAGCGGGTGGGTGACCGGCGACCGCCAGCATGCGCGACGGTGATCGCGGTTTGGGCCGTACGGACCTGGGATCACCCGGGTGATTGACCGGGCTCGAGCAGGGCGAGCGCTTCGGCGCGGACGATCGCGTCCGCTTGCGACGTCTCACCGACGAGTTCGCGACACAGCTCGCGCGTGTGACTGTTGACAGCGGGCTCAGCATACCGGCGGGAGCAGCATCAGCTCGTCCTGGACTCCGAGCGTATGCCCCTCACCAAGCGTGTCATGCCAGCGTGCCCACAAGGGCCCCGGTGGCACGCGGCCAACCCACCGCGCCCGTCGAGCCAATCGAAATCCACGCGCTGGTATGCCTAGGTTCTCGCCTCACCGCGCACCCAATCTGCTATTTCGCGGATCGATAGTAGTCGCGCAACGCCCCGCGTCGGGGAGGTCGATCATGCGCTCGACTTCCACGGCTGCCCTTTCCTCGTCGGCAAGGGCAACTAGGAACGTGCGATAGCGCTCGCCGCGATCGCGGCGCTCGGCGGCAAGCCAGGCGTTCCAGGCGCGCGTGACGCGTTGCGCCGAGCGCCGCCACTCCATGAGCGGCGCGGGCTGCGGCACCGTCGCGTCGTCGGGCCCCGCGTCGCTGATGTCAGCGACGCGGGGGTTATCGCCAGCGCCTTCGTGTCTTCTGGCGCGAGAGAACACTTCGTCACTCCGAGGGTCCGCCGACACGGATTCCGCGTGCTCAGTCGGCGCTGGAGATCCGCTTGCCGTACGCGATCAGACCGTAGAGCGCGAGGATGTCGAGCGTGAAGATCGACAGTGACCAGAACGGGTAGGCGGGGATCATCATCAACTGCACGATCGCGTTCAGCCCCAGGATGATCACGCCGACCCAGCGCGAGAACTGGTTCTTGACAAACACGCCGACTCCGACGGCCCACTCGACCACGCCGATGCACAGCACGACCCAGCCCCACGTGTTCAGGCTGCCAGCAATGTAGTGGGTGTTGGCCACGAAAAAGTGCGCGTTGCCGATCGCGGCGAGACCCTCGATGAAGTTCAGGGTGCCGAGCATCAGCAACAGCGTTCCGGCAAACACGACCCAGCCATAGCCGCGCTCGTCGTCTGCGGCGTAGGCGTCGTAGCCCGCCTGGGCGTCTGTTGGGGGAGTTGCTTGAACAGCCACTTTGCCCTCCTTTGAGGTGGGGTCAGGAGATAGCCGTAGAACCGGCCTCCAGGCTACGGTGGCCCGGATCTACACGGGTACTCCGAGCGATTGACCGTGACATCATCAACCCAGGTCTCCTGCATGTGAATGACTTAGAGGAATCTTCACCCGGGTGATTGATGCTCACCCGGATGATTGGACAGCGGCGTCGGAGTGAGTTCACGCAGGTTTCTGCTTCAGATGCTCGGCTGCGACGGACGAGCGGCGCTCACCGTGGTCGACGAGCTGGTCGGCTCTGGCAAGCGACTCACGTGGGGTCCTGGGGCGTCGAGCGCCCGGAGACCGTCATCTGGACGGGGCTCGACCGCACGGGCTCGACCGCACGGGGCTGACGACGAGTCGGCGCGGTCATGGACCGCCGGGTCCGAGCGCGTCGGCCGTTGCCAGGTGCGGATCAGTCTCGCGCGCCTGCGGCCGAAAGGGGCTCACCGAGATTCGAGCGAGCCAGCTATTGCCGAGGAGGCGCGAGCGCCGATCGAGCGTGAAGGTTCGAGCTGTCCGGCGAGAGCGTCGAGGTTGCGCATCGACCGTACGGAGGGATGGCCCGCGTCGGTATATGGCGGCGCGGTGGCGCCACGAGCTCGAGGACCCCGCTCAGGGGGCGCGGTCGCTCGTCGCCAGCGCTCAGAACGGCGCGGACTCATGGCGGATCAAGTTCTACAGCGCTCGGGCCCAGACCAGAGATTCCTTGCTGCGCCACTCGGTGCTGGCACGGTTCACACCCGAGCTCTGCAACGGGGTGCTCGGCCGGGAGGACTCGGCCTGCGATGACCGCCCAGCTAGCGTTAGCGGTAGCGCTCGCGTTGGCCGCGGTCCGCCGCCTGGACGACGCCGAGCGCGAGGCTCTACGGGGTGAGCGGCTGCGATGCTCGCCACAGCCGACCGTGCGCCACGCGCACGCGCTGCTCGTACTCGCCCAGGTGCGGCTGGCGCGATCGCCCCTGGCGCGTGCCGGCAGTGACCTCGCGCGCGCGAAACGTGCGATCGCGGGGTTTCCGGATCCGGGACGGGCTACCCGCGATTGTCGCGACGATCGAGCAGAGCGTCGCCGCGGCCCGAGCGAACGCCGGCAGCCGCGAGCTCGTCGAACAGCCCACTCCGGCCGAGCTCGCCGTGCTGCGAGGCCTCGCAGCCGGTCTGTCGCGACGCGAGATCGGTGCGCAGCTGTACATCTCCCTGAACACCGTCAACGGCCATACACGCGAGCTGTACCGCAAACTCGGTGCACCATCGCAAACCGAGGCCGTCGCGCGCGCCGAAGCGCTCGGCCTGCTCGACCCCGGTCAATCACCCGGGTGATCCCAGGCCCACGCCCTTCAAACCGCGGCCGACGTCAGGCATGCTGGGGCTCGCATGTCGCCCACTCACTATCGTTTCGTCGTCAAGGGCGAGCTAGGAGCCCGCTATACCTGTGCGTTTGAAGGAATGACGGTCTCTGCCCATGGTGGCATCACGGACCTGACCGGGGGGATCTCCGACCCCTCACACCTCCAGGGGCTGCCCGACCGGATCGCCAGCGTCGGCTTCACGCCGCAAAGCCTCAGCCCTCTCGATACAGAGAACGGTGAGGGGGCACCGCCCCCCTGAACCGGCCAAATCCAGCCAAGGAATGACCGAACGCCACAGCCCAGCCAGCCTGACCGTCGTTGTCTCTCGGTTGCTGACGGCGATCACTGGGTGGCAAATGCCCATACTACGAACCGGTATTGGCGAACCCATCACCGGCGCTCACACTGAAGGAATCGTGACTCCATGATGTTTGTCTGGATCTTGTTGAGTGTCTTGTACGTCGCGTGCTGGGTCTACTTCGGCCTGGCTACGTTCCGTACGGGCATTACTGGATGTTCTGGATCGGGTTCATCATTCCGATCCTGTGGATCATCGGAGCGTTCATCGCACCCACCGACCGCGCCGAGGCACGGGCCGCATAAACGACGGGGTGACATCAATCCTCAGCGCGCCGCGCTCCGGGCACCTGAGATTGTGGCCGGTGCGACCGAGCTTCTGTCAACTCAGAGCGAGACCCTAGGCGCGGGTTGATGCCCTCGCTCTGATTATGAGAGTTACCACTCTGACACCAAGGAGAACGCTATGACCCAGAGTCATCTCGTCATCGACTTCCCGATCAAGGGTCCGGCCATCGCCAAGGCGCTACCCGAAGAGCTGCCGGCGTTGATGCCGGATCTCGCGAAAGCGCAGGACGACCTCGGTACTGTGCATTTCTCCCGTTTCATGGTCGAGGGAGACGAGAAGCTTCTCTTCATTTCGGACATCGACGGCGAGACCGACGAGCATATTGAGCGGCTCGTGGAGAGTGCCGGTCCGGTGTTTGACGGCATTTTCGAGCACGTAGACGACCCTCCACGCACGCCCGTGAATAGTAACCCTGAGAGGGTGGTCAAATGGCTGAAGCGGCAGGTCCGCGAGCCGATTGATGAGTACTTCGCTTACGAGGATGCGTCGGTTCAGGACATCACGGAGTGCGCGCGTGCGGCGGGCTTCACGGGCAATACGTCGCAGGGCTGCTTGCTGACATACATGACCTTCAAGTCACGTGTGCGAGGTTTTGCTGCGAAGCTGGTCGCGCCGGCTCTAGTCGGAAAGAAGGGACACGACGCCTCAGATTCTATTGGTACGCTGCATTTCTTCGGTTGGGTGCCCTTTGAGAAAAACCGCTTAGGGTTCTTTACGATCTTCGACGGTGATTTCGCGAAGTACATCCAGGACTTCGCAGACAAGACCTCGTTCGCCTTCGATGCCATCTTTCCACACGTCGATGGCGGGCCGCCGACCCCAGTAGCAAAGAACGCCGAGGCGTTCTATCAGTGGGCTTTGGAAAACAACTATCCAGCTATCGGGTTCTACAGCGCCTATCCGGGACTCTCGACTCAAGACATCAGAGCCATGCTGGCCGACCATCGCACGTCACCAGCGACTGCCGCTCGATAACAGTCGGTGTCATGGTCGCGTGCTCGCGCTCGCCTTGGACGATCGCGCGAGCGCCAGCGGGACTGGCACCGACTACCGCAATTGCCTGACAGCAGCAGCGGTGTCACGCGGCGGGTCGCGTCTCTTTGATGCTGTAAATACGGTTCCCGGGTGATCGTCAGTTTAGGCGGCGGTCGCCTCCTCGGGGACGGTCTGCTCGGTCCCGTGGGCAAACCCACGCCGGCGCAATGCTGACCCCCGCCGCGCACCACTCCCACAGCAAACGACAGCCACGGAGAGCAGCGCGGCTCTCAACTCTGCTGCGGCCTGCAGGACGGAGACCGCCGGCTGGCGTCGGCTGGTAAGCGTTCCAGGAACGTTAGAACCGGGCAGCCGACGCCGGCTGACCATCGCTCAGCCCAGGAGCGGTGCGGTTCTAACCCGAACCTCCCAGCCCGGGTTGACACTCCCGTCACCTTTATCGACGCCTTGGCAGCCCCAAGGTTCGCTCCCGCCGCCACCGTGGACCAGGCCCGCCTCCGATCCACCAGCGGCTGAGCCCTTCCCCAAATCCCGGTGCAGGATTGACGCCGGTTTTTGTTTCGCTGGGGCCGTCATCGCCGACGGACGCGTCCGAGGCGGGGCGCTCAGCGGCACCGTTGTGGGCGTCGCAGATCAGGGACGAGGCAGAGGTCGGTCTGCTGGGGCCCGGCGCCGGCGCGAACCCGGATCACCTCGGCTTCGCCAATCATGTTCAGGGCAGAGATCCCGACGTAGACGGTGGCACCGGGGAGCAGGTGCGCGTCACCAAAGATGCTGGTGAGCGTCACGTCGCGCTTCCTGGGGTGGATAGTCCGATCGGTGAACGGGCAGCCTGCCCCGTGGCAGCGCAACTCGATCAACGCTCGCGCGGGCAGGCCGGTCACCGAGAACGCCTGCATGATGGTGTACCCGGCGTTGAACGCAGCGGTGTAGTGGATCAGGGTGCTGGCGTCGACCCGAGGGTAGGCGAGGGCGATCGTCCGTACGGGGACGTTCGTGCTCGCAAGGGAAAGCCGCACGGGCAAACGGTAGAACTTGCCCAGCAGCTGCTTCCCTATCTGGTTCAACGTAAGCACCAGCGTGGCGCTGTGGCCTGCCGGCACTCTGAATCGACGGCGTGCCACTGTCAGAGTCACGGTTTTGACCCTCGGGCGATGTCCGCGGCCACGGACGCTCACTGACACGACAGTTCGCCCGCGCAGGCGCTCTTTAGTAACTACCGTCGCCTCCCCCGCGCACGCTCGGCCTATGGAGCCGTCACACGTGATCGTCACCCTCAGTGTGGCACCAGACGTCGCGAACGACTTCAATCGAGCCACGGAAAGTCCGCCGTTGCCTCCGACCGATCCTCCGCCGTTGCCTCCGACCGATCCTCCGCCGTTGCCTCCGACCGGTCCGGCCTTTACTGTGATCGCCGCGCTCGTGGCCGGCGTCGTAACCAGGAATGGAACCGGGTACGTGACCGTAAGCGAGCACGCAAGCTGATGGCCGACGTCACCGGGGGTAGGGGTATAGCTCTGGCCCCTCGCGCCGACGATCGCGGTGCCATCGCGCAACCACTGGAAGCCGTCAAACGAAAACAGACTCCCCGACGGCATGAACCCGGCCCAGGTGGCCCATTGTCCGCCCTCGCAACCATCTGCGCTGCCGGCCTGACCTGACCCCGAAATCGTCGGCGGTGCCTGCAACGAGCCTAACGCTCCGATGTCGACCCGGCCAATCGCCTTGGTTCTGCCCTCGTCTGTGAACCACAGGTTCCCATCCGCCCCCGGGGCGATCTGCAAAGGGATGCTGCCGGGGTTGAGTCCGCTCGAGAACTCGGTGATCTGACCGGAAGTGCTAATCCGCCCGATCGCCTTGGTACTGCCGACGTCTGTGAACCATAGGTTCCCATCCGCCCCTGGCGCGATGTAGGCCAGCTGGCTGCCGGGGTTGAGGCCGCTCGAGAACTCGGTGATCTGCCCGGAAGTGCTTATCCGCCCGATCGCGGCGGTGCTCCCTTCGTCGACGAACCATAGGTTCCCATCCGCCCCGGGCGCGATGGACTCGGGGAGGCTGCCTGGGTTCAGTCCGCTCGAGAACTCGGTGATCTGACCGGAAGTGCTAATCCGCCCGATCTCCTTGGTGGTGCCAACGTCGCCGAACCACAGGTTCCCATCCGCCCCAGCCGCGATTGTGACTGGGAGGCTGCCGGGGTTGAGGCCGCTTGAGAACTCGGTGATCTGACCGGAAGTCGTAATCCGCCCGATCGCCTTGGTGGTGCCCCTGTCGATGAACCAGAGGTTCCCATCCCCTCCCGCGGCGATCTGCGTGGGAAGGCTGCCGGGGTTGAGACCGCTCGAGAACTCGGTGATCTGACCGGAAGTGGTCATCCGCGCGATTCCTTTGAGGCCCCCGTCGGTGAACCACAGGTTCCCATCCGCCCCGAGTGCGATGTTGACCGGGCCGCTGCCCGGATTGAGAATGCTGGAGAACTCGGTGATCTGACCGGAGGTGCTAATCAGCCCCACCGCGACGGGGGTGCCCGCGTCAGTGAACCACATGTTGCCATCGCCCCCTACAGCGAGCGCGTAAGGGACGCTGCCGGGGTTCAGGCCTGTGGTGAACTCGGTGACTTGCACGACGGGATCGCTCATCGCTGATCGCGCTCCGACCAGCATCGCGAGCACTAGGAGCGAGAAGCATGCGAGCAGCCGAAAGGCATCTCGGCGACGCTCCAGCCACCCGAGATCGGAAAGGCGGGCCGGCGTCCACCTACCGTCGAGGGCTACGTTGACGCGGATGTCCGCGGGCGGTTGGATCCGTGCGCGAGTGTTTTCGGGCATCTCAACCAGCGAATCCCAGCCCCTCGCGAGCGAGGATCAAGAGGGCATGAGATGCAAGCGACCCTATACAACCGACGTAGCCTCGAGGCCGACACCCTCGCCTCGAGGGCCCGGAGTCGACGCAGCTGGGGCACTGACATTCCTCGAAGCTGCCTGAGCGCACCGGCAACAGCGGCTCGCGCGACGCACGCATGGTACAGAGAAGCTCCGAAGAGTGCAACAGAGTTGACGCTTCTCGATCGTTATCTAACTCGCACACCGCACGCACACGCCACCGTTGCCTGACGGTGTCAAGCAGTGAGCCGGGCCGGGTAACTGTTAGACGGCCGACATCCAGGACCGCTCCGCGGCTGGCGCGGTGAGCGAAATTCCCACAGAATGGACGGTCGCCGTAAGCCCGAATCAACACTCCTGCGGGCATCCGCAATTGTTCCCCTCCTGCCACCCCTGAGGCCGCAGTGACGGTTCACCACGACATAGAGCCGATCATTTTACCAGGCCGCGCTTGGGGGTGCAACCAGACCCCGTCGATCGACAGCTACTGCGAGCAGCGCATAGCGATCCCGTTTAGCGCAGACCCCCGCCATGTTCTGCAGCACACATCGCTCGGTCATTACTGCGCAGTCCGGTGCCTCGGCCACTATCCAGACATATGCGACCGCGGCGCGCCCAACCTTACCCAGACGCTGCGTGTATATACGGTCCGTTGAGCCCTAGTACGGGACCGCCAGCTCGAGTTGACCGCCGCCCAGCAGCGCGGCAGACTAGTCCGCAGATGCACAAGCACTTGGCCGATGGACCGCAGGAAGCTGACGGAGAGCGGATGCCGTCGCCAGCGCGGCGGCGGGCGCCGGGTGGGGCGAGGCGTCTGGCTGGTGAGCGTGGTGGCGGTCGTGCTGGTGGTTTTTGGTGCGGCGCTGGCCTCGGCGAATAGCCATCCGTCGATCTCGTTCGTCGGTCCGTCGCCGGGTGAGGGGGCGACGCTGACGACGAGCTCGGTGCAGTTCGCGTTCACGTATAACCGGACACCGAAGCAGACGAGGTCGCTGGTGTGCGCGCTCTCGGGGCCGACGTCCTCCTCGGGGCCGTGTGACGCTCCGGTGGCGTCTGGGACCGGGCCCCGATCGGGCAAGTCCTACAGCGGCCTTGCGAAAGGGTCCTACACCTTCTCGGTCACGCTGACGCTAACCGACGGCGGTACGGTCGCGGCGACGCGTCACTTCAGCATCGCGGTCCGCCACCTCTACTGGGCCAACGACGTCACGTTCACGATCGGGCGGGCGAACGTGGACGGGACCGACCCGGACCAGAACTTCATCCCCGGCGTTTCCAACCCCTCGGGGTGGCGGTCGACTCCGGCCACGTCTACTGGGTCAACAACGGCACGGACACGATCGGGCGGGCGAACCTGGACGGGACCGTACGGGACGAGAACTTCATCACCGGCGCCTCAAGCCCCTTCGGGGTGGCGGTCGACTCCGGCTAGACCCCACACTCGGCTCTGTCGAGCGGCGGCGGCCTCGCGGCCCGCCGCCGCTTGTAACCCGCAGGACCCGCCCGAACGTCGGCCGCAGCATCAGGGACCCCCAGACGTTCCGCCAGATGCGCGGCCCCGGGCTTCCCAGCAGACCACAAGCGCTCGGTGCTGTCGAAGAGGCCCGTTGCTCTTTAGCCGCGGCGTCGCGATCGTGCTCCACCGGAAACGCACCGGGCGCTCTCGAACCCGAGCTCGCAGACTTCGGCATCGAGCGCAACACGACACTCTCGGCTCCGGTCAGGTCGCGTCTCAGGAGTGCTGTAAATAGCGCCGGTGCTGTCAGAGCGACGGCGTAGGTTCCCTCAAGTCCTGCGAAGACGGTGAAGGAGGCCTACGCCGTGAGACGTACCGTACCGCCGTCGGCGGAGATTGAGGCTCGGATCGAGCAGATGTTGTCGGTCGGGGTGGGTGAGCACCCGCGCGAGTCGCTGTCGGAGTTGGCCAGGCTCGGGGCGAGGTTGATCATCCAGCGGGCTGTGGAGGACGAGTTCGACGCGTCGCTGGGGCGCGCGCGCTATGAGCGCCGGGCGCCTGATCAGCGTGAGGAGTCTGGCGAGGGGAGCGGGTTGCGCAACGGCTTTCGCCCGCGGAGGGTGCAGACGGCGGAGGGGGAGCTTCAGGTCGAGATCCCGCAGGTCCGCGAGGCGGCGGAGACGTTCGCGTCCAAGCTGTTCCCGCGGACGCCGAAGCTGGTGCGGACCGAGCCGCTCAAGGCGTTGGTGATTGGCGCGTTCGTCGGGGGCCTGTCGAGGCGCGATGTCGAGTCGCTGTGCGAGGAGGCGGGGTTGGGGAAGCTCTCGAAGGCGACGGCGTCGAGGATGTGTGAGGAGCTCAAGGAGCGTTTTGAGCGGTTCGGTCGCCGTGACCTCTACGAGATCCGGTTGGTCGCGCTGTTTCTCGATGCGACGTTCATCGCCGTCCGGCCGGACGGGCCGAAGGAGGGCGTCCAGGTCGCGTGGGGGTTCACCGAGGACGGCGAGCGGGTGCTGCTGGCTGTGTCGCTGGGGATGCGGGAGTCGTTTGAGGACTGGCAGGCGCTCGGCCGCGATCTGATCAGCCGCGGGCTTGGGGCGCCGATGCTGATCGTCGCTGACGGCGCCCCGGGGCTGATCAAGGCGATCGAGCAGTGCTGGCCGGCGTCTGACCGGCAGCGCTGTTGCGTGCACCGCGCCCGGAACCTCTACGCGAAGCTGCCCGACCGCGAACGCGAACGCGTCAAGCACGCCTACTGGCAAGCCCTGGACGACGCGATCTCAGAGACCGACGCCAAGCGCAGGCTCCAGGCGCTCGTCGACGACCTCGACAAGGGCGGCTTCACGGCCGCCTCCCGCTGCCTCGCCGAGGACCTCGACGCCCTCGTGGTGCACCTGCGCTACCCCGTCTGGCACCGACGAAGGTGGCGCAGCACGAACCTGCTCGAGCGCTCGCTCGGCGAGGTCAAGCGGCGCACGAAGGTGATGGGCCGCTTCCCGGGCGAGACGAGCTGCCTGACCCTCGTCTGGGCCGTGCTCGATCTCCTAATCACTCACCACACGAACGGCATCAACTTCAACGCGCTCGACCGTCAACGCCTCAAACGAGCGCGCTACCCCGGGACCGAGCAGACCGTCCCCGAGGAGGTGACCGCGGCCTAAACTGACCATCACCCGGGAACCGTATTTACAGCATCAAAGAGACGCGACCCGTCGAACGCGTGCGCGAAGCTCACGTTCGATCCAACAAGAGACACCCTGACGGTCAGCGACGGCGACAAGGGGTCATTCAGCGCGCAGGTCACCGCCGACAGCGACGGCCAGCGAGCGGCAAAAGCCCGCTGGACGCTGAGCGCCCAGCAGAACGGCACGTTCTCGGCGACAGCCGCGGACGGCGCGCAGCCAAGCTTCGACTACACCGTCGCGGCGCAGAGCGGCACGATACTCGCGACGATGGTCCGCGCGACGTCCACCGCCGGCGTCGCCGAGGACCCGTGGCGGCAGAGACTCGACCAAATCAACACCATCACGGGCACATTCACCGGCCACGAGAACGACAAACGGCGTGATCTTCGACTGGTCAGGGACCGCGACGTTCAGACGCCAGACAAGCGTTGCGACACCGGGCAGCGGGATCTTGCAGCTCGTTTCCGGGCAGGCCACAGTAACTGTCTCAGGAGCGCTGCCTGGGTGCAGCCCGATCCACGGCAGCGGACCAATCGATCTCGCACCTCAAGGGCTCCTCACGCTCATGCCCGGCCACGACTACCAGATCATCGCGCCGTTCGTCGGCACCGAGGACGTCCGAGTGACCGACCAGTGCGGCACCGACCCACCGACCTCCTTCACCGAGGCGGCAGGCGCAGCGGCGATCCAGAGCGGCGATCCGATCAACAACGGCCCGACCGCGCTCATCCAGCACTCACCAGACGGACATACATTCTCTGGAAGCGCAAGCGCCGCACCGTCCCCAGGCGAATCCTCCAACTGGAGCTGGTCAGCCACCGGCTCTACCTAGAGCCCCGGTTGTTTGCTCTGCCGACGGTTCAGCCGCGCTGTCAGAATCGCACAAAAGCGAGCCACGCATCCGCGGCTGCCCTGGCGACCCGCGCGACAGCGAAGGCCGGTCTCGGCCGGCTCATCCGAGACTCGCGCTTCTCGCCAAGACCGGCCAGCCGGCTGCTAGCCACAGCCGGCGTAACCTGCAAGCACGATCCGGCATAGGAGCGACGCGATACGGCGGATTACCTGTGACCGCTTTTCGAACCGACAAGAGCCACCACGGGTGTGGCCTCGTTCCTTCGCGACGCTCGTCGGAATTAGCGGCGATGCGGCGGTGTCCCGGGCCGAGCTGAGAGAGACAGCCCTCACTTCTGGTTTGGCGCCCGAGAGGTCGGACACCTCGGTTACGAGCTCGAGCCTGGAGTGGGTCGTCTGTTTTGGAGCATGGGTCTCCTTTTGCCTTAGGTGAGTCCCTTGGTTCGCAGCTCTCGTGTCGCGGCGGCTCGCTTGCGTAGGTGTTCCAGGCCCATGCCGCGGATCACTGGGGGGGCTTTGGTGAACTGGATGTCGCGGTAGTCGACGATCTGGATCCGGTTGCCACACGGATCGCGGAAGTCGAGCCGAGCGCCGGGTAGAACCTCGACTCCTTGCGCCTTGAGCGCGGCTCGGACTGCTGGCTTGTCGTCGACGACGAGGCCGAAATGTCGGTCTTGGTCCGGCGACTGCCGGCGCCCTTGACTGAGCGCGAGGAACTGATCGCCGATGTCGATGAACGCCATGCCGGGCTCGCGGTCGACGCCGCGCAGCGCGAAGATCGCGCCGTAGAACGCGATTGCCGCCTCGAGGTCATCGACCTCGAGCGCAACGTGGTTGATCCCAACCAGGCGAGGACGGACCGTGCTCATCGGGTCACCGTGCCGGACTGGGCGCGCAACCGCGGGGATCGAGGGCCGCTCGACCGCACAGTCCGCGCCGGCCGAAGGCCACACCGAACGGGTGTCGCGCCCTGGCGTGCTGGCGGCCTTGTCCAGCCAATCGCTCGCGCGCCTCGAGCAGTTCGCGGCGGCGGGCGACGGTCAACTGTCGGTTGATGTGACGGTTGAGGAACATTGCGGCCTGCTTGATCGATGGCTTCACTATGGCCCCGAGCATGCATAACGTCAAATAGAGATCTGTGGGCGATCGTTCTAAGCTATGCTTATGTTCGAGCTGCGGCACCTGCAGGTGTTCCGCGAGGTCGCTCGCCTCGGCTCCCTGTCGGCCGCCGCCGAGTCGCTCGCTTACACCCAGCCGGCCGTCTCCCAGCAGATGGCAGCGCTCGAGCGCCGCGCCGGAATGCCGCTGCTCGACCGCAACACTCGCGGCGTTCGCCTTACCGACGCAGGCCAAGCGCTGCTTCGCCACGCGGACGCGATCGTCGCCGAGCAGACCCTCGCCGAGCGAGAACTGGACGCGATTGCCGGCCTGCGCGGTGGTCGCGTGCGGATGGCGTCCTTCCCGACCGCCGGCGCCGCGCTGGTGCCCGCAGCCGTGTCGCAGTTCAGCGCGCGATACCCCGACGTGTCGCTGTCGGTCTTAGAGGCCGAGCCGGAGGAATCGGTGCCGATGCTCCGAGCGGGTGAGCTAGAGGTCGCGATCGTTGCCACCGTGCGCGAGCGACCCGAGGAGTTCGGAGACCTGTATGTAGGCATCGACCTCCACCACCTGCTCGACGAACCGCGCTACGCGCTTCTCCCGCCCAACCATCGGCTCGCCCGCCGTAAACGGCTACGCCTCCAAGACCTCGCAGACGAAGTGCGGATCGAGCTCGCCCGCACCCCCACCCGTCAAGGCCGGATCTATCTCGCGCCAGGACCCGAACCGGACGCCGGCGAGCCACGAGTCGCCTTTCGCAGCGACGACTTCAACGTCGTCCAGGGGATGGTCGCCGCCGGCGCAGGAGTCGCTGTCGTTCCCGAGCTCGCGCTCACCAACCTGCGCGCCGAAATCACAATCCGCAACCTCGCGAGCTCCGCCCCGACACGCACCATCGCCACAGCGACCCTCGCCGGCGTACACCGCTCGCCGGCAACAACCGCGCTGCTCGAGCTCGTCACCGAAGTCACCGCAGCGCATCTCGCGGCCCGGCAAGGGACAAGACAGCGCGACGAACCTGCCCATTAGCGGCGGTGCGACGCCGGGACTACTGCTTGAGCCGGCCGGTGGCCAAGAGCGGAACCCAGGGTGCCGCTCGTATCGGCAGACAACGTGGCCGCCCGTTCGTGAATGCAGGAGCCGGTGCTCTGAGGCCCGAGTCGTTCCCTGGCTTTTTCTGCTCGCGATGGGCAGGTTGGCAACGATCGCGACTGCTGACCGGCTTCGTGCGGCCCGCACCAGCACCGTCCGCGCGCTGATGCTGGGAGCCTATGTGATGGCTGCCGCTCGGGAGTGGGCCTCATGGGCGGCTTGCATCTCGGGCACGTGATCCATCGCCCACTGGCAGATCGCGACGAGTGGGTCAGAGAGGGTCTGGCCGAGAGGGGTGAGCCCGTATTCGACGTGCGGCGGGATGACGTCGATGACGGTGCGCGTCACGAGGCCGTCGGCTTCCATGCTGCGGAGGGTTTGGGTGAGCATCTTCTGCGAGATGCCCTCGATCATGCGTTTGAGCTCGCCGTGGCGACGGGGCTCATCGAGCAGGGCGTAGACGATGAGGCAGGTCCACTTGTCGGCGATCCGCTCGAGAGCCTGGCGCGACTCGCAGTTCTGGCGGAGCACGTTTGGCTGAACGCCGTCGACCCTATCCATCAATAACGGGTTCTACCAGTTCCTACGGGCACTTTCAAGTACCTACTTGTCAAATAGTGCCTTCCCGTTTACGGTCCGTTTTCATGTCATCGAATCTGATTCATCGCTTTCACGCGACCGGCGCTGGCACGCCGGTCAACGCGTACATCGTCGAGGGTCGCGCCGGCACCGTGGTCGTGGACGCCACACTGACGGTCTCGGACGGCCGCGCTCTGCGAGCCTCGGTGGAGAAGCTCGATAAGCCGCTGCTTGGCGTGGTCATCACGCACGCGCACCCAGACCATTACGGCGGTCTGGTGGAGTTGGTGCGCAACCTCGACGTCCCGGTCTTCGCGACCGAAGGAGTGGGCGAGGTGATCCGCCGCGACGATCCGGTCAAGGAGCAGATTCTCAGGCCGATGTTCGGCGACGAGTGGGCCGCGCGGCGCGCGTTCCCGAATCAGACGGTCAGCGACGGTGAGGTCGTCTCGCTGGATGGGCTCGCACTACGGGTCACCGATCTGGGCCCCAACGAGTCGCCGCACGACAGCATCTGGGCGTTGCAGGACCCCGATCGGCACATCTTCTCCGCCGACCTCGCCTACGACCGGCATCACTGCTACCTGGCGGACGGCTTTTACCAACAGTGGCTCGAAAACATTGCCCGGACCCAAAACGAGCTGCCAGTCGGGGTGACATTGCATCCCGGGCACGGCGAGCCGTGCGGTGCCGAGGCGCTCGACTGGCAACACGCCTACATCAAGACGTTCATCGAGGCCGTCGGCAGCGCCGACTGGTCAGACGCGGATAGCGCGCGCACGGCCGTGATCGCGCAGATGCTCGACTACCTGCCAACCGGCGCGCTGCAGTTCCTCATGGAACTCTCGATCGATCCCGTCGCAAAGCAACTGGGAGTCCGCTGATGCAAGTCGAGGCTCTCGCACCGGGATCGTGGCTCGCGCGCTCGCCGACCGGCCGCTCGAGAAGACGGCATGAAAGGTTGGCGATCCGCGCCGCAGCCCGCGCTGGGAGACCCGCGCTCCGTCAACGCCGGCACTGCTGCTTGAGCTGGCCGGCGGCCCAGAGCACAGCCGGGGTGCTGCGCGTCTCGGTGGACGACGTTGCCGCTGGTTCGCGGAAGGCAGCAGCGATCACTCGGTGGCTCGTTGTACGGCGTCTTGAACTTGCTGGACGATGCTGGAAGCGAACCGTTCGAAGCGGTCTGCGCCGGCGGCGGCGGTTGCTGTCTTTACCTCATCCCTCAGGCCTGCGTCGACAGATGCGAGATCAACCATGTCTGGGCGGATGGCCAGCATCACGGACGTGAGCCAGGCGCCGGAGGGCTGGCCTGGATCTTGACCAACATCACCGCTGGGCGCGCATACGACAACGTCCGGGTGACGCTCGTGCAGTTGGCGTGCCGATTCCTCCAGAGCAGGACGGTTCGGGCCGTGCGTTGAGATCAAAGCGATGACGCGAAACCCGTGACCGATCAAGCTGTCAGCGACATGAGACGCGGTCTCACGCAGGATGTCGGCGGGTACCGACAGAGTTCCGACGCGGCTCATGTGTTGCTCGGCGTAACCAACACGAATTGTGGGCGCCAGCACGGCATCGAGTCGACCCGCCACCGTCTCCGCGACGACGTCCGCGAGCAGCGCGTCGCTGCCGAGTGCAAGATGGCCGCCCTGGTACTCAACCGAGCCGAACGGGATGACCACAGTCCGTGAACCGCGTTCAACCGGTCGACGCAGCTCCCAGCTCAACATTTCCTCCAGCTTGACCACGCGGGCACCCTAAGTCGCGACGCGTCGCGCGGCAAGCTATCCGCTGCCACCTGGGGCTCGCTGAAGCAGCCCGACCGTGGGCTCCAGCGATCCGGAAGCGACGCCGTCGCGCCACCCTCGGCGTTCAATCGTCACTGCCGCAATGTCGCCGCTTGGGCAGAGCCGCGGCGGCTCCTGCTCTCGTGCTTGGCCTGGTCGAAGCGGAAGCCACGGCGCGTGGCGCCCGCCAGGACGGCGGGCGGCGAATCGTCGTGGTCGGCGGTTAGCGTTAGAGGGTCAGTCCGGCGGTGGCGGAGATGGTTGGTTGGTGGCGTGAGCGGACGGCGTCGATCATCTCGCTGGGATCGATCCCGTGCAGATAGGTGCTGGTGGTCCCGAGGTCGGCATGCCCGAGCTGGCGCTGGATGAGGTTTATTGCCAGCCTGGCCGCGTCCAGGCGTCGGACTCTGAGGGCATTGGGTGTGGCGATCCATGGAGGCCATGGGATCTCCTCTCACGGGCGCGGTCGGCGGACACGGGGGCGGGTGTGGGCTGTCCGCCGGACGCGGGGTTGCCGATCTGACTGCCGTGGCGGCGGGTTTCGGTCACGATCGGAGTGGTCATGACTGCCGGCTCCACGTAGCGGTCGGGCCGTGCCCGACCACATCGAAGCTGTGGATCGCCGCGGCTTCATCGGCCGCCGAGCGGCCGCCGATGAATACGCGCGTGATTGCTCGCGTGACGCGGGTGGCGAAAGGTGTCCTCGGCGAACGAGAGTCCACGCCGGCCGTTGCTGAGGGCCGGCGGGTGCGGCCGGAGTTCCGCGAGGCTCGGTGCAGGTCCTCCACACGGGCTTCGACAAGCAGATGAGTGAGTGAATTGCTGAGCATGCCGGTCCTTTGGATGGATGCGGGCTGTGAGGCGGCGCCGACGATCAGCGGTCCGCGCTCGCGGTCAGCGTGTCTGCGCCCAGGCGCGAGACACCGTGGTCGTGGGGGTCGCGTGCGGCGGCGTACGCGTACGGGTGGTTGAAAGCATCGAGTGCGAGCCTGCCGTCGACCTGGAAATCGAGGGACTCGTCGGAGCGAGTGTCGATGATCGCGATCGTGATCCGATCGGAGGACTTGGTCCAGAACAAGCTGACCTCAATCCCGTCGCTGGTTCGGTGAGCGAGTTCGCGGCGCTGTGTGGCTGTTGTTGCGGTCATTTCGGTTCCTCCTCCACCTTTGCTGGGAGTGAGCTGAATCACCGCTGCAGCGTCCCACCGGGCGGCGGATATGTCGGTGGGGCGACCATGAGTCTTGGCGTTCGGGCGACCGCCCGGGATGGTGCGGCTGGCCGCACCTAAGGGCGCGGCATAACTGGACCGCGTCGCGGTCGAGTGACGCGGTCGGCATCACTCAGCGGGTCAGCGCTCGCACGGGATGCTGGCCGTCAGGAGCGTGCCCTGACCGGGGGGACTGTGTAGCTCGAGCTTGCCGCCGAGTGCCTCCACGCGGTCGGCCAGGCCGCGCAGTCCGGTCCCAAGACTTGGGTCAGCGCCACCTGCGCCGTTGTCGCCGACGTGTAAGACGACGGTCTTGTTGTTCGTCTCGAGCCGGAGGGTCGCTGCTGTCGCATGAGCGTATTTCGTGATGTTGGTGAGTCCCTCGGCGGCGACGTAGTAGACAACGGCCTCGACGGTCGACGGCAGGCGGCTGGTGAGGCGGGCGGTCAGTTCAACCGGTAGATGTGCGTGGTCCGCAAGCACCTCGAGGGCGGGCCCCAGCCCGCGGTCGGTCAGCACCGCGGGATGGATTCCCCGGGCGAGTTCCCTGAGCTCGTCGATGGCGCTCTGGAGCTCATCCGATGCGTCCGTCAGTAGGTGCTCCGTTTCGGCTGGGTTCTTGCGGAGTTGGAGCCTGGCCAGCCTGAGGGTCAGCGCGAGTGAGACCAGGTGTTGCTGGGCGCCGTCGTGCAGGTTGCGCTCGAGCCGGCGTCGGGCTACGTCGCCGGCTTTGACGATGCGGGCGCGGGAGTCGCGTAGTCGCCGCTCGTTCTCGCGCAGCGCCTCGAGGGCGGCGTGGCGCTCCTCAATGACCGCACCGAGCACCAGCGAAGTCACAGCTGCCGCGGCCACGAACAGCTGCGTGGCAAGAAGGCTTTGGGTGATCGTGGCGCGTACAAACGGCCCGGCGTGGTGGGCGGTGTTGTAGACGGTGAGCGTGGTGACCAGCGCCACCGCGCCCGCTGCTCCACGCGGCCCGCCGCGAAGCGCCGCCCAGATCAGGACCGGAAACACGACGTAAGGCACGTCGCGCTGGGAGGGAAGCAGCGCGACCACGACGATCAGGGTCACGATGGCGGCGCCCTCGAGTGCCTGCCGTGCGGTGATCGCATCCAGGCGAACGCCCACCCAGCACAGCAGCAGCGGGGCGAAGACGAGCGCTCCGGAGAGATCGCCAAGGAACCAGGTGCGCCAGACCGTCCCCACCTGTCCGCTCGGGATCACCCCGCCAAGCTTCAGCGAGGCTGCTCCGAACACGGCGCTTACGGCCGTCCCGGCGGCGGCTGCCGCGACCAGCGCGGCGACATCGCGCACGCGCCCGAACCCCGTGCGCCCGCCGGCCAGCCGGTAGAAGAGGACGGCTGCTATCAGCACTTCGAGCGTGTTACCGATCGTCTGCCCCAGCACTGTTCCGGCAGGTTGCGAGAAGTCAGCCACTGCGAGGTCCCCCAGGACGATCCCTGGCCAGAGGGAAAGGCCGTAGAGGATGAGCACAGCCATACCCACGCCGACCGGGGGCCAGAGCGCCGCGACAGTTCCGTGCAGATACGCCAGCTGCAGCCCGAGCTTGGCAGCAAGCCAGTAGACCGCCCCGACCGCGCCGACAGCGCCCACGTAGCGCAGGTGGCGACTCATCCGATCCTAGGGAGACAGTAAGGCGGTGAGAACCGCTCCCGAAAGCTCCGCCTTGGGCACGAACCCGCGCACGGCGGTTTCGGTGAGGGGCCGCCCGTATTCGGCTGGGTTGCGGCTGGAGGTCAGGACCACGGCGGAAGGCACTCCGAGGGCGGCCAGGCGTGCGGCGACCTCGAAGCCGTCAAGATCCGGCAGTTGCACGTCGAGCAGGATCAGGTCGGGCTGAAGCTGCTGCGCCGCCGCGATCGCCGCGTGACCGTCACGGGCCTCGCCGACGACGTCGAAGCCCTCGGCCTCGAGCAGGCGCCGTGCGCTCGTCCGGAATGACGGGTGGTCATCGACGATCAACACGGTCATCACGGGCGAGATTTTCATCGACCGCAGAGCCGAGGTACATACGGGTAGCCACACCATTGGGCCATCCGCAGGCGGCGTGGGCAGACCGCGGTCACGAATTGAGGTACGCGAGGACGGCCAGGACCCGCCGGTGGCCTTCAGCCGTCGCCGGCAGATCGAGCTTGGCGAAGATGCTGGTCACGTGCTTCTCGACCGCGCGCTCGGTGACGACCATCTCCGTCGCGATCGAGTGGTTGGAACGCCCTTCGGCCATCAGGGCGAGCACCTCCCGTTCCCGAGGGGTCAGTTGATCGACCGGTCCCGTCGACCGGCGGGCGAGCATTCGGGATACGACCTCGGGGTCGAGCACGGACCCGCCCTCGGCGACTCGCCGGACCGCGTCGACGAAACGCTCTAGGTCGGCGACCCGGTCCTTGAGCAGGTAGCCGACCCCCTCCGCGCTCTCGCCCAGAAGTTCGGCTGCGTACTCCTTCTCGACGTACTGAGAGAGCACGAGCACACCCGTGCCCGGAAGCTCGGATCGTATGATCAGCGCGGCCTTCAGGCCCTCGTCGGTGTGGGTTGGGGGCATCTTGATGTCGACGATTGCGACATCGGGCTTGTGTGCGCGCACCTTGCGCAGCAGGTCATCGAGGTCTCCCGCCTCGCCGACGACGTCGAAGCCCTGATCCTGGAGCAGCCGGGCGATTCCCGCGCGAAGCAGGAGCGAATCTTCAGCAAGAACGACGCGCATTGCTTAAACGGCCTCGCGCCTGCGGAGGCGCGACACAACCCCCCGGCGCGCACTCTGCGCACGAATTGTCTGACCGTCGGTGTGCGAACAGCATCCGCTCCGTGGGTCTCCCCGTACGCACACGGTACGGGTAACCGCCCGTCCGGTGTGAGCAATCCGAACCGCGAGACGCCAGCGCCCCGCACCGACAGCCACCTGAGCGGATGGGATCGTGGCGTCGTGCTCAAGGCTCACCGCAACGGAGGAGATGCCATGCAACATCCACCCCGCAATCCCGCTCGCCATCTCGCGGCCCGAATGGGCCACTGGAGCGCGAGCCATCGCAAACTGGCGATCTTCGGCTGGCTCGCGTTCGTGTTCGCCGCGATCGCCATCGGCACGGCGGTCGGTACGAAGACGATCGACCAGACCAACGGCACCACCGTCGGACCATCGCAGCGGGCAGACCATATCCTCAAGGACGCCGGGTTCTCGCAGTCCGGGCCGCTGACGGAGATCGCGGTCGTCCAGAGCAAGCACCTGACGACCGCCAACCCCGCATTCCAGGCGGCGATCGCTGACGTGGCACGGACCGTGGCTCCACTCTCCAGCGTCCACAACCTGCGCTGGCCGCACGGGCAGGCAGCCCGGGACCAAGTATCGCGCGACGGCCACACGGCCCTCGTCGAATGGGACATGAGCGGCAAGCTCAAGGCCGCCGAGAAGCACATCGACCCACTGACCGCGGCCGTCGAATCAGTCGGTCCCCGGCACGAGGGGTTCTACATTGGTGAGGCTGGCGCGGTGAGCTCGGATAAGGCGCTGACCAAGCTGTTCAACGAGCAGCTCGGTCAGGCGGGTGAGCGCTCGGTGCCGCTCACGCTGCTGATCCTGATGCTCGTCTTCGGGTCCCTTCTGGCGGCCTGGATCCCGCTGATGCTCGGCTTGCAGGCCGTGATTGCCACCGTGGGTCTGACTGCCATCGTCAGCCACATCACGCCGATGGACCCGAATGTGTCGGCCGTGGTCATGCTCGTCGGGCTCGCCGTCGGGGTCGACTACACGCTGTTCTACCTGCGCCGCGAGCGCGAGGAGCGAGCGGCCGGCCGCAGCGAGCGCGCTGCGCTCGAGGCGGCCGCGGCAACCTCGGGGCGCTCGGTCCTGGTCTCCGGGATCACCGTGCTGATCGCCATGGCCGGCATGCTGTTCTCCGGCGACAAGACGTTCATCTCGATGTCGATCGGGACGATGATGGTCGTCGCCGTGGCGATGATCGGGTCCTTGACCGTCCTGCCCGCGGTGCTCTCGAAGCTGGGAGATCGGGTCGAGAAGGGACGCATCCCGCTACTGGGCAGGTTCCGCAGCCCGGCCGGCGAGGGGCGGATCTGGTCGCGCATCCTGAACCCGGTGCTCCGCCGGCCGGCGCTTTCGGCCGCGCTCAGCGTCGCCGTTCTGCTGACGCTGGCCATCCCGGCGCTGCAGATCCACACCGCGGCCTCGTCGCTTAACACCCTGCCTCACAGCGCGCCCACGGTCGAGGCGATCCAACGCATCCAGTCCGCATTCCCCGGACAAGCGAGCCCGGCGGTGATCGCCGTCAAGACCAACACCACGTCGCCCGCATTCAGGTCGGCGGTCGCTCAGCTGCAGTCGGCGGCGGCGGCCACCCACCAGGGCTATGGAGCGGTGAGCGTCGATAGCAACCGAGCGCATACCGTGGGACGGATCGCGCTTCCGCTGCCCGGCAACGGGACAGATGGAGTCTCCACCCGCGCGCTCCTGACCCTGCGCGGCCAGCTGCTGCCGGCGACGATCGGCAAGCTCCCCGCCGTCAGCTATGGAGTCACCGGCGCCACGGCGGCCTCGTACGACTGGAACGAGATGATGAAGAGCTCGCTGCCGGTGGTGTTCGGCTTCGTGCTCACGTTCGCGTTCCTCCTGCTGCTGGCGTCGTTCCGCTCGCTGGTGATCGCGGCCAAGGCCGTGGTCCTCAACCTGCTGTCGGTCGCCGCCGCCTACGGCGTGGTCGTGGCCGTGTTCCAGTTCGGCTGGGGGACCAACCTCCTCGGCTTCACCTCCAACTCATCGGTGGCGCCCTGGCTGCCGCTGTTCATGTTCGTGATCCTGTTCGGTCTGTCGATGGACTACCACGTGTTCATCCTCAGCCGTATCCGGGAGGCGCATGACCGCGGCATGAGCACCGAGGACGCGATCGCGCACGGCATCAAGACCACGGCGGGAACGGTCACCAGCGCCGCGATCGTGATGGTCGGCGTGTTCTCGATCTTCGCCACCCTCCCGATCCTCGATATGAAGGAGATGGGCATCGGGCTGGCGACCGCCGTGCTGATCGACGCGACGATCGTCCGCGGCGTCCTGCTCCCGGCGAGCATGAAGCTGCTGGGTGACTGGAACTGGTACCTGCCCAACTGGCTGCGCTGGCTGCCTAGGCTCGAGCACCACGGCGAGCCGATGGCCCAGCCGACACCGGCCGCCGCCTGACGATCAACCACTCGAACCGCAAGACCGGAATCCGGGCCGCTCCGTGCGGCCCGGGTTTTGAGTTGTCCGAGGGCGACGAAAGGGCTGAGGTGGCTATGGGCTGCGGCTACCTGTAGGCTGAGCAGGCGATTTCTGACATTCGGGGCACGGCGTGGCGACCCAATGGGGCGCATCGGGCGGCTGGCGACCGCCGGGACCCTATCCGTGCGCTCAGAGGCGCGGCGGCCAAGGGGGCGACGGTGTTACTGGTCGGCCTCGAGGAGCTTCATGACGACTGCTGCGCCGTGCTGCAGGACGCCGGGGTTCGCCCGGAGCGAGCAGATGACGTCACCGGGGC
>CAWDFE010000024.1:0-376521 GCA_963801435.1 uncultured Actinomycetota bacterium
TTCACCTTCGCAGGCTGCCCGACCTGATCCTGCTCGAGACCATGTCGCTGGTGCGCAGCTCCACCTACGCCACCGTCGAGGCCCTGCTTGACACCGGGATCCCCCTGTGGCTGAGCTTCCGCCGCTGCCGCCACGGCGTGTGCGGCGTCTACGGCGAGCACTGGGGCGGCCCCGAGGGGGACGCGTTCGGGCGCGCGGTCCGGCGCTTTGAGGAGATGGGCATCGGAGCGCTGGCCATCAACTGCATCCCGCCCGATCACGTCACCGGGATGCTCTCGTGGCTGCGGGACTTCACCGACCTCCCGCTCGGCGTGTACCCCAACCTCGGCTACCTCTCGGCGGCCGGGTGGCGCGAGGAGGCAGGGGTGAAGGGCAGGGAGTACGCCGAGCTGGCGCTGGCCTGGCGCGCCGAGGGCGCCCAGGTGATCGGCGGCTGCTGTGGCGTGCGCCCGGAGCACCTCAGGGCGGCGCGGCAGGCGCTGGCCGAGACCAAGCCCGGGCACGAGCGGCCCGCGGTGCTGACCACCGAGAACGGCGGCGCCACCAGGCGGCGCGAGCCGCCGTCGTGGGCCGACCCGCGCGGGCGGGAGATGTTCCCGCTCGACATGCCGGAGATCGACGTGGATGACGGCGTGTTCGTGCCCACCCAGGGGAGCTTCCTGATCTGGAAGTACCTGTACCGCGAGGGCATCGGCGCCCACCAGCGGTGCCTGGACATCGGATCGGGGAGCGGTCTGCTCACGGTGCAGCTCGCGCGCAACGGCGCCGCCCACGTCCACAGTATCGACATCGATGCCACCTCGGTCAAGAACACGCTGACCAACGCGTTCCGCAACGGCGTCGCCGACAAGGTGAGCGCCGCCGCCCAGGACCTCTACCCGTGGGTCCCGGAGGAGCGCTACGACGTCATAGTGGCCAGCCTGTATCAGACGCCGGTCGACCCGTTCGAGCAGGTCACCACGCACCGGCCCCTTGACTACTGGGGACGCAACCTGCTCGACCACCTCATCCGGCTGCTCCCCGAGGCTCTGGCCGACGACGGAACCGCCTACATGATGCAATTGAGCGTGATCGGCCGCCGGCGCACCGCGGAGTTGCTCGACGGGCTCGGCTACCAGGCGCGAGTGGTCGACTTCTCGTTCTTCGAGTTCTCAGACCTTTTCACCGCCAAGCGTGAGCAGATCACTCGCGTGGAGGAACATTCCGACGCCTACCACCTCAGGTTCGGCTCGACCGACGTGATGGTCGCCTACCTGCTGGAGATCACCCGCAAGAGCAAGGACACGACCGATCGATGAGCTTCGCCGAGAATGAGTTCCTGTTCACCTCGGAGTCCGTGACCGAGGGACACCCGGACAAGATCGCCGACCAGATCTCTGACGGCGTGCTCGATGCCGTCCTCAAGGACGACCCGAAGGCCCGCGTCGCCTGCGAGACGCTGGTCAACACCGGCCTGGTCGTCGTCTCCGGCGAGATCACGACCACCACCTACGTCGATATCCAGGACATCGCCCGGGAGACGATCAAGAAGATCGGCTACACCGACGCCAAGTTCGGCTTCGACTACCAGACCTGCGCGGTCATCAACGCCATCGACAAGCAGTCACCCGACATCGCCCAGGGCGTCGACGCCGCCTACGAGACACGTCAGGACAGCGCGGACGGTGACGAGCTCGACCTGGCCGGCGCGGGCGACCAGGGCATGATGTTCGGCTACGCCACCAACGAGACCCCCGAGCTCATGCCGCTGCCGATCGCACTGGCCCATCGCCTCGCCCAGCGCCTGGCGGCGGTCCGCAAGAGCGGCGAGCTGGACTACCTGCGCCCGGACGGCAAGACACAGGTGAGCGTGCGCTACGAGGACGGCCGGCCGGTGGCGATCGAGAAGCTGCTCATCTCCAGCCAGCATGCCGAGGGCGCCGAGACCCACATCAGAGACGACCTGTGGGAGCACATCGTGCTGCCGGTCCTTCCCGAGGGGCTCTACGACTCGGCGCAGCTGCGGCGCAGCTTCCTGGTCAACCCCACGGGGCGGTTCGTCATCGGCGGCCCGATGGGCGACTGCGGGCTGACCGGGCGCAAGATCATCGTCGACACCTACGGCGGCATGGCCCGTCACGGCGGCGGCGCGTTCAGCGGCAAGGACCCGTCCAAGGTCGACCGCTCGGCCGCCTACGCGGCCCGCTACGTCGCCAAGAACCTCGTCGCCGCCGGGATCGCCGACCGAGCGGAGGTCCAGGTGGCGTATGCCATCGGCGTCGCCCATCCCGTGTCGGTGATGGTGGAGACGTTCGGCACCGGCAACGTCGGCCGCGGGCGCATCCTGGAACTGATCGGCGAGCACTTCGACCTGCGCCCCGGGGCGTTTCGCGAGTATCTCCGCCTGCACCGCCCGATCTATCAGAAGACCGCCGCCTACGGCCACTTCGGACGCGACGACGAGGACTTCACCTGGGAGCTGACGGATAAGGCCGAGACGCTGCGCGAGGCCGCCGGCCTGTAGACGCGGCCGGGCTCGGCCCGCGGGTGGTTAGTGCCCGTACCCGTGACGGCGCAGGAACGTCTGCAGCTTGGTCACGAACTTCTGCCCCTGGGGCACGCTGGCCCCCAGCGCGCTCCTGAGGTGCCCAGCCTTGGCCTGCTGATGCAGGAACCGGTTGGCCGCGGCGACCTTCCCCAGCCGGTACTCGTCGGCCGCCGACGAGGCGATCACCCCGACGCTGTCGGCGTAGTGCTGGCGGGCCGTGTGGTGAAACGCGTTCAGCCACGTCGCCGCGTTCCTGCGGATGAGCGCCGGGTAGCCGTCAGTGACGTCCTGGAAGCGGCTGCCTGAGAAGGTCAGGATCTGGAGCGGGAGGCCGGAGGCGGCGAAGTCGGTGAACGCATAGGCGAACGCGTCATCGGCAGTGACGAACTCGAAGCGGCCGTCGTGGCCGAGATCCTCGATCTGCGCGCCGGGGTCCCCGAAGTTTCGCTCCGTCTCGGCGTAGGTCATGGTCCCCGGGTCAAACGTGAAGATCTGCTGCACCGAGCAGCAGTGGGCACCGCCGGTGTAGAGGTTCAGGATGACGTTGGGCTGCCCGATGTGGTCCAGGTCGATGACCTCCACCGACGACGCCTTGGCGCCGGTCGCGCCGGGCGCGCAGAACTTGCCGCACGTCTTGGACTGGACCGCCTGGTCGTAGAGCACCGAGCCCGACTGGGCGATCGTCAGGTGCAGCCGTGAGTAGTTCGGGTAGTGGCCCGTGTAGCTGAACGTCGCAGTCACCGCGCCCTGGCTCGCGGTCTGGGTCGTGGCCAGTGCGGCTGGTGCCAGCAGCGCGAACGAGGCGAGCACGACGAGGATGATCAGGCTGCGGCGCATGCGGGGGCCATCCTAACCGGCGGCGCGGTATCCCTCCTATGCTCAGGGGCAATGTCAGCTCAGTACATCTTCACGACGCACAAGCTCTCCCGGCGCTACCCGCCCGACAAGGAGGTCCTCACCGACATCTCGCTGTCGTTCTATCCCGGCGCAAAGATCGGGATGCTGGGCTACAACGGCGCAGGGAAGTCGACGTTGCTGCGGATCATGGCCGGCATCGACACCGAGTTCAACGGCCACGCCCAGCTCGCTCCCAACGCGACGGTGGGCATGCTCGAGCAGGAGCCGGAGCTCGACCCCGCCAAGGACGTCAGGGGCAATGTCGAGGACGGCGTCGCCGAGATCCGCGCGCTGCTCGATCGCTTCAACGATCTGTCGATGAACTACTCCGACGAGACCGCCGACGAGTTCGCGCGCGTACAGGAGCAGATCGACGCCGTGGACGGCTGGAACCTCGACACCACCCTCGAGTACGCGATGGACGCGCTGCGCTGCCCGCCGCCCGACGCCGACGTGACCACGCTCTCGGGCGGCGAGCGCCGCCGCGTGGCGATGTGCCGGCTGCTGCTGCGCCAGCCCGACCTGCTGCTCCTCGACGAGCCCACCAACCACCTCGACGCCGAGTCGGTGGCGTGGCTGGAGCAGCATCTGCACGACTACCGAGGCACGGTCGTGGCCATCACCCACGATCGCTACTTTCTGGACAACGTCGCCGGCTGGATCCTGGAGCTCGACCGCGGCCGTGGCATCCCCTACCAGGGCAACTACTCCGGCTGGCTGGAGCAGAAGCAAAAGCGCCTCTCCCAGGAGGAACGCCAGGAGTCCAAGCCGTCAGCGCACGATCCAGCAGGAACTGGAGTGGGTGCGCCTCAATGCTTCCGCCCGCCGCAACAAGCCCAAGGCGCGCCTGAACGCCTACGAGGCGCTGCTGGCCCAGGACCGCAACGTCAAGCTCGACCAGGTCCAGATCCACATCCCGGCCGGCCCCCGGCTGGGCGGCGTCGTGGTCGAGGCCGACGACGTGCGCAAGGGCTACGGCGACCGGCTGCTCATCGACGACCTCTCCTTCAAGCTGCCCCCGGCGGGGATCGTCGGCGTCATCGGGGCCAACGGCGCCGGCAAGACGACGCTGCTGCGCATGATCACGGCCCAGGAACAGCCTGACGAGGGGACGCTGCGCCTGGGCGAGACCGTCAAGCTCGCGTACGTCGACCAGTCGCGCGACGCGCTGGACCCGGAGAAGACCGTGTGGGAGGAGATCTCCGGCGGTCAGGACCAGATCACGCTCGGCGACCGCACCGTCGCCAGCCGCGCCTACACGGCGGGCTTCAACTTCAAGGGCACCGACCAGCAGAAGAAGGTGGCCAGGCTGTCGGGTGGCGAGCGCAACCGCCTGCACCTCGCCAAGCTGCTGCGCGAGGGCGGCAACCTGCTGCTGCTCGACGAGCCCACCAACGATCTGGACACCGACACGCTGCGAGCGCTGGAGGAGGCCCTGCTGGCCTTCGCCGGCTGCGCGGTGGTCGTCTCCCACGACCGCTGGTTCCTGGACCGGATCGCCACCCACGTGCTGGCGTTCGAGGGCGACAGCCAGGTGCGCTGGTTCGAGGGCAACTTCGAGGCCTACGAGACTTTCCGCCACGAGCAGCTCGGCGCCGAAGCCGACCGTCCGCACCGCATCACCTACAAGAAGCTCGTGCGAAACTAGGACCCGTGGCCCCGGGTCCGGTCCTGATCACCGGCTGCTCCTCCGGCATCGGGTATGCCACCGCGGAGCGGCTGCTCAGCGACGGCTACAGGGTGTACGCCACCGCGCGGCGGCCGGACTCCATCGCCGGGCTCGCCGCCAAGGGCGCCACCACCCTCGCGCTCGACGTCACCGACGAGGACTCGATGAGCGCAGCGGTGCAGCGCGTGACCGACGCCGAGGGCGCCGTGGGCGTGCTTATCAACAACGCCGGCTACAGCCAGTCCGGCGCGGTGGAGAGCGTCCCGCTTCACGACGTGCGCCGCCAGTTCGAGACCAATGTGTTCGGCCTCATCCGGATGTGCCAGCTTGTCCTGCCCGGGATGCGAGAGCGCGGCCAGGGGACGGTCGTGAACATCGGCTCCATGGGAGGACGGCTGACCTTCCCCGGCGGCGGCATCTACCACGCGACCAAGTACGCGGTGGAGGCGATCTCCGACGCGCTGCGCTTCGAGGTCCGCGGGTTCGGGGTCGACGTGGTCCTCTTAGAGCCCGGGTTGATCACCACCAACTTCGGCGAGGTGGCGGCGGGATCGGTCGACGCCGCCGCCGAGGGCGACGGGCCCTACACGGGCTTCAACCGCCACGTCGCCAAGACCACCGCCGATGCTTACAAGGGGCCGATGGCCAAGCTCGGAGGCCCGCCCCAGGCGGTCGCCGCGACCATCGCCAAGGCGCTGGCGGCCAAGCGACCGAAGCCGCGCTACGTGGTCACCCCGAGCGCCCACCTGCTCATTGGCCAGCGGCGGATCACGCCCGACCGCGTCTGGGACCTGATGATGCGCTCCCAGTTCCCTACGCCGAAGCGCTGAGCGCCGCCTCGATCAGCTCGCGCAGCCGGGTGGTGTCGGTGGCCACCGCGTCGGCGCCGGTCAGCTCCGCCGCGCTGTGGGGTCCGGTCGTCACCGCGAAGCACCGCACGTCGTCCGCTCGGGCGCAGGCGATGTCCCGGGGGGTGTCGCCGATGACGATCGTCCGCCGGCGCGGGTGAGAGACCCCGTCGTGTCCGGCCCGCTTGCGGGCGATGCCCGGAAGCGCGACGCGATCCTCGGAGTCCGATCCGAACCCGCCCTGTCGGGACGGGAAGTGACGGCCCAGGCCGGCCCGGGACAGCTTCAGCCGCGCCACCGGCTCGTAGTTGCCGGTCACCAGCGAGAGCCGCACGTCGTCGCGGGCCGCCAGCCAGGGGACGAGCTCGGCGACGCCCGGCAGGACCTTGTCGGCCAGGCTGGGCGGGCACAGGCGGGCGAAGATCTCGCAGCACGCGTCGCGGACCGCGGCGGCGCCGTTGTCGATGCTGCGGGCCGAGACGCCGGCGTTGAGCAGGAGCAGCCGCGCGATCTCGCCATCGGTGCGTCCGGCCGGGGCGATGTGCGCCCGCGTCTCGCGGGTGTCGACGTGGTGCACCTGGCGCAGCGCCTCGTGCAGCGCCTCGCTGTGCGCCGCCGTCGCGCGCCCGAGCAGCGTCCCGTCGATGTCGAACAGGAGCAGCAGTCGCGCGTCGGCGGTCACCGGGCGGTTAGCGCTCGAACGACATGCCGGGCTCCAGCCGCTTGGCGAATGCGGCGATGAGCTCGGCGGCCACCTGGATGTCGGCCAGCGACACCAGCTCCACGGGGGAGTGCATGTAGCGCAGCGGCACCGACACGACGCCGGTGGGCACGCCGGCGCGACTCACGTGCACGGCGTCGGCGTCGGTGCCCGTCGCCCGGCCCAGCGACTCCAGCGTGAACGGGAACTCATGCTCCTCGGCGAGATCGATGAGCAGATCGGTGACGCGCGGGTGCAGCGAGGTCCCGCGCGCGATGACGGCGCCGGATCCGAGCGGGTGCTTGGTCATCGGGCCCAGCTCGATGCCGGGCTGGTCGGTGGCGAAGATGACATCGACGACGATGGCCACATCGGGCTCCAGCGCGAACGCGCTCGTCCGCGACCCGGCGAAGCTCGTCTCCTCCTGGGTCACCGCCAGCGCCACCACGTCGCCAGGGGCGCCGCCGTCCTCGGCCACCAGCCGCGCGGCCTCGGCCGCGACGTAGCAGCCGACCCGGTTGTCCAGCGCGCGTGAGACCAGGCGGCCGTTGGGCAGCTCGACCGGAGCGACATCGATCACGCCCGCATCGCCGACCCGCACCATGTCCTTGGCCTCGTCGCCGTCCTTGGCGCCGATGTCGATGTGCAGGTCCTTGATCTTCGGCGCCCGGTCGCGCTCGTCGGACTTGATGAGGTGGGTGGGCTTGCGGCCGATCACGCCGGGCACGCCGCCCCCGCGCGCGGCGATGGTCACGCGCTGGCCGACGAGCACGATCGGGTCCCAGCCGCCCACCTCGCCGAAGCGCAGATGGCCGTCGTCCTCGATGTGGGTCACGTGCACGCCGATCTCATCGATGTGGCCGATCACGGCGAGGGTCGGACCGCCGGCGGTCCCGGGCACGCGCGCCATCGACGAGCCGACGGCATCCACGCGCACGTCGTCGGAGAAGGCGGCGCATCCGTCGCGCCAGGCCCTGGCGGGCGCCGTCTCGCGCCCGGACGGCCCGGCCGCGACGAGCAGCCGGTGCAACAGCTCAGGAGTTGCCATGGCGTGGGAATCTAGTGGAGCAGCTCTCGGAGCACGTACTGGAGGATCCCGCCGTGGCGGTAGTAGACCTGCTCCTTTGGGGTGTCGATCCGCACGGTGACCTCGAATTCCTTGTCGTCGGCCTTCACGGTCAGCGTGCGCGGCACCTCATCGGCATCGGCGATGCCGGTGATCGTGAACTTCTCCCTGCCGGTCAGCCCCAGGGACGTGACCGACTCGCCGTCTGCGAACTGCAGCGGGAGCACGCCCATCCCCACCAGGTTGGAACGGTGGATGCGCTCGAAGCTCTCCGCGATCACCGCGCGCACGCCGAGCAGGCGCGTGCCCTTGGCCGCCCAGTCGCGCGACGATCCGGAGCCGTACTCCTTGCCGGCCAGCACGATGAGCGGGATGTCCTGGTCGATGTAGCGCATGGCGGCGTCGTAGATCGACATCGGCTCGTCGCCGTCGCCCAGGTAGCGTGGTCACCCCACCCTCGGTTCCCGGAGCGAGCTGGTTGCGCAGGCGGATGTTGGCGAAAGTGCCCCGCATCATCACCTCATGGTTGCCGCGGCGCGACCCATAGGAGTTGAAGTCGCGCGACTCGACGTGGTGCTCGTTGAGGTAGGAGGCGGCGGGACCGTCGCGCTTGATCGAGCCGGCCGGCGAGATGTGGTCCGTGGTGACGCTGTCCCCGAGCATCGCCAGCACGCGCGCCTCGACGATGTCCTCCAACGGCTCGGGCTCGCGCGGCATCTCCTCGAAGAAGGGCGGCCGGCGCACGTAGGTGGAGCGCTCGTCCCACGCGAAGGCGTCGCCGCTCGGCACCTCCAGGGAGTTCCAGCGCTCGTCGCCGTCGAACACCTCGCCGTAGCTCTTGCGGAACATGTCTGACTGGACCGCCTCCTCGACGGTCTTGCCGACCTCCTTAGAGTCGGGCCAGATGTCCTTGAGGTAGACCGGATCGCCATTGCGGTCCTCGCCCAGCGGCTCGTCGTAGAGGTCGATGTCCATCGTCCCGGCCAGCGCGTAGGCGACGCACAGCGGCGGCGAGGCCAGGTAGTTCATCTTCACATCGGGATTGATGCGCCCCTCGAAGTTGCGGTTGCCCGAGAGCACCGACACCACCGCGAGGTCCTCGGCGCCAACAACGTCGGAGATCTCCTGGGGCAGCGGGCCGCTGTTGCCGATGCAGGTGGTGCAGCCGTAGCCGACGAGGTTGAAGCCCAGCTCGTCCAGGTACTCGTCGAGGCCGGCTCGCTCCAGGTACTCGGTGACCACCTTGGAGCCCGGGGCCAGCGAGGTCTTGACCCAGGGCTTGACCTTCAGACCCTTCTGGACGGCGTTGCGCGCCAGGATCCCGGCGCCGAGCATCACCGACGGGTTGGACGTGTTGGTGCAGCTGGTGATCGCCGCGATCACGACGTGGCCGTGGTCCAGCTCGGTCTCAGTGCCGTCTTCGAGGGTGACCGGCGTCTGCGCCTGAGTGCGCTCGGCCACCTGGGCCCCGCCGGTCCCGCCGTGCGGTCCGTGCCCCTCGCCGTTGAGGACGTGAGTGGAGACCGGATCGGATGCCGGGAAGCTTTCCGCGAGCGAGTGGTCCTCGCCGTCGTCATCGTCGTCGTCGCCAACGAGGTCCTCCAGCGCCATCCGGAAGGCGTCACGCGACTCGGTCAGGGACACGCGGTCCTGGGGGCGCTTGGGGCCGGCGATGCTCGGGACGACGTCGGCGAGGTCGAGCTCGACGTGGTCGGAGTATGTGGGCTCCTCGGAGTCCTCGTCGTGCCAGAGCCCCTGCTCCTTGGCATACGCCTCGACCAGGGCGATCTGCTCCGAGGGGCGTCCGGAGAACTCGAGGTAGCGCAGCGTCTCGGCGTCGATGGGGAAGATGGCGCACGTCGAGCCGAACTCCGGGGACATGTTGCCGATCGTGGCCCGGTCGGCCAGCGGCAGGCCCGCCAGCCCCGCGCCGTGGAACTCGACGAACTTGCCGACCACGCCCCGCTCGCGCAGCATCTCGGTCACGGTCAGCACCAGGTCGGTGGCGGTGGCTCCCTCGTGGAGCTCGCCGGTGAGCCTGAAGCCCAGCACCTGCGGGATGAGCATCGACATCGGCTGCCCCAGCATCGCCGCCTCGGCCTCGATCCCGCCCACGCCCCAGCCCAGCACGCCGAGGCCGTTGATCATCGTGGTGTGGGAGTCGGTGCCCACCAGCGTGTCGGGGTAGGCGAGGCTTGCGCTCTTCGTCGACGAACACCACGCGCGCCAGGTACTCGAGGTTGACCTGGTGCACGATCCCGGTGTCCGGCGGCACGACCTGGAAGTTGTGGAAGGCGCCCTGGCCCCAGCGGAGGAAGGCGTAGCGCTCCTTGTTGCGCTCGAACTCCAGCTCGGCGTTGCGCTGGAAGGCCTGCGCGGAGCCGTAGGCGTCGACCTGGACGGAGTGGTCGATGACCAGCTCGGCCGGCACGAGGGGGTTGATCCTGTTGGGATCGCCGCCCATCGCCTTCATGGCGTCGCGCATCGCGGCCAGATCGACAATCGCGGGAACGCCGGTGAAGTCCTGCATGATCACGCGCGCGGGCGTGAACGCGATCTCCTTGGACGGCTCGTCATTGGCGTCCCAGGTGGCGAGCGCCTCGACGTCCTGCGCCCGGATCGACTCTCCGTCCTCGTTGCGCAGCAGGTTCTCGAGCAGGATCTTCAGCGAGAACGGCAGCCGCGCGACGTCGAACTTGGACTGCAGCGCGTCCAGGCGGTAGATGTCGTACTTCGCGTCGCCGACGTTCAGCGTTGCCTTGGCGTCAAAGCTGTTGTGGGTGTCTGACATGTCTCAAAACTCCTGGTTTCAGACGCAGTTCCACGTACTTTAGGTTGGCCTACCCGCCGCCGTTGTCCGGAAGCAGGCGCCGGGCTCCTACGCACGTCTTAGAGATGTCTTCGGCACGGCTTCGACGGCCCGCCGATGCTGACCGGGCCCACCGGATGTCAGTCAAGGAGCTCCACGTGTCCACCCTTCCGCGCGCAGCATCGACCGTCGTCGCCCTCGGCGCCGGCCTGCTGCTGGCCGCCGCCGTCTTCGCGGAGGCGCATCGCGCGCCCGACCAGCCGTGACCGGCCGTGACCCTGAGAGCCGTCTGAGAATGCCCACCCCTCTTAGCTTGCTCTCATCCAACCCCTCCATCCTGACCCGATGAGCTCGGACTCGACGCCCTATCGCGAGTCGCTGCGCCCCTCGTGGCTGGCGGCGCGCACGCGGTCGGGCTGGCTTCAGGCGCTGCGGGTCCGTCCCGAGCTTCTCGCCGTGGTGGGGGTCGCGGGGATCCTCAACCTCTGGGGCCTGAGCATCAACGGCTGGGCGAACACGTACTACTCCGCCGCCGTGCGCTCGATGAGCGCGAGCTGGCACGACTTCCTGTTCGCCTCGATGGACAGGACGGGCCTCATGACCGTGGACAAGCCGCCGCTCAGCCTGTGGGTGCAGGCGCTGTCGGCGCGGGTCTTCGGCGTTCACCCGCTCAGCATCCTCATCCCGCAGGCGCTGATGGGCGCGGCCGCCGCCGCGCTCGTCTATGACCTGACGCGGCGCCGCTTCGGCCGTCCCGCCGGGTTCGTGGCCGGGATCGCCCTGGCCACGACGCCGATCGCGGTCGCCATGTCGCGCCACAACAACCCCGACGAGCTGCTGGTCCTGTGCTGCGTGGCCGCGCTGTGGTTCGCGGTGCGCGCGCTGGAGGACGGGCGGACGAAGTGGCTGGTGTGGTGCGGCGTCTGCATCGGGCTCGGCTTCGAGGCCAAGATGGCGGTGGCGTTGTTCGTGGTCCCCGGCATCGCGCTCGCCTACCTCTGGGTGGCGCCACGTGGACGGCTCACCGCGTTGCGCCAGCTCACGCTCGGCGGCATCGCGATGGCGGTCGTGGGCCTGGCCTGGCCGGTGCTCGTGACGCTCACGCCCGCGGCCGACCGCCCCTGGATCAGCGGCACCGCCGACAACAGCGTCTGGTCGCTCATCTTCAACTACAACGGCGTCGGTCGCGTGACCGGGCAGACCGGCGCGCCGGGGGCCGGGTTCGGCGGCGGTGGTGGGGGTGGCGCGTTCGGCGGCGCCACCGGCGTCCTTCGCCTGCTCCAGTCGGGGCTCGGCGACCAGGCCGGGTGGCTGCTCGGTTTCGCGGTCGTCGCCGGGCTCGGGGTGCTCGTAGCCAGTCGCCTGCGGCGCATCGATCCTCGCACCGGCTGGTTGATCGCTGTCGGGGGCGCGTTCCTGGTCAGTGCGGTGGTATTCAGCTACGCCTCGGGGATCTTCCATCCCTACTACGTCTCATTCCTGGCGCCGTTCACCGCCGCGCTGATCGGCGCCGGGGTCGGCGAGGCGCTCTCGGGCGACCGCGTCGCTCGCGTCGCCCTCCCGGCGGCGATCCTGGCCGGCGTGGTCACCGAGCTCGTCGTGCTCGGCAATCTCTCCGGCGAGCTGGCGCG
Source organism: uncultured Actinomycetota bacterium (assembly GCA_963801435.1). Classification (GTDB taxonomy): domain Bacteria; phylum Actinomycetota; class Thermoleophilia; order Solirubrobacterales; family Solirubrobacteraceae; genus Palsa-465. Next base: position 12,148 of record CAWDFE010000024.1, read on the forward strand.
GGCCAAGCCCCTGGTCATCGCCGTCGGTGGCGTCTGTGCGGTTCTGCTGGCGGTGCGGCTGTCTCCACGGCTGCGCGCCACGGTGATCGCGGTGGCGCTGGTGGCGCTCCTAGCCGCCCCGGCCACCTGGGCCGCCGAGACGATCGGGCACGCCACTGCCGCGACGTTTCCCGCCGGCGGTCCCGCCAGCGCCCAGGGCGGCGGCTTCGGTGGGCCGGGCGGCGGTGCGCGTGGCTTGCGAGGATTTGGCGGCCGCGGCCGGTTCGGCGGGCGGGGTGGGGCCGGTCTCCCGGGTGGCGGATTTGTCCCCGGCGGCGGCCAGGGCTTCCCCGCGCCTCCGGGTGGCGCGACCGGAAGCGGCGTCCGGGGCCTGTTCACGAACCCGCAGGCGGGCACCGGTTTCCGTCGCCGCTTCGGCTTCGGTGGCGGTGCCGGCGGCCCCGGCGGGATGTTCGGCGGCAACAGCGCCGGCCTGACCGCCGCGGAGCGCTACGCCCAGGGGCATGGCGGCGGCGCGATCGGCGTCGGGAGCCAGAGCAGGGCGGCGGGGGCGATCCTGGCCAACAACGGCAACGTCGCCGGCCTCGGCGGGTTCTCCGGTCGCGAGAGCACGGTGACGCCCCAGTGGCTCGCGATGGAGGTCCGCGACGGGCGCCTACGCTGGATCCTCGCCGACGGCCAGAGTGGCTTCGGCGGTGCGTCCGGTGGCCCCGGCGGCGACACCCGCCAGGGCAGCACGGGGGCGATGGCAATCGCCGAACGGGTGGGCACGAAGGTGACCTTCACCTCCAACGGGACCACGGTGACGATGTACGACCTGCGGGGGAAGTCATCGGCGATTCTGGCGGCGTCCCGGTGACGAGCCGCCGGGCGATCTCCCTGGCGGGGGTCGTCCTTGCGGCGCTGGCCGGCGCGCCCGCCGCGCTCGCCGACAGCACCCACAGCTCCAACTGGGCCGGCTACGCCGTCCACCGCGCCGGCATCGCGTTCGCGAAGGTCACCGGCACCTGGACCCAGCCGCAGGCCTCCTGCAGCGGCGGCCGGCCGACCTATTCGGCGATGTGGGTCGGTATCGGCGGGTACAACGTGACCTCGCAGGCGCTGGAGCAGACCGGGACCGAGGCCGACTGCACCGCCGGCGGGCACGCCCGGTCCAGTGCCTGGTACGAGGTCGTCCCAGCGCCCTCGCGCAACATCAAGCGGACCATCGCCCCCGGCGACCGCGTGCGCGGCACAGTCGTGGTCAACGGCTACCAGGTGACGATGACGCTCGACGACCTTACCCGGCACCGCTCGTTCACCAAGCGGCTGCACGCCGCCTATGTGGACACCACCTCTGCGGAATGGGTCCTGGAGACCCCGACGATCTGCGCCGGCATGGCCAACTGCCACACGCTGCCGCTGGCGAACTTCGGCTCCGCGGGCTTCACCGCGGCGTCGGCCGTGACGACCACCGGGCACCGGGGCTCGATCACGGACCGCAAGTGGACCGCGACGAGGATCAGCCTCGCCGCCGGCGGCCGCCAGTTCGTCTCGGCCGCCGGCGCGTACATGGCCACCGCGGTCCCCTCGCCGCTGTCGGCCGAGGGCAGCGCGTTCACCGTCACCTACCGCGGGCTGGGAATGCCGACCGGCCCGGTCCACGGGAACCTCGTGGCCGGCAATCGCCTCACCCGTCCCGCGCTCTCACCAAGTTCTTAGGACGGTCCTACGTCCCTCTACCGCAGGACCACGATCCTGAGACGTGAGCCCCGGGGCACGCACCGACCATCATGACGAGCGCCACTCCTCATCTCTTCTGGATCACCAGCCGCGCCGCAGGCATCGCCTCGCTGGTGTTGGCCAGCCTGGCGATGTCGATCGGCCTGACCATGAGTCTGAAGTTCATGCGGCGCCGCGGGCCGGACCTGACCACGCTGCACGAGGCGCTGTCACTGGCCGCCCTGGTGGCGCTGGCCGTGCACGGTTTGTCGCTGCTGGGCGATCACTTCCTCAGCCCGTCGCTGGCCGACGTCGCGCTCCCGTTCGCCTGGAGCTACAAGACGATCTGGACCTCGATCGGCATCATCGGAGGCTGGGGCCTGGCGTTCCTCGGGCTCTCCTATTACGCCCGGCGCACGATCGGCGTCAACCGCTGGCGCCGGCTGCACCGGTTCACCGCGCTGGCCTGGATCGCCGGGATCGTCCACACGCTGGGTGAGGGCACCGACGCCGGCCAGCTCTGGTTCCTGGCCATGGTGAGCATCGTCGCCGTACCCGCCCTCGCGCTCCTGCTTGTCCGCCACCTCACCGAGGAGACCCCCAGGCCGGTGCCGCCGCCCGGTCCCGAGCGCCGCGAGCCCGCCGCGGCCGAGGCCCCGGCGGCGGCCCGGTCCGCCCGGCCCAGGCTCACCGCCGGCGGGCGTTGATCAACCCGCTCGACCCGTCCTGGCTCCGACGCCACACCGCGGCGCCCGGCCCCAGTGGGCATTTTCGAGCCAGCACCGCCGCTCGCCCGGTCTCCTGGCTCGGAAATGCCCGTCTCGCGGGCAAAAACGAGCCAGCATCGACAGATCGCGCGGTGCTGGCTCGGAAATGATCACCCCGTGAGCTCGGCTCCCACGGGGTCGGGGGTCGGGGTCGGGGTCGGGATCGGGAGCCGCGGTGCGGTGGAGCCGGGCGCATGGCAGCGGGACCGCTACAGACCCGGCGGGTGGCGGACCACGAAGCCCGAGAACTCGCCCCCGCCCCGGGCCCAGCGGGTGCCGCTCTCGGCCAGCGCTACCGTGTCGAACCGCCAGCCGGCAACCTCCATCCACACGTGGCCGGCATTGGCGTAGATCGTGATCCATCGTCCGGGGCCTGGATCGCCCCAGTTCTCGAAGTCGCCGGAGACCATCGGCGAGCTCACCAGCCCGGCCGCCGCGAGCGCGTAGCTGACCGAGCCCGAGCAGTCATAGCCGTCGGCGTGGAATGACGCGTGCCCGCCGCCGTACATGTAGGGAAGAGTGGCGATGGCGTTGCCGGCGGCGATGACCTGCCGCACCGGCTCGGGCGCGCCGGCCGGGGGCTGGACCATCCCGGCGGTGTTGACCGCGATCCCGCTCACGTTGGCGTTGCCGGTTGCGGCGGCGCGGGTCGCCGCCTCTGCGGCGCGCTTCTCGATGGCGTTCAACCGCGCCTGCAGCGAGCCCAGATGCGCCTTGACCGCGTTGTAGCGGGCGGTGGTGCTCGCCCGCTTGGTCTCCTGCGCGAGCTGCTGGCGCAGGAGCGCGGAGCGCAGCGCCGCGGCCTGGTTGCGCTGATCGAGGACCTGGTTGGCCAGCACCCGGTCGCGCGTCTCCAGGCCCTCGAGCGCCGTCGCCTGCCGCGACACCTCGGCCCGGGCAGTCCGGGTCAGCTTCACGATGTTGGCGTCCTGATGGGCCACGCGGGTCATGAAGCCCATCTGGTTGAGGAGGTCGCCGAACCCGTTGGAGCTCAGGATGACCGAGACCAGGTCGGGCTGGCCGCCCTCATAGCCGGCCACCAGGTTGGCGGACAGCGCGGTGGTCGCCAGATGCAGCCGGTTCTCCAGGTCGACCAGATGGTTGCGCGCCGCGATCAGCTGGGACTGGACGGACTTCAGCTCCGCAACCCGCTGGTCGAGCCGGGACTGGACTGTCGCCAGGCGGTCACGGGCCTGCGCCAGGCCGTCGCTGGTCGACGCGATCTGCTGCGAGTCGGCGGCGATCTGCGCGCGCAGGGCCGCGGCGGCCGACCGCGTGCCGGCGATCTGGCTCTGAATGTCGCCTGAACTCGAGGCGGTCAGGCCAGTCCCCAGCAGCGCGGTCGACACCATGGCGGCAACGACGGCACGAGCACGAGAATGTCTGGGCGGGCGGTGCAAAAGGCGTGTGGCGACGAACGGGACCGCGGCCACGGAGGGGCGTGGACGGACGGCAGACGAAGGCAGTTACGACGGCGTTCCGGGGTTGAGCGCGAGGCACCCTAACATGGTCCGTCGCCTCGGCCCCCAAACCTCCTGGTTCTGCAAGAGATCCTGCAAAACGCCGATTTGACCGCGCTCGCCCGCTCGCTCTGCCGGCGGTGTGCCGGTGCGGCTGGCGGCCCAGGTTGCCATACTGGCCCGGGTGCGCACCCCACGTTGGCTGGCCACCGGCATGCTGCTCGGAGCGCTCGCGCTCGCGGTCCCAGCGGTGACGCTCGCCTCGGGCGGCGGTTCGGCCGGTGATCAGCAGTACACCGATCCCTTCGCCGGCACGCCCGCGCCGAGCAAGAGCAAGCCCAAGACGACCGCCACCACGCCGCCCCCGGCAACGTCGAGCACGCCCGCCCCCGCGGCGCCCACCACCGCGCCCCCGCCCACCTCGGCCACCCCGGTCGCGAGCACGTCGAGCTCGAGCGATCCCACGACGCCGACGGCCACGATCGCCTCCTCCACGGCGGGCACGCTGCCGCACACCGGCTATGACGGCTGGTTGGCGGCGGCGCTCGGGTTCGCGCTGGTCAGCAGCGGCCTGCTGATCCGCGCCCGCCTGCGCCGCGCCTGAGCTGCCTCATTACACTGCGCCGCCATGCTGCTGCGCGCAAGGAGGTTCGCGGACCGCCGGATGGCCGTCGTCCTGATGCTGGCGCTGGCCGTCGCCCTGTCCGCCGGCGCGGCCATCCGGGCGGGCGCGGCCGATCGCGCCGCCGCCGCCACCCGGGCCGCCGCCACCCGGGCCGCCGTCGGCAAGCCCGCGACGAGCAAGGCCAGGCTCACTGCAGCCACGGCCGTTCCCCAGGGGTTCGTCGGCATGGACGTCGACGGACCGGTGTTCGGGACCGACACGAGCATCGATTTCGGTGCCCAGGTCAAGACGATGGTGGCCAACGGCGTGCAGAGCATCCGCGCCGCGTTCAGCTGGGCGGCGGCTCAGCCCTACAAGACCGGCGCCGACGTGCCCGCCGACCTGAAGTCGCAGTTCACCGACGTGGGCGGTGTCCCCACCAACTTCCAGGTCACGGACATGGTCGTCGGCGATGCCGCCCGCGAGCGCCTCAGGGTGCTCCCCACTGTGCTCTACGCGCCCGACTGGGACGCGGTCAGAAACCCCAACGGCGTCGACACGCCACGCCGGTCCGGGCCCTACGCGGCGTACCTGACGGCCCTGATCGGGCGCTACGGCCCGCACGGCAGCTTCTGGCGCGTCAACCCCGGGATTCCGAGGATGCCGATCCGGTCCTGGCAGGTCTGGAACGAGCCGAACCTCAGCTACTACTGGCACCAGCCGTTCGCGTCGAGCTACGTGTCGTTTCTGCGGGTGGCCCATGCCGCCGTCAAGAGGGCCGACCCGGGCGCCCAGGTCGTCCTGGGGGCGCTGACCAACACCGCGTGGAAGTCGCTCGGTCAGGTCTACAGGATCAGGGGCGCGCGCGGGCTGTTCGACGTGGTGGCCGTCAACGGGTTCACCAAGCTCCCGGCCAACGTGATGCTGTTCATGCTGTTCGTGCGACATGCGATGGCGCGCTTCGGTGACGGGGCCAAGCCGTTGCTGGCCACTGAGATCAGCTGGCCGTCGGCCAAGGGACACACCCACGGGAACTTCGACTTCATCACCACGCAGGCCGGCCAGGCCCGTGACATCGCCAAGCTGTTGCCGCTCATGGGCCAGCAGCGCCTCGCGCTGCACCTCATCGGCTTCTACTGGTACACCTGGATGGGGCAGGAGACCCCGAATGCCGGGGCGTTCAACTTCTCCGGGCTGCTCTCCTTCCACGACGGCAAGGTGACCGTCAAGCCCGCGCTGGCGGCGTTCCGCACCGGCGCGCTGAGGCTCGAGGGCTGCAAGCGCAAGGGCGCCGTGGCCACGAGCTGCCTCAAATAGCGCACGGCGCGGGCGCCGGTCCGGAAAGCGGCTGGGTCGCAGCCTGCAGGCCGGCGGCGAACGCGGCGGTGTCCGGGGTGCCGATGTCCGGGTCCGCGGGATTGGCGATGCCATACCAGTCCTGCGCGTCGGCGGGGTTGCGCTCCGGGGTCACCCAGGTATAGAGCAACGCTGCCGCCAGGCCGCATTGCAGGTGACCGAGCGTCGTCAGCACTCCCGTGATCTCGGCCGGCCGCTGCGCCTCCGGCGTGTAGCCCACCGCGCCCGCGGGCTGGGTGGTCCATCCGAACTCGGTGACGTACAGCGGTACCGCGCCCATCCCGAGGCGCACGAGCGCGCCGCGGGCGCCCCGCACCCGCGACACCACCACGGCGGGCACGCCATAGGGGTGCACGGCGACGCCGTCGATGTGCCCCGACAGCTGCGGTGCCGCCTGCACCATCGCCGGCAGGAACCCGGTGGCGTGGGTCAAGCCCGCCCACGACCACCCGCATGTCCGGGTCGGCGGCGTCGATGGCGGCGCGCGCGGCGAGGTAGAGCCGCGCGTAGGCGGCCGCGTCGGGCCGGGGCACCCAGAACTCGGCGTTGTCGGGCTCGTTCCAGATCTCGATGGCACCGACCGGCTCCGCCGTGAGGTCCGGATGCGCGCGCCAGAACGCCCCGTCGCTCCCGTAGCGCGCGGCGAACGCGCCCGCGTACGCCGCATAGTCGGCGTCCGAGCGCGGCGGCGAGTGGTCCTGGCCGGCCACGCTCGCGGCCCATGGCGCCGAGTAGTCGATGATCGGCAGCCACGTCAGGCCCTGCGCGGCCAGCGAGCCTGCGACCTGGTCATCGAACGACCAGTCGTAGACGTGGCGGCCCGCCACCGGCGCGTTTGGCTCCGCGGCCTCCCAGAAGGCGTCGCTGCGGGCGAGGGTGGCCCCCGTGGCCCGGACGCCCGCGAGCTGCGCGGCGATCCGCGCCGAGGTGTAGGTGCGGTCGTTGAACAGGCGGTTGACGTTGATGCCGAAGGCCTGGCCGGCCGGAGCCGGCAGCGCAGCCGCCGGCGGAGCGGCGGCCGGCGGAGCGGTGGCCGGCGGAGCGGCGGCCGGCGAAGCGGCGGCGGGCGGAGCAGACGGCACGGCGGCGCGGTGCCGGGGCGTGGGCCCGCCTGATGACACCGCGATCACCGTGCCCGCCGTCAGCACCGCCAGCGCCGCCACCACGACCGCGGCGAGCCCCGCGCGACGACGCCTCATGCGCCCCGGCGAGCGGACACCAGCGCCCGCAGTTGCGCCCGCTCGCGTGCGGCCGACCGTCCCACGAGCGGCTTGACGGCGACGCGCGACGCGAAGGTCAGCGCCTGCAGCGCGTCGTCCACGGCGGCTCGCCGCCGCCCCAGCCGCCGGGCCACGACCTCATGGCGGGCTCGGGCCAGCCGCTCGAACGGCTCCCCGCCGAACGCCGCGGCGGACGAATGCGCGCGGTGGTGCACGACGCGGGCCTCGGGCCAGAACCACGTCGGCACCCCGGCGCACGCCGCACGCAGCCCCAGCTCCATGTCCTCCCCGTAGAGGAACAGCGACTCGTCGAACGGGCCGAGCGCCCGCAGGGTGTCCGTTCTCGCCACCAGGGCACAGCCGACCGCCCAGCCCACCCGTCGCGGACGGCCTGAGCGCCACGGCGCCACCGCCTCGCCGGCACGTCCGGGAACCACCGACGGCGGCGCCAGCGCGCGCACGAGATCGGCCGCCGAGCCGGGGAGCGGGTGGGCGGTGTCCTGGAGGCTGCCGTCGCCGTTGAGCACCCGCGGCGCCAGCAATCGCGCAGGGCGGTCCTTCCGCAGGGCCTCGGCGGCGAGCGCCAGAAGCGAGCCGTCGAGGAGCTCCACATCCGGATTGATTAGCGCTGCCGCTGGAGACGTGACGTGCTCGAGGCCCAGATTGCACGCTCGGCCGAAACCGACGTTCTCGTCCAACCGGATCGCCGTCACGCCGGTCCGTCTCCCCGCCACCTCCACGCTCTCGTCGCGCGACGCGCAGTCGACCACGATCACTCGCAGCCCCGGCAGGTGGCGATCCACCGAATCCAGGAGCGCGGACAGCTCCGGCGCCGAGTCGTGGGTGACGGTCACCAGCGAGAGGGACTCGATCGGCGCCCTGCTGGCGTCCGCGCGACGCCGTTTGAGCGCCGCCGAGACGAGCTCGCGGAACCTCGTCTGCGCCGTCGCGCGATCGAAGTGGTCACGCGCCCGCCGCCGGCCCCGCTGGCCCATGTCGGCCGCGCGCTCGCGATCGGACATGATGTCCACAAGCGCTGCGGCGGCGGCCTCCGCGTCGCCCGGCGGATATACCGCGGCGCAGGATGCGTCGACGATCTCCGCCGGGCCGCAGGCGGCAGGGACCACAGCCGGGCGCGCCGCCGCCAGCGCCTCGAGCACCGCCATCCCGAACGGCTCGCGCGGAGCGCAGTGGAGCAGACATGTCGCCCGGGCGAGCGCGACGCGTGGGTCGCGGACATGACCGTCGAAGGAGACCGCGCCGGCGAGGTCCGGCTTCGCTGCTCGGGCACGCAGCGATCCGAGCAGCGCATTCTCCGCGCCGTCGAGGGTCGCGCCGACGATGTGGAGCCGCAACTCGGGCAGGCGGCGCAGCGCGATCGACACGGCTTCGAGTGCCAGATCGGGCCGCTTCCAATCGACGAGGGCCCCGAGAAGGACGACCTCCGGGGGGTCGGCGGCGGGTCGGTCGAGCTCGGCGAACCGGTCGACGTCGACCCCTGGGGCGAGGACGTGGAGCCGGCCCGCCAGCCGTCCGCGAGGGTCGAGGTCGTCGCCGACGGCCCGCGACGGCACGATCACCAACGTCGCTGCCGCGGCGGCGATACCGACCGCGGCGCCGGTGAGCGGGCCCGGGAGAAAGTCGTTGTGCACGAACGCGCAGCGGTGCATCGGCGCGCCCAGCAGGCGAGCGATCGCGGTCCGCATTCCCCATGCCACCAGGAGGTCGGGCTCGAGACCGCGCACCAGACGGCGGATGTCGCCGGCATGGGCGACCATCGCGTGCGCGGCTCGCAGCCGCGTCGCCGCGCTGGACCGCATTTCGAGGCTGCGGCGCGGCAGGACCAGGGTGCTGAGACCGGCCGCGCGGGCCTGTGCAGCCAGCGGCCCGTCCGGACAGGCGAGGACCACGTCCCCCCGGATGCCGGCCGCCCAGTCGAGCAGAACGCGCTCCGCGCCGCCCTCAGCGGCCGAGTAGCTGATGAACAGGACCCGGGGCAAGCTGCCCGCAGGCTACCCCGCCGGCGCCGGGCGGGGCGCCTGCGCATTGGCGCGCGCCGCGCCCATAGACTGCCCCCGGTGGTGATGATCGCTTCACGCACCGCGACCCAGCCGCGGGTCGCGCTGGTTCACGACTTCCTGCTCGACGTGCGAGGAGCTGAGCGCGTGTTCCTCCAGCTCTGCGCGATGTGGCCGGAGGCCGAGGTTTTCACCGCGGTGTACGACCCGGAAGGTACCGAGGGCCGGTTCGCCGACCGGGTCGTCCACACATCGTTTCTCCAGCGCGTGCGTCCCACGGCGAGGACCTTCCGGGCGCTCCTGCCGTTCTATCCGGCTGCGATCGAGTCCTTCGACCTGTCGGGCTATGACCTGGTGGTGTCCAGTTCCTCGGCCTGGGCGCATGCGGTGCGGTGCCCGGAGGACACGGTCCATGTGAGCTATTGCCACAACCCGTTCCGTTATGCGTGGAACGATCGCGACAGCACTCTGGCCCGCAGGAGCCCTGTCACCCGCGGCGCCCTCCGGGCCGGCTTCCGCCGTTGGCGGCAGTGGGACTGGGCGGCGGCGCAGCGGACAACACGCTACGTCGCGAATTCGCGGATCACGCAGTCCAGGATCCGCACGTATTTCGAACGCGAAGCCGAGATCGTCCATCCGCCGGTGGACACCTGGCGGTTCTCGCCGGGTCCGGTGGGCGACTACTACGTCGTCGTCTCCGAGTTGATGGCGCACAAGCAGATCGACGTCGCCATCGCCGCCTTCAACGCTCTGCGCCGGCCGCTGGTCATCGTCGGCGATGGGCCGGCCGTCCGAACGTTGCGCCGCAAGGCGGGTCCGACGATTCGCTTCGCCGGCCGCCTGTCCGATACCGCTGTGGCTCGGACGCTTCAGGGCGCCCGGGCGCTCGTGCTCACGGCCGTTGAGGAGTTCGGGATCGCTGCCGTGGAGAGCCAGGCCGCCGGGCGGCCCGTGATCGCACGCGCCGGTGGCGGCGCTCTCGAGACGGTCATCGAGGGCGTCACCGGCTGCTTCTGGTCCGGCGGTCCGGAGGAGCTGGCGGCTGCCGTGCTGGGTTTCGACGATGCCGACATCGACCCCGAGGCCTGCGTCCTCCATGCGGCGCGGTTCGACTCCCGCGCGTTCGCAGAAGGGATGTGTCACGAAGTCGCGATGGCCCTCGACGCCCGCCCGGAAGATGGCGACCGGCAGCTGCTGGCATCGACCCGGGCGGTGCAACCGGCGGTGCGCAACCCGGACAACTAATGGGCGGGCGTTGGCGCCGGGGCGCGCTGATCGCCGTGGCCGCGGCGCTCCTAACGGGGCCTACCGTGCTGGCGTTCTTCAGCGGCGGCTACTTCCAGGAGCCGCGTGCATGGGCCGGCGCCGGGGCGTGGGCGTGCGTGATCGTGGCACTCGTGGCGGGAGCCCGCCTGCCGCGGGGGCGAGACGCACTACTGGCGATCGGCGGGATGGCGGGCCTCGCCGCCTGGACGCTGCTGTCGATCGTGTGGGCGCCGCTGGCGGGCAACGCGTACGGCGCGGGCCAGATCGCGGTGCTTTATCTGGGCGCCCTGCTGGCGTCGGCGATGGTGCTCCGCGACCGCGCCCTGCCCCTGGTGGAGCCAGTGCTGGCCGCGGGAACCGTACTCGTGGTCAGCTACGGCCTGGCCGGCCGGCTGCTGCCGGGCTTGCTGCATTTCGCCCGCTCGGTCAGCGCCGAGGGCCGGCTGGAGCAGCCGGTGACCTACTGGAACGCGATGGGCGAGCTGGCCGCGCTCGGGGTCGTCCTCTGCGCGCGACTGGCCGGCGATCGCACCCGGCCGGCCTGGGTGCGGGATCTGGCGGCGGCGGCGCTGGCTCCGCTCGGGCTCGGGCTGTACCTCAGCTTCTCCCGCGGAGCGCTATTCGCGTGCGCCGCGGGCCTCATCGCGCTGGTCGTTCTGGCGCCTCGCCGCCAGCAGCTGTATGCCCTACTGCTCGCCGTTGCGGTCGGTGCCGTCGCCTCGCTGGCGGCCGCGCCGTTCAAGGGCGTGACGTCGCTGAGCGGCAGCCTGTCTACGCGGGAGAGTCAGGGCGCGATCGCGCTGGCACTCGTGGTCGTGATCGCCGTCGGCGCCGGGGTGATCCTGCACGTGCTGGCGGCGCGGGTCGATGACCGGGCGCTCGTCCTCCCGCGCCGGGCGTCGTTGACCGTCACCGGGCTCATCGCGGTGGGCCTGACGCTGGCAATCGTCGTCGGCTCGCACGAGACCAGCGGGACGTCGCCCGCCCTCTCTGGCGGCGCCACCCGGTTGACCTCGCTGCAGAGCAATCGCTACGACTATTGGTCGGTGGCGCTGCGAGCGTTCGGCACAGAGCCGCTCCACGGCGTCGGCGCGGGCGGCTGGAGCGTTGAGTGGCTGCGCTGGCGATCGGTCGCCGACGCCGCGAAGGACGCCCACTCGCTGGAGCTGCAGACGCTCGCCGAGCTGGGAGTGGTGGGGGCCGCGCTCCTGCTCAGCGTGCTCACCGGGATCGCCCTCGCCGCCCGCCGCTCGCTGCGTTCCGCCCCCGCCACCGGCCCCGCCGCGACCGCTGGGCTGATCGCCGCGCTGGTCACCTACCTGGCCCACTCACCTCTGGACTGGGACTGGCAGATGCCCGCGGTGACACTGATCGCGATCGCCCTCGCCGGCGCGATGATCGCCGCCGCTGAGCCCCTCGCCGAAGACCCTCAGAGCTCCTCGGCGATGCGTGGCGCTTCCCGGCGGAAGATCCACACCGCGAACGCGCACACTGCCGCGTAGAGCGTCACGGCGATGGCCAGCCGTACCGGGCCGCCCATCTCGGCGGCGCTCGGTAAGGGCGTGCTGGGCACCGTGACCCAGCGCTGGGCCAGGTCCATGATCGGCGCCAGCGGGTTGAGCGCGATGAGGTCCCGGAAGTTGTCCGACACCACCCAGATGGGATAGAGCACCGGCGTGGCGTAGAACAGCACCATCGCGAATACCGACCAGATGATCGACACGTCTCGAAAGCGCGGGTACAGCGCGGAGACGATCATCGCCACCGCGACGGTGAACACCAGCAGCAGCGCCAGCACGACCACCACCAGCAGCCACGTCCACGACGGCGAGATCCCGAACGCCAAGATGAACACGAACGTCACCACAAGGTTCAGCATCAAGTTGAACAGCGACGTGAACACCACCGCCAGCGGGATGATCAACCGCGGAAACTGAGTCTTGCGCACGACGGCCTCGTGGCCCACGATCGAGCCCACGGCCATCATCGTCGCCTCCTGGAAGAAGCCGAACAGCACGATGTTGAACAGCAGGAACACTGGATAGTGCTCGACCTTGGAGGCGAAGTGGAAGACGTGAGTGAACACCGCCAGCAGCACGGCGAACTGCATCAGCGGCCGCGCGATCGACCATAGGTATCCGAGCACCGTGCCGAAGTAAGTGCGCCTGAACTCGTTGACCGCGATCACATACAACAGGTCCAGGGCGCGGCGGCGGCCGCCGCCGAGCGCGGAGGGACCCGGCACATCGCGCAGGACCAGCGGCGGCTTGTCGGCGATCGCCATCAGGCCTCCAGCACCGGTTCGATCTCGGCGTGGAGCTTGACCACGCCGTGGCGCGGGGCGGTCCCGTAGACGACGAACCTCAGCATGCGCAGCGCCTGCAGGGCCATCATCGTCTCGTGCTGGTCCTGGCGCACCCAGCAGTCCAGGTAGTAGCGCCCCGCGACCAGTCGATTCTCGATCTGCCCGGTCAGGCGCACCCGCTGCCCGGGCAGGACCATGCGGTCCAGCGTGGATGTGAACGCGAACACCACCACACCGTCCTCGTTGACGACGTGGAACACGAAGATCGGCCCGGCGAGCTCCCGGGCTGCCTGCACCAGGATGTCAATGGTGATCGGCACGTCCTGCTCGACGTTGCCGATCGCGGTGCCGTTGTCATCGCGCAGCGTCGCCTCCACCACCCGCACGTTGAGGTCGACCATTACGTCCCGCTCAGCCGCGGGGCGGCGCGGATCGGCCTCGGGCCCGGCGAAGTTCAGCCGGTAGTACCGCAGCGCCGCGTCCTCGGGGGCGCCGATGTACTGCAGTTCGCCCTCGTGCAGGAGTGCCGCGCGGTGGCAGAGCGACTGGACGGTGCCCATGTCATGGGTGACCAACACGATCGTTTTGCCGGCGTCGCGCTTCTCGTGGAACACGTCCATGCACTTCTGCGCGAACGCCGCGTCGCCGACGGCCAGGACCTCGTCGATCAGCATGATGTCGGCGTCCGCCTGGACCATGATCGCGAACGCGAACCGGACCATCATTCCCGACGAGTAGTTCTTGAGCTTGAGGTCGACGAAGTCCTCCAGCTCGGCGAACTCGATCACCGCGCCGAGCCGGCGACGCGCCTCGCGCCGAGTGAGTCCCATCAGCACGCCGTTGAGCTCGCCGTTCTCCCGAGCGGTCAGCTCCGGGTTGAAGCCAACTCCCAGCTCGATGAACGGCGCCAGCCGGCCGGCAACCCGCACCCGCCCGCCATCGGCCCGGTAGATGCTGGCGAGGATCTTCAGCAGGCTGCTCTTCCCGGAGCCGTTTCGGCCGACGATCCCGAAGAACTCTCCCTGGTGCACGTCGAACGAGACGTCGCGCAGCGCGCGCAGCTCCCGGTGCTCCACTCGGGTCAGCGGATGCGACGCGCGCTCCTTGAAGGAGTCCATCCGGTGCTCGGGGATCCGGAACGTCTTGTCCAGGTTCCTGATCTCGATCACCACGGGTCCTTCGGGCGGGCGACCGGCGTCCTGATGCACGCCGTCGGCCAGCTCGTCCGTGATCGTTGGGCTACGTAGGGGCATTTACACTGGGCCCCGATGCTGCCGAGGCGCCCGCAATGATCGCATTCGCCACCGCGACCACGAAACCAGAGGTCTATCGCCGGTGCGCCGAGCCCGGCATCGCCAGGGCCTCCGAAGCCGACTCGGAGATCCGCGCGATGCCGTCGATCGGCTCCATCTTCGCCTCCTACAACGCGCTGCTGGACGAGTTCTCAGCGCGCGACGATCTGGAGGCGCTGGTGCTGGTTCACCAGGACGCCGAGATCATTGAGCCAGATTTCTGCCAGATCGTCCGCCGTGCGCTTGCGGATCCCCAGGTCGGGCTGGTCGGGTGTGTCGGCGCGGTCGGTGTGCGCAGCATCGCCTGGTGGGAGGCGTCGGTCACGCTGGCGTCGTTCGTGAACCGCTACCAGGAGCACGGCGGCGGGGATCTTGCCTCGTTCTCCTGGGAGTGGGAGGAGGCCCCCGCGTATGCACGGACCGGAGAGGTGGAGACGCTGGATGGGTTCGTGCTGGTCCTGTCCCCCTGGGTGGTCCGCAACCTCCGCTTCGACGAGTCGTTGGGCCAGTTCCACGGCTATGACCTGGACTTCTGTCTTCAGGTCCGCGCCGCCGGGCGCATGGTGCTGACCGCTGACTTCCGGGCCGTCCACCACCGCCAGCTGGAGATGGTCCCGGATCCCGAGGAGTGGATCGAGGCCCACATCAGGGTCGCCGAGAAGTGGGACGGCCGGATGGCGATCGGGACGGGCTCCGGGAGCTGGCGTGAACGAGCGTTGCGTGCCGAGGCCGACGCCGACGCTGCCCTGGTGCTCGGGTACATGAACGTGCTGGAGACCGACGCGCGCGTGCGGGAGCTGCGCGCCGCGCTGGAGGAGACCACCACCAGCGTCTCCTGGCGCCTCACGGCCCCACTGCGCCGGGTGACACGCGCCTCGTGATCGCATTCGGATCCTCGATCAGCGGGGGCGAGGCCTACCGCCGATATGCGCAACCCGGCGTCCGCCTGGCCTCCGAGCCCGACTCGGTCAACTTCGCGTACGCAGCCGTCGAGCCCGTCGGGCGCACCTACAACCTGATCATGGATGCCGCCGCCGCCCGCACAGACCTGGAGGCGCTGGTCCTGGTCCATCCCCACACTGAGATCATCGATCCCGACTTCTGTGCCAAGGTGCGGACGGCCCTCGCCTCCGAGGACGTGGGAATGGTCGGGTGGGCCGGCGCCACAAGCGTGCGTGGGCTTGCCTGGTGGGAGGGAGAGGTCACGTGCGCCCCGGCGATCCACCGGTACGAGGAGCACGGTGGCGGCGACATCCCCGCGCTGTCGTGGACCCAGCGCGGCACGCCGCCCGCGGAGGTGGACTGCCTGGACGGGCAGCTGCTCGTGGTCTCGCCGTGGGCGGTGCGCACGCTCCGCTTCGACGAGGGACTTCTGCTCGGTCACGGCTTCGACCTTGATTTCAGCCTTCAGGTGCGGGCGGCCGGACGGCGCCTGATGGTCGCGGATCTGCGTGTGGCACACCATCGCTCGCTGGAGCTCATCGCCGACCTGGACGTCTGGGTCCAGGCCCACATCCACATCGCCGAGAAATGGAGCGAGACGTTGGACGACGGCGGGGTGGACGAAATCCCCTGGAAGCAGCGGGCGCGACGCGCCGAGGCGGCGCGGGAGGTGGCACGCGCCTACGCCGTCTCCAATGCGCTCATCCTCGACGCTCGGGTGCTGGAGCTGGAGCGCGCGCTGACTGAGAAGACCGGCAGCCCCTCCTGGCGGCTCACCGCGCCGCTGCGCGCGCTTAACCGGGCGCGTCGCGAGGTCGCCGACCGCCGCCGGACCAACGGCGCCGGTCCGGCGAGCGGCCCGCGGCGCTGGGACTGACGGCCGGGACTGACGGCCGCCGAGGCCGCCCTACGATGCCGCCGGATCCTCCAGCGCGCGCAGGATCTCGTCCTTGGAGACGATCGAATGGTCGGTGGCTACGCCGGCCCGCACCCGCAACCGCGAGAGGCGCTCGGCGACCGCAAACGCGCTGGAGTCCAGCAGCCGCCGCAGCACCTGCTCCTGGCGCTCCAGGCGCTCCTGCGCGTGCCACAGCTCGGTCCGCCGCTGATGCATCGCCGCCAGGTGGTGCACGCGGTTGGCCTCCAGGCGCTCCAGGATCGGGTGAGCGTCGAACGGGTCCAGGATCCGAGCCACGTCGGCGGACCAAGGCCTGGCGGTGTGCCAGACCACGCCGAACCCGAAGAACGCCGGCACCACCGCCAGCCGCAGGCTCTCGCGTCCCTCGACGAAGTCCTCGACCGCGGTGAGCACGCCGTTGCCGGGCCCGCCCTCCCAGGCCGCCGACCGCGGATACGGCAGGCCCGCCGGGCGCGCCGCCGCCTCGCCGGGCACGATGCCCTCCCCTTGGCCGACAACGGGGTGCCGGGCGGGAGCCGGGATCTGCTCGGCGTCGAAGTAGTCGTCGCGCCGGCCGTGAGGCCAGCGCACGTCGTGGAACAGCAGCAGCGGCAGATCGGGCCCCGGTGCCCGCTCGCCGATCAGCCGCAGCTCCTCGCTGACCGTGTAGTAGTTGTGGTCGCCGTCGATCACGATGGCGTCGGGCATCGGGATGCCGGGCAGCGCCGCCAGGCTCGTCTCGCGCACCAGCTCGAGCTCCGGGTGCTCGTGCGCCAGGGCCACCAGCCCCGGCTGCGGGGCCGGGTCGATCGCCAACACCGATGCGCCGGCTCCGCCTGCCCAGTCGATCAGCACTCGGGTCAGGTCCCCGGCGAAGGCCCCGATCTCGGCGACCGAGGTGGCACCGGCGGCATCCAGGCAGGGCCGGATCAGCTCGGTCATCTGCGCCAGCGAGACGCCCCACCGGTCCGGGTCGTTGAGGTACGGGTCGAACTCAGGGGAGGGCTGGGTCACGGCGGGCGAGTGTAGTGACGGCGCCGTCTACCGCGAGGACGCGTCGTCCTGAGGCCGGCGGGCGAACGCCCACACCTGTACCGGGAGATCGGGCTCGTCGCGCAGCGAATGCCAGCGGCGGTACGCCGGCCAGCGATCGAGGTTGCCGAGCACGCAGTCGCGGTTGCCCCACGTGCCGACCGTCTTCACCTCGAGGCCGGCGCGTTCGAGCAGCACGCGCAGCCCCCGGGGCGTAAACCGCCAGTAATCGGCGAGGCCCCATCCGGGCAGCTCGTGGACGCGGATCAGAAACGGGGTGGAGACGACGACGTGACCGCTGGGCCGGCACAGAGCGCTCAGGTTCGCCGCCGCCGCGCACGGATCAACGACATGCTCAAGGACCTGTTCGCAGACGACGACGTCGTAGCGGCCGGCGTGGTCTGCGGCCACCGGTGCACAGAGGTCGAACGCCGGGGAATCCAGGCTCGTGAAGCCGGCCCAGCCGAGGTCGGCCCGGCCGTTGCCGCTGATCTCCGCCGCCTCGAGCCGCTCTGGGTGCAGCGATCGCAGATGGTCTTCGACGGCGCGGTTGAGGACGACTCGCTGCCACTGGTCGGCACCGCCGGTCGCCTCCGCTCCCCGGAAGCGGTCAGCGAGCGCCCGGAGCGGACCCACCAGTTCGCCCCTCAGAAGACGCCGCGCCACGCTGGGGGAATCCGCTCCGGGCGGATCTCGATGTGCGAGAAGCAGCTGTCCTCGTGGAACCAGCGGCGGAATGCCGCCTCCTCAGTGATCCGGTTGTGGATCGCCCAGCCGTCGCGTGCATCCCGCTCGGCCCAGGGCCGCCGGCTGCGGGCGCGGTGGCGGGCGAGGCACAGGTCGTAGTCGACACGGTGGAGGTGGATGAGGCGCAGGTCGGGGTCCGGCCTCATCTGAAAGTCACTGCGGCCGTGGAAGCCCGGTCGCCAGCTCATCGGCGCCGTCGCGAGCGCCGCCTTGGAGTAGCCGTCGTTGTAGAACCAGTAGCCGCGCTGGTTGAGGATCGGCTCGTCGAAGCGCAGCGCTGGCTCGCGGTCCGGCATGTGAAGCAGCTCGTAGCCGAGGCAATTCACCCATTCCTCGCGGAACACGTCGAGGTAGGCGCCGAGGTGCCCGAGCCGCGGATGGGGCGCGACGACCTCATCAACATCGGTGACGAGCACGATGTTGTAGCGCTCGAGCAGCTCGTGCTGGAGCGCCTCGACCGTCCGCACCATCCACATGTGGTCGACGGTGGCGCGCGTCGCTGGGATCCGGACGTAGCCCCCGGCGGGCATCGTCGCCGGGTCTGACTCGTTGTCGAGGACGTAGATGTCCTGCGCGGCGAAGAAGCGCGAGTAGTAACGCAACCAGACCGGTAGCAACACCGGCTCGTCGTGGACGATCGTGACCACCGCACGGCTCGGCCGGGCATCGCCGGGAGCCGTCGGGACCGGTGCGCGCGCCGCCGCACGGTCGGTCCGCCACTGCTGAAACCAGCGCGCGAGCGGATGGCCGGGGCTGTCGTCGGGCGCGAGCTCGGGGCTGGGTCCCGTGCTGGTCACACCGCGATCGGGGCGTACTCGGACGGGAACGCCGAGGGCCCGAAGAACCAGTTCTCCACCGCGTAGCGCGGCTTCGCCATCGACGGGTCAGAGCCCGTCTGGTGCAGGAACAGCTCGTCGAAGAACAGTGCGTCGCCCGGCTCGAAGATCGGCCGCAGGACCGGTGTCTGGCCGCGCGCCTCGTCGACTCGCTGCTGGGAGATCGTGTAGTCGAGCTTCGCCTCCTCGGTCGCAGTCGCGACGTACGTCTCGAGTCGGGTCGGCACGATGTCGAGCCCCGGCGCTTCGTCGCCGCAGCGGGAGAGCGACAGCCACAGGTTAAGCGAGCGCACCGGCCCCATGAAGAAGCCGTCCTGATGCCAGGCGCCCGGCACGGATGCCTCCGCCTTGCGGAGCGTCGTCTTGTGCGCGGAGACGAGCGCTGGCTCGCCGAGGTAGCCGCTGACGATGTCGGGGAGCCGGGCGGCTTGGAACAGCTGCATCATCTGGAAGGTCAGCAGCGGCGCGTCGGCGGCAAGCAGCCCGCCGCCCTGCTGGATCCAGGTGCGTCCGAGGATCTCGCCGCCGTAGCGCGCGCTCGGCCGGAACTCGTCGTAGTAGCCCGGCGCGGCCGACTCTCCGCCTTGAAGTCGCTCTCGTTCGATGAACGCGCGGTCGATGCCGTCGGCGAAGGCGAGGGCATCGACGCGCGAGACGAGCCCGCGGACGAGCAGACAGCCGTCACGCAGGATCCCGGCCCGGATGAGGCCCGGCGTGAGCTGCGCGGCGCTCACCTCGGGCAGCCACGAGTCGGCCACGGCGCCGCGGGCGGGCAGCGTCGCCACGTCCGCCTCTACGAACGCCACATCGCCGGCGCCGGCGTCGATCAACCGGATGCCCGCCATGTGACGGAGCCAGACGAGGCGTCGCTCGGCCTCGCGATCCGGGGCGCGCTGGTTGTGTTCCTCGAGTGTCGCGATCTTTGCGCGAACGTCAGCGACGTCGCCCGCCTCGGCCTCGTCGAACGGTGCGGCGGTCGGCGCGGTCGGGGGCTCGGGCTGGCGGCCGCGCGCGCGGAACAGTCGCATACGGCGGGAGGTTAGCCGCTGGCCGGGATCACGCGGGCGGGAATTCCGACGGCCGTGGCGCCGGGCGGTACGTCGTCTACGACGACGGCCCCGGCTGCAATGCGGGCGCCCTCGCCGATCCGGATCGGCCCGATCAGCTTCGCGCCCGTCCCGATGCTCACTCCCCGGCCGACCGTCGGCCCCCGCAGCTCGCCGGCCCGCAGGCCGATCGTCACGAACGGCGAGACGACCGTCCCGCCGCCGATCTCGACGATCCCGTCGATGACGATCTGGCCGTGGACGACGTAGATTCCGGGCTCGACGACGACCGGGTCGCCAATCGACACCTGGGCCAGCGCCATTGCCAGGCGATGGGCGAGACGCGGTACCACCGGCACCCCGAGCGCCTGAAGCCGCGCCTTGACCCGGTATAGGGCCTGGGCCAGGAACGCGTCGCTCACCCAGGCGAGGCGGAGGATCTGGCCGGCGAGATCGAGCCGCGAGCGGAACGCATGGCGCTCCCCGCGATGCATAGCTGTTACCCGGGCGTCGGCCGCCAGCGCGGCGCGCAGCGGCGGATGGCGGGCGCGCAGCGCCGACCAGAAGGCGCTCGGGTCGCCATCGTGCGCCGCCGTGTCGGACGCATGGTGCACGCGGCGGACGCTAGTCGATCGAAGCTTGGCTCTAGATTTGCGCTCCGTGTCGGCCCCGCTCCACCTGACCCTCGACGCCCCGCTGCCCGAGGAGATCGCCACGGGCGCCGGCACCGCGATCTTCGTCTGTGGCTGGTGCTACTCGCCACGCGGATTGATCCGCGGACTGCATGTCACGATCGACGGCCAGCGCCAGCCTGTCCTCGCCCACGGGATGCCGCGCCTCGACCCGTTTCTTGAGCGACGCGACCCGCTCGCATATCGCAGCGGCTTCTGGGCGCTCCCGCGGATCCGGCCACCGGAGGACGAACACCGTGACCTCGTGATCGAGCTCGTCGCCGACCTGCTCGACGGCGGGACGGCGAGCGCCGAGATCGGCAGGGTGCGCGCGCGGCGGAGCCTGCCCGAGCCGGAGCCGACAGGATCGGTGGCGGCGGCTTCATCCCCCGCCGCCACCGCGGATCGCGGCGCGAGTTCACTCGTTGCGATCGCGATGGCGACGTACGAGCCTCCAGGCGACCTGTTCGAGGCGCAGCTCGACTCGATTCGGGCGCAGACCCATCCCGACTGGATCTGCTGATCAGCGACGACTGCTCGAGCGACGAGTCGTTTGAGGCGCTCCGGCGGGCGGTCGGTGACGACCCGCGGTTCGTCGTCTCGCGCTCGCCACGGCGGCTCGGGCTTCTACGCAACTTCGAGCGGGCGCTGACGCTGGTGCCGCCGGAGGCCGCAGTACGTCGCGCTCGCCGACCAGGACGACCGCTGGCATCCGGACAAGCTCGACGACGCTCCTCGCCGCGATCGGCGACGCGCAGCTCGTCTACAGCGACGCGCGGGTCGTCGCCCGCGACGGCGACGGTCGTTGCCGACACCTACTGGGCGGCGCGGCGCAACAACCACGCAGACCTGCTGTCGCTGCTCGTCGCCAACTCGGTCACCGGCGCCGCGTCGCTGTTCCGCGCGCGAGCTGCTCGACGACGCGCTGCCGTTCCCGCCGGCCCAGTTCGCCCACTACCACGACCACTGGCTCGCGCTCGTCGCGCTCGCGCTCGGGCGAGATCGCGTACGTCGACCGGCCGCTCTACGACTACGTCCAGCACGGCGAGGCGACGCTCGGCCACGCCGCCGCCAACCGGATGACCGGCGCTGCGCGACCGCGCTGCGCGGTCGTCCAGGAGCGCAGCCGGCGCGACCGCGTGCGCAGTGGCGGCATGCACTACTTCGTCGACGTCTGCGGTTGCGTCAGGTCGCCGACCGTCTCGAGCTGCGCTGCGGCGACAGAATGCCCGCGCGCAAGCGCCGAGTGCTTCGGCGCGTTCGATGCGCAGCGACCGCGCCCGGTCGAGCTGGCAGGGCTGTGGCTACGCGGCGCTCGGCGAGCTGTCGGGCCCGGCGCGAGACGCTCGGCGCCGAGTGGATGCTCGTTCGCACGCGATCTACTGGCGGCGGCTGCTGTCCGCTCACGCGTGCGCCGGCTGCCGCGCAGGCGACTGCGGCTCGACGCGCTGCCGCCGTCGGACCTCGACCCCGGTCCGCCGAGGGCCGGCGCTACGCTCGCCGAGCCCGGCCCAGGCGATCGCCGACAAGATCGCGCCGCTCGAGCTCGACGTCCGCGAGGCGGGCGCCGCAGCGGATCAACCTGCTGATCCCGACGATCGATCTCGAGCACTTCTTCGGCGGCTACATCGGCAAGTTCAACCTCGCCGCGGCGCTCGCCGAGCGGGGCCAGCGGGTGCGGATCGTGACCGTCGACCCGGTCGGCCCGCTGCCCGGCGACTGGCGCGAGCGGCTCGAGGGCTACAGCGGGCTCGAGGGCCTGCGGGACCGCGTCGAGATCGGCTTCGGTCGCGACCCGCGCCGGGCTCGAGGTGAGCCCTCGCGACACGTTCATCGCGACGACGTGGTGGACGGCGCACGTCGCGGACGCAGCGGTGCGCCGGCTCGGGCGGGACGGGGTTCCTCTACCTGATCCAGGAGTACGAGCCGTTCACGTTCCCGATGGGCATCGTACGCCGCGCTCGCGCGGCAGTCCTACGACTTCCAGCACCGGGCGCTGTTCTCGACCGAGCTGCTGCGCGACTACTTCCGCGCTCACCGGATCGGTGTCTATGCGGGCGGGACGAGGGCCGGGAACGCCGCCGGGGCGAGCTTTGAGAACGCGATCACGCGCCGTGCCCCCGCCGACGGCCAAGCAGCTGCGCCGGGACGGACCGCGGCGGCTGCTGTTCTACGCCCGCCCGGAGGCGCACGCGGCCCGCAACCTGTTCGAGCTCGGCGTGCTCGCGCTCGAGCGGGCGGCGCGCGACGGCTGCTTCCGCGACGACTGGGAGCTGCGCGGCATCGGCGTCGGTGGGCGCCGCCGAGCGGCTCACACTGGGGCAGGACCTCCAGCTCGAGCTGCTCCCGCGCGCCGCGCAGCGCGATTACGCTGCGCTGCTCGCCGAGCACGACGTCGGGCTGGCACTGATGTACACGCCGCACCCGAGCCTCGTGCCACTCGAGATGGCGTCGGCGGGTCTGCTGACCGTGACGAACACGTTCGAGAACAAGACGCCTGATGCGCTGGCGGCGATCTCGTCAAACCTGATCTGCGCCGAGCCGACGGTCGAGTCGCTCGCCGCTGCGCTCGCCGAGGCGGCGGCCGCTGCCGACGATGTCGGACGGCGCGTGGCCGGCAGCGTCGTGCGGTGGCCGCGGAGCTGGGCCGAGGCGTTCTCGCCGAAGGTGCTCGACTTCGTCGAGCGGTCTCTGGCGCTCGATTAGCAGGGGGTGGCGGCGGGCGCGCGGCGGCACGCCAGAATGCGGCGATGGACGCCGTCTCGATCGTCATTCCGAACTGGAACGGGCGTTCGCTGGCTGCCGGGATGCCTGACCGCTCTCACTGCTCAGGAGCTGGCACCTGCCGAGGTGATCGTCGTCGACAACGGGTCCCAGGACGGGTCGCTCGCGTACCTGAAGCGGGAGCACCCCGAGGTCCGGTTGATCGCGTTGACTCGGAACACCGGCTTCGCCCACGCCGCAAACACCGGGATCGTCGCCGCCTCCCACAAGTTCGTCGCGATGCTCAACACCGACGTCGAGCTGGCGCCGGACTGGCTGCGGCGGATGGTCGCGGCGCTCGGCGCCGATCCAGATCTCGGCTCGGTCGCGTGCAAGATGCTCCAGCTCACCCGGCGTGATCTCATCTACGACGCTGGAGACGTCCTGCGGCGCGACGGCCAGTGCGTGCAGCGTGGCCGGTCCGAGATCGATGTCGGGCGCTTCGACCGGCCGGGGGAGGTGTTTGGCGCGTGCGGGGGCGCGGCGCTGTACCGCCGGGACGCGGTCCTGGCCGTCGGCGGATTCGATGAGCGCTACTTCGCGTATTTGGAAGACGTCGATCTGGCGCTGCGGCTCCGACTGGATGGCTGGACCTGCCGATATGAGCCCGCGGTTGCCTGGCACGCCGGGGCCGCCTCGGCAGCCCAGCTGCCCGGTGGCCCTGAGCGACTCGTCGCCCGCAACACGCTGCTGTTGGTGGCCAAGGCCTTTCCGGCTCGATGGCTTCCGTTCGTCGCTTACCGCCAATGTGGGTGGGCCTGGCACGCGTTGCTCGAGCGGCGCCTGACAGCGCATCTCGCGGCGCTCGCGTCTGCGCTGCCCCTGCTGCCGGGCGCGCTGCGCCAGCGACGTCGCCTGCGCGCGCAGGCCCGGATCGCGATCGAGGAGGCCGTGCCGGCGCGCCCGTTCCGCGGTCCGAGCGCCGACGGCCATCCGGCTCAGATCGCCGAAGGTGTCACCCGGGGCTACGGAGCCGCCGCAGGATCGAGATGTCCACCGCCATGACTCCCGACTTGAAGTGGCGATGGCCGATGAGCAAGAGGCCGGCGGGCGCCGGAAAGATAGGGGAGATCTTCAGATTCTGCGCCGTCTCGTCGTCGATCATCACGAATGCCTCGCCTCCCGGGGGCGTGCTGGTGGCGAGTTGCCCCGGTGAGACGAACCTGTGATGCCGATGGATCTGCGCGGCGACAGCCGGGGCACCGAGAAACGACTCGAAGGCCACCGGGTCGCCCGGTTTCGCCTCGCGGTCCAGGAAGGCCGCCGCCTCACGCGTCGGTGGACGCCGCCAGGTGGGGCTGGCCGCCCGCACGGTCCCGAAAACAAGAGTTCCCGCGACCACGGCGACGGCAGCAAAACGCCAGGGACGCGGGATCGCCCAGAGCAGCGTGGCCAGAACCAGCGCTGCCGCCGGCACCGAGGCATACAGCCCGCGTGGCAGCCACAGATCGGTGACGGCGAGGCTGTAGAGGAGCATCCCGACTGGGGTGACCACGGCGAGCGCCGCCAGCAGCCAGAACCGTCGCGGCCATACTCCCCCGGCGCGACGTTCGTCGCCGGCGTCGCGAGGGCTCCGCGCCGGGGTCACCCCGCGCACGAGCGCGACCGCGCCGGCGAGGGCACAGGTGATGACGAGGCCGAGCCCAAGGTGGGTGGGGATCGCCGACAGAGGTACATTGGGATCCCCGGCGATCGGCCGCATCAGGTCGGCGACGACATTGTGGAGGGTCAGTGGGTGCAGAGCCCCGATCACGGCGAGCTCCTTGCCGCGCAGCTCCGGGAGCCACGGCAGGTACGCCGCAGTCGCAACGGCGGCCGAGATAAGGGGCGCCCGGATGCGGTCACGACATGCCCACATCGACCACAGCCCTTGGGTGACGAGCACGAAGACTGCCGTGTAGTGCGTGTAGGCGGCCGCCACTGCGCCCACCACGTACAGCATCCACCATCTGCGTCCGCTTCCATCGACGGCGCGCAGCAACGCCCACGTGGAGAGCGCCACGAAGAACGCCATCGTGGCGTACGGCCTGGCCTCGACGCCGTAGAAGAACGAGAACGGGCTGACGGCGAGCAATGCGCCGGCGAGTACGCCCGGAACTCGGCCGACGGTCTCCCGCCCGATCAGATAGACGAGCGGGATCGTCAATGCGCCGAGGACGATCGACGGTAACCGGATCCAGACGGAGAGATCGCCGAGCTTGCCGGTGGCGTACGCCAGCACGAAGAACAACGGCGGCGAGTTCTCCCCGCCGGTGTGCACCGTGGTGACCACTTGCCCGAAGCTGCGCCCCAGGATGTCCTGATAGGTCCAGACCTCATCGCCGAACAGGCCCTGACGGATCTGGCTGAAGCGCAGGGCCAACCCGAGCACCGTGAGCGCCGCGACAGCCAGCGCATATCGATGGTGGACCGCAGCCGACTCGATGCGACCGCGGGTCGTGGCCCCGGCCGGGGGCTGCCCGCTGACTTCCGCGGTCGTGCTCACGGCTTCTCAGGGACAGTTCTCACGAGGGCGGCGAGACGCTGCAGTGCGCGCGCGGCGGTTGGCCCGGTCGCTCTCACCAGCTGGTACCACGCGGCGGCGTTGAGCGGTTCCTGCCGGGTCACCTGGGCGGCGAGCCGACGGGCGGCGCCCCGGTCGCCAGCCGCCATCGCCACCTGTGAGCGCAACAGTTCCACCTGGCTGTCAGGGTCAAGAAACGAGGCCTTGCTCAGCAGCCGGTCAGCGCTGCGTGCACGGGCGGGAGTGAGCGTCGCCGACGATTGGACGATTGCCGAGGCCCGGTTGGTGTCGATCGCCTGGCGAACGCCGACGCCGAACCAGGCGACAACGAGGAGCGCTGATCCAATGGCTGCGAGGCGGAGGGCGTGGCGACGAATGGAGCCGGACACGTGCTGCAGATGATCGTCGATTGCGCAGATCGGTGGTCGGCCAGGGGCTTCCCCTGCTGGGAAGCCTACGCGACCGAGCCGGCGGCGGCCCGCACCGCGCGCGACTCGCGCAGCCGCTCGGTCCTGTCCAGCGTGGCCTTGCGCAGCCGCACCGCGTGGGGGGTGACCTCGACGCACTCGTCGGCGCGCAGGAACTCCAGCGCCTGGTCGAGTGACAGCTCGCGCTTGGGCACCAGCCGCACCAGCTCGTCGGCGGTGGAGGAGCGCATGTTGGTGAGGTGCTTCTCTTTGATCGCGTTGACATCCAGGTCTTCGGCGCGCGAGTTCTCGCCCACGATCATCCCCTCGTAGACCGCGTCGCCGGGCTCGACGAACAGGATGCCGCGCTCCTGGAGGTTGAACAGGGCGAACGCCGCCACGGTGCCCCGCCGGTCGGCCACGAGCGAGCCGGTGGGCCGCGTGCGCAGCTCACCGTGCCAGGGCTCCCAGCGGTCGAACACGTGGTGAACCAGGCCGGTGCCCCGTGTCTCGGTTAGGAACTCCGTGCGGAAGCCGATCAGTCCCCGCGCCGGCACCAGGTACTCCATCCGTACCCAGCCGGTGCCGTGGTTGACCATCTGCTCCATGCGCCCCTTGCGCAGGGCCATCAGCTGGGTGATGACGCCGACGTACTCGTCCGGAGCGTCGACGCTCATGCGCTCGACCGGCTCGTGGGTCCTGCCGTTGATCTCGCGCGTGACCACCTGGGGCTTGCCCACGGTCAGCTCGAAGCCCTCGCGGCGCATCAGCTCCACCAGGATGGCCAGGGCCAGCTCCCCGCGTCCCTGCACCTCCCACACGTCGGGGCGTTCGGTCTCGGCGATCCGCAGCGAGACGTTGCCCACCAGCTCGCGCTCCAGCCGGGCCTTGACCTGGCTGGCGGTGAGCAGCGTGCCGTCCTGGCCGGCCAGCGGCGAGGTGTTGATGCCGAGGGTCACCGACAGCGACGGCTCATCCACGGTGATCACCGGCAGCGGCGTCGGATCCGCCGCGTCGGCCAGGGTGTCGCCGATCGTGATCTCCGGAATGCCGGCCACCGAGATGATCTCGCCGGCTGCCGCCTCCTCGGCCTCGACGCGGTCCAGCGCCTCGGTGACATACAGCTCGGATACCTTGACGCTCTCGATCGAGCCGTCATGGCGACACCACGCCACGGTCTCGCCGCGGCGGATCGTCCCGTGGCGCACCCGGCAGATCGCCAGCCGGCCCACGTAGGGGGAGGCGTCAAGGTTGGTGACGTGGGCCTGGAGTGGGTGGTGAGGATCGTGCTCGGGCGGGGGCACGTGCTCCACGAGCAGGTCGAGCAAAGGCTGGAGATCGGTGGGGTGGGTGGGGTCGAATTCGGGGTCGAGCGAGGCCTGGCCGGCCCTGGCGTTGGTGTAGACGATCGGGAACTCGATCTGGGACTCGTCGGCGTCGAGGTCCAGGAACAGCTCGTAGACCTCGTCGACCACCTCGGTGATGCGCGCATCGGGACGGTCGATCTTGTTCACCACCAGGATCACCGGCAGCCGCGCCTCCAGCGCCTTGCGCAGCACGAACCGCGTCTGGGGCAGCGGCCCCTCGGAGGCGTCGACGAGCAGCAGCACGCCGTCCACCATCGTCAGGCCGCGCTCGACCTCGCCGCCGAAGTCGGCGTGGCCGGGGGTGTCGACGATGTTGAGCTTCACCCCGCCGTAGCGCACGGCGGTGTTCTTGGCCAGGATCGTGATCCCCTTCTCGCGCTCGAGGTCCATCGAGTCCAGCACACGCTCGGCCACGTCCTGGTTGGCGCGAAAGGCGCCCGACTGCCACAGCAGGGCGTCCACCAGCGTGGTCTTGCCGTGGTCGACGTGGGCGATGATCGCGATGTTGCGGATGTCGGACCGGATCGCCATGGGACGGCGGAGGTTAGTGTGCTTGAGGTGCCACGCCCCCTGATCCTCCGCTGCGCGATCATCGGCGCGCTGCTGGCGCTGGCCTGCGCGGCCGCCGGGTGCGCGACCGCGGTGGCCGCTCCCGCCGGCGGACGGTTCCAGGTCCGCCACGTGTTCGTGATCGTGCTGGAGAACGAGTCGGCGGCGGTGACATTCGGGTCGGACTCGCCCGCTCCGTACCTCTCCAGGACGCTGCCGGCCCGCGGGGAGTTCATGTCCAACTACTACGGGGTCGGTCACGCGTCGCTGGACAACTACATCGCCATGATCAGCGGCCAGGCGCCCAACCGGTCCACGCAGGCCGACTGCGGCGTGTTCGCCAACTTCGCCACCACGGCGCCGCTGGGCTCGTTCGGCCAGCAGCCGGGCAGCGGCTGCGTGTACCCCTCCGATGTGACGACGCTCCCCGCCCAACTCGCCACCGCGGGCTTCACCTGGCGCTCATACGACGAGGACATGGGCGCGGATCCGAGCCGCGAGTCGGCCACCTGCGGTCAGCCGGTCGCCGGCCAGCCCGACCACACCGAGGCGGCGACGCCCACCGATATGTACGCGACCCGCCATGACCCGTTCGTCTACTTCCACTCGATCATCGACAACACCGGGTCGTGCGACAGCCACGTCGTCAACCTCAACGACCTGCCCGGAGACCTCTCGCGCGTCTCCAGCACACGCAACTACACCTTCATCACGCCCAACCTGTGCAGCGACGGGCATGACGCGAACTGCGCCAACGGCCAGACCGGCGGGCTGCCCGCCGCCGACGCCTTCCTGGAGACCTGGGTGCCGAGGATCACGGCGTCTCAGGCGTTCAAGGAGGACGGTTTGCTGATGGTCATCTTCGACGAGGCCGCCGGCGGTGACTCCAGCTCGTGCTGCGGCGAGCTCCCCGGCCCGGCCGCGCCTGAGCCCGGCGGCACCGGCCCCGGCGGCGGGCGCACCGCCGCGGTCCTGCTGTCCCCGTGCATCGCGCCCGGGACCGTCACCAACACGCCCTACAACCACTACACGATGCTCGGCAGCGTGGAGAACACGTTTGGGCTCTCGCACCTCGGCTACGCCGGGCTGCCTCACTCCACCTACTTCGGCACCGACATCTACAAGCGCCAGTGCGGCCCGTCGCCGCCGCGGATCGCCGGCGTCACCGCCGCCGTCAACGGGACCCGCCGGCAGGGCGGGTGCACTTGACCCTGGCGGTGGAAGGTCTCGACCACGGGCGGCACGCCGCTGGCGTATTCGCAGCTCCAGCAGCGGGTCGGCGGCGCGTGGCGGATGATCCTCGCGCATACCTCGCGCACCCATTACGCGTTCGTCGGCAACGCCGGGCAGACGTACCGCTTCCGCGTCCGCGCGGTCAACACCGCCGGGCAGGCCGGGCGATGGTCGCCCAGCTCGGTCAGCGGTACGGCGACGCCGCACTCCTAGGCCTATCGGAAGCGACGGCCGCTCACGCGCCGGCTGACTCGTCGTCGCGGGCCGCGGGCTCCGGCTCCGCCTCGGCGTCAGGCGCGCCATCGGTGGAGCTCTCCGCTCCCGGGCCCAGCTGGCCGCGGCGCGCCGCCTCGAGCTGCTCGGCGACCAACGCGTCCAATGCCTCGGTACCCGACGGCTGAGGCACCGCAACCGACATCGGGCCGGACGCAGCCGCTGCGCCACCGAGAGCTTCGACCACCGGGCGCACCACGTCCATCGGAAAGACGATCGTCGAGTTCTGGTTGCCGCCGATCTCGCGCAACGTCTGGAGGTAGCGCAGCTGCAGCGTCACCGGGTTGCGGCCGATCACGTCCGCCGCCTCCGCCAGCTTGGCCGCCGCCTGGGCCTCGCCCTCGGCGTTGATGATCTTGGCGCGGCGCTCGCGCTCGGCCTCGGCCTGGCGGGCGATCGCGTGCTGCATCCGCTCGGGGATCTCGACGTCCTTGATCTCGACGGTGGTCACCTTGATCCCCCACGGCTCGGTCTGGGCGTCGATCACCTCCTGCAACGACGCGTTGAGATGCTCGCGCTCGGACAGCAGCGTGTCGAGGTCGACGACGCCGAGCACCGACCGCAGGGACGTCTGCGCGATCTGCAGGGTCGCCGACTGGAAGCTCTCCACCTCGGTGACCGCCTTGCTGGGGTCGATCACCCGGTAGTAGGTCACCGCGGTGACCCGAGCCGGGACGTTGTCACGTGTGATGATCTCCTGCGGCGGGATCGACAGGGTCACCGTGCGCAGGCTCACGCGAACCATCCGGTCAAGCGACGGGATGAGCAGCTGGAGGCCCGGGCCTCGGACCTCCATGAGGCGCCCCAGCCGGAACACGATCCCGCGCTCGTACTCCCGCAGCACCCGGATGGCGCTCGCCAGCGCGGTGAGCGCCACCACCAGGATCACGGCGAGGATGATGATGATTGCGGTCACCATCGGCTAGATCAGCTCCCATTCCTCTGCCGGGCGCACGCACAGCGTCAGTCCGTTCAGCCGCTCCACGACGATCGTGTCCCCGGCGTGCAGCTCGCGGCTCATCGGATCGTCGTCGTCGTCATCTGGGCCGAGCGACCGGCTGGCGCGCCACAGCGCCCCGTCCACGGCCACGCTGCCCCCCGACTCCGCCCAGGTCCGCACTGTCCCGACATGGCCGATGATCCCCTCGGCGCCGGTTCGGACTCGACGCTGCCGGACGGCGCCGCCCTTCTTGAGCGAGACGAGCACGGCCCCCGCGCCGACGGCCGCTAGCGCGCCTCCGGCCAGGAGGGCCACCGCGACCGCACCCCCGAGTCCGGTGATCGCGAGCACTGCCCCCAGCGCCATCACGAGCACGCCGATCCCTCCGGCGATCCCTTGCGTGGGATAGTGCGCTTCAGCGATCGCCACCACCGCCCCGATCACCAGCAGTGCTAGGCCAAGCGCAGTCATGGCTTTAATCGTACGCCGCTCGAGATGACTGATCGCCGCTTACGCAATACCGCCCTGCTGGTCGCCGGCTGCTTCTTCATGGAGAACCTGGACGGCACGATCGTGACGACCGCCGCGCCGCGCATCGGGGACGCCCTGCATGTGGCCTCCACCTCGGTGGGGCTCGTGATCGCGGCGTACATGGTGACGCTCGCGGTGTTCATCCCGCTCAGCGGCTGGCTGTCGGCTCGGTGGGGGGCGCGCCCGGTGTTCCTGACGGCGATCGTGGTCTTCACCACGTCCTCGCTCGCGTGTGCGGCCGCGACCAGCCTGGCCGAGTTGGTGGTGTTTCGCATCACCCAGGGCATCGGCGGCGCCATGATGGTTCCGGTCGGCCGCCTGGTGGTGCTGTCGCGCACCGGCAAGGCCCAGGTGCTGGCGATGATCGGGCTGCTTGTGTGGCCGGGGCTGGTAGCGCCGGTCGTGGCCCCGCTGGCCGGCGGGGCGATCACCACCTACGCGAGCTGGCAGTGGCTGTTCCTGGTCAACGTGCCGCTGGGGGTGCTGGCGTTCGTCGTCGCGTGGCGGCTGATCGACTCGCCGCACACCGACGAGACCGCGCCGCCGCTCGATCCGGTCGGCGGCGTGCTCACGTGCGGGGGCCTGGCCGCCGCCACTTACATGGCCTACCTGTTGTCACAGGGCCGCGTGCCGTGGTCGGGGGTGATCGCCTGCGCGGCCGGCGCGGCGATCGCCCTGGGCGGCGCAGTGCTGCATCTGTTGCGCGTCCCTCACCCGCTGGTCAACCTGCGCACCCTGCGAGTGCCCACCTTCCGCGCCGCGCTGGGGAGCGGCACGCTGTTCTGGACGGCGATCACGGCGGTCCCGTTCGTGCTCACCCTGCTCTTTCAGGATGCCTTCGGGTGGAGCCCGGTGAAGTCGGGCGCGGTGGTGGTGTTCGTGTTCATCGGCAACATCGCGATCAAGCCCACCACGACGCCGCTGCTGCGCCGCTTCGGCTTTCGCCCGGTGCTGGTGGCATCCACCGCCGGCGCCGCCGCGACAATGGTGGCGGCGGCGTTCCTGCACGCCGGAACGCCCCTGGTGCTCATCGCGACGGTGGGGCTGCTCAACGGCGTCGGCCGCTCGGTGAGCCTCACGTGCTACTCGACCATCGCCTTCAGCGACACCCCGCCGGAGCAGATCCGGGACGCCAACACGCTGCAGGCCACCGCGCAGCAGTTGGCGGTGGGGTTGGGCGTGCCGCTGGGCGCCGTGGCCATTCGCGCCGGCGGTCCCCTGGCGGGCGTTCTGCCGGGCGCAACCACCGCGGCCAGCCCCTACAGCGTGGCCTTCCTGCTGCTGGCCCTCGTGGCGCTCACCGGCACCGTGGCCGCACTACGTCTGCACCCCGACGCCGGCGCCGCGGTCACGCGCCGCCCGGACGCCGCTCCCGCTGCGTCCCATCCCTTGTGATTCATAGGCACATTTCGTCTGACGCATAGAGCCAGCCGGGTGCTATTACTCGGATGCGCCGGATGTTTTGCGCCTGCGCTTCGCGCGCAGTTCATCACGAAACGGCCCCGATCCAGAGGAAGGCCCGATGACCAACGAAGAGATCCATCAGCTCGCCCAGCGCCTGCGTATCGACTCGGTCCGGGCGGCGGCCGCCGCCAACTCCGGCCACCCCACCTCGTCGATGTCCGCTGCCGACCTCATGGCCGTGCTGATGGCACGCCATCTCCGCTACGACTACGAGAACCCTGAGAACCCCAACAACGATCACCTCATCTTCTCCAAGGGCCATGCCTCGCCGCTCGTCTACGCCATGTTCGCCGCCGCCGGCGCGATCACCGACGAGGAGCTGCTGACGTTCCGCCAGTTCGGGTCCAAGCTGGAGGGCCACCCCACGCCCATCCTGCCGTGGGTCGATGTCGCCACCGGCTCGCTCGGCCAGGGCATGCCCATCGCCGCTGGGGTCGCGCTATGCGCCCGCGACCTGGATCGCCTCCCCTACCGCGTCTTCACACTGTGCGGCGACTCCGAGATGGCGGAGGGCTCGATCTGGGAGGCCGTCGAGCACGCCGGGGTCAACGGCCTGGACAACCTCGTGGCCATGATCGACGTCAACCGCCTGGGCCAGCGCGGCGAGACGATGCACGGCTGGAACCTCGATTCCTACGCCAGGCGCGCCGAGGCCGCAGGCTGGAACACGATCGAGATCAACGGCCACGACATCGTCGAGATCGACCGCGCCTTCACTGAGGCCGAGGCGACGGCGGGCAAGCCGACCATGATCGTCGCCCGCACCATCAAGGGCTACGGTGCCACCGAGACCGCCAACGTCGAGGGCAAGCACGGCCAGCCGCTCAAGGATCCCGACAAGGCGATCGAGGAGCTCGGCAACGTCGGCCCCATCCATGTCGACGTGGCCAAGCCTGAGAGCGCCGGCACCCCGCATCGCTTCGACGCCGACCCCTCGGTGCCGCTGCCCAGCTACGAGGTCGCCGGTGACGCCGTCCCGACCCGCAAGGCGTTCGGCGAGGGCGTGGCGGCGGTCATGCAGCGTCGCGGCGACGTCGTTGTCATCGACGGCGAGGTCAGCAACTCCACCCACACCGACGAGGCGATCAAGAAGACACCCGAGCGCTACTTCGAGGCCTACATCGCCGAGCAGATGATGATGGCGACCGCGATCGGCTTCCAGGTTCGCGGGTGGACGCCGTTTGTTGCCACGTTCGCCGCCTTCCACTCGCGGTCGTATGACTTCGTGCGCATGGCGGTCATCTCGCAGGCCAAGCTCTGCCTCAACGGCTCGCATGCCGGCGTCTCGATCGGCGAGGACGGTCCGTCACAGATGGCGCTGGAGGACTTGGCCGAGTTCCGGGCGCTCGGCAATTCGGTGGTGCTGTATCCGTCGGACCCCAACCAGACGGTGAAGCTCGTGGAGGCCATGGCCGACCATGACGGCATCTCCTACCTCCGCTCCACGCGCGCGGGCCTGCCCACGCTCTACGGCCCCGACGAGGAGTTCCGGATCGGCGGGTCGCGCGTGGTACGTGAGTCACACGACGATCAGGTGACCCTCATCGGCGCCGGGGTCACCCTGCATGAGGCGCTCAAGGCCGCCGATGCCCTCGCCTCCGAGGGCGTCCACGCCCGCGTCATTGACCTCTACTCCGTCAAGCCGGTCGACGTCGACACGCTTGCCGCCGCCTCGGCCGCCACCGGCGGGCGCTTCGTGGTCGTAGAGGACCACTGGCCCGAGGGCGGTATCGGCGAGGCGGTGATCAGCGCGCTGGCCGACGCCGACGAGCGTCCGCGCGTGGTGAAGCTCGCGGTCTCGCATCTGCCCGGCTCGGGCAAGATGGCCGAACTGCTGGCCGATGTAGGCATCGACGCGGATGCAATCGCCACCGCGGCCCGGCGGCTGGTGGAGCTCGGACCGCAGATCGGCAGCGCCGCCGCGGCGAGCGCCCGGTAGGCACTCGCTCAGAGCGGTACGCCGCTCGCCGCGGCCGGCGCGCGCCGGCCGCGGCACACTGCCGTCATGACCGCGTCCGAGGATAAGCCCTCGCCAGCCGATCCCGCCGACGCCACGGCGGAGCCGCAGAAGCTCAGCGCAGAGCTCGAGCAATGGCTGAGCGGCGAAGGCGACAAGACGCTCGGCAGCCTCGTGACCACCTTCGGCGAGAAGAGCTTTGCGGTCCTGTTCGTGCTGCTGCTCGCAGTGCCAGCCCTGCCCCTGCCCACCGGCGGCGCGACCCACCTCTTTGAGATCATCGCCGCGCTCCTCGCGCTCGAGCTCATCGTCGGCCGACGGCAGGTGTGGCTGCCGCAGCGCTGGCAGCGGCTCGAGCTCGCCGGCGCCCGGCAGCAGCGGTTCATCGCCTCGCTGACGAAGCTGATCCGCCGCCTGGAACGGCTGTCGCGGCCCCGGCTGGCCTTCCTGTTCGGGCACCGTCTCTCCAACGCCGTCTTCGGGCTGCTGGTGATCGCCGGCGCGGCAGGGGCGTTCTTCGCGCCGCCGTTCACCGCCCTGGATACCCTGCCGTCGCTCGGCGTGGTGATCCTCTCACTCGGGGTGCTCCTGGAGGACGCGCTCGTGGTCATCGCCGGGATCGCGGTCGGGATTGTCGGCGTTGCGCTGGAGATCGTGCTCGGCGCGGCGGCCCTGCGCGGGCTGCGCTCGATCGCCTAGGGCAGCGTTTCGTAAGTTCCTTGATGATCTGGCGAGTGGCTGGGCGTGCGTGGGCGGTGTCCGCTGGCCCAGCTAGTACCGGGCGTACATGCCGGGCCGGCGGACCCGGCCAGGCGCGTCCAGACGCCGCCAGAGCGCAAGGGAGTTCGGAAACGGTGCACTAGACCGGGCCGACCGTGCGCTCGAGGGTGGCCGCGGCTGCGGCGGCGGCCTCGCGCACGAGCGCCCGTCGCGGGTCATGCGGATCCCCGGCGAGGTTGAGCTCGACCAGCGCCACGCCGCCGCGTGCCACACTGGCGGCGAGCACGAGCGCGGTGATCGCCTCTCCGCGGATGCCGCCGCGAGCATCGGCGACGGCCTCCGTCGCCAACTCGCTCACCTCACGGGCGGTCTGCACGATCCGCACCAACGGGTCGGCGGCATCGGCCAGCGCCTGGCGCAGCCGCTGCGGATGGCCGGGCTCGTCGCGGCGCCGCTGCACCGCCAGCACTTCGCGGTAGGCGGCGGCGTCGAGGTCGGCGAGAGACAGGGCCGTGGCACGCAGTGCGTGGGCGTGCGCGCGGCGCGCCTCCATCGCCGCCGGCGGGTCCGGCTCCCTGCGCAGCATCACGGCGCTGACCATCTCGACCAGGGCGGCGGCGAGCGCGCACGTCCAGGCCAGGCTCGGGCCGGCGCCGGGGGTGGGATCGCGCGCGGCCACGGACTCGACGATCTCGGTGAGCGACAGGTCGGCGAAGTCGGGCATCGGCTCGGGCGGCATGATCGCGCCGGAGCGGCGGCGAGCACGGCACGCGCCAGCGTAAGGATTCCGGTCGCGCCGCGCAGCGCGACCGCCACGGCGCCGCTCCGAGCGCCGGAGCGCCTGAGGTTTTCCCACTCGCGCTTTGCGAAACTGTGCGGATGGACGTGCCCTCCCCAGCCCGGGATGCGCTGGCTCAACCCACCCGGGCGCGCCTGTTCGCGCTGCTGGGGGAGTTGCACCGGCCGGCGCCGACCGAGGAGCTGGCCGAGCGCGTCGGTCTGCATCCCAACGGGGTGCGGACGCACCTGGAGCGCCTGCATGGGGACGGGCTGGTGGCGCGTCATCGCGAGCGCCGGTCGCGCGGCCGTCCCCGGGACACCTGGTCCGTCGACCCCGACGCGCAGCCCGGTGGAGACCCGCCCACTGCATACGCCGAGCTCGCCCGCTGGTTGGTGCGTTCGCTGGTCGCCGTCCACGCGCACGCCCGCGATGTGGAGGCGGCGGGACGCGAGATCGGCCGCGAGCTGGCCGCCGGGCACGCCGAGA
Organism: uncultured Actinomycetota bacterium; assembly: GCA_963801435.1. Lineage (GTDB taxonomy): Bacteria > Actinomycetota > Thermoleophilia > Solirubrobacterales > Solirubrobacteraceae > Palsa-465. Next base: position 48,283 of record CAWDFE010000024.1, read on the forward strand.
ACGCGCCCTCCGAGCAGCGGTTTCATGACGTGCTGGGGGCGTTGGGCTTCCAGCCCGAGCGCACGCCGGACGGCGCGGAACGCATGACCTACCGGCTGTGCAACTGTCCCTATCGCGCGGTCGTCCGCCAGCGACAGACGCTGGTGTGCGGCCTGCACCGCGGCATGACGCGCGGGCTGCTCGACGCCATCGATCCCAAGACCCGTCTCACGGGCTTCGAGCCCAAGGACCCCGACGTCGCCGGGTGTCTGGTGCAGGTGCGCGGGCCCATGGTGTCCCAGAGCCCCGCGCCGGCACCGCTGGCACCCGCTTTGGGCCAGGATGGCATCACTATGGCTTGACATGATGCCAAAATGGTGCCACACTGGTGCCATGCAACTGGACAGACATCTGGAACGACTCCGCGACCGGCTGGCGCTGGCGGCCGACGGGGAGAGAGAAGAGGAGGCGCGGGCGGCCCAGCGGCTGATCGCGTCGCTCGACGACTCGGTGCGGCTGATGCTGCTCGACGTCCTGGCGGCAGCTGCCGCCGAGATCACCCGGGACCTGGCGCCCGCCTCGGTTGAGCTGCGGCTGCGCGAGGGCGAGCCCGAGTTCGTGGTCAGCGAGCCCGCCGAACGGCAGGGACGCGACGCGGGCGACGGCGGCCCCGACGAGGCGCCCGCCGGCGATGGCCCCGCGGGCGGCGAGGGCGCGGTGGCCCGGATCAATCTGCGCCTGCCCGAGCAGCTCAAGGGCCGGGTCGAGCAGGCCGCTGAGCACGATGGCCTCTCGATCAACGCCTGGCTCGTGCGTGCTGCGGTGGCCGCGGTCGACCGCGGCCGGTCCGGCTCCGGCGAGTCCGGCCCGACCTATGGCGGCCAGCGCTACAAGGGATGGGGGCGGTGATGCCGCGCTTTGAGACACCCGGCCCGATCACGCTGGAGCTCGAGCTGTCCGTCGCGGACGTGCGCATCGAGGCCGGCGTTCGCGCCGACACCGTGGTCGAGGTGCGCCCGGGCAACGAGGCGGCGCGCGACGACGTGAGCGCCGCCGAGCGCACGCTGGTGGAGAGCGTCCCCGGCCGGGTCCTGGTGCGGACTCCGCGGAACTGGCGCACGTACACCCCCCGCGGCCATGGCGGTGCCGTGGACGTCCGCGTCGAGCTCCCCGCCGGCTCGCGTGTGATCGCGAAGTCCGCGATGGGCTCGGTTCGCGCCACGGGCGTGCTGGGCGAGACCCAGATCAAGGTCGGTTACGGTGACATCGACGTCGAGCGGACGGCGACGGCGAGGCTGACGTCGGGCGCGGGCGACGTCGCGGTCGGGCACGTCGCCGGCGCGGCCGAGCTCAGCACCGGCACGGGCGAGATCCGCGCCGGCGAGCTCCACGGGCCAACCGTGATCAAGAACGGGACCGGGGACGTCCACGTCGGCGCCGCGGCGACCGGCTCTGTCGAGGCGCGAACCGGCTTTGGCGAGATCGAGGTTGGCGTCCCCGACGGGACGGCGGCCTGGCTCGATCTCGGAACCGGCTACGGCCAGGTGCGCAACGACCTCGATCGCAGCGGGCCCCCCGGGCCCGGCGAGACCGTGGTCGAGGTGCGGGCCAAGAGCGGCTACGGCGACATCACGATCAACCGCGCCTACCCGGGTGCGGACTGAGAAACACCCGGAGGTTCAGACATGACCACAACTTCAGCAATCGAGGTGCGCGACCTGCGCAGGCAGTTCGGCGACGTCACCGCGCTGGACGGCCTCGAGCTCGACGTCCCTGCCGGAATGGTGTTCGGCCTGCTGGGGCCCAACGGCGCCGGCAAGACGACGCTCGTCCGGATCCTGGCGACGCTCCTGGAGCCGACGTCCGGCGAGGCCCGCGTGCACGGGCATGACGTCCTGCGGGAGCCGCTGGCCGTGCGGCGGCGGATCGGGCTGGCCGGGCAGTTCGCCGCGGTCGACGGCGAGCTCACGGGTCGCGAGAACCTGGAGATGATCGCGCGCCTGAACCGGATGTCCGGAGCCGACGCCCGCGCCCGCGCTGCGCAGCTGCTCGAGCGCTTCGATCTCATCGAAGCGGCCGATCGCCGCGCCGCCGTCTACTCGGGGGGTATGCGCCGCCGTCTCGACCTCGCGGCCGGGCTGATCGGCGGTGCGCCGGTCGTGCTGCTCGACGAGCCGACGACCGGACTCGATCCGCGCTCGCGCCAGGAGCTATGGCGCGTCGTGGCGGAGCTCGCGCGCGATGGCGTCACCGTGCTGCTCACGACCCAGTACCTGGAGGAGGCCGACCGCTTTGCGGCGCGAATCGCCGTCGTCGACCAGGGGCGGATCCGCGCCGAGGGGACGGCGTCGGAGCTCAAGGCGATGGTCGGCGGCAGCGTCCTGACCCTCCGGCTCCCGGACGCGGCCCGCATCGGCGAGGCGGCCGAGGCGGTCGCCGGCCTCGCTGTCGGCGAGCCGCCCCTCATCAACGCCGCCGAGCGAGAGATCCGGCTCACCGTGACCGATCCGGGCGCGTCGTCGGACGCCATCCGGCGGTTGGACGCGCGTGGGCTCGTGCTCGTCTCCGTCGAGCTCCAGCAGCCGAGTCTCGACGACGTCTTTCTGACGCTCACCGGGCGGCCGGCTGAGCCGCCCGCGGACAACGAATACGCCCAGGAGGTAGCGGCATGAGCACCCTGACAGACACAATTCCCGACGGTCGCCGCCTGACGATGGCCGAGACGCTCTCCGACAGCAGGGTCATGCTGGTGCGCCAGTTGCGCAAGGTCCTGCGGCGGCCGATGTACGTCGTCTACCTGTTCGTCCAGCCGGTGATCCTCGTGCTCCTGTTCCGGTATGTGTTTGGCGGCGCGATCAACACCGGTCACGTCCACTACGTCGACTACCTGCTCCCCGGGATCATTGTGATGACCGCCGTGTTCGGCTCGCTCACCACCGGTCTCGGACTCACCGAGGACATGAAGGCCGGTGTCGTGGACCGCTTCCGCTCGCTCCCGATCGCGCGTTCGGCCGTCCTGGTGGGCCGGACGACCGCTGATCTGGCGACCAATGCCGTAACCGTGCTCCTGATGCTCGGGTTGGGGATCGCCGTGGGGTTCAGGCCGACCGAGCCGGCGTACGAGGTCGCGCTTGGGCTGCTCCTCGTGCTCGCCTTCGCCTACGTGTTCTCGTGGATCAGCGCGTTCATCGGGATCTCCGCGCGCGATCCCGAGACCGCCCAGTCGGTCGGCTTTATCTGGGTCTTCCCGCTGGTGTTCGCGTCCTCGGCGTTCGTGCCGACGAGCTCGATGCCCGGGGTCCTGCGCTGGTTCGCCGACATCAACCCGGTGACGCTCACCGTGAACGCCGCCCGGGCGCTCACGATCGGCCACGGCCACGCGCTCGGCCCCGCGCTGGGTATGCTCGCCTGGATGGCGGGACTGCTGCTCATCTTCGTGCCGCTCTCGGTGCGCGCCTTCCGCCGGGCGTAGGCCCGCGCGGGCTTCGCTCAGGCGCTCACGTAGGCCGCGAGGTGCGTGCCGGTGAGGGTCGAGCGGGCGGTCACGAGATCGGCCGGCGTGCCCTCGAACACGATCCGGCCGCCCTCGCGGCCGGCGCCGGGGCCGAGGTCGATGATCCAGTCGGCGTGCGCCATCACCGCCTGGTGGTGCTCGATGACGATGACGGACCTGCCGGAGTCGACGAGACGGTCGAGCAGGCCGAGCAGCTGCTCGACGTCGGCGAGGTGCAGGCCGATGGTCGGCTCGTCCAGGATGTAGACGCTGGCCTTGTCGCTCATGTGGGTGGCGAGCTTCAGCCGCTGCCGCTCGCCGCCGGACAGCGTCGGAAGCGGCTGGCCGAGGCTGAGGTAGCCGAGCCCGACGTCGGCGAGCCGGTCAAGGATGGCGTGAGCGGCCGGCGTGCGCGCCTCGCCGGCCCCGAAGAACTGCCGCGCGTCGGTCACCAACATCGCCAGCACCTCGCTGATGTCGCGGCCGCCGAGGCGGTGGTTCAGCACCGAAGCCTCAAAGCGCTTGCCCTCACATTCCTCGCAGGTGGTGGCGATGCCGGCCATCATGCCCAGGTCGGTGTAGATGACCCCGGCGCCGTTGCAGTGGGGGCAGGCGCCGTCGGAGTTGGCGCTGAAGAGCGCCGGCTTCACGCCGTTGGCCTTCGCGAACGCCTTGCGGATCGGGTCCAACAGGCCGGTGTAGGTCGCGGGGTTGCTCCGTCGCGAGCCGCGGATCGCGTCCTGGTCGATCGACACGACACCTGCGCCCGCCGGGATCGACCCGTGCACGAGCGAGCTCTTGCCCGAGCCGGCGACGCCGGTGACCACGACCAGCACCCCGAGCGGGATGTCGACGTCGACGTCGCGCAGGTTGTGTTCCGACGCGCCGCGGATCTCGAGCGAGCCGGTGGCCGTCCGCAGCGCCTCCTTGAGGGCGCCCCGGTCATCCAGGTGGCGGCCGGTGATCGTGCCGCTGCCCCGCAGCCCGGCGACGGTCCCCTGAAAGCAGATGGTGCCGCCGGCCGCGCCGGCGCCGGGCCCGAGATCCACGACGTGGTCGGCGATCTCAATCGTCTCCGGCTCGTGCTCGACCACGAGGACCGTGTTGCCCTTGTTGCGCAGCCGCCGCAGCAGCTCGTTCATCCGCTCGATGTCGTGGGGGTGCAGGCCGGTGGTGGGCTCGTCGAAGACGTAGGTGACGTCGGTGAGCGAGGAGCCGAGCTGGCGGATCATCTTCACGCGCTGCGCCTCGCCGCCTGACAGCGTGCCCGAAGGCCGGTCGAGCGAGAGGTAGCCCAGGCCGATCTCCGCGAACGAGTCGACGGTCTCCTGCAGCGCGGCGAGCAGTGGCGCCACCGACGGCTCGTTGAGGCTGCGTACCCACGCGGCCAGGTCGGTGATCTCCATCGCGCACGCCTCGGCGATGCTGATCTGACCGATCTTGGAGGACCGCGCCGCCTCGCTGAGCCGGGTGCCGCCGCAGTCGGGGCAGGCGGTGAAGGTGACCGCTCGCTCCACGAAGGCCCGGACGTGCGGCTGCACCGACTCCTGGTCCTTGGAGAGCATCGACTTCTGGATCCGCGGGATCAGCCCTTCGTAAGTCATGTTGATGCCCGCGATCTTCATCCTGGTCGGCTCGTGGTGGAGGAAGTCGTGCAGCTCCTTCTTGGTGTAGTCGCGGATCGGCTTGTCCGGGTCCACGAAGCCCGACTCGCTGTAGAGCCGGTAGTTCCAGCCGCCTGCCTTGTACCCAGGGATGGTGAGCGCGCCCTCGGCGAGCGACTTGGAGTCGTCGAAGAGCTGGGTGAGATCGATGTCGGAGGCCGTCCCCAGGCCTTCGCAGCGCGAGCACATGCCGCCCGCGCGGGTGAAGCTCTTGCGGACGGTCTTGTGGTCGCCGCGTTCGATCGTCATCGCACCCCTCGCCCGGACCGAGGGAACGTTGAACGAGAACGCGTTGGGCGAGCCCACGTGTGGCTGCCCGAGCCGGCTGAAGAGGATGCGCAGCATCGCGTTGACGTCGGTGGCGGTGCCGACCGTGGAGCGTGCGTCGCCACCCATCCGCTCCTGGTCGACGAGGATCGCGGTCGTCAGCCCTTCGAGCACGTCGACGTCGGGCCGCGCCAGCGTGGGCATAAAGCCCTGTACGAAGGCGCTGTAGGTCTCGTTGATCATCCGCTGCGACTCCGCGGCGATCGTGCCGAACACCAGCGAGCTCTTGCCCGAGCCCGAGACGCCGGTGAACGCGGTCAGCCGGCGCTTGGGGATTTCGACATTGACGTCCTTGAGGTTGTTCACCCGCGCGCCGTGCACGCGGATCAGATCGTGGCCGTCGGCACCGCCCCGCGTGGGCGACCGCGTGTCCGTCCGCGTGGACGCGCTCATGATGTCCGCATTATCTGTCCTGGAGCAGCCCGAGGACGTTGCCATCCGGGTCGGTGACGGTGGCCACCAGGCGACCGCCCCCGACGTCCCGCGGAGGCTCGTTCACGGCGGCGCCCGCGGCGGTCACCTCGGCCAGCTTGGCCTCGATGTCGGACACGTGCCAGTAGGCCACCGGGGAGGTCATGCTCTGCGGCCCGCCGCCCGGCACCAGTCCGATGTGCTGGCCATCGGCGTCGAAGCCGACGTAGTAGTCCGACTCGTGCTGCGGCGGCGCGCCGATCAGGGCCGTGTACACCGGCGTGGCCGCCGCCAGGTCGGACACGGGATGCAGCACGGTCTTGATTCCCTGGGTGGAAGACGCGGTCATCGTCCCTCCTGAAGCTCGTGGGTGTCGTGGCGGATCGTCACGACGGTGATGCTACGTCCGGGTCGGTGGGCGCGCTTCTCGATTCCTGATCGATCTTCAGCGCCTCGCAGGCCGTCAGCTTGTCACCATCCGGCAGATCCAGAAAGCTCCTGGCGCCGCCGATCGGCGATTCGCTTCAGTCCCGCTTGTCAGTTGACAATGGGTCAGTCATACGGTTGCCCTGTCGCATCGACCGCGACGTCGCCGCTGCCGTGCGGCAACCGCACGGCCGGCGGGTCACGGCTTGATGCGTTTTCGACCCTTGCGTGTTTCACGCTCTTCTGATGACTTCTGACAATTACCGTGTGGTGATGCCCGGCTTGTTGTCACCTGTCAACGAGCGCTCCTTCCAGGGTTCAATGGTGGGAGAGTGGCTCTGACAAGCTCGTCCCGGTGTGTACCACCCCGCCGGCCCTGGAAGCCAGCGGCACGATCAGGGCCCGCGTTCCAGGGTGTGGTCGATAGTGAAGGAAATAGCTGCAAGATCGACCACGACTTCCCGCTGGACGTCGACACCACCGCAATCGTTCCAGCCGCCTTCGATTCCAGCCGCGTTCGCGACGACGGTCGCTTCCGAGCTCCCAATAGGTCGATCCCTCAACCCTCAAGTGGCCTGGTTTTCGACCGGCGTGAATCGGAGAGGCCCGTTCGATCCGGGTCGTGCGAATCCTCTCGGCGGTCTGGCCCCACACCGCCGCGAGTCACGAGATCGACGGCGGTGAGCCCTGCCCCGGCGCCCAAGCCAAAACCCGGTGCTTTGCCGGATCTCTTGGGGAGTGGAGCTAGCGAGACTCGAACTCGCGACCTCCTGGGTGCGATCCAGGCGCTCTCCCAACTGAGCTATAGCCCCGTGCGGCGGCGTAAGCCGCGCGGTATTCGGGCAGAGTGTAGTCGCCGTACCGTCCACTCTCATCGCCCGGGCCGCTGGTAGGAGTGCGTCTGGGGTTATGGATTCGCTGGGATTTGCCGATACAAACCGTTAGCGACCGATGATGAGCTTCCGTACACGCCTGACGAGCTTCTTCGTGCTGATCGTTGTCGTCCCCATGGCGGCGGTCGGCTTTCTGGTGTTCCGGCTCATCGACGACAGCCAGTCGGGCAAGGCCGACGCCCGCGCCAGCGCGGTCGCCAGCACCGCCGAGAGCGCCTATCGGAACGCCAGCATGCAGGCGAGCCTCCGCGCTCGCGCGGTGGCCGGCGAGCTTGCCCTCGTGCCGCCCGCGAAGCTCGACGCCCGGGCCCATGTGCTGGCCGCGCAGGCCGGGCTGGCGCGCTTGACCCTCAAGGTAGGAACGGTCGAGGAGGTGGATATCGGCGACCACACCGCGATCGCCCCCGGCATCGCGGTGGTCAAGGCTGCGCCCACGCGGCCGGCCCGGACGGTGGCCGCCTCACAGCTCACCGCGGACCAGTTCGCTCACGAGCTGGCCGGTCCGGGCATCGACGTGGTGGTGCGCTCGGGCGGCGTCACGCTCGCGTCGACGCTGCACGGCGCCGCCGACCACGTGCTGCCGCGGGGGCGCGGGGGGTCGGTCACGATCGGCTCCACCACCTACCAGGTGGTCACCCAGACGTTCGCCGGCTTTGACGGGTCCCAGGTCGTCGTCTCCATCCTCTCCGATGCCACCGCATCCGGAGGCTCGGTCGCCGCGGACCGGCTGCTGGCCGGGATCTTCATCGCCGGGTTCCTGATCTTGGCCTTCTTCTTCTCGCTGCTGGCCTCCCGCGCGCTGCACGGGCAGCTCGCGCGCTTCCTGGACGCCGCCCGGCGCCTCGCCGGCGGCGACTTCTCCTCGCCCGTGCCGACCTCGGGTCATGACGAGTTCGCACTCCTCGGCGAGGAGTTCAACACCATGTCGCGCCAGCTCGAGGGCCGCCTCGCCGAGCTCGAGCAGGAGCGCGCCCGTGTGAGACAGGCAATCCGCCGGATCGGCGACGCGTTCGCGTCCGGCCTGGACCGTCAGGCCCTGCTTGAGCTGGCCCTTGAGACGGCGATGGACGCCACCGACGCCGAGCGCGGCCGCGTCAGCGCGCGCGAGAACTCCGATGACGTGCTCACCGAGACGGTCCACGTCGGCCGCCTTGCCGGCCTGGAGGGCCCGATCTACGACGCCGAGCGACGGGCGCTGACCTCCGACGGGGTGGGCGAGGCGTCCTACGGCAATGTGCATCTCGCCACTGTCGCCTTAGGCCCGATCACGCCCGGCGGGCCCACCCACGGCCTCATCACCGTCTGCCGCGACGGGCGCCGCTTCACCGAGGACGATCTGGAGCTGCTGCGGTCGCTCGCCGCGCAGGCCACCCTGGCGATGGCCAACGTCAACCTGCACTTCGACGTCCAGCGCCAGGCGATCACCGACGACCTCACCGGACTGGCCACGCACGGCCACTTCCAGGACCTGCTCAGCGCCGAGATGGACGAGGTCCGGCGCTACCACTATCCGGTGGGCGTGATCATGCTGGACATCGACAACTTCAAGTCCGTCAACGACGTTTACGGCCACCAGCAGGGCGACCTCGTGCTCCGCCGCGTCGCCGATGCGGTGCGCGCGACCTCCCGTGACGTCGACCTCGCCGCGCGCTACGGCGGCGAGGAGATGGCGCTCATCCTGCCCCACACCGACCTCGAGGGGGCCTACGAGGCCGCTGAGCGCGCCCGGATGGCGATCGCGTCCATGGAGATCCCGCTGATCGAGGGGGAGGGCTCGCTCAGTGTGACCGCGAGCATCGGGGCCGCGGCCTCGATGAACGGAGCCAAGAATGACCTCATCGCCGCCGCCGATGCCGCCCTGTATGTGGCCAAGCGGGAAGGCAAGAATCGCACTGTGAGGGCCGCGCCGGAGACCGCTAACGTGGTCACCGGCGAGTAGGCTGTGGTGCATGGGTCTTCTTGACGACGCTATACGAGAGCACCTTGATCTGAAACGCCGCCGGGGCGCCGATCCGGAGGAGGTTGAACGCGCCGAACGGGAGGCGCTCGGCCCGGTCCGGCGCAACCCGAGCTCTGCGGATCTGGAGCCCGCCGAGGGCCAGGCGGCGCCCGAGGGTGGCTTGGCCTACGACCAGGCCGAGGAGGACGGCTGGTCGCACGATTCGTTGCAGGATCCTCCGGCCGGCGCCACAGAGCCCGGTTACGAGGAGCCACCGCCGGCCGAGCCCGTGTTCAAACGGCCGCCCCCGGCCGAGCCGGGCTACGACGAGCCGACCCCGGCGCCGATTGAGCCGCCGCCCTCCTTCCCGGCTGCCGCCGACCCGGCCCCGGAGCCGCACCCCGCCGTCCCGCAGTCCGCGCGGCCGCTCACCGACCTGGGCAACGGTGAGACCGAGGAGTACGACGTCGAGGAGTTCCTCGCCGGCGAAGAGGAACGCGAGCCGGCGTCGGACGACGACGTGCTCGAGGAGACGCCCGAGTTCCTTCAGGACACGCCGGACCACGACCGGTTGTGGTTCGAGCAGCGCCCGCCCAAGGACTTCGACTTCGACGAGTGAGGGGCGCGGCCGCGCAGCGGCCTGAAAGCGCCCAACACCGACCGCTTTTCCGTCCATTGACGATTGATCAGATCTGGGCTATCAACGCCAGTGGATCAATCGAATTTGGCCGAAAGGGCTCTCCCTTGTTCTTCCGTCAAGTGCTCTACTCCGATCTCGGCTGCGCCTCGTACATTCTGGGAGACGCGGGTGAGGCCATCGTCATCGATCCCCGCTGGGACATCGCTCCCTATCTGGAGATCGCCGACGCCGAGCACTTCCGCATCGCCCACGTGATCGACACCCATGACCACGCCGATCACGTCTCGGGGCGCCTGCGACTCGTCACGGCCACCGGCGCGCGGGCCCACCGCCCGGGCCCCGGCGAGGACGCGATCCTCGCCGGCGACGAGATCTTCGCGGGCTCGGTGTGCGTCACCGCCGTGGCCGCGCCGGGCCACCGGCCCGAGCACCTCACCTTCCTCGTCTCAGACCTCAGCCGCGGGCCCGAGCCCTGGATGCTGCTCACCGGGGACTCGCTGCTGGTGGGGGACGTCGCCCGCCCCGACCTGGCGGTGGAGGCGACGGAGGGCGCGCACGCGCTGCACGCCAGCCTGCGCTGGATGCTCGACCTTGATGACCACGTCGAGGTGTGGCCGGCGCACATCGGCGGCTCGCTGTGCGGCGGCGCCGGCCTCAGCAGCAAGACGAGCTCCACGATCGGCTTCGAACGCCGCCACAACCCGCTGCTCACCCTTGACGAGGAACGGTTCGTGGATGACCTCACCGGGGATCTGCCGACGCGCCCGCCCAACATCCCGCGGATCGTGGGCCTCAACCGCCGCTCGGCAGGCTCGTCGCCGCCTGAACCGGGTGTGCTGAGCGGCGACGCGCTGCTCTGCATGCTCGGGACTGGGGCGACAGTGCTGGACAGCCGCGTCCCCGCCGAGTTCGACGCCGGGCACGTGGCCGGCTCGATCAACCTGCCCGTCTCCTCCGCCGGGGTGGGCACCCGCGCCGGCTGGGCGCTTGACTCCGAGGCGCCGGTGGTCATCGTCGCCCGTGACGAGTCCGACGCGCACCGGATGTCCTCGGCGCTTCACGCGGTGGGCTTCTGGCATCTGGAGGGCGTGTCCATCGCCGATCTCGACGCGTGGCGGCGCCATTCCGTCCCCGTCGCCCGCGCGGACTCCTGGGACCTCGAGCAGCTCGCCGACGGGCTGCGGCACCACTCCGTGGACCTCGTCGACGTCCGTGAGCCCACCGAGTGGGTCGCCGGTCACGTCCCGGGCTCACTCCACGTGCCCCTCCATCGCCTCCGCGATGTGCAGTCGATCGTTCTGCCCCACAACGGGCGCACCACCGCGGTGGCCTGCGCCGCCGGCATGCGCGCCGCCTTCGCGGCGAGCCTGCTGCGCCGCGCGGGCCGCCAGGACGTGGTCCGCGTGTCCGGGGGCGGCGTCGTCGATCTGGGCGCGCTCGGGCTCGAGCTGGCGCCCGGCGCCTGACCGCTTTCGCCGGGCGCCGGGTCCCCGGCCCGGCCGCCACCCGGCATTACACTCGACCTCGACGGGGCCATAGCTCAGTTGGGAGAGCGCCTGCTTTGCAAGCAGGAGGTCGCCGGTTCGATCCCGGCTGGCTCCACTGCGAAAAGCCCTGTACAAGCCATGCTTACTGGTTGTTCGATGGGCTCCGTACAAACCGAGGGGGCAAGCAGGAGGCAAGCAAACGAATCGTTGGCTCAAAGTCCTCGTGCGCTGCGCTTGCCGTCTCGGCGTGCTCGCGCCGGCGGAAGAGGTGGACGTAGATGTCCCAGGTCGTCTTGGTCGTCGCATGTCCGAGCTGATCGGAGACGAACTCTGCGGTGGCTCCCTTATCGATCGGGATGCTCGCGAATGTGTGGCGGCAGATGTGCGGCGTGACGCCGGGCAGCTCCGCGGCGTCGGCGGCGTCTGAGAACGCTCGGAGCAGCAGCCCGACAGCCTCGTCCGATGCCGGCAGCGCGGACGCTGGCGGGATGGCTGCCGCCCTGATCCGTCCAACATCCGGGCTTCTGGCTAGCGGCGTGGGAGAATGCAGTCGGTTGACTCAAGAGAGCGAGGTCAGCGTTCGAGAGGATCTCTGCGTCGACATGCGACTCCTCAAGGTCGTGGGCTGGAGGGCCGGATGGGCAACGACGTGATCATCGGTAACGACGGCAAGATGCGTTGTGCCTGGGCCGGAGTTGGTGATACATCGCTTGGCCGCTACCACGATGAGGTCTGGGGTACGCGCACTTACGACGAGTCGGCGTTGTTCGAGGCGCTCACCCTGGGTGTGTTCGAGGCCGGGCTCAGCTGGTCGATCGTGTTCGGTAAGCGGGATGGGTTCGGGATAGCCTTCCACGGCTTCGACGTCGCGCAGGTCGCGGCGATGACGGAGCGGGATGTCGACCGGCTGGTGCAGGATCCCTCGATCATTCGTAACCGCGCCAAGATCCAGGCCACGGTCGAGAACGCGCGCGCGATGAGGTCCGCGTCGCCGAGTCTTGCCACGCTCGCGAGGTCCTACGAGAGCAGCCGTAAGCGTGCGCCGCGGTCCCTCGCGGACCTACCCACGTCGACACCGCAGGCGGACGCGTTCGCCAAGCAGTTGAAGTTACAGGGATACCGGTTCGTGGGGCCCACGAGCGTGTACGCGTTCATGCAGAACGTCGGCGTCGTTAACGACCACATCCGCGGCTGCTTCCGAGCCACCGACTACAGCCAAGGTCCAACCAAGGCCCGACGGGCTGCCTGATCGGCGATCAACATCTCCCGAACGAACTCAGGCGCCTTGCCGCAAGCGCGCACCTCCGGATCGGAGACGGACCTGTCCGGTCACAATGCAGTCGGTCGCGTCTCAGGAGTGCTGTAAATAGCGCCTGTGCTGTCAAGGCGACGGCGTAGGTTCCCTCAAGTCCTGCAAGACAATTGAAGGAGGCCTACGCCGTGAGACGTACCGTACCGCCGTCGGCGGAGATAGAAGCCCGGATCGAGCAGATGCTGTCGGTCGGGGTCGGTGATAACCCACGCGAGTCGTTCCCGCCGGGGCACGCGCTGACATAGGTTGCGCCGACGGCGTCAGCGACCCGGCGCGGGAACGAACTGGGGTCGATCGGCGGGTACCGGACAGCTCGGGCTCGATCGCCGTGAACAGCGACGCCAGACGGTCGCGCTCGAAGAATCCCAACGGGCGATCAACTCTGCAACGCCGGCGCGTATCGTGATCGAACTCCGTTCGAGCGTTGACAGCGCCGGCGAATAGCGACGCGGCCATCTCCAGCATCGCCTCGACCGTCTCCCTGGCCGGCTTCGAGGTCGTGCAGCCCGGCGGTGGCCAGTTCGTATGCGGGGAGTCGCAATCGAGCTCGATCATCTCGCCCCGTACGGGCTGCCGCGGTGGTCTACCTCAGCGGGTCGGGAGCGTCGGCGATCGCCTTCTGCTCGCCGAGGAACCGGAAGATCTGCTCGGAGATCCGCTGGCCGATGTCGCCGTCGGAGCGCATGTCGAAGTGCATCATGTCGCCGTACCAGGCGCCCCAGTTGAGCTTCAGCCCGAGGACGACCTCTTCGCGCAGCTGCAGGAACCCCTTGCGCCGGATCACCTCGACGTCCGATAGGTCGGAGTACTTGGTGTCGTGCTTGTCCTTCTTCTTCGGCGGGCGGCCGAGCCTGATCGCGAGCGCCATCACGTCGGCCTCGATCGTCTGCCGGGCCGTGTCGGCGTCGACCCCCTTCCACGGTCCGATCGCGGTCTGTAGCCGGCTCTTCAGCTCCGCGTCGTGGGCCGGGTCGACGAGCGCGAAGTAGTCGACGACCAGCTGGTTGAAGTCCTTCATCCGCGTGTACTTGCGGCGGGTATCCTCAAACTGGTCGCCGCCCTCGAAGTCGGTCTTCGACTCGACGGTCACGGGCTGCGGATCCTTCTTGGCGCCCTTCTTGCGCTTGGGCGTGTAGGTCTTCATCAGCGCCTCGCCCTTCATCAGCTCGCCGATCCGCTCGAAGATCTTGTTCGGGATCCCGCCGCCGGCCTGGAGGTAGGGGTTGTCGTGGTGGTTGACGTCGATCGCCAGCCCGAACATGTGCATCGAGATCGCCGAGGTCGCGCTGATGCCGCGCGCGCCGGCGATGTCCTCGTCGAGACCGAGCACCTGACCGGCGACCTTGGGGTCCTTGTCCGGGCCGCCGAAATTGAAGGCGAACTCGCGCTCGACGGTGCGGAGATGCTCGGCGAGGTGCTTGTGGATCGGGGCGTTGATCGGCTTGCCGAGGAACTCCAGGTCGGCGACGAACTCGTTGAAGAAGTTCTCCGGGCTCGGCACATTCGCCCGCTGCAGGAGGTCGGGCATGAACTCAGACGGAGTTCCGGCCACGTCGCGCTTATGGGGGCTGCCCTTGCCCTTGTGGATGAGCGTGATCGGCTTGTCGTAGAGCGGCCACTTCGAGAACACGAACGGGTCCTGCAGGGACTTGCGCCGCCTGCCCGCCGCCGCGTGCTTGGCGGGCGCGGCGTCGGCCGCCTTGACCGGTGCCGTCGCGGTGGGCTTGGACGGGGTGGGCTCGCCCTTGTGCTCCTCACGCGCCTGCTGCTTGTGGTCGACGCTACCGGACGGCGCTGTGGGTGTCTTGGCGGCGTGGGCCGCGTGGTGCCTGTGCTTCGTCGGCGCTCCGGTCGGCGGGGCCATCGCCGGGCCGGCACCGGTCGCCGAGCCCGCGGCGGTCGCCGAAGCAGAGGCCGGCGGCGTCGCCAGCGTCATCTCCAGCGCGCTCTCGAAGTGGCTGCCCTTGGACAGCGACTCCATGTGCTTCTCGTCCGCGTATCCGGCCTGATAGTTGCGCCACAGCAGCCCGATCAGCTCGCTGTGCCCGCCGGTGGTGGCGGCCAGCGCGTCGTGGTTGTCGCGGAACCACTTCAGGATCGTCTCGCGCAGCGCCCGGGCCCGAGCCGCATATCCTGGCGTCGAGCCGCCGAACGCGACGAACCGGAATCCCTCGGTGCGCAGGTATTCCGCCTGGGCGGCGGCGATCTTGCCCTCGTCGCCGCCGTCCTCGCGAAGCTTGCGCAGCCGGCGGTGGTCCTTGCCGAGGTGGTCGGTGACGATCTTCTCCCAGGCGTCGAGGTCGCCGTGGAAGCTCTCGAAGGCGAACACGCCGCCGAACCGGTACCGCTTCAGCGGCTCGCTGCCCCATGCCGAGACGGCGAAGCCGCCACCGCTGTGGGCAGACAGGTATACCGTGCCAGGCGGCGTGCCGTCGGCCGCGATCCCAAGCTTGCCCAGCGACTCCTCGACGAACGTGTCGAGGCTGCCGATCCCGAAGTCAACGGTGTACCCGCCGCCCGCCTTAACGGTCGCGCCGAGCGGCATCAGCACAACCATGCGCGCATCGGGATGCTGGCCGGCGAACGCCTCCAGCTGCTGCGGGATCTGGAAATCCCTGACGTCCTCCGGCGCGGCACCCGTCTCGCGCATCCCCGAGGTCCCCGGCCCGATCGCCGCGTCGATCCCGTGCAGGTGGACGACGACCGAGATCGGGCCGCCGGACCGCTTCATCCCCTGCGGGACGAGCGCCACCGCACGGCCCCGGTGGCCGGCCCCACCGCCGCCCGTCGCCGCGACGTGGCCGTTGCGGGCCTTCGCCCCCGCCCCCCACCCGCCGTCCTTGCCGCCTTGCGAGCCGCTGAGGCCCTCCAGCAGGATCCGGTCCACCGAACCGACCCGGCCAGAGCTGACCTTGCCGCCGGCCTCGGTCCAGCCGCCGGGCAGCTCCGTGTGGCTGACAACCGTTGCGGAGCCGGGAGACGAGGCCGTGGCCCCGGCCGGGAGACCCCCGGCGGCGGACGACACCCCCGCGGGCACCTCGGTGTCGACGCTCCTGCCCATCAGCTGCGCGACGGCCCGGTTGCCGGCCATCCGCTGCACGGACAGGACCGACCCGGCCACGTCCCCCCGACCTCGTCCGCGGCCACCCTGGCGCCGGCCCGCACCCGGCGCGCCCACACGCTCGGAATCCCGGTCCGGGACGCTCACGCTCTCAGGCTAACGCGAGGCGGCCGCCGGCGCTAGCGGGCCACGATCGCTCTCAGCGCGTTCGTGAGCAAGATGTGACCCCCGCGCACCCGCCGACGACCGCACGAAGCGCGTCACCGGACAACAGCGGGCACGGTGCCGACGACACCCGACCCCGCACCGCAAATCCGCGCCTGCACGGAGGACAGCGGCGCGGTCGCTGCCCAAGATGGCCGAAGCGCAGCGCTCCTTCCGACGCGCTCGAGCATGACCTGCCCGAGCAGATCCCGGGAGGCGAACTCCTGGTGGCACGCGAGGTAACAAATGCCTGTTAAGTGACATTGCCGCTCGGACACTCAGCTCCCAGTCGCACGCTCTTCGTCGTTGACCAGCGGGAGAATCGCCTTACCGCGGCCCTCGTGGCCGCGCTGCAGCAGAGCCAGCAGTTGACGCGAAGCCTTACCCGATCATGGGCCCCGGAATGGCCGGCGGCTCGCGTGGACGCTGAATTCCAGCAGAGGGTCGGACCCTGGGTCATCGATGCCGAGATCCGCACGAAACCTTCGCGAGCGCAGCCCGCACCGATCTGGATCGAGGCCAAGCTCGAGAGCGGATGCCAGGGCTCGCGACAGCGCGCTCGCCGAGATCGAGGCGACGAGCGACCCTGCCGAGGTCGAAGACCTCGTCACCGAGCTTTGAGCACCTCGAGCGCGGACTCGAGGACCGCCTGATTGCTTGTCACGACCGGGACGCTGAGCTCGTCCTCGATCCGCTCACGCGCCTCGAACGCGCGGAAGTTCGTGCACGAGACGAACAGCAGCTCCGGCCTCCTGGCTCCATCACCGAATTTGTCGGTCGCGAACGCGGCGATCTGGTCGGGCGCCACCGCGCCGATCTCGGCGTTATCGACGATCCCCATGCCGTGGATCGCGGTGACCGACAGGCCGACGTCCTCGAGGCTGGCCGCGATGCGGTCGTTGAGCTCGCGCACATAGGGGGTGACCACGCCCACGCCCCGGGCGCCGTGGTCGGCGATCGCCTCGCGCACCGCCGCCGCGACGCTGATCGCGCGAGCGCCGGTGCGCTGCGCGATCCCGTCGATCAGCTCGAGCTCGGACGCGTTGCCTCGCAGCGCACCGGCGCTCGTACAGGCGAACACGACCACGTCGGGCCGCACGGTCGCGAGGTCCCGCAACGCCCCGGGGAGGTGCTCATCGAGCATCGCCTCCTCGGCGCTCGCGGTCACCTCCTCCAGGTACATGCGCGCGGTGTGCAACGTCGCGCCCGCGGGCATCCGGCTGTAGAAGTCGACCTCGGCGACCGTGTTCGACGATGGGACGATCAGCCCGATGCGGGCCATCATCCGGTCATCGGGCACCGACTGGCTCGCGCTCGCGCGGCTGTGTACCGGGCTTCCGAGCGCCCGGCGCGCGCCGCGGCATCGCCTTCTCCGATCCGAGCCCGGTCGTGCTGCGGACGCGGACCTCGTCGAAGCTGTCGAGCCCGAGCTGCTCGTGGCGGCCTAGCCAGGTTCCGATGAAGCAGCCGAGGAACCCTATCGGGATCGAGACGATTGCCGGGTTGCCGAGCGGGAACGGGGCCGCGGTCTTCGGAGACCAGACCATCGGCGAGAGGATGATCAGCACGATCGAGGAGACCAGCCCGAAGGCGATCCCGAACACGACGCCCATCGTGTTGAACCGCCGCCATGTGAGCGCCAGCAGCAGCACCGGGAAGTTCGCCGATGCGGCCACCGCGAACGTCATCCCGACGAGCAGCTGCACGTTGAACGTCGGGCCGGCGATGATCGCGATCACCGCGCCGATCGCGCCGATCACCGCGACCGCGATCCGGCCGGCGACGATCTCCTGGCGGTCGGTCGACTGGCCCTTGCGTAGGACGGTCCCGTACACGTCGTGGGCGGCGGCGCCCGATGCTGCCATCAGGACCCCGGCCACGACAGCGAGGATCGTGGTGAACGCAATCGCGCTGATCGCGGCGAAGAAGATGTCGCCCCCCGCGCTTCCGGGACCGCCGGCGAGGTGCTGGGCCAGGTAGGGCGCGATCAGGTTTCCGCTCTTACCGCCGAGCTTGACGCCGGCGTCACCGAGGATCGCGCGGCCGCCCAGGCCGATGGTCGCCACGAACACGTAGAAGACGCCGATCAGCCCGACGGCCCAGCCAATCGACCGGCGCGCGGCGCGCGCGTTGGGCACGGTCATGAACCGCATCAAGATGTGGGGGAGGCCGAGCGTTCCGAGCATAAATGCGATTCCCGTCGATATCTCGTCGACGCGGTTGGGGAACACGAGCCCCGGTCCGCCGTACGCGGATCCCTGGCCCGAGCGCGCGGCAGCGCGGTTGAGCAGCCGGATTGGATCGAAGCCGAACTTGGCCAGCACCCAGATCGCCATAGTCGCGACCCCGAGCATCAGCAGCATGGCCTTGATGATCTGAACCCAGGTCGTCGAGATCATGCCGCCGATCACGACATAGGTCAGGATCGCCGCCACGGTCAGCAGTACCGAGACCCAGAACGGGATCCCGATCAGCGCCTGGACGAGCGATCCGGCGGCCACGGATTGCGCGACGACGTAGAACGCCGCGATGCACATCGTCGATATGCCCGACGTGACCAGCACGCGACCGACCGGTAGCCTTAGGAAGAGTACGTCGGCCATCGTGAAGCGACCGGCGTTGCGCATCCGCGCGGCGAGCAACACGAGCAGCGGGACGAACGACAGCAGTGCCGCGATCCCGGTCATGTAGCCGTCGAAGCCCGACAGAAACATCAGCCCGACGACGCCGAGGAACGCGGCCGCCGACAGGAACTCACCGGCGATCGCGATCCCGTTCTGTGCACCGGTGATTCCGCGGCCGGCCGACCAGAAGTCGGTCGCGGACTGAATCCGACTGGCCGCCCAGAACGTGATGCCGAGCGCGACCGCTAGCACGCCGACGAACACGGCGATCATCAGGCCGCGGGCGGGCACCGCGGCGGTCAAAAGGATTGTCGAAAAGCTCATCGTGACTCCTCGCTGTAGCCGCCGCGCCGGAGCATCTCCTGGGACATCCGCTCCAGGCGCTCGGCGAATCGCAGATACGCCCACACCAGCAACCAGGCGAAGACGGTGAGCGCGAGAATCCACACGTACGCGACCGTCAGTGCGCCGTCGATCGACTTGCTCATGAACGGGCGCGCGTATCCGGTCAGCACCAGGAAGGTCCCGGTGACCAAGGCAAACACGCCCAGCGTGATCACCATCGCGCGCCTGCGTAGCGACTCGAGCCGCTTGTACTCGGGGGACTCGGCGATCTCGTGCCAGGGGACGTTGGAACCGGTTAGGTCGCGGTTCAAAGGTCTCACCTCTCTCCCGCCCTGGTGGGCTTGATTCGCCGGTCCCGTGAAAGTGCTACCCGGGCGTCGTAAGGGGAAACGTCGAGGGCCCGCTGCCGACGATGTCACGGACGCGGCGCACGGCGCGTGGTCCAGTCGGGGCAGGGACCATTGACAAGGCTTCTTGTGACAAGTACTCTTGTGAGGACGCGCAATCAAAGGAGGAGTCCGTGCACCAGCACCCCGCACTCGTTCACGCGCTGATCCGAGATCGTGTTGCAGAGCTTCGGCACAACGACCAGCAAACTCGTCGTCGCCGACCCGAACAGCGCCCTCATCGCGTCACCGAGGTCGCTCGGCGCGGGACTGGCTGGCTGCTCATCGAGTGCGGCCTTCGGCTCGCGATGCCTCGCGGCGCCATCCACCGTCCCGTCGCGCGGGATGATCGGTGATGCTCACGCGTCGGGGTCGATCCGCATGACAAAGCCCCAGCGGCCTCAGGAGACCGAGCCCAAGCGTCGTGACCGAACGTCGGCGAGGTCAAAGAGCGACATCGCCACCGGTGCTGGCGATCAGGCGAGCACCTCGCGCCCGCGCCGGCCGGTGGTCACTGATCCCAGAGCGATGCGAGCGCTCGCGCATCCGCTGCGCGTTGCGCTCCTGGAGACGATGCGCCGTGACGGGGACATCACCGCGACTCGAGCGGGGGAGCTGCTCGGCGAGAGCCCCGGGAACATGTCCTGGCACCTCCAGACCCTTGCCAAATATGGCTTTGTGGAGGAAAGCGGCGAAGGTCGTGGGCGCAGCCGTCCCTGGAGATTGACAAGCCATTCCCGCAGCTTTGACACCGGGATGACCGATCCTGAGACAGCCGCCGCCGGCGAGGCGCTCGAGCGCACCTACGTTGAACGCGCCTACGACCGGATGCGGGAATGGTGGTCACGCCGCCAGACGTATCCGCTGAAGTGGCGGCGCGCGGCGTTCATGACCGACAGCGTCAGACACCTGACGGCCGAAGAGCTCGCCGCGATCATGGACGAAATAATCGCAATCTACGACCGCTACCGAGACCGCGAGGACGCAGATAAGCGCCCCCCCGGAACGCTCCCAGTGCACCTCTCCGCACACGGGCACCCTCTCCCGCCCACCCCTTCAGGCAACTAACGCCTGAACTCCCGGGCGTGCGATAAGCGTTCGTGGTGCGACGACTCCACCGCAAGCGACGACCTAAAGCTCACGAGTGCGTTGCCGCGAGCTCGTCACGTTTGGTCTCAACGCGCTCGAACAGTTCATCGAAGGAGTCGGCAAACTTCTTGACGCCTTCGCGTTCCAACGTCGTGGTCACGTCGTTGTAATCAACGCCGGCCTCGGCGAGATCGATGAACACGCGGCGTGCGTCCTGGATAGCGCGGTCCAGGGTCAGCGCGATCTGGCCGTGGTCCTGGACTGCCGCCAGAGTGTCTGGTGGCATCGTATTCACGGTTTGCGCGCCGATCAGCTCTTCGACGTACATCGTGTCCCGGTAGCGCGGGTCTTTCACCGACGTTGACGCCCATAGGCAGCGCTGCGGCCGAGCGCCGTTGCGGACCAGTCGCTGCCAGCGCTCTCCGGAGAAGGCTTCGCGGTATTGCTGGTAGGCCAATTTGGCGTTGGCGATCGCGAGTCGGCCCCGGAGTTCGTCGTGACCGCCGAGGTCGTCGAGCCGGCGGTCGGTTTCGGTGTCGACACGTGAGACGAAGAAGCTGGCGACGCTTGGAACGTCGAACGGATCGCCGCCGGCGTCCGTTAGCCGCTCCACACCGCGCAGATACGCCTCGATCACAGCCCGGTGGCGTTCGAGTGAGAAGATCAGCGTCACGTTGACCGGGATGCCAACCGCGATCGTTTCCTCGATCGCGGCAACGCCGGGTTCGGTCGCCGGGATCTTGACGTAGAGATTCTGCCGGTCGATGAGCTCGTGCAGCCGGCGGGCCTCGGCGATCGTGCCGTCCCGGTCATAGGCCAGGCGCGGGTCGACCTCCAGGGAAACCTGTCCATCGAGATGCTCGGTGCGTTCCCACGTCGCGCGCAGCAGGTCACAGGCCGCGCGGACATCCTCCTTGGCCAGCGTCAGGAACACCTCCTTGCCGTCGGTCTCATGCTCCAGGACGGTGTGAAGCTGTTCGTCGTAGGCCGTGCCATCCGCCATCGCCTGCTGAAAGATCGTCGGGTTCGAGGTCATCCCCACCACCGCGTCCTCGCAGATCAGCCGCTCGATCGTTCCGTCTTCCAGAGCTTGGCGCGAGAGGAAGTCGACCCAGACGCTCTGGCCGAGCGCGGACAACTGCTGTAGCGGGGATGGCGACATGAATCTCCTATGAAACTGGTTAACCAATTAGCGGTGCGCACCTCATCATCAGGGCGCAGCAACACCAAGTAAGTACCCCGCCTCTCCCTCACCAAGCGGCTGTGTGTCGAGAGGCCTTTTACCGGCGTGCTCCGCGGGTAGAACGGGGTCATGGCCACAACTCACCAGCAGATCAGCGTGCCTCCCGAGCGGGTTTTCGCGGTACTGTCAGATCCGCGAAGCTACGGCGACTGGGTGGTGGGCTCTGACACCATCCGCGATGCCGACCCCGCGTGGCCGGCCGAGCGTTCCCGGTTCTATCACCGGGTGGGAGTGGGGCCGTTAAAGCTGGATGATCACACCGAGGTGCTGGAGGTCGATCCCCCACGCAAGCTGGTTCTTCACGCTCGCGCTCGGCCGCTGGGCACCGCCAAGGTGACGCTCCTCCTGACTCCGCAGGGCGACGCCACCCACGTGGCGATGCGGGAGGAGGCGGGGGATCCTCTCTCGCGCCTGGCGATCAACCCGTTGACCGACTGGCTCGTGCACCACCGAAACGTCGAGTCGCTACGGCGCTTGAAGCGGATCGCCGAAACTGGCGTGATGAGGTCGTGATCAGCTCACGCCCGCCAGGGCCGTAGGTGCCGGTCGGCGAGCAGGGCTCGAGCGGCTGAGCGGCCTCCCATGCCGTGTACCGAACCGCCGGGATGCACCGACGCGCCGGTAAGGTAGAGGCCGCGCAGGGGTGTGCGATAGCGGCACAGCTCGGGGGCGGGACGGAAGACGAGCTGCTGGTCGAGTTCCATCGAGCCGCCTCCCAGGTCAGCACCGACGAGACTGGGGTTCTCGGCCTCGGTCTGTTGCGGGTCGCGAATCGCTCGGGCCAGGACCGTGGCGGAGAAACCTGGCGCGAAGCGTTCAAGCTGCGCCTCGATCCGCGCTGCTACTTCCTCGTCAGAACACTCGTAGCGGGCCGGCACGTGGGCATAGCAGTACAGCGTGTGATGGCCCTCCGGCGCTCGCGTGTGGTCATAGAGGGTGTGCTGTCCGACAACCAGCGCGGGGCGCTCGGGCATCTCGCCCCGGCTCCCGGCCTGAGCCGCTCGCGAAAGCTCCTGGAGGTCGCCCGCCACATGCACGACGGTGGCCTCGCGCGCCTCGGGAGCCGACCACGGCACCGGCGTGCGCAGCGCGTAGTCCAGCTTAAAGGCGGCGGTTCCGTAGCGCCAGATACGCAACCGGCGCAGCAGCCGATCGGGCAGCGCGTGCTCGGGAAGGATTGCCGCCAGCGGGCGGGCACTGATCGTGGACACCACATCGCGCGCCGGCAGCTGTTCACCGCCGCTCACCTGGAGGCCCACGACTCGTCCGACGCGCACCAGGATCCGCTCCACATGCGCCTGACAGCGAACAGTGACTCCCTCCCGGGCCGCGATGCTCATCAGCGCGCTCGTGATCTCCCCCTGGCCGCCGGCGGGGTATGGCCAGCCATGTGAATGGCCCAGCAGTTGGAGCAGAAAGCCGAACGCTCCGCTGCCCGCGGTGGACGGTGGCAGCCCGGAATGCTGCGCCGAGCCGGCCAGCCACGCCGTCGGACGGCGGGCTCCGTTGAACACGTCAAGGCCGAATGCCTCTACGGAGCCGGCCATCCGCCGAGCCAGCAGCAGGCCATCGCGACGCAGCGCTGCTCCCAAGGCGAGCGATTGTCTGACCGGCGGTAGCGGTCCGAGGATCGCTTCGACGAGCCGCTGAGCCAACGGTCGGTACTGTTCGATGAGCTCGCCCCAAGCCACCCCCGCTCCCGGATGAGCGGCCTCCAGCGACGCAACCGTGGCGGCGAGGTCATGGTGCAATGCGATCGCCGTCCCGTCCTCGAACGGGTGGGCCATGATCGCGTCCGGGCGCACCCACTGAAGTCCCTCGCTCTCGAGGTTGAGCTCACGCATCGCCGGGGAAGCGACCGTCATCGGATTGAACCCGGCGCAGTGGTCGTGGACGAACCCGGGAAGGGTGGCCTCCACACTTGACGACGCGCCGCCGGGTGCCGGTGAATGCTCGAGCACCATCACGTCAAGTCCGGCGCGGGCGAGGTTGATCGCACAGACCAGGCCGGCGGACCCGGCTCCGATCACGGCAACACGCTTATCGCGGACCATCGGGCAGCGCCATTACCCGGAAGCGAGTGCTGGAACCTTAAATGGACGTGATTAAGGTCACCTAGCCCGAACGCAGGTTCGTCTATGTTCAAGGGAACCACTATCGACTGGATCACATGAACAGTTCACAACAGAAGGTCGTGCAGTATCTCAGCGAGGCTCGCGCCAGCGAGGACGCCCTGGTTCGGGTGCTGCAGTCCCAGATCGCCATGACTCCGCAGGGGTCATATCGCTCCGCACTGGACAAGCACCTCGACGAGACCCAAGGGCACGCCAAGAAGGTCGCCGATCGACTGAACGCGCTCGATGGCGGTTCTAACCCGATACTCGCCGTGGTCGGCTTCTGGGAGGACCTGATCGGGCAGGCACTCGCGTTCAGCAAGACCCCGCTGGATCTTCTACGCGGCTCCAGCGGCGAGGAGAAGGTGCTCAAGAACGCAAAGGACGCGTGCGCCACCGAGGCGTTGGAGATCGCTACCTACACCGCGATCGAACGGCTCGCGCGCGCCGTGGGTGATGATGAGACGGCCGATCTGGCCCAGCGCATCCTCACCGACGAGGAGAGGATGCTGCAGCGCATCATGCGCGAGATCCCGAAGCTGACCGACGCGGTGGTCCGCGCCGACATCAAGGGCCAGCCGTCCTACGACATCGCAACGACCGGGGCGGGCGAGGCGGTCAAGCAGGCCGGGGCGGCGACAAACAGCGCCGCTGGCAAGACCACGGCCGCTGCCAAGCGCACTGCTCGGCAGGCCCGCAACGTCCCGGGCGTGGCCCAGGTCGAAGGTCACGTCAAGGGCGCCGTCGCCGGCGCCGATGATCTGGCGATCGCGCGCTACGAGAGCCTGACGGCCGACGAGATCACCGCCAAGCTGCCCGCGCTCTCGCAGATCGACCTGGCCAAGATCGACTCCTACGAGCGCAAGAACCAGAACCGCACCACGATCCTCAGCCGAATCACGACGCTGCGCGGCAACGAGCCGTGGCCGGGCTATGACGAGCTGACCGCCCCCGAGGTCCAAGCCGTTCTCGCCGACGCTGATGACGAGCGCGTCAAGGAGGTCCTCTCCTACGAGCGCGCCCACAAGGACCGCGCCGGCGTCCGTCAAGCCGCTGAACGCGAAGTCACTAACGCGTAAACGCTCACCGATTCCTCCACGGCCCAGACATGAAGCGGGCGGTGGAGGAATCGTGCAGCGCGGCCACGGGTCAGAACACGATCTTGACGCCGCTGTTTCCTCCGGCAAGAACGGCGGCGCCCAGCTCAAGCCGGGCGCTGACGTCCGCGTTCTCGAGCACGCGTTGGCCAGACAGTGTGAGGCTTTCGGTCACCGTCGGTAGTTGGTCGCAGCCTCCGGCGACGACCACGAACAGCACCGTCCGCGCCACCAGCGCGAGTGAGTCTTGCCAGACGCCAGCGGGGGCGACCAGGCCTACGGAGACGATCTGGGTGTAGACGTCGAGCCGAGCCGAGACCGATGCGCCTCGTGGCCCGGCGAGGGCCCCATCATCGGCCCAGGGACGGGCAGCTCCTTTTCCGACGATCTGTCGGACCGCTGTCAACCAGGGCGACGGACGTCCCGGACCGTCGTTTGCCCCAGCAGGGTGAGCCCACGTCGCCCGCGCCCGACCAAGGCGTTAGCTGGTTTGCAAGAGGCAGCGCTAGCGTGCAAGCACAAACTACAGACGAGAGAAGACGATGACCACAACCAGCGAAAGTCAATTCTTGGCGGTAGCACGTCCCCGACGCCGCGACCCCCGCGGTGCGCCGGCGCTGACGCGCCACCGCGGTGGCAGCGGGCAGCCGCTGGTCCTGGTGCACGGGCTGGGGCTCAGTTGGCGTTCCTGGCAGCCAGTGCTCGACGCCCTTGAGGACCGCCACGACGTGGTCGCGATCGATCTCCCCGGCTTCGGCGAAAGCCTGCCGCTTCCAGATGGCGCCGCTCCAACCCCGACCCGATTGGCTGATGCGGTCGAGTCCGAGCTGGACCACCTCGGCCTGGACGCGCCAGCGCTGGTCGGCAACTCCCTCGGCGGCTGGGTCGCGCTCGAGCTGGCGCAACGCGGCCGGGCGGCGCGCGCCGTGGTCATCTCGCCATCGGGACTCGAGTCGCCTCCAGAACGCGCCTTAGTCATCGCCCTCAACGAGCAGATGCGTCTCCGCGCGCGCTTCGGCGCGCCGCTGGGGCAATGGCTGACTGGCACAGCGTTGGCCCGCGTCATGCTCTTCGGCGGCCTGCGGAGCCAGCCATGGCGGTTGTCGCCGGACGCGGCCGCCCGCGACCTGCACGACTTCGCCTACTCGCCGGGCTTTCAGTCCACGCTGAGCTCGACCGTCGCTACCCGCGCCGCGATGCGGCTCGGCGAGATCGACGTCCCGGTCCGCGTCGCCTACGGGACGCTCGACCTGATGCTCGGTGTCTTCACCGCCCCACGCTTCGCGGCGGCGATCCCGCGAGCCGAGCTCGTCCCGCTGCCAGGAGTCGGACACGTCCCGATGCTCGATGATCCCGAGCTCGTGGCCCGAACGATCCTCAACTTCACCGCTGACGCCGACACGCCACCACGACGTGCGGCCACCCGGGGGCAAGGTCCGTCGCCCAGGTCGAGCAGATCGAGCTTCCGCCAGCCGCGCAGCAGAAGCAGCTACCTCACAGCCGCGAGCGCCTGGCAGAGCTCGAGCCACGCCTGAACCCCCCAACTAGGGCCCGCGACCCGACGAACTTAACCCGCAGCGCATCTTCCGGCCAGCACCGGAGCTGTAGGCATCGGACCCCGTGCGCGGTCTACATCACCCGGCCGTCCGTGCACCCGGGAGGGTCGGTTCCGGGCATGGGAGGCCCCTCTGCGGCGCACGTGCTGGCCGACCGTCACCGGCGCCGTGGCCGCGCCTGAAGAGCGTTTAGGGCTTAGCGACACCGGTCTCGGCGGTGCGCTTGAGGCGGCGCAGCGACCGGGCATTTGCGGAGGCGGACAGCGGGTCGGTCAGTCGATTGAGAAGCAGCCACGACAGGCGATCACCGGCCGTCTCCGTCATGGTCACGAACGTTCGCCCTCAAGCTCCATCAGCCGCATTGAGACCTCGGCGGTGCCGAGCGGGCGGGCACGGGCGTGCATGGCCAGCCAGTGGGGGGATCTACTTCGAGGACCTCGGTGTGGTCGTTGACCTTCAGCGGCCCAACGCCGAACCGGTGATGAAACCGCGAGCTGACCTTCTGCCATTTGGGGTGCGCGTCGCGGATGTTGTCAACGCCTACAACCCAGTGGCCGAAGTCGGCAGCGTTGGCCAACGCGGCGAACACCTCGTCGGGTGAGACCGTTATCTGAATGTGGCTACGGTCATGATGGAGAGACCGGTCGCGTCAGCTACGCAGGGTCGGAGGGATCTTCCTCGCCCGCCAGACGCAGTGAATGCTCGCGGGCGGCGTCCACATGTGTGCGCTGAAGTTGGACGGCGAACTTGACGACGCCGGGGACGTCTTTGTCGCTGGCCGCCTCATTGAGCTTGGCGCGGATCTCCCAGTGAGCCATCTCGCATGCCTCGGCCATGCTGAGCAACTCCAAGCCGTCGAGCGCCTCGGCGTCTTCCAGTTAGGCCTTCATGTTCATGAAGCCAACGAGCTCGGCTTTGGTTTCACGCGCCTTCTTGGTGATCGCGGCGCGCATACCCTGGCGTGAGCTGGCGACCAGGTCGCACCGCTGCTCGACCCTCGCCGCCTCGTCTCCCATCTGCCCCATGAGCTCTGACAGCTCGGTTTCGTTCTCCTTCCGGGCCAGGGTCGCGACCTTCTTGGTGGCGGTCAGTGCCGCCTGAGCGAGCCCCAGAACTTCGCCGAGCTTCTCAATCAAGGGTGGTGAGTTCAGTCATCTCGGTCTTCGGTGTCTGTGTTGGGGTACCCGCCTGGTGGTGGCGCTGCCGGTGAGACCGGCGGCACTACCCTTGTGCGTCGCCTCTCGTCTAGCTGACGGCGTCCTTGACCTTCTCGGCGACGCCGCTGCCGGTGCGCTTGGCCTTGCCGTTGCCCTTGGCCTTGCCGTTAGCGACAGCTCCACTGGGCTTAGTGGTTAGGCCAGCGGCCTTGCGGAGCTTGGCCGAGACGTCGGCGAGCATCTCCGGGTCTGGTCCGGGCGCGAACACCGCGGGCTCTGACGGGAGATCGAAGGCAGGCGCGCCCTCGGGATGGGTCTCCTCGGCGACGAACAGCGTCCTCGCCGGTCTCCGGGATGGGGGCCGTTGAAGACGGCCTTGATCTCGGCGAAGTCGCTGGCGGCGAGAAGCGGTAGAGCTTGAGATGCTCGCCGCGCTTGATGTGCGGCTGGCACTCGGGGATCTTGTCGGTCGGGATCCGCGGCGAGGGGAACAGCTTCATCAGGTTGGCGCCGGTCAGGTTCTCCAGCGCGCGGGCGTAGGCCACCTGATGGACGCCACCGCGCACCAGCAGGTAGCCGGTCAGGGCGCGGGCGGCCGGATGGTCGACCATCTCGTAGACCTTGAGCTTGTTGTTGCGCGCGCCGGTCTCCAGGAAGAAGTTGTGGGTGAGATCCTCGATCAGGTCACCGGAGGCGAACACGTAGTCGCCGTTCCAGGGCTTGCCCATCGAGTCCTGGACCAGGGTTCCGGCGCCGCCGGCGATGAAGTGCTGGGTGTTGCGGACGTCCTTGACGCCGGTGAGGTCGCCCAGCTCGCCGGGCTTGCCCTCGGTCGCGCCGGTGAGCATCGTGTTGATGGCCGTCGAGACGAGCTCGATGTGGCCGAACTCCTCCGCGGCGATGCTCGCCACCAGGTCATAGAACGGCCGCGCGCCCTGGCGGTTGCGGAAGTTGAACGACTGGTAGGTGTAGTTCATGAAGGTCGACATCTCGCCGTACTTGCCGCCCAGCAGCTCCTGGACCGCGGACGCTCCGATCGGATCGGGGTCAGACGGCGGCGGCAACTCGGTCTGCAGGCGATCGATTCTCAGAATCACGGAGTTTCTCCTTGATAGGACATTGTCTAGATTTGACTGTCCGCTGAGGCAGGCCACAAACAAGCCCTCTGACGGAGAGAATCGGGAGCGATGAGCCACACACCGGAAAACGCCGGCGAGCTGCGAGCTCGCGGCATGCGCAGCACTCCGCACAAACGCGCGATCCTGAGCTTCTTTGCTGGTGGCCGGACCGACCACCTTTCCGCCGATGAGATCTACGCGCGGGTTTCGCCCGCGCTTTCGGACTGAGCCGCGCCACCCCCCACGCCACCTTGGCGAGTTCAGCGAGCTAGGGCTCCTCTCAGCCGGCACGCCACGCGGACCGGTATGTGGTGATGACACGAGAGCAGCGGATTGTCGAGACGTTCGTGGGGCTCGCCGACACGATGGTCGATGACTTCGACGTCGTCGAGTTCGTGCTCGGGCTGGCCGAGCGTTGTGTCGAGCTGCTCGACTGCAGCGAGGCAGGATTATTGGTGGCCGACCCAGCGGGGCTGTTGCGATGATGGCGTCCTCCAGCGAGCGCTCAGAGGCCCTCGACTGCTGCAATCCCAAAACGAGGAGGGCTCGTGCGTTGAGTGCTTCACCGCGGGCGACCGGTGTCGAGCCCGAACCTCAGCGATGATCTCGGCCGGTGGCCGACGTTCGGGCCGGCCCGCCGTGGCGCGCGGCTTTTGCTCGGTGCGGCCCTACCGATGCGCGTCCGAGGCGATCCAATCGGAGCCCTGAACCTGTTTCGGGCGCAGCCCGGGGCCATTAGCGACGAAGACATCCCCCTGGGGCAGGAGATGGCCGACATCGCGGCCGTCGCGCTGGTTCAAGACCGCGCCCTGCCCGAATCACGGGGGTGGTCGGCCAGCTGACAGAGCGCATTGTCCAGCCGCGTGATGATCGAGCAGGCCAGGGGGGCGCTCTCAGAGCGGGCCAAATTACGCCGAACGCCGCGTTCGCTCGTCTTCGCCACTACGCGCAGACGCATAATTTCGGCTGAGCAACGTCGCGGCCGAGATCATCGACGGCCGGGGGAAGCCAGACGCGCTCACTGACGCTGCGACGCCGTGCCCCTGACGAGACCTTCGATGCGGTCCACTGGTGATGCGTCGTCGGCTTAGTCGTCGGCTCCGATCATGCCGCTGCGTGCAAGGACGACGATCGTGGCGTCATCGTCGAGGTGATCTGGGTGCGCCTCTCTCAACGCGTCTTCGATCGCGCGTAGGGTGGCGGGAGCACCGGCGTTGTCGGTCTTGGCGACAGCACGTCTGATCGTCGGGAGACCGAGCCCGTGGGTCGGGTGCGTAAAGCTGTCGGAAAGCAGAAGAAGTCGCTCGGCCTTGCCGAGGCGGGTCTCATTGGATCTCGGGTCATCGGGGAAGTCGCCGCTTCCGAGCGCAGGGTGGAGATGTCCGTCAAGCGGTTTGATCTGGCCGTCGGCGGTGATCCGATACGGTGGTTTGTCCCCGGCGGTCACCCAGCGGAACATCGATGCGGGAGCGTTCCAGTGGCCGATTGTGGCCGTGGAACGGGCCGCTCCGTCATCGATCTCCAGCAGCACCTCATGCATGGCCAGCAGGCTCTCCGCGGGGTCGTTGGATTGCCGACGCACGGAGCGAAACGCTCCCAAGGTCACGGCGCTGACCCCCGCGGCGCGAGCGCCGGTCCCCGCGGAGTCTGCGATTCCGATCCAGGTGCCCTGGGGGTTTTCGGTGTAGTCAAACCAGTCTCCGCCGATCTCATACCCCGGTAGCACGTTGCCGGCGAGAGTCGCTCCGCCGACGCGGACGATGCGGGGTGGCAAGAGGTTTTGTTGGATTTCGGCCGCTGGGCTGGTCGGCCGGGTACGGCGGACTGTGTCGATGTAATCGCTGTACGCGGGAGCGAGGGCGAGGGCGATGGCGGCCTCGGAAGCAAGATCGCGCAGCTGATCGCTGGCCGTTCCGACGGCCAGCAGCACCGCGATCGCGCGTCCGCGCAGCTGCAGAGGGGCGACTGTCGCGCCGGGTAGCAGCTCCTCAAACACCGCCCGGATGGCGGCCACGCCCTCTCGCGGGACCTCGGGGCCGACGGCCAGTGGAGCAGTGACCTGAGCCGGGAACGTCGCAGCGCCCGCGAGACGTTGCATGCTGGCGCCGTCCAGATCGACCACGTAGAGGGCCGCGGAGGAGACTCCTGGTAGACGCTGGGCCTCGGCGATGATCTGCTCACCCAGCTGAAACGGGGCGACCTTGTTGAGCACGTCGGCGACCGACAACGGAGTGCTGACGACGTTGGCCAGTTCGCCCGGCGGACGCAGGTAGTCCTCCTCGTCGGAGTCGGTGTCGTCTCGCGCCTGCCGGCGCACGGCATCCATGAGCGCCTCGCGCGTGGCGAAATGGCGGTGCACCGTCCCACGCCCCAGGCCCGCTGCATCGGCGATCGCGCGCATGCTCGCCTTGCCGTTGTCAGCCAGCAGCCCTCGCGCCGCGTCGATGATCTTCGCGCGGTTCAGCGCGGCATCGCTGCGCTGACGCCGCTCCGGTGCCTCCTCCCCCACCCGATCGGCAGCCTCGCCGGCCTGATACGACGGAATGCTGTCACTCACTCGAGCACCTCTACAAGATCAGGGTTGGGGTCTGCGCGCGACGCGTCGGCGACAGCGGGGGCCCGGTCGAAGTGAGCGAACTCCAGATGTAGAACACGTTGTCTCAGTTGAGGATAGCGAGGGGGTTGGCGCGTCTCCGAGCGTTCGAGCGGTTCCGTCAACCCAGTCACCAACGAGACTCGGGCGAGGTCGCGCGCTGCCCTGCGGCTCGACGCCAGCTCCGGGATCCGATGCACAGTGTCTCACTTAATTATTCTTGTCCTAATTAGTGTTTGATCTGAGACTGGTGTGGTAGTTATGTTTGCGGAGGGGATCTCTGACGAAGTCCCGCCCAGCAGGTCAGAGGGCAGTGTCATCTGACTCCTCATCTGTTGTGCAGTGGGTCTGAGGAAGACTCCGCCGGCCCCCCGTTCCTGCCGTCGTGAACCGGCTGGGATGCGACGGTGGCCGTTGCCAAATCTTTGCCAGCGCCTTGGCGCTTAAGGCAACGAGACGCATCGGCGCGGGCGGATGCCGGATGGGCGCTCCAGCAGCAGGCAGAGGCCAAGGACAAGACCACGGCAGGTCAAACGGCGGCGACGCCGTCCCGGCGTCGACAGGCTCGGAAATCAACGATCTCCCGAGAGGAGACACGCATGGCATCACCTGAAATGACCGAGGCGTATGAGTGGCAGGGCCGCACGATGGTCGGAAGCGACGGAGAGAAGATCGGCAAGATCTCAGAGATCTACGACGATCCGCAGACGGGCCGGCCGGAGTGGGCGACGGTGTCGAGTGGACTGTTTGGCACCAAGAGCAATTTCGTGCCGTTGGCCGGCGCTTCTCCCGCAGGTGAGGATGTCCGCGCGCAGGTGACCAAGGATCAGGTCAAGGACGCTCCCGGAGTGGAGGCTGACGGCGAGCTTTCAGAGCAGGAGGAGGCCCGGCTGTTTGAGCACTACGGCGTCCCGTATACCGAGGAGGGGTCCACCACGGCGGAGGGTGAACCCACCGGCGGACAGGGCGCGCGGGCGGGTCGCGAGGGCTCTGACACCAGCGGCCCGACCACTGACGACGCGATGACGCGTTCTGAGGAGGAGTTGCGTGTCGGTACGCGTGAGAGCGAGAGTGGTCGTGCTCGGCTGCGCAAGTACGTGGTGACCGAGAACGTCACCCAGACGGTCCCGGTCTCCCATGAGGAGGTCCGGATCGAGCGCGAGCCGATCACCGACGCCAACCGCGATCAGGCGATGTCGGGCGCGGATATCTCCGAGGAGGAGCACGAGGTCGTGCTCCACGCCGAGGAGCCCGTGGTGGAGAAGCAGACGGTCGCCAAGGAGCGCGTGCGGATGGGCACCGAGACGGTGTCCGAGGACAGAGAGGTCTCAGAAGAGGTCCGCAAGGAGCAGATCGACACCGATGGAGCCCAGCCTGCGCGCTAGTCGGTGACGTTCGAGCCGACCCAGGCTGTGCGCATGCTCGCCGTCCACTCCGCGGCGGCGAGCACCGCCTCCTTGGTCGCTGGCCCACCCCCGATGAACCTCAAGCCCAACGACAAGTAATGGCCACACGACGACTCCACGCTCGGCGCACCGCGGTGGCCGCGATTCTGCTGGTTGCGGTGATCTCGCTGGCGGGATGCGGCAACTCGAGCTCATCGGGCCAGAGCGGCCCAAGCTCTGCCCCCCACGTCCACTTCGCGAAGACGAAGTTCCTGCTGCACGCCGGCCTGGCGAGCGCAACGCTGTCCAAGCTCGTCGGCCCGCTCAGCGCCCTGCAAGGCCGCCTGAGCTCGCGGCAGCAGTTGCACAACGGCCATCTGAACCCGGGCGCCATCACCGGTGCCAACCGCAGCGTCAGCAGGGTCACCGGGCTGGGCGCCACGAGTGGCACCACGATCCACGACCTCGCGACCGCCTCGCTCGGGCAGTGAGCGATCGGCCCCAGTCACCCGGCGCCGATCGTCCAAGGATTCGACTCTTCCGGACTTGCCCGCACTCACCCAATCTGACTGACCCCGGAGGTCAGGCATGTCTCAGAACACCGAAACCCACACACATACCGAGAAGGGGATCAGCCTCGCCCGCGGCCCCGCTCTGATCCTGGGGACGATCCTCCTCGTCGCGGGCCTATACATGCTCTACAAGCAGCACACGTTCCCCAAGTTCTCGCAGTTCCCCAACGGCCATGTATCTGGTCAGAAGGTGTTTCTTGGGCTTTTCGGCGCCAACGGCTGGACGGGCATGTTCACGGCTGTCGCCGGCGGCCTCTTGCTGTTCGGAGCCGCCCAGCATCTGCTCGCCAAGACGATGAGCCTGATCGTCGGGATCGCGCTCGCGATCGCCGCGGTCATAGCACTGATCAGCGGCAACGTGCTGGGCATGGCCGCCGCCAACGGCTGGACCGAGATTCTCTGGGCCGGCTCGGCCGCGATTCTGTTGTTCAACAGCGCCGTCCCGCGTCGT
This sequence comes from uncultured Actinomycetota bacterium, assembly GCA_963801435.1. GTDB lineage: Bacteria > Actinomycetota > Thermoleophilia > Solirubrobacterales > Solirubrobacteraceae > Palsa-465. The sequence continues at coordinate 81,849 of CAWDFE010000024.1, forward strand.
AAGAAGACGGTCGTGGATGAGCGTGCGCCGGTTCAGGAGCGACCGCGCAGCGAGCCGGTCGCCGTCCGCGACAGCAATGGCGCTGGCGTGGTCGGTGAGCCAGTCGGCGCTCGTCACCTGTAGCCCGCCAGGCGGAGGCTCGAAGTCCTATCCATCAGCAGGCCCACATACACAAGGAGTCGTGATGTCGACGCAGACAAATCCGTCCCGCTCGACGGTCGGCGATAGCAGCAGCGCTGCTCACGCCCGTAGCGGGGCGCAGGACAAGGCCCAGGCGGCCGCAGGACAGGCGCAGGAGAAGGCCCAGCAGGCCGCCGGGCAGGCGCAGGACAAGGTACGCGAGCAGCTTGATCAGCGTTCAACGCAACTGGCCCAGCAGGTCGATGGGCAGGCGTCTGATCTGAGATCAGTCAGCGCAGCGCTGCGTAATGAGGGCAAGGACCGCCCGGCTGAGGCTGTAGATCAGCTGGCGGGATATGCCGAGCAAGCCGGCCGCTATCTGCGCGATAAGGACGCTGATGCGATGCTCGGTGACGCCGAGGACTTCGGGCGCCGTAAGCCGGCCGCAGTCGCGGCGGCCGCGCTCGGGCTGGGGTTCGTCGCATCGCGCTTCCTGAAGGCGTCGAGCCGTAAGCGTTACTCGTCGACGCGCGGCGCCCGGCAGCTTCCGACGTCACCTTCGGAGGCGTCAAGGACAAATCAGGCAGTTCCCACGACCACGTTTGAGTCCACGCCGGCGGCGGGGGCCACCGGTACGCCCGCGCCGTCAGGGCTCTAGGCATGGCCACCGGCGAGACGCCGATCACGGCGACGCGCGAGCCCGAGCGGGGGCTGCGAGATGAGTCGATGGGACAGCTGTTCAAGCAGCTCTCCGACGAGCTGTCAACCCTGGTGCGTCAGGAGTTACGGCTCGCGCAGGCCGAGATGACCGAGAAAGGCAAGAAGGCCGGCATCGGGATCGGGATGTTCGGCGGCGCGGGCCTCGTTTCGTTTCTCGCGCTCCAGGCCCTGACCGCGTGCCTGGTCGCGCTGCTTGCGACCGCAATGGACGTGTGGATCGCGGCACTGATCATCACGGTCGTGTATGCCGCCGTGGCCGGTGTGCTGGCCGTGAGCGGCAAGAAACAGGTGGCGGAAGCGACCCCACCTGTACCCGAGCAAACCGCAGCAACCCTCAAGGAGGACGTGCAATGGGCCAAGACCCAGCTGCCATCCGGCAGGAAATAGAGCAGACACGCGAGCGCATGGGGGACACCGTCGATGCGCTGGGCTACAAAGCCGACGTTCCGGCCCGTACCAAGGATTCGATCAACGACAAGGTGCAGAGCGCCAAGTCGAAAATCACCGGCGCTGGATCACAGGTATCTGACGCCGCCCCGGGCACCAACGATGTCAAGCAGGCCGCTCAGCGCGCGGTCGGTGTCGTTCAGGAAAACCCGCTCGGCCTGGTGATCGGCGCGGCCGCTGTTGGGTTTGTGGCGGGGTTATTGATCCCATCGACCCGGGTCGAAGACGAGCGCTTCGGCCCGATGGCCGATCACGTCAAGGAGCAGGCCAAGCAGACGGGTCAGGAGGCGATCGAGCACGGTAAGCAGATCGCCCAGGACACCGCCCAGACCGCAACCCAAAAGGCGCAGGAGACGGCGGAGGAGGTCAAGGACACCGCGCAGGACTCCGCCCAGCACCATGCCGAGGAGCTCGAGTCAAGCGCGCAGGACAGCGTGCAGACGGTCAAGCAGACCGCTCAGCAGTGGGCCACTCGGCCCTCCAGGCAATCCGACGACTGACCAAGGAGCCAAATGTCGACGAGCGCGAAGACCAAGAAGAGGAGGCCAGAGACGAGCAGGAAGGGCGTGCGGGCGCCGGCGCCGAGACGCGGTACGCCACAGCCGAGTCGGCGCTCGGCGCCGGCCCGCTCACAAGGGGTGGTCGGGCGGGTCAGACGATCCTTCCCGGCGCCAGGCGCAACACCAAGACGAGCCCAGCGCACAGGGTCGCCGCCGCCCTCGCCAAGGCGACGAGCGGTACGACCGCTCGCGCCTCGGTGACCAAGAGCATGCTCGGGGTCGTCGCCGGCGGCGTCGGTGCCGTCGCAGTGGCGAAGCGCCGACACAGCACCCACCCGAACCGGCTGCCCGAGACCGCTTCGGAGCCTGCGGTGCAAACCGGCAGCAAAGACAGGCACGGAGAGCTTGCCGACCCGTCGGCGAACGCGGGCGGAGATCATGGAGATCCCCAGGGACGAGTCCAGCAACTGCTGCGTGACCACAGCGACCACGACAGGGCCCACCGGGCCGACCAGCAGCTCGCCCACCCGGTCGACGGCGAAGAGGTTGCCCCGCTCGTCGTGGAACTTCGGTGACGGCGGTCCAGTGGCGGCGACCTCCTTCGGCTTGTTGATCCACCTTGCGGTAGGCAGCTCTGGCGGGGCGGGCGGCTTGCGGACGAAACGCTCGGGGTGCCGCTGGTAGGCCGCGTCGAGTACGTCGATCCAGGCGGCGTGCGGCTGTGCGGCGTGGCCGTGGTGGAAGGCGGCCGGGGTCATCAGCCCGATCCCGGAATGACGATGGGCGTGGTTGTACCAGTCGACGAACGCGCGGCAGTGAGCACGGGCGTGGTCGATGTCGTCGAACCGGGCGGGGAACTCGGGCCGGTACTTCAGGGTCTTGAAGTTCGACTCCGAGGAGGGGTTGTCGCTGGAGGTGTACGGCTGGCTGTGCGTCTTGGTGATGCCGAGATCCGCGAGCAGGAACGCGACCGGCTCGGCGCGCCGCGGTCGGCGAGCGTCAGGATCTTGGGGGGTGATCTGCTGCTGCTCGGCGACCTGCTCGATCAGCGCCTTGGCCATGGATCAGCTTCGTGCTCGATCGAATGTGGGCGGGCTGGGCTCCGCGCGCCGCGGACGCGAGCGGGGTTGGGTTGACCGGGTCGCCGCGACGCCTCTGGACTGTCGCGGTTAGAGCTCTGCTTGGTGGCCGGTTGTGAGCTTGACCGTTGGCTGCTGCTCCGGGTGGGTCGAGCGCGTGGACCCGGGGCTGGCGCTCGTCGTTGGCGACGGCCGACTCTTCGCGCGCGAGTCTCGTGTCTGGCCTGCGCTGCGACGGGGTCGATCTGGCGCCTTCTTCGGGTCAGTCTCGTTTCGGAATGTGATTGGGCCTTCAGCCATCTCTGTACCGCCTCGGTGTGTCGACCGGTGCTGCGCGCGGCATGGTCTGACGCGCTCGGAGTGCTCGCCGCGGGTTGTTTATGGGCCGTCGAGCCGCACTTCGGTGAGGAGTTGCGCTCCCTCGTTGATGCTTCTGACCGCCTCGGCCAGGCTACGTCCGGCCGGCCGTGACCGCCTCGGCGAAACGTTCGGCGGGTGCGCGACCGCGCGCGCCGACAGGTCCCTGGACGGTCGCGCGGATGTACCGGCCGTCGGGTCGGAGGACCGTTTCGCGGACCTAATCGCTGGCGGGCTCTCGCGTGGCACAGGTCGCGCGGACGTCACGTCGGCGGGCATGAGCACGACGGTCGTGTCGAGGGTCAGGAGCCGTACGCCCATCACGCGGGCGAGAATCGAGCCCTCGATCAGGATGCCGGCCGACAGGCTTCGGCTGCGGTCAGGAACCGCCGTCAGGACGGCCGGGGCCGTGTCTGGGACGGCCGCCGGGGGGGCGGCGGGAGCTGAACTCTTCCAGGCGCGCCGACGCCTTCGCGACCCCTTCGGCGATCTGCGCATACCGTTCACGCCCGGCTCTCGTGCCGACGACGTAGCCGGCGGCGAACACTGTCACCTTCGCGAGCTTCACAAATCACCCCTCGCCCCCTCGTTGCGCCGCCGCAGCGAGGAGATCGTGGCGCTCGCGGCGGTGAGACCCACCGCCGCGCCGGCGATCATGCCTGCCTTCAGCCCCTTACCTTGCGGCAGGCCACCGTTAAGCGGGTTGTCCGAACCCAGCGCGGACAGTGCGGACTTGATCCCGGACGGCACATCAAGCGAGTCGTCGATCGTGTCGAGGAACCGTCGGAACTGGCTTTTCTTGTTGATGAGTCTCATCTCGCCCTCGTCTCCGTTCATCGCGTCGCGCGCGACGCCTTCGCGATCGCGTCGACGAGCTGAGCCTTGGTCATGGTCGCGCGCTTCTCGACACCGATGCTGGCAGCGAGCTCGACCAGTTCGGGCTTGCGATAGGTGTCCAGTCCGCCGTTGGCGGAGTCGCGCTCGAGCTTGCGAGCGGTGTCCTTAGCGGTTTCCTGTGACCGACGACGTAGCTGCTCGGTCTCATTAACGCGCGCCTCAGCGTCGCTGGCCTGTTGCTGCGCTTCGTTGGCAAGCGCCTGTGCGTGACGGTTGGCCTCCTCGGCGGCAGCGCGGGCGGCTCCAGCGGCTTCGTCCGCCAGCCGCTTGGCCTCGGCCAGCTTTTCCGTCGCGTCCTCCACGAGCTCCTCGGCTCGCTGTCGGGACGCGTCGGCGTCGCGCTGGGCTTCTTCGAGCTCTTCTTCGACTTCCGCCTGGGCGTCTCGTCGCTGCGCTTCGGCATCCGCCTCGGCGGCTCGGCGTTCACGCTCGACTGACTCTTCGGCCGCTTTCTGCGCCACGGCGATCCGCTGCTTGACAGACCGAGCCGTGTCCCGCTGTACCTCTCGAAGACGAGCACGCCCGTCCTCGCTCACCTGCCGAGCGTGTTGGGAGCGATCCTTTGACTCCCGTCCCGCCTCGAGGGCTCGGTCCTCGGCCTCCCGGGCACGTTCGCCGGCTTCTTGGGCGCGCTGCATGCGGATGTCGACCGAGTCTCCGCCACCGGGTGCGGCGTCAACGACCGCCGCCGTCACCTTGCGCCCCCCGTCGCGAGCGCCGACGGCCGCGGACTCGGCCGCGGCTCCGACCCCCTCCGCGGGTCTGAGGACCCGGGACAGCAGCCAAGCTGCGTTGGACGGCATCTCTCGCAGCCCCGTCCGTGCTTGCTCCGATAACGACATGAAATAGACCCTCCTCAGCTGTAGGACACTAGAGACTCTAAATGAGACAGTAGCATCTCGTCAAGCGAACGCGTAGACTAGCGAAGAGACGCCAATGTCCGAGCCCCTTCCCAGGCAAGCGCTTCAGCAGCGCGTAGCGGCAGCGATCCTCGACGGGGCCGCGCAGCTATTCGCGGTCCAGGGAGACCAGGCGAGCATGAGCGACGTAGCCGCGGCGGCCGGGGTCGCACGCGCCACCGTCTACCGCTACTTTCCCAGCCGCGAGGTCCTGCTCGACGAACTGGCAAAGTCCGCCGTCAGCGAGGTCCATGCACGCCTGGAGTCGGCCAGAATCGATGAGGTTGCGCCCGAGGAGGGCATTGCACGCGTGGTACGTGCCCTAGTCGACGTCGGGGACTCATTCGTGCTGTTGGCACGTGATCGGCTGCGATCGGATCCGGACCGGTTCGAGCGCGAGCTCACCCAGCCGCTGCGTCACCTGTTCGAGCGGGGTCAGGCCGCTGGAGACGTCCGCGCGGACGTCGCCAGCGCCCGGCTGACCGAGTCGCTGATCGGACTGATAGTCGGCGTCGTCAGATCCACTCCACTGCTCGGCAAGGAAGACATGATCGTCACGATCACCGGCCTGTTCCTCGATGGCGCCCGCGCCCGGGGTCCCCGGTCCCTATGAGAGGCCTGCGATCGCACGCGTTGGCTCCGATGAGCGGCATCGACACGATTCCGGTCGTGCCGCTGCGGCCCGCGGCCAACTATCGACTCAAGGAGGCGAACATGGACCCAGCACCGGATCCACCGGTTCCCGACGGGGAGACCGAACAACGAACCGACCAGGAAAGCCCTCAGCCAAGGGACGAGGAGACCCCCCGGGCGCCGGACCAAGACGCCGATCAGCCAATGGACGAGGACGCACATCGGCCCAAAGACGAAGATGCCGATCAACCGATCGACGAGGACAAACATCGGCCGACGGACGAGGCTGCCGACCAGCGCACCGACAACGCAGCCGACCGGCAGCCGGATCGGCGCCGAGACGGGACGACGGGCGAGCGGACTGACGAGCGCTCGCGACAGACCTCAAACGAGGCAGACCCGCTTCTGCAAGAGCTGGTCGCCTATCTGCGCGAACGGCGTACGAAGCTACGGGAAGAGTGGGCCAGACGCATCAGCGAAGCGGAGCTCCTCGCCGTCATGTCCGACGAGGAGATCTTCTCCGAGGCGACCGAGGTCTATGACAACTACGTGGACGCGCTGGAGACCGGCAGCATCGAGACGCTGCAGTCCTACGCACGCGAGCTCTCGGAGCGAATCATTCCCCGTGGCGTGGAAACCCACGAGGTGCTCGGGATCGTGTTGCTGCTCCGAGACGTGCTCGCGCGGTCGCTGTTCGCCAAGTATCAGAAGGATCTCGATCTGCTCAACCGCATTCTTGACTCCTATGAGCCGGCAGCAAACAGCATCGCGGTAACGGTCGGGGTGAGCTTCGTCGAAGAGCGCGAGCGAGTCATTCACGAGCAGCAGGAGGCAATGCGGGAGCTATCGACGCCAGTCCTGCAGCTTCGTGAGCACCTGCTGATTCTGCCGATCATCGGCGCGCTGGATTCTTCGCGCGCGCGCCAGCTGACCGAGCAGCTGTTGGGAGCGATCCAAGAGCGTCGCGCGACCGTCGTCGTGATTGACATCACCGGGGTCGCGACGATCGATCGCACCGTGGCCAATCACCTGGTCCAGACCGTCGAGGCGTCCCGGCTGATGGGGGCCCGCACGATCCTCACCGGCCTCTCGTCCGAGATCGCCCAAACACTCGTCGATCTCGACGTCGACCTCAGCATGATGAAGACCGTCGGCGACCTTCAGGGAGGGTTGGTGGAGGCCGAGCGGCTGGCCGGCCAGCACGGCGCGGACGCCAACGTCTCAACCGACTTCGAGTTCTAGTCCAACGCGCCGATGTCGGTAGCGATCCTCAAACAGGGGGGCTACCTGATCGCCTCGATCCGCTCAGACCTCTCCGACGGCGAGGTCATCGACCTCCGCAACGAGCTCGCTGAACTTGTCGGCAAACATCGCTCGCGGGGGATCGTGATCGACGTTGCCGCCCTCGACGTGATCGACTCTTTCGTCACGCGCGCCCTGGAAGCGATCGTGCTCACCGCGAAACTCCGCGGTGCCGAGACGGTCATCGTCGGCATCCACCCCGACGTTGCGATCGCGATGGTGCACTTCCGGCTGAACCTGAGACCGCTGCGCGTGGCGCTTGACCTGGACGCGGCGACAGCGCTGCTCGATCGGCTGACACGGGGAGCGGCCCGGGATGGAGGATGAGGTCCGCGTTGCCATCAACGCGGACGCCGATCTAGTTACCGCCCGCGCCGAAGGACGCGCCATGGCCCAACGGCTCGGCTTTCCGCGACCTGCCCCAACCTTGATCGCCACCGCCATTTCAGAGATCGCCCGCAACATCGTCGTGCACGTCGGCCGAGGCGAGATCGTCCTCAAGCCGCTTGAGGACGCCCACCGCTACGGCCTGGTCGTGATCGCAAAAGACGACGGGCCCGGGAATCCGTGACGTGCGAAGCAGCGCTACGCGACGACTACAGCGGCCGCGGCGGCCTCGGGCTCGGCCTGCCCGGAGCTCGGCGACTGATGGACGAGTTCGAAATAGCGTCGGATGCCGACAGCGGCACAACCGTGACGATGACTAAGTGGAGGTTTCGCGACGAGCTCGCGCGCCTACGCGACCAGCGCCGCCGACGTGCCTGAGCAGACGATACGGACGCCGGTCGAGTGGGGCATCGCCACAAGGTGCCGGCGCGGCGAGGCGACAAACGGAGATCTCGCGGTTGTGACGCTCCTGCCCGATGGTGCGCTCGTGGCAGGAATCGATGGTCTCGGGCACGGCACGCAGGCCGCCCACGCAGCCGGCAAGGCAGCCGACGTCGTGCGCGAAAGCCCCAGCCAGGATCTCGTCTTACTGCTCAAGCGCTGCCACGACGCCTTGACAGCTACGCGCGGGGCGGCGATCAGCCTGGCCTTCATCTCCGCATCCAGGAACGAGTTGACGTGGCTGGGCGTCGGCAACGTGGAAGGGCGGGTCCTGAGCGGCGACCCCTCGACCACGCGGCCGAAGGGTTCGCTCGCGTTGGGGCGCGGCGTTCCCGGACACGCGCTACCGCCGGTCACGTCCGCCAGCCTTGCCGTCGACTGGGGTGACGTCCTAGTGCTCGCCACCGATGGGATCGAGGCGACCTTCGCCGACTCGCTCGACATCTCCGGCTCGACCCAGGCGATCAGCGACCGCATCTTGGCCGCCCACTCCAGACGCCGTGACGACGCGCTTGTCGTGGCGGTCCGCTATCTCGGGCTCCGGCCGTGAGCCCGCGCTCGAGGAGCCCTGCTGAGCCTTTTGGAACGGCCTACGCTTCCGCTCTGGATGACTACCTGCGTGACCCGACCGAGACCACCCTGCGCGTCGCCTACGAGCTCGGACGCGAGGCCGTGAGCCGACGCTTGAGCGTGCTCGACCTGGCCGTCATCCATCAGGAGGTCGCGCTGGCGGCACTCTCCGAGACCTCAGGCGAGACCGAAGTGCAGCACGTCGCGCGCGCGGCGGGGGACTTCTTCCTGGAGAGCCTATCCAGCTTCGAGATGGTCCAGCGCGGCTTCCAGGAGGCTCGCCAGGCCTTGCTGCTGCAGCGGCGCCAGACCGATCTCTCACGTCAACTATCCACGTTTCTCGGCGACACCGCCCTCGCCCTCGACACCTCCGAGTCGCTCGAGGAGATACTGCGCCTCGTAGCCGAGCAGGCACGCGAGCTCGTCGGCGCGACGTGCTGCGTGGCCACCGTCGCTGCGTGCGGCCGCCCGCGGATCGCCGAAGGGGCATCGTACCCGCAGGCCGAGCGGCGCTGGACGACGGTCGTGCGGTGGCTCGACCTGCCCGCGATCTACCGGTTCATGCAGCTCAGCGGCGGCTCGGCGAGAATCGGGGGCGAGCAACTCAGCCGCCTTTCGCTGTTCCACGCCGCCGCGGGCGATCCGCCAATCCGCGGATGGCTCGCCGTGTCGTTGACCGCCCTCGACGGCAGCGACGTCGGCGTCATCCAGCTCTTCGAAAAGCAATCCGGAGCATTTACCGGCGATGACGAGGCCGCCCTCGTCCATCTCGCCCAAATGGCCTCGGCGGCCGTCGAGCGAGCGCGCCTCTATCAACGCCGAAGCTAGCGGCGGTGTACTGCCGTCCTCCCACGCCCCGACGGGGGTTTCCGAGGATGCTCTGTAGCGGCTCGGACTCGCGGCGCGCGGCTACTGCGAGAGCTGGCAGCCGGCTTGCGACCGACGTGTAAAGCCAGACAGACCATCGAACGGTCGAACGGCTCCTCTGACCTGGGACCCTGAGGTCGGTCCGACCTGTGTGAGAGCTTCGATGACCCTGCAGAATGAGTCGAAGGAGCGCATCGATGAAAGGTCGACGTCACACGCCGGAGCGGGTTGTCGCAAGCTCAGGGAGGCCGACCGGCTGCTGGGCGAGGCGGTTCGAGTTGCCGGACGTGCTCAAGGAGTTGGAGGTGTCGGAGGCGACGTATCACCGCTGGCGGGCGCAGTACGGCGGGATGAAGGCCGACGATGTGAAGCGGCTGAAGGAGCTGGAGGCCGAGAACGCGAAGCTGAAGCGGATCGTCGCCGATCAGTTGTTGGACATCGAGGGGCTCTCAAGGAGCTCTCGCGGGAAACTTTTGAGCCCGGCGCGTCGACGTCGTGCCGTCCTGGCGTTGCAGGAGCGGCTGGGGATGTCAGAGCGTCGGGCGTGCCGGCTGGCCGGACAACATCCTCCACCCAGCGTCATGAGCCCCTCGTCGCAGACGATGACGCCGCGTTGCGGGCGCGGCTGCGGCGGATCTCGCGGGAGCGTCCGCGGTGGGGCTTCTGGCGCGCGCACGCGCTGCTGGTGGCCGACGGGTGGGTGTTGAACATCAAGCGCACCCGTCGGGTGTGGCGCGAGGAGGGGCTGCGGGTGCCGCGCAACCGGCGCAAGCGTCTGCGGCTGGGTGAGTCCACGGTGCCAGCGGCGCGGCTGCGGGCCGAGGCGCCCGATCACGTGTGGGCGATCGACTTCCAATGGGATCAGACCGCTGACGGGCACAACCTCAAGCTGCTGCACGTCGTGGACGAGTTCACCCGCGAGGTGTTGGCGATCGAGTGCCGCCGACGCCTCGACGCCGACCAGACGTCGCCGTGCTCGATCACCTCGTGACCGAGCGCGGGGCCGCGCCGGCGTTCCTGCGCCGCGACAACGGGCCCGAGATCACCGCCCACCCGCGGCGGGACTGGTGGTGCACTTCGAAGCCCGAGAGCGCGTACATCGAGCCCGGCTCACCGTGGCAGAACGCACACGTGGACAGCTTCGGCAGCCGCGTCTCAGACGAGCTCCTCGCGGTCGAGCTGTTCTCCTGCCCGGCCGAGGGCAAGTCCTGATCGAGGATTAGCGCATCGACTACAACCACCGCCGCCCGCACAGCGCGCTTGAGATGATGACCCCCGCCGCGTTCGCTGCCGTGGGGAAGAGGTCAAACGTCACTGCAAGAATCCTGCTGAGGAGATCAGCTCACCGCAGATCAACCGCCGCGGCGGCCACCGTGGCACCCCACTCACACCCACCCAGCTCTCACCGCAGGTGGACCGATGAACGGGCTTCGGCGACCAAGCGCTGAAGGGATGGACGCGGCGTCCATCTACGGCAGGTGCGCTTCGGCCGAGTGGGCGCCGGCACCCGGACGCCTCCCATCAACGGGGATGCGACAGTCCACCTCGCAGGCTGCGCCGAGCGGGCCGTGCCGCATGCCCGGCCCACCGCTGGTCGGTTCAGGACGTGACTCTGGGGCGGTTGTGAGTCGGGATCGGTCGGGGCGCCTGCGGCGAGAACGTCGTCAATCGTATGCGCTGGGGATCGCGACCGCGAAGATCTTCGGGCTTGACGTCGCGCCGCGCGTCGGTGGCCCACATCTGCGGCGAGCGTCGGAGCCCCGGTCCGCGGCGACCGGTGGAATTGGTTGAGACGCGCGGCAACGGGTATTTGTGTCGGGTCGCGGGGCCGCTCCTTTGGTGCAGCGCGACTCACCTTCCAAAGGAAGTAGGGAACAGATGATCGTCCTCGGGCTGATTCTGCTGATCGTCGGGTTCATCGCCAAGGTGGCGATCTTGTGGATCATCGGACTGATCTTGCTGGTCGTCGGATTGATCCTCGTAGTGTTGGGGTCAATGGGCCGCGCGGTGGGTGGGCGACGGCACTACTACTAACTGACAAGCTTGCGCATCTTGTCGATGAGCTCAACTAGCGCTCAACCGACCGTCTGGGTCCGTGCCGAGCCTCTGACCGCTCGGCGCGCGAGCGTCAACGAGTTGATCTGTCGCTGGCAGGTGGCCGGCGATCGGTTCGCTCGTGACGAAGTCGTCGCGCGCTCCTTACCGCTGGCGCGTAAGCTTGCATCTCGCTATGCCTGTCCTCAGGAACCGCTCCAAGACCTGGTCCAGGTCGCGTCAGTCGGCTTATTGGGAGCGATAGACCGCTTTGACCCCACTCGTGGTGTTCCCTTTCACGGCTTCGCGATTCCGACAATCCTCGGCGAGCTAAAGCGACACTTCCGTGACACCGGATGGTCAGTTCATGTTCCCCGCGGCGCCCAGGAGCTGGCGTTGCGGGTTGATCGCGCATCGCGCGAGATCACGGCCCGGACCGGGCATGCACCACGGGTTACTGAGCTTGCCGAGTATCTCGAGCTCAACCTCGAGGATGTTCTCTTGGGTCTGGATGCCGGTAGCGCACATTACTCGCTGTCATTGGACGCGTCCGCCCCCGGCACCGACGTCGCCGAGCCACAATCAGTCGCCGACAGCCTCGGCGACGCCGACGACCGGTTCGAACTCGTCGAGGTCAAGCTGGCGCTGGCCGGCGCCATCTCACGGCTGCCGTACCTCGAACGGCAGGCGTTGACGCTGCGCATCGAGCACCACATGAAACAGACAGACATCGCCGCGCGGCTGGGTTGCTCGCAAATGCAGGTGTCAAGGCTGCTGCGCCGAGCGATGTGCTCCGTCAAGGCCCTCATTGATCCTGACCTGAGCTCAGGCACAACGCCGGCCTAGCCACGGCCGCCTGATCTAGTCGTCTGCGCCAAGGGGTTCGCTCGGGCACCTCAGCATCACCGTGATGACAGATCCGGTTGCGACCAGAGGGCTCGCGACGGTCGCCGCAGTGGCGGCGGCGCCGAGTTCCGTGCCGGCACCTCGCGCCGGTCGACGCAGCCGTGCAGCCCTTGAACAAGGCAACCGGTGCCTGTGGAGACGGCCTCGCGGTCCATGACGATCCCCCGCACCGTGGAGCGCAGCGCGGCATTGAGCTCGGGAGCGGGCGATGCAGACTGAATCGAGTCCGCTGCTGACAGTGACGATGGCGACGCCGCCGGGCATGGTGGTTGTCGGCTGGTTGGCTGGCGCCTCGCCCTCGGCCAGAAGCTCCATGGTTAGCGGTGCTGGCGCGACGGGTCATGCCCCACCATCCGGGCCGAAGTTTTGCGTGACGCGAGCTCGGTTATCTTGGCGTTTGCCGGGTACCTGTCATGTGGACCCCCAGTCAGGGGACGGATGGCGGGAGGAGATGGCAATGGGCAGTGACGTCCAGACGGGGACGATCAAGACTCGGATTCCGGCGCGTCTTGATCGCCTGCCGTGGTCGCGTTTTCACTGGCGCGTGATCATTGGCCTGGGGGCCGTCTGGATCCTGGACGGGCTCGAGGTAACGATCGTCGGCAGCATCTCGGGACGGGTCGGCGAGAAGGCCGCCGGGGTCGGCATTTCGGCGGGGGACGTGGCGGGAATCGCCGCGTCGATCTATGTCACCGGGGCGTGCATCGGCGCGCTGGTGTTCGGGCAGCTCACGGATCGCTACGGGCGCAAGAAGATGTTCATGGTCACCCTGGGGGTGTATCTCGCGGCCACCGTCCTGACGGCGTTCTCGTTCTCGCCGCTGTGGTTTCTCATTTGTCGTTTCTTCACCGGCTTTGGCATCGGCGGCGAATACAGCGCCATCAACTCGGCCATCGACGAGCTGATCCCCGCCAAGTCACGCGGTCGCGCGGACATCGCTATCAACGGGAGCTATTGGGCAGGCGCCGCCGGTGGTGCGCTGCTGGCGATCGTGGCGCTCAACACTAATATTTTCGCGGTCAATGTCGGGTGGCGGCTGTGCTTCGGGCTGGGAGCAGCACTCGGCCTCGGGGTCCTGCTGGTGCGCCGCAACCTGCCCGAAAGCCCCCGCTGGCTATTCATCCACGGCCGCGAGGACGAGGCCGAGAAGGTGGTGCGCGACATCGAGCGACAGGTCCGCGAGTCCACCGGTGAAGAGCTGTCAGAGCCCGAAGGCGAGATAACCATTCGCCAACGCCGGGTGATCCCGCTGTCGATGACCGTTCAGACGTTGGTGAAGTTGTATCCGAGGCGCACGGTGCTGGGCCTAGCGCTGTTCGTCGGGCAGGCGTTCTTGTACAACTCGATCCTGTTCGGTCTCGGCGACTTACTGGGCATCTACTTCAAGGTGCCAAGCGGCAACGTGCCCTACTACCTGGCGGTGTTCGCAGTCGGAAACCTGTTCGGGCCGTTAGTCCTGGGGCGGCTGTTTGACACCGTCGGGCGGAAGCCAATGATCTCCGGCACCTATCTTCTCTCAGGCGTGCTCTTGATCATCACCGCGCTGCTGTTCAAAGGCCATCACCTGACCGCCACCACCCTGACCGTCGCTCTGACGATCACCTTCTTCTTCGCATCGGCCGGCGTCAGCGCCGCCTACCTGACCGTCTCGGAGATCTTCCCGCTGGAGACGCGCGCCCTATGCATCTCGGTGTTCTATGCCGTCGGGACGGCACTGGGCGGAATCACCGGCCCGCTGCTGTTCTCAGCACTGATCACAACCGGCAACATCTCCGACGCAGCGCTGGCGTTCATCATCGGAGCGATCATGATGATCATCGGCGGCATCGTCGAACTCATCTACGGAATCAACGCCGAAGGCCGAGGCCTCGAGGACATCGCCGCGCCGCTCACCGCCGAAGACAGCCGAAGCAGCGGTAGCACGACCTCGCCAACGCCGGTCGCCACCTAGCCGTCCGTGAGGCGAGGCGAGACCGGGATTGGTGGTCGCTCGTCTCGCAACCCGCCGCGGCCGGGTGCGATGCCTCGTGGTCGCTGAGGGCACTCGACGCTGCGGCGCCGGCAGGTGCTCGATCGCGCAAGTACGCGCGGTCGGAGTCCCACCGCTGCAGCGGTCACTGCCGATTCCGCGCCGCCGACGACGGACGTGGCCATATGGCAGCGCGGCCCGTCGACGCACGTGGCCATATGGCAGCGCGGCCCGTCGACGCACAATCCGGCCGGCTGCGGCGGAGGAGCAAGTCACGGCCTCGTGCCGTGTGAGCACGATGCGATGAGAACAAAGGACTGGTCATTCGCCAGCCTGTCCACAATATCGGCTCGAGTGGTTCGGTCGCCTGGCACTTCGACGGGCCGGGGCCGCGCGGCTCATCGCGTCCATGCAGCGCGATAAGTATGACGCTTTCAGCCTCCAAACCGCAGTCTATAGTTCGTGGCGAGGAGGAGGGCAGACGCCCGTCAATGGGTCTGCGCCCGGCTCTTGGCTCGCCGCAGGCATTCGGTGCGGCAACACCGGCGGCTTCGGGACGGGCGGCGAGCGGCAGTCACGGCGAGAGTGCCGCCTCCGCGACGATGCAGAAGTGTGAGAGCTCGGGAAGCTCCCAGGTGTCCGCTTGCACCGGCCCGACGTCGGGACTGCGTGGTTGGGAAGGGCGGCGCGACCGCCACCAGGTCTCCGCGAAGGACGACGACCACCAGCCCCGGCCGACCACCCATGCCGAGCGTTTGCGTACCCTGCGGCCTTTAGCCACCATCCGGGTCGAGCGCTCGGGTGCTTTGGTCGGTCGCCGGGTGTGTTCGCGGGGTGTGATCCGCAGGCCCGCGCCCGCCGCTTTGAATTCGGGCTTGCGGCGTCGGCGATGCGGCCAACCGTTACCCAGTTTCGGCGGCATGGCGTGCGCTTCGGTCCGTGCGTGGTGTGGGGTCCTGCTCGGCGGGGTAGCCTGATTGTCTTGTGAAGAGTTCTCTGTGAGTGGCGCGCCGTTTGAGTTCGTGTTGCCGCGGAGCGTGGACGGTCCCGGGATTGCTCGCCGCTTGCTCGCGGACTGGTTCGGGCCGCGGCTTGCGAGCTGCACGTTGGCTACGGCCAGGCTGCTGGTCTCAGAGCTTGTCACCAACGCCGTGCGTCACGGTCGCGGGAGGATCATGCTCAGAGCAAAGTTGTTCGAGGATCGCCTGTTGGTCGAGGTCATTGACGAGGGCGAAGGCTTCGAACACGAGCTTCGCGAGCCCGTTCTCGAACACATCGGAGCAGGAGGGCTGGGGTTGAGTATCGTCGATGCGGAGTCGAGCCGCTGGGGTATCCGTCGCGGCACCGCCCACGTGTGGTTCGAGCTCGAGCGGCCCGTGCTCCGGCTCGATGCGGCCGGGTGGACACTGCGGGCGAGCGGTGCTGTCATGTCGTTTGATATCGCGACGATCGATTCCGGCGCGAACACAGGAGCGACTCGACGGCGTCGGACATCGGTGAATCGTGGGCATCGTAGGTGCCGCCGCAGGTCTCGATCCGGACGCCTCTTCTTGGTCGGATCCAATCGTGCGCGGCGCGTCGACCGTCGTGACTCTCTGGATCGTCGAAGGACTCCTAAACTTGTGCCCGGGTCTTCGGCGACGCGCGGGCCGGGGATCGTGTCTGTTGCCGGGATGGCGGTCAGCTGACACCGACGGCAGCCAGCGCATCTCGGCGGCTCGGATGCATGGGCAGCTGCCGATCGAGGGCTGTCAGCTCGAACGCGCGGCGCGGCGGTCCCATGGGGCAGGCGATCGCGAGCTGGCGCCCGGTGTGGTCTAGATGGCGGAACGCATTTAGCAGCAGCGCGATACCCGAGGAATCGACCAGCGAGACGTCCTCGAGATCGATGACGACCGCTCGCGCGGTGGAGCGCAAGGCGGTATTGAGCTCGGGGGTGAGCTTGATGCACAGCGCGAGATCGAGCTCGCCGCTGACTGTGACGACCGCAACGTCGTCGTACATGACGGTTCGCAGCTCAGGGGTATGCTCGCCCACTATCGGAAGCTACCCAAGATGATGACCGGCTAGCGATAGCGAGCGAGCCTCATACCGCCGAGCGGTTGTGCAAACGCTGCGGTGATCCTTGGGGGCGGTCGGGGTTCGGTATGAGCCTCGCTCGCGGGGCGGCCCTGCGGGCCGCTGGGTGGTGGCCCGGCGTTACCTTCCCAAACTAGATGCGGGCGATTGGGCGCCCGCTTGGAAGCCCCTGTGGGGCTTTGCGACCTTACGGATTGCTGGGAGGCAACGAGCCGTGGCCACCATCTCAAGCCTACTCGCCGATCACGTGACGCTTGAGGTCCGGTCCGTCGATCGCCTGTTCCTGCAGGGGTATGTGCCGAGGTTGATGACCGAGGGGCAGGTGATCCGGTTCTTGTTGGATCGCGGGTTCCCGATCCCGTCGCCGGCGGTGCTGGGCAAGATCGGCCGCGACTACGTCAACCAGATCAACCAGTTCGTCGCTCGATCACGAGATCCCGGTCGTGCGGTTCGTCAAAGGGGATGTGAAGGAAGAGATCGCCCGCGAGCACTTCCAACGGGCCGAGCGGGAGGGCCGCTACGGCGTGGTGATGGTCGGGATCGCGCAGGAGAAGACCTCGGCGTGGCGCGGGTGGCGTGACGGTGGGCCGGACGGGCATCCGCACTTCGAGTACCGCCGCCAATCGATCTTCCCGAACAACTACTACTTCTACATCCGCGACCCCGACTGGGGCCCGTCGTTCATCAAGACCGTCGCCTACGCGCCCTGGCCGGTCTGGGTCTATCTGAACGGGAACGAGTGGGCCAAACAGCAGGCCGCCCAGGAGGGCATCGCGTTCCGGGCGTTGGATAACGGGTTCGCGTCCTGCGAGAACCCCGAGCAGCTGGCCGCGATCTGCCACAGCCTGTCCGCCGAGGACGTCCACGCTGTTCTTCGATCGCTGGCAGGCCGCGCTGCCCTCGCCGCTGACCGACGAGGACCGCCGACGCGGATACGGGCACGCGCTCGCGTTCCGGCAGCTGGAGATCTCCGACACCCGCATCTTCGACCGGCCCGCCTGCGGGCGCGCATGGTTCGAAGCAGACGATTCCCGATCAGCTCACCTTCGGCCGGCCCGATCAGGCGACGGTCATCTTCGGCCGCCGCGTCACCCGTCAGACCCCGGGCCGGTTTCACACCAAGATCTTCAACCGCGGCGTCGAGGCCGCGATCCAGATCCACTTCCGCGCCTCCAAGGTCAAGCAGTACTTCAAAGAAGGCCGCGCGCTGCGGACCGAGACGACCGTCAACGACACCCGCGACTTCGGCGTCGGACGACTCCTCACCGACGAGAACTGGAACGCGCTGATCGACATCGGCCACCAGATCAACCAGCGACTTCTCGACCACCAGCTTGACGCGTGCCACTGCGCACCAGACGCCACGCTGCTCGAGCGCGTGGTGCTGCCATCCACCACCGACGATGGCCTACCCGCCCCCGGCCTCCGGTTCGGGGATCCGAGAACGATGGCGCTGCTCGCCTGCCTGTGCTGCTTCCAGCACCTGTTCGCCGGGCTGACGAACCGCACACTGCGCGAGCTGATCGCCGGGCTGATCCCCGGCTACGGACCGCGGCAGATGACCTACGACCTCCGGCGCCTACGCCGCAAAGGGTTCATCCAGCGGATCCCCCGCACCCAGCGCTACGAGCTGACCAGCGAGGGACGCCGACTGGCCGTCTTCTTCACCAAGACCTACACGCGGATCCTCAACCCATCCCTCGCCGAACTCGACCCCACACTCCCCAGCCGAGATCGCCGCCCGATCACCGCTCGCCAGCTCCTGGCGCGCGTTCGAACGCGCGATCGACGACAGAATCAGACAGGCCGCTATCGCGGCCTAAAAGATGACCCATCCGTGAACCCTTCAACCGCCAAGCGGAGCTACACCGGTGTCCGGGACTTCGCCCGGAACCGGAGGCCCCTTCGGGGCAGTCCGGCCGACACGCCCGGTTGACCCCTTGGGCCTGGTGGGGCCTGTGCCCGGTTGAGCCCCGGCCTGGTGTGAGCCTAGAGTCGGCGGATGACCGACCTGTTCAGCGAGCGGTGCGGCGATCTGCTGACGGGCAGCTATGACTGCCCGGACCGGATCGTCCTGAACGCGTACTACCAGATGGGGCACGCGCCGGGCGGCTTCCGGGTGTGGTGGCGGCGCTGGCACGGCGATGGCGATGAGCAGTTAGACAACGCGCACCTGATGCGGCTCGCGGGCCGGTTCGCCCGCCGACTGCGCGCGTCCGCTGAGGCGCATGGCATCCCGGTGATCGATTGCAAGGCCGGGGAGCGTAAGCATCGGATCGCCGAGGAGTATCTGGCCGAGCACCCGGAGGTGGGCGTGGGCGTGTTCCTGATCCTGGTGGCTCGGTCGCCGGCGACGGTGTGGAAGGTCGACCGGTCCGCGAAGGGCGTGATCCACCACCTGGAGAAGACCCGACAGTTCGTCAACCACTACTCGTTTCACATCATCGACCCGACCTGGGGGCATGTGACGATCAAGATCAGCGGCCACCCGCCGTTCGGCGCGCAGGTGATGCTCAACGGCCACGAGTACGTCGCGGCCGCAGCGCACGCGGCGGGGATCGGCTACACGAAGGAGGGCAACTGCTTCACACAGACCGGCGACCCCGAACGGCTGGCTCAGATCGCAGACACCTTGTCCCAACCCGGGATCACGGGGCGTCTGAGCCAGGTGATCGACCGGTGGATCTACAGCGCGTGCCTGTGCTACGGGCTCAGCAGCGATGAGCAGGAGCAAAGCGGGTTTCGCTACGACTACTCCGTCTACCAGGTCGAGTACAGCCGCAACCTCGTGTTCGCCTCCGGAGCGGTGATGGACCGCCTGTTCAACACGCTGGTCGACCGCACCCGATCCCGGCTCGACGTGCCGAAGGTGCGCACGCTGTTCGGCAGCAAAGGCCGCCCGCACCGCAAACCCGGCAACGACCTCTCCCCTCGACAGGCAGTCGTGATCGAGAAACCTCGGTGGAACCTCACGATCTTCAAGGTCCACTTCGGACACCTGACCTTGAAGGCCTACACCAAAGGCGAACGCGTCCTGCGCTTCGAGGCGATCGCGCATCACACCAAACAGCTCGGCTGCGGCCGCAGACTGGACAAGTTCCCGCAGATCATCACCCGGCTGACCGGCATGGTCGACCGCTTCACCAGCATGCTCGACTGCGTCGAGCTCGGCTTCCTGCCCGACGGCATCCTCGACGAGCTTCCCGCCCCCTCGCAGCTCGCCGCAACCCGAGTCGGCGGGATCGACCTCAACACCGCCCGAGTCCGGGCCGCGCTCGCCGCAACGCTCGCCCTCGCGGTCGCTCCGGCCGGCTTCACCGTCGCCGAGTTCACGACCAAAGTACGGGCGATGACCGGGCAGACCCCGGAGGACTACAGCATCCGCCAGGGCGCCTACGACCTCCGCAAGCTCCGCGGCAAACGACTCGTCCTCAAACCCGGCCGCACCCGCCGCTACCACGTCCCCGAGCTCGCCGCACGCACGATCGCCGCGCTACTCACCCTCCGCGACAAGGTCATCGGCCCCCTGATCGCCGGCATCCGAACCCCACGACAAGGCCGCCCGCCGAAGAACTGGACCACCATCGACCGCGACTACGAAACCCTCCGCCGCGAAATGCAGACCCTGCTCAACGACCTCGGCATCGCAACCAAGGGAACCGCCACATCGACAACGAATTGTCGATCGCGTCTCGCAACCCTCTAGCCGCGTCGCCCCGGGCTGCGGCCGGCGGGGTTGTCAGTCGTAGGGCGCGATCACCAGCAGCGTGGCGTCGTCGCGCAGCGGTTCGCGGGAGGCGGCTATGACCGCGTCTTGAAGGCCGCGTACCGTCATCGCGGCCGACCGGGTGCGCAGCTGGGCCAGAGCGGTACGCAGGCCCGTCTCGCCGAGGCGGCTGCCGTCTGTGGTGCGGCGCTCGCTGACCCCGTCGGAGTACAGCAAGAGGCGGTCGCCGGGCCCTATCTCAGCGCTGAGGACCGGGAACACGCGCTCGGCGAAGCGCATGCCCAGCGGATAGGTGCGCTCGCCGTTGAGCTCTTCGATCCGCCGATCGGCGCGCAGGACGAGCGGCGTGGGATGGCCGCAGTTGATCCAGCGCAGCCGATAGGTGTGGGGATCCCAGGATCCCAGCACCGCGGTGAGGTACAGCGGCATCTTGAGCGTCAGGATCGCCTCGTCGACCAGTTGCGCGGCGTCCTGCAAACCGGCACCGGCCCGGCGAGCGGCGCGCAGCGCCCCGATCGCCAACGAAGACAGCGCCGCAGCCGGGTTGCCCTTTCCGGTCGCGTCAGCGACGACTAGCCACAATCCGTCCGCGTTGGCGGCGTAATCAAAGAAGTCGCCGCCGACGTCATAGCCCGGCAGCACGCCCCCGGCGACGTCGGCGCGGTCCACCCGGGCTAGCCGCGGCGGCAACAGGTTCTGCTGAATCTCGGCAGCGGGCTGAGTGTCCTTGCGCCGACGGACGGCATGCAACGCGTCGGTGTAGCCCGACGCCAACTCCAGCGCCAACGCGGCCTGGCTCGCCAATGGCTCCAGATCAATCGCTGGCCGGTCGCGAGCCAGCAGAAAGCCCATCACGCGATCGCGAACCACCAACGGCCACAGCGTGCTCGGCCCGACGCGATCGGTCACCAGCCCCCGCAACTGCGCCATAGCCTCGGGAATGATCTCCGGGCCGACACCGACCGGCGCACGGATCCGCTCGGGAAACCGCTCCACATCGCCGGCCAAACGCAAAGCGCACGATCCATCTAGATCCAGCACATACGCCGCGACCGGGCAGCCCGCCTGCGCCGACGCGACCTCGACGACCCGTTCGGGCACCAGATGCGGCACCGACGCACCCAGCAGCTCACCTGCCTCGGGCTCACCACTCACCATCGTCGCCAGCAACATACGCCTCACCCGCCCAAACCACCCAGTCGACCGGCTGGATCCCCTTTCAACGACGGTCGCCGCATAGGGTCTGGCGACGTCCGGTCCGGCTCTGCCTCCGCGCTTGTAGTACATGCCGCGCACCCGCTCCAGCCGGGTTCTGTGGCTGTTAGAGGAGATCGGCGAGCCCGACGAGCTGACCGAGATCGCCTGCCTCCAGCGGCGATCTGCTGAGCATTTGCGTCGCATCCCCTAGGGCGCGGCCCGGCGCGTGAGCTTGGCGATGGGAGCACGATGTTCGAGTCTGAAGCGATCTGCCTTCAACTGGCCGACCCGAATCCGTCTGCCGGGCTGATCGCACCGCCGGGATCAAGCGAGCCAGTGCTTGTGTATCAGTGGGTCGTGGTCGCGGCGGCCGAACTCGAAGCCCCGCTATTTCGCTGGCTCCGCGAGCTCGGGAAAGGCACGACGGAGTCCCTGGCGCGCGATCGCTTCACCCAAGGTGCACGCGCGGTCGAATCCGCGCTTGACGGCGCGACTGGCTGCTTGGTGCCCAGTTCACGGTCGCCGATGTGATGTGCGCGGGCGTGCTGCAAGCCGCCAACTCTCGTAGCCGGCCCGATCTCACACGTCCGCGTCGAAGCGGTCGTGGACACGCCAGCATCGAGGGACGCTGGCGCCGGGCGGCTCGGTGCCTCGCTATGTCGGTGAGTCACGGACTCTGGATGAACCCAACGCCGCCGATCGGGTCAAGATCAGTTCGCCGCGGCGTCCCGGCACACAGGGCCATCACATCGGCTGGGCTGGGCACGTCGCTGTTCGGGGGACTAGAGAGGGCGCGCTCGGCGTCTTGCGCTGACCCCCAGAGCTCCTGGACCCAAACCTCGTTCGGCGCGGAGGGATTGCGGGCCACGAGCCACAAGATGCAGCCCGGAAGTTCCTTCAGAGTCGCGGCAACACGGATCAGCGTCTCGGCCAGTTCATCGGCTGCGTCCTGACGAGCGGTGAAGCACATCGATCGCGCGTGCATTTGCCGGAGCTTAAAGAGCCGAACGTTTCACTGCTCGCTGCTGCCTATCTGAACGGTTGGGTTGTGTCAAGTTCTCCGATCGGGTGGGGGGGTCGGGTTGCTCCTGACGACACCCGCGATGGCCCGAAGGCACTCGGCCGGGACCCCTCCGACGTGACAAGCGGCACCTTGACTGATTGGCGGGTGCCGGCGAGTCTCCCCGCCGCAGCCGGTCGCCAGGAGCCCCGACAGCGCAACCAGCACACCGAGTCTCGCTCGCGAGCGCTTTCCGGTCATCACCGCGATCTTCCCAACGCGCCCTTCCAGGTTTGAGACACGTCGCACGACCTGATCGGCTGGCGGACGAGTGGCCGCGGTGCCGCGTTCGCCGGGGCCGGGGTAGCTGCTGGTGCTGGCGCCGGGCTCGAAACGGTCATCGTGCCCGCGAGCCGCTCAAGCGGCGAAGCGGGCACAGGCACTCCAGCTGCGCGCCCATGACGGGCGTCACGGCTGCGGCCATCACCCCGTCTCGCTGATGCGGAGTACGTGGCCGTCTGGGTGACGGACGTGGAATTCGCGGACGCCCCATGGCTCGTCGGTCGGTGGGTGAGTGATGTCGAGTTGCTCGGTGACGCACCGCTCGTAGAGCCCCTCGAGATCATCGACCCAGATCGACATCCACGTCCCTTTGTCGGCGGTCTCGTCGCCCTCCGGCCCGAAGGTCTGAGTATTGGGCCCGCGGCCGCGGCTGCCTTGGCCGTCGCGGCAGAGGAAGATCTCGCATCGACCCGATTCCACCGAGCCGAATCCGGGCCGGGTGACACCGTGCGCTGGCCACTCGAACCCCTTGCGCCAGCCGAGCTTTTCAAACCAGGCGAAACTCTCCCGGAGGTCGGAGACATTCAGGATCGGCACGACCCGCTGTGCGAGCGTGCTGCGAGCGGTCCGGCGAGTTGATGTTGGTTGGACCCTGCCGGCGTCCCGGGGTGCGATCGACACGCTGGCCGAGTTGATCGCCTCGTCCCTGGTCCTGAACTCGTCAATTCGGACGATGGCATCGCCGCGGAGCGTGAAGACGCTGTGGATCTCGCCGGCGACGGGCTCGCCGTAGAGCTCGGTCACTCCAGGCATGCGGAAGGCGAGCAGTACGCGCTCGTCATCGAGGACATCGATCTCGAGACCACTGATGCGGTCACGGTGCTGACCGCCAGAGCGGATGTTGTCGAGAACCGCGGCGCGATCTCGGCAGACCAGGTCGGTGCGCAGCCCCTGCCACACGATGTCATCGGCCAGGCGATCCGCAACCCGGTCGGGATCGCGGCGGCGGAGGGCGTCGACCCAGCCGAAGAGAACAAGTTCGAGGCTCTCGCTTCGCGTCATGGCTACTCCCGTGTGATTGGTGCCGACGTGGACTCCGAGCACCGACGTGGAGATCGGGCCCGCTGCCGGCCCTTCCGGATTCGGGCCGACCGCACGGTCCAGCAACACGAACGGCGGTCGGAGCGCCACGCAGAGGATGATCTAACGCCAGCCTCAGCCGAGCACCCCTGCGATCATACGTCGACCGCAGGCTCCGGCAGATCAAAATCGGCAAGCCACACGAGAGGATCCTGGCGAACTCGCACATCGTCCTCCAAGGGCCCGCGTGGCGCCCGCGCAGACGGCGCGTGCGGTCCGCTGGGAGAACTGCGGAGCCGCCGGCCGCGGCCAGGGATATAGGCTCATCTCGTGCCCAACCCACGCCAAGGCAGCCCGCAGACCAAACTCAAAGATGACCGAGCCTGGCGCATTGGCACCGAGGATGAGGTCGCCTGGATCAATGCCGGCGTCACAACGGGATGGTCAATCACGGCAGCCATCCCGTCGGCCTTCGCCGCATACGCGACCCTGGCCTTCCCCGTGGACCTCGAGATGGACCGTGCCGACATGCGCCCGGCCGAGGATCGCTTTGACGACGCGGTGCTGAGCGTGCTCTCCGCGCACACAGAGCCTCAGCCCTGGTGGCTTGGGTTCCTTGAGACCGGCGCCAGCGATGTCGTCTTCGACGACGCTCCCCGTGTGCACGTCTACGGCTGGAACTACGTCCTCGTACAAGCCGGCCCGCATGAGGCCCGAACTTGGCGCAGCGACGAGGGTCGCTGGTTCACCGCGTTACCCGAGTTGATGTTCCCGGCGGATCACAGCTGGCTGGTGTCGAGCCTCTGGGATGACGCGTGGGCGTGTGTCGGCGGTTCGGCTGATCTGGTCTCCGCGCTTCTTATCAGACCGGAACTGCGCGCTGGAGCGGAGAGGACGGATCCGTCGGTTCCAGATATGTGGCCGACAAGTCTGCCGGACGAGATGCACCGGCTGATGCAGCGCTAGCCCGGCGTGACCGCTCCGTGCCGCTCGGTTCAGACGCGTTCGCGCGAGAAGCCGGGCGCGCCCAGATCACCAGTCCGTTGTCGCGACAACGCGATTGCGTCGGGTGCTCCTTTGCCGCTGAGGCGGCCAGCATGCGCTCGGCCCTCCGAGTGATCAGGGAAGTCAGGGACGCCGTGCGCGCGTATGCACGTCGCGAAGCTGACACCGGAATTGGCGCTCACGCCCGCGCTGGCCGTCCCGCCTTGGTTGCGGCCGGACCCGCATGCAGCGAGCCCGGCCGCGCAAACGCCTGCGAGGGCGATCGCCGCGCAGAGACGGCGAATGTCACCGAGCACGATCAGCCGCCGCCGGGACCGCCGCCCTTGGCACCGCCGTGCGGGCCACCGACGCAGTTATGGATATCGCAGGGGTAGTTGAACGTCTGCGTCTGCGTCCCGGTCGGTGTCGTCAGCTGTGCCGAGGCGACATGACCGTCACCCGGCCACCAGGCGATCACCCAGCCGTTCTGAACGGTTGCCGTCACCACTGTGCCGTCGGTGAGCGTCAGGTTCGCGCCCGTGACGCCGGACCCGGCCTGCGCGATCATCGTGCCGTATGGCTGCGCGTTGTCCGTCGAGGTGTGATCGCTCCAGAGGAACAGCTGTCTGGCGGCAGGCGTGACCGGTGGGTAGCTGGTCCACCCGGACGCGTTGCGAAACCCGGGCCCCACCGTGCAGAAGTTGTAGGTCTGCGTCGATGTCACGGGGCCGGCGTAAACGATGATCGTGTACCGCCCGCGGGTGTCGATCGCCTGCTGCGGAAGGTTGGGATTGGGGATGTTCGCGCTGCAATAGCTGTTGGCTGCCTGCAGCTGCGCTGGGCTTGCCGTTGTCGGCTGCGCGCTCCAGCCGGCGAAGGCAGTGCTCGCGCCGCCGGCCAGCGAAAGCACAGCGGCGACGGTGCCCGCGACTGCGGCGAGACCGCCGCCGATCGCCAGTCTCGGACACCGGATGAGGTTGCGCGGGCGGTAATCGGTTTCAAGGATCTCCGGGGACGCGTGAACGCGCGCTGCGCGCGCGTGCATCCATGTACGGAGGTCGTGCTCGATCTCGGTCATGATGCGAGGCTCCGGTAGTGGTCAGTAGGGCGTAGCGTCTCCTCGAGTCGCTTCAGCCCACGGGAGGTGCTGCTCTTGACGGTGCCCAGCGAACAGCTCAGCGCCGCCGCCGCCTCCGCCTCGGAGAGGTCGAGGAAGTAGCGCAGCACGAGCGCCGCGCGCTGCCGTGCCGGAAGCGCCGCCAGCGCGTCGAACAGCTGGTCGTCGATGTCGAGGTGGGCCGCTTGCGCGGCCCTTTCGGCAGGCGGAGTTGCGTTCAGCTCCGCTCGGTTGCGCGACCGCTTCGAACTCCCGTGCAACGCCAGGTTGACGAGGATCCGTCTGCCATAGGCCACCGGGTTGTCCATGCGGCTGACCCGTGGCCATCTCGAGGCGACCTTGAACAGCGCCTCCTGCACGAGGTCTTCGGCCTCGTGTAGGTCGCCCACCATCAGGTATGCGGTCCGCAGCAGGCCATCGCTGTTGTCGCCGACGAAGCGATCGAAGTCGTCAGGACCCATCAGCTCTTAAAAGGCTCCCAGCACGCGCAAAGGTTGAGCAGGGTCCTCAAGGAAGGTCGAATCAGCCGTCCCCATCGGCGTACCGATGGCGCGCGTACGCCCGCGCGCGCTGTGCCACGAACGCGATCACGCACTCCACCGCGACGGCGTCGGCCCTCGTCGAGCGAAGCGGTCGCCGCGCCTACGTGACCCAAATAGGCGTCAAGCGGTCACGAGCCGCCGCGGGAGTCCAGAGGACCGGCGCCACCCCTAGCACTGCTTAAGCGCGTTGGCAGTTCCGCACGTGCATGAGTCGCGACCCCTTCGGCGCAATCTCCTCACGCGCCGCCGAGTCCCAGCCATCGAGGTCACCGTGCGAGGCCAGCGAGTCCCGACGGACTGATTCAGACCGAGTGATCTGGTGGGGTCGGGTGGGACTGACCGAGTGGACCGCGCGGCGCGGCCCCGAGCGGTACTCGGCCTTATCGACCTTGGGCCGCTAGCAAGCTAGAGGGGCGAGGCCTCGCGTTTGGCTGAGCGTCGGCTTCCTGGATTCGTCTTGGGCGTTCGCGAGCCTCGTGGCCCAGACCGCCTCGGTGATCGCCATGCAACCTGGAGACGCCTGGTCAACGGTCGGTCATGGACTCAGTGTTAGGGGTGTCTGACGCATAGGGCAGCGAGGTCTAGGCCGTAGAACCCGTAGCTCTGGCACCCCATCCGCGCAGAGAAGAAGTCCGGCGAGGCTGCGTCGCCCCAGGCGACGAGCGGCGCGGCGTTGCGGGCGAGATCGACGGCCAGCTTGCCGTAGGCCAGCAAGCGCTGGGGGCCGGTCAGCTGGCCGGCGGCGGTGAGTCGCCGCCGGTAGCTCGCATTGTCAAACGTCGGCAGCCAGGTTCTGTCCTCAAGGATGGGCCACAGCATCGCGGCGGGATCGGGGTAGTCGGCGGTCCAGCCAGTCTCGGCGAGGTCATCTGGGGCTCCCGGCTTGTTGGCATGTTCGCCGACGTACGCGGCCGCGAATGCCTTGACTTGTACGTCGATGCCGATCGCGCGAAGGTCGTTTGTGATGATTTGCGCCTGCTGCGCGCATTGTGGGTCGTCGCAGGTGTAGAGCACAGCAGTCCTGTGTTTGTGGCCGGCGAGTTCTCGCGCCTTTGCAAGGTCGGGGGTGATCGGGTAGATGGGAGTGTTGCGGTAGCCGGGCATGTCGGGCGGGAGGTATTGCTCGTTCACCCGGACGGGGAGTGGGTTATATCCGTCGCCGTGGGCGGCGAGCGCGCGGCGATCGATGGCATAGTTGACCGCCTGACGCAGACGTGAGTTTCTGAACAGCGGTCTATGTGTGTTGAGGAACAGGAAGTCGAGCTCGTACAAGGGAACGTGGAAATACCGCTGCTGTCCGCGTGCCGCCGCGGCGCTGCCGGGCCCGTAGCGAGCGGCGAGTCGGGAGGCGAGGAGCGTCAGGTTGGGTGACGTGATCAGTGATGTGTAGTCGGCGGTGCCGCCTTCGACGTCGGCGACAGCCCGTATGTTTGAGACTCCCTCCGCCACTTCGATTCGCTCAAACCGCCGTGGGCGGCTGCCCCGATAGTTGGGGTTGCGCACCAGCACCGCCCCTTGCCCTGGGGTGTACGACAGGACGTAGTACGGCCCCGCGGAGGGAATCGGCGTCGCGCCGGGCCTCAGCGGGGTATTGGATGGGACCGCGCAGAACACCGGTTGCGTGATCAGCGAAAGGAAGTTGGCTTTCCGCGAGAGCAGATTGATTGTCAGTGTGCCGCCCTCTGCGACGATGCCGGCGATGTGCGGCGCCGCGCCGGCCATGTACGCGCGGGCACCGACGATGTCGGTGAATTCGTAGGCCAGGGGGGCTTTCATCCTCGGATTCAGCGCGCGCTCGATCGTGGCCTTGAACGTCTCAGCCGTGACCGGCTGGTTCGACGGCGGCGAGAACCGAAAGCCGCTGCGGATCCTGAATCGGTACGTCTTGCCGTCCGCTGAGAGGGCAGGCATTGACTGCGCGACCTCGGGTATCAGGCGTCCGCCCGCGGGTCCCGACGCGTCGGGATAGTTCAACAGCTTCGCGCACGTGGCATAGAGCACTTGCCACGACGGGCCCGAGTATGCGACTGCCGGGTCCAGGCTGCCAAAGTCAAACCCAACCTCGCGGCGGAGCGTGCCGCCACCGGCCGGCGCTCTGATCGTTTGCGCGTCCACTGTCACCCACACGCGTCCGTCGGCGACCGTGATCGCCTGCGGGCTACCGCCTATGTGAATCGTCGCCAGCGGCTTGGCGGTGCGAGGGTCGATGCGCGTGACTGTGCCGTCTCCGCTGTTCGCCACCCAGACCGAGCCGGCGCCGACCGCGACGCCGCTGGGCGAGCGCCCGACCGAGGTCGTGGACGTCACCGACCGCGAACCGGGGTCGATCCGGGTGACCTTGTTATCGACCGAGTCGGCGACCCACACGCCGCCCTCGCCGACGGCGATCCCGCTCGGTCCGTCGCCGACCGCGATCGGTGTCAGCTGCCCCGTTGGGTCCACGCGCGTGACGTGCCGGCAATGCCGTCGGTCACCCAGACGGCGCCGTCACCGACGGCTACGGCGGTCGGCCCTGCATTGGGGTCGACCGCTCGGCCCGGCCGTCCTGTGGCCGCGTCAAGCCGTGTTAGTAGCCCGGAGGACGGGGCGACCCAGACCGCGTTGCCGCGCGCGGCGATCGCCGCCGGCCCGCCTGGGTCGACGTTCCCGATTCGCACAGCGCGTCCGGGTGAGTCTGAACTCGGGGTCCACTCGGGTGACTGACACCGAGCTTGCCCTCGGGACCGACTCCGTGACCCAGATCGCCTCGCTGCTCGCCGCGATGCCCGTCGGCGTGCCGTCTATCGGAAGCACCCGCACCGGCCGGAGGTTCGTCGGATCGATGCGCGAGACGGTCTGATCGTCCATGTTGGCCACCCATAGCGACCCAGAGCCAAACGTAATCGCCCCCGGCCGAATCCCGACCGAAGCCGACGCGACGACCGTGTTGCTCCGCGGGTCGAGCTCGGCGAGCGAGTTTGCGCCCACCCGCAGAGAGGCAGAGCCTGAACTTGACAGCGTGACCGCTGCCGCCGCGATCGCGGCGAGCAGGACGACGCCCGCCGCGGCGATCACGAGTCCAGCCACGCCGGCGTCGAGCGCTCGGGGGCGGTCCTCGAGCCGAGCCCCGGGTCGGTGAATCCAGTCGCCGGTCTTGCGCCAGGATCGCTCCTTCGAGCTCTTGGAGATCGCGGCCGGGGTCAAGCCCAAGCTCGTCGACCAGCCGTTTTCGGGCGGCGCGATAGCACTCAAGCGCCTCGGCCTGGCGGCCCGATCGGTAGAGCGCGAGCATCAGCTGAGCGATGAGCCGCTCGCGCAGCGGATGCTGGTGAACGAGCGCCTCGAGCTCCGCGACCAGCCGTGTGTGCTCGCCGAGCGCGAGGTCGGCGTCGATCCGCGCCTCAATGGCGGCCAGCCGCGACTCCTGCAACCGCGCGATCTCCGCTTGCGCGAACGAGTCATACGCGAAATCAGCCAGCGGCTCCCCCCGCCACAGCGCCAGCGCCTCGCCCAGCCGCTGCTGGGCATTCACCGCGTCGCCATCAGCGAGCGCGGTCTGGCCCTCGCTCACCAGCGCCTCAAAGCGCGCGACGTCGACCTGATCGCTAACGACGGCGAGCAAGTAGCCGTGTCCCCGCGTCACGATCGCCTCCTCGCCGAGCACCCTGCGCAGCTGCGAGACGTAGCCCTGGACCGTCTTGGCGGCGGTGGGAGGCGGCCGGTCCGCCCACAATTCGTCGATCAGCCGGTCAGTCGAGAGGACCTCGCCGCGATGAATCAGCAGCACCGCCAGCAGGGCCCGCTGCTGCGCGCCGCCCAACCGGAGCGACTGCCCGTCCTGTGCGACCTCAAGCGGCCCAAGTATCCGAAAGTCCACGGCCCCGTCCCAACGGTGGCGCCCACCGCGACTGTACCACCAAACGCCCGCCGCTCCGGGCTTCTTACCGTCCTCTGACCGCCCCTGGACGCGCCCTTACCCGCCACCGGCACGGTGCCAGGCGATCCGAACGCACCCCGCGATCGGCAAACGCAAAAGGGAGCCCAAATGTTCCGCCATCACCATCACGTGGGCACCGGCATCGCCCTCGCCCTCGCCCTCGCAGCCGTCGCCCCGGCCGCAGCCACGGCGCAGCCGTACCCGCCCGCACCCGCCGGTCAGACCCACGCCACACCCAGGGTCGATCAGCGCTCACGCGATGCGACGAGTGCCACAGTTGCCTCGATCCAGGCCCAAGGCGCCCGAGTCGCTCGCGAACTCGCCGCGCTGGAAACCGCCAACGGAAGCGTGATCGCGACCATCCCACCGCCCACGATCGTCAAGATCTCCCAGCGCGAATTCCTGACCGACGCCATGATCGGAGCCGGGATCACGCTCGGGCTCGTGCTCGTCCTCCTCGGCTCAAGCCTCTACATCACCCACCGCCGCCGCGCCCTGCCCATCAACCCAGCACACTGACCGCACAAGCCAGACTCCCAGAGCGCACCGATCGGGGCCGGACAATCGCCCGGCCCCGACCCACGCGCCACCAGCCCCAGGCACCAGCCCCCTGCGCTCCTCAACTCGCCAGGAGTAGAACCGTCGCCTCAGGACACTGGGGTGCCAGTGCTTATGCAGGCTCGCCCCTCAGTCGGCCTTGAAGGTCGACGCTGCTGGCGATTGCAACGCCCGAAAGGCGATCGTCCGAGGCTGGCCGCGGGTGGCTATGGCCATCTTGAAATTGCCGGTTCTTGGCACACCCCTCGTGAATGGCCAGTTTCGCTCGGGCGGCATGGGCAGTGGCAGCGCCGCCGAGGGCGTTGGGCCGGCGATTGGACCGGCCGGTAGCCTCGTGCCATGGCGACGACCGAGGTGTTTCGCAGCGAACAGTTCCCTGATCTCGCGGACGAGGTGCTCTTCCCACGGCTGTCTGACGCCAAGTTGGCGTGGCTGAGCAAGCGTGGTCGGCGGCGGACAGCTGCGCCCGGGTGAGGTCCTCTACGAGCATGCCGTCCGCGACGCGCCGTTCTTCGTGATCGAGCGCGGGCTCGTCGAGTTCATCGATCGCAAGCCCGGCAAGGACGTTTACATCGCTCAAGCCGATAGTCGCACGTTCATCGGTGACATCGCGGTGTTCACCGGTGAGCCGACGATCAGCGCCTGTGTGGCGGTCGAGTCGACGGACGTCATCGAATTTGATCGGGCCAAGCTGCGGGCGATGGTCGCTCGGTGGCCGGAGTTCGGCGAGCACATCTTCGCCACTCTGCTGGAACGGCGTGCATGGCACGAGGCGCGCGGGGACGGCGTGATGCGGCTGATCGCTGCACGCGCATCCCGGCGGGCCTTCGAGGTCCGCGATCTGCTCGAGCGCAACTTGCTGCCGGTGCGTTTCTTCGACGTCGACACCGACGAGGACAGTGCCGCGCTGCTGAAGTGGCTCGACATCCCGCGGTCTGAGACGCCGGTCCTCGTCCACGCGACAGAGGTGATGCGAAACCCCTCGGCGGCGCAGGTGGCGCGGTCGCTTCGCCTCCGCGCTGAGGTGGACGGTGAGCGGTTCGACATGGTCGTGCTGGGCGGCGGACCGGCGGGCCTGGCGGCCGCGGTATACGGGGGCTCGGAGGGGCTGAGGACGTTCGTGGCGGAGGCGTGGGCGCCTGGTGGTCAGGCCGGGACCAGCACGCGCATCGAGAACTACCTTGGCTTCCCGACCGGGATCTCCGGCACCCAGTTGACCCGCAACGCGACGCTGCAGGCACGACGCTTCGATGCCGTGCTGTCAAGCTTTCACCGTGCCGTCGAGATGGCCGACGGACCCGATGGGCTGCTGCGCGTCGACCTCGACGACGGACAGCACGTGCTTGCCCGCTCGGTTGTCATGGCGACCGGTGCACGTTGGCGCGAGCTGGATGCCGAAGGCATCGACCGCTTCCGCGGCGCCGGCGTCTACCACGCCGCAATGCCCACCGACGCCGAGCGCTCCCGGGACGAGGATGTGATCGTCGTCGGCGGCGGCAACTCCGCCGGGCAGGCGGCGCTGCACCTCGCCTCGCGGGCGCGCAGGGTGCGCGTGGTCGTCCGAGGCAAGGCCCTGAGCGCGACGATGTCGCGCTACCTGCTCGACCGGATCGAGCGGTCACCCCGTATCGAGGTGATGACCGAGACCGAGGTCGTCGCCGTGCGCGGCACGGCGACGGTGGAGTCCGTCGACCTTCGCAACAACCGCACCGGCACGATCGCGCCGGTGACGGCGACGGCGGTGTTTGTCATGATCGGCGCGACCCCCTGCACCGAAGCTGCGCGCGGGGTGCTCGCTCTCGATGCCGCCGGCTACCTCTTGTGCGGTAGCGGAGCGGCGGGCTGCGACGGCCATTTGTCCTGGCCGCTGAAAGACCGCGAGCCGCATCTCCTCGAGACGGTCCGGCCAGGAGTGTTCACCGCCGGCGATGTGCGCGCTGGAGCGACGAACCGGGTGGCTGGGGCGGTCGGTGACGGGGCCCTCGCGGTGCGGTTCGCGCACGACGTGCTGGCGGGGTAGCTCGAGAACCGTCTGCCTCGGCGCGCGCCGGAGAAGCTGCGACGGAGAGGGCAGGCCGGTGAGGCTGAGGAAAGAGAGCAGCGCTGCCGAGCGGATCGAGATCTCGGAACCGACTGGTTTTGAGACGCTCTGGCGTGGCTCAGGCTTGATCGATCTGAGACGATGTCTCCAGCGGCGATCTCGAGTATGGGCGACGAGATTCCGGTCGGGCAGCTCATCGGCTACGCGCGTGTGTCGACCGCTGGCCAGGACGTGGCGTTGTAGCGCGACGCGATGGAGCGGGCGGGGTGTGATCGGATCTATGACGACACTGGGGCGGGCGCCGGCGCGGCTGGAGTGGCTTCCGGCGCCGAGAAAGGGGGCAAGCAGGAGGCAAGTTCGCCGGTTCGATCCCGGCTGGCTCCACTGTCTGCTGCTAGGCGGCCGTGCGGAGCATCCTCTCCACCGCGGGGACCTTGTAGATGAATCGCCGCCTCGCCTCGTGGTAGCTGTCATCGCGGCCGAAGAAGCACTCGTGGCAGCGTGCCAGCTCCTCGGTTCGGTAGGCCTCGAGGGGCTTGACCCGCTCGTCGCCGGCGCGGCGACGTCGTTTGTACTCGAGGCGAGCCCGGTGCAGGCCGTCGTTGGCGACTCGTTGGGCCAGGCGCCGGGTCTGGGCGCGAAAAGCGTGAAGGCCCGGCCCGAGGACGGCGTCGAGCAGCCCGATCCGTGCCGCCTCGCGGGTGCCGACGGGATCAAAGGGCGGCTCCACGAGCCGCGCCGTCGTTGGCGCACCGACGCGACGCGGCAGCAGGTAGGTCCAGTACTCCGATCCGTAGAGGCCGCCCATGTGACCGTAGTAGGGGTTCAGGACGACGTCCTCACGCGCCAGCACATAGTCGGCGGCGATGGCCAGCGGCACGCCACCGGCACCAGCATCCCCGGCCAGCGCGGAGATGACGAGGTGCGAATCCGTTTCGACGATGTCGCGCACCAGGTCATCGATGGCGACGAGGTTTCGCCACGACTCCGCCGCCGGGTCGTCGGCGGCCTCGATCACGCCGAGATGAATCCCGTTTGAGAAGCAGTCATCTCCGCCGAGCAGCGCGATCACCTTCGTCTCTCGCGTTCGCGCGTCCGCGTATGCCTCGCGCAGCCGCCGGCAGTGCTCGGTGCTCATTGCGCCGTTGTAGAAATCGAAGCGCAGATAGCCCACCCCGGCGTGCTCGGTGTACGCGATGTCCCGGTAGGAGTGATCGTCGGGCTGCCGGACATCGAGCGAAACGTCGATCTCCGGCGCGCCGGGCTCGATGCCCGCCCGTTGCAGGGCTCGCGTGGCCGGTAGCTTGAAATGGCGCCGCGAACCCGTTTCGCGCTGTTTGAGCTGGGTGATCCACACGGCGCCGTCAACGGTGGCGCGGCAGATCGCGCCGTGGCGCTGAGCGATGACCTCGCCAGGGGTTCCCCGGAGGATCCGTTCGCGATGTCCGCCGAACAGATGGAACTCGCATCCGTCGATGGTGTCGAGCACTCCCGGATGCCCTTCCGCGGCGCGGATCTTGCGGCTCACCTCTTCAGCGCGATCGGTCCGCCAGTTGACCGCCCTGTCTGACTGGCGCATGAGAGGCCGGGCGCGGCCGGTTGCCGGCGTGGATGGAGGCCGGTGAGCGTCGCGGCGCCGGCCGCGGGCGATCTGCGCAACCGCGTCGAGGAGCGCGTCGATCGCGGCATGTCGAACCTCGTGTCGGTACAGACTCGCCTTACCCGCCTGTCGCATCCGGAAGGCCCTCGTGGCCACCGGATCGCCGGCGTCGAACTCGCCGTTTGCCTCGAGCACGGTGACTCCCCAGTCGGTCGCGCCGAGCTCGATCGCCCAGTCGAGCGACGAAGGCCCCCGGTCGCCCGGGGGGCCGGGATGAACGATCAGGCACCGGTGCCGCCGCCACACCGTTTCGGGAATCATCGTCTTCAGGAACGGGCAGACGATCAGCTCCGGATCGTGGTCGCGGACCGCCGCCTCCATCGCAGCTCCGGAATCCACGACCGCGATTTCCACCTCGTGGCCGAGCTCGCTCAGGGCGATCGAGCTGCGCTGACTGAGCCCGTTGTGCGCCGAGACGAGGAACAGAATCCGCAGCGACCTACCACTGTCGTCGACGGGCGGAACGGGTATCGAGGTCGGGAGCCGACGTGGACGTGCATGAGTGGCGGTGTTCTCGCGCATGGCGGTGCTTCCCCGGTCAGGTGGACGTGATCTGGCGCGAGCCTGCGCGCCGCTGTCACAGGTTCAGAGCGCGGCGGGCGCCAGGAAATACGTCGGCACCCAAGCCGGCGTCACGTCGCCGTCTTCTCCGCGACGACGGCGATCTTGCGAACCCGTCCTTCCGCCAGCCAGGCGCTCCACAGCCGGTGGGCGGCGACAAGCTCCTCCAGCGCCCGGTCTCCGATCTGCGCTGCGATGTGCGTGGCATCCGCGGTGAACGTGCCGATCAACGCATCGGCCACAGCGCGGTGCGACCCGCTCCAATCAGCCTGCCAGCGGACGTCCAGCCCGGCCTGCGCCAGGCACGTGAGCACCTCTTCCAATGGGGTGAGCCACACGGTGTCGGCGTCGGGCATTCGCTCGCGCTCGGTCGCGGTGAGCGGCGTGCCCGCTTCCAGGGTGAAGGCGAAGCGCCCGCCGGTTCCAAGCGCCCGGGAGACCTCGGCGAGCAAGGCCTCCTTGTCGGGAAAGGCGAGCATGGTCTCGAGCAGGAGCACCACGTCGAACGGCCCGGGAGGGACCGGGGGGATCCGCGCGACCTCGAAGCGGCAGGGAAGGTCGCGGGCGCGCTCACGCGCGATGTCGACGGCGCTGGCGCTGAGGTCCACCCCCAGGTAGGCGCACCCGAGCTCTCGAGTGATGAGCCGCCCCGGCCCGGCGACCCCGCAGCAGAGGTCCAGGGCGCGGACTCCGGGGGCGATGCCGGCCTGACTCGCCAGCGCCCGGATCTCCGTGGCGGTCATGAAGCTCTCCTGGTCGACGAACTCGCCGGGGGGGTACGCCGATACGCGCGCTCGCTCCAGCGCCTGGCGAAACGAAGCGCGCTCGTCCTGCTTCACGGCTGCACCGCGTCGTCCACGTCGCGCAGGATGTCAGCCGGAGGACCGGGAAGGCTTTGGTCGCACCGGCGTCATGGTGAGCATGGAGTCCGAGCACGCAGCAGCCGCGGCATTGGGCACGCGCCGCGCGCCGCGACGGCGCGGACGCGAGACCGCGACCGCGACCGCGCTGAGCGCCGCCGACCGTGTCACCCTCGTCCGGGCGACGCTCGCCGTCGGCGTGGCAGCACTGGTGGCCGACTCGTTCAGTCACCCCATTCCGGTCGCGCTGCTGGTGTCGCTCGCCACGGTTGCGCTCGTGCTCGACGCGGTCGACGGATGGGTGGCCAGGCGCACCCGGACGACGGCGATGGGCGCGGCCTTCGACGCTGAGGTCGACGCGTTCCTCATCCTCGTCCTCAGCGTGTACGTCGCGCGCTTCGCAGGCGCCTGGGTGCTCGCGATCGGCGCGGCGCGCTACGTGTTCCTCGCCGCCGGCTGGCCGCTGCCGTGGCTGCGCGCGCAACTGCCGCCACGCTACTGGCGCAAGGCCGTGGCCGCGATGCAGGGGATCGTGTTGACCATCGCGGCCGCACAGATCCTGCCGCCGGCCGTGGCGCAGGCGCTCCTGGTGCTCGCCCTCGCCTCGCTGGCGGAGTCGTTCGGCCGCGACGTGTGGTGGCTGTGGAGCCACCGACCCGGGACGCAGTTCGCGGTGACGGTTGATATCGACCCCGGCACCGGCCTCATGGACCCCGCTCCCCCCGAGGCGGGTCCCGCGGACGCCACTCCGCCCGACCCCGGCGACGGACCCGCGCGCGGACACGGGCGCGCGCGTACGAGCGTCGCCATCGTGTTCACCGTCCTCGCCGCTGTCCTCGTGTGGGCGGCCCTCGTCGCTCCGGACCAGCCGCAATATCTGAGGCTGACCGGGTTCTTGAGGCTCCCGCTCGAGCTTCTTGTCCTGGTCGCGCTGGCCGTCGTCCTGCCCCGCACACCTCGGCGCATCGTGGCCGTGATCGCAGGATTGGCCCTCACTCTGGTGGTCGTCCTGAAGGTCATCAATTACGAGGTGTTCACCCTTTACAACCGGCCGTACGACCCGCTCGGAGACACGAGTCAGCTCGGCAACGGGATCGAGACGTTGCGCTCCTTGGTCGGTGGTACGGAGACCAAGCTGATCGAGGTCGGCGCGGTTGTAGGCACCGTCGTACTGGCCGTCCTGCTGACGCTGGCGATGCTGCGGCTGACCCGGGTTGCGGCCGACAACCGCCGCTGGTCGCTGCGGGCGGTCGCGGGGCTCGCTGCTGTGGGGGCACTCTGCTGGGCGCTCGGCGCTCAGCTCATTTCCCACACGCCGATCACCTCCACGCTTTCCGCGGGTCTGGTCGTTGACGAGGTCAACGCGGTTGCGGCGGACATCCACGACCGGAGCGTGTTCGCCGCCGAGATCAAGCACGACCCCATCGCCAGCACGCCTACCAACCGGCTGCTGACCGGCCTGCGCGGCAAGAACGTTCTGCTCGTGTTCGTGGAGGCCTACGGCCAGCAGGCGGTCCAGGGCCGTTCGTTCTCGCCGGAGGTCGATGCTGCGCTGGCCGAGGGGAACCAGCGGCTGAAGAGCGCCGGCTTCTCCTCGCGCAGCGGCTTCCTCACGTCGGCGACGTACGGCGGCATCAGCTGGCTCGCGCACTCCAGCCTGCAGGCGGGACTCTGGGTCAACAACCAGGACCGCTACAACCAGCTGATATCAGCCAAGCGCTTCACGCTGGCCCAGGCGTTCAAGCAGGCCGGGTGGCGGACCGTCGTCGACGATCCATCGAACGATCGCCCGTGGCCACAGGGGAAGGCGTTCTACCACTGGGACACGATCTACAACCGCTATCAGGTCGGCTATCACGGCCCCACCTTCACCTATGCGTCGATGCCCGACCAGTACATCTTCTCGGCGTTCAACCGCCTCGAGCTCGGGAAACCTCACAAGCAGCCGCTGTTCGCGGAGATCGACACGGTGTCGAGCCACATGCCGTGGAACCGCATCCCCGAGACGGTCGGCTGGAACCAGGTCGGCAACGGCTCGATCTACAACCACAATCCTGAGATCCACGAGACGGGGGCGTTCTGGAGCGACCCGCCGCGCGTACAGGCCGCGTACGGCAAATCGATCGTGTACTCGTTGAACACGCTGACCTCGTTCGTCCAGCACTACGGCAACAAGAATCTCGTGATGATCGTCCTGGGCGACCACCAGCCGCTGCCGATCGTCAGCGGAGACCACTCCAACCACGACGTGCCGATCTCGATCATCGCCCATGACCCGAAGGTGCTCAAGCAGATCGGAAGCTGGGGCTGGAACGCGGGCCTGCAGCCCCGCCCCAACGCGCCGGTGTGGCCGATGAACGCCTTCCGCAACCAGTTCCTCACCGCGTTCGACTCGCACCCGGCGACCAAGTAGCCAGTGGCCGCTCCAGTTGGATCTGCGGCTGCCAGCTCCCGGTCCCGGCGCCTGGCCGGGCTCGACGGCATCCGAGGCCTGGCTGCGCTGTACGTGGTCCTGGACCACGTCTTCCTGCGCACCTTTCCCGGCTACCCCGTCGACCGCGCGCCGTTCTGGGCCGGGTGGTTGATCTACGGGCGCTTTGCGGTGGTCGTCTTCATCGTGCTGTCGGGCTTCTCCCTGGCGCTGTCGCCGGCCCGGCACGGCTGGCGGTTGGATGCGATCTCCCGGTTCGCGCAGCGGCGGGCCCGGCGAATCCTGCCCCCATATTGGGCCGCCCTCGCCTTCAGCCTCGTGGTGGCGTGGCTGATCGTCCCCCAGCCGGGGCACGGGGTCCCCGACGGGACTTCGGTACTCGTCAACGGCCTCCTGGTGCAGAACCTCGTCCCCGCGCACAGCCCCAACGCGGCGTTCTGGTCGATGGCCGTCGAGGCCCAGCTCTACCTGCTGTTCCCGCTGATGCTGCTGATGGTGCGCCGCCGGGGCGCGATCGTCATGGTCGCTGTCGCGACGCTGGTGGTGGCGGCGGTGGGAATCGTCGGGCCGCACGTCTCGCACCTGGACACCTTCGTGATCCAGTCTCCGCCCGACCTCGCCGCGCTGTTCGCGGTCGGCATCCTCACCGCCGGCATCGTCGGCGCGAGCCCGGCTCGCCGGTCGTGGCCGTGGCCGTGGCTCGCGCTCGCCGCCGCCGTCCCGGTGCTGGTCACGATCTGGTGGCAGGGCTCGGTGTGGACGCTTGACCACCTCTACTGGGTCGACCTCGCGCTGGGCCCGGCCATCGCCTGTCTCCTGGCCGGCCTGGCCACCGGCCGGCCGGCGCCTCTCCTGCGTGCGCTCGACACCCGGCCGATGCGCAGCCTCGGCTCGTGCTCCTACAGCCTGTACCTCATCCATGCGCCGATCGTGGCCATCGTCTGCGAGCGGATCGTGGCCGGCCGGGTCTCGCAGGGCGTGCCGGCGTTCCTCGTCTCGCTGGCCCTGGTGCTGCCGCTGACGATCGTGTTCGCCCGGCTCTTCGCGGCGGTCTTCGAGAGCCCCGTTCCGGCGGCAACGCCAGCCCGTCCGCGCCCGCCCGGCAGCAGCAGCCTCGCGCACAGGGGGTGCCGGCATGAGGCAGACCGCGTGGAGGTGGGGCCGCCTCGTGGGCCCCGCCGTGGTCGCTCGGCGTACTGGTCTGGCGCCTGGGCACGGGCCCGTTTCTCGACCGGCGTGCGGGCGGTCGACGCCCGCGCGCTGGCGGCGGCGGCGGGCATCGCGCTGCTGACCACGGTGTGCTGCGCCTGGCGGTGGAGGATCGTCGCCGCGGGGCTCGGCGTGCCCCTGTCCCTGCCCGCGGCGGTGGCGGCGTACTACCGGTCGGTGTTCCTCAACGTCACGCTGCCCGGCGGGGTCGTCGGCGACGTCCACCGCGGGGTCAGCCACGGCCGCGACGTGCGCGACGTCAGCCGCGGGTTGCGGGCCGTCGTGTGGGAGCGCTCTGCCGGCCAGGTCGTGCAGGTCGTTCCTGACCGTCGCGGTGCTCCTCGTGCTGCCGTCGCCGGTGCACTCGGCCATGCCGCTGCTGGCGGTGGCGCTCGTCGTGGCGCTGGCCGCCGCCGTCCTCGCGGCGCGGGCGCGGCCCGGCCGAGGCCGGTCGACGTGGGCGCGCGTGCGGGGCACGCTGGCGAGCGACCTGCGTGGTGCGCTGCTCGCCCGCCGGGCCTGGCCGGCCATCGCGCTCGCATCCGCGGTGGTCGTCGCCGGCCACGCGATCACCTTCCTGATCGCCGCGCGGACCGCCGGCGTCACCGCGCCGCTGTCGCAGATGCTGCCGATCGCGCTGCTGGCGATGACGGGGATGGTGCTGCCCAGCGTCGCCGGCTGGGGGCCGCGCGAGGGCGTGACCGCCTGGGCGTTCGGCGCGGCCGGCCTGGGCGCGCAACGGGGCGTGGCCACCGCGGTCGTCTACGGCGTGATGGTGCTCGTCGCCAGCCTGCCGGGCGCCGCCGTCCTCGTGGTGGCATGGTTGCGCCGGAACCGGTCTCCGCGGCGGACCGCCGTCGCGCCTCCGGGAGGAAGCCGTACATGCCTGACCGCCCCTACATCCTGCTGAGCTGCGGCATGTCGATCGACGGCTATCTCGGCAGCGCGAGCCCGCGGCGCCTGGAGCTGTCCAACGACGCCGACTTCGACCGGGTCGACGCCGTGCGCGCCTCCTGCGACGCGATCCTGGTGGGGGCGACCACCGTGCGCAGCGACAACCCGCGGCTGCTGGTGCGCTCGCAGAACCGCCGCGAGGCGCGGACGGCGCGCGGGCTCCCGCCGTCGCCGATGAAGGTCACCGTGACCGAGCGGGTGGAGCTCGACCCGCGCGCCGACTTCTTCACCACCGGCGACGCGGAGAAGCTCGTCTACTGCGCGAGCCCCGGCCGTGGTCGACGCCCGCTCGCGACTCGGCGCGGTGGCGACCGTGGTCGACGGCGGCCGGCGCGGTGCAGATGCGCAGGCTCAGCGAGGACCTCGGCAGCCCGCGGCGTGCGAGCGGCTGATGGTCGAGGGCGGCGGCAAGGTGCACACCCAGTTCCTGACCGACGACCTCGCCGACGAGCTGCAGCTGGTCGTCGCCCCGTTCTTCGTCGGCGACTCCCGGGCCACGCGGTTCGTCAGCGACGGCCGCTTCCCGTGGAATCCCGGCCGGCGCGCGACGCTCGCCGAGGTCCGCCAGATCGGCGACGTGGTGCTGCTGCGCTACGCGCTCTCGTCGCGCTTTCGAGAGCGACTGACGAGGGATCGATGCCGCCGCCGCTGCCCACCGCGACGATCCGCACCCAGGTGCCGGTGCCGCTGCGGTTCGCCGACGGCTACGCCACCGACCGCCCGGGTGTTCAGCTTCGACGGCCTCGTCGACGGCCAGGAGCACCTCGCCTTCGGGCTGGGCGATCGGGCCGCCGCCGTCACGTCCGCCGGAGGCAGGCGGGTGCCGCTGGTCCGGCCGCACAGCGAGTGCCTCACCGGGGACGTGTTCGGCAGCCAGCGGTGCGACTGCGGGCCGCAGCTGCGCGAGGCCGTCGAGCGGATCGCCGACTCCGGTGGCTACCTGCTGTACCTGCGCCAGGAGGGGCGCGGCATCGGCCTGTACGCCAAGCTCGACGCCTACGCGCTGCAGGACGCGGGCCTGGACACCTACGAGGCGAACCTCGCGCTGGGCCACCGCGAGGACGAACGCAGCTATCTCGTCGCCGCGCAGATGCTGCAGGCGCTGGGCGTGTCGCGGGTCGCCCTGCTCAGCAACAACCCCGACAAGGCCGGGCAGCTCCGCCGCTTCGGGGTGACCGTGACCGCGCGGGTGCCGACCGGCGTGCACCTGTCCGCCACCAACGCCCGCTACCTGGCGACGAAGGCGCGCCGGGGCGCGCACACGCTGGACATTCCGCTGTCAGCGGGCTGAGGACGGCGGCCGCCCGGGCAGGACGAGCAGGTCGGCGTGGTCCACGGTGACCGCGAGCTGTCCGGCCGCCGCCTGCGCCAGACGCCGGCGCGCATAGGCGTCGGTCTCGGCGGCCAGCTCGGCCTGCTGCTCGCACGCGGCGCCCACCCACCCGGTGAACCACTCCGCCGCCAGGTCGGCGTGGGCAGGGCCGAGCCGCCAGGGGCTGGGCCGGACGAGGACCTCCGCCCCCCGCCGGTCGAACGCCTCCACGGCGCTCGCGACGGCGTCCGGTCCGAGCAGGCGGCCGCGCTCGGTCGTGCGGCGCTGGTGGGCGTCGAAGGCGGCGGCCACGCGGCCGTCCAGCGGATCCGCCGGGGTCAGCTCGACGCGACCGACGACCGACAGCGTCAGCAGGACCGGACAGCCGGCGCCGGCGCAGAGGCCGACCAGCCCGGCCAGCTCCTCCTCGGTCAGCAGGTCCAGCAGCGCCGAGGCGGTGATGAGGGTGGCGCCGGCGAGATCGCCCGGGTCCAGCCGGGTGATGTCAGAGCGCCTGGGTCTCGACGGTGACCGCGGCCCCGTCGGCGGCCGGGCCGGGGAGGTCGGCGGCGGCGACCACCAGCAGGTCGGCGTCGCGGTCGTGCACGACCCAGTGCTGGGGCCCGCGCAGCAGCGGCGCCAGCCAGCGGCCCATCGCGCCGGTGCCGCAGCCGAGGTCGTGGATCACCCGGCGGCCGGTTGCCGGGAGCCGTCGCTCAAGGCGGTCGACGAGGTCGCGGGCACGGGCGGCGGCGTCGGCGGGCTCGCGCAGGGCGAGCCATTCCCGGCTGACCCGGATCGACCTCAGCGGTCATCGCGACGCCTCGGCCAGGACACCGGCGATCACCGACGCGGTGGTCGACCACTCGGGCAGCGACTCGCGCCGCTCGCGCGCGGCCCGGCGCAACCGCGTTCGCAGCTCGGCGTCGCCGAGCCAGGCCCCGAGCGCAGCGCCGAGTGCCGCGGGGTCTTCGGGCGCGACCAGCAGCCCCGGCCGGCTCCCGTCGGCGCCGTGACCGAGGGCCTCGGTGACCCCGCCGACGTCGGCGGCGACGACCGGCAGGCCACGGGCCAGGGCCTCGGTGACGACCATGCCGTAGGTCTCGGCGCGCGAGGCCAGCACCAGCAGGTCCGCGGCGGCGTAGCTGCGGTCGAGCTCGGCGCCGGTCCGCGGTCCCGGAAAGGAGACCCGGTCGTCCAGCCCGCTGTCCGCCGAGCGGCGGCGCAGGCCGTCCACGAACGCCGGGTCGCGGTCCAGGCTGCCCACGCACACGCAGTGCCAGGACAGGTCCGAGATCGTCGCCAGAGCCTGCGAGCAGCACGTCGTGGCCCTTGTCATAGGTCACCGCCGCGACGCACAGCAGCTGCCCGCCGGCGGCGGTCCCGCCCGCGAGGCCGGCTGCGCGCACGCCGGGCTCGGCGACGTGCACGCGATCGGCGGCCAACGGATAGAGCTCCAGCAGCCGGCGCCGCGTCCACGCGCTGGTGGTGACGACGGCGGCGGCCGCCGCCAGGACCTCGCGTTCCCGCGCGCGGACCTCGCCGGCTTCGTCGCCGGCCGGGCGGTGACCCAGCGGCATGTGCACGAGCACGACCAGGCGCACCCGGCGCGCGGGCGCCACGAGCACCTCGGGGGCCGTCGAGGCGATCAGCCCGTCGAGCAGCACGACGGCGTCGTCGGGGATCCGCTCGACCACGCCGGCGAGGGCGGCCAGCGACGCGGCGTCGGGGCGCACCCAGAAGCCGGCCACCGCATGCTCGTGCACCGACCAGCCGAGCGAGCGCAGCCCGCGGCAGACGTGGCGGTCATAGGTGTTGCCTCCGCTCGGCCGCGCCGGGTCGTCGATGCCGTCGGGCATCGACGACATGCACCTCCCTCACAGCGGCCGCTCGTAGCTCGCCCAGGCCACGTGCGACTCGTGCAGGGTGACCGCGAGCCCGTCGAGCTCCCGCGCGCCGTCGCCCAGGGCGCCGGCACGGATCCTGTCGGCGAGCCGGTCCGCGACCACCCGGGCCAGCGCCTCGGTGGAGGTGTTCATGCCCGCGAACGCGGGCTCGTCGTCGAGGTTGCGGTAGGTGAGCTCGGCCAGCACCGCGTGCAGCTCCTCCGTGGCCCGGCCGATGTCGACCACGATGTTGTCGGCGTCGAGCGCCGCCCGGCGGAAGGTGGCATCGACCACGTAGGTCGCGCCGTGCAGGCGCTGCGCCGGCCCGAACACCTCGCCGCTGAAGCTGTGGGCGATCATCATGTGATCGCGGACGGTCACGCTGAACACCGTCTACCGGCTCCCGTCGTAGGTGATCGTGTGGCAGAGC
Source organism: uncultured Actinomycetota bacterium (assembly GCA_963801435.1). Lineage (GTDB taxonomy): Bacteria > Actinomycetota > Thermoleophilia > Solirubrobacterales > Solirubrobacteraceae > Palsa-465. The sequence goes on from CAWDFE010000024.1 coordinate 125,803, forward strand.
GCCGGCAGGCTCCCCGCCGGCGAGCCGGGCCATCACGTCGGGCAGCTCGGAGAACGGGGACTGCCCGGTGACGAGCGCGTCGAAGGCGGGGTCGCGCAGCAGCTCGAGGGCGAGGGCCAACCGGTCGGCCGTGGTGCGGCGCCCGCTGCGGGCCGGGGAGACGGTGCCGACCTGGCTGGCGCGGATGCCGAGGCGACCGAGTGAAACGCGCCGCCCAGCGAGAGCCGGACCTCGCTGTCGCCGTACCAGCTGAGGTCGATGACCGTGCCCTCGGGCGCGAGCAGGTCCAGCGATCGCTGGAGCCCGGCGGAGGTCGCGCTGGCGTGCACCACGAGGTCGCGACCGCCGTCGGCGTCGGCCGGCAGCGCGAAGTCGACGCCGAGCGCGGCCGCGACCTCGGCCCGGCCGGCGTCGACGTCCACCAGCGTGACCTGCACCGCCGGGAACCGGCTGAGCAGGCGAGCAACGCAGCAGCCGACCATGCCGGCGCCGACGACGGTGATGCGGTCGCCGAGCAGCGGCGCGGCGTCCCACAGGGCGTTGACGGCGGTCTCCACGGTGCCCGCGAGGACGGCCCGAGCCGGCGGCACGCCCTCGGGCACGAGCGGTCACGGCGCCGGCCGGCACCACGTAGGCGGTCTGGTGCGGGTACAGGCAGAAGACGGTGCGGCCGCGCAGCTCGGCCGGTCCCTGCTCCACGGCGCCCGACGTTGAGGTAGCCGTACTTGACCGGCCCCGGGAAGTCGCCCTCCTGAAACGGCGCCCGCATGGCCGCGTACTGGTCGGGCGGCACGCCGCCCCGGAACACCAGCGTCTCCGTGCCGCGGCTGACGCCGGAGCGCAGCGTGCGCACCATGACCTCGCCGGGCCCCGGCTCGGGCAGCGTGACGGGCCGGATCTCTCCGCAGCCGGGTGCGCGCAGCCAGAACGCGTCGGCGTGCACGGGGCTCACGTCACGACCGTCCCGGTGAACCCGACATGGCGCACATCGTATTTGCACTTTCCGCGCCGGGCCCCGCAGCGCGGTCGACCGACTCGATCCCCTCCCGAGCACGCCTGGTGGGAGGGAAGAGTCGCGCCCGTCGCCGGCCTATCGGGCGACGTTTGAATTCTGTTGGCGCCGGGTGCGCGAAATGTTGGGACGGAGGATCCGGAGCCTGGTGTGTCGCTGCGATCACGTGCGCCATCACGTGGTCGTTGACGCCCGGCGGAAGGGCCTACGCCTCATCAGGCCATCCAGGAGAGGGAGGGAGTCACCATGCATTCACCCGGGTCGTTCGGGCGCCGGTTGCTCGCCGTGGCGGGCGCCGCGCTTGCTGCCGTGGCGGTTGCCGCGCCGACCGTCGGCGCGACGGGGCACCGCAGCACCAGCGCCGCGCATTCGCAGGACGCGCAGCCGTTGCCGTACCAGAACCCGATGCTACCGGTCAGTCAGCGAGTCCAGGACCTGCTGTCGCGGATGACGCTGGCCGAGAAGATCGGCCAGATGACCCAGGCTGAGCGCGCCAGCGTGGACGCCGTCACCGACACGCCGAAGATCACGACGGACCTGCTTGGCAGCCTGCTCTCGGGCGGCGGCTCGGTGCCGACCCCGAACACCCCGACGGCATGGGCGGACATGGTCGACCGCTATCAGAAGGCGGCCCTGGCCACCCGGCTGCACATCCCGATCCTGTATGGGATCGACACGGTGCACGGCGACGGGAACATGTACGGCGCCACGGTCTTCCCCCACGACATCGGCCTCGGCGCCAGCCGTGATCCAGCGCTGGTGCGTGATGTGGAGCATGTCGCCGCCGAAGAGACCCGGACGACGGGACCCCAGTGGGTCTTCGCCCCCTGCATCTGCGTCGCTCGCGACGACCGCTGGGGCCGCACGTATGAGTCCTTCGGCGAGGACCCGAGCCTCGTCAAGATGATGGAGACCGCGATCGACGGCTTCCAGGGCCCTCCCGGCCATCTCTCGGATCCCGATCGCGTGATGGCCACCGCCAAGCACTTCGCCGGCGACGGCCTGACCACGTACGGGACCGGGTCAAACGACCAGACCACGGGCAACTATCCCATCGATCAGGGCGTTGACCAGGTCAGCCACGCCACGTTCCAGCGCCTCGCGCTCTCGCCCTACGTGCCCGCGGTGCGCCAGCACCACGTGGGCGCCGTCATGCCGTCCTACTCCGACGTCCAATGGGACGGGGTTGGCAACCGCATCAACATGCACGCCAACCAGGATCTGATCACCGGTTGGCTGAAGGGCGCGCAGGACTTCGGCGGGATCGTGATCTCCGACTACAACGGCATCGATCACATCAATCCGGAGGCCGGCGACTCGCCGGCGGTGTTCGCCATGCGGGTGCAGGCGGGCGTGATGGCCGGCATCGACATGTTCATGCAGCCGCAGAACTTCGAGATGTTCGAGTCGACGCTGATCGGCCTGGTCAAGGCGGGCGACGTTCCGATGTCACGGATCGACGACGCGGTGACCCGCATCCTGACCAAGAAGTTCCAGCTCGGGCTGTTCGAGCATCCGCTGACCGACCGCCGCTACATCAACCAGGTTGGCGATGCGGCGCACCACGCGCTGGCTCGCCGGGCGGCGTCCGAGTCCCAGGTGCTGCTCAAGAACAACCACCACGTGCTGCCGATCCATGGTCACGGCGACGTCTACGTCGCCGGCTCCAACGCCGACAACATCGGCAACCAGGCCGGTGGCTGGACGCTGACCTGGCAGGGCGGCTCCACCAACGTGATCCCCGGCACGACGATCCTGGACGGGATCCGCCAGGACGCTCGCGGCAACGTCACCTACAGCCAGGACGCCTCGGCGCCGATCCCGCACAACGCCACCGGCATCGTGGTCGTCGGCGAGACCCCGTACTCGGAGGGCTTCGGCGACGTCAACGGCCCGCTGTGGGCGTTTGACCCTGGCGACAACAACGTGCCGCGGCCGGTCAAGGACATGCAGCTCTCAGCGGCGGACAAGGCCGCGGTCGACAAGGTGTGCGCCGCTGCGAAGCGGTGCGTCATGGTCATCGTGTCCGGCCGTCCGCTGATCCTCGATCCCGCCCAGCGCGACGAGACCGACGCGATCGTGGCGTCGTGGCTGCCGGGCAGCGAGGGCGCCGGCGTGGCCGACGACCTGTTCGGGGCACGGCCGTTCACCGGCAAGCTGCCGGTGTCATGGCCGCGGACGCTCGCCCAGGAGCCCATCAACGTCGGCGACCCCCACTACAACCCGCTGTATCCGTACGGCTACGGCCTGAGGACCCACGTCGGACACTCGTTCGGCAGCGCCAGACACTGAACGTTGAGGTGGCGGGCCGCTCCACGGCCCGCCACCTCCCGCTCACCATGTGTCGGCGGCGTTCAGCCCGCGACGCGGATCATCTTCTTGTTGACGAACTCGTCGACGCCGAACCGGCCCAGCTCGCGACCGAAGCCCGAGCGCTTGACGCCGCCGAAGGGCAGCTCGACGCCCTCGAGGCCCGCGGCGTTGACGAACACCATGCCGGCGTCGATCTGGTCGGCAACGCGCATCGCCTGCTCGGGGTCATTGGTCATCACGTAAGAGCCGAGCCCGAACGGCGTGTCGTTGGCCAGCTTGACCGCCTCGGCCTCGTCGCCGACACGGTAGATCGAGGCCACCGGCCCGAAGAACTCCTCCTTGTAGGCGTCGTTGTCAGGCGTGATGCCGGTCAGGATGGTCGTCTCAAAGAAGTTGCCATCGTGGCTACCGCCGGCCACCAGGGTCGCGCCCTGGTCGACGGCGCGCTTGACCTGGTCGGCCAGCCGCTCGGTCGCCGTGGAGGAGGAGAGCGGCCCGACCTGGACGCCCTCGTTGGTGGGGTCAGACGGCTTGACCGCGGTCAGGGCGGTGCTGAACTTCGCCATGAAATCGTCGTAGAGCGCGTCTACGACGATGAACCGCTTGGCGGCGTTGCAGGCCTGGCCCGAGTTCTCCAACCGGGCGCCCACCGCCGACTCAACCGTCGCGTCCATGTTGTCCGTGCCCAGCACGAGGAACGGGTCCGATCCGCCCAGCTCGAGCACCACCTTCTTGAGGTTGCGCCCGGCGATCGCGGCGACGGCGGCGCCCGCTCGCTCGGACCCGGTCAGTGATACGCCGCGCACGCGCGGGTCCGCGATGACCCACTCGATCTGGTCGTTGGTGGCGAAGATGTTGATGTACGCGTCCTTGGGGATCCCCGCCTCGTGGAAGATCTGCTCCATCGCCAGCGCCGACTCGGGGCACTGGGGAGCGTGTTTGAGCAGGATCGTGTTGCCCACCACCAGATTGGGCCCGGCGAAGCGCGCCACCTGGTAGTAGGGGTAGTTCCACGGCATGATCCCCAGCAGCAGGCCGTAGGAGCTTCGCCGCACGAGCGCGGAGCCGTCGCCCTCGAGCAGCTTGATCGGCTCGTCGGCCATCAGCGACGGGCCGTTGTCGGCGTAGTACTCGTAGATGGCGGCGGAGAAGTCGACCTCGCCGAGCGCCTGCTCGATCGGCTTGCCCATCTCGCGGACGATGATCTCGGCCAGCTCCTGGCGCTTCTCGGCGTGGATCTCGGCGACCCGGCGGATCGCCGCGGCGCGCTCCTCCACGGTGGACGACGCCCAATCGAAGTGCGCCTGGTTGGCGCGGGCGATGGCGTCGCGCAGCTCATCGTCGCCAATCGTCGGGTACTCGCGGACGGTCTCGCCGGTCGCGGGGTTGATGACTGCGTAATCGGCCATGGTTTCTCTCCCTGGTTCGTGTCGTGGCTGTCTGCCCTCAGGCCTGCGTCGCGTAGCCAGGGTATCGAGCGCGATCGGCTTTGAGCTCGCACCCGCTCGCGCAGGTCCAAGGCTCTGCGTGACCCTGCGTCGCGTCCTCATCAGCCCACGCCTGCCCGCCGGGTCCGCGAGATCCCGCTGAGGACGCCCGAGAGCCACGCGATCGATGAGGCCGCGGCGCAGCAACGGCTGTGACGAAGGGATGCTCCGGAACCCGCTTCATCCCCCCCGGCCCGCGCAAAACCTGCGCGCCTTCAGCCCGTTCCGTCAGTTCTTTGTCAAGTCGCTTGACATAGTCGTTGCGCACGCAATAGCGTCGTCGTCGTCTGCTGAAACGCTCGTGGTCGCCGTGGCGCCAGGCCACGATCGGGAGTCACGAATCGACGTATACGATCAGCGCGCCCACCGCCAGGAACGCCGCCGTCGCCGCGGCCAATGACCTCCGTGCCAACCACCCGGTCCCCACGGCGCAACCCTACATGCGCCGGCCATAGGATTGTCAACTCGACCCCAACCAGCAGAGGAGCCTCATGCCAGCCAACGGCAGCGCACAGTGGAAGGGCGATCTGAAGTCGGGCGCCGGCACGTTCACCGCGGGGGACACCATCGCGGGGGATTTCTCGTTTCGCTCGCGGTTCGAGGACGGCCCGGGCGCCAACCCCGAGCAGCTGATTGCCGCGGCCCACGCGTCGTGCTTCTCCATGGCGCTGTCGGCGGCGCTGGCCGACGCGGGGACGCCGGTGAACTCGGTCAACACGGACGCGGTGGTGACCCTGCGCTTCGTGGACGGGGCGCCCACCATCACCTCGATCAAGCTCACCACGGTGGGAGACGTTCCCGGCATCGACGAGGCGGCGTTCCAGGAGGCGGCCGCGGGCGCCAAGGCCGGATGCCCGGTGAGCCGAGCGCTCGCAGGCGTCCCGGAGATCACCCTGGACGCATCGCTGCGCTGAACGGCTGAGCGTCAGCGGGCCCCAAGGCTCACGCGGGCGGCCCGGGGAGGCCCAGCAGCTCCACCGCCGAGACGACGAGGAGCAGGCCGGCGACTCCGATCAGTCCATAGCGTGCGGGCTGGAACGGGGAATCGGCTCCCGATCCCGATCAGGAACAGCACGGCCGCCAGGATCACGGTGAGGCGCACGTACTTGTCCGAGGTCTCGTGCGGCCGACTCTCCGGCGCTGAAGTAGGCGTCGGCCGTGCGCGTTGAGCTTGTCGGCCTGAGCATCCTGCGGGATCCGGTACTGCGGCATGTACGCCGGGCCCGGCGGCGCGTTGGGATTGGTGAGCGGATGGGTGGCCAGCCACGCGTTGAACGCCGGCCGATACCCTGGGCGCAACCGGCGGACCGTCACGCGAAACAGCGTCTTGTTGCCGGACGCCAGCGCCGTGGCGACGGCGTTGAAGGACACGGAGTCAAGCGTCCGGATCTGGTTGGCCTGGACCTCGGCCAGGCTCGCCTTGGTCCGGGTCGAGGAGGCTCGGGCGAGCGACAGCGACGCGTGGGTGCCCCATTTCGCGGCCGAATAGCCCGACCACGCGGCGAGCAGCGCGACGAGTGACAGGATCACCGCCTCGACGATCGAGATCACGTCGTGGCGCGTCGAGTGCGCCTTCTGCGCCTCGCCCTGCTCGGCCCGCTCGTGATGTTCGGCGATCTCCTTGCCGACCTCGGATGGCGACAAACCCCCCTCAGGCATGGGTGACTTGCCTCATCGCGCACACTTCCGTGAGGCTGCGGGCGGATGAACGGCCCGCCATCACCCGGTTCGGATGATCGCGCATACGATGGCCCGATGAGCATGATCGAGGAGAGCCGTGAGATGGAGCGCGTCGGGGACCAGCTCGTGGCGTCGGCGCGGGCGCTGCGCGAGCAGCTGATCGCCGAGCAGGCCGATACCGAGGAGCGCGCGACCTACTCCGAGGCGGTCCACGAGGCGCTCGTGGAGGCGGGCTTCTACCGGATGTACGTCCCCAAGCGCTACGGCGGCCTCGAGGTCGATGTGCCCACATTCATGCGCGTCGGGGTGGAGCTGGCGCGCGGCGACATGGGCGCCGCCTGGGGCGCCTGCCTGTCGGCCAACCACGCGCTCCAGGTCGGCTCCTGGTTCCCCGAGCAGACTCAGGACGAGGTGTTCGGGGGCGGGGACTTCCGCGCCGCCTCGGTCGCCGCCCCCACCATCCGGGCCACGGCGGAGCGGGGCGGATATCGCCTGGACGGCGCGGTCGCCTACTGCTCGGGGATCCCGTACTCCACCTACTACATGGGCCAGGCGATGCTGCCGGACGCCGATGCCAACGGCATGCCGCGGATGGCGCTGTTCGTGGCGCCGCGCGCCGCCTTTACCCAGCTCAACGACTGGGGCGACACGCTGGGGCTGAAGGGGACGGGATCGCACACGATCCGCTTCGACGGCGCGCACCTGCCCGCCCACTACGTCCTGGAGGACGTCAACATGGTGGACGTCGCCGTCGAGAACGGGACGCCCGGGCTCGCCATTCACGGGAACCCGATGTACTCGGGCCGCGCGCTGGTGATCTTCACCCTGTCGCTGCTGTGCACGCTGGTCGGGGGCGGCTACAACGCGCTGGACGAGTACCGCAACTGGGCGCTGGACAAGCCGACGCCGCTGCCCCCGTTCGGGCCACGCTTCCAGAACGCGGACTTTCAGCGCTGGTACGGGGCCGCGTACGTCAAGCTGCAGACCGCCGAGGCGGCGATGATGCGGTGCGCCGAGCTGCACATGGAGGCCTGCCGGCGCAACGCCGCCGGAACCGAGCCCTACACCTGGCCGATGGACGCCCGGCTGGCGGCGATCGCCCGTGAGGCGATGGTCCAGTGCTGGGATGCGGTGGAGCAGCACCTGTTCCGCACCATCGGCGCCAGCGCCATCAAGAGCGGCCAGCGGTTCGAGCGGCTGTTCCGCGACCTCGCCACCTCCGCCGCGCATCGCAACACCCAGCTGCGCGACGAGTTCTGGCGCCAGCTGGGCGCGATCGAACTCGGCGTCCCGTATCCCAGCCCCGCCGGCACCTACCCGCCCGGGGCGGCTAACCCGGGCCCCACCCACCCGCCGCGATGAGCGGTCAGCGCTCCTCGCGGCCGCGCGTCGTGTACACCCCGGTCGGCTCGGCGTGGTAGCCCTTGGCTCCGACCTGGAGCGCCAGCGGGCTGCGGGGGTCCTCCCCGGCGGCGAGGCGGTCGAGCGCAAAACGGAAGTCGTAGACGGGTGACCAGCCGAGCTCCTCGCGGGCGTGCGCGTTGACGTAGACGCGGTCGATGACCGGGAGCATGGTCCAGCCGCGGCGGGCGTAGATCCCCTCGTAATCGGGGTACAGCCGACGCAGCACGCTGGGCGCGTCGCGATGCAGCTCGGCCACGTCATCGGGCCCGAACGGCGTGGTGGCGCTGATGATGTAGCGACCGAAGCCGATCTCCGGCGCGCGCTCCAGCGCCAGGACGTGCGCATCGGCCGCGTCCTGCAGATCGACGCGCCGGTACAGCAGTTCGTTGACCTTGAGGTTGAGATCGTCGAAGGCCTCCCGCGCGTCCGAGCGGTCGTCATCCTCGGGGAAGAACCGCGACGTGCGCAGGATCAGGCAGGGGAGGCCGTGGTCGCGCCAGACGAGCTCGCACAGGTTCTCGGCGGCGGTCTTGGTGACGCCGTAGATGTTGCGCGGGACCGGCACGACGTCCTCGGTGATCCAGGCCGCGGGCGCGCCTGCTCCCGGGGTCAGGGCGCGGCCGAAGGCGCTCGTGGTGCTCGTGAACAACACCCGGCTCACCCCGGCGGCCACCGCCTCCTCGAGCAGGTTCAGCGTGCCGGTGATGTTCGTGGCCACAAACTCGTCCCGGCCGTGCGAACCGACGTGGGGCTTGTGCAACGTCGCCGAGTGCACGACCGCGTCCACTCCCGCCACCGCCCCGCCGACGCACTCGCGGTCGGCGATCGAGCCGATCAGGCTGGTGTACGGCGACGCGAGCAGGTCGAGCCCCACCACCTCGTGTCCGGCGTGACCCAGCACCCGAACGAGCGCCTCGCCGAGATGGCCGGCACTCCCGGTGACGAGGATCCTCACCCGGAGCCTCCGGCAACCAGCGCCCGCAGCGCCGACTTCAGCTCGCGGTCGCAGAAGGCGGCGTCGATCGCGGTGCGCGTGATCGTCTCGAGGTCCTCCCGGCTGAACCCCAGGCGCTCGGCGCAGACCTGGTACTCGCCGCCGATCGTCGCCCCAAAGTACGGGGGATCGTCGGAGCCGAGGGTGAGCCGCACGCCGGCATCGCGCAACCGCGGCAGCGGATGCTCGTGAAAGCCGGGGAACACCCCGAGCACGATGTTGCTCGTGGGGCAGGTGTTGAGCACGATCTGCCGCGATGCGATCTCGGCGACGAGCTCAGGATCCTCGATCGCCCGGACGCCATGGTCGATGCGAGTGACGGGGAGCTTGAGCGCGGCGCGCACACTCTCCGGGCCCGCCCATTCGCCCGCGTGGACGGTGCAGCCCAGGCCGGCCGCGGACGCGGTCGCATAGGCCTCCGCGAAGTCCGCGATCGGGAAGTTCGCCTCGTCGCCCGCCATCGAGAACCCCACGACGTACGGATGGGTCTCCTCGGCGGCGTAGCGGGCCACGCGCAGCGCCTGCTCGACCCCGAAGTTGCGGACCGCCGAGATGAGGATCCGCCCCTCGATCCCGTGGCGCTCGCGGGCGTCGTCGATGCCCTGGCCGATTCCGTCCATGTGGTCGGCGTCGCTGAGCCCGACCAGCGCGGCGTGATCGGGCGACGCGGTGAGCTCGACGTAGATCGCCCCCTGTCCGGCGCAGTCGCGCAGGTACTCGTAGGTGATGTCTCGGTAGTCCTCGGCGGTGCGGATCACGCTCGCCGCCAGGTCGTAGGTGCGCAGGAAGTCGATGAAGTCCGCGTAATGAAAGCGGCCGTGCTCGTTGAGCAGGCGCTCCGGGAGCGCGATGCGGTTGCGCTCGGCGAGGCGCTGGACGAGCTCCGGCGTGGCCGTGCCCTCGAGGTGGACGTGGAGCTCGGCCTTGGCCACGGAGTCGACGGTCATCGCAGCACCTCCGTCACGATCGGCGTCGAGGTCACCGGGCCCCCCCCGACGGTGAACGCCCGGCGCAGCTCGTCCGCGGCGCGCTCCGTGCCCGCCTCGTCACGGGCGTGCACCACGGCGAGAGGCCGCTCCCCCGGCCCGACGCGCTCGCCCAGCGCGGCGACGTCGGTGAAGCCCACGCTGTGGTCGACCGGGTCGGTCTCCCGCGCCCGTCCGCCGCCGAGGCCGATGACGGCGATCCCGACGGCGCGCACGTCGACGCCGACCACGCTCCCCGCCTCCAGCGACTCGGCCGCTCGAACCACCGGCGCCGCGGGGAGGTGCACGTCGACGGCGTCAAGCAGATCCGCGGGGCCTCCGAGCTCGGCCACCATCGCGCCGAACCGCTCCGCCGCCGCTCCGCCGTCCAGCGCGCGCGCGGCCGCCGACCGGGCGTCGGCCACGTCGGGGAACACTCCACCCAACACCAGCAGCTCAGCGCTCAGCGCCAGGGTCACCTCCACGAGGCGCTCATCGCGCGCGGCGCCGGTGAGGTGTTCGATCGACTCGCGTACCTCCACGGCGTTGCCGGCGCTGCGCCCGAGCACCTGGTTCATGTCGGTCAGCAGCGCCGCCGTCGGCAGGCCGTTGCCCCGGGCCACCTCGACGATCGCCCGGGCGAGCTCGCGCGCGCTGTCGACATCCGGGAGGAACGCGCCCGAGCCAACCTTCACGTCCATCACGAGCGCGTCGAGGCCGGCGGCCAGCTTCTTGGAGAGGATCGATCCCACGATCAGCGGGATCGACTCGACGGTCGCGGTGGCGTCGCGGATCGCGTACAGGCGGCGGTCGGCGGGCGCCAGGCGCGCGGTCTGGCCGACGATCGCGCACCCCACCCGGGCCACCACCGCGCGCAGCCGGTCCGAGCCGGGGGCGACGTCGTAGCCTGGGATCGCCTCGAGCTTGTCCAGCGTGCCTCCGGTGTGCCCCAGCCCGCGGCCGGAGATCATCGGCACCGACGCGCCGCAGGCGGCGACGATCGGCGCCAGCAGCAGGCTCACCTTGTCCCCGACGCCGCCGGTGGAGTGCTTGTCCAGGACGGGACCGGTCACGCCGGCGTCGTCCCACTCCAGCACCTCCCCCGAGCGAGTCATCGCGCCGGTCAACGCCACGCGCTCCCCCGCGGTCATCCCCCGCCAGACGATCGCCATCGCCAGCGCCCCGACCTGGGCGTCGGTGACCGAGCCGTCGGCGATCCCCGCCACCAATTCCGCGATCTCCTCCGTAGACAGCTCGCCGCCGTCTCGCTTGCGGCGGATCAGCTCAGCGACCAGCATCGGCGCCTCCGATGCGCTCCAGGAAGCGCAGGAGCAGGCGGCTGAGATCCGCCGCCGCGCGCTGTCCGTCGCGCAGCGTCTGCTCGTGGCTGAGGGGCACGTCGGACATGCCCCTCGGCGAGGTTCGTGATCGCCGACACCGCCGCGACCCGCAGCCCGCAGTGGCGGCCCACGATCGTCTCGTGCACCGTCGACATGCCCACCGCGTCGGCGCCAAGTCGTCCGAAGGCCCGGATCTCGGCCGGCGTCTCGAAGCTGGGCCCGCTCACCGCCAGGTAGACCCCGCGGGCCAGCGGGAGGTCGAGCTCGTCCGCGGCCGCTCCCAGCTCGGCCAGCAGCCCCGGGTCATAGGCGTCGCGCATCGGCGGGAAGCGCTCGCCGACCGCGGGGTCGTTGGGCCCCATGAGCACGTTGGTGCCCGTGAGGTTGATGTGATCGGTGATCGCCATCAGCTGACCGGGGCCGACCTCGGGGCGTAGGGAGCCCGCGGCGTTGGTGAGCACCAGGATCTCGGCCCCCGCGTCCCGCAGCGCCCGGACGGGCACCCGCAGCGCATCCATCGGCCCGCCCTCATACAGGTGCGCCCGCCCCTGCAGCACGGCGACGGGGACGCCGGCGATCGAGCCGAGGAGCGCCCGCCCGGCGTGCCCTTCGACGGTCGGGCGCGGAAACCCTGGCAGCTCCTCGTAGCCCACCACCACCGGATCGGTCACCGCGTCGGCCACGGCGCCGAGTCCCGAGCCGAGCACGACGCCGACCCGCGGGCGATGCGGGGCACGCTGCGCGAGGACCGCGGCGGCCTCGTTCACCGCCCCAGCTCGCTGCGTCCGAACGACAGCGGCAGCAGCTCGGCAAGGGTCAGCGTCTGTGGCGTCTCCCCCGGCCGCCCCAGGTACACCGGTGTCTGCGGCGATCCGAACTCCGCCAGCCGCTGACGGCAACCGCCACATGGCGGGCACACGTCCACCTTCTCGGCCACCACGGCGACCGCGGTGATCGCCGATTCGCCCGCAGCCACCAGCGCCCCCAGCGCCGACGCCTCGGCGCACTGGCCCTGCGGGTAGGCGACGTTCTCGACGTTGGGGCCGGCGTAGATGGCGCCTGTGCGACCGCGCACGGCGGCGCCTACCCTGAAGTCCGAGTAGGGCGCGTAGGCCACCCGCATCGCGGCATCGGCCGCGCGCAGGAGCGCCTCGGCGCCGTCGAGCAGCAGGTCCGAGTACCCCGCCGCGACGAGCGCGTCGTCGGAGATCTCCAATTCGGAGCGCAGCCGCGCCACCTTGCGCGCCGCCTCCTCGCGATCGTTGAGGCCCGAACCGACGAGAGCCTCGAGCTCGATGAACGTGCCCAGCCCCTCGACATCGTCAAGGTGGATGCGCACGTTCTCCCACAGAAACAGCCGCCGGCGCTTGACCACGACAACCGTCGTGCCCAGCGCGGAGTCCAGCGCCTCGCGCAGCATCTCCGCATCCGCCGTCCCCGCCCGGATGAACGCGCTCTCCTCCGGCTCGGTGGCGTCAGGACGCCGGTAGGCGATGAGCTCGGCCGCCGACCCGTCCTCCTCGCGCAGCTTAAGCCGGCCATGGCGGCCCGCGAAATAGGTGTCGCGCTGCTCCAGGACGTCCTCGTCGGCGGCTCCGAGGGCCAGGCAGCGGGCGGCGGTCGCCTCCGGATCGGGGTCCCGCGCCTTGATCTCCACGTTGACGGACGCCATGGCGGCCTGAGCCTACCGTTAGGATCGCCGCGTGGCCCAGCGCGTGATCTGCGTCCAGCATGCCGTCCTCGCCGACCGGCTGTCGGTCATGCGCGACCGCACCACCCCGTACGGGGTGTTCCGTCAGGCCGTGTACGAGGCCTCGGCGATCATGGCGGTGGAGGTGGCGCGAGCACTCCCCGTCAAGGAGGTGGAGATCGAGACGCCGCTCGAGACCACTCGCGGCCTGCGGCTGCGCGACGAGATCACAGTCGTCCCCGTCCTGCGCGCCGGGCTGGGCATGGTCGAGGGCTTCCTGCGCCTGGTCCCCGACGCTCGCGTGGGGCACCTGGGCATTCAGCGCGACCATGAGGACCACGCGCCGGTGGACTACTTCGAGCGCCTGCCGCCGCGCCTGCCCGATGTCCCCGTCTACCTGCTCGACCCGATGCTCGCCACCGGGGGCAGCGCGGTGCGCGCGCTGCACCACCTCAAGCGAGCCGGGGCGCGGCACCTGGAGCTCGTCTGCCTGGTGGCTGCCCCCGAGGGCCTGGCGGCGCTTGAGGCCGAGCACCCCGACGTCCCGGTCTGGACCGCTGCGATCGATCGCGAGCTGGACGAGAACGCCTACATCCGCCCGGGCTTGGGCGACGCCGGCGACCGCGTGTTCGGCACGTTCTGATCGCGACTCTGGGACAAAAGGCCGCGTTTTCCGCCGGCGTCTTTTGTCCCAGAGTCATGTACGCATCCACTTGTCGACGGCCTGGTGTCGGTACGCAGCCAGCGTGTCGAGCAGCGCAGCGGGATCGGTGTCCACGAGCAGGGTCTCCCGGTGCTCTGAGCGCAGCAGCCGCTCGGCCACCATGTGGTCGAGCATCGCCAGCAGCGGCTGCCAGTAGCCGGCGACGTCGAGCAGGCCCATCGGCATGCGATGCAGGCCGAGCTGGCTCCACGTGAACAGCTCGAACAGCTCGTCGAGCGTGCCGGTGCCGCCCGGCAGCGCGATGACCGCGTCGGACAGCTCGGCCATCAGCGCCTTGCGCTCGTGCATCGTGCCCACCTCGCGCAGGTCGGTGAGTCCGGCATGGGCGATCTCACGCTTCACGAGCTGGCGCGGGATGACCCCGATCACCTCGCCTCGGGCCGCCAGCGCCCCGTCGGCCACTGCGCCCATCAGGCCGACGCTGGCGCCGCCGTAGACCAGGCCGAGGCCGCGCCGTGCGATGAGGGCGCCGACCTCGCCTGCAGCCTGGGCGTACTCCGGCCGGGCGCCGGGGCTCGAGCCGCAGAAGACGAGGACGCGCTTGATCACGAGCGCCAGGGTAGATCAGAGAAACGAGGTGCCCGGCAGCTCGGGGACCACGCGGCCGGTGAGCCAGCGCATCACGCTCGCGCCGACGTCGGCCAGCGCGCCATCGTGGCGGCGCCCGCCGTGGCCCTCAAACCGCGCCAGCAGGGGCGCGTACTCGCGCGTGTGGTCGGTGTGGTTCGTCGTCGGGTCGACGCCGTGATCGGCGGTGATCACCAGCAGATCCTCGTCGCGCAGCAACGCCAGCCACTGCGCCGTCGCCGCGTCGATCACGCGCAGCGCCGCGGCGAAGCCCGTCGACGTCGTGGCGGTGGCCGTAGACGCTGGTCGGTCTCGACGAGGTTGACGAACACGAGCCCCTCGCCCAGCTCGCGCAGCAGCGCGGTGGTCGAGGCGATGCCCTCGACGTTGGTCGCCCCGGGATGCTTGACGTCGACCCCGACCCCGGCGAACAGGTCGCGGATCTTGCCCACGCCGTGGATCGGCACCCCCGCCGGCCTGGAGCTCCTCCAGGTACGAGCGCGACGGCGGCGGCAGCGCGAAGTCGCGCCGCCCTTCGCGGCGGCGCCATGCGCCCGGCGCCCCGTCGAACGGCCGGGCGATCACCCGGCCCACCGCGTGCTCGCCCTGCATCACCTCCCGCGCCCGCGCGCAGACCTCGTACAGCTCAGGCTCGGACAGCACGTCCACGTGCGCGGCGATCTGCAGGACGGAGTCGGCCGACGTGTAGAGGATCAGCTCGCCGGTCTCCAGGTGATGCTCGCCGTACTCGTCGAGCACCGCGGTGCCGCTGAACGGCCGGTTGCAGCAGAAGCGTTGCCCGGTCGCCGCCTCCAGCGCCGTCACCACGTCGGGCGGAAAGCCCTCCGGATAGGTCGGCAGCGGCCGCTCGACGCGGACGCCCATGAGCTCCCAGTGCCCGGTCGTCGACTCCTTGCCCGGGCCCTGCGGCCCCCACACGGCCGTGCAGCACCGGATGATCCGCCGCCGGGATGCCCTCGAGCGGCAGGATCGAGCCGAGCCCCAGCGAGCCCAGCGTCGGCAGGTCCAGGCCCCCGGCCAACTCCGCCAGATGCCCAAGCGTGTTCGTGCCCTCGTCGCCGTACTCGGCCGCGTCCGGCAGGGCGCCGACCCCACAGGCGTCCATGACGATGACAACGGCGCGTCGCATCTGGAATGCATATCAGCGGAGCGCTAGGCTCGCCGCATGAGCCGTCGCCTGGCACACGTCGACCGGGTGGGCGTCGAGGAACGGGCCGCCCAGCTCGGCAAGCGTTCGATCAAGACCACCGCCAAGCAGCAGGGCATCCGCCTCGCCGTCTCGATGGTCGATCTGACCACGCTCGAGGGCGCCGACACCCCCGGCAAGGTGCGCACACCTCTGCGCCAAGGCGGTCTGCCCGGCGCCGTCGATGCCCGAGATCCCGTCGGTGGCGCGGCGATCTGCGTGTACTCCGTCGCTGGTCGGCGGTCACCCACGCCGCGCTCGCGGGGACCGGCGTCAAGACGGCCGCGGTCGCCACCGGCTTTCCCGCCGGCCAGGTGTCGCTCGAGGCCAAGCTGCGCGACACCGAGGACGCTGTCGCCGCCGGCGCCGACGAGATCGACATGGTCATCTCGCGCGAGGCGTTCCTCGCCGGAGACGACGCCCGCGTGCAGCGCGAGATCGCCGCGGGTCAAGGACGCCTGCGGCGATGCGCACCTCAAGGTGATCCTCGAGACCGCCGAGCTCGGCTCCTACGACCACGTCCGCCACGCCTCGATGCTGGCCATGGAGGCCGGCGCCGACTTCATCAAGACCTCCACCGGCAAGGCGTCGAGCGGCGCCACACCCGGCGTCTGCCTGGTGATGCTCGAGGCGATCCGCGACTACGCCGAGCGCACCGGGCGGATCGTCGGCTTCAAGGCCGCCGGCGGGGTGTCCACGAGCAAGGCGGCGCTGCACCGGCTGGTGCTGGTCAAGGAGACGCTCGGCGACGAGTGGCTGACCTCCGAGCGCGTCCGGATCGGCGCCTCGAGCGCTGCTCAACGACCTGCTGCTCCAGTACGCCAAGACCGAGACCGGCCGCTACGGGCGCGCCGAGGACTTCTCCAGGGAATGACCACCGAGCAGCGCACCAGCATCGTCTGGGACTACGCCCCCGCGCCGGAGGCCACCGACCACGTCCGTCTGGCCGACCGCTACGGCCTGTTCATCGACGGCGGCTTCCGCGAGCCCGTCCAGGCGCACTACGAGCCGACGCTGAACCCCGCCACCGAGCAGCCCATCGCCGAGATCGCGTGGGCCGGACCTGCCGACGTCACCGCCGCCATCGACGCGGCCCGGGCCGCCCAGCCGCGCTGGGCCGCGCTGCCCGATCGCGAGCGGGCCAAGTACCTGTTCCGGATCGCTCGGCTCATCCAGGAGCGCGCGCGCGAGCTGGCGGTGGTGGAGACGCTGGACGGCGGCAAGCCGCTGCGCGAGTCGCGCGATGTGGATATCCCGCTCGCCGCCGCGCACTTCTTCCACTACGCCGGCTGGGCCGACAAGCTTCGCTACGGCGTGAGCGCCCGCGAGGTGGCGCCGCTCGGGGTCGTCGGCCAGATCGTGCCCTGGAACTTCCCGCTGTTGATGGCCGCGTGGAAGCTCGCGCCGGCGCTCGCCTGCGGCAACGCGGCGATCCTCAAGCCGGCCGAGACGACGCCGCTGACCGCGCTGCTGCTGGCCGAGATCTGTCAGGAGGCGGAGCTGCCGCCCGGAGTGGTCTCGATCCTCCCGGGCGACGGCGAGGCCGGTGCGACGCTCGTGCGCGCCCGTGGGATCGACAAGATCGCCTTCACCGGCTCGACTGCCGTGGGCCGCGATATCCAGGCCGCCCTCGCGGGCCGCAACGTGAGCCTGACCCTCGAGCTGGGCGGCAAGTCGGCCAACATCGTCTTCGAGGACGCGGCGCTCGACCAGGCGGTGGAGGGGATCGTCAACGGCATCTTCTTCAACCAGGGCCACGTGTGCTGCGCGGGCTCGCGCCTGCTCATCCAGGAGAGCGTGCTCGATGACGTCATCGCCAAGCTGTGGAAGCGCATGGGCCGGCTGCGCGTCGGGGACCCGTTGGACAAGAACACCGACGTCGGGGCGATCAACTCCGCCGAGCAGCTCCAGCGGATCGAGACGCTGGTCGCCGCCGGGGAAAAAGAGGGGGCGCACCGTCTCACGATCGCCTGCGATCTGCCCGAGCACGGTTACTGGTTTGCGCCCACCCTGTTCACCGACGTCTCGCCCGCTCACCGGATCGCCGTGGAGGAGATCTTCGGGCCCGTCGTCAGCGTGCTGAGCTTCCGCACCCAGGCCGAGGCGATCGAGAAGGCCAACAACTCCCGCTACGGGCTTGCCGCCGGGATCTGGACCGACAAGGGCGCCAAGGCCTTCGAGGTCGCGAGCGCGCTGCGTGCCGGGGTGGTGTGGCAGAACACCTACAACCACTTCGATCCCACGGCCGCGTTCGGCGGCTACAAGGAGTCCGGTTTCGGCCGCGAGGGCGGGCCGTCGGGCCTGCGCCCCTATCTGAAGGTCGTGCGATGAGCCCGGGGCGGATCGCGGTGCGCAAGACCTACAAGCTGTGGGTCGGTGGCGCGTTCGTTCGCTCGGAGTCCGGTCGCTATGACCGCGCCGCGCATGACGGCGGCGCGGAGGTCAACATCCCGCGCGCCTCGCGTAAGGACGTGCGCGACGCCGTCACCGCGGCGCGCAGGGCGTTCGGCCCATGGTCGGCACGCACCGCGTATAACCGCGGCCAGATCCTGTACCGGGCGGCCGAGGCGCTTGAGTCCCGGACCGACCAGCTCGCGGCGGTTTCCGATCGTGATCAGGTGCAGGACGCGGTCGACGTGCTGGTGCACTACGCCGGCTGGACCGACAAGTTCCATGCCGTCCTCGGCGGGGTCAACCCGGTGGCAGCGCCGTTCCTGTCGTTCAGCGTGCCCGAGCCGACCGGGGTGGTGGGCGTCGTCGCTCCCGACGAGCCCGCGCTGCTCGGCCTCGTCGCCGAGCTCGCGCCCGCGCTGGCCGCGGGTAACACCGTCGTCGCGATCCTGTCTGGATCCCAGCCCCTGGCCGGCCTGGACCTCGCGGAGGTGCTGGGCGTGTCCGACATACCCGCCGGCGTGGTCAACCTCCTCTCGGGCCGCCGGGCGGAGCTGGCGAGCGCGCTGGGCGCTCACCGCGACCTCAACGCGATCGTCGACGCGGCGGGCGACGCGGAGCTGGCCGCCGAACTCGACCGGCTCGCCGCCGAGACGATCAAGCGCGCGCGCCACGGCGACGCGGTGACCGGCTACGACACCGCGATCGGCGACGCGCTGGAGCGGATCGACGGGCTCACCGAGCTGAAGACGGCATGGCACCCGATCGGCGCGTAGCCGACTGATCGGTCTGACGCCGTCCGCGGCGGTTGAGCACACCCTCCAGCATCAGGACCCGCCGCAGGATCGCCAGCGAGCTGGCGTAGGTCGAGTCCATGCCGTAATAGCTCAGCCCGCGCGCGCCGAGGGTGCGCGCCTGGGTGTAGGGCGTGTCAGAGGCGTAGTGGATGATGCCGAGGTCGATCGGCACCTTGGAGAAGTTGACGGCCTCGCCCACCGGGTGGCGGTCGGCGTCGGCGATCTCATACACGGCGTCGCAGAACGGTCCCGCCTCCATCTCCACGACGGTGTACGCCTCCCGGTAGTAGAAGTCCAGGTAGGAGCGGTTCTGGAGGAACGTGCTCTTGACCGTCACCGCGCGCTGGTTGTCCAGCCCGGTGCCGAACCGGAGGTCCCCGGCCAGGTCATCGACGCTGAACGCGTTGTCGAGCCAGTACGTGGACCCGGAATGCTCGTCGTGCACGACGCTCGAGATCATCACGTCGCCGACGTCGGCGTTGAGCGTGGCCGCCTTGCCCAGGACGTACAGGCCGCGCAGCCCGGCCCGGTCCACGGCGACCTCGCGCAGGATGTTGTAGGCGGCGACGCCGAGCGGATAGTCGATGTTGACGATCACCGCATCGGAGGCGGCGAGCGCGTCGGCGTCGATGTCGCCCACGCGGGGGTCCAGTCCGCCCGAGGTGAGCGATGCCAGCGGGATGATCTGCGCCGGCACGCGCAACCCCGTGGTGCTGCGCATGTGCGTGACTCCGCTCGCCTGCTCGGCCGCCCGGCGCTCGGCCTTGCCGGCGGCGCCCTTGACCGCGAAGTAGATGCGCGCGACGAAGTAGAGGAAGTTCTCCCACGATCCCTCGGTGCGGCCGTCGCGGAAGGCGGCGAGCTCCTGGCGCAGGATGTCGTCCTCGTCCATCGTCTCCACGAACGCGACGAGCTCTGACTCGCGGTCGCGGGCCACCGAGGTGGCGATGTTGACGAGGCTGTGCGTGTTGGAGCTGACGAAGTAGAGAGGCCGCTCGGTCAGCCCCTCACGGTCGAGCTCGGCGGCCACCGGCGCCCACCACCGTCGCGTCAGGCGCGCATAGCCGGTGTGCGATCCGCCGAACATGCGGATGCGCAGCGCCAGCCGCTCGGAGGCGATCAGCCGCAGGTGCTCGGCGAAGCGCTCGCCCCACGCCTCGTGCAGGCGGCGCCAGTCTTCGACGGTCCCGCCGAGCAGCTGAGCGCACTCGTCCGGGGTCGGGTCGCGCACACCCACGATCTGCAGCCAGCCGGCGGCCCGCTGGCGCACGCGCATCTTGTTCCACTCGATCTGGAAGGCAACGAGGGTGGGGAGGAGATCGTCCACGTCGGAGGCGCTGGCCAGCAGCACCGCGAGCGTCCCGGCGCGGTTGTCATACCACCGCCGCCGCCGGGCGGGTGCCTCGGCTTCGTCCCAGGTCTCGACGGGCATGCCGGCGCCGACGAAGGCCCCGACGTGTTGGGCCATGGCCACCAGGCGCGCGCCGACGATCCCGTCGGGCAGGCGCCGGATGGCGTAGATGAACGCGCCGAGGTCAAGCTCGTCGCTGGCCGCCAGTGGGTGCAGGCTCGAGCCGATTGCCCGGTGTGAGGCCTCGAGCACCCGCAGATGGGTCTCACCGCTGGACCGCAGGAGCGTCGTGTACGTCCGCTGGTAAAGCTCGATCTCGTCACTGAGGCGCTCCGATCCCTCAGAACGGCTATCGATGCTCAGGCGGGCGACGGCCATCGGCTACTCCTTGACGTAGGGGATGCCGCTCGCCGCCGGAGGCCGCGACCGGCCGATCAGCCCGGCCACGGCAACCAGGGTGAGCACGTAGGGCAACGCCTGGAAAGGGGCCGCGAGGGTCGCGGAGAAGGTGGGCAGCCGATCGGCCAGTGCGCTGGAGAACCCGAACAGCAGGGTCGCCACCAGCGCGCCGCCCGGGCGCCAGCGGCCGAAGATCACCGCCGCCAGGGCGATGAACCCCCGGCCCTCGGTCATGTCCTGGCTGAACGAGCCCACGAAGGCGACCGACAGGTAGGCGCCGCCGAGGGCCGCCAGCATGCCGGACACGATCACCGCGATGTAGCGGATGCGCAGCACGGGCAGGCCGACGGTGTCGGCGGCGCGAGGCTTCTCGCCGACGGCCCGCAGGCGCAGCCCCCAGCGGGTGCGAAACAGGAAGACCGTGAGCGCCGGGACCAGCGCCAGGCCGATCCAGGTCATCAGGTTGGCGTCACCGATCGCCTGGCCGAAGAAGCCGACGTGCTGGATGAGCGGCACCTTGACGTTGGGCACCTGGGAGATCTTGTTGGGGGTGCCGTTGGCGCCGTATTGGGCGACGAAGAAGTACCCCGTGATGCCGAGGGCGAGGAAGTTGATCCCGGTGCCGCTCACCACCTGGTTGGCGCGCAGGTGGATCGAGAACCACGCGTGCACGAGCGCGAGCAGCCCGCCGGCGCCGACGGCGACGAGCAGACCGAGCACCCACGAGCCCAGGACGTCGGAGCCGTAGATCCCGAAGTAGCAGCCCATCAGCATCATGCCCTCCAGGCCGATGTTGATGACGCCGCTGCGCTCGCTGATGATGCCGCCAAGGGCGGCGAACAGCAGCGGGGTGGCGTAGCGCAGCATCGCCGCGACCAGCGCCGACCACACGAAGACGGTCTCCAGGTGGCCGATCCCGGACTCAGTGGCCGCGATCGCCCCGGCGATGGCCAACAGCGACAGGCCCATACCGACGACTCCGAGGCGCCGCTCCCCGCCGGTGTACGCGATCGCCCCGGCCGTCATCGCGGCGAGCCCCAGAATGATCGACGGCACGGGGGTGCGGACCTCGAAAGGGGGCAGCGTGATGACCCAGGTCACCGCGGCCAGGACCATCCCGGCGACCGCGGTGTGCTCCGCGGACGCGAGCCCGGTCGGGGTGGCGGCGATCGTCGAAGCGCTCACGCTGACGTGCCCTCGGTGCCTGCGGGCTCATCGCGCGCCTTTCCCCTCAGGCTCACCGCGATCCCACGACCCGACTTCAGCACGCGCAGGGCGATGACCTCGGTTGACACCAGGAGCACGATCAGGCCCTGGATCATCAACGTGAGGTACTGCGCCAGGTTGGGGTCGAACACGGTGGGATCGAGGTTGCGCTGCGACGTGCCGGTCAGCAGCGCGCCGAACAGCAACGCGGCCGCCACCACCCCGCCCGCCGTGTTGCGTCCCAGCAGCGCGACGGCGATGCCGAGGAACCCGATCTGCGACGTCTGGATGTCGTTGGTGAACAGGCTGAACTTCCAGCCGAGGATGTCCATTGACGCCGCCACCCCGGCGAACGCGCCACAGATGAGCATCACGCGGACGTAGTTGCGCCCGACGTTCATGCCGGCGTAGCTCGCCGCGTCGGGGTTGAAGCCCACGGCGCGCACCTCGTAACCCAGGCGGGTGCGGTTGATGAGGATCCAGAACACGACGACCGCGGCGAGCGCGATGAAGATCCCGATGTCGAGGCCCTGGAGCTGGGCCGAGCCCCAGAAGACCGGCAGCTTGGCCGAGGCCACGACCGTCTTTGACACCGGGACCGAGGGCTGCGACGGATCCTGGAGCGGTCCTCCGAGCTGGAACAGGTAGACGCCGAGCCAGATGGCGATCCAGTTGAGCATGATCGTCGAGATCACCTCGTGGACGCCGACGGTCGCCTTCAGGACGCCGGCGATTCCGGCCCATAGCGCTCCCGCGAGCGCCGCCAGCGCGATGGCCAGGACGATGTGCAGGACGGCGGGCATGCCGCTGAACGACGATCCGACCCAGACCGCCGCGATCAGGCCCAGCGTGTACTGGCCCTGCCCGCCGATGTTGAACAGCCCGGCCCGGAACGCGAAGGCGACGGCGAGCCCGACCAGGATGAGCGTGGTCGTCTGGATGAGCGTCTGCTGGAGCTCGAGCGCCGCCGTGGTTCGCTCGACGCCGCTGACCCACGGGAACAGCCAGTTGAGCCCCGTCCCCTTGAAGATCGCACTGTAGGTGCTGAGCGGATCGTGGCCGGTGAGCAGGACCACCACCCCGGCCACCAGGAACGCGATGACGGTGGTCAGGATCGGGACGACCACCCCGCCGCGGCGCAGGTACGCCGTCAGCCGTGCCGGTGAGGTGAGCGAGGCTTCGAGGCTCTCGGCCTCGTCGGCTACGCCCTCGGAGAGCTCTTCGGGCTCGATGCTCACGCTGCTGCCTCGGTTGGGCGCCCTCCGGTCATCGCGATGCCCAGCGTCTCCTCGGTCACGTCGGGCGGGAACTCACCCGCGATCTTGCCCTCGTAGATGACAAGGATCCGGTCGGCCAGCGCCCGGACCTCCTCGTACTCCAACGAGATAAGCAGGACGGCGCGGCCCCTGTCGCGCTCGGCGACCAGCCGGCGGTGCACGAACTCGATCGCCCCCACGTCCAGCCCGCGCGTGGGCTGATGGGCGATGAGCACCTTGGGCTCGGAGGCGATCTCGCGGGCGACGCAGACCTTCTGCTGATTGCCGCCACTCAGGGAGGCCGCAAAGGCCTCGGTGCCGCCGCCGCGCACGTCGAACTCGCGCAGCAGCCGCGCCGCCCGGTCGCGCATGCGCCGCAGTCGCAGCCAGCCGCGGGCGCTGAAGATGGGGCGGCGGTACTCGCGCAGCGCCATGTTCTCCGTCAGCGTGAACGGCAGGACGAGCCCGCGGCGATGGCGGTCCTCCGCGATGTGGGCGATGCCGGCCTCCGTCGCCGCGCGGACGCCCAGCCCGCCGATGTTCCGGCCGTCCACGACCACCTCGCCCGACTCGGGGGCGCGCAGGCCCGCGATCGCCTCCACGAGCTCCGGCTGGCCGTTGCCGTCGACGCCGGCGATGGCCACGATCTCACCCGCCCGCACCGACAGCGACAGACCGGCGACCGCCTCCAGGTCGCGGTCGTCGCGAACGTGGAGATCGTCCACGCGGAGCAGCGGCTCCCCGGACTTGGAGGGGTGCTTGTCCAGGGACAGCAGGACGTCACGGCCGACCACGAGCTGGGCGAGGCTGCGCTCGGTGGCCCCCTCGCGGGGGACGGTGTCGACCCGGCGGCCGCGCCGCAGCACGGTGATGCGATCGGCCACCTCGAGCACCTCGGTGAGCTTGTGGCTGATGAACACGATCGCGGTGCCCCCCTGCTTGAGGCGCTGGATCACGCCCATGAGCTCGCGCACCTCCTGCGCGGTGAGGACGGCGGAGGGCTCGTCGAGGACGAGGATGCGCGCCCCGCGATAGAGGGCGCGGAGGATCTCGACGCGCTGCTGCGCGCCGACCGTGATGTCCTCGATCGTCGCGTCGGGGTCGACGGCGAGCCCGTAGCGATCCGACAGCGCGTGGACGCGGGCGCGGGCGGCGGCGAGGTCCAGCATGCCGCCCGCCCGCTTGGGCTCCTGGCCGAGCACGATGTTCTCGGCCACCGTCATCACCTGCACGAGCATGAAGTGCTGGTGGACCATCCCGATCCCCAGCCGGATCGCCGTTGCGGGCGAGTCGACCTGCACCGGCGTGCCGTCGACGAGGATCTCACCCTCGCTCGGCGTGTAGAGGCCGTACAGCACCGACATCAACGTCGATTTGCCCGCGCCGTTCTCCCCCAGCAGCGCGTGGACCTCGCCGGCACGGACGTCGAAGTCGACTCGGTCGTTGGCCACGACCGAGCCGAACCTCTTCGTGATGCCCTTCAACTCGAGCGCCGGAGGCCCCGAGCTCACCGGCGTCGAGCCGTACGTCATTCCAGGCCGAGTCTACGGAACCGTGTTCGGGATGTTTGACAGCTGCCCAGCCTTGATCTGGTTGTAGATCTTCGCAATCGCCGGTGCGAACTTCAGGCCGGCCGGGCCGATCTTGCCGTAGCCGATCCCGCCGTTGGCGACGTTGTTGGTGACGTTGGCGCCGGGTGCGAACTTGCCGGCCATCAGGTTCTTGATCGCGTTGAACACCGCGACGTCCACCTTCTTCTCGGCCGAGGTCAGGATGTAGGACCCGAGATACGCCTGGTCGGCGTCGACCCCGATGCCCTGCACGCCCTGCTGCTGGGCGGCGGAGAGGGCTCCGAGCCCGCACGCGCCGGCCACCTGGAAGACGACCTTCGAGCCCTGCTGGATCTGGTTGAGCGCGATCTGCTTGCACTTGGACTGGTCCACGAAGTCCTGCGAGTACGCGTTCAGTGTCTGGATCCCGGGGTCGGCCTTCTTGGCGCCGGCCTGGTAGCCGGCGATGTAGTGGTCGACCGGCGGGATCTTCTGTCCGCCGACGCTGGAGATGGTCTTGTACCCATGCTCCTTGGCGTACATGCCGGCCAGTGACCCCGCCAGGTAACCCGCCTGCTGCTCCTCGAACAGCAGCCCCTCGATGTTCTTCGGGTCGCCCTTTTCTGCCGTGGCGTCGGAGTCGACCATCGCGAACTTGACGTTGGGGAACTGCTTGGCGACCGCGTCGGTCGCGTCCGCCATCAAAAAGCCGACGGGGACGACCAGGTTGTAGCCCTGCTGGGCCAGCGTGGTCAGGTTCGGCGTGTAGTCGGCGCCCGAGCTCGACGTCAGCACGCGACCCTGGATGTGGAGCTGCTGCTCAGCGCGAAGCAGGCCCTGATAAGCCAGGTGGTTGAACCCATGGTCGTTCAGACCGCCGATGTCGGTCACCACGCCGACCTTGAAGTTCTTCGCCGCCGCCGAGCTGCTGCCCGCCGCGCTCGACGTTGCGGCAGCGCTCGACGTCGAGCTGGATCCGCCACCGGCGGCGGCGCTCGAGCTCGACGAGTTGCTGCTTCCGCAGGCGCTGGCCAACGCGAGCGTTGCGACCAATCCGACGGTCAGCGTCCCCAGACGACCGATCTTCCACCTCACGACAGACTCCTCTCAGCTGGAAAGCGCGAAGGTATACCAACTCGACCTTTTGTGCTGAAGAACTTTGCGCCGCACCCCGTCGCATAACTTCCGCTTAACGCGGGGTCCGCGTTGTTCAGCCGCCCCCGGCCGAGGCGCACACAACAAGCCGTCACCCCCTTCGGGTGAGGAGGCGCCACCGCCCGGCGGTCACGATCGTGGCATGGCGAGCAGCGCCGGCGAGCCGTCCCCACACGACGCGCCAGAGACCCAGGTGGGCGCGGCCGCCACCGCGGGGTCGTCGCGATTCGGCCTGCCCACCGCGACGGCGATGATCGTCGGGACGATTATCGGCGTCGGGATCTTCAACCTGCCGAGCTCATTGGCCGGCTACGGTCCGATCAGCCTCGTCTCGGTGGCGCTGACCACGATCGGCGCGCTGGCACTGGCGATGCTCTTCGCCGCGCTGTCGCGCCGGCTGCCCGCCGACGGCGGTCCGTACGCGTACGCGCGCGTTGCCTACGGCAACCGCTACGGGTTCGCCAGCGCGTGGGCGTACTGGATCACGGCGTGGGCCGGGAACGCCGCCATCGCCGTCGGCTGGGTCCTGTACGTCGAGCACTTCATCAACAAGGACCACACGAAGATCATCTCGATCCTCCTCGTCCTCGCCGGGCTGTGGGGCGCCGCCGTGCTCAACCTCACCGGCGTGAAGAACATGGGGTCGATCCAGGTGGTGACGACGATCCTGAAGTTCTTCGCCGTCGGGTTCATCGCCACCGTCGGCCTCTTCTACATCGACACCGGCAACTACACCCCATTCAACATCAGCGGCGAGCGGGCGCTCACCGCGATCGGCGGCGGCATGGCGATCGCGCTGTTCAGCTATCTCGGCGTCGAGGCCGCCAGTGTGGCGGCGGGCAAGGTCCGCGATCCTGACCGCAACGTGCCGCGGGCGACGCTCTACGGAACGCTCGCCACCGCCGTCGTCTACATGCTGTCGCTGATCGCGGTGTTCGGGATCCTGCCCAGCAAGACGCTGCAGTCATCGACCGAGCCGTTCTCGGCGGCCGCCAACGCGATGTTCGGCGGCACCTGGGCCGGCGACGTGATGGCCCTGCTGGTCATCGTCTCGGGCATCGGGGCCCTGAATGGCTGGACCATGATCTGCGCCGAGATGCCCCTCGCCGCCGCCAAGGACGGGCTCTTCCCCGAGCGTTTCCGCCGGATGTCCCGAGCCGGCGTGCCGGCGTTCGGGATCCTCACCTCGACCACCCTCGGATCGCTGGCGATGATCGTCAACTTCCTCGGCTCCGCCGGCACCAGCGCGTTCACCACCCTGATCCTGATGACGGGGATCACGGCCGCGGTCCCCTACGGCCTCTCGGCGCTCGCCCAGCTCCGATGGCGGCGGATTGACCAGCGGACCCTGAGGACGCCGCACTTCGTGCGCGACGTGGTGGTCGCTACGACCGCCCTCGTGTTCTCGGTGCTCTTCGTCGTGTACTCGCGCAACACCGGCCACAGCTTCTGGACCTACTGGGCGCCGTACTTCCTGGCGGGGGCGGCGCTCCTGCTCGGCATCCCCGTCTACCGCCGGCAGCGCCGCCACATGACTGCGCCCGGCGCGATGCCGCCCTATCCCGCGGATCCCGGCGAGCCGTCACCCCACTCCTAGCCGGGCGGCCGACGGCGGACTCAGCGACCGGCCAGGGCGGTCGGCGGGAGAGCTGCCTCGGTGTCCGTCGTCCCCGCAGCGGCCGCGGGAGCCTGAGCCTGCTGTTTCTGGCGGTGAAGCTGGACCGCCTTGTCGGCCCAGACGAGCGCCGGGGCCAGCAGCGAGCACCCGAGGACGACGGCCCACTGGGCGCCCGACAGCGATTCGGTGTCAAGCAGTCGCTGGAGCATCGGGAGCTCCACCGCGGCCCACGTCAGAGCCCAGCCGAGGATGATCCAGCCCAGGTAGGGGAACACCGGCGAGGACCACGGCGCCTCACGCTCGCGCCGCATCACCACGCCGAGGTTGACCGCGCTGAAGGCCACCACGGCGAAGGCCATGGTCATCGAGATCGACGCGTGCGTCGTGCTGGGCGCGCCTGGACCTAGCTGGAGCACGAGAAGGGCGGTGACCGCCACGACGAAGCCGCTGACCACCCAGCGGATGATCTGGGGCGGGTTGACGATCTTCGTGCCCGGCGGGCGCGGCGGGCGCTGCATGACGCCCGGGTCGGGGACGTCGACGATGAAGCCGATCACCACCGTCACGACGACGAAGAACTTGCAGAAGAGCAGCTGCATGGGAAACAGCGCGACGCCGCCGTTGATGTTGAAGATCGTGGCCAGGACCATCAGCTGCAGCACCGACGAGAGGATCGTCAGCTGCAGCTTCACGTAGGAGCTGATCCGGCGGTAGATGTCGCGACCGAGATCGACGGCGCGGACGAGGGTCGCGAAGTTGTCGTCGGTGAGGATCATCTTGGCGGCCTGCTTGGAGACCTCTGAACCGCTGCCCATGGCGACGCCGACATCGGCCTGCTTGAGGGCGGCCGCGTCGTTGACGGCGTCCCCGGTCATCGCCACGACGTCACCGGACTCCTGCATCAACTTGGCCAGCCGCAGCTTGTCCTCAGGGGCGACGCGCCCAAAGACGTGGAGGTCGGGGAGGCGCTCCATCAGCTCCTCGTCGGAGAGATGCTGCAGCTCGGCCCCCGTGATCACGCCGGGGCCGAGGCCGAGCTCGTCGGCGATCGCGCGCGCCGTGATGGTGTGGTCGCCCGTGATCATCCGGACGTCGATCCCGGCGTCGAGGGCGACGCGTACCGCGTCCTTGGCCTCGCTGCGCAGCGGGTCGATGATGCCGACGAGCGCGACGAGGGTGAGTTCGGTGACCGCGGCCATGGGGTCGGGGAGAGCCGCGGACATCGCTGCGTCGTCGAGGTCGCGGGCCGCGAACGCGAGGACGCGCAGGCCCTTCTCCGAGAGCTGCCGGTTGGCGTCCAGGATCTCCTTGCGCACCTCGTCGATCGGGATCTCCCGGCCGCGCCACAGCGCCTGGCTGCAGAGCCCGACCACCACGTCCGGGGCGCCCTTCACGGTCATGAAGTGCGCTTCCTTGAGCATCCCGCGGGCCAGCCAGTCCGGGCGATCGTGGAATGTGGCCATGAACTTGTACTCGGAGTCGAACGGCACCTCGGCGCGTCGCTGCACCGCCATGCGGGTGTGCTCGACGTCGGCGCTCATCTTGGCAGCGAGGACCACGAGCGCCGCCTCCGTCGGGTCGCCGATGATCGTCTCGTCATCGCTCACGGTGGCGTCGCTGCACAGGGTGAGCCCCAGCGCCAGGCGGCTGAAGTCCGGCGGCTCCGAGCCTGCCACCCCGAGGATCCTGCCGGTTTTGCTGTAGCCGCCACCCTCGATCTGGAACCACTCGCCGCCGGCTAGCATCGACGCCGCGGTCATCTGGTTGAGCGTGAGCGTTCCGGTCTTGTCGCTGTTGATCAGCGTGGTGCCGCCGAGGGTCTCCACATCGCTGAGGGACTTCACGACCGCCTTGGACTTGGCCAGGCGCTGGGCGCCGGAGGACAGCATCGTCTCCACGAAGGTCGGTAGGCCGGTCGGGATCGCCGAGATCGCCGTGGACACGCACAGCAGGACGAGCGTCTCGAAGTCCTGGCCGCGCACGATGCCGAAGATGGCGATGACCGCGACGGCGAGCCAAGCGACGAGGCCGAAGACCTTGGTCATCCCGTCGAGCTCTTTCTGCAGCGGCGAGCGCGAGCGTTGCGTCGCGTTGACCATGTGGGCGATCTGGCCCATCTGTGTCGACCCACCGGTGGCCGCCACGACCACGGTCGCCGTGCCCCGGGTGACCTGGGTGTTCTGGAAGACGAGGTTGGTGCGGTCGCCCAGCCCGGTCTCCTCGTCCAGCACGGACGCCCCGTCCTTGGGCACCGGGGCGCTCTCGCCGGTGAGCGCGGACTCCTGCAACTCCAGTGTCGCCGACGACACGATTCGCCCATCCGCGGGAACGATGTCTCCCGCCTCCAGCAGGACGATGTCGCCGGGGACGAGCTGGGTGGATTCCACCTGCTCCACTGCCCCGGCCCGCCGGACGCGCGCATGGGGCACCTGTAGCTTGGCCAGCGCTTCGACGCTCGCCCGCGCCTTGAGCTCCTGGTTGGAGCCCATGACGACGTTGAACGTCACCAGCGCCGTGACCACCAGTCCGGTGGGGATCTGACCGATCGCGAAACTCGCCACCCCGACGATCAGCAGCATGATGTTCATCGGGTTGGTGAGCTGCTCGCGGGCCACCTGCCACAGGCTGGGAGGCGGCTCCTGCGGGAGCTCGTTCGGCCCGTACTGGCTCAGCCGCTGCTCGACCTCGCCGACAGCGAGCCCCTGGTCGGGCTCGACGCCCAGCTCGGTGGCCACGTCCTCTGCGGACCTGCTGTGCCACGCCGTCCGGGACGTGGGCTGCTCGATCGTGGTCATCTCCCCCTCCGGAGGGCAAGGACGCCTCGGTCCCCAGCTAACAGATGTACCGGAGCATCTCGCCACGCAGGTGGTGCCGCATCACCCCATTGAGGTGAGCTGTCACGTCCCGTGTGGAGCGGGGGACGCGAGTGTCGCCTTTGTCCCAAGCGGGTCATAATCCGAATCGGGTGAGGGACGGGACGGGCGACCGTGCCAGGCTTGCATCGGAGCGACTCTCATGACCGGCAAAGCGGATTTTTCACCCGAGGAATGGAAGGCCGTGCTCGAGGGGCCGCCCAGCGCTGCCATGATCGTGATGATGGCTCAGCGCGGCGGGATGTTCCGCGAGACGATCGCCATGGCCAAGGGCTACGCGGAGGCCCGCCAGCAGCACGGCGAGAGCCAGCTCCTCGACGAGCTCGCATCGGCCAAGCCCGAGGTTGACCACACTCGCTACCACTCCGCCGGCGAGCTCACCGAGCACGGTCTGCAGCACGTCCGCGATGCCATCGCGATCCTCGAGCGCACGGCGACGCCCGACGAGGTCAGCGATTACCGGCGCTTCGTGCGCACGCTGTGCGAGAAGGTCGCCAACGCTCACCGCGAGGACGGCGTGGCCGTCAGCCCGGCGGAGCAGGCGGCCCTCGACGAGGTCTCCGCGGCGCTCGGCGCGTCAGACCCCCAATGACCATCCGACCCCCAGCAGAAGCGAAGGCGCCATGACATCAACCACCAAGTACCAGACAGTCCGGTTGAGCCGAGGCAGGCACCCATCGCCCGAGGACGGAGCCTGCGTGATGGAGATGGCCTCGATGCTCGCCGAGGAACCATTCAGCGACCACCCGCCGTCGGTATGCCCCGTGATCGGCGCCTTCCTGCGCGTCTACAACGACGCGGTCGACGATGACCGGCGCCAGGACCTGTACGGCTACGCCGCCAAGGTGGTCGGCAGTCGGGCGAGCCAGGATGTGACCGCTGCGCGTGCTGGGTTTCTGGCCGAGCGGACGCGGCAGCTGCGCAAGGCGCGCCACCGGTGGCCGCGGGGCGTCGGCTTCCTCATCGGATTCTGGTGGACCCCCGGGTTCACTCCGGACGCGAGCTTCGCGGTGAGCGAGCTGGTTCAGCGCGGTCGCGAAGGCCATCAGGTGGCGCTGGCGCTCGTGGACGAGCTGTTGGCGATCCGGGCGGACGCGCCCTACGGCGTACCGGCCGAGGCGGTCAGCGCGCCCGAGCCGATGCCGACCGGCACGTCGCGCTCGGCGGAGCCCGCGGGCCTCGCCCATCGTGACCGGCGGACGGAGGCGAGCTCGACGATCTCCTCGGCCTCGTCGTCGATGTGAACCAGGTGGTCGACGAGGAGGGGAAGGGCCGCGGCCATCGAGGACCCGTGGGGCAGGCGCGCCGCGACGGCCGCGAAGGCGCGCAGACTGCCGGTGGCGTCGTCGGCGGGCGTCCAGCCTGACGGCCTCGTCCCGGGCGACAACCGGCTCCACGTCTGCAGGGCGTCACGCGCCCGCACGAGTCTGGCCCGGGTGTCCACGCCGGCGAGCTCCACGGTGCGCCGGGTGGCGTGATCGTCGTTCAGGGCGGCAGCGAGGGCCGGCACAAGGTCAGCGATCGCCGCGCAGTACAGCGCGATCCGCTCCAGCGAGGAGACCACGGACAGGAGCGCAGACAGCCGGCGGAGCTCCACTGCGGGCGTGCTGCCCAGGGCGTCCACGATCTGCTCCTGGAGGTCGCCCACGCAGGGGCCGCCGATGCCGAGCCGGTCGGCGGTGGGAGCGCTGCGCGCGTCGCTGTAGGCCAGTGACTCGAGCGCCAGATCCAGCGCCGCGACCGCCGCGGACATGGCCGTGACCGCCTCCGCCTCGAGGACCAGCAGCCGTGGGTGGCGCATCGAACAGAACTGTCCCACACGCCGCGCCGACACGCAACGGGCACCCGGCATCGCCCGTCATCCGCATCGGGTGATCCGCCCCGGCCGCGATCGATCTACGGTGGTGACGTGACGCGCGAACACGGTCGTGCACATTGCGTCACCGCCCGCATCCGCGGGCTCGCCCGGGCGATCGAGCGCAACGACCCGGCGCAGATCGAGGAGGCCGTTCTGAGGCTGAGCCGCAGGCGCCGGGCGCTCGCGCCGCTCGCCTTCATGGTCGGAGCGGTCGCGCTGCTGTTCGACGGCCTGCGGCTGCTCGTCACTCACTGGCGGCTGACGCTGGTGCAGATCCTGCCGGCGATGTGGATCTGGCTGGTGGCGTTCGACCTGAAGGTGCACGTCATCCATCGCCGGGACTTCAACGCGATCCGAGGTCCGATCCTCATCCCGATCATCCTCGTCATCGTGGCGATCACCGTCGCCGCCTTCTTCCTCAACGCGGTGTTCGCGCTGGCGGTGGCGCGCCCCGGTGAGCCCGACATCCGGGCCGCCAGGGACGAGGCCTGGAGGCGGCGCGTCCCGATCCTCGTCTCGGGCTCGATCGTGGGCCTGGCGCTCGGCTTCGCGACCATGGTGGTGACGCGATGGGGGCGCCCGTGGTTCGGCATCTGCCTGAGCGTCGTCCTCGGGGTCCTGATGCTGTGCTACGTGCTCGTGCCCTCCCGCCTGATCGGGAGCAAGCCGCGCTATTCCCGGCGCGACAAGCTCCTGACCACGACGCTGGGGGGCGTGCTCAGTGCGACGGTGTGCACGCCGCCATACATCCTTGGGCGCATCGGGCTCCTGATGCTGGGCACGAAGTGGCTGCTCATCCCGGCGATCATCGTGCTGGCCGTCGCCGCGACCCTCCAGGCGGGCGCGACCGGTGCCGTCCGCGCGATCACGATGAGCGTCGCGCTCGTCGGCCCCCGCCACGAGCCCGAAGCCACGGCGGCGGCTAGTGGGGCCGCGGAGAGCGAAGCGCCAGCAGCGAGCGGCCGACCAGGGTGACAGGCGCCGCGGCATCGACGGCGCGCCCGGCGCCGGCCGGGTCGGCGGTGTCGATCTCGACCTGCCAGTCGAGACTGCGCAGAGGCGCCGGGACGGTGAACGCCAGCGGCTCCCACCACGCGTTGAACATGATCAGGAACGGGTCGTCCAGCGGTCCGTTGTCATCGCCGGTGGCGCCGCTGAGGGCCATGGCGACCGCGCGCGCATAGGGGGCGCCCCAGTCCGCGGACGTCATCGCCAGGCCGTCGGGCCGGTACCAGTCGAGGTCGTCGCGGGTCATGTGGGGGGCCGGAGCGCCGTCGAAGAACTGGCGGCGGCGGAACACCGGGTGACGCTGGCGCAGGCGGCACAGGCCGGCCGTGAACTCGACCAGGTCAGAGCGCTCCGTGTCCAGCTCCCAGTTGAGCCAGCTCACCTCGTTGTCCTGGCAGTAGGCGTTGTTGGTGCCGCCCTGGGTGCGGGCGAACTCATCTCCGCCCAGCAGGAGCGGCGGGCCCTCGGACAGCATCAGCGTGGCGAGGAAGTTGCGTCGCTGGCGCGCTCGCAGCTCGAGCACCGTCGGGTCGTCTGTCGGCCCCTCCACGCCGCAGTTCCAGCTGCGATTGTCGTCGGTGCCGTCCCGGTTGGCGTCCCCGTTGGCCTCGTTGTGCTTGGCGTCGTAGCTGACGAGGTCGGCGAGCGTGAAGCCGTCGTGGACGGTGACGATGTTGACCGAGGCCGTCGGCCGGCGCCCGCCATGGCCGAACAGATCCCGGGAGCCGCTGACGCGCGTGGTGAAGTCGGGCAGCGTCCCCTCGGCCGAGCGCCAGTAGTCCCGGACGGTGTCACGGTACTTGCCGTTCCACTCGCTCCACCCGGCGGGGAACTGCCCGAGCTCGAACCCCCCCCAGCCAATGTCCCACGGCTCGGCGATGAGCTTCACCTCTCCGAGGACCGGATCCTGGCCGACCGCCTCGAGGAACGCCGAGAACCGGTCGAAGTCGGTCTCGGCGCGGCCGAGGCTGGCGGCGAGATCGAACCGGAATCCGTCCACGTGCATGTCCTGCACCCAGTAGCGCAGCGAGTCCATGACGAGGCGAAGCGCGTGCGGGTGATGGAGGTCGACCGTGTTGCCACAGCCCGTGTCGTCGACATACCGGCTCGGGTCCTGGGCGAGGCGATAGTAGGTGGGGTTGTCGATGCCGCGGAAGCAGAGCGTCGGTCCGAGCTCGTCGCTCTCGGCGGTGTGGTTGAAGACGACGTCGAGGATGACCTCGAGGCCCGCCGCGTGCAGGGCCTGCACCATCTCGCGAAACTCGTTGACCTGCTGTCCGCCGTCGCCGGCCGACGAGTACTCGCCATGGGGGGCGAAGTAGCCGATCGACTGGTAGCCCCAGTAGTTGCGCAGCCCCCGTCGGGCGAGGGCGGCATCGTGAACGAACTGATGCACCGGCAGCAGCTCGACCGCGGTGACGCCGAGGCGGATGAGGTGCCCGATGGCGGCGGGATGCGCCAGCCCGGCATAGGTGCCCCGGAGTTCGGCGGGCACCGAGGGGTGCAGCTTCGTGAAGCCCTTCACGTGGAGCTCGTAGAAGATCGAATCCGCCATGGCCCGGCCCGGACGCCGATCGTCGCCCCAGGCAAACTGGTCGGCGACCACAACGGACCGCGGCACGAACGGGGCGGAGTCGGTCGGCTCGAGCTGGTCCGGATCGCCCGGGACATGCCCGAACACGGCGGGGTCCCATCGGACCGCGCCGGCCACCGCGCGCGCATACGGATCCAGCAGCAACTTGGCCGGGTTGCACCTGGCACCCGCCGCCGGGTCCCAGGGCCCGTGCACGCGGTACCCGTACGCCTGCCCGGGCCGGATGCCGGCCAGGTACCCCTCCCACAGATATCCCTCGCCCTGCTCCATACTCCGACGCGTCTCGCGCCCCGCGGCGTCGAACAGGCACAGCTCCACCTCGTCCGCCAGGCTGCTGAACAGCACGAAGCTCGTTCCCGCGCCATCGTGGTGGGCGCCGAGCCGCGAGCCGGCCGGGACCTGCAGAGTTGGGGCTCCGGGCTCGGTGGTCATGGCGACGGCTCGGCCACGAGGTCCTCGCCCATCCTGCGTAGCGCCGAGCCCACCCGTTGCAGCGTGGCTTCATCCACCGGGGCGAGAATGTCACTCGCCGCCATCGGCGGCAATGGGGCTGATACGTCTGACCGCGGGTGGCGGCACCACAATAGGGGCCGACACCCGGGCGCCTGGGGTGCGAGCACGGTTGCGGCGGGTCCCGTCGGCATCAGACTCGCGTCCATGCCATCGAACCGATCGAGCCACACGACTCCCGAGCATCAGCGACTGCAGGACGCCCAGCGCGGCAAGGCGCCGTGGAAAGGCTGGGGCCCCTATCTCAGTGAGCGCCAATGGGGGACCGTACGTGAGGACTACAGCGACAGCGGCGACGCGTGGAGCTACTTCCCGCACGAGCACGCCCGCTCGCGCGCCTACCGCTGGGGCGAGGACGGGATCGCCGGGTTCTGCGACGACCGCCAGCGCCTGTGCCTCGCGCTCTCCCTGTGGAACGGGGCCGACCCGATCCTCAAGGAGCGGATGTTCGGCCTCGCCAACGGCGAGGGCAACCACGGCGAGGACGTCAAGGAGTACTGGTTCTACGTGGACAGCACGCCGACGCACTCGTACGCGAAGTGCCAGTACAAGTACCCCCAGGCGCCGTTCCCCTACGAGGAGCTCATCGAGGTCAACGCCCAGCGGGGCAAGCAGGACATGGAGTACGAGCTGCTCGACACCGGCGTCTTTGACGACGACCGGTACTTCGACGTGGTGGTGGAGTACGCCAAGGCCGGGCCCGAGGACATCCTCATGCAGGTCACCGCGGTCAATCGCGGCCCCGAGCGCGCGACGCTGCACCTGCTGCCGTCCCTGTGGTTTCGCAACACCTGGGCGTGGGGCGATGCGGTGGGACGGCCGTCGCTGCGGGCGGCCGGGGGGGCGGGGCCGCGCGCGCTCGCCGAGCACCCCGAACTGGGGGAGTGGCAGCTGTGGGCCGATGACGCGGCGACGCTCCTGTTCTGTGAGAACGAGACCAACAGCCAGCGGCTGTTCGGCGTCCCCAACGCCACCCCGTACGTCAAGGACGGGATCAACGAGTACGTCGTTGCCGGCGATGACGGGGCGGTCAACCCCGAGCAGACCGGCACCAAGCTCGCCGTCCATCATGTGCTGGACCTCGGGCCCGGGGAGGCCGCCGAGGTCCGAGTCCGGCTCTGCGGCCCGTCGGCGGCGAAGGCCCCGGGCGCGCGGCCGGCCGCGCGGCTGGGCGCGGCGTTCGTGCGCCTCCTGCGTGCCCGTCAGGCCGAGGCCGATGCGTTCTACGCCACGGTCATACCGGAATCCCTGGACGGCGACGGTGCCATGGTCATGCGCCAGGCGCTGGCCGGCCTGCTGTGGGGCAAGCAGTACTACGAGTTCGACGTGCACCGCTGGCTGCGCGAGCACGGGGTCGACCCGTGGGACCCCCGTGCGCCCCGCCACGATGTCCGCAACGTGCCCTGGTTCCACATGGTGGCGGCCGACGTGATCTCGATGCCCGACAAGTGGGAGTACCCCTGGTTCGCGGCCTGGGACCTCGCCTTTCACTGCGCGCCACTGTCGCTGGTGGACGTGGACTTCGCCAAGGAGCAGGTGGAGCTGCTGCTCAAGACCCGCTACCTGCACCCCAACGGTCAGATCCCGGCCTACGAGTGGAACTTCTCAGACGTCAATCCGCCGGTCACCGCCTGGGCCGCGCTGTACGTCTATGAGCGCGAGGCGGAGATCCGCGGAGAGGGCGACCGGGAGTTTTTGGCGCGGGTGTTCGACCGACTGCTCACCAACTTCACCTGGTGGGTCAACCGCAAGGATCCGGATGACCGCAACCTGTTCCAGGGCGGGTTCCTGGGACTGGACAACATCGGGATCTTCGACCGGTCCGCCCCGCTTCCCGGCGGCGGCACCCTCGAGCAGGCCGACGGGACCGCATGGATGGCGCTCTACTGCCAGTGGATGCTCCAGATCGCGCTGGAGCTGGCCCGCCACGAGCCCGTGTATGCCGACATGGCCCTGAAGTTCATCGCACACTTCATGTGGATTGCCGTCGCGCTGAACCCGCCCGGGAAGGAGTCGGAGATGTGGGACGAGGAGGACGGGTTCTACTACGACGTCATGCGGATGCCCGACGGCGCCACGATCCCGCTCAAGGTGCGGTCGCTCGTCGGCCTGCTGCCCATCTGCGCGGCGACGGTGTTCGAGTCCGATCTCGTCGAGCGCCATCCCGAGATGTTCGCCAGGCTGCTCGAGTTCGCGCAGCGATTCTCGGACTCGCTGCCCCACCTCGCCCAGTTGCCCGGTCCCAATCCGCAGGGCCGGAGGATCACCTCACTGGTCTCCGAGGAGCGGCTGCGGCGCATCTTGGCGGTGATGCTCGACGAGCGCGAGTTCCTGTCGCCACACGGCATCCGCGCGATCTCCCGCCGCCACCTCGAGCAGCCGTGCCGCTTTGACTGGGGTGGGCAGGAGTACGACGTCCACTACCTGCCGGCGGAGTCCGACACCGGCATGTTCGGCGGCAACTCCAACTGGCGCGGCCCGGTGTGGTTCCCGATGAACCTCGTCATCGTCCGCGCCCTCATCCAGATGCACCGCTACTACGGTGACCGGATGATGGTGGAATGCCCGACCGGCTCGGGCACCCGGATGAACCTGCTGGAGGTGGCGCTCGAGATCGCGGGCCGCATGACCTCGACGTTCACCCGCGACGCGCAGGGCCGGCGTCCGGTTTTCGGCGGCATCGAGAAGTTCCAGACCGATCCGCACTGGCGCGACCTGATGCTGTTTCACGAGTACTTCCACGGGGACAACGGCGCGGGGATCGGCGCCAGCCATCAGACCGGCTGGACGGGGACGGTGGCACTGCTGTTCGGAATGGCACCGGCCCGCCAGCCGGGCGCGCCGGCGGTCACCACCGCCGGCGATTGATGTGATCAGGCGGTCTCGCGCTGCCCGTGGGCGATCAGGCCGTAGATGCCGAGGATGTCGACGGCGAAGATGCACAGCGACCAGAAGGGATACGCCGGCATCGTCAGCAGTGCCGTGACCGCGTTGATGCCGAAGATCGCCACTCCGGCCCACCGCGCGAACTGCATCTTGGCGAACACGCCGGCGCCGACGACCCACTGGATGACTCCGACGATGAGCGCGACCCATCCCCACGTGTTGAGGTCGCCGATGACGTAGCGGGCGTTCCCGACGAAGAAATGGGCGCTCGAGATGGCCGCGAGCCCCTCGACGAAGTTGAGCGTGCCGAGCAGCATCAGCAGGACGCCCGCGAAGATCATCCAGCCGTAGCCGCTGGCGGTGTCGTCGTAGGTGTCGTACGGCGCCGAGGTGCC
Source organism: uncultured Actinomycetota bacterium (assembly GCA_963801435.1). Taxonomy (GTDB): domain Bacteria; phylum Actinomycetota; class Thermoleophilia; order Solirubrobacterales; family Solirubrobacteraceae; genus Palsa-465. Next base: position 164,033 of record CAWDFE010000024.1, read on the forward strand.
GGACGGCCGTTGTCCTGTACCGACAGACATCGCATACCTCCCCAATGGACATGCGACGCGCGGATGCGCATCTGCACCAGGAAGATCCCACTCCCCGCGCGGACCGGCAATGGTGCGCGCCTCACCCGCGGCGAAGGCCGGCACCCGTATCGCCGCCCGGCTCAGGGTCGGCGGGGCTCAGGCGTTGCTCATGCGCGCCATGCGGCCGCCGATGACCGACGTGGCGTCGACCATGAAGGCGAGCGCGACGAAGAACCAATCGATTCCGTGGACGTGGTGTCCGCTGCTCCAGTCCCAGAGGGCGGCGTAGGTGAGGGTCGTCCACGGCGCCACGAAGAACCCGATCAGGGGGAGGAGCCAGCTGCTAAACGCGCGGCTGAGCAAGTCGCCGAAGATCCACAGCACGATCAGCGCCAGCCGAGGCGAGATCAGCGCGAACAGCGCCACCAGGCAACCCATGCGCGCACCATCCCCCGGCGGGGCGGCGGAGGCATCATCCCCAACGGGTGATGGCCGCCGCTGTCCGCCCGCCCCGACCCCTCGACCGCCGAACTCCGCTCGCCGGCCAACGCAGATACCCTAGGGGTTGCTTACCCCAGCGCGCCGCCCTGCTCATACCGTTTGGGTGATGACCGGGTGGGAGCTCACGCGGATGCTGGGCCCACAACAACACCAAAAAGGAGGACTGATGGCAACATTGGTTGCGATCGGCTACCCGGACCAGGGCACTGCCGAGCAGGCCCGCGGGACCGTGCAGGGCCTCGAGGCCGACCTGATCATCCAGGCCGACCAGGTCGCGGCGATCTCGCGTGATCTGGAAGGCAAGTACCACGTCCACACGACGCACGGCGGCGCTTCGGCCGGCGGCGGGGCGATGTGGGGCGGCTTCTGGGGGATGCTCTTCGGTCTGCTCTTCTTCATCCCGTTCGCGGGATTGGCGATCGGCGCCGGGATGGGAGCGCTGTTCGGCCACTTCGGAGAGAAGGGAATCGACAAGGCGTTCCAGCAGCAGGTGCGCGACTACCTCAAGCCGGGCACCTCGGCGCTGTTCATGGTGATCGAGCAGGCCACGCCCGACAAGGCGATTGACGCGCTGTCGCAGTACGGCGGGACCGTCATCCGGACGTCGCTGTCCGACGAGGACACCAAGAAGCTGCAGGACGCCCTGACGCCGTCCTCCGACACCGTGGCCTGACGCCCGGAGACCGGACCCCAGAAAGGAGAAAAAACCATGGCAGTTGTCGGAGCCGAAACCCATCAGACGCTCTCGGGCATCTCGTCGGGCAGCGCGGACGGGCTCGAGGCGGCGCTGGGCCTGCGTGAGGCCGACCGCAAGTTCAGCGGTCTCGACGCCAGGACGTTCGGGCTCGTCAAGATCGCGACCCTGATCGCGCTTGATGCCCCACCCGCCTCATACGCGTGGCAGATCGCCAACGCGCTCGAGGAGGGGGTGACGCCGGAGGACATCGTCGGCGTCCTACGCGCCGTCGCACCTCAGGTCGGTGGTCCCCGCACCGTTGCCGCGGCGGCCGAGATCATGGTGACCCTCGGGCTGCCGTTCGAGGGCGAGGCGTAAGCGGTCATGCCGCTGCTAAGACGGCGTCGTCCCCTGCTGCGCGCCGCCGCCGTGGGCGGCGGTGCGTACATGGCGGGTAAGCACCGCGCCAACCACCAAGCCGAGCAGCAGCAGCAGGCCTACGACGAGGGCCAGCAATCGGCGATGGCCGCCGCTCCCGTGGCTCCCGCCGGTCCCCCTCCGCCCCCCACCGGCACGACCTCCGACGACATAGCCCGGCTCAAGCAGCTCGGGGAGCTGCACGACCAGGGAGTCCTAACCGACGATGAGTTCGCGAGGGAAAAGGCGCGCATCCTCGGCGCCTAGAGACAACGACCCACCGCGTGGTCCGGCGCGCTCGATCATCCAAGTCGGGTGGCGGCGCGCCGGCCATGCCTCTTCAAGGCTGGAAACCGTATGACGATCTCCGATCCACCGCCGCCCACCAGGGTCAGCCATCCCACCGTCGCCGAGCGTGCCGCACTCGGGAAGGCCGCGCGCGCGGAGGTGCCCCGCTCGACCCATGCGCAGTTCGAGCCGGCGTCCGACCGGCCCGATCCGGTCGATCTGCTCGAGGCTCAGGCGCGGACCCGGGTGCCGGAGCTCGTCCCCATCCGCTACGGCCGGATGCTCGTCTCTCCGTTCACGTTCTATCGCGGCGCCGCCAAGATCATGGCCGCCGACCTGGCGCACACGCCGAACTCGGGCCTGCAGGTCCAGTGCTGCGGCGACGCTCACCTCTCGAACTTCGGACTGTTCGCGTCACCGGAGCGGCGGCTCGTGTTCGACATCAACGACTTTGACGAGACGCTGCCGGGTCCGTGGGAGTGGGACGTCAAGCGGCTGGCCGCCAGCATGCTGATCGCCGCCCAGGACAACGGCTACGCGTCGCGGCAGCAGGAGCAGATCGTGCTCCAGACGGTCGCGCGCTATCGCGAGGCGATGCGTGAGTTCGCGGCGGCGGGCAACCTGGTGGTGTGGTACGCGCACCTGGACACCGACACCGTCATGGCCAGGTATGCGCCGCAGTTTCAGCGGCGGGTGGTCAAGCGCACGGAGAAGACCCTGGCCAAGGCGCACACCCGCGACAGCATGTCCGCGCTGGCCAAGCTCACCCAGGTCGGCGACGGCGGCCGTCCGCAGATCGTCGACCAATCGCCCTTGATCGTCCCGATCCGCCACCTCGTCGGCGATCGCAGCGCGGATGAGATCTTCGACGAGCTGCACATCCTGATGCGCGTGTACCGCGACACCCTCCAGCACGACCGCCGGGTGCTGCTCGAGCAGTTCGAGCTCGCCGACTTCGCCCGCAAAGTGGTGGGCGTCGGCAGCGTCGGCACCCGTGCGTGGATCGGGCTCCTGTTCGGGCGCGACGACGCCGAGCCGCTCTTCCTCCAGATGAAGGAGGCGGAGGCCTCGGTGCTCGAGGAGTTCCTCGGCGAGAGCGAGTTCGAAAACCACGGGCAGCGGGTCGTGGCCGGCCAGCGCCTGATGCAGGCCACCAGTGACATCTTCCTGGGCTGGGTGCACCAGCCCAAGGGCATCGACGGCCAGGCGCGCGACTTCTACGGCCGGCAGCTCAAGGACTGGAAGGGCTCGGCGGAGATCGAGCAGATGGCCCCGGAGGGCATGGGGGTCTACGGCGAGCTGTGCGGATGGACGCTCGCGCGGGCCCACGCGCGCAGCGGCGACCGGATCGCCATCGCCTCCTACCTCGGGGGCGGGAACACGTTCGACCGGGCCGTGGTGGAGTTCTCCAAGGCGTACGCCGAGCAGAACCAGCGCGACTACCAGCGTCTCGCGGACGCCGCGGCGTCGGGCCGGATCGACGCGCGCACGGGTCTCTGAGACCTGCGGGGCTACGTGGACGCACACGACGCGTCCGGGCTGGACACGACGCCCCCATCACGGTCGGTCGCGAAGCGCCTGCGCCTCCGGGCGCAGAGCCGGGAGCGCCGCAAGCGCTTCGGGCTGCTGCTGCTCTCGATCACCACGGTGTTCGCGCTGGAGGGCATTGCCGCACCGGGGCGATTGCAGCAGGCGATCGTGGCGGTGCTGCTGACCGTCACGCTCCTGCTGTCGCTCCGCGTCGCGGAAGCGCGCAGACCGGTTGTTGTGTGGACGGTCCTGGTCAGCACGCTGCTCAGCGCGGCGAGCATCGTGGCGGCGTTGGCCGGACACCCCCAGGGCAAGGCGGTGGTGATCCTCAACCTGCTGCTCGTGACCATGGCTCCGCCGGCGATCATCCTGGGCACGGTCCGCACGCTGCGGGCGCGCCGCCAGGTGACCGTGGAGGCGGTGTTCGGCGTGCTGTGCCTCTACCTGTTGCTCGGCATGTTCTTCGCCTTCCTGTATGCGCTCATCGGCAAGCTGAACGGGGGGTCGTTCTTCGCGGGGGGTGAGCCGGTCACCACGGCGCGGTGCCTGTACTTCAGCTTCACGACGATCACGACCGTGGGCTACGGCGACCTGACGGCGAAGTCCAATCTCGGGCACACCCTGTCCAACGCGGAGGCGCTCGTAGGCCAGATCTATCTGGTGACGGTCGTGTCGCTGATCGTGGGTAACCTCGGCCTGCGCCGCATGGACGCACCGGACCCGGAGAGTGAACGATGAGCACCGGTTCAGACGCTGACGCCGACACCGGCTGGCTCGGCGAGGTCCACCGGCTCGATGCCGCCGTCTACGACGCCGTGGCCCGCACGCCGACCCCTCGATTCGACGTTGCCCTGCGGCGGCTGACCAACGCGGCGAACTACTCCCGGGTGTCGATGGCCTCGGGGCTCGTGCTCGCCCTCGCCGGTGGGCACCGGGGGCGACGGGCCGCCGCCGCCGGGCTCACCACGGTGGCCGTCACCTCAGCGTTCGTCAACGTCCTGGTGAAGCCGGTGGCCAGACGGCGCCGCCCCGTACGAGACACGGACGAGGCGCGTACCCGCAATGTGCGCATGCCTACGTCGGCGTCATTCCCCTCCGGCCACACCGCAGCCGCGTTTGCATTCGCGAACGCGGCGGGTCGGATCATGCCCGTCGCCAGCGTGCCGCTCCACACTCTTGCCGCAGTCGTTGGCTACTCGCGCGTGCACACCGGGGTCCACTACCCCGGAGATGTCATCGCCGGCGCGCTCATCGGGGCGGTGATCGCCGATCTCTCCGCGGACGCGGTCGACGGCGCGATCAACCGCACTTCGACGAGACGGTGCTCGCGAAGTTCTTGACCGAGGTGGCCAGCGACGCGACGTTGCCGGCCGCCTGCACGACGAGCGTCGGCGACGCCCCCTTCTCGAGCTGATTGACCGTCGTCTGAAGCGAGTCGATCGCGGTCGTGATCGCCCCGGTCTCGGTGGGGAAGTCCTTCTTGGCCGCGTTGACGACGGCGTGAGCGTTGCTGACGACCTTGTCGACGTTGGCCTTGAGCGCGCTGGTCCCGTTCTTGACCACGTCGGTGGTCGGAAGGTCCTTGACCGACTGCTGGAGCGTGGTCAGGGACGAGCAGTACGAGGGCTTGCTGCTCCCGCAGCCGGCGAGGAGCACTGCGCCGGCAACGATCACGGCAACCGCCACGCTGAATGTCAGTTTCCGTCCCACCCCTCCACCTCCAGGTCCAGGTCGAGCGCCAGCGCCAGCCGCGGCGCGCTGGTCACGGTCTGCGCCTCGCCCGCGGCGGCCCCGGCGGCGAGGAGCACCCCGAGGAGCTTCTCGTCGTCGGCCCCCGTGGCGGCGGCGCGCTCCGCCGCCCAGCGGACGGATGTCGTGGGTGCGTCGGCGGCCAGCAATGCCGCGAGCTCGACCAGCACGCGGATCGACCGGTCCAGGCTCGGCCCGAGGCCGTCCACTCCGCCCTCGGTCCGCGAGAACGCGGCCTCCAGGAACGACTCATCGCAGGCGGCGAGGCGACGGAGGAACTCGCGAGTCGTCATCGTCGCCTAGTGGTGCAGGAGCTGTGCCTTTGCCGACTCATACTCCTCCGGGGTGATCGCGTCTCGGTCACGAAGATCGGCGAGCCGCGCCAGCTGATCAGCGGTGCTGGGGTCGCCGGCCACTGCGGAGTGATGAGCGGCGTGCCGCCGCTCCCGCAGCGACGCGGCGCGCTCGCGCAGCGCCTGAGCCGCGTGACCGGGCTGAGCGTCGGGAAACTCGCGCGCGGTCTCCCGTTGCAGCACGTACATGCCAAGCAGCGCCAGGCACGTGAACACGATGATCCCCGCCGGGGTCCCCGTCGCGTGGATCGGGTCCCAGATGAAGATGAGCACCATGATCCCGACGGTGATCGCGTACGACGCGCCTGGACGCTGGCGGAGGAAGGGCGCGATCGCGCGCCGCCCCGCCACCGCCGGCCGCGCCGGGCCGCCCGCCCATGCGGCGGCGACCAGCACCAGCCCCCCGAGGATCACAGCGGCCGCCACCTGACCCAGGATCTGGGTGTTGATGGAGATGACGGCGGCTACCGTCGGGCGCAGGGACGCGTCGCTGGTGAGCGCGTTGGCGAGCTGCATCTGGAGGATGTTGCGGCCGAGGACGACCAGGACGCCGCCGAAGACGCCGGCGCAGCCGATGGTCATCAGGGCTCGCCGCCGGCGGCCGCGCGCCAGGAACATCGCCAGGGCATACAGGATCGGGACGAGGATGGTCAGCCACAGCGCCAGCTTCTGGATGGCCTTCCCGACCTTCTGGATGAAGCTCAACCGGTCAGACTGGAAGATCGTCAGGTTGGCGACGTTCGCCGGCAGCTTCGCGCTCAGGTCCGACGGCAGGCCGAGCCGCGCCGCGACGTTGTCCACGATCGAGCCGAGGTCCAGCGTGACCGCCCCGTTATTGACGGCGACCGCCCCCTTGCCGCCGTTCACGATGGTGATGAACAGCTGGTCGGCGGCTCGGTTGGCCTGTGCCCACAGCGCCTGGACGCGAGGTCGCTGCAGCGCGGCGTCGACCCCCTGGACGGCGGCGTTGCGCAGCGCGCCCGCCGCCGGCGCGGCGAGGCCCTGCAGCTGGGTCGGCAGGCCGGAGCGGATCAGGCCGGCGACGTCCACGTTCGCGTAGATCTGATCGACGATGTAGTTGGAGGTCGTCTGCCGGATCGTCGGGTTGGCCAGGAGCTGGGTGCTGGTGTTGGACCAGTTGTCCGGGCTGAACAGGAGCCGGTTGGCCCACACCGAGAAGATCCCGACGACCAGCAGAAGCGTCGCCACGCCGATGATGGCGTCAACAAGGATCCGCCGACCCCGCGTCGGCGGCGCGGGCGCCTGTGTCTCGGTCGGGACCTCGGACCCCGCGGGCCCCGTGCCGCCGAGGTTGCTCCCGGTACCCACCCCCCCATCCGGTTCTGGCGCGATCATTAACCACAGGGTGTGGTGTGCGAGCCCGTCGCTCGTCATCCGATTCGGGTGATTGGGGCGTGAGAGGCGGGCGCGACGATCCCCTCAGAAGTCGCGATGCTCGATGACGACAACCGCACCTCTTCGTCCGACGGGCGTCCTAGGCCCCTGCGCGCGGCCGCCCACCTCGGAGGTCGGGCCGCCGCCTCGGCGCTGCGACCGCTCAACGGCGCGGTCGGCGCGGCGGTCGGAGTCGGGGTGGGCCTCGAGCGCAAGGCCGTGGACCGCGTCCTGGAGAGCGGCGAGCTGGAGCGCGTGATCCTCGAGGTGGTGGAGAGCCCCGGCGTCCGGGCCGCGCTGGAGAGCGCCATGTCCAGCGAGGCCGCGGGCCGGCTGGTCGACACCTTCTTCGACAGCGGCCTGTTCGACCGCATCATCGAGCGTCTGCTCGCGAGCGACGCGCTATGGAACCTCATCGACGAGATCGCCGGGAGCCCCGCGGTGACGGCGGCCATCTCGCAGCAGGGCCTGGGGTTCGCCGATCAGGTCGGCGAGCGGGTCCGCGATCGCTCGCGCAACGCCGACGACTGGCTCGAGCGCGCGGCGCGGCGGATCATTCACCGCCGCGGCGAGACGCTTCCGGAGACGCCGGGCGCCGCTCCCTCCTGACGCGATGCGAGCTGCGTAGGCTCCCGCGGGCCGCGACGCTCCCCGCGGGGGCCGCGCCATCACCCGCTTCGGACGATGCCCGCCGCGCGCTGACCCCTACGGTGCCGGGGGTGGACGACGTCGAGCTTCTTCTGCGGCGCCTCTCTCTCAACGACGAGCGATCGGTCGAGATGGTGATGGTCCACGGGCACGATCTCGAGCGAGGCCCGGTGCTGACGCCGAAGGTCGACCGCCTCGTGCGCCTCGGCGCGCTGCTCGCGCTCGGCGCCGCGACAAGCTCGCTGCGGGCGACGGTGGAGCGGGCGCGCGGGGCCGGGGCCACGGACGAGGAGATCGTCGGCGTGCTCGTCGCGGTGGCGCCGGCGGTCGGTCTGGCGCGCGTCGTCGCGAGCGCGCCCAGACTCGGCTCCGCGATCGGCTACGACATGTTCGGAGACGAGTGACGGCCGCCGGCGCGGTGGCCGGTCGCCATCAGCCGGTGATCAGCGCGATCACGCCCTTGATGACCAGCGCGGCGCCGATGACCCCCAGCGCGTAGGCGGCCGCTCGCCTCCCGTGACGGGCGGCGAAGCCCCTGGCCGCCGCCACCTGGCGCCGCGTCCAGTCTGGGGCGAAGGCGAACCCCAGCAGCGGCAGCTCGATGAGCATGAGCATGACGAGGTTGAATGCGATCACCAGCAGCACGGTGACCGCGTCGGCGTACTTGAGGTCGGCGATCTGCCGGAGGCCCGCGAGGTAGGAGGCGCCCGGGAGCGTGAGCAACGCACCGACGACGAACGCGCCTCGCGGCGAGCTCTGCGACAGCTTCGTCTGCCAGCGCGGCGGCGCCTTCGGCTTCTCCGGCGGTGGCCGGCGTGCCTTGTGCGTGCGACCGGGACCGAGCACGCGCGCCACCACGAGCGCCACGGCGCCCAGCGCGATGTCCACCGCCGGGTTGATCGTGTTCTGCGCGTCGTTGACGACACTCGTGTCCTGCAACGAGAACACGATCACCACGCCCAGCGTGACGCTCGTCATCATCGCGCCGAGCAGATATCCCAGCATCAGGCGCCCCGGGTTGGACAGCAGCAGCATGACGGTCGTCGCCCCCAGCAGCGTGGGGTTCAGCGCGGCGAGGAGAGCCAGCAGGAACGTTCGGCCCATGGCGCGGGAGTCTCTCCCCGTGCGCCGTGCGTTTCGTCCCTCGATCCGGGTGATGGATGTGACCCGTATGTGTTTGCCCCCGCCCACTCACCTCATTCGGGTGATGCTGGGCGCAAGGGCGGCGGGATCCTGATTTCGTGGCCGATCACACGGCAGTCACCCGATCACTTCGAGAGGAGTAGCGCAATGGAGGCGGTATCTGCACCGGCCATCGGGGCCAACTCGGAGGTGGGCACGCTGCGGACCGTCATGGTGCACCGGCCCGACCTCGCGCACGCGCGCCTGTCTCCCACCAACTGCCAGGACCTCCTCTTCGACGACGTCATCTGGGTACGCCGCGCTCAGGAGGAGTTCGACCACTTCGTCGCGGTCATGCGCGACCACGGGGTCGAGGTCCTTCTGTTCCACGACCTGCTGACCGAGACACTCGAGCGCGGCGACGCGCGCGAGTGGGTGCTGAGCCGACGGCTGCGACCCGAGGAGGTCACGGCGCTCTTCGCCCGCGAGATGACCGATTGGATGACCCAGATGCCGGCCGCCGAGCTTGCCACCCGCCTGACGGGCGGAGTGACCGTCCAGGAGCTGCCCGATGACATGGTCAGGGCGATTGGACGTGCACTGCGGCCGACGGACTTCGTGCTCCCGCCGCTGCCCAACCAGCTCTTCACACGTGACACCAGCGCCTGGATATACGGCGGCGTGTCGCTCAACCACATGTACTGGCCGGCACGCCAGCACGAGTCGCTCAATGTCGAGGCTGTCTACCGCTTCCACTCGCGCTTCCGCGAGGGCGACTTCAAGATCTGGTACGGCGGCGTTGACCACGACTGGGGTACCGCTTCGATCGAGGGCGGCGACATCATGCCGGTGGGCGACGGCGTCGTCCTCGTCGGCCAGGGCGAGCGGAGCACCGCCAAGGCCGTGAGCATCCTCGCCGAGCGGCTGTTCGCGGAGAATGCCGCCCGCCTGGTGATCGGCGCGCTGATGCCCCGGGAACGCTCCGCGATGCATCTGGACACCGTGTTCACGTTCTGTGATCGCGGCCTGGTCACGATCTATGAGCCGGTCGTCTCCAAGATCCTGCCCGTCCTCTACAGCCCTGACGGCGACGGCGGGGTCACCGCTCAGCTGTCGGAGCGCAGCTTCATCGACGAGGTCAAGGAAGCCTGTGGGATCGCGGAGCTGAGGATCGTCACGACCGGTGGCGACGAGTTCGAGGCCGAGCGCAACCAGTGGGACGACGGGAACAACGTCGTGGCTCTCTCGCCGGGGACGATCGTCTGCTACGAGCGCAACGAGGCGACGAACGCCAAGCTGGCCGCCGCTGGAATCGACATCAATCCCATCGCCGGCCAGGAGTTGGGCCGGGGCCGCGGCGGTGGTCACTGCATGACCTGCCCGGTCGCTCGCGACGCCTGAAAGAGAGGACTCCAGATGAGCACCGTCGTCGACCTCCATGGTCGCCACTTCCTCACGCTCAACGACTACTCGGCCGACGAGATCACCTACCTGCTCGACCTCGCCGCCGAGCTGAAGGCGGCGAAGAAGGAGGGTCACGAGGAACAGCGGATGAAGGGTCTCCAGATCGCCCTCATCTTCGAGAAGGACTCCACGCGCACCCGGTGTGCCTTTGAGGTGGCGGCCCACGACCAGGGCGCGCACGTGACGTTCATCGGCCCGGGCGGCTCGCACATGGGCCACAAGGAGACCGTCAAGGACACGGCGCGGGTGCTCGGCCGCATGTACGACGGCATCGAGTACCGGGGGTTCGCCGAGACGACCGCGGACGAGCTCGCCCGGTACGCGGGCGTGCCGGTCTACAACGGGTTGACCGACGAGTGGCACCCAACCCAGATCCTCGCGGACTTCCTCACGTTCCGCGAGCACGTGTCCAAACCGCTGAGCGAGGTCACCTTCTGCTACCTGGGCGACGCCCGGTTCAACATGGCCGACACCTACCTGATCGGCGGCGCCAAGCTGGGGATGGACGTGCGGATCGCGAGTCCGTCGGCGCTGTGGCCGCGCACCGAGATCAGCGACCTGGCGCGCAGCACAGCCGAGCGCAGCGGTGGCCGGATCACGATCACCGAGGACGTGGAGGAGGCGGTCGAGGGATGTGACTTCCTGCTCACGGACGTCTGGGTCTCCATGGGTGAGCCGGCCGAGGTCTGGAAGCAGCGCATCGAGCTCCTGCTCCCGTACCAGATCAATGCGGACGTCATGCGCAAGACCGGCAACCCGGATGTCAAGTTCATGCACTGCCTGCCGGCGTTCCACAACGCGGACACGAGCGTCGGCAAGGACCTGAAGGAGAAGTACGGGCTCGATGCCCTGGAGGTGACCGAGGAGGTCTTCGAGTCACCGGCGTCGGTCGTCTTCGACGAGGCCGAGAACCGCATGCACACCATCAAGGCGGTCCTCGTCGCCACGCTCGGTAGCTGATCATGCGGATCGTCGTCGCGCTCGGGGGCAACGCCCTGCTGAGGCGGGGCGAGCCGCTGAGCGCGGAGAACCAGCGCAACAACGTGGCCCGTGCCTGCCGCGCCCTGGTGCCGCTGGCCAACGAGCACGAGCTGGTCATCGCGCATGGCAACGGCCCCCAGGTGGGGCTCCTGGCCCTCCAAGGCGCCGCCTACGCGGCCGTCGAGACCTACCCCCTCGACGTGCTCGACGCCGAGACGCAGGGCATGATCGGCTACCTGGTCATGCAGGAGCTCGGCAACCTGCTCCCGTTCTCCAAGCCCCTGGTCACGATGCTGACGATGATCGAGGTCGATCCCGCCGATCCGGCGTTCCGCAACCCCACCAAGCCGATCGGCCCGATCTATACCGAGGCCGAGGCGCAGGCGCTCGAGGACGAGAAGGGCTGGATCTTCAAGCGCGACGGCGAGAGCATGCGGCGGGTCGTCCCGTCCCCGCTCCCGCAGCGTATCTTCGGTGTCGAGCCCGTGATGTGGTGCCTCGAGCGCGGCGCGGTTGTCATCTGCGCGGGCGGCGGCGGGATCCCGACGGTCCACACGGGCGAGCAGTCGGAGGCGGGCCGCCGGCTCACCGGGGTGGAGGCGGTGATCGACAAGGACCTGGCGAGCGCGGCGCTGGCCGCGGACCTGCGCGCCGACGCCCTGCTCGTCCTCACCGATGTCGACGCGGTGTACGCCGACTGGGGCACGCCGCACCAGACCGCGATCCGCTACGCCACTCCGGCCAACCTCCTCGGCGGCCACTTCGCCGACGGGAGCATGGGGCCTAAGGTGCGCGCCGCCTGCGACTTCGTCACGCGCACGGGGCGGCCGGCCGCGATCGGATCGGTCGATGACGCCGCGGCCCTGCTGACGGGCGACGCGGGCACTCGGGTCACGCCGGACGAGATGAAACCAGCCGCTGCGGGAGCCGGCGGGCGCGACCAGGAGGTCTGACTACGAAACCGTCTCGGCGGGCGGCGCCCACTCCGCGCCGCTCTGCCGGCGGAACTCGTCGATGCCTCCGTCGATCGTCGGGAAGAAGTGGTCGGGGTCCAGCGGCCCGATCAGCTCGTAGCGCTCTAGCTTGGCGCGAACCGGATCCTTGAGCTCGGCGAACACCAGCGAGGTGCCGGCGGCGTTGAGGTCCTCGTCGAGCTCGGCGAGCATGTCGGCGGCGGTGGTGTCGACGTCGGTGATGGATTCCGCCGCGATCAGGATCCAGCGGGGGCGGGGCGTGGCGGCGGCGAGCCGCCGGACCTCGTCGCGGAACGTGCGGGCATTGGCGAAGAACAGCGGCGCGTCGAACCGGAAGATGACGAGCCCTGGCAGCTGCTCGGCGTCGGGATGCAGCTCGACGTCGTGCTGGCCCGGGATTCCCGCCACACGCCCGAGCGTGGTGTGGTGCGGCCACCAGGCCCGGCGGAAGACGTTGAGGATCGACAGCGCGACCGCGACGGCGATCCCCTGCAGCACGCCGAGCAGCGCGACGCCGAGGAACGCCACTCCCGACAGCAGGAACTCGACCCGGCCCTGGCGCCACAACCGGACGGTCGCGGGGATGTCTGCCAGTGAGAGCGATGCGGCGATCACGACCGCGGCCAGGGTCGGGTTTGGGAGGTCGCTCAGCAGACCGGGGACGAGCACGAGCATGAGCACGATCGCGGCGGCGCCGACCAGCCCGGTCACCTGCGACTTCGCCCCCGCTCGTTCGGCCACCGCGGTGCGCGACCCACTCGTGCTCACCGGGAAGCCCTGGAACAGCCCGGCGGCGACGTTGGCGACCCCGATCCCGAGCATCTCGCCGTCGCCGTTGACCTCCTGCCCGCTGCGGGCGGCGAACGCCGAGGCCGTCGAGATCGTGTCGGTCAGGGCCACCAGGGAGATCCCGAGCGCGCCGGCGACCAGGAGCGGGATGTCGGAGAACGCATGCGGAACGGTGAGCGGAGGGAACCCCTGGGGCAGCGTGCCGACCAGCGACACCCCGTGGTCGGCGAGGCTGAAGACCGACGATGCGCCGATCGCCAGGAGGACCGCCACGAGCACGCCGGGCACCTTTGGCAGCCAGCGCCCGAGCGCCAGGATGACGAGCAGGCTGAGCAGGCCGACCGCCACGGCGGCGCCCACCGCCTTACCGGCGGTCAGCCCGTCCACAAAGCCCCGGGCCTCGTTAATCAGGCCGTCGGCGTTGACGGAGAAGCCGAACAGCTTGGGCAGCTGGCCGATCAGGATCGTCAGCGCCAGCCCGTTCATGTAACCGATCTGCGTCGGCTTGGACAGCAGGTCGGCGACGAACCCCAGCCGGGCCACGGAGGCGGCGATCATGATCGCTCCCACCATCAGCGCCAGCATCGAGGCCAGCGCGATCGCGCGCTCCGGGCTGCCGTTGGCGCCGAGGATGGGCAACAGCGACGCCGCGATCATCGGCCCCAGCGACGAGTCCGGGCCCAGGACCAGGATCCGCGACGGGCCGCAGAGCGCATAGCCGATCAGGCAGAGGATGGAGGTGTACAGGCCGGTGATCGGCGGCAGCCCGGCCAGCTCCGCGTACGCCATCCCCTGGGGAACCAGCAGGGTGGTCAGCACGACGCCGGCGACCAGGTCGCTCCGTAGCCACGACACCCGGTAACCGGCCAGCGCGCGCACCTTTCGATCATCTCGGCGGCGGCCTGTGATCCATCATCCCGATCAGGTGAGCAATCATCCGGATCGGATGATTGATCGGGGGCCGCGGCGTGCGATCCTCAACCCATGACGGAGGTCTCGGCAACCCCGCAGGTGGTCGCGCTTCGCCTCGGCGAGGACGACCGCGGGCAGGGGTGGGTGCTGTTCGCCGCCGCGCTCCTGATGACGCTGGGCACGCTCAACGTGATCGACGGCATCGCTGCCGTCGGGAACTCACAGTTCTTCGCCCGTCACGCCCACTACCTGATCGGCGACCTCGGGACCTGGGGCTGGATCCTGGTGGCGATCGGCGTGTGTCAGGGCATCACCGGGTTCGCCATCGCCCGCGGCTCCGACGTCGCGCGGTGGGCGGGGATCGGTTTCGCGCTGGCCAATGCGCTGGCCCAGCTCCTGTTCATGCAGGCCTACCCGCTGTGGTCGCTGGCGATCTTCGCCGTCGACCTCCTCGTGGTCTACGCGCTCGTGGTGTACGGCCGGCCGCGCCTGCAGCCAGCCTGACCGCCGGCGGACGGGGCCCGGGATGGGGGCCCGCCCGAGCCGGCGACAACCCCAACGCTGAGGACGCCCATCCGCTCGGTCGAATGGGCGTCCCCCCGGAGGAAGCGCCGCGCTTCCGGCGTCCTCAGCGGCTTCCGACGCGCTCCTGGGGTGGCGCGGTGTCTCTCGCCGGATAATCGTCAGGAGGTGCGGTCTGGCCGTACTGGACCAGGCCGTGGATGATCCAGAGGCTCAGCGCGAACACGGCGAGCGACCAGAACGGCGCCGCCGGGAGATCGAGGAGGGCCGCGATCGCCGCCAGCGACGCTGCGACGATGGCGAACCACCGTTCGAAAGTGCCGCCCCGGAACAGTGACACGCCCGCCAACCCTTCGAGCACGCCGATGATCAGGGTGACCCATCCCCAGGTCTTCAGATCGCCGAACACGTAGTGCGAGTTCCGCGTGAAGAAGTGTGAGTTCGAGATCGCCGAGATGCCGTAGATGACGTTGAGCACGCACCCGATCAAGAGGAATGTCGCGGCGAATATGGCTCGCCCTAGACCTTTGACCTCATCCATCCTCCATCTCCTGGCGTCGACGGACGCCGTCTGCACATCACGCTCTCACCGGAGCCGCGGCACACATCACCCCAACCGGGCCCCCGTCATCTCGTTGTTCATCCTGTCACCGCCGTCGTCGGGGTCGCAGGGGTTGGCTCCGCGCGAGCTTGACGTGCGCGAGCCGTGTCGTCCGCGAGTCGCCGCGCCTGCTCCATCACGGCGGAGCGCAGCCGGAACGGGGAGCGCGCGATCTGGCTCGCGGCGCGGCCTGCGGGAACGCCGAGGAGCTTGTAGACGACCGCGAGCCCGAGGAGTGCGCCGCCCCCGCCGGCGATGGCTGTCCCGGCGATCGCGCTCAGGGCTGACCCGCTGGCCGCGACGCTGAGGGCGACGTCGGCCGGCGCGGGTGCTCCTGGGGCGGTGAGTCGCGCCGTGCCCCGCGCCGCCGCGTCCACCACGGCAGCGGCGGCGACGAGGGTGACGAGGTTGGCGTCGGCGCGTCCGGTCCCGAACATCCGCTTCAGCGCGCGGTAGCGCGCGGCGTTGAGGAGGAGCAGCACCACCCGCACGTCCTCGGCGAGCAGCAGAGCCGCACCGACCTCACGTCCTGCCGCCGACTGGCGGCCGGCTCCCCGCGCTCGCCTCGCCGTAGCCATCAGTGGTCCTGACCAACCTCGGACAGGTAGATCAGGGCCGCCTTGACCCGGCGACTGATGTCCTCGCTGTCGGTGAGGTCGAGCTTGGCGAAGATCGAGTTCACGTGCTTCTCCACAGCGCGCTTGGTCAGCACGAGGGACTCCGCGATGGCACCGTTGCTCTTGCCCACGGCGATTTCGGCGAGCAGCTCGCGCTCGCGCGGGGTGAGCTGAGCCAGGCGTGAATGTGTCGCCTTGAAGCGGGCCTCGATCAGTGCGTCGACGATCCCCGGATCGATCACCGACCCGCCGCGCGCCACCGCCTCGATGGCGCGGATCAGCTCTCCCCGGTCGCGGATGCGCTCCTTGAGCAGGTACGCCCGGCCGCCGGTGCCCTGGGAGAGCAGCCCCAGCGCATAGGCGGGCTCGGCGTACTGGCTGAGCACCACGACGCCGACATCGGGATGGGTCTCGCGGAGCTGTGCCGCGACGCGGATCCCCTCGTCGGCCCCGGACGGCGGCATCCGGATGTCGGTGAGGATGACGTCGGGGTGCCACGTATCGATCGCCGAGAGCAGCTCCTTGCCGTTGGTGCAGACGGCGACGATCGTCACGGAGGGGATCGATCCGAGCGTCATCGTCAGGACCTCTCGGATCAGGTAGGAGTCCTCGGCAATGATCAGCCTGAGCTGGGCGTCGGACCCCAGGGTCTCGGTCAATTCGGGTGCGCGGGCCATTGCAGTCAGTTGTACGTCGGGTTCGGACAGGTGCGCATTTCCTCGCCGTTCAGCGGATACTGGTCAGTATCGCAGTAATTGTTTGACGCAATGCTCCGCCTCACTCGACAGGTATGCAAGGGCGCGCGCCCCCCACGAACACGGGGGTGTGCACCCGCCGGGCCCCATCTCCAGGGGGGAGAATGAAGCGGACCCGGATGGCCGCCGGCTCTGGCCATGCGCCGGGCCGACGCCGGTGGACGCCCATGTCAACCGCCATGACGGCGGCGGCCGGCGGCGCCGTGGTCACGCTCACCAACGCCATCGGCGACGCACCCGCCTCGGCCCATGTGGCCGTTGTGCTGAGGCTGGCGATGATCGGCGTCCTCGCCGCGGCCGCGATCGTGGCGCAGACCACGCGGGTCGGCAGCCGGCTCGGCCAGCTGCTGGGGTCGATCACGCTGTTCTGCGTGCTGTGGATGCTCAACGGAGCGTCGTGGGGGCCGGCACACGCCGTCGGCGTCGTCCTCTCCATGTCGGCGCCGGTTGTCATCGCCTACCTGATGCTGGCGCATCCCAGCGGGCGGCTGCACCGGCGCCTCGAGGGCCTGCTCATCGCTGCTGCCGGCGGGACGCTCATCGCCGCCTCGCTCGTCGCGCTGGCGATCAGCCACTACCCGGTGCTCGGGTCCTCGCCGGCGCACTGCGGCGGTAATTGTCCGAACGATGTCTTCGGCTTCTCGCTGCCGTCCGGGAACCCCGCCGCGCTGCGGTTCCTGGTGATGTTGAGCCTGCTCGTGTTGACCGTCGGGACGGCGGCGCTCGCGCTGAATCGCGGCCGCCGGCCGTCGCCGCTTCCGATCCAGCGTGCGCTGCTTCCGATGCGGTTCGTGGCTGTCGCCACCGCGCTCCTCACCGCGTTCCTCGTATCCCACACCGGCGGACGCCGCGTCGGCGGCGTGCTCGACACGGCCTACGCCGCGATCGTCCTGCTCACCGCTCTGGCCGTGCTGCTCGGGCTGGCGCTCGAGCGGCTGTTCCTGGCGCGGGCTCTGGCGTGGCTCGTGGACCAGCTGTCCGTGTCTCCGGGACGTGAGGCACAGGCGCTCGTCACCGCAGCGATCGGCGACCCGTCGCTGCAGATCGTCTCGCGCAGGCTGGGCTCGAGCGAGTACGTGGATGCCGGTGGACGGCCTGTGGCGCTGGCGCAGCTGCACAAACACCGGCGTGTGACGTACGTGCGGCGTGCCGGCCGCCCCGTCGCCGCCGTCATCTACGACGCCGAACTGGCCGATCAGGAGAGGCTGATCGGCGCCGCGGCCGCCGCCGCGCTGCTCCGCGTCGAGGAGGCGCGGCTGCACGCGGACCTGCAGGCATCGACACGCGAGCTCGAGCTCTCGCGGAGGCGGCTGGCGGAATCGGTGCAGCGCGAGCGGCGGCGGATCGAGCGGGACCTCCATGACGGCGTGCAGCAGGAGGTCCTCGGCCTCCGGATCAAGCTCGGCCTGGCCACCGAGATGCTCGACGCCGATCCGGAGGAGGGCGAGCGTCTCCTCGGGGCCGTCGGCCGGCAGATGGACACGGTGCTCGACGAGGTGCGGTCGCTGGCGCGCGGGATCTACCCCGCGGTGCTGCACGAACACGGTCTGCCCGAGGCGATCCGGTCCGCCGCGCGCGTCAGCTCCGTGCCCGCCAGCGTGCGCGCGTCGGAGGTCGCTCGCTACCCGGAGCAGATCGAGGTTGCGGTGTACTTCAGCTGCCTCGAGGCGCTCCAGAACGCCGCCAAACACGCCGGCTCGCGTGCCGCCGTCGTCATCACGTTGTGGGAGCGCGACGGGCGGATCATCTTCGAGGTGCGAGACGACGGCCGTGGCTTCGACCCCGAGTCGATGGAGCGCGGCCGAGGGCTCATCAACATGCGGGATCGTCTCAAGGCCGTGGGCGGGAGCCTGATGTTCATCTCGACGCCTGGGAAGGGGACGCGCATCCGGGGAGAGGCTCCCACCGCGCCCCCGGGTGGCGACGGCGGGATCACGGCCCTCCGAGGAGGCCGAGGCCGCCGAGGATCGCCAGCAGGCCCCCCACGAACATGAGCAGGCCCGACAGCACGACCGGCCAGCGGCGCTGGATCCAATCCCCCACGCGCCGCAGCCACGGCTCGGCACGGTCGCCGGCGAGGATCAGGGCGCCGAGAATCACCAGCATCGGCGCGATGAACGCCAGGTTGTAGAGCAGCAGAAGGAGGATCTCCTCGGGGACCGTGAGCGTCGAGGCCACGAGGCCGGCGATGACAGCCAGGTACGGCGCCGCGGTCGGAAGCTCGATGGCGGCGAGCGACGCGCCCGTGACGAATGACGACCCCCCGCCGCCCTTGGCCCCCGGCAGCGGGCGCCGCGCCAGCCTGCGCCGCGCCGCCCATGTGGTCACCGCGAGGGCGACGAGCACGACGCCGGCGACGAGCTCGATGATGTGGCGAACGGTGCCGCGCGGATGGGGCACCAGGTCCAGGAGCAGCCGGCCGGGTCCGATCATCAGCAACAGCCCACCGGCGAGGTTCACCACCCCCACCCCGAGGGTGAACTCGGCGACCCGTCGCACCCGGTCGCGGCCGGCCGCCAGGAACAGCGCGGGGCCGACGGTGCTCGGGTTGAGCGAATCCGCCAGACCGACCGAGATGACCACACCGAGTTGCCGGAACATCGCTTCTCGCGACGACACGCTGTCGCAGTCACCCCATTCGGGCATCACCCGGATGGGGTGGTCCAAGATCACCCATTTCGGATGATCCCAGGCATGGAGCGCGCCCTGACACTGACCCCGCAGTGGCGCGAAATCTGGCGAGGTTCATCGGTTGGCGGCTGCGCATCGGCGTGGCGGCCGTGGCGTGCGTGGTCGCGGTGGCGGCCTGCGGGTCTGGGGGCACCGGAACCGTGGCCCAGCAGGCCAGCCAGGCGCTCTCGGGCGCCGCGTCCAAGGCACAGACCGCGCTCGCGACCGCCACGGAGGCGGCGAATACGGCCACGTCCTCGGACAGCTCCGGCACGACCTCGAGCGAGTCCACCCGGACCGAGACCCGGACGAAGACCCAGACCCAGACGCAGACGTCCACGAAGACCTCAACCGCCACCCAGAAGATCACACAGACGCGCACGAAGACGGAGACCAGTACGACGCCCGGCGGCGGCAATGCGATCGTCAACAAGCAGACGACGACCGTGCACACGGAGAGCAGCGGCGTTCCGGCGTGGGGCTGGGTCCTCATCGCCCTCGGCGTCATCGCCGTCGTGCTTCTCGCCGTGATGATCTCCCGCGGCCGCAAGCCCCCTCCGCCCGGCTCGCCGCCGGGCGCCCCTCCCCCGGGCGCCCCTCCCACGGCTCCTCCGCCGCCGCCCGCCGGCGGTCAGCCGACGGTCTGAGGCATGAGCGTCGCCGCGTCAGCGCGCCCATCGGCCGGTAGCGACACCGCCGGCCTGTTCGGTCGTGTCATGGGCCTGGTGGCGCTGACCGTCGCGTGTGCGACCTTCGGCGTCTGGGTGGCGCGCGATTCGGGCAGCGGGGGTTGGTTCATCGCGTGGCTGCTCTCGCTCGGCTGCCTCATCGGACTCCAGGTGGCGAACGGCCGTGGGAGGACCGGGGTCGCCGTGCTCCTGCTGTTCACGTTCGGGCTGCTCATCGGGGTCAGCGTCGCCGGGACCGTCAACTACTACGCCGCGACCGATCCGACGGCGGTACGGCAGGCGTTCGCGGCCACAACGCTGTCGGTCGCCGCGCTCGGGACGGTGGGGTACGCGACGAAGCGCGACTTGTTCTTCCTGTACCGCATCCTGTTCTGGCTGCTGCTGGCGCTGCTGGGCGCCGGCGTCGTGCTCATCTTCGTTCACATCCCGCAGGCATACGCCGCGTGGACGGCGCTCGGGCTGGTGGTGTTCGCGCTCTACACGGTGGTGGACTTCAACCGTCTTCGTCGCGCCGGCCGCGACGAGGCGATCCCGCTCGCCGCAGGCATCTTCCTCGACGTCCTCAACCTGTTCCTGCTGTTCCTGCGCGTGTTCGGACGCTCGTCCTGACGCGTGCGCCCTCGCGTCAGGCGCCGGCGGTGAGCAGGGACGGCGGCGTCAGGCGTCGCGACCGAGCGGATGCTCGGTCTCGGGCAGCTGCGCCAGACCGCGGTGTAGCTGGGACAGGGCCCGCGTGGCAAAGCGCTTGGCCCGCAGCGTGGCGACCACCGGCGGGATCTGCCAGGAGGCCATCACCGGGCAGCCGATGGCGATGATCACCACCAGCGGGACCACCGCCTCGGGCGCCGGCGTGAGGATGGCGGCGGTGAGCAGCACGGCGCTCGAGATGAACGTCATCACCGCCGCGAGCAGGACGAGCCCGGGCTGCGAGCCCGTCTGACGCCCCGGCACCGACGACACCGGATCTCCGAACCGCAGCTCACCATGCATCAAAACCGACCTCTTTTGTCTCGCTCGACGATAACCACTCCCTCGAAGCTACCCGCAGACGGCCCGTGCTAGCACGGGCCGTCAGCGTGACCGGCTGATTGAGGCAGAGACCGCTCCGCGGGAGCAGCGGCCGGCCGGGCGATACTTGGTTATCGGTCCGAAATCCGATTTCCGTGAGCGACGAGGCCGTACATCGCGATGATGTCGAGCGCGAAGATGCACAGCGACCAGAACGGATACGCCGGCATCATCAGCAACTGCGCGATGGCGTTGAGCCCGAGGACGGCGACGCCAGCTCCAGCGCGCAAGCTGATTCTTGATGAAGACGCCGAGCCCGACCGCCCACTGGGCGACCCCGATGCAGAGCGCGACCCAGCCCCAGGTGTTGAGGTCCCCCACCACGTAGCGCGCGCCCGCGACGTAGAAGTGAGCGGAGCTGATGGCGCCCAGCCCGTCGATGAAGTTGAGCGTGCCCAGCAGCAGGATCAGGACGCCCGAGAAGATCACCCAGCCATCGGAGCGGTCGTCCTCGTAGTAGGTGTCGGCGTACCCAGCTGGGACCTGGGTCGAGTCGGGGGTTGCACGTACGGACATGGAGTACCTCCCGTGTGTGTGCGATTCCTCAACACACCATTCCACGGGGTAAGGGGGACGGCAATGATGCGCCCATGCCTCTGAACGGAGGGTCCTCACCCCTGGCGGGTGCCCACCGCACGAAGGTGCGCCTCACGAACGTGACGTCGGGCGTCACCCCAACGAGGTGATGACGCGCGGTCCGGGCGCCGCCAATCTCCCACCGTGACACCAGTTCGGCCGACAACCGCCCAGCGCGCGTGGGCCGGCGCGGCGCTTGTCCTCGCGGTGGGCTCGCTGGCCGCGGCGGTGGTCGCCCTCGTCGTCCGGTTTCCGCTGGCGCTGCTTACGCTGGCCTGCATCGCCGGCGCAGTGGCCGTGGCCTGGGCGGCCCTCGGCCGCCGGCGGGCGGTGCGGACCGCCGGTCTGGCCGTCGGCGCCGTCCTGCTCGTCGGTTCCGTCGTCCTAGCCGTGGTCGAGGACGTGATCGTTGAGAACCTCGTCATCCTGGCGGCGCTCGCGGCATCGGTGGCGGCCGCCAAGAGGGCGTTTCGCGTGCACGTGGAGCTGCCGCCCGCCCAGCGGCCGGAGCGGCCGGTGCTGTTCTACAACCCGCGTTCGGGGGGTGGGAAGGCGGAGCGCTTTCACCTCCCCGACGAGGCGCGCCGCCGGGGGATCGAGCCGGTGCAGCTGAGTCCCGGGGACGATCTGGAGACGCTCGTCCGCGAGGCGGTGGCCGGTGGCGCGGATGCACTGGCGATGGCCGGCGGGGACGGCTCCCAGGCGATCGTCGCGATGGTCGCGGCCGAGCTCGATCTGCCCTATGCCTGTATTCCGGCGGGGACCAGGAATCACTTCGCGCTCGATCTCGGCGTCGACCGCGACGATGTCGTCGGCGCGCTCGACGCCTTGGTGAGCGGCGGCGAGCGCCGGGTCGACCTCGCCGAGGTCAACGGCCGCACGTTCGTCAACAACGTCTCCCTGGGTCTGTACGCCGAGGCCGTGGCGCGCCCGGGGTACCGCGAGGCCAAGCTGCACACCCTGCTGGAGACGGTGCCCACCATGCTCGGCCCCGACGCGGCGCCGCCGGCGCTGGCGTGGGATGGGCCGGGCGGGCCGGAGTCGGCCGTCGCGATCCTGGTCTCCAACGGCCCGTACCGGCTGGCCCGGGCGCTGGGCTCCGGGACACGGCCGCGGCTGGACACCGGCGTTCTGGGGATCACGGTGCTCGTCCCCACCGATCCGTCCGGGGACCGGTCCGATCAGCGCCGGCTCCGGATGCAGCAGTGGAACACGTCCGCGTTCGAGATCGCCGGCCGTGGCGCTGGTGCCGTGCCCGCCGGGGTCGACGGCGAGGCGCTGGAGTTCGATCCGCCGGTGCGATTCGCCACGCGCCCGCAGGCACTGCGCGTGCGGATCGCCCCTCAGCACCCCGGAGCCTCCCCTTCGGCCGCCATGCCCGATCGACCTCACCGGATGCTGGGCGCGCTGGCCGGGCTCGCGTTCCGCGGCGAGGTTGCGGGCGCTCCTGCCCTCTCACGGGGTCCCGGTGCCGCCGTCTGATCTCAGCCAGCCAGCGCTCGCGACCGTGGCTCCGACGTATGTCGGCCTCGTCACCCGGGTCGTGGCGTTCGTCATCGATGCGGCGCTGATCCTCCTGGTGGAGCTGATCATCGGCGTGAGCGGCGTGGTGATCATCACCGTCCTGCGCCTCCCCACCGAGATCAACGCCATCCTGGCCGTGCTCGGCGGTGTCATCTACGTCATTTGGTCGATCAGCTACTTCGTGGGCTTCTGGTGCGCGACCGGGCAGACCCCGGGTGCGCGGGTGATGCAGTTTCGCGTGCTGACCGCAGAGGGGAACGTGCTCGGGCCTCGCCGGGCGCTGATTCGGTGCGCCGGCCTGCTCCTCGCCGCGCTGCCGCTGTTCGCCGGCTACGCGCTCATCCTGTTCGACGATCAACGTCGCGGGTTCCAGGACCGGCTGGCGGGGACGGTGGTGGTCCGGACCTCCCAGCTGTCGATCGCCGCGACCCAGCGGGCCCGGACCGCGCGCCCGAACTCGCGCCAAGGGGACCCCGCGCTCGTGGACTGACGGCAGGGTGGTGTGCGCCACTGCGCGGCTGACGCGTGGGCACGGTTGCCCGGCACCCCGCCGCTCGCCATCCTCTGCTGATGAGTTAACGGGTCCCTGGCGGGATTGGTGCGCGATGTTCTTCAGGCGGCGACGGCACGATGGACGGGTACAGGCGCAATCCGGCGCGGATGCGCACCAGCTGCCGCAGGACCCTGCCGAACGTGAGCACACCCGGGTACTCCAGTGCTGGCGCCGGAGCGAGCAACGTGTGCTGAGGACCTGGCATGCGTGGCAGGCGGCGGCCGCCGGGGACAAGCCCGAGCGCTATCGCGCCTACCTTCGGGCGCTCGCCGACGAGGAGCGGGCGGCGGCGTCGGTGGAGATGGCCACACGCGGGCTCGCCGGGGATGGCCGCTCGGGTATGGCGGAGCCGGCTCGGCACTGACCGCCGGCCTGCGGCGGATGGAGCAACCGGGTCTCAGCCACACGTCGGGTTCGCCGCCGGCGGACGGCTCCGGCTGGGGGGGGCTGTTCTGGATCGCGTTTCGCCGGTCGCGCAATGCGATGGCGCTGCTCGACGAGCAGCGACGCTATGTCGACGTCAACGGCGCCTACCTCCAGCTCATGGAGTGTCCGCGCGACGCGCTGATCGGACGGGCCGCGTGGGAGTCGGTGGTCGACGGTCCGGTCATGTCCGGCGCCGAATGGCGGGAGACGCTGCGCGGCTCGCACTCGACCGGCGTCGCCGAGCTCCGATCCGCTGGGGGATCGGTCGTGCCGATCGAGGCCGCGGTCCATCCGGCGGTCGTAACCGGGCGGCGGTTGGTTCTGCTCGTGGTCCTGAGGGTGGGGCGACGCCGGCGCAGTCTCGGCATCGGTGACGCGGCGGCGCCGACGGGGACGTTGTCGGCGCGCGAGGCCGAGGTCGTCGGGCTTCTCGCCGTGGGTCTGAGCGGCCCCGAGATCGCCGCCGAGCTATCGGTGTCACACAACACCGTGCGCGCACATGTCGCCAACGCCATGAAGAAGCTCGGTGCCCACACCCGGGCCCAGCTTGTGGCGATATCGCTGGCCGATGGCGGTGCAGGACCGCCGGGCGGCCTCAAATAGCGCGTTTGCGCGATGGACGTCGCTCCGGAACGTGGTGATGATTGGGCGCGTGCCCCGCGGACACACATGAATGTGCGCGTTCTTATCGTCGACGACGCCGGCCCCTTCCGCGCCGCCGCCACGGAACTGCTCGTGCGCCGCGGCTACGGGATCGCGGGCGAGGTGGCCTGCGCTCGCGAGGCGCTGGCCCTCGTCCGCGGCGTCGCACCCGACGCCGCGCTAG
Source organism: uncultured Actinomycetota bacterium (assembly GCA_963801435.1). Lineage (GTDB taxonomy): Bacteria > Actinomycetota > Thermoleophilia > Solirubrobacterales > Solirubrobacteraceae > Palsa-465. The sequence goes on from CAWDFE010000024.1 coordinate 188,680, forward strand.
TGGATGTGTACCTCGGGGAGGACGACGGCTTCGCGCTGGCTCGGACGCTGACCGATATCAGCCCCGGACTCGCCGTGCTGATCACCTCGGCGTCGTTGCACCAGGGCTTCTATCGCCGGGCGGCCGAGAGTGGGGCCCGCGGGTACGTGCCCAAGCAGGAGCTGGCGCGCGCCGATCTCGCGACCTTCTGGGGACCGAGGTCACTGGCCGAGCAGACCGCTGTCCTGGGCGCGAGCGACGGCTTCGGACCGCGAAGCCGCTCCGAGCTTGCGATAGACGCTGTGCGCCTGCGTCTTGACCGTGTTGGCTGAGACACCCAGCCGGGCGGCGATCTCGCGAAACGACAGGTGGCTGGGGAGGAACCGCAGGACCCTCAGCTCCGCGATCGTCAGCGCCGAAGGGCCGGCGAGGGTCGCCTCGGCGAGGGTGTCCATGTGCGACCAGCACATGTTGAACCAGTGCTCGAACACGGCCGCGCCGCGCGTGCGGCGGGCCAGCCGCGACGCCTGAGCCAGCAGGGTGCGGGCGCCGACGATGTCCGCCAACCACAGCCTCGCGCACGCCAGGAGGATCCTCACCTCCGCGCCGTACCAGGCGATCGAATCGCTCTGCGTCGTGAGCAGGTCGAGGCTCGCCCGCACATCGCGTTTGGCCTCGTCCGAGCGCCCGTCGTGCGCGGAGCTGGCGGCCGCGGCGGCCAGTACGAACGCGCTCACCGGCTCGCCGGTCAGGCCGTGGGCGCGCACGACATCGACCGCCCGTGTCGCGTGATCGGTGGCGAGCTCCCAGTCCTGGCGGTGCAACGCGATCGTGGTCCGCTGGGCCAGGCACAGCGCGGTCACCGAGGGCACGGAGCTGCCGGCGATGGCAGTTGCCTCCTCCAGGACCTCCTCAGCGGTCTCGAGCTCCCCCGCGAGGTAAGCCGCGGTTCCGCAAAGCGCATGGCAGATCGGCCGCCAGAGGCTGTCCGCCGGCTCCGCCTCGTAGGCGCGGCTCGCCGCCGCGCGCATCGCGGGGACGCCGGGCGTGGCCGCGACCGCGTCGATCACGGCGATCCCGGCGCTGAGGCTCGACTCCCGGACGTGAGGAGTCTCGCGCTCGATCGCAGCAGCAGCGTGCAGCCCCCATCTCCGCGCCGTATCCACGTCACCCGCGGCCAGCGCGCAATGCGCCGCCGAGGCCGCCAGCTCAGCGCAGTCGGCGATCTGCTGATCGTGGAACCGGGCCAGCCACTGCCCCACTGCCGGCCAGCGGCCGGTCGTCATATAGCGCGGGACCATTGGCCACAGCAGCTCGCCGGCGCGCTCTGGGTCGCCGCCGTCACACGCGTGCGCGATCGCGCCGTCCATGTCTCCGTGCTCGAGATGCCAGGCGCTGGCGCGCGCGTGAAGGGTCGGCTCGAGCTCGGGCTCCACGATGCGCAGCTCATTGAGGAGCGCCTCTCGGACCAGCGGATGCCAGCGGTACCGGCTCAGCCCGGCATCGACCGGACGCAGCAGCTGGAGCCGGTTGGCCAGCTCGGTGAGGTCGCGGGCGCACCCATGGCGGCCCAGGACCGCGTCGCACGCCGATGGCGACAGCTCCTCGAGCACCGAGGAGCGCCGTGCGACGCGCATGAGCGTCTGGGGCAGTGCCGACAACACCTCATCTCGCAGGTATTCCGCGAGCGGCAGCCCGTCGCCCGGTGCCCAGCCGAAGTTCGCCTCGAGGTCGGCGGATGCGCTCAGGCCCGCGAGATACAGGGCCGCGGGCCAGCCCTGTGTCCGCTCCGCGAGCGACCGCACCTCATCGGGGCCGAGCTTCAGTCCGGCGCCGCCCAGCAGTCTCTCCGCCTCCGTGGCATCCATCGCCAGGTCTCCCGCTCGCAGCTCGGCGACGTCACGATACGTCCGCAGCCGCGCGCGCGGCAGCTCCAGCTCCGTCCGCGACGTGAGGGCAAGTGTCGAGCCGGGCGGGAGCTCGGTCAGCACCTCGCACACGAGCTGCCGGAGAAGATCGGGCTCGAGCAGGTGAGCGTCGTCCAGCGCGAACACGTGGCGCGGGTCGCGCCGGCTACGCGGCCGCGCCACGAGCCGATGAACGTCGGCGGGGTCGTACAGGCCGCCCGCCGATACCGGTCCGAGCCAGACGAACGGCCGCTCGTCGGCGTCGGCCCATTCCGCGAGCAGGGTCGACTTGCCATAGCCGGCCGGTGCCACGATCAGGATCAGGACGGACTCGGGCTGGCCGGTCAGGCGGGCGACGAGCCTGGGACGCGGCACGAATCCGCCCGGCAGGGCGGGCGCGTCGGCCGGCAGCTCGGCCAGTCCATCGGCAAGCGGGTCCGGCGAGACGCAATCGTGGCGGCGGAGAAGGGCAGCGACCTGAGTCGACGACATAGGTATCGGCGCATGGACGGAAAATGCGCCCCTCTGTTGTCCCGTACCAGGCGGCCAGGGACAAGGGAGCCTGCCTGCGTGTTCTGGGAGGCGGGCACCACCGGGAACGGACGGGCGCCACGGCCTCAGAGCACGATTCGCTGCATGGCATGGCCGGTCAGCGCCTGCATCCCTGTCGCTCAAACGCCCGTTGCGCGTGACAGCAAGTCCAGCTGGGCGCCGGTCCCGTTTCTCAGTCCGACGAGCTGTGGCACGGACCCGGACACGACCGTCCCCACGCCCGGCCGCGATCTGATCGTGGCGGCTCCGTCCACCGCGTCGATCCGATCGCGCATGTTGACCAGACCGTTGCAGTCGCCCAGACCGTTGCAGTCGCCCACCTGGTCAGCGTCGAAGCCGGCACCGACATCGCGCACCTCGAAGTGCAGACGGCCGCCCGTTTCCCAGAGGCGGATCCACACCACTGCATCGGGCCCCGCGTGCTTCATCGAGTTCTGAAGCGCCTCGAGGCACGCGAAGTAGACCGCGGCCTCGATATCGCTGGGGTAGCGACTGATGCCCCGGGCGGCCACCCACACCGGCAGCGGGGACCGTCGCGCCGCGGACTCGAGCGCGGTTGCCAGGCCCTCGCGGTCCAGCAGCGCGGGATAGATCCCGCGGGCCAGCGCTCGCAGCGTCTCCAGAACGTCATCCATGTGATTGCCGAGAGCGGTGAGCATCTGCTGACCCCGCAGCGGGTCCTCCTTCAACGCCTCGGCGGCGAGATCGAGCTTGATGCGCAGGGCAACGAGGTCCTGCTGCACGCCGTCGTGCAGGTCGCGCTCGAAACGCTGGCGCTCGAGGTATGCAGTCTCGACGAGGCGGCTGCGGGAGGCGGCCACGTCCGCCGCCGACGCCTTGAGGTCGGCGACCAGCTGGGCGCGTTCGAGCCTCATCAACGCGGCGGCTCCGGCGGCATGGATGAACAGCTCCTGGTCTGAGAGATCGACGTCATAGATGACCGCGGCGATCCGGCGGGAGTCCCGCTCGATCCACGTCACAGCGCGGCCGGGGCCGGCGTGCGCGGGATCCACGGGATCCCCCTTCGAGGTCACGCATGTGCGCAGGCCGGGGCGCTGGTAGCAGATCAGGAGCGACGGGTCGCGCAGCGTCACGGCCATGAGGGCCTGCGGATCGGCGCGTGGCAGCTCGGCCATCGCCGTCACGAACTCGACGAGGGCACGGCCCATGTAGAGACGCTCCCAGGCAACGCCCCCGACGATCGCGAACGGCACCAGCACCGCAGTCAGCACCAGAACCGTGCCCACCTCCGCCGCCGCGCCGGGCGCGATCCAAACGGTGAGTCCCCACGCGGTCAGCGCGAACGCGTACAGCAGGGAGGTGAGCCGCATCGGCGCCACCGCGAGCCGCAGTGGCGCCGAGAGGGAGCGCGCTCGCGCGCTGAGCAACACGACCGTCCCCCAGACCAGAGACCAGAGTGCCACCAGCGACAGGACCTGCAGCGGCACGACGCCGGGCCAGCCGCCGTGGCCGAGCGCCAGGACATTGCGGCAGGGGTCCTCGCACCCGGAGAGCGGCAGCGCGAGCGGTGGCACGGTCCCCGTCTCGGCCAGCGCGATCCAGCACAGGGCGAACGTCCCGCCACACACCGCGAGGAATGTCCGGTCGCCCGGGGAACGCAGGCGCCCGCTGGGGTAGATGAGCAGCAGCGCGCAGAACATGGTCGGCGCGAGGGCGGTGACGAGCATCCCGACGCTGAACGGGACGGCATCGGCCGATCCGTTCAGCTGCCCACACCGCGGTCGCGAGGCCGGCAGCCGCCAGCCACTTCCCGAAGCGCGCCATGGTCTGGCTTCTCTGCGCATAGAGCCCTCCGGCGACGAGAACGAGGATCGTGACCACCCGGGCGCCCACCGCCAGCTCCGGCGGCGTCGCGTGCGCGTTGTGCGCCGTGAGGTAGCCGACCCACCCCGCCGCAACAAGGCCCGCGGCCCCGGCGGCGGCAAATCGCGCCCACTCACCGTCGCCTTGGCGGGCGCGAGCGGCGTGGGAGCCCTTCAGCGCAGGGAGGACCCCAGCTCCAAGCCCGCCGATCTCCGCCTGACCGTGTCCGGCTGCGATCTCGTGGTTCATGGCACGCAGCCCCACTCCCTCCGGCTGCCTTGGTCGGTCCCGAGTTGCGACAATCCCGTATTTTAGTCACGGGCTGCGATGGGCAACGGTGAGACGATCTGAAGGGATCGATGATGATGGGGGGATCAATCAGCGACGGGCCGTCCGCGACCGGGGATGCCAGACGGGCGCCGCGCCCCACCGCGACGGCGTCTCGTCCGAGTCCGTCGGCTGACCGCGACGCCGAGCCGGACGGACCCCCGATCGGCGTGGTCATCGCCGACGACTCCTACATGATCCGTGAGTTCCTTGCCGCGGCGCTCAGCAGGACCCCCCAGGTGAGGATGCTGGCGGCGTGCTCGGACGCCACGCAGCTGCAGCAGGCGATCGAGAGCTACGAGCCCGACGTGGTGGTGACCGACATCCGCATGCCGCCCTCCGGCGACGAGGGCCTGCGCATCGCCAGCCGCCTGCGCGTCAGTCACCCCGACGTCGGCGTGGTGGTCCTCAGCCAGTACGCCGAGCCCGCAGTACGCGCTCAGCCTCCTGGGCGCAGGGGACGGGCGGGCGCGCCTACCTCCTCAAGGAGCGCGTCCGCGACACGCAGGAGCTCGTGCTACGCGATCGAGGCGGTGGCCCGCGGCGGATCGGTGGTCGACCCGCGCATCGTCGACAGTGCTGATCGCGGCGCGGGCGCCGGGCCGACAATTCGCGCGTGGCACGGCTGACGACGCGCGAGCGGAGCTGCTGCCGAGATCGCCGCGGGCAAGAGCAACGGCGCCATCGCCGAGTCGCTGGTGCTCACCAAGCGCGCGGTGGAGAAGCACGTCAACGCGATCTTCTCCAAGCTCGACCTGCCCGAGAGTCCGGATGTGAGCCGGCGGGTCCGGGCGGCGCTGATCTTCCTCGCCGAGGAGGAGACCTACGTGGACCCGTGAGCGGGTCCTCGTGCGCTCGGGCGTCCCGGGGCGCGCCCGCGGCGATGATGCCAGGGTGACCGGGACCTACTTCCAGGATCGCCCTCCGATCGACGCGGTCGGATTGGGCGGGTGCGCCGGTTGTCGTTGGAGCCCTTCGGCTACGCGCGCTATTTCGGCGGGATCGCGGGCCTGGCCGTCGCGTACTACGCCGCGGCACAGCTCGGGTTCACCCTCGGGTTCACGGGGCCGGTCGCGGCGATCGTGTGGCTGCCGGTCGGCGTCGCGATCGCGTTCCTGTACGTCGGCGGACTTCAGCTATGGCCGGGTGTTCTCATCGGGGACGTGCTGGCTGACAACGCCGCCCACATCCCGTTGGCCGCGGACGTCGCGCAGACAGTGGGAAACGTCCTGGAGGTGGTGGTGGCGGTCCTCATTCTGCGCTATCTCCTTGACCGGCGCGGACCCCAGGTGGCGCTCCACGACGTGTGCGGATGACGGCGGCCGCCCCGTGCGCCTTTCCGATGCCCGGGTCGGGGTCCTCGACCGAGCACACCACCACGATGATCTCCGGGTCGCGTTCGGTGATCGCGCGGCAGGCATCGAACCCGTTCATGCCCGGCATGCGCTTGTCCATGAGCACCATCTGCACCGAGAGCTCCTGCGCGGCGGCGATCGCGGCCGCGCCCGAGTCGGCCTCGCAGGCGAGCCGGAGCCCGGGCGTCGCCTCCACCACGTCTCGCATGGCCGCACGGTAGGACGGCTGGTCATCCACGATCAGCACGCTGACCTCTGTCTGGGCGCGTGCTGGTGGTGTCCCGCGCATCGACTCCGTTATCCCCTCAACCGCAGCCAAATTCACCGATCATTCGCACTCTTGACACAGCGGCTGGCTGGACGCCAGGGTCGCGACTCGTGGCGCGAGAGTCTAACCCCGGGGCCTAGCGCAGCGCCGATCCGGCTTGCGCCCGCACCACGGCGCCGACGCGCTCGAGCGTCCCGGACGCGCGGCGCCACTGCTGCCAGAACAGCGGCACGTCGACGATCGTGCCCTGGTCGAATTCCACCAGGCGGCCGTCGCCCGCTGCCGGCTCGGCCTGCAGATCGGGGACCATGCCCCAGCCCAGTCCCAGCCGCACGGCCTCGACGAACGCGGTGGAGCCGGGGACGTAGCACCGGGGCGGCGCGATCCGGCGTCGGGCGCGTTTTCGCAGGTACTCGTCCTGGAGCGGGTCCTCGCGATCGAAGACCACGATCGGTGCCAGCGACAACGCCTGTGCTGTCACCCCGCCGCGGAACCAGCGGTCCACGAACGCTGTGGACGCGCGCGGGCGGTAGCGCATCTGCCCCAGGCGGCGGACCGTGCATCCCGGGACCGGCCGGGCGGCCGCGGTCACCGCCGCCATCACGGTGCCGTCGCGCAGGAGCTCGGCCGTGCGCGTCTGATCGGCCCGCCGGATGTCGAACACCAACCCAGGGCCCGCGCGGGCCAGCGCCTCCACGAACCAGGTGGCCAGGCTGTCGGCGTTGACCGCGAGCGAGACGGTGGTCGGAACGCCCGACGCCGCGTCGCCCAGCTCGGCGAGCGCGTCGTCGGCGATCGCCTGGATCTGGCGGGCCGCCCGCAGCAGGGTGGCGCCGGCGGGGGTGGGCGTCACCGGCTTGGTTCGCCTGAGCAGCACCCGCCCCACGTTGGTCTCCAGGGCCTTGATCCGCTGGCTGATCGCCGATGGGGTGACGTGGAGCGTCTGAGCGGCGGCGTCGAACGTGCCCTCCGACGCCGCGGCCAGCAGCGCCTCGAGCTGCCCCTGGTCGATCGGCTCGGCCATTAGCGCAGTTAATGATACGGCAAAAAGATGATTTGAACGCAACTCAACCGCCGCCTACCGTGGCGGCGGCATGTCCACGCTGCCGATCAATGCCGTGGCCTCGGGATGCGCGTTCGGGCTGTCGCTCATCGTCGCCATCGGGCCCCAGAACGCCTTCGTCATCCGCCAGGGTGCTCTGCGCCGCCATGTGGCGACCGTCGTGGCGATCTGCACCGTCTCGGACGTGGTCCTCATCGCCGCCGGAGTGGCCGGCGCCGGCGCCGCACTCGTCGGCCGGCCCTGGCTGATCGAGGGGACACGGCTGGCCGGCGCGATCATCCTGCTCGCCTACGCGGCGCTGGCGGCCCGGCGGGCGCTGGACCCGCCGGCGTCCGACAGTACTGGAGCGCCTCCGCGCCGTGACCGCGCGTCGGCGATCGCCGCCTGCCTGGCCTTCACCTGGCTGAACCCGGCCGTCTACCTGGACACGTTGGTCCTGCTCGGTTCGGTGGCGCAAGCGCATCCCGGGCGCCAGTGGTGGTTCGGCGGGGGTGCGGCGCTCGGCAGCGTGCTGTGGTTCGCTGCGCTGGCGGTCGCAGCGGCGTCGGCGCACTCGCTGCTGATGCGACCTGCGGTGTGGCGCGGCGTGGACTGCTTCGTCGCCGTTGTCATGACCACCACCGCCGTGCGCCTGCTCGCGGCGGCACTCGGCTGACGGCGGCTCAGGCGGCGGGGCGAGCTCTCTCAGCGCCGCAGTGTCTCGAGCAGCTGGCGCGTCTTTGCTGGACGGGGTGGTGCCGACTGCGCCGAACTGCTGCTCACAGCGGCGGCTGCGCGCCATCGCCGAGCTTCTTGCGGGATCGGAACGACCGCCCGCGATAATGGAGCAGCCCCGCACGTCGGGCGGGCGACGATGGCAGCGGACCAGGCCCCACCCATCTCAGCCGAGCTCCAGCTCGCAGACTGGCGCCGCCGGGTCGCCGCTCTCTACGCGGCGGTGAGAGCCGAGCCGTCGCCGGTCAAGGCGCACGCCTCGTGGCGCCGTGGCCGCGACGACCTGATGCGCGAGCACCCGCAGAGCCCGCTGCTCCCCGGCGATGAGCTGCGCTCCGGGGGGGTGCCCTACTGGCCCTATGACCCCGAGCTGCGCTTCGCGCTCGAGCTCGAGCCGGCGGGCGAGCCGGCGACGCTGACGCTCCAGACCGGCGACAGCAAGACGACGGCGCTGCGCCGCGTCGGGGTGCTCGCGCTCCCCGCACCGCTGGGCGTGACGCTCGACGTCTGGTGGATGGAGCAGTACGCGGGCGGGTTGTTTGTGCCCCTGCGCGACGGGACGGCGGGTGAGGAGAGCTACGGGGGCGGCCGCTACCTCCTGGACACCGCCAAGAGCGCCGACCTCGGCGCCGACGGGGCGCGGTTGATCGTCGATCTCAACTTCCTCTATCACCCCTCGTGCCGCTACAACGCCGACTGGCAGTGCCCGCTGGCCCCGCCCGGCAACACCATCGGCGCCGCCGTGCGCGCGGGCGAGCGCCTGTGAGCCACTCAGCCCGGTGCCACCAGTTCGTCCAGGACGTCGGCGAGCCCGTTGAGATCGGGGAGCTCGCGCGTCGGCGCGGGCTCGCCGCGCTCGCCGAGGCGGTTGATCCACACCGAGCGGATGCCGAGCTCGCTCGCGGGCACGATGTCGTGGAAGTGGCTCTGGGCGACGTGGATGTGGTGCGCCGGGTCGGCGCCGCTCTGCGCGGAGAACGCGAGCCAGTGCGCATGGGCCGGCTTGTAGGACCCGACCTCCGACGCCACGATCGCGCCCTCGAAGGGGACGCCGATCGCCCGGAGCGACGCGTCGATGAAGTCGCGGTCGGTGTTGGAGAGCGCCATCAGCCTCCAGCCGCGCCCGCGCGCGTCGCTCAGCACGTGCGGCACCTCGGCGAACACGGGCCACCCGGGCAGCGAGCGGCCGAGGGCGTCCGCCTCACCGGCCGGCAACGGCCGGTCGGCTTCTCTGGCTATCTCGGCCAGGGCGGCGGCCATCACGTCCCGATAGCTCGACGTGGGGTGCTCGCGCTGGATCCGCGGCTCGATCGCGTGGTAGCGGGCCAGCAGCGCGTCGCGCCGCTCGGTGCCGAACAGCCGCCCGAGCTCGCCGGAGATGCCGGCGTTCCAGTCCACGAGCGTCCCGTAGCAGTCGAACGTCGCCCACCGTTCCATGGGCCCAGGATAGGACTTCGCCCGCCGGCGCTACCCGCGCAGGTCGCGGCGCTCGAAGGCGACCACGGCCAGCGCCGTGAGCACGGCCGCCGCCGCGCCGAGCACCACGAGGTCGCCGCCGTCGACCCCCTGGGTCAGCGGGTCATGGCCCGCGTAGTAGTAGAAGGGCGACAGATACTTCAGCCACTCCAGTCCGCCCACCAGCGGCGCGAAGCCGTTGATCAGCCAGCCGATCACGCCCACTCCGGCGGCGACGCCGGTGGCGAGGGTCCGACGTCCCGTACCGGCGCCCATCGCCAGCGCCACCGCGCCGATGGCCAGCCCGAAGAAGGCCAGGTGCACGGCGAATGCGGCCATATGCCCGAGGCTGATCCCGCCGCCGCCGAGCGCCACCCCGATGACCAGGCCCACCCATGCTCCCACCGCGATGATCGCCACCAGCGCGGCGATCGCCACCGCCTTGGCGACCACCATTCGCGCGCGCGTGACCGGGTGCGCCAGCACGAGGGCGAGGATCCGGTCCTCCTCCTCGCCGGCGGTGACGGCGGAGGCGCTGGTGATGGCCACTGCGCCGATCACCAGCGGGCCGTACACCGCGCCGATCTCGCTGCGAAACCAGCCGGTGAGGGTGGCGTAGTCGGCGCCGCCGAGCAACTGGGACACTCCACGCGGCAGGTTGAGCTTCCCGATCGTGGTGCCCACGGCCGGGAACAGCGCTCCCACGATCACCAGCACCGCCACCAGCCCGAAGGCGGCGGCGCCGGCGGACGCCAGACGCAGGCGCAGCGCCATCGCCAGCGGCGCCCGGGTCATGCCGGCGCCTCGGCGCGGTAGTAGCGCAGGAAGATCTCCTCCAGGTCGTCGTCGCGCGAGCGGATCGAGCGCACCTCATGCGCGGCCGCAGCTTTCACCACCGCGTCGGCCGCGCCCGCGAAGGCCACGGTGAGCGTCGCGCCGGCCGCGGTCACCTCGCGCACGCCCGGCAGCGACGCGAACGCGTCCACCGCCACCGGCGCCGCGAACTCGATCTCCAGGCGCTGCACCGCGATCCTGCGCAGGTTCTCCAGCGAGTCCACGACGACCAGGCGGCCCTGGCGCAGGATGGCCAGCCGATGGGTGACGCGCTCCACCTCAGACAGCGTGTGGGAGGAGAGGAAGATCGTGGCGCCCTGCGCGCTCACCTCGGCCAGCAGCGCGTGGAAGCTCCGCTGCACCAACGGGTCCAGCCCGGCGATCGGCTCGTCCAGGATGAGCAGCTCCGGGTCGTGCATGAATGCCTGGATGAGCCCGAGCTTCTGGCGGTTGCCGGTGGACAGCTCGCGGATCGGCCGGTGCAGGTCGGCGTCGAAGCGCTCGGCCAGGGCGTCGCGGCGCCCCGGGTCCACCCCGCCGCGCAGCTCGCCGAGGTAGTCGAGGACCTTCGCACCGGTGAGCTTGGGATACAGGCCGAAGTCGCCGGCGAGAAAGCCCACCCGGCGGCGGATATCCAGGCTGCGCGCCCGGGTGTCGAGTCCCAGCACCGAGGCCGAGCCCGCGGTGGGTCGAATCAGGTCCAGGAGCAACCGCATCGTCGTGGACTTGCCGGCGCCGTTGGGCCCGAGGAAGCCGAACACCTCGCCGCGCTGCACCTCGAGATCGAGCGCGAACAGACCGCGCCCTCCTCCGAAGTCCTTCGACAGTCCGCGGGTGGCGATCGCCGGGGTGGCGCTCATCGATCGCGATGCGGCGACGCTCGAGCGCCGACGGGCCTCCCAGGCCCGCTTACGGTGGGTCCTCGGAGCTGTAGGGCGGGTCCTCCCCGCGGACCTCGCGGTAGCGGCGATCGAATAGCGTCAGCACCTCGGTCACGTCCGATGGGCCGCGGAGGGCGTGGCTGACGCCCACCGACTCGGGCGTCGCCACGGCCGGCTCGGCCTCGCCGTGCTCGATCAGCTCGTCGTGCTCGACGCTCTGGAACGGAAGCTCCGCGATGCCGCAGTCGGGGTACAGCAGCCCCAGCTCGGCGTGGCGGTAGCGGACGACGGTGACGCCGTCCGAGCGCGGCTCGATGTGCACCCCGGGCCAGCCGTTGAGCTCGTTGGCCACCTCGTCGACGAACGCGGTGGGGTCGGGCATCCGCCCATCCTATCTCCGGCGCGAAACGCTGCTCCATGCAGGGGAATGGCTTCGGGTAGGCTCGCGGGGTGACTCAGGACCTCACCCCGGACGACTGGCGGGTCATCCACTTGCTTGCCGAGGACGCCGCCGATCTCCCGCGGGTCGCCCGCGAGCTCGGGCGCACCGTGGAGGAGCTGAGCGCCCACGCCGAGCGCCTGCGTGAGCGGGGCGTGGTCACCGAGATCACGGCGCGGATCAACCCCGGCGCCGTCGGGCTGCCGATCACCGGCTTCTACGTCCTCCAGGTGGCCCAGAACGCGGACACGTATGAGGCGATCGAGCGGCTGCTGCGCGACATGGATCAGGTGGAGGAGGCCCACGCCGTCAGCGGCCGCTACGACTGGCTGGTCAAGGTCCGCGCCGCAAGCGTGGGGGACTTGCAGCGTCTGCTGACCACCGAGCTGGCGCTGCTTCCGGGTTTCGTGCGCGCGGAGACGCTCGTCGTCCTGCGCACCGCCTGTGACTACACCAACGTCCACGCGGCGACGTTCCCGCTCGAGGGATGACCACACCACCGCCCGGCGGTGACGCCGCCGAGGCCCTGCTGCGCGACGCTCACGCGCGGGCCCGCGCGGACCGGCTCGGCCGGCACATCGCGTTCATCGGCTTCATGGGGGCCGGGAAGTCCACCACGGCCGAGCTGACCGCCGCGCGGCTCGGCCGGGCGTGGTTCGACACCGACGAGCTCGTGGTGAAACGCTGCGGCCGCTCCATTCCCGACCTCTTCTCCGCCGGCGAGCAGAGCCTCTTCCGCTCGCTTGAGAAGCAGGTCATCGCCGAGCTGCTCGTCGGCGAGCCCGCCGTTCTGTCGCTGGGCGGCGGGGCGCTCGAAGACCCCGACACCCGCAACTCCCTGTTCGAGCACGCCTTCGTCGTCAACCTCGCCGTGTCCTGGCGCGACGTGCAGGCCGAGCTGCCTCGCCTCATGCGCACCCGCCCGCTGCTCCAGGACCGCACCGAGGGCGAGATCCACGAGCTGTTCCTGCGCCGGCAGGCCACCTACCGCAAGGCCCACATGCGCATCCGGACCCCGCGCGGCGACCCGGCCGCGGCGGCCGAGCAGGTGCTGTCGGTCATCACGCGCTGATCGCGTGTGCCCCGCGGCGCCCCAGTGCTGCACTAGGCCCGGATCGTCATCCGGGTCACACGGTCGCCCTCCACCGCGAAGCTGAAGTGGCTGGGCCCGTTGAACCCGTCGCCCCCGACCTCGGCGGTCACGACCGTCACAGCGTCCTGCTGCTCGATCTCGCGGACGTCGAGGCTGACCCGCTTACCGATGAACTCGGCATCGCTCCAGGACCGGATCGCCGCGGCGCCGGCGAACTCTCGGCCCCAGTCATCCACGACCCCATCGTCCGTGAAGCCCGTCAGGAACGCGTCGGTGTCGTTGTCGTTGGCGGCCCGGAGCAGCCGGGCCACGGGTTCGGGCGGCATCTCCCGAGTTGTACCGGGTCACAACCTGGAAATCCCGGCAAACCGCCATCGATTCGGGCGCCGACAGCGGCTACAGCGCCGCTGCTGCCTGCCGCATGACGCTGGGACGAAAGGCGCCGGAAATCGGCGCTTTTTGTCCCAGCGTCGCCTCCCGGATGCAGGCGCAGGTGACCAGCCGCGCCGCTCACCGCCGCCGTCGTGCTCAGTAAGTCATGGATTTGTGCGATCACAGAGCAGCGCCAGGTTTGTCGGGATATGCAGGTTCCGCCCGGACCGATGTTCGGGGACTACGGCGGGGCGGCGGGGGGACGCGCGCCGGCATAGCCCAACGACGCCGCGGCGGCCCGCAGCGCGGCGTCGACCGCATGCGCGAGCGGCTCACCGCCGGCCAGGGCGGCGGCCAGCCCTCCGGCGAACGCATCCCCGGCCCCCACCGTGTCCACGATTGCGGGCGCCGGAGCGGCGTCGTGCCGGGTCACCGTTGTGCCGTCGGCGATCAGGCACCCCGCCTCGCCGAGGGTGACCACCGCCGGTCGCCCGGTGAGGGCGGCAAGGCGCTGCGCGGCTTCGACGGGCTCCGAGCTGCCCGTCAGTTCACTCGCCTCGGACTCGTTGGGCGTGAGGATGGCGCCGAGCCGGGCTGCCTGAAGCAGCGATGGGCGGGCCGGCGCCGGGTCCAGGATGGCGGTCGCGTCGCGATCGGCGGCGGCGCGCAGGGCGGCCTCGATGCAGGAGTCCGGGATCTCGGCGCTCACGAGCACAACGTCGGTCGCGCTCAGCGCCTCGAGGGACCGCTCGACATGGGCGGGGCGCATGCGGGCATTGGCCCCGGAGGCCACCGCGATCAGGTTTGCCCCCGCCTTGTCAGTGATGATGAGCGCGGCACCGGTGGGCACGCCGTCCAGAACGGCCACCGCGTCGACGGCCACGCCCTCGGAGCGCAGCGCGTCGCGAGCAGCCTCCCCGTCCGGGTCGGCCCCGACCGCGGACACGAACGTCACCGCGGCGCCCGCGCGCGCCGCCGCCGCTGCGGCGTTGGCCCCCTTGCCCCCGGGGCTGATGACGACCGCGGTACCGAGGACGGTCTCGCCGCGCACGGGCAGGCGCGGGACCGGCACCGTCCGGTCGACGTTCGTCGAACCCACCACGAAGACGCGTCCCGGAGACACGCGGCACAGGCTAACCGCACCAGGTGCAGCCGCCGCTTAGTATTTGCCTGACAGGAGCCCCGAGTCGATGAGCGCAACAGACCATCCCACCTCGCTCAGCGGAGCGCTTGACCGCGCCGCGCTTCGCGAAGCACTCGTCCCGCGGCGGCCGGTGTTCGGCAATCCGTGGGACTCCACGGAGGACATGTTCGCGTGCTACTTCGCGGTCAGCTTCTTCGACCCGCTGCTGCTGTGGGCGGGCGGGAAGCTGATGGGCGCGATCTTCGGCTTCGGCACGCACTGGGCGCAGGGCGTGTTCATGGTCGCCGCGCTCGTCGGCGCGGCGGGATTCATGACGATCGTGGGCCGCGAACGCACCAGCCTCACGGTCGACTTCCTGGCCATCGGCGCGTGGATCGTCCTGGGCCTCATCGTCGCGCCGATCGTGGGCCTTGCTCCCCCGCCGCTGGTGGCCATCATCATCTACGCGGTGATGCTGGCGGGGATCCTCGGCTACGTGGTGTTCGTGGGCGAGTGGGAGAAGGCGTTCGTCCGCACGCTCAGCTGGCCGATCACGTGGAGCCTGCTCGCGGTGGGCTTCGCCTTCTCCGCGTACCACCTGATCCTGTTCCAGTAGCCACCCCGCCGGAAGGCACGGCCTCGGTCAGTTGGAGACGCCGATGCCGCTGATCCGCGGTCGGCCCGACACCGCGCGGATCACGAGATCGCCCATCCCGTAGCGCGCCACCCGCCGTGCCGGGAGTGGGACGTCGATCAAGTGGAAGTCGCCGCTCCGGTCAGAGGCGTTGAGGTCGACGGTGGCGAGTTCGTGGTTGCGGTTCTGGGGGTTGCCGACGAAGCGGTTGAAGTCGACCTCCACGACACCGCAGTCGCGGCAGCGCTCCGCGATGAGCGCCACGTGGGTGGGGGAGAAGTAGAACTCGTCCCCGATGTCCTGGACGAACTCGTAGCCCTTGGCGCCCAGGACGACGTAGTAGCCACGGAAGGCCTTGGCGTCCTTGGTCGGTGGCGGCCCGATGTCGCGGGGCGTGAACGAGACCGGGATGGAGGTGCACGAGGTGCGTGCCCGGGAGACGTTGCCGACCTTGTCTGACGCGGTCACCTTGACGCACGCCGTGCTGCCGAAGAACACGTGGAGCGTCAGAGCGGTCCGGGTCGTATGGCGGTACTCGGTGTGCGTATCCAGATCCTCGCCGTGAAAGCCCATGCCGGTGGAGTCCATCGGGAACTCGTCCACCGTGACGTCGTAGGAGTGAGCGGTCGAGTCGCTGGACCACTGGGCGTGGAGCCGTACCGATTCCTGCCACCTCGCGGTGGAGAGCAGGTGTTGCAGGGGGTTGGTGAAGGTCAGCCCCAGCGACGGGTTGTTCGTGGCCACCGGCCGCGGGCCGACCGCGCTCACCGTAGCCTTCGCCGCCGTCGGGGCGGCGAAGATCGTCACCGTCGGGCGCTCGGGCGGGGTGAGGTCGCTCGTCCAGGCGCGGGTGGCCGGGCTCAGGTCGACGTTGCCGGCCGCGTCGACGGCCCGGACCTTGAACAGCTGCGAGCCCGAGTGGGGGATATCGACCGGGTCCGGCGACGTGCACGGCGCGAAGGCGGCGTTGCGAAACGAGCACTGAAAGGTGGACCCGGCCTCGCTGGAGGTGAAGGAGAACTCCACCACCTGCCTGCCGGTGAGATTGCCCGTGCTGGCCAGCGTCGTGTCCGGGGGTGTGGTGTCAACGCTCCAGGTCAGCGGCTGGGCCAGCGGGTCGACGTTGCCGGCGGGGTCGACCGCCTGGATGAGCAGCGAGCGGGTCGCGTCGGAGAGCCCGGTGTAACTGAGCGGCGAGGTGCACGCGGACGGGGCGCCGCCGTTGAGCGTGCAGCGGAAGGTCGCCGTCGGGTCGGGCGAGCTGAACGTGAACGTCGACGTCGTCACGTTGCTGATCGCCGACGGCCTGCTGGTGATCTGAGTGGTCGGAGGGGTGAGGTCGACGGTCCAGGTGTAGGAGATCGGTGGTGGCGGCGTCCCTGTGGTGGCGTTCGTGATCTGCACCGTGAACGTGTGCGCGCCCTCGGAGAGCCCGGAGAGAGCGTGTGGGGAGGGGCACGAGTTGACCGTGGAACCGTTGTCGAGCTTGCAACTGAACGTCGAGCTCGCGTCGGGACCGTGGTATGCGAATGTCGGCGCGATCTGGTTGGACTGTGCCGGCGGGGTTGAGTCGAATGCGAACGTGGCAGCACTGGCCAGCCCTGGCGCCATCGCAACTGCCGCGAGCGAAGCGAGCAGTGCACGCACCGCGGCCCCGGCCGCCACAGCCCGACAGTCCACGTGCGGATAGTTGCAAAGCCTGCGGACCGGCGCAAGCCCTCACGCTCCGCCCTCGGCCACGGTCCGCCACGCCCGTCCGATGATCAGCGGGCGCACGATCGGCGGCATCGCTCGCCACGAGCCGTCGCCGACCTCCAGCTCCAGGCCAGACGCCGCGATCAGCTGGCCCGTCGGCCGGTTGCAACGGCACCCCTCGGCGAAGCGCCGCCACACGCCGGCCAGACGATCCTGGGACCAGGCGAGCCCCGCCGACTCCGAGCGGACATGCTCGATGAACAGCAGTTGGCCCCCGGGCCGCAGCACTCGAACGATCTCGTTGAATGCCTCCGGCGCGTCCGGAACGGTGCAGAGCACGAGGGTGCTGACCACGGTGTCGATCGCTCCGTCGGCGAACGGCAATCGCTCGGCGGGGGCGTCGAGCACCCGCGCACGCACCCCGGTCCGCGCCACTCGGCGCGTCAGGCGCCGGCGCATCGTCGCCTCGGGCTCGGTCACGATCAGCTCGGGAAGATGGGTCGGATAGTGAGCGAGGTTCAGGCCGGTGCCGCTGCCGATTTCGAGCGTGCGTCCGGTCGCACGGGACAGCAGCTCTCGGCGGCGCCGGCGCATGCCGGCCCGCTCTCCGATCCAGAGGGACGGGTCATAGATGGTGGCGAACAGGCGGCCCCACCGACCGGTCTTCTGCGGTTTCGTGTGTGCGTTGAGCATGCGGCGACCTTATGAGCGCCCCCACCCGCGCCGCATCGCTCGCACGGGCCATCCGTGCGGAATGGCCCGTTCGGGTCAGAGCAGGCCGATGCGCGCCGCCTCGGCAACCGCGGCCGCGCGCGACCCGGAGCCGAGCTTGGTGCGGATGTTGGCCACGTGTCGATGTACGGTGTGCGGGCTGACGATGAGCTGCTCGGCGATCTCCCGATCGCTCAGGCCCCGGGCGACGAGGGCCAGCACCTCGTGCTCGCGAGGCGACAGCGGGTCCGGGGCGGCTGGGGGGTCCTCCGGACCGGCAATGGCGTCGGCCGCGAGCGGCGCGCGCAGCGCTCGCACCACCGAGGCGACGTCGCCGGCCCACGGGAAGTGCGCGTGGCCGTCGAGCGGCGACAGGGCTGCGCCGTGGATCCCCACGGCCAGCTCGCGCCCGAGCCGGTAGGGAATGGCGCGGTCCTCGCGGCGGTGCACCACAACCGTGGGCGCACGGACCTGGGCGAGCGCCGCACGAACGTCGTGGCGGTGGGCCAGCTCCAACAGGCCGGCGGCGTTCTCGGCGCTCGTCGCGGCCCGCTGAAAGCGCGCGAAGCGATCCTGGGCGTCGCGCCCGGCCTCGCCGAGGAAGATGTCGGCCAGCATGCGCGACCCCAGGCCCCAATGGGCGCGGACGGTGCGGACGATCGCCTGGCGGACCGGTGGCGGCGCGATCGACGGTCCGTGCGCGTAGGCGCCATAGAGCGCCAGCCGCTCGACGCGCTCGGGAGCCTGCGCAGCGAACGCGATCGCGGCGCACCCACCCGACGACCCCCCAGCAGTGTCACGCGCTCGAGCCCGAGCTCGTCGAGCAGGGCGGTGAGCACTGCCACGTCATCCTCGAGCGTCAGCGCCTCGACGTCAACGTCGCGGTCGGACAGGCCAACGCCGGGGCGGTCGTAGCGCAGCAGCGCGCGGCTGACGCCGATCGACTCCCAGAAGTGGCGAAGGAGTCCTCGAGCCAGTCGAGCTCGAGGTGGCTGACCCACCACGCGGGCGCCACCAGGGGCGGGCCCTCGCCCACGACCTCGTAGGCGACCGCGCGGCCGCCGACCGAGCAGAACCGGATCTCCTGGCCGAGCATCGCGGGCGAGCCTACGACGCGCGCAGGCGCCGCGCCAGGCCACCAGCTCAGGCCAGGAAGTCCGCGACGGCGTCGGCGACCCGCGTCCCGTGCTCCAGATGCGGGCTATGACCGCCGTCAACGACGAGCCGCCGCACCGGCCCTCGGGCGCGGGCCTCGATCCGGTCGATCTGGGCCAGCGTCCCGTAGGGGTCCTCGGCGCCCTGGATGAGCAGCGTCGGCGCCTGGACCAGGCCCGCCTCCTCGTCCAGGCGCCATCGCCGGAAGGCGGGGTCGAGCCACACGTCGCACCAGCCCCAGAACGCGGCGTCGGGGTCGTCGTGGTGGCGCGCCATCCGCTCGCGCAGCTCACCATCGACGAACGTCTCACGCGTCCCCCGGATCGCGTTGACGCAGATGTCCTCCACGAACACGTGGGGCGCCAGCAGCACCAGCGCCGTCACCGGATGGTACGCGGCGTGGATGATGCCGATCGACGCCCCGTCGCTATGGCCCACGAGCACGGGGTCAGTGACCTCGAGCGCGGACAGCAGTGCGGGCAGAACGTCCAGCGCCTCCTCGTGGAAGAACGCGGGCGTGCGGGGGTGGGGAGGGGGCGCCGAGTGCCCGTGCCCGTAGCGCGAGAATGCGATCAGCCGCCGGCCGGTGGCGGCCTGCAGCTGGGACGGGAATTCGCGCCACAGCCCCACCGAGCCCAGCCCCTCGTGCAGCAGGACCAGCGGCGCCTCGGGCGACCGACCGGGGACGTCCAGGACCTCGATCGGCAGCCCGCCGACCTGCACGGCCGTGTCGGTCACTGCGCCGGCAGCGGGCGCACGGCGATCGTCACGTCCACCAGCGCGCAGAGCCGGTCCTCGTCGTCGCGGAACTCGTGGCCCCACAGCCACTCGCGGTCATCGTGGCCGCGGCACCGGGCGAGGACGTGGACGGTGCCCGCGGTGATCGGGCGCAGGAAGCTGGCCGAGTTGCTCAGACCCGAGCCGATCATCCGGTCCTCCCATACCGCGCGGACCGTCGCTACCGAGGCCACCGTCTCTGCCACCGCCGAGTAGATCCCGCCGTGCAGCAGCCCGAGCGGCTGTTTGAGGTTCTCACGCACCCCGAAGCGGACGCGTGCGACCTCGGCGGTGAGCTCGAGCCACTCCAGGTCCAGGAATCCCTCGAATGTCAGCGAGAGGTCGATCAGCGGGACCGGGAAGTCGCTGAGGTCCCACGGCGAGTCCCGGAGCGACCCGTCAGGCTCCAGGACTGGCTGCCGAAGACAACGGACTTGGTCTCGGTGTAGTAGTCGAATGCCTCGGTGCCGTGCTCCTTGCCGTAGCCGCTGGACTTCCAGCCGCCGAAGGGCAGCTCGTCGTAGACCTTCGTGCGCGAGTTGATCCAGGTGTAGCCGGCCTCGATGCGCTCGGCCGCCTGCCGAGCGCGGGCCAGGTCGCGCGTCCAGATCGAGGACCCCAGGCCGAATGGCGACGCGTTGGCGCGCGCGATCGCCTCGTCGAGATCGGCGACGCGCCAGATCGGCAGCGCCGGCCCGAACACCTCTTCGGTGGCCATGGGCGCATCGTGCGGGGGGTCAGCGATGACCGTCGGCGTGTAGAAGAACCCGCCGTCGCACTCCGGATCGTCCGGAGCGCCGCCCCCGGCGAGCAGCGTGCCGCCGAGATCGAGCGTGCGCGCCACCTGGCCGGCCACCTCGTCGCGCTGGGCAGCGGTGTGCAGTGGTCCCATCTGCGACCCCTTGACATCGCCGCGCCCGACCTTCAGCCGCCGGGCCTTGGCCGTGACCTGCTCGATGACTTCGTCGGCCACCGACTCGAACACGTACACCCGCTTGATCGCGAGGCACGCCTGCCCGCAGTTGTAAAAGCGGCCCATTGAGGCGGCGCTCGCGGCCGCGTCGAGATCGGCGTCGTCGCAGATGATCATCGGATCCGAGCCGCCCAGCTCGAGCGTGACCCGCTTCATGCCCGGCGCGGCGAGGGCCATGATCTGCTCGCCGACCGGGGTGGAGCCGGTGAAGGCGATCTTGCGCACCTGCCGGTGGCGCACCAGCGCCGTCCCGGTGACCGAGCCGGCGCCCGTGACGACGTTGAACACCCCGGCGGGGAGGCCGCCCCGGCACAGCAGCTCGCAGAAGCGCAGCGTGGTCAGCGGCGTGGTGCCGGCGGGCTTGGCCACCACCGTATTGCCCGCCACCAGGGCCGGGGCCAGCTTGTTGCAGAGGAGCGTCGTCGGGAAGTTCCACGGCACGATCGCGGCGACGACGCCGAGCGGCCGCCGCAGCACGAGGCCGTCCACCCCGGGATCCAGGCCCGGCGTGTGCGCTCCCCGGAGCGCCTTGGAGAGCCCGGCGTAATGCATGAGCGTGTCGACGGCCTTGGTCAGCTCGATACGGCTGTCGCGCAGAGTCTTGCCCTGCTCGCGGGTGAGCAGCGGGATGAGCTCCTCCAGATGCTCCTCCACGTGCCGCGCCGCTGCGCCCAGGATCTCACCCCGCTTGGACACCGCCAGCGCCGACCAGTCGGCGTAGGCCCGCTGTGCCGCCGCGACGGCGGCGTCGACGTCGGCCTCGGTCCCGCCCGCCACCTCGGCGAACACCTCGCCGGTGCCGGGGTTGGTCACCGGTAGCGGGTCCCCGTGGGTGACGTGCTCGCGCCCGTCGATGAACGCGCCCGCGAATGTGGTGAGCGTCTCGGTCGTCATGCCCCGACGAACTCCGGGGCGCGCTTCTCGCTGAACGCCGTCAGACCCTCGCGCGCGTCCTGGGATCGGAACAGCTCCTCGATCAGGTCGCGCTCCAGCGACAGGCCCTCCGCCAGCGGCCGCTCCATGCCCTCATAGACCGCCCGTTTGATGTTGGCCATCGCCAGCGGCGGCAGCGCCCGCAGCCCCGCCAGGTGCGCGTCGAAGGCGGCCTGATCGGCGAACACCTGCGAGACGAGCCCAAGCCGGCATGCCTCGTCGGGGGAGAGCGTGCGGCCGGTGATGAGCAGCTCCAGGGCCGGCCCGGCGCCGATCAGCCGCGGCAGCCGCTGCGTCCCGCCGTTGCCCGGCAGCAGGCCCAGCGTCACCTCCGGCGTGCCGAGGCGGAAGCGGCCCTCGATCGCGCAGCGAACGTCGCAGGCGAGCGCGATCTCCAGCCCGCCGCCGAGGGCGTGTCCGGCAACGCAGGCCACGAACAGCTTGGGCGAGCGGGCGATCGAGGCCAGCGCCTCGTGCGCCAGGCGGATCATGTCCATGTTGGGGTCGACCTCGTTGGCGAGGAACCGCTTGATGTCGGCGCCCGCCGAGAAGAACTTCTCGCTCGCGGAGCGCACCACCACGACGCGCACCGCGCCATCGACGTCGGCGGCCCCGATCGCATCGGCCAGCTCGCGCATGAACGCGATGTCGTAGGAGTTGGCCGGCGGGTTGTCCAGCGTGATCGTTCCGCCGTCGTAGGTGACGGCCATCAGGCCAGCCCTCCCACCACCACGGACTTCAGCTCGACATAGGAGTCCAGGGACTCCAGGCCGTGCTCCTTGCCAAAGCCCGACGCCTTCACGCCGCCGAACGGCAGCTCGTCATAGCCGTAGTGGATCTGGTTGACCCAGGTCATGCCCGAGTCGATCTCCTGCGCCGCCCGGTGGATAAGCCGGGCGTCATGGGTCCAGATCGAGGAGCCCAGCCCGTACGGGGTGTCGTTGGCGCGGGCGATGGCGTCGTCGAAATCGGAGAAGCGGAGTACCGGCAGGACCGGGCCGAACACCTCCTCGGTCATCACGCGCGAGTCCGCGGCGGGCTCGGCGATGACCGCCGGCTCCAGGAACCACCCCTTATCCGCGCCGGCGGTGCCGCCGCCGATGAGCAGCTCCCCGCCCGAGGCGGTGGCGCTCTCGATCTGCTCCAGCAGCTCGTCGCGAGCGGCGCGCGTGTGGATCGGGCCCATGCGCAGCCTGGGCTTGTCGGCCTTGACCGTCCCGTCGCCCGGCTCGTAGCGCCCGACGCGCTCCACCAACTGGGAGACGAAAGCGTCGTGGACGCTGTCGTGCACGAACACCCGCTTGCAACCCAGGCACGCCTGCCCGGCGTTCCAGTAGCGGCCGATGATCACGGCCTTGACCGCGGCGTCCACGTCGGCATCGGCGCAGACGATCACCGGATCGGAGCCGCCGAGCTCCAGCGACATCCGCTTGAGATCGGGCGCGGCCAGCTGGGCCACGTGCCGCCCCACCTCGGTGGAGCCGGTGAAGGCCACGCGGCGGACGTCACGGTGCGAGACGAGCGCGTCGCCGATCACCGAGCCGCGCCCGGTGACCACGTTGAGCACGCCGTCGGGTACGCCGGCCTCCGAGAACAGCCGTGCGACCTCCAGCGTGGCCAGCGGCGTGGTGGCCGCGGGTTTGGCCACCACCGTGTTGCCCGTCGCCAGCGCCGGGGCGACCTTGGTGCCCAGCAGCGTCAGCGGGAAGTTGTAGGGGGTGATCGCCACGCACACGCCCATCGGCCGCCGGATGACCATGCCGTAGGCCGGGCCCAGTGTGGACGGCAGGTCCTGGTAGGCGCCGCGGGCCTTCGTGGCCGCCTCGGCGTAGTAGCGCACGCCGTGCGCGAGGTGGGTCACCTCGCCCATGGCCTCGGCCACCGGCTTGCCCTGCTCGGAGGTCAGGGTCGCGGCCAGCTCCTTGGCGTTCTCATGGATGAGATCGGCGGCCTTGGCCAGGATCCCGGCGCGCTTCTCCACGTCGGTCCGCGACCACTCCCGAAAGGCGCGCTTGGCGGTGGCCACCGCCAGCTCGACGTCCTCGGGCGAGCCCGCCGGAACGCTGTCCACGACGGCCTCGGTGGCCGGGTTGACCACCTCGATCTCCTCGTGCGCCGCCGCCTGGCGCCACTCCCCTCCGATCAGCATCTCAGGCACAGGTTGTCCTCTCCGTCATAGGTCACTTGACGACACGATTGGGAGACTATACGATGGCGACCGTAAGTCAAGTGTCATACCAGTGAGGAAGGATCGCGTGTCCGCCACACCCATCGAAGAGCTGGCGCCCCTCACCGAGGAACAGGTGCAGGAGCATCTGACCGCCGGCAAGCTGGTGGAGGGGCTCCAGCACATGTCGCCCAAGTACCTGGAGGGAATGCGGCGGATCCTCACCGTCTCGGCCGACACCGAGTTCGTCTCCGCGCCGTCCTATCTGCGCGCCGCCGGTCACGCGCCGGCGCTCAACAACTTCGGCTCGGCGATGAGCATCATCCAGGACGAGCTCGCCCACGCCCACATCGGCTACCGGCTGCTCGGCGACCTCGGCGTCGACATGGACTGGCTCATCTACGAGCGGCCGGCCGAGCAGTTCAAGTACCCCTACGCCTTCGACGTGCCGCTGAACTCCTGGGTGGAGCTGGTGTGCGCCAACGCCATGTATGACCAGGCCGGGTTCGTGTTGCTCTCCGACGTGTTCCAGTCCAGCACGTTCGGCCCCTGGAAGCGGGCCCTGGCCAAGGTCGACAAGGAGGAGACGTTCCACCTGCGCCACGGCCGCACGTGGCTGAAGAAACTATGCAAGGACCCGGCGGGCCGCGCCGAGGTGCAGGCGGCGGTGGACTGGATGTTCATCCTCACTCTGGAGTGGTTCGGGCTGCCCGATGACCGCAAGAAGCACTCCGAGCAGCTCCAGTACGGTTTCAAGGGCAAGTCCAACGACCAGCTGCGCCAGTGGTGGATGGGCGAGGTCGTCCCCTTCATGGACGAGATCGGGATCCGCGTCCCGGCCCACTTCGACGCCGAGCTCGACCGCTACGTCGTCGACTGCCCGTTCCCCGCCCAGTTCGACGAGGAGCGGCGCGAGTGGCTCCTGGACGAAGGCGCCATCAGCTGGGACGACGTCCTGGTGCGCTGGCGGGCCCGCGGCCCGATGAACCGCGACTACGTCACGACGCTGCAGCGCGGCTACCAGACCACCTCGCTGAGGCGGGCCCCGGCATGAGCGTGGTGGCGGTGAGCGCCGCCGAGACGGTGGAGGCCCGTATCTGGGAGGCGCTGCGTCACGTCGAGGACCCCGAGATCCCGGTGTCCGTGCTCGGCATGGGACTGATCGTCTCGGTCGCGTACGTCTCGCCGGCGCGCCGCGCCGATCTTCAGATCACCTTCACCTCGATGGGCTGCCCCGCCACTGACTTCATCGAGTCAGACATCCGCGACGCGTTGCTCGCCGACCCCGACATCGATGCGGTCGACATCGAGGTGGTGTGGGACCCGGTGTGGACCAAGGACCGCATCCGCGCCGACGCGCGCGCGACCATGCGCCAGCTGGGGATCGTCGTATGAGCCGGGCGGGCGAGACCGTGTGGGAGGTGTTCGCGCGTCAGGCCTACGAGGAGCCGCTGCACCACGTCGGCACCGTCACCGAGTCCGACGAGGACCTGGCGCTGGTCTGCGCGCGGGCCATCTATGACGAGCACCCGTGGGTCCACATGATCCTGGTCCCGCGGTCAGAGATCCGGGAGGCGATCTCCGCATGAGCACGAGCACCTCGGTCGACGCCGCCACGGCCACGATGATCTCGCTGATCGGCTCGCTGGCCGACAACAAGAGCGCGCTGGGCCGCCGGTACGGCGAGTGGGCGGTGAGCGCGCCGACGATCGAGTCCGCAGTCGCCGCCGCCGCCATGGCCCAGGACGAGCTGGGGCATGCCCGCTCCACCTATCCGGTACTGGCCAAGCTCGGCGTCCAGCGCTCGGACGAGGGCCTGGATGCGGGGGATCCCCTGCCGGTGATCGCCGTCGAGCTCCCGGACTGGGCGTCGGTGATCGCCGCCAATCTCGTGGTCGACGGGATCCTCACCACCTGGGTGGCCGGCGCGCGCGACAGCGCGCTGGAGCCGCTGGCCCAGCGCGCACGCAAGATCCTCCAGGAGGAGGGCGCGCATCGCGTCCACGCCGAGGCGTGGCTCAAGCGCCTGTGCGCGACCGGCGGCGCCGACCGGGATCTGTTGCTGAGGCGCGTCGAGGAGATGTGGGCGTCGGCGGCGCGCTGGCCGGGCCCGGCCGATCACCCCGGCTACCGCGCCGCGCTGGCCCAGGGGATGGTCGGCGAGGGGCCCGCCGAGATCCGAGGACGCGTGCGCGACTGGCTCGACCGAGCGGCTGGGCGCGGCCGGCGCCGAGGCGGCGCTCCCCGAGCCCGAGAGCTGGTCTGACTGGGACGAGCGTCTGCGCCGATGAGGCCGACGCCGCTCACCTGCCCCTTCTGCGACTCCCCCGAGGTCGAGGTCGTGGCGGCCTGGGGCGGTCAGCTGATCACCCGCCAGCTGCGGTGTCGCAGCTGCAACACGCATTTCGAGGCGCTGCGCCCGGAGTTCGACGCCCCGGAGGAGGGGTCATCGACGAGCAGCTGAGACGCCGGTCGGTCGGGGCTCCGGCGGCGCGTTCGCTGCTGCTCACGGTGCTGGGGGAGTACGTGCTGCCGCGACCGCAGGGGGTCTGGCAGGAGACGCTGGTGGCGGCGCTCGTCTCGCTGGGCTACAGCCAGCAGGCGGCGCGGCAGGCGCTGGCGCGCAGCACCCGTGACGGCTGGCTGACCGCCGAGCGCCGGGGCCGGCGGGCTCGCATGACGCTGGGCGAGGGGACCGCGGACCTGTTGCGCACCGGCGCCGAGCGCATCTACTCGTTCGGGCGGCCATGGCAGTGGGACGGCCGGTGGCTGGTGGTCGTGCTACGCGTGCCCGAGGAGCGCCGCGCCGTCCGCCACCAGCTGCGCTCGCGCCTGGCCTGGGCCGGGCTGGGCTCGCTGGGTGGCGGCGTGTGGCTGACGCCCCACACCGAGCGCGAGGACGAGCTGGCCGCCGCGATCAACGATGAGCCGGCGGCCGAGGCGCGGTCGTTCGTCGCGCAGCTCGGGAGCATGGGCGACCCGGAGTCGCTCATCGCCGACGCGTGGGACCTGGACGCGGTGCGCACCCATTACGAGGCGTTCATCGACGACTTCGCCCGGGTTCGGGCCCTGACGGCGGAGGCGTGCTTTCGCCAGCAGACGCTGCTGGTGCACGCGTGGCGCAGGTTCCCGTTCCTGGACCCGGACCTGCCCGCGCAGATGCTGCCGCCGTCCTGGCCGCGCGAGCGCGCCCAAGCGCTGTTCGCTGTCCGGCACGAGCGCTGGCGGGCTCGGGCGCTGGAGTACTTCGCACGGCTCGAGGGAGAGCTGGATGTCGGGGAGGAGCGGGCGGCTTAGGCGTAGCGTCCGCGGTGACCGACGAGGAGAGGGAGATGACTGAAGCCGCCACGCTGAATGTCAGTGACATCGTGGAGCGCCAGGTGAGCGCCGGCCGCGGCGACGCCACGGCGTTCATCGCGTCCGACGCCACGCTGACCTACGAGGAGCTGCGCCGCCAGGTCAACCGTGCCGGCCACCTGCTGCGCGAGCTGGGCGTCCGCCGGGAACAGCGGGTGCTGCTGATCCTCGACGACACCACCGTGTTCCCGATCGCGTTCCTCGGCGCCATCCGCATCGGCGCCGTGCCGGTCCCGGTCAGCCACCTCGACAAGGGCGAGAACTTCCGCCACTTCGTCGACGACTCCTACGCCGAGGTGATCGTCACCGACGCCGGAGTGCTCGACCGGATCCGCGCCGCCCTCGGGGATCGTCGCGTGCGCTACCTGGTGCGCGGCCGCAGCGAGGCCGGGGTGACCGAGCTCGATGCGTCCATGGCCGCGCAGTCCGACGAGCTGGACGCCGCCCCCACCCACCGCGACGACATGGCCTTCTGGCTCTACAGCTCCGGGTCCACCGGCAAGCCCAAGGGCGTGGTTCACCTCCAGCACGACATCGGCGTGACCTGCGAGAACTACGCCGGCGGCGTGCTGGGGCTGCGCTCGAGCGACGTCCACTTCTCCACCACCAAGCTGTTTCACGCCTACGGGCTGGGCAACGGGCTGACCTTCCCGCTGTGGTTCGGCGGCGCGTCGGTGCTGATGTCCGGACCGCCCAGGCCCCCGGCGATCCTGGACACGCTGCGCCACCACCGGCCATCGGTGTTCTTCAGCGTGCCGGCGCTGTTCGGCCTGCTCGTCCACGACGCCGACGCCGACGGCGCGCTGGACTCGGTGCGCTTCTGCGTGTCCGCGGCCGAGCCGCTTCCGCCGATCACGATCGACCGCTGGCGCGAGCGCTTCGGCATGGACATCGTCGACGGCATCGGCTCCACCGAGATGCTGCACATCTACTGCTCCAACCGGCCTGGCGAGGTGCGTCCGGGGACGACCGGCCGGCCGGTGCCCGGCTACGCGCTGCGGTTGCTCGCTGACGACGGCGCGCTGCTCGAGGGCCCGGGCATCGGGGCGCTGCAGGTCCGTGGCGACTCGTGCGCGGCTTACTACTGGCACCAGCAGGAGAAGACCCGGGCGTCAATGCTGGGCGACTGGTTCGCCACGGGCGATCGCTACGCGCGCGCCGAGGATGGGACCTACGCCTACGTGGGCCGCGTCGACGACATGCTCAAGGTCGGCGGCCTATGGGTATCGCCGGTGGATATGGAGCACGTCCTCATGGAGCATCCCCGCGTCGCGGGCGTCGGCGTGGTCGGCGTGCGCATCGACGACGCCAGCCGTGTCGCCGCCTATGTCCAGTGCGCGGGCGAGGAGCCCGGCGACGACGTCCTCGCCGACGAGCTGCGCGCGTGGTGCAAAGAGCGGATGCGCCGCTACGAGTATCCCCACATCGTCCGCTTCGTCGATGACCTCCCCCGCACGCTCACCGGCAAGGTGCAGCGGTTCCGATTGCGTGAGTGGGCGAGCGAGGCCGCGGCTACCGGCGCACCCGAGAGTCCATATGTGTCACCCGCTGACCTGGCACGATGACCGGAGCGGCCGACTAGGACCCAGCGGCGCCCGGGATCCCGTCCACCGACCACAGGCTGGGCAGGTTGACCACGATCTCCTCGGGGGTGCTGCGGGCGAGCACGACGACGGCGTCCTCGTACGGCGACGGGTTCTCCTCGCGGTGGGGCACCCACGCCGGCACGTAGACGAAGTCGCCGGGAGCGGCGTCGATGTGCTCCTCCTTGCCCTCGACCAGGAACGCGAAGCGGGGATGGCCGGACACGATGTAGATCCCGCTGTCGGCCTCCCCATGATGGTGATCGGCGGACTTCTGGCCAGGATGGACGGTGTTGCCGCCCATCCACAGGTGCTGTGAGCCGGTCAGACCGCCCGAGATCGCCGCGTAGCGCCGCATCCCGGGCGTCTGCAGCGTGTGCGAGCTGCGATCCTCGGGCCGGGAGCGGACGAGCGGCCGGCGCCAGGGGGGCGGTGCCGCCTCGGACGGAGGGTCGTGAAACGCCATCATGTCTGAGCACAAGTATGGCGCGCTGGTCCCTCACGGCTCGCTGAGCATCGTCTCCGTGAACCGAACCGCCGCGGTGGTGGAGTGCAGCCGCCACAACAGCAGGCCGCGGTCGAAGCCGTCCGCCTCGTCGGCGGCCGCCTGGAGTCCGTCGGCGAGCGCGGCGAAGCGCGCGCGCTGAGCGGTGAGCAGTGGCTCCGCGTCGGCGCCCCGGCGGCTGAGGAACAGCAGCTTGAGCATGAGCAGCGACCGGGCATCGCGAACGTGCTCCACGGGCCGTCGCAGCCATTCGCTGACCAGGCGCCGGCCCTCCGGGGTCGGCTCGAGGATCGTGCGCTGGGGCCCCGAGTCGCTGGGCAGGGTCGCCACCGGGCGGATGAGCGCCAGGCGCTGCAGCGTCTCGAGCGCACGGTAGACGAGGGGCCGGCGCATGTCCCACACGCGCCCCACCTCCCCGCCGGTGGCCATCGCGCGCGCCAGCGCGAACCCGTGGGCCGGCTCCTCGTCGAGCATCGCCAGCAGCGCCCACTCGCCGGCGGTGAGCTGGTCGCGAGGCCGTGGCATGCGCGACACGCTACGCCCGTCCGGCCCACGCGCGACCGGAGGTTGCCAGCTAGTCAAAAATGGACTAGCGTGCGAAGCGGCATTACTCAAGACGCGCGGGCGCGACTCGCGCCAGGAAGGAGATGGGCCATGGCGGTTGCCGAGGCTGTAGAGCAGCGGGCCGACACCTTCATCCAGTCGCCGCACAAGCTGCTGATCGACGGCCAGTGGGTGGAGGCGGCATCGGGCAGGACATTCGAGACGCTGAACCCCGCCACCGAGGAGGTCCTCGCCGAGGTGGCCTACGGCCAGGCCGAGGACATCAACAAGGCGGTCAAGGCCGCCCGCAGAGCTTTCGCCGACGACTCGCCGTGGCGGCGCATGAACGCGTCGGATCGCGGACGGCTGATCTGGAAGATCTCCGAGCTGATCGAGGAGAACGCTGACGAGCTGGCGATGCTCGAGTCGCTGGACAATGGCAAGCCGTACGTGATCGCCAAGGCCGCGGATGTGGCGCTGGCGGCCGATCTGTTCCGCTACATGGCGGGCTGGCCGACCAAGATCGAGGGCACCACCGTCC
Source organism: uncultured Actinomycetota bacterium (assembly GCA_963801435.1). GTDB lineage: Bacteria > Actinomycetota > Thermoleophilia > Solirubrobacterales > Solirubrobacteraceae > Palsa-465. The sequence continues at coordinate 218,440 of CAWDFE010000024.1, forward strand.
CGATCTCGGCGCTGCCGGCGCCCGGCGAGTACCTCGCCTACACGCTGCGCGAGCCCGTCGGCGTGGTCGGTCAGATCATCCCGTGGAACTTCCCCCTGCTGATGGCGGCGTGGAAGCTCGGGCCCGTACTCGCCTGCGGCTGCACCGTGGTGCTCAAGCCGGCCGAGCAGACGCCGCTGTCGGCGCTGCGCCTGGGCGAGCTGCTCCAGGAGGCCGGGCTGCCCGATGGCGTGGTCAACATCGTGACCGGCTTCGGCGACGCCGGGGCCGCGCTGGCCGAGCACGACGACGTGGACAAGGTGGCGTTCACCGGCTCCACCGAGGTCGGCAAGCTGATCGTCAAGGCGGCGGCCGGCAACCTCAAGAAGGTGACGCTGGAGCTCGGTGGCAAGTCGCCCAACGTGGTGTTCGCCGACGCCGACCTGGACGCCGCCATCCCGGGAGCCGCGAACGCGATCTTCTTCAACCACGGCCAGTGCTGCAACGCGGGGTCTCGCCTGTACGTGCAGAAGGGCGCCTTTGACGACGTGGTCGCCGGCGTGGCCGAGGCTGCGAAGCAGATCAAGGTCGCCCCGGGCACCGACCCCGAGTCCCAGATGGGCCCGCTCATCTCCGATGAGCAGTTCCAGAAGGTGCTCGGCTACCTCGACTCCGGCCAGACCGCGGGGGCCGAGGCGGTTGTCGGCGGCGGCAAGGCCTCGGACCGCGGCTACTTCGTCCAGCCGACGATCCTGACCAACACCAGCAATGACATGAACGTCGTCCGCGAGGAGATCTTCGGACCGGTGGTGTGCGCCATCCCGTTCGACGATCCCAACGACATCGTGCCCGTGGCCAACGACACCAACTACGGCCTCGCGGCCGGGGTGTTCACCCGGGACATCTCCAAGGCCCATCGCACGGCCAAGCGCCTGCGCGCCGGCACCGTGTGGATCAACACGTACCACGTCTTCGACGCTGCCATGCCGTTCGGCGGCTACAAGGAGTCGGGCTGGGGACGTGAGATGGGCAGCCAGGTGCTCAACAACTACCTGGAGACCAAGTCGGTCGTCACCGCGCTCTAGTCCGACCGACCACCGACCATGGCCACCGTCCGTCCGGCTCAGGCATCTCGCGCCCCCACCGCGAGCCGGACGGCCGGAGGCCGGCCGTCGACCCGGTACCGGCCGATGGCCCACCCGGGGCGGCCGGGGCGCTGGGATCGCGCATCGATTCTGACCGCGCTGCGCGACTGGCTGGCCGAGACCGGTCGCGCGCCGCGCCGCAACGACTGGAGCGGCGAGCGGCCCGCCGAGGCCGGCTCGCTGCAGCGCAAGTGGATGCGCGAGCACCCGCGCTGGCCGAGCAGCTCGTGCGTCACCGCCCACTTCGGGTCCTGGGGCGCCGCGCTGGACACCGCCGGGCTGCCCGTGCGCCGGCTGACGTTTGAGACCTCGGTGTCAGACCGGGTGCACACGGCGCGCCGTCTGGCCGCCTCGGGCATCACCGTACGCGAGATGGCCCTGGTGCTCGGCGTCTCGCGGTCGAGCATCCACAACTATCTGCAGGCCCGGTTGTGCCCCGACTGCGGAGGACCCGTGACCAACCCCGCCGCCGAGCGCTGCGCCGACTGCGCCGCCTCGCGCCCCACCGTGTCGCGCGTGTGGACCCGCGCCGAGGTCCGGGCGGCGATCCGTGCCTGGACGGCCGAGAACGGCCGCCCGCCTTCGCACCGCGACTGGACACCCGCGCGCGGGGACCCGGGGCGGTGGGAGGCCGAGAGTTCCCCCTGGCCGACCGCCGCGGTGGTGTGCGACCTGTACGCGGACGGACCCGAGCCGTGGAACTCGGCGCTGCGCGACGCCGGTGCCGGCATCCGGCTGCGTCGCTGGACCGACGACTCCGTGCGCGCCGCGCTGGCCGAGTTCTGGGTGGCTCACGGGCGCGCGCCGGCCGGCCGCGACCTCTCCGGCGGGCACTGGCGCGGGCCGCACGCCGCGACCCTGCGGCGTCGTTACGGCGGCGTGGCGGTCGCGTGGAGCCTGCTCGGGCCGGCGCCGCCCAGCCGGTGATGGCAAGCTGAAGGTGTGAGCAGCGCCCCGATCTGGATCTGCCCGGCCTGCGGCGCCAACTACCCGCCGGCCGCCGCACCGCCGGAGCACTGCCCGCTGTGCGAGGACGAGCGCCAGTGGGTCTCGCCCCACGGTCAGCGCTGGACGACGATGGCGCAGCTCGCCGCCGACGGCTGCCACTCGGTGGTTCGCGAGGTCGAGCCCGGCTTGACGGGGATCGCGTGCGAGCCCGATGTCGGCGTGGGCCAGCGGGCGCTGCTGGTGGCCACGGACGCGGGCAACGTCCTGTGGGATCCGGCGCCGTTCGCGGACGATGCGGCGTTCGAGGCGGTGCGCGCGGCGGGCGGCCTGAGCGCGGTCGCGTCCAGCCATCCGCACATGTACGGGGCGGCGGTGGAGTGGAGCCACGCCTTCGATGCCGAGATCCTGCTGCCCTCGGCGGACGCCGGCTGGCTCATGCGCCCGGACCCGGCGGTGCGGACGTGGGCCGACGTGCTCGAGGTGCTCCCCGGGGTCACGCTGGTGGAGTGCGGTGGGCACTTCCCGGGCAGCTCGGTCCTGCATTGGGCCTCCGGCGCCGAGGGCCGCGGCGTCATTCTCTGCGGCGACACGATCTTCGTCACCCCCGGCGAGGACCGTGTGTCCTTCGTCTACAGCGCTCCCGCGCGACTGCCGCTGGCCGAGCCCGGCGTGCGCGGCATCGTCGAGGCGCTCGCTCCCTATAACTTCGCGCGCATCTACGGGGGCTGGTGGAGCCCGGTTGTGCGCGCCGACGGCAAGGCGATCCTGGAGCACTCAGCGCAGCGCTACATCGAGCTGTTGTCGACCGTGGCCGCGCCCTCCCCCGCGTCTGCGTAGCTCAGCTCGGCGCCGGACCAACGCCAGCGCACACCGGAGGTGAGCCGTGAAGTCGGGTTATTCCGAGGGCGACTACGACATCCGCCTGGACAACAAGTTCGGCTACCAGACGCTGATCGACGTGGACGCCGAGGCCGCGGCCCACGAGCCGTGGTTCAACCAGACGCTCACCTCCGTCAACGACTCGGTCGTCCGCCTCGGCGTGATCGAGGGCGACTTCCACTGGCACAAGCACGACGACACCGACGAGTTCTTCATGGTGCTCGACGGCGAGCTGGTCATCGACCTCGAGGACCGGCCGGCCGTGCGCCTCAGCGCGCCATCAGAGCTACACCGTGCCGCGCACCGTCATGCACCGGACCAGTGCGCCCGTACGCACGGCGATCCTGATGGTGGAGGCCGCCGGCGTCGCTCCCACTGGCGACGAGGGCAGACAGCCTAAGTCTCGATCGGCTCGAGCAGCCTGTGGGGTGCCCGCAGCGCCCGTGTCACCGGGTCGTCGCGCGTGGCGCGATAGCCCTTGCGTCGCTCGCTGACGATGTCCTGCGGCGTGGGGGTGACCCGACACTGAGGGCACTGGGCGCTCTCGTTCCAGCGGCTGCCGCACGCGGCGTGCCGGAACACGCGGCTGTTGGGTCGCCGGTGCTTGCCGCCCCACACCAGTAGCGAGTGGATGACCGGCCAGAGCTCGCGCCCGCCGTCGGTCAGCTCATACAGGTGACGACCGGCGTGAGCGGGGTCGGGGGTGCGTGTGAGGATCCCGTCCGTCACCAGCCCGGTCAGGCGGTCTGAGAGGACCGCCTTGGGAATGTCCAGGTGGGCCTGGAAGTCGCTGAAGCGGCGCACGCCGTAGAAGGCGTCGCGGACGATCAGAAGCGTCCAGCGCTCGCCGACCGCCTCGAGCGCTCCGGCAATCGAGCAGTCCTGGCCGGCGTAGTCCTTTCCGAGCATGGATGGTCAGTCTAGCTCAGGTCTGATGATTGAACCCATATGTGTTAGGCTACCCGGCCTTAGCGGTTCGATCATTGAACTTTTGCGGCTGGAAAGGACGGTCTCGGTGAGCGTGGCTCGGATACAGATGACACGGAGGGATGACCAGGGCCCTCGGTGTCGATACGCGCACCGCCTGGCTGCTCGCCGCCGCGGCGCTGTTCGGCGCGGCGTGGGGTTCCAACCAGTTCACCCCGATGCTGCTCGTCTATCGCCAGCAGCTCGGCCTGTCGACGGGCACGCTGGAGGCGATGTTCGGCTTCTACGCGCTGGGCCTGATCCCCGGCCTGCTCATCGCGGGGCCGCTCTCGGACGCTCGCGGTCGCCGGCCGGTCGTCCTCGCCTCGGCTGTGCTGTCGCTGGCGGGGACGCTGTCGCTCGTGATCGCCGGCGACACGCTGGCGCTGCTGTTCGCCGGGCGCTTCCTCATCGGACTGGGCAGCGGCGCGGCCTTCGGCGCCGGTACGGCGTGGCTGCGCGAGCTGTCGCGTCCGCCCTTCGGGGATGTCACCGACCACTCGGCCGCCCGGCGCGGCGCGGTGGCGATGACCGTCGGCTTCGCCGTCGGACCGCTGGTGTCCGGGGTGCTGGCGCAGTGGGCGCCCGATCCGGGCGTCGTTCCCTATCTCCCGCATGTGGTCCTGATGCTCGCCGTGATCGCGCTTGTGCCCGCCGCCCCGGAGACGGTGGCGCGCGGCGGCGGCGGCGCGATCGCGCGAGCGCTGCCGAGCCTGCGCCACCCGCGCTTTCGCCGGGTGGTGGCACCGATGGCGCCATGGGTGTTCGCGGCCCCGGCGGTGGCTTTCGCGCTGCTGCCGAGCGTGGTCGGCGCCGCCCATGCCACCGACGGGATCGCCCTGACCGCGGTCGTGGCCATGGTCGCCGCGATGGCCGGGGTCCTCGTCCAGCCGGTGGCGCGTCGTCTCGACGCCCACGCGGCGGGCAGCCGCGCCGTCACCCTCGGCCTCTCGGTCATGGCGGTGGGGCTGGCCCTCGGCGCCTACACCGCCCACGCGCATCACGTCTGGCTGCTCGTGCCCAGCGCCACCGTGCTCGGAATGGGGTACGGGCTGTGCCTGGTGGCCGGCCTGGTCGAGGTGCAGCGGTTGGCCCACCCCGAGGCACTCGCCGGGCTCACCGCCATCTACTACGTGCTCACCTACCTGGGCTTCGCCGCGCCGTACGTGCTCACCCTGGCGGCCGGCCTGGCCAGCTACACGACCCTGCTGCTGATCACCGCCGGGCTGGCGCTGCTGACCGCGGTGTGGGTCAGGCTCCAGGGCCGGGCGGCGCGCTGAGCCCGGGCACTCGAAGGACCGCACGAGATCGACTCGGCATCACACGGGCAGGCGATCCGCGGAGTCGATCCAGCTCAGCAGGCGGTCGCAATCGGCAGCCTGCAGCGGCCGCAGTGTCAGCGCCGTGTCGCTCATCGCGCCCCCACGATGCCAGTTCGCTCGCTCGGGCTGGGGTTAACCCCACCCTCGATTCGGGGGAGCGCAGCGCCCCGCCCGCCTCCGTGCCCCAGCGACGGTGGACCATCTCGCCGCCAGGCTGGCGATATGAGAAATCCACGCTTCACATCCCACTCCGAAAGTGAGCCGTCGGGCCGTCTCGCCCGGGCGGTGGGTTCGATCTCCGGGGCCTCGGCCCGCCATCCGCGGACCATGGTGGCCCTGTGGCTGGTGCTGATCGCCGGCTGCATCTTTGCCGGCGCGTCGGTGGGCACCAAAACTCTCAGCAACGCGGGCTCGGGCACCGGCGAATCCGCCCGGGCCGATGCTGCGCTGTCGACGGCCCACTTGAAGTCGCCGGCCACCGAGAGCGTGCTGGTCAGCTCCGGCAGCGCTCGCACCACCGGCGCCGCCGTGGCGGCGCTCGAGGATCACGCCCGCCGCCTGGCCAGCGTCGCGTCGGTGCAGGGCCCGCGCGAGGCGCCGGGATTGTCGCGCGCCGGCGGACGGCTCCAGCTCGTCCAGGTCACGCTGCGCGGCGATCCCGACAAGGCGTCGGATCACGTGGTACCGCTGCAGCGGATGGTTGACTCCGTGGCCGCCACTCATCCGGGCGTCAAGCTGCGGGAGGCCGGCGACGGATCGGGCAGTCGCGCCATCAATGACGTCCTCAACCACGACCTCCATCGCGCCGAACTCGTGTCGCTGCCGATCACACTGCTCATCCTCATCGTCGCCTTCGGCGCCGTCGTGGCCGCCGTCGTCCCGCTGCTGCTGGGCCTGACGTCGGTGGCGGGAGCGCTCGGCGCGCTCGGCCTGGTCTCGCACCTTGCGCCGCAGGGCGGCCCCACGCCCTCGGTGGTCGTCCTCGTCGGCCTGGCCGTCGGGGTCGACTATTCGCTGTTCTACATCCGCCGCGAACGCGAGGAGCGACGGGCCGGCCGTGACGCCCACGCCGCCCTGACCGCCGCGACCGCCGGCGTCGGCCGCGCCATCGTCGTCGCGGCGCTGACCGTGATGGTGGGACTGGCCGGCCTGACTCTCACGGGGCTGGGCACGTTCACCTCCATGGCGCTCGGGGCGATCCTGGTGGTGGCGCTCGCCGCCATCGGCTCGGTCACCGTGCTCCCCGCGGTCCTAGCCCTGCTGGGCGATCGCATCGACCGCGGACGGCTGTGGCCCCGCCCGCGGCGCCGCCACCCCGAGCGTCCCGGCGCATGGGAGCGGCTGGCCTCGGTCATCACCGCTCGCCCCGGCGTGTCGCTCGTGCTGACCGTGCTGGTGCTGGGCGCGCTGACGGTGCCGGTGCTGGGGATGCGGACCGGCGACCCCGGCGTGCGCGATCTGCCCGCCGGCAACGCGCTCCGCGTTGCCGATCGGGCCATCGACCGCGCCTTCCCGGGCTCGCCCACCGAGGCGCAGCTGGTCGTCACCGGGCACAACCTGGATCGTCCGGCGGCCGTGACGGCGATGCACGCCCTCGGCCAGCGCGCCGAGCAGGTCACCGGCGGTCATGGTTCGATGACCGTCGACGTGTCCAACAGCGGCACCACCGCGGTCGTCTCGGTGCCGTTCCCCGACGCCGGGCTGGCCGCGCAGAAGCAGGCGGTCCAGATCCTGCGTCAGACCGTGGACCATACCCTTGGGCTCCCCGGGTCCAAGGTGCTGCTCACCGGCATGGCCGCCGGCGGCGCCGACTTCGCCGCCCGTCTGGCCACCATCACCCCGATCGCGATCGCGGTGGTGCTCGCCCTCGCGTTTGTGCTCCTGGTCGGAGCGTTCGGCTCGCCGGCCCTGGCGGCCGCCGTCATCGGGCTCAACCTGCTGTCGGTCGGTGCGTCCTTCGGGATCCTGGTGGAGGTCTTCCAGCATGGCGTCGGACAGTCGCTGCTGGGCTTCACCTCCGATGGGGCGATTGTCGAGTGGCTGCCGCTGTTCGCCTTCGTGCTGCTCTTCGGGCTGTCGATGGACTACACCGTGCTCATCCTCGAGCGGGTGCGCGAGGAGCGCGACCGGGGCGCCGATGCCCGGACCGCGGCGGTGCGGGCGCTCGGCGCAACCGCCGGCACGGTCACGAGCGCGGCGGCGGTGATGGTCGGGGTGTTCGGCGTCTTCGCCACCCTGGGGCTGCTGGAGTTCAAGCAGCTCGGCTTCGGTCTGGCGGTGGCGGTCCTGCTCGACGCGACCATCGTCCGCGCGGTGGCGCTGCCGGCCGCGATCACCCTCCTAGGCCGGCGCGGGGTACGGCGTCGCGAGACGTTCGCCCCGCTGGCTGAGCCCTCGGCGCTGCGATGATGTGGGCCTGGGAGTCACGCGCAATGGCTAGGCCTCGGGCTCAGATCGAACACCGCACCGGCAGCGCACTGCTGGCAGGGGAGGTCACCCTGTCGGCAGTGTGCTGCGTGGCGGTCACCATCATCTGGGCGGCGACCGGCGGGCCGTTCTGGCCGATGTGGGTGTGGGCGGGCCTGGCCCTGCCCATCGCCCTGCAGCTGGCGTGGCTGCGGTCGTGGGCCCTGCCCCGGGGACCGCGGCGCCGGCTGATGATCCAGGGATCGATCTCGGTCGTGCTTGCTGGCTATCTGGTGCTCGTCTGGGCCATGTCGGGGTTCGGCTTCTTCTGGCCGGTGTTCGCGGCGGTCGGCCTCGCGATCGCCTACGCGGTGCACGCGGTGTTCTATTGGCCCCGCCAGACCGATCTCAGCGCACGCGTGGACGAGCTGACGCGGACTCGGCGCGGCGTGCTCGACGTGCAGTCGGCGGAGCTGCGCCGGATCGAACGCGACCTCCACGACGGCGCCCAGGCCCGGCTGGTGGCGCTGACGATGCAGCTGGGGCGGGCCGAGGCTCGCCTCGAAGACCGCCCGGAGACGGCAGAGCTCATCCGCCAGGCCCGCGAGGAGGCCACCGCCGCGGTGGCGGAGCTACGCGACCTGGCGCGTGGCATCGCCCCCCCGGTGCTGGCCGATCGCGGACTGGTGGCGGCCGTCGAGGCCCTGGCCCAGCGCTCCGGCATCGACACCACCGTGGAGAGCAAGCTGACCCAGCGGTTGGCTCCCGTGGTCGAATCGGCGGCCTACTTCGTCACCGCCGAGGCGCTGACCAATGCCGTCAAGCACGCGCCGGGCGCGTCGGCCCGCATCACCATCCGCCGTGCCGGGCCGCGGCTGGTGGTGGAGGTCTCCGACAACGGCCCCGGGGGCGCCGATCCGCGCGGCGGCGGCCTCAGCGGCCTGCGCCAGCGCGTGGAGGCGCTCGACGGCACGCTTGACGTCGACTCGCCCGAGGGCATCGGCACGACCATCCGAGCGGTCCTCCCATGCGAGTCGTGATCGCCGAGGACTCGGTCCTGCTGCGCGAGGGGATCGTGGCGCTGCTGCAGGAATACGACATCGAGGTCGTGGCGCAGGCCGATGACGGCGACGGCCTCCTGCGCATCGTCGCCGGCCACAAGCCGGATCTGGCGATCGTGGACGTTCGTCTGCCGCCCACCTTCACCGACGAGGGGATCCGTGCCGCGCTCGAGGCCCGCCGCCGTTACCCCGACCTGTCGGTGCTGGTGCTCTCCCAGTACGTCGAGCCGGTCTACACCGGCGAGCTGCTGGCCTCCGGCGAGAGCGGGGTGGGGTACCTGCTCAAGGAGCGGGTCGGCGAGGTTCGGTCCTTCCTGGATGCGGTGCATCGCGTCGCCGAGGGCGGGACCGCGCTGGACCGCGAGGTGATCGCCTCGCTCGTGCGCCAGCAGTCGGACGGCGCCGGTGACGACGCGCTGGCCGAGCTCACCCCGCGCGAGCGCGAGACGCTGTCACTCATCGCCCAGGGCCGGACCAACGCGGCGATCGCCCGCGAGCTGGTGGTCACGCTCGGCGCCGTGGAGAAGCACGTCACCAATATCTTCGGAAAGCTCAACCTTCCTGCCACCGACGACGATCACCGCCGCGTCCTGGCAGTGCTCGCCTACCTCGGCGCCGGTGGCCCGGCCACCCCGGGCGACCCGCCACCCCGCGATCGGGCGGGATAGACTCGCCCCATGGGTCTGGAGGAGCACAGCATCGAGACGGCGGGGGAACGGTGTGAGGAGTGCGGCGCCCGCCTGACCCCAGCCGAGCTGGAGGCCGTCCTCGAATCGGGCGGCCCCACCCTGTGCTCGATTCACGCGGCCGAGGACGAGCCCGGCCTCGCTGCCGACGAGGAGTTCGCCGAGGAGTAGTCGGCGGCCGGGCCGACCTGCCCGTGCCGCCGAAACCGTCTTCTCATCCGCGGCGCATCGGGCCGGAGCCGCCGTCGGCTACTTGCGCCGGCCTGCGACCGCGTTCTTGAGCGTGGCTCCGGCGGTGAACTTGGCGTTCTTGGACGCCTTGATCTTGACCGGCGCGCCCGTCTGTGGGTTGCGTCCTGTGCGCGCGGCACGCTTGGCCACGGAGAACTTCCCAAAGCCGGTAATCGCGACCTCGTCACCCTTCTTCAGCGTCTTGGTCACAGTGGTGAGCAGCGAGTCCAGCGCGCGTGACGAGTCGGCCTTGGACAACCCGCTGTCCTTGGCGATCGCGTCAATGAGCTCCGTCTTGTTCATGCTGTCTCCTAGCGTGAAACGTTGATTGGCGGGCAGAGTAGCCGTATCGCAGGCGGCCCGGTGCGAAGAGATGACACAGTGTCACGCGTGTCGGACCTCAAAGGTTGCAGAAGATGCCCGGGAATTCCCAAATTGGTTGCTTGGCATATGCCATGGCACGACCCGCCCGGCGCGCGCGGCGCTCGCGGGAGGGTAGCTCTATCCGTCGAGCTCGGGTAGGAGGTCGGCGATCGAGTCCACGATCCGCCCCGCGCGGTACGGGTGGCGTTCGGCGTCCTCGCGGGTCGTGACCCCGGTCAGCACCAGGATCGTCTCCATCCCCGCCTCCAGCCCGGAGACGACGTCGGTGTCCATCCGGTCGCCGATCATTGCCGCGGTCTCCGAATGGGCGTCGATGGCGTTCAGCGCCGAGCGCATCATCAGCGGGTTGGGCTTGCCCACGTAGTAGGGGTCGATGCTGGTGGCGCGGCTGATCAGCGCCGCCACCGAGCCCGTGGCGGGCAGCGGGCCGTCCATCGACGGACCCGTCGCGTCCGGGTTGGTGGCGATGAACCGCGACCCGTTCGCGATGAGGCGGATGGCCTGGGTGATGCGCTCGAAGCTATAGGTCCGCGTCTCGCCGAGCACCACGTAGTCCGGGCTGCGCTCGGTGAGCGTGTAGCCGGCATCGTGCAGCGCCGTGGTCAGTCCCGCCTCCCCGATGACGTACGCCGAGCCCCCGGGCCGCTGTTCCTGCAAGAAGCGGGCGGTGGCCAGCGCCGAGGTCCAGATCGACTCCTCGGGCACCTCGATGCCGCTGTTGCGCAACCGGGCAGCCAGGTCGCGCGGGGTGTAGATCGAGTTGTTGGTGAGCACCAGGAAGCGCGTGCCCCGGGCGCGCAGGCGGGACACGAACTCGTCTGCGCCTGGGATGGCGTGCTCCTCGTGCACGAGCACGCCGTCCATGTCCATCAGCCAGGAGTGGATCTCCCGATGGGTCATCGGTCGCGAATGAAAGCAGGCATCATGCGCTGCCACGGACCACCGTCGACGCCGCGACTCAGCCGACAACGCCCTGTGACCCATGACGCAGGCGATCGAGGGCGCCGATCGACTAGCTCAGCGGCGAGGTGAGGTCGTAGAACGTCTCGCCCCCGATCGTCATCGCCTTGTAGTGCGCCTTGACCCAGGTGGTGATCGCGCTGGCAGAGTTGCCGCCGCCCGGGCCCCCGCCGGTGGATCCGCTGTAGTAGTGGATCTGGCCGGCGGCGACGTACTGCTGGAACTGCCCGAGGCTGAGGTTGCCGCCCTCGCCGCTGAAGCCGCCGATCGCCATCACCGGCTCGCCGGTGGCAAGCTCGATCTCGGCTGCGGACTGCGACCCCGACGTGGCCAGGACCCACCGGTACTTGCCGGCGCCGGCCTGCAGCGCGCTCTTGACCGCGGAGCTCACCGCGACCTGCCCGCCGAAGCCGCCGTCGCGCGTACCGCTCGCCATGGGGGTGCCGAGGGCGCCGCTGGGGTGGACACCGCTCGAGCCAGCGCCACGGAAGCCGCCGGGCGTCGCGCCGCCGGGCATCCCGCCGCCGCCGAACCCGCCGGCGGTCGCCGGCCCGGCCGACGGCACACTTCCGGTGTGAGCGGTGGTCACCGTCTGCGCGGCGTATGCCACCGGCCCTGCCGCCGACGCCACGATCCCGAGGACCACCGCCACCACGGCGAGCCGGCGACCGACCGGGCGCCACAGCGACGCGGCCAGCAGCGCCGCCAGGCAGCCCACCGCCGCCACTGCGATCAGCGTGCGGAGCCACGGCTCCCAGCTCGGCGTGCGGTTCAGCAGCGCCCACGCCCAGCCGGCGCTGATCGCCACCGCTGCGCCCGCCGTCGCGCGTGTCGCGATCGACATCCGCCGGTCCCACAGCATCTTGGCGCCGATCGCCACCAGCGCGGCGATCGCCGGCGCCAGGGCCACCGTGTAGTACGTGTGGATGATCCCGCCGGAGAGGCTGAACACCAGTCCGCTGACGATGAGCCAGCCGCCCCAGAGCAGCAGTGCGGCGCGTGTGCGGTCGGTGCGCGGCGCCCGGCGCGTGAGCACCAGGCCTCCAACGAGGGCGAGCAGCGCCGCGGGCAGCAGCCACGACGCCTGACCGCCCATCACCGAATTGAAGAGCCGCAGTAATCCGGTCGAGCCGCTGAAGTTTCCCCCGCCGCCGCCACCACTACCACCACCGCCCGGCCCCGAGGCGCCAAAGATCCGCCCCAGCCCGTTGTAGCCGGTGATGAGGTTGAGGATGCTGTTGTCCGAGGAGCCGTCGATCATGGGCCGCGAGCCGGCCGGCCACAGGGCGACGGCCGCCACCCACCAGCCCGCGCTGACCACGATCGCCAGGCCGCCCGCCAGCGTCTGCCACGCGCGTCGGCGCAGGCCGGTCGGCGCCGCGACGAGGTAGACCAGCGCAAACGCCGGCAGGACGAGGAAGGCCTGCATCATTTTCGCCAGGAACGCGAAGCCGATCATCGTCCCGGCCAGCACCACCCACCGCGTCCCGGCTCGCTCCAGCGCGCGGGTGAGGCAGTAGGCCGCGGCCACGAGCAGGAGCACGAGGAGCGCGTCGGGGTTGTTGAAGCGGAACATGAGCGCCGCCACCGGCGTCGCCGCCAGCAACGCGCCCGCCGCCAGACCAGCCCCGGTCCCGAACCATCGCCTGATGGCGGCGTACAGGAGTGCCACCGCGGCCACGCCCTCGAGCGCCTGCGGAACGAGCATGCTCCAGCTGCTGAAGCCGAAGATGCGCCCGCTCAGCGCCATCACCCACAGCGACGCCGGCGGCTTGTCCACGGTGATGAAGCTCGAGGAGTCCAGCGAGCCGAAGAAGAACGCCTTCCAGCTCTTTGTCCCGGCCTGGACCGCGGCGGCGTAGAAGCTGTTGGCGTAGCCGGAGGCGCTGAGGTCCCAGAGGTACGCAGCCGCGGTGACCAGCAGCAGGACAGGGAGCGCCACCCGCTGCCAGTTGGCCGCCAGCCATCCGGCGGAGGCGTGCGTGGACGGTGTGCGCGGAGCGCGAGGCGCCCGCGCGGGCGCGGGGCGGCGGAGAAGGCCGGTGGTCGTGTTCATGCCGAGCACATTCGATGCGCCCTGTAAGCCGAGCGTTACAGACGGCGAAGGACTGCCGATGGGGCGGCCGCGGCCGGGCGGCCGTGGCCGGGCGGTCTGCGGGTGGGGCGGCTACGGGTGGGTCGGCTACGGGTGGGTCGGCTACGGGTGGCGCTGGACGCCGCGCACGATGGCGTCAACGTCCCGGTGTCCGGCGCGGACGCCGAGCCCCACGAGGTCGAGCCGCTCGGTGCCCACCGCGTGCACCGCGGCGCGGTTGTCACTGTCGTTGCCGGTGGCGAACATGTCGGCGGTGTAGATCGCCACCGGTACCTCCCGGCGAGCCGCGCGCTCGCGCAGCGTGCGCAGCTTCTCGCCCCCGGTCTCGAACACCAGCACCGGCTGGACGAGCAACGGCAAATACCGCACCCCGTCGCCGTCGACGTAGTCCTCGCCGATCGCCTCCCCGCCCGCCGCGGCCACCAGCCCACTCATGAGAAACGCGGTCACGTTGAGGCGCTGCCAGGCGGCCAGGTCATCGCGGATCACGATCGCCACCTTGGTGTCGAACTCGCTGACGGTCATCCGCGCTGGATGATGCGCGGTCCGCGGCCTACGGGTCTTGAACGATGTTGCGCTCTTCGTGGCCGGCCGCCGTCGTCGCGATGACGGGCCGGCATGTCTCCTGCGGCTGGGGAAGAAGGGGCCAGACGTTGACGTCACAGATCGCACGCCGCCGGATCTCGAGGCGTGCGATCCCGGGATTCAACATAGGTGCTGGTCTGAATCGAGCCGTCTGAACCGCCTCGGTGTGCGACCTGTCGCTTCACGATTTCGCCACATGCGATCGGGCCGCGTCCAGTCCAGCCCCTCCCCAGGAGTCGGTAACCGCACCGAGCCTCGACGCCGCACCGCGCAGATCAGCGACCCGCGCGCGCGTACGCGCCCGGCGTCACACCGACCAGCCGCTTGAACACCCGCGACAGGTGCGGCTGGTCGGCAAACCCGCACGCCGCGGCCACCGCGGCCACCGGCACTCCGGCGCCCAACATCCCCCGGGCCCGTTCGATGCGCAGATCGCGCTGGAACGCGTGCGGCGTCAGGCCGTTCTGCTGCCGGAAGCGCCGGATCAGCTCGAACCGGCTCAGACCGGCCGCGCCGGCCAGTTCGGCCAGCGACACCGGCTGATCCCAGCGATCCTGGAGATACCGGCGCGCCCGGCGCACCGCCGCGTGTTCTCCGCGCTCGCGTCCCGGCGCCGCCGCCGCGCTTCGCAGGTGCGGCGTCAAGCGCGCGATCGCGTCGAGCACCTTCTCCTCCACGGCCAGCCCCGGCGGCTCCTGGGTCAGCGCTGCGTGCGCGCTCAACAGCGCGGCCTGAAGCTTGGGGTCGCGGAACACCACCCACCGGGCCGCGCGCGGAGCGGGCCCGTCGCGGTCGGCCCAGTCGTGGACGATGGCGGGCTCGACGTACAGGACCTTGTAGGCCCAACCCTCGGGGACCGCCGCCATGCCGGTGTGAACCGCCTCGGGCTCGAGCACGAACAGCTCGCCGGCGTCGGCGCGCTGACGGGTGCTGTCCACGGTGAAACGAGCGGCACCGCGCTGGACGACGGCGATCGTCCACTTCCGGTGAGAGTGCGGCCGGTACTCATGCTGCACGAAGCGGGCGTGCAGCGCCTCGATCCCGGTCAGGCCCGGGGGACGGAAGTAGGTCGCGTACTCGGCCAGCTCCCGAGCGATTCTATTGCCCTAGCGGGGGCGGCTCCCAGCGGTCACCGGCGCACGCTGACGCTCCGGCGGCATCTCTCGCGCCTCGACATGACGAACGAGGGCGCCGGTGTGGCGCTCGATCCGCTGGGGCAGTCCCGACCTCATCCACCGCGAGCCCCATGCGGGCAACGTCGACACGATGATCTCGTCGAACTCCGCCGGGCTGTAGACCTCGAGGACCGCGCGCAACGGGTCGGGATCGCCGGCGAGGGCGCGCACCACGAGCCCGGCCTGGCGCATGTGCGCCTCCATCTCCTCCACAGCGCGCCGGCCCTTCAGACCCCGACCGACGGGGATGACGAGCGTGAAGGTGGCTGGACGCTCCCGTGCCCGCGCGCGCATCGCCTCCTCCAGGCCGGCGGACATCGCGGTGCGATTGGCGACGACAAGGATGCTCAACTCTCGAGGCACGCTTCCCTCCTCGCGCTCATCTGGACGATGCCGGCCCGGTCTCTCCGTTCCCGGCATCTACAGGATGCCCCGCATCCCCGCCGATCACCATGGCCCACCGGCCAAACGCCCCTTTCCTCACGATCCCTTAACACACGGGCGGCGACCCTGAGAGACTTCCCCGCGTGACCCGGGTCGCCGTACTCGATGATTACCAGCGCCGCGCGCACGGCTACGCGGACTGGGGGTCGCTCGGCGATGACGTGACGGTTGAATTCTTCTCGGAGCCGGTCGCCCAGGAGGAACTCTCGACGCGGCTCGCCGGCTTTGACGTGTTGGTGCTGATGCGCGAGCGCACGCGGTTCGACGCCGACGTACTGTCGCGGCTGTCCGACCTCAGGCTGGTCATCACCACCGGCATGCGCAACGCCTCGCTCGACGTCGACCACCTGCTCGCGCGCGGGGTTACGGTATGCGGCACCCAGGGCACCGGCGCGCCGCCGGCCGCCGGCGTGCCCAGCACCGTCGAGGTGGCCTGGGCGCTCATCCTCGCCGTGGCCAAGCGGGTCACCCAGGAGGACCGGGCGATCCGATCCGGGCGGTGGCAGCTTGACCTGCCGACCAACCTCGCGGGCGCCACCCTGGGACTGGCCGGTCTCGGCAACCTGGGCGCCGCGATGGTGGCGCCGGCGCGGGCGTTCGGCATGGAGGTGGTGGCGTGGAGCCAGAACCTCTCCGATGAGCGCGCCGCCGAGGTGGGGGTGCGCCGGGTGTCCAAGGAGGAGCTGCTGGCCGCCGCAGACTTCCTGTCCGTCCACCTCGTGTTGAGCGAGCGGACCCGCGGCCTGATCGCCGGCCTCGAGCTGGTCCAGATGAAGCCGACGGCGGCGCTCGTCAACACCTCACGCGGGCCCATCGTGGACGAGGCGGCCCTGGTGGCGGCACTGCGCGTCGGCGTCATCGCCGCCGCGGGCCTCGATGTGTATGAGCGCGAGCCGCTCCCCGTCGGCCATCCGCTGACCACGCTGCCCAACGTCGTCCTGTTGCCCCATCTCGGCTACGTGTCCGAGGCCGGCATGCGCCACATGTACGGCCAGGTGGTGGAGGACATCGCCGCATTCCTCGCGGGCACGCCCATCCGCACCCTCGGCTGACCCGCGGGCCTCTAGCATCCCGGGTGCCGCCGTCCACACAGGAAGGGAGAGCCCCAATGGCGCTGGACCCCAAGCACACCGCGATCGTCCTGATCGAGTACCAGAACGACTTCACCTCCGAGGGCGGGGCGCTGCACGGCGCCGTCGCCGGCGTGATGGAGGACACGGGCATGCTCGACAACACGCGCAAGCTCGTCGAGGCCGCTCGCCAGGCGGGGGCGACGATCGTCCACGCCCCGATAACCTTCGCGCCCGGCTACAACGAGATCGCCGAGCACCCGTACGGGATCCTCAAGGGCGTGGTGGACTCAACCGCATTCGTCAAGGGGGAGTGGGGCGCGGAGATCATCGACGCGCTGGCGCCCCAGCCCGGCGATCTGGTCGTGGAGGGCAAGCGCGGCCTGGACACCTTCGCCACCACCAACCTCGACTTCATCCTGCGCGCCCGGGGCATCACCACGATCGCGCTCGGCGGCTTTCTCACCAACTGCTGCGTCGAGTCGACGATGCGCACCGGCTACGAGAAGGGCTACAAGGTGATCACCCTGTCGGACTGCGTCGCCGCCACCTCCGCCGAGGAACACGAGAACGCGATCAAGTTCGACTACCCGATGTTCTCCGACGTGATGACCTCCGACGCGCTGGCGGGCGAGCTGGGCGCGGCGCCGGTCACGACGTAACCTGCCGCGGGTGCCTCTGAGCCGGGACGCCTCCGTCACCGAGCTGTTCCTGGAGCTGGTGGCGGTCCCGTCCCCCAGCCGCCGCGAACGGGTGGTCGGCGAGCTCATCCGCGAGTGGCTCGCCGGCCATGGGGTGGCGGCGCAGTTCGATGACGCCGGCGCCGTCAACGGCTCGGATGCCGGCAACCTCGTCGCCACCGTCCCCGGGGCGTCCGACGCCCCCGCCTACCTGTTCGTCGCCCACACGGACACCGTGGAGCGGGGCGCCGCCGCGGTGGCGCCACACATCGATGACGACGGGATCATCCGTTCCGATGGCGAGACGATCCTCGGCGCCGACAACAAGGCGGCGGTCGCGGCGGTGATGCGCGTGTGCGCCGGGGCCGCGCAGCTACCCGAGGGGCACCGTCCCACCGTCCACGCCGCCTTCACCTGCTGTGAGGAGAGCGGCAGGATGGGCGCCGGCCTGCTCGCGCCCGAGCTGCTGGAGCGCGTGGACTGCGCCTTCTCCGTCGACGGCGCCAAGCCGGTCGGCACCGTCATCACGCGCGCGCTGGGCCAGACGTCGTTCGCGTTCACGGTGCACGGGCGGGCCGCCCACGCCGCGGCCAACCCCGAGGCGGGGATCAGCGCGATCGCGGTGGCGGCGGAGATCGTCACCGCGCTGCCGCTCGGCCGCCGTCCCGGCGGGGGCAGCGTCAACATCGCCGCCATCGTCGGCGGGTCCATCATCGAGCGCCTGACACCCGACGCGCTCGCGGCGGGCGGCGTGGAGTCAGCGCTTCACGGCGCCCTCACCAACTCCATCCCCGATCGCGCGCTCGTTCGCGGCGAGGTGCGCGGCTACTCCGTCGAGGAGATCGAGGACACGACTGAAGCGATCGAGCAGACGATCGCCCGCATCTGCGAGGCGCACCGCGCCCGCTATGACTGGATCCGCGACCGCGAGCGGACGGTGCCGCCGTTCCCGCACACCGAGCACTCGCGAGCCCGGGCGCTCGTGCACGCCGCCGCCGCCCGGGTCCCGGGGCTCGAGCTCGTCCTGGAGGCGCGCCAGGCCACGCTGGAGGCCAACTACCTGGCGGCCGCCACCGACGTCGTCGCCCTGGCCAGCGGCGGGCGCGACCCGCACCAGGTCTCGGAGTCAATCCCCGTCGCCGAGCTCGAGCGCCTGGAGGCGCTGCTGCTGGCGATCCTCGCCGCCTAGTGCAGCGTTTCCGAACTCCCTTGCGCTCTGACGGCGTCTGGACGCGCCTGGCCGGACACCGCCCAGGCTCGCCCAGCCACTCGCCAGATCATCAAGGGACTTATGAAACGCTGCACTAGGACCCGTCGTCGTCGGTTGACCTGGCCAGCACGCCGGCGGTCGCGTAGATGTGGGCGAAGGCCCGGGCCTCGGCACCGGTCCACAGCGACGAGCCGTGGCCATAGGTGGACCCCAGGCGCCGTCCGGCGTCGAGCAGGCTGTGCGGGCTGCGCGTGCCCAACGGGACGATGCTGCCCTTGTGCAGGCGCACCCGCACGTCGCCGGTGACCCGCTCCTGGGAGCTGTCCAGGAAGGCGCGGATGTCGGTGAGCAATGGGTCGTAATACCGGCCCTCGTGGAGCATGTCGCCGAACGTGGTCCCCAGGGACGCCTTGAGCGTCTGCTGGGCGTTGGTCAGCACCAGGCGCTCAAGCTCGCGATGGGCGGCGATGAGGATGAGCATGCCCGGCGCCTCGAAGCCGAGCCGGCCGACGATGCCCATGATCGTCTGGCCGGTGTGGATGCCGCGGCCCACGCCGTGCGTGGCGCCGATCCGATTGAGCAGGGCCAGGGTGTCGTAGCCGGGCACGCCGATGGCCAACTCGCCGATCTCGGTGTCGGCGTCGCCGACGCCGCTCACCGCCTCGCATCTGACCGGGAGGCCGCGCTCAAAGCCGATGACCAGCTCCGCGGGCTCGTTGGGGGCGTCGGCGATGGAGCGCGTCGTCGGCCACGCCTCCTCGGGCAGGTACTCCCACGATCCGTAGGTCTCCTCGCCGCCGATGGTGGTGCCGAGGATCCCGAAGTTGAACGAGTACTTGGCGGTGATGTCCGACACGGGGTGCCCGCGCTCGCGCAGGAAGTCGCGCTCCTCCTCGCGGGTGTGCTGCTCGTCGCGGATGAGCCCTGAGATCTCCAGCTTGGGGGCAAGCGCCTTGGTCACGGCGTCGAAGCGGACGTGGTCATTGCCCGCCCCGGTCGAGCCGTGGGCGATGACGTCGGCGCCACGATCCAGGGCCAGGCGCGTCACCTCCTCGGCCTGGAGCATGCGTTCCACGCCCACGCACGACGGGTAGACGCCGTTGCGCAGGTAGTTGGCCTTCAAAATGTAGGAGACGAACTGCTCGTAGAGGCGGGCGCGGCCGTCGATGACGACATGGTCGCCGGCGCCCAGCTCCTGAGAGCGCTGCTCAATGTCGTGCAGCTCGTCAGGCGGGAAGCCGCCGGTGTTGACGGTGACCGTGGTCACGCGCTCGCCGCGATCAACCAGGACCGCCAGCGCGTAGGAGGTGTCCAGCCCGCCGGAGAAGGCGAGCACGT
The DNA here is from genome assembly GCA_963801435.1 of uncultured Actinomycetota bacterium. Classification (GTDB taxonomy): domain Bacteria; phylum Actinomycetota; class Thermoleophilia; order Solirubrobacterales; family Solirubrobacteraceae; genus Palsa-465. Next base: position 238,004 of record CAWDFE010000024.1, read on the forward strand.
AGTGGCGTCCGGGCACTAACTCACCTCCAGGATCGGGACCCGGCCATCGACAAAGCCGGGGGACAGGATGTAGTAACGGCTCGTCGCGGCGTCGATCCGGGCCTGCATCTCCTCCTGAAAGGCCAGGTCGCGCGCCCCCATCCACCGCGTCGGCGTGCCGTCGGCGTCATGCTCGTGCACGTCGGTGCGATAGACGAGCGAGTGCGGCACCGGATGGAGGTCGAGCACCGCCGAGACGACGCGCATGCGGCCGAACTTGCGGTGCACGCGCAGCGCCTGATCGGTGAACTGGGCCACGCCGGTGAGGGTCCGCGCGCCGTAGATCTCGAGCCCCAGCCCTTTGGTGATGGTGCCCAGGCCGGGGATGGCCGAGCACAGTGACCAGCCGACCCACTCGCCGGGCGCCGGGGTGGGTGCGGCACAGTAGCCGGCGACGGGAATTGGACCGCGGTAGTCCAGCCGCTCGGCCTCGGCCAGAACGGTCTTCAGCACGTCTTCGGTGCGGAGCCGGTCCGACGCGTAGCCCCGCTCCTCGTTCATCGCCGCGCGGGCACGCTGCGCCGGCAAGGTGACCAACAGGAACGCCGACGGCAGCAGACCGAGATCGATCATCACCCAATTCTGCAACGGGATGCCCTTCTCGCCGTACGCCGTCGCGTTGAGGGCGTTGTAGACGCGCATCAGGTCGTTTACCGACCAGTCCTCGGGACCCGGCGCCAGGAAGTCGAGCGTCCTCACCGGCACGCCGAAGGGGGTGGTGTCGAGCTTGTCGAGCACCGGGCGGTTGGAGGCCAGGAACAGTCCATAGCCCTCCGTCAGGAGCTGGTGCGCTCCGCCCGCAATATCGGCACGTGTCAGCGGCACGGGCGCGACTCTAGCCATTCCCGTTGCGCTCAGATCCCCCGCCGCTGCAGCCGGTGTCACTCAGTGGCGACGGTCCCGAGGGGTCGATCAGCGTCTGCACCGGGGAGGAGATGACGACTAGGACGGGTAGTCGTAGAACCCCTTGCCCGTCTTGCGCCCGTGGTGGCCGGAGACGACCATGCGCTTGAGCAGCGGGGTGGGCGCGTACTCGGGGCGCTTGAACTCCTCATACAGCGAGTCGCAGATCGCGTACAGGACGTCGAGGCCGATGAAGTCGCACAGGGTCAGCGGCCCCATCGGGTGCCCGCATCCCAGCCGCATGCCATCGTCGATGTCCTCCCGCGTGGCGAACCCGTCCTCGTACATGCGTACGGCCGCCATCAGGTAGGGGACCAGCAGCATGTTGACGATGAAGCCCGAGCGGTCCTTGGTGCGGATCGGCTGCTTGCCCATCCCCGTCGCGAACCCCTCGGCGATGTCCACCGTCTCCGCGGAGGTGTCGAGCGCCACCACCACCTCCACCAGCTTCATCACCGGGACCGGGGAGAAGAAGTGCAGTCCGATCACCCGCTCCGGGCGCCGGGTCCAGGCCGCCAGCTCGGCGATCGGGATCGATGATGTGTTGGAGGCGAGGAAGCGAGCGCCGGGCAGCGCCTCGTCCAGGCGCTGGAACAGCTCGCCCTTGAGCCGCGGGTCCTCGGTGACCGCCTCCAGCACCGCGTCGACGCCGTCAAGATCGCCGAAGTCGCTGGTGTAGGCGATCCGCGCCGTCAGCCCCTCGGCCTCCTCGGCGGTGAGCTTGGCGCGCGACACCGCTCGGTCCACCGAGACCGCCAGCCGCTCGCGGGAGCGCTTGAGCGGCGCAGCCTCCGGCTCGAACACGGTGACGTCGATCCCCGCGGAAGCGGCCGACTCGGCGATGCCCGAGCCCATGAAGCCCGCCCCGACGACGGCGACGCGGGACACGCCGGTGGCGGCCATCAGCAGCCTCCCAACCGGCGCAGCCGCGTGCGGAAGGTCTGCATGTCGCGATGGACGAAGTCCGAGTGGGTCTGATTACGCAAGGAGGGCACGTCCTCGTGGTGGTAGGGGCTGGACAGGCTCTCGGCGTGGCCGATTACGTTCCGGGTCTGGATATTGAAGCGGCACTGCAGCCAGTGCACGAGCGCCAGGCTCGACGCCATCTGACGGGCGTCGCCAAGGACCTGGGCGTCGCTGAACCCCACGTGTTCGATCCCGATCGCGGTCCAGTTGAGGCCCACGGTGTGGCGGCACATCGTCTGCAGGGAGACCAGCTGATGGATGACGCCGCCCGAGTCGATGACGAAGTGCGCGCATGTGGCCGGCAGCTCGTGCAGCTCGGAGTCCGGAACGTCTGAGGCGAACGTGTTGAACGTCGAGGAGTAGCTCCCGTCGGTGTAGTGGATGACGATCACATGGGGATGGATGAGCCGCCACGTCGGCTTCATGAAGCTCCCGTAGTGACGCCGGACGTAGGCTGTCATCTGCGCCTTGCGGGTGGCACCGAACGGGATCGGGTCCCAGACGATCCGCGGCTTGTGCACGGTGCCCGCCGCCACCGCCGTCGCGTGGGACCCCACCGCCGCCGCGACGATCGCCAATAGGGCCATCAGCCACCTCACCATCGCTACAGCGTGGCATGTAGTGCCGCTTCTATCCTGCGCCCTCGTGAAGCCGGCGCTCATCATCACCCATCTCCCTGACCGCCAGGTGGGGATCGTGCGCGAGTCCCTGCGCGCCGGCGGCTGCGATGTGATCGAGCGCAACCCGGGCGATGCCGACGCGCTGCCGGCGGCCGCGGAGATCTCCGGCATCGTCACGCTCGGCGGCCGCCAGAGCGCCACGCGGGTGCAGGAGGACCCGTTCCTGGCCGCCGAGGTGCAGCTCCTGGAATCGGCGCTCGATCAGGGCGTCCCGGTGGTGGGCATGTGCCTGGGCGCGCAGCTCCTGGCCGTGGCCGCCGGCGGTCGCGTCTCCTATGCCGGCGCCATGAACGCCGGCTGGCCCGAGATGACGCTCCTGCCCGCGGCCGGCGGCGATCCCCTGTTCGGCGCCTTCCCGGCACGGCTGCCGGTGCTCAAGTGGCACGAGGACGTCATCGAGATGCCCCCGGGCGCCGCCGAGCTGGCCACGACGCCGGGGCCCGGCGCCGCGTTGTTTCGCGTGGGCGAGAGCGCATGGGGCAGCCAGGCGCACCTGGAGCTCACGGCGCCGATGCTCATCGAGGGCTGGACTGTCGACCCCGTCGACATCGCCGAGATCGAGGGCGCCGGTCACCGCATCGGGGATTTCCGCGCGGCCAGCCGCGACCACCTGGTCGCCCAGGTGGCCGCGGCCCGGCCGATGTTCACCGCCTTCGGGCGGCTCGCTACTTCTTGCCCTTCTTCTTCGCCGGCTTGATCGTCAGCGTCAGGTTGCGCGTGCTCACCTTCGTGTGCTTGGCCACGGTCTCGGCGATGGTGCTCCCGACCTTGATGTGACCCCGCTTGGCGGCCAGGAACTTCTTCCCGGCCGGCGTGAGCTTGACCGCCAGCTTGTGGGCGCCGACCTTGGTGATCGTGAACTTGCCCTTGGCCAGGGTCACGTTCTTCGGCTTCTTCTTCTTCTTCTTGAGCGCCACCGAGGACGTGTGGATGGTCACCGTCGACGACGTGATCGTGATAGTGATCGTGCACGGCAGCGACGTGCAGGTCACCGTGACGGTGACCGTCGTCCCGTTATCGGTGGCGCCGCCGCCGACGCTCGCCGGCGAGATCGCGTCCGTGGCCTGGAAGGGCTGGGCGAGCACCGAGCCGTTGTTGGTCCAGGCAGCCCAGCCCTGCCCGGCACCGTTGACGCCGTTGGTCACGTTGGCGTCCTGGCCGTCCTTATCGGCCTGGAGCACGCCGCTGGAGAACGACTTGCCCCCGTCGGCGCTGTAGGACAGGTTGATCGGGCCGCCCGCTCCGTCGAGCAGGTAGGTGCCGTAGATGCCGCCGACGCCGTCCTGGGAGAGCGCCGCGTCGAGCTCTGACTGCGTAGCTACCGTGACCATGGGCGTGTCGAACTTCATCGTCGCCGCGTCGAAGCGGTGATACACAGTCGTGCTCGTCGCCTCACTGGTCTCGAGCACGCCGAAGCCGCTCGGGCCTCCGCCGACTCCCGTTCTTCACGTTGCAGTCGGCCTGGGTGACCGGAACCTTCCACGCGCTGCCCGGCGACCCGGGCGAGATGTTGTAGCTGTTGGAGGCGGTCTGGTTGCCCGAGCCGTAGACGTAGGCCGTCCCGGAGGGGGCCTGCACCGAGCACCCCAGCGGGCCGTTGGTGAAGTTGGTGTCGAAGATGCCCAGCACGCCCGGCTGAGCCCCGGCCTGCGCGGCGAACTGGCCGAACGGGTTGCCGATCTGGTCCGGGTTGGTGTTGGGCTGCAGCGTGGCGAATCCGGCCGGGCACGTCGCCTTCGAGCACTCCGGCGCGCCCGCCAGTGGGAACGCGTTGAAACCACCGCGCGGCAGCATCCTACATCCGGGGCGCACGTCAACGGTTAGCGCGACACGAACCGCAGCCGCGGCGCCGTCTGACCGCCGCCGGCGGTGAACATCGCCGTGGCGCGGTTGAGCTCGAAGGTGAGCGTCGACCCGTCCTCGGTCGCGACCTCCAGGCGACGGCCACCGTCCGCCACCTCCTTGACCGTCCCGCGGACGGTGGACCCCAGGTAGTCGATCAGGACCGACCCACCCACCTCGGGCATGGCGCGCAGGGGCACCGCCGCAGTGATAGCACCCGGCCACCGGGCCCGCTACGCCCGGTGGCCTCGTGCTGCCCGACCGGCTACAGGCCCACGGCCTCCGAGGCCATCTGGGCGCCCAGCAGACGCGCCGAGATCTTCTGCATCGCCACGTCGCGAGCGAAGTCCGGCGAGCCGTGCTTGGGCTTGACGTCGCGGCTGAACGGGGAAAAGCCGCAGTCGTCGGTGGCGCCGAGCATGTCCATCGGGATGTGCTTGGACGCGGCTATCAGCTCATCGCGGACGTGCTCGGCCGTCTCGACCTCGGGATTGAGCGGGTCTATGACCCCCATGAAGCACATCTGGGAGACGCCGTCGGCGTCGTCGCGGCGATACTTGCCGCACATCCGGTAGACGCTCTCGCGGTCCTCCTCGGACGCACACTGGATGAGGAAGTAGCCCGCGTTCATGTCGAACATGTGCTCCAGGAGCATCTCGTACGGGACCTCCTTGGAGTGCACGGAGTCACAGTCGCCGCCCGGGCAGGTGTGGATGCCGATGTTCCGGCGCTCCTCGGGGCTGAACCGCGCGAACAGCTGGTTGTTGAGGTCGATGAACTCCTGCAGCATGTTCTTGCCGGTCCACGGGTTGCGCGAGTCGTTCTTGTTGGCCAGCCGGCCCTCGGTGAAGTCCACCGACACGCGCACCGCGCCCGCGTCGAAGCACTGGCGGATGTCCTTCTCGGCCTCGTTGACGCAGTCCTTCAGGAACTCGTCACGCGGGTACCCGTCGATGTCCCCCTCCAGGGGGTAGAGCAGCATCATCATCGACGGGGAGATGACCGCCTGCTTGACCGGGTGCGTGGCGATCTGCTTGTTCTTGGCCACGTATTCGGAGGCGTAGGTCTTGTAGCGGAACGGCCCCTGCGTGATCCGCGGGAGCTGCCGGTTGTGGCCGTCGTCGAAGATGGCGAAGAACTGCCCGTCGCCCGCCAACCCGTCCGCCAGGCCCGTGCCGGCCAGGGTGTCGGTCAGGTTGTAGGTGGCAAAGCTCGACTCGCGCTGCTCGCCGTCGGTGACGATCGGCTCCCCCGTCGCCTCCAGCCGCTTGATGGAGTCCGCGGCCGCGGCGTCCTGTGCCGCCTGCAGATCATCCAGTGAGATCTTGCCCTCGTCGTAGTCGGCATAGGCCTGTTGCAACGACATCGGGCGCGGCAGCGACCCGACGAGCTCGGTGGGAATGGGCACGTGCGTCCTCTCCTGCTGCAGAAAGATGGGATGAGACCGACCGGTCTCCCTCGCGCCAACATACTCTCGCCTCCCAGTCCAGTCAAGACGGCCGGACCGTCGCGCCTGCCCGGACGTCCTCAGGCCGTTGTTAGCGAGTGCCGCTAACCTGCGCGACCGCGCGAACGAGACGAATCAGAGAAAGCGAGGCCCCCGGATGGCCGCTACCAGACGGCAGTACCTGTTCACGTCGGAATCGGTCACGGAGGGCCACCCCGACAAGATCGCCGACCAGATCTCCGACGGGGTCCTCGACGCGGTCCTCGCCCAGGACCCGCACGGCCGCGTCGCGTGCGAGACGCTGGTGAACACGGGCCTCGTGGTCGTCTCCGGCGAGATCTCCACGACGGCGAGCTTCGACGTCCAGGACATCGCGCGCGAGACGATCCGGGGCATTGGCTACACCGATGCCTCACTCGGCTTCAGCGCCGACTCCTGCGCCGTTCTCAACGCCGTGGACAAGCAGTCCGCCGACATCGCCCAGGGAGTCGATGCCGCGTTTGAGTCACGCCAGGAGAACGCGGGCGGCGATGAGTTCGACGCCGCCGGCGCGGGCGACCAGGGGATGATGTTCGGCTACGCCACCAACGAGACGCCCGAGCTCATGCCGGTCCCGATCGCGCTGGCCCACCGGCTGGCGCGGCGCCTGGCCGAGGTCCGCAAGGACGGCACGCTGGACTACCTGCGCCCGGACGGCAAGACCCAGGTCAGCGTCCGGTACGCCGATGGCGTCCCGGTGGGCATCGAAAAGCTGCTGATCTCCACCCAGCACGCCGAGGGCACCGAATCGCGCCTGCGCGACGACCTCTGGGAGCGCGTCGTGGCGCCGGTGCTTCCCGGCGATCTCTATGACGAGGCCGCGCTGCGCGCCGACTTCCTCGTCAACCCCACCGGCCGGTTCGTCATCGGCGGCCCGGTCGGCGACTGCGGGCTGACCGGGCGCAAGATCATCGTCGACACCTACGGCGGCATGGCCCGCCACGGCGGGGGCGCCTTCAGCGGCAAGGACCCGTCCAAGGTCGACCGCTCAGCGGCCTATGCCGTCCGCTGGGTGGCCAAGAACATCGTCGCCGCCGGCCTGGCCGACCGGGCCGAGGTGCAGGTGGCCTACGCGATCGGCGTGGCGCGTCCGGTGTCGATCATGGTGGAAACGTTCGGGACCGAGGCGGTGGGGCTGTCACCGGAGCGCATCGAGGCGCTCGTCTCCGACCGCTTCGACCTGCGTCCCGCGGCCTTCCGCCAGCGCCTGGACCTGCATCGTCCGATCTACCAGAAGACCGCCGCCTACGGCCACTTCGGCCGTGACGACGCGGACTTCACCTGGGAGCGCACCGATGAGGCCGCGGCCCTGCGCGACGCGGCCGGCGTGGCCGAGGAGGTCGCCGCGTGAGCATCACCGTGGTCGGCTCGATCGCCTACGACGCGGTCGAGACCCCGTTCGGGGTGCGCGAGCGGATGCTCGGCGGCGCCGCCACGCACTTCGCGCTGGCCGCCTCCCTGCTGGACGAGGTGCGGCTCGTCGGCCCCGTCGGCGATGACTTCGGGGAGGCCGACCTCGCCGTGCTCCAGACCCGTGGCTCCAACATCGACGACGTCGAGCGCGTCGCCGGCGGCAAGACGTTCTTCTGGAGCGGCCGCTACGGCTGGGACCTGAACACCCGCGAGACGCTCGACACCCAGCTCAACGTGTTCGAGCACTTCGCCCCCAAGCTGTCGCAGGCCTCCCGGGAGTGCGACGCGCTGTTTCTGGCCAACATCCAGCCAGGGCTCCAGCTTCAGGTCCGCGAGCAGTGCCGGGCGGCGCGCTTCGTCGCGCTGGACTCGATGAACCTGTGGATCGACACCGCGCGCGACGAGCTGCTCGAGGTCATCGGCCGGGTCGACTGTCTCATGCTCAACGACGAGGAGCTGCGCCAGCTCACCGGCCAGCCTAATCTGATCTCGGCCGCGCGCGAGATCATCAATCCGGACCCGCCCGGCGCCGCCCCGTCGGTGGTGGTGGCCAAGCAGGGCGAGTACGGGTCCGCGCTCATCACCGAGGACGACTTCTTCGCGCTGCCCGCCTATCCCCTGCACGAGGTCATCGACCCCACGGGCGCCGGCGACAGCTTCGCCGGCGGGTTCGTCGGGTTCATCGCCAGCCAGATCGACGGGGGGGTGACCAAGGCGGTGCTGCGCAACGCCATGGCCTACGGGACCGCGATCGCCTCGTTCAACGTCGAGCGGTTCGGGACCGAGGGACTCGAGGCCGTTGACCTGGCGGCGATCCGGGCCCGCGTCAGCGACCTCTACGGCTTCGCTCACTTCGATCCGATCGACGTCGAGCTGAAGGCTGGGTAGTGCTTGGGGGTACGAGCGCCTGGGCTTCGTCCGCACCGGGGAGGCGGCCCGGCTACGCCGGGATCCCGCCCGTCTTGTGCACTACCTCATCGGTCCCGTCTGAGTCGGCGGCGGCGGGCGCCTCGGAGCGAGCCGCATGCGCCAGCAGCACCCGCCCGATGCGCTTGGCGCGCCGGGCGGCGTCCACGTCCCCCTCGCCGGCGGCGACGATCGAGCCCTTCATGAGGATGTGCCACTCGCGGGCGAAGGATGCGGGATCGGCGACGCCCGCGTCGGTCGCGAGATCCTCCAGGAACGAGCGGATCCGCGCCAGATACCCGGCCGCCGCCTGGTGCAGCGGATGGTCGGCGCCGGGATGCTCGAGCATGATGTTGATGAACGAGCAGCCCTCGAAATCGGGGGTGCGAAACCATTCGTCGAAGACGTCGAAGATGGCCAGCAGGCGCGAGCGAGGGTCGCGCGAGCGACGGTTGACCTCGGCGGCCAGCCAGCCGTACGTCCACACCTCCTCGCGCCGCTCCAGAAATGCCAGCACGAGTTCCTGCTTGGACCCGAAATGGCGGTACAGCGTCTGTCGGGCCACGCCCGAGCGCTCGATGATCGCGTCCACACCCACGGCCTGCACGCCGTTGTGCGCGAACAGCTCATAGGCGGCCGTGACCAGCCGCTCCCGTACCTCCGTCACACCGCGAATCTACCAGCCGGACAACCTGCGCCCGAGGCCGGACACCCTCACTGACGGGGTCGCTGCACGAGCGCCCCGCCGATCCCGATGGCGAACAGGACCACGATCAGGGTCGCCAGGATGTTCAGCCAGGTGACGCCGTTGCGGACCATGTCCAGTGCGGTGAGCACACCAATGAACGTCGTGAACACGACGACGAGGAAGAGCACCAGGAACCTCATCGATAGGCCGCCGCCGTCGGGGGCGTGCGCTTGCGGCGGCTGGCCGCCAGGCGGATGGCCAGCAGGCCGAACACGAACCCGCCGATGTGCGCGAAGTAGGCCACGCCGCCGGTGTTCGTCGGACTCGTGAGCCCGACGGCGCCGAACACCGCCTGTTCGATGAACCAGAGCCCGAGCATCGCCAGCGCCGGGAGTTCGATCACGCCGAAGAAGAAGATGATGAGCACCAGGGTCAGCACCCGCGCGCGCGGATACAGCACGATGTAGCCGCCCAGCACTGCCGCGATCGCACCCGAGGCGCCCACCGTCGGGGCCAGCGAGTTCGGGCTGATGGCTACCTGCAGCCCGAGCGCCGCGATCCCGCCGAGCAGGTAGAAGGCCAGGAAGCGCAGCGGCCCCATCGAGTCCTCGACGTTGGTGCCGAAGATCCAGAGGAACACCATGTTGCCGGCGAGGTGCAGGATCGACGCGTGCATGAACATGGACGTGAACACCGTCTGCCACGCGGGGAGTCCGCTCACGTCGCGCCCGCAGGCCAGCTCGGTGGCGGTGACCAGTCCGCAGTGCACGCCCGGGTGGGTGAGGGCGTAAGGGGTGGCCCCGAACCTGACCAGCTCCTCGGCATCCGGGCCGCTGAACAGCGAGCCGCCGTGGAGGACCGCCAGCAGATAGATCACGACGTTGGCCAGGATCAGGCCGATCGTCACGAACGGGAGCCGGTCGGTGGGGATGTTGTCCTTGATCGGGATCATCCGGCGGGGAGCTTATGGGCCGCGCCCGCCGCGTCTTGCCAATGCGCCGCACGGGGCGCCGGTGGTGCGCGGCTCAGCGCAGGCCGACGGGGTCGCCGACGGCGGTGATCCGCCACGGCTGTGTCTCGTCGCCGGTGACGCTGAGCGTCCAGCGCTCGGTGAAGCTCGTCTTGCGCGTGCGGCTCCCGGCCACCACCGCGGCCGTGTCCCGGTTCTCCACGTAGCGCCGGCCGGTCAGGTCGACCTCCACGATCATGGTGGCCGGCTCGGCGGACGCGTCGAGGCTGACGATGCGGATGCGGTTGACCACGGGGCCGCGCACGACCAGGCGCACGGCGCCACTGGTGTCACCGGCGTAGAGCAGCTCGCGCTTGGCCGCCGGGGTGGCGATGGCGTCCAGCAGCGCGTCGTCGCCGTCGATCGCCTGGGCCCAGGCCTGTACCGCGCGCCGGGCCGCCACCTCGAGGACGTCGGGGGCGAAGCGCCCGTCGGCGAGGCTCAGGTCCATCGCGGCGGCGTGGGCGTCGCCGTCGTACTGGAGGTCGGCGACCTCGGCCACCGACGTGCCCTCCGGCACCTGGTCGGCGACGGCGCCCTCGATGACGGCCTCGTCGCGCATCCCGGTCTCGTCGCCCCACGGCGTGGCCACGATCTCCTCGTCGAGCGCGTGCTTGCCCTCCCCGCCCTGTTCGATGGAGGCCAGGGTCCATCGACCTCCGCGCTTCTGCAGCGTCCAGAACTCGCGGACGCGGGTGATCTCCGACAGGCTCCCGGTGCGCTTGAGACGGCGGCCGTAGCGGTCTGAGACGTAGTCCTTGACGCGGGCGTCGATCTTGACCACGACGCGATCGGTGGCGGCGTCGCCGGTGCGGTTGAGCCCGACGTACTCGACCACCGGCTCGCCGAGCGGTTCGACATGGTTGTGCCAGCCGCGGTTGTCAAAGTCGTCCAGCCGCCGCTCCCATTCCACCAGGAGCTCGGGGGCCACCAGGCCGCGCATGGCAAGCCGGTCTCCGCTGTCCCATGCCTTCTCGATGTCCAGGAACAGCGCGCGGGCGTCGGCGCGAACGCGCTCGGGCGCGAAGTCGGGGTCCTCGTCGGCCGCCTCGGCGGCGGCCAGTTCGACGCGCCGCTCGCGCTTGGAGGCCTTGTGGTGCCCGCCGCTGCGTTGCGCGGCGCGCTCGGCCCACCAGGCCTGGAGCTTGGGCAGTCCGCGCGTGACGAACCAGTACAGGAGCGCGAGACCGATGAGGAAGAGCAGACCGAGGCCGTGGCCGAGCACGGCGATGTCGATGAGCAGGCGGAAGAGGATGAACAGCGCGAACCCGCTGCCCCCACCGCCACCGCCGCCTCCCTCTCCGCCGCCGCTGAAGCCCGACGAGCCGCCGCCGGCCGCGGCCAGCGCGGCGGGGGCGACGATGAGCGCCACCGCCAGCGCGGCCAGTGCGATCAGCGCGAGGCGCCGGCGCCGCGTCATGCCGCGGACTCCTGCAGGGGCCCGATGCCGGGCTCGGACTGGGCGATGTGCTGGTCGGCGTGATAGCTCGAGCGCACGAGCGGGCCGGCCGCGACGTGGTGAAAGCCCAGCTCGTAGGCCGCGGTCTCCAGCGCCTTGAACTCATCGGGGTGCCAGTAGCGCACGATCGGCAGGTGGCGCTCGGTGGGGCGCAGGTACTGGCCCACCGTGAGCACCTGGACATGGTTCTCACGCAGCTGGCCGAGCGCGTCGACCATCTCCTCGAAGGACTCGCCGAGCCCCACCATCAGCCCGGACTTGGTCGTGACCGCGTCACCGCCGTACTCCTTGGCGTTGCGCAGCACGCGCTTGGAGCGCTCCCACGTAGAGCCGCGGCGGGCCACGGGGTACAGGCGCGGCACGACCTCGACGTTGTGGTTGAAGACGTCGGGCCGCTCGGCGACGACCCGGGCCAGCGGCATCTCCGCGCCGCGGAAGTCCGGGGTCAGCACCTCGATCTTGGTCCGCGGCGACTGGCGGCGGATCTGGCGGATCACGCCCACGAACGCGCCCGCGCCGTAGTCGGGCAGGTCGTCACGGTCCACCGATGTGATGACCGCGTGGCGCAGGCCCATCCTGGCCACGCTGCGCGCCACCCGCGCCGGCTCCAGCGGATCGTTCCACGTCGGCTTCCCGGTCTTGACGTTGCAGAAGCCGCAGCGCCGGGTGCAGGTGTCGCCGAGGATCATGAACGTGGCCGTGCCGCGCTGCCAGCACTCGCCGATGTTGGGGCAGGCCGCCTCCCGGCAGACCGTGTGCAGGTTCTCGGCCTCGATCATCTCGTGCAGCTGCCGGTAGCGCTCACCGCCGGGGGCGGGCACCTTGAACCAGGGCGGCTTGCGCCCGCGATAGGGCTGGGTCTCCGACCCCAGAATCGTGAGCACGTCGGCGATGCCTCCGGGGTTGGCCCGGGAGCGAGTCTGGTGTTGGCGCTGCGTCATGCGCTTAAGGCTACTCGGAGCTCAGGTCCGCCCACGCCGCACCCAGGTGTAGCGGGACCTCACCGTCGTTGGAAGGCTCCCGCTCACGAGAGCGCCGGGACCGACCGATCGCCGACTCCAGGCGCGCCCGCGACATCAACCGTTGTCGCAACCCCAGCGCCCGGGCCACCTCATACGCCGCCCGCTTGCGAAAGCAGGGCATCTGTCCAGCGCCGCGGCTCGTCTCCTTGATCAGCGAGGTCATCTGGACGCCGTCGAGGCCGCATGCCACCACCCAGGAGAAGGGCTGCAGGTCGTTCTCGACGTTGACGGCCCACCCGTGCGTGGTCACGCCGCGCGCGACGTGGACGCCGATCGAGGCGATCTTGCGCTCCTGCACCCACACGCCGGTGTAGTCGGGGCCGTCCTCCGGCCGCGCCCGGGCCGCCACGCCCTCCTGCGCCAGCGCGGCCACGATCGCCTGCTCCAGCGTGCGCACGTAGGCCACCACGTCGTCAATGCGCACGATCGGATAGCCGACGAGCTGGCCCGGCCCGTGGTAGGTGATCTTGCCGCCGCGGTCGACGTCGACGATCTCGATCCCCTGGCCGCGGTACCAGTCCTCGCCCATCGGCAGCTCGCCCTCCCCGGAACGCCGGCCGCGCGTGTACACCGGCCAGTGCTCGAGCACGAGCATCACGTCGGGGATCTCGTCGGCCTGGCGTGCGGCGCGCACGCGCTCCTGGAGCGCCAGCGCCTCGCGGTACTCGACCGCGCCCATCTGACAGACCCAGAGCTCGTCCATCACTACAGGGCGAGCCCCTCGAGCCGGCGCTTGACCGTGGCCAGGAACTGGGCCGACAGCGCTCCGTCGAGCGCTCGGTGGTCCCAGCTCAGGCCCAGGATCGTCATCGGCCGGATGGCGATCGAGTCGTTGCCGTCGCCGTCGGTCACCACCACGGGTCGCTTGACGACCGCCTCGAGGTCGAGGATCCCGACCTGGGGCACGTTGATGATCGGCGTGGCCATGATCGAGCCGTACTGCCCCGGGTTGGTGATGGTGAACGTCCCGCCCAGCACGTCGTCGGCGGACAGCTCACGCGCCCGGGCACGCCGCGCGACGTCCTTGATCCGCGCTGCCAGGCCCTCCACCGAGAGCTCCTGGGCCCGGTGGATGACCGGGACGATGAGCCCGTCCTCGCCGAGCGACACCGCGATCCCGAGGTTGACGTCATCCACCTGGGCGTAGTCATCGCCGTTGAGCCAGGCGTTGAGCGCCGGGTGCTCGCGCAGCGCGTCGATGGTCGCCCGCGCGACGAAGGCCAGGGCGGTCACGCCCAGCTTGGACCGCGCCGCCTCGACCCGGCCCATGTCCACCTCGATCCAGGTCGTGCACGTCGCCGCCGTGTCCAGCGACTGCTTCATGCGCTCGCCGATCGTGCGGCGCATCCGCGACAGCCCGCCGGCAGCCGGCCCCCGCTGGCGCGGGCGGATCGGGCCGGTATGGGCTCTCGATGTGCAGCGGCGCCTCCTCGACCGCGCCGCCGGCACGGCCGTTGCCGTTGACCAGGGCCAGCACATCCTGCTTGCGCACCCGCCCGCCACGGCCGGTCCCCTCCACCGTCGAGAGGTCGATGTCGTGCTCGGCGGCGATCCGCGCCACCACCGGGGAGTAGCGGCGCCCGGGTGCGTGCGACCGCGCCGGTCCGCGCTCAGCGGCCGCTTCGCCCGCCGAGGTCGGCTCGGCCGGCGCGTCGGGCCGCCGCCGGGGCCGCCGAGGGGGCCGCCGCCTCGTCGGCGTCCGCCGCCGCGCCGGCCTCCACCGCGACCCGGGCCATCACCGTCCCCACCTCCACCGTCTGATCGACCGCGACCAGGATCTCGGCCACGACGCCGCTGACGGGCGCCGGCACCTCGGTGTCGATCTTGTCGGTGGAGATCTCGCAGATCGTCTGCTCGGCCTCGATGGCGTCGCCGACGCCCACGCGCCAGGCCACCACGGTGCCCTCGGCCACCGACACCCCCATCTGGGGCATCGTCACATCGACGAGCGTCTCAGTACGCGAGGAGGTCACGGCACGCCTCCTTCACGCGGTCGACGCCGGGCAGCACCGCCTGTTCCAATGGCGGTGAGAACGGGATGGGAACGTCGGGCGTCGCCACGCGGACCACCGGGCCGTCGAGGTCCTCGAAGCCCTTCTCGGCAATCAGCGCCGCCACCTGCGCGCCCGCCGCGCAGGTCATGTTGGCCTCGTCAACGATCACCACCTTCGAGCAGCGCGCCACCGAGTCCAGGATCGCCGCCTCGTCCAGCGGCACCAGCGAGCGAAGGTCGAGCACCTCGACCGACGCGCCGTCGAGGTCCGCGGTGGCCGCCAGCGCCACCTCGACCATGGCGCCGTAGGCGATCACCACGAGGTCGGAGCCAGAGCGGGCCACCCGCGCGGTGAACGGCGTCTCGTAGATGCCCTCCGGGACCTCGCCCTTGACCCGCCGGTACAGGTGCTTGTGCTCCATGAAACACACCGGATTGGGGTCATGGATGGCGGCGTGTAGCAGCCCTTTGGCGTCCTCGGCCGTCGACGGCGCCACCACCTTGATCCCCGGCGAGTGCATGAACAGCGCCTCGGGGTTCTGCGAGTGGAACGGCCCGCCCGAGAAGCCGCCCCCGGAGGGCAGGCGGACCGTGATGGGCACAGCCAGGTCCTGGCGGTAGTGCATCTTGCCGGCCACGTTGACGAGCTGGTCAAAGCCGCAGGAGATGAAGTCCGCGAACTGCATCTCGCACACCGGGCGCATGCCCACGACCGCGGCGCCGATGGCGCAGCCGATGATCGCCGACTCGGCCAGGGGGGTGTCCATCACGCGATCGGTCCCGAACTCGGACACGAAGCCGTCGGTGACCTTGAACGCGCCGCCGAAGACGCCGATGTCCTCGCCCATCAGCAGCACCCGCTCGTCGGCGCGCAGCTCGTCGCGCAGCGCGGCGGAGATCGCCTGCAGGTAGGTCAGGGTCGCCATCACGCATCCCCTCCCGCCGCGCGCGCCTTCGCGTAGCCGCTCCACGGCGCCCGGCCGTCGCCCAGCGGTTCAGCCTCGCCCGTGGCGAACACGCCGTCCAGCACGTCGTCGGGGGTCGGCATCGGGCCGGCGAGCGCCTGGGTGGCCGCGGCATCGATCTCGGCAGCGACCTCGGCGCGCACGGCGTCGACGTCGACGTCGAGCTCGCGCAGCCGGCGTTCCTGTCGGTCCACCGGATCGCGGCGCCGCCACTCCTCCACCTGCTCCTTGGGCACGTACTTCATGTCGTCGTGGGCGGCGTGGCCGTGCATGCGCATCGTCACCGCCTCGATCAGGGTCGGGCCGTCGCCCGCGACCGCACGCTCGCGGGCGGCGAGCGTGGCCTCGAACATGGCCTCGGCATCGTTGCCGTCGACGGTGACCCCGGTGAACCCGTAGGCCGCAGCGCGCTCCACGGGATCCACGGCGAACTGCTTGTCCAGCGGCGTTGAGTACGCGTACTGGTTGTTCTCGAGCACGAATACGACCGGCAGCTTCTGGACCCCCGCCCAGTTCATCGCCTCATGGAAGTCCCCGCGCGAGGTGGAGCCATCGCCGAACCAGGTCAGCGCGCAGCGGCGCTCGCCGCGCAGCTTGAACGCCATCGCCATGCCGGTGGCCACCAGCATCATGTCCGGGAGCATGGAGACCATCCCGACGCAGCCGAGCTCGCGATCCCCGAAGTGCACGTTGCCGTCACGCCCGCGCGTGATCCCCGCGGCGCGGCCCATGTACTGGGAGAGGATCCGCACCGGACTGACGCCGCGGATGAGATGGGCCGCGAGATCCCGGTGCAGGATGCACAGGCGGTCCTCGGGCGCCATCGCGAACGCGGCGCCGGCGGATACGGCCTCCTGGCCATAGCCGTCATAGAAGGAACCAGGGACCTTGCCCTGGCGGTAGAGACTCATCGCGCGCTCCTCAATGCCCCGCATGAGGAGCATCGCGCGCAGCAGCCAGATCCGATCCTCTAGCTGGAGGTGCCCGGGGTGGGCGGGTCCGCGTGCCGGCGTCGTGCTGCCTGCGGGCTCAGCCGTTTCGGTCGCCATTCTCGGTTGCTTCCCTTTCGTCGATGAGTGCCCGGGATCTCCGGAGCGCTCCACTGTCGCGGGCCTTGCGGGATCGCCGCTCGGCCCGCCGATGGGCTGGGGGCGAGCTTACTCCTCGTTACCGGCGTCCGAACGCGCACGGAGGGCCCGGGAAACCCGGCGGGCCCTGGGTCCGCACGGTCGCCCCCTTCGGGCTGGTCGTGAGTGAGCGGCCAGTGACCTGACACTCAGTTGCGCAACGGTGTTACTGAGCCGCGGGAGTTGGCCAGCAGACGCGCGGCCGCCATGCGGTTGCGGACGCCGAGACGGAGGAAGATCGACCTCACGTGGAACTTGACGGTGTTCAACGAGATGAACAGCCGGGCGCCGATCTCCTCGTAGGAGTAGCCGTCGGCGAGGAGCGTCAGCACCTGCATCTGCCGTTCGCTGAGCGCGTGGAGCGGATCGTTGCGATCCGCGTGCAGCGCTCCCTGCCAACCGGGCGGCAGCACCGACCGCCCGTGGGCGACACGGTCCAGGCACGCCAGGATCTCGCGCCCGGCAGCGTCAGTGAGGAGCAGGCCGCCGATGCCCTCGTCGAGCACGAAGTTGACCAGCGACGGCTCCAGCGCGTCGGCGACGATCACGATCCCGATGCCGGGCACGCGCCGGCGCAGGTCGCGGGCGAGCTGCATCGCCCGGCGTGAATCGGAGCCCACGCCCACGACCACGAGGTCCGGCCGCTGTTCGGCGATCGCGCTCACGGCGCCATCGCCGGCCACTGCGCCGGTGACGGTGAATCCCTGCCGGCCGGCGATGAGCGCGGCGAGCGCCTCAGCGATCAGCCGCCGGCGGTCGGCGATGGCCACGCGCACCGGATGCTCAGCCGGATCGACCCCCACCCTGCTGAGGTGTGATCTGTGATCAGATCTCACCATGGCGGGTCGGCGTCGCCTGGCACCGCACTGTTACGACCGAACGACAGTGTCCCCCAATGCGTCATGCCGACCGTTCCCCCCAAGCGGCACCCGTGCGCATGATGAGCTTTGCGTAGGTTTAACACTACCGCACCCTGTCAACCTCGGCGTCACCTACCTGACATTCACATCCGTGACAGCGGTGATCGGCGGCGCCCGCGCCCGCGCTCGCGCAGCCCGGGCGCGGCCTGTCGCCGAGGTCTACTGTTTGAGCCATGGAGGCTGCGTGGATCGCCCGGGCTCGCTGGCGCTGGCGGGGGGCCTGGCTGTGGCCCGCGTTCGTCGTCACCGTGCTGCTCGACGGGATCGTCGCCGTCATCCGGCCGTTCGTGGGCGATCGCCAGAGCGTCGCCGGGGGCGTCCTCGCCGGCCTGATCCTCAATCTGCTGGCGGTGCTGCTGCTCTCGCGGGCGTTCGGCCTGTTACTGCGCCGCCGCCGCGGCGACCTCCCGTCGCTCGTGGCGCGCAACTACGGGGGCACGATCGCCGTGGTGATGGTCACCGCCGGCCTGACGGCGGCCGGGCTGGCGCGCCACGGCGGGATCGTCGAGCGCCGGCACGCGCTCGCCGACGCGGTCGTCCGCGCCGAGGCCTTCATCGGCGACCGGGCGCCGGCCACCTTCAGGGCCAACGCGAGCCACACCGACACGTTCACGATCCAGGCTGGGAGCGTCTACCGCACGTGCGCTCCCAGCCAGGACGGGCGGCGCTCGTACTGCGTGATCGTCAAGCCCCGGCTCTCGCTCGCGCGCAGCGTGGTCTTCGACGGCTATGAGCCCAACTGGCTCTTCGCCGAGGGCGTCAACTGAGGGACCCGGCTAACCCCGGCAGGCGAAAGAGGCCGGCGAAGCGCAGCGCCAGATCGTGGAGCCGCGACTCAGACGCGGCGCCCGCCAGGGACCGGGCTAACTACTCCTCGGACGCGGAGAGCGCCTCCGTCTCCACGGGGTCGAGCGGGAGGCACACCGCGCAGAAGTCCTCGCCGAAGGGGGTGAGATGGATGCTGCGCTGCACGGTCTTGGCCCGGGTGACGCTGCGCATCGCCGCGAGCACCTCGGGCTGGGCCTCGAGCACCTGGTAGGCGACGGGGTCGCCCACCGGCTCGCGCGAGAACCAGATCAACCCCAGCCGCTCGAGGTTGTTGAGGTAGGCGGGCACCCGTTCGCGGTGCTGGCACCCGGCTTGGGCGCCGATCATGTTCATGCCGCCCGTGACGAGCTCGGACCCGACCCCGATGAACTTGGCCGCCCGCACGTCGACGGCCGGCTGGGAACCCTGGGTCGCGAGCAGCCGCAGGATCCGCCCTTCGTCGGGCGCGAGCTCGGTGAGGATCCGGGTGTAGGCGGGGTGGGCCCGGTCGGCGGGCTCGATCCGAGCAGCCTCCCGGAGCAGCTGAGCCCCGCGGATGCGCAGCGCCTCGCGCTCCGACACCGAGGCCGCCCCGTCCTCGTCCGGTTCGGGCGGTGGCATCAGCCGGCCCACGCGCTCGTCAAGCTCAGTGATGCCCAGGAGGTCTCGGGCGTAGCCGCGCAGCTCGCGCCCGACCTCGTCCAGGAGCTGCGCGGACCGGACCGGATCCGCCGCCGCCCGAGCGAGACGGCCGCCGGCTCGGACCGAGCGCGCCACGCCCCACCGCGCGGCCTGCCACCACATCCCGGCGCCGACCCGGGCCAGGGCCGGCGCGTTGCGCAGCAGCTGCGCCTCCAGCGACCGCTGCCCGTTGCCGTCGTAGGGTCCGGGCTCGTCCTCGTTCGACGACGACGCCCTCCAGCGGCGGCTCGCGGTCGAGCGTCACCGGCGCTCCGCCGCGGCGCTCATCCGAACACCGCCAGGTGGATCAGCCCGCCGGCCAGCCCCAGCACCGCCCCGTGGACCAGCAGCAACCACTCGTCCTCCCGGGTGGCGGTGCGCAATAGCTCGGCAAAGTCGGTGGGCGCCATCTGTCTGATCCGCTCGGTGATGAGCTTACGCATCGTCGCCGATTGCTCCCGGCTGAACGCGGGGTCGGTGAGCGGTTCCATCATCTGATCGATCGGCTCGGTGGCGAAGGCCTCGCGGATGGAGGCGTACTCCCGCCGCGGTGACGTAGCCGATGACGCCGGTGACCATCGGCACGGTCAGCCGGGCAACGGTGCTGTGGCTCACAGCGCCTGTCCCACCCCGGCGGACCCCGGGGCCAAGCGTGGCGTAGCCTGCGCGCGATGGCGTTCGTGGCCCTTGTGACCGGCGCGTCGGCGGGCATCGGCGCGGCGACCGCGCGCCGGCTGGCGCGCGAGCCCGGCGCCCGCCTCGTCCTGGTAGCCCGTCGCGAGGAGCGCCTGCGGGCGCTGGCCGACGAGCTGGGCGGGGCGACCGTGATCGCCGCTGACCTCACCGACCCCGACGCGCCGGCACGCGTCCGCGATGTGGTGGCCGCCGAGCATGGCGAGCTGCACATGCTCGTCAACAACGCCGGCGCCTCCTGGCGCGGGCGCTTCGGTGACGCGGGATGGGCCAACGTGCAGCGCCACATCGAGCTCGATTTCGAGGCGCCGGTCCGCCTCACCGAGGCTCTGCTCCCGCTCCTGCGCGCCACCGCCGCCGCCGGTCCTGTGAGCATCGTCAACGTCGCGAGCACCGCCGGGCGGGTGGCGCGGCCGGGCGCCGGCGCCTACTCCGCCGCGAAGTTCGCCCTGGTCGGCTGGACCGACGCGCTGCACCTCGAGGAACGCGAGCACGGAGTCCACGTGGGGCTTGTGCTTCCCGGCTTCGTCAGGACCGAGGGCTTTCCGGCCACGGAGCTGCTCGCGCGCCCCGCCACGCGCTGGATGGTCTCCGAGCCCGACGCTGTGGCCGAGGCGATCGTCCAGGCAGGACCGGGCGGCCGACCCGAGCGCTACGTACCGCGCTTCTATTGGATCTTCGCCGCGCTGCGGATCCTCGCCCCGCGGCTGATCCGGCGGGCCATCGGGGGCGGGGCGTTCACCACCTCCACCGGAGCGAAAGCTTAGCTACAGAACCGTAGTTTACGGGTAGCCTACGGAGGCGCACCAACCGATCGAGGAGCAGCCAGAGATGAAAGCAACCGCCCGCCGCGTGGCGGTACTGGGTGGCAGCCGGATCCCGTTCGCCCGCCAGAACGGCCCCTACGCCAGGGCGTCCAACCAGGACATGCTCACCGCCACGCTCGATGGCCTCGCGGCGCGGTTCGGGCTCGAGGGCGAGGTGCTCGGCGAGGTCGCGGCGGGCGCCGTGCTCAAGCACAGCCGGGACTTCAGCCTGACGCGCGAGTCCGTGCTGGGCTCCAAGCTCGCCGCCGAGACGCCGGCCTACGACGTGCAGCAGGCCTGCGGCACCGGGCTGGAGGCGACGGTGCTCGTGGCCAACAAGATCGCGCTGGGACAGATCGACGTCGGGATCGCCGGCGGCGTCGACACCACCTCCGACGCGCCGATCGCGGTCAACGAGGATCTGCGTTCGGTGCTGCTCGAGCTCAACCGCACCAAATCCAACGCCGGGCGCGTGAAGGCTCTCACCCGGCTTCGCCCCCAGCAGCTCGTGCCGCAGATCCCGCGCAACGCCGAGCCGCGCACCGGGCTCTCGATGGGAGAGCACACCGCCCTCATGGCCCAGGACTGGGGGATCGGGCGCGAGGAGCAGGACGAGCTGGCCGTGACCAGCCACCGCAACCTCGCGGCCGCGTATGACACCGGCTGGATGGACGAACTCGTCATGCCGTTCCTCGGCCTGGAGCGCGACCAGAACCTGCGCCCGGACTCGAGCGTGGAGAAGCTGGCCAAGCTCAAGCCCGTCTTCGGCGGGCCCGACGGCACGATGACGGCGGGCAACTCGACGCCGCTGTCGGACGGCGCCTCCGCGGTGCTGCTCGCCTCCGAGGAATGGGCGAAGGCCCACGGCATTCCCGTGCAGGCCTACTTCAGCGACGCCCAGGCCGCCGGCGTTGACTACGTCCACAAGCGCGAGGGCCTGCTCATGGCGCCCGCCTACGCGATGCCGAAGATGCTCGAGCGCAACCAGCTCACGCTGCAGGACTTCGACTTCTACGAGATCCACGAGGCCTTCGCTGCCCAGGTCCTGTGCACGCTCAAGGCGTGGGAGGACCCGGTGTTCTGCTCGGAGCGGCTCGGGCGCGACGAGCCGCTGGGCGCGATTCACCGCGACCGCCTCAACGTCCACGGCGGCTCGCTGGGCGCCGGCCACCCGTTCGGCGCCACCGGCGGGCGGATCGTCGCGACGCTGGCCAAGGCCTTGGGTGAGCGTGGATCCGCCCGTGGCGTGATCTCCATCTGCGCCGCCGGCGGAATGGGCGTCACGGCGATCATGGAGGCCGTCGATGACTGACCGTTACGCCCAGCTGGTCAACACCCCGATCGGCAAGCTCGTCACCAAGCAGATCGGGCTGCCTCAGCCGCCCCGCCTCGAGCGCCACACGCCCGGCCAGCCGGTGATCGCGGGCCCGGTCCTGTTCGGCGGCACCGGTCCCGAGTCGCGGCTGGCCACGCCCGTGGCCAAGGTGCTCAGGGCGATCGATGCCGACGTCCGCACCCCGATGGACGAGGAGCTCCGGACGGCGGCCGCGCGCGCCAAGCTCGACGCCGGCATCTTCAACCCCGAGGCGGCCGCCGAGGACGAGAGGTTCAAGGGGCTCGTGTTCGACGCGACCGGGATCCAGTCAAGTGACGAGCTCGAGCGGGCCTGGGCGTTCTTTCATACGGCCATCCGCCGGTTGCTGCCCTCGGGGCGGGTGATCATCCTCGGCACCCCGCCCGAGGCCTGCGCGAGCCCGCCGGTGGCGATCGCGCAGCGGGCGCTCGAGGGGCTCGAGCGCGCCGTCGGCAAGGAGGTCAAGAGGGGCGCGACCTCTCAGCTCATCTACGTCAAACCCAAGGCCGAGGGTCAGCTCGAGTCGACGCTGCGCTTCTTCTTCTCGCCCCGGTCGGCGTTCGTCTCCGGTCAGGTGGTCCGGATCGGCCCGGGCGCGGCGGCGGCGGGCAAGTTCGACTGGGACGCGCCGCTGGCCGGCAAGGTCGCGCTCGTCACCGGCGCGGCCCGCGGGATCGGGGCGGCCATCGCCGAGGTCCTCTCCCGCGACGGCGCCCACGTGGTGGGGCTCGACGTGGCGCGAATGGCAAGCGAGCTCTCGGCGGTGACCGGCCGGATCGGTGGCTCCTTCCTGGCCGCCGACATCACCGATGACGATGCTCCCGCGGTCATGGCCGGTCATCTACTCGACCACCACGAGGGCGTCGACATCGTCGTGCACAACGCCGGCATCACGCGCGACAAGACGCTCGGACGCATGACCCGTGAGCAGTGGAGCAGGGTGATCGCGATCAACCTCACCGCGCCCCAGCGCATCACCGAGGAGCTGCTGGCGCGCGACGCCATCCGGCGCAACGGGCGGGTCGTCGGCGTCTCGTCGATCAGCGGCATCGCCGGCAGCGCCGGCCAGACCAACTACTCCACGTCCAAGGCGGGCGTGATCGGGTTCGTGCAGTCCTACGCCCCGACGCTGGCCCAGCGCGGAGTCACGATCAACGCCGTCGCACCCGGGTTCATCGAGACCCAGATGACGGCCGCCATGCCGATCGCCCTCCGCGAGGCGGGGCGGCGGATGAACAGCGTCTCCCAGGGCGGCCTGCCCGTCGATGTCGCCGAGACCGTCGCCTGGTTCGCCGCGCCGGGGTCGGCCGGTGTCACCGGCAACGTGGTCCGCGTCTGCGGCCAGAGCCTGCTGGGAGCGTGACCGCCGCCATGGCCGACAAGGAGCTGCGCGGCTCCCCGTCAATGCTGCCTCTGTTCGCGCGGGCGGGCCTGGCGATGATCCCCGGCGCCACCAGGCTGCCCTGGGTGGGCGGAGGCGGCGGGAACGTCCCCGAGCAGGCGCTCGCCCGGTCCGACGTCGCGGTCGAAACCGATCGCCTGGCCGCGTATGACCGCGTGTGCGGGTTCGACCTGTCCGACACGCTGCCGCCCACCTACCCGCACATGCTGGCGTTTGGGATGCACCTGGCGCTGATGACCGACGGGCGCTTTCCGTTGCCGGCGATCGGGCTCGTCCACATCGCCAACGCCATCACGGTGCAGCGTCCGGTGGCGCTCGGCGAGCGCCTGTCCCTGCGCGTGTGGGCGACGCCGCTCGAACCCCACCCGCGCGGCCGCCAGTTCACCGTCCACACCGAGGCCCGAGTGGACGACCAGCTCGTCTGGGCGGAGTCGTCGACCAACCTCAGCCGGGGTCGCGGCGGGTCGGACGCCGGCGCGACGAAGCCGGCCGAACCGCCGTCCAGCCAGGACCTCCCGGCCACGGCGACGTGGAAGCTCGCTGGTGACCTGGGCCGTCGCTACGGCGCCGTGTCGGGCGATCTCAACCCGATCCACGTCCATCCGCTGAGCGCGCGCCTGTTCGGCTTTCCCGGCGCGATCGCCCACGGCATGTGGACCAAGGCCCGATGCCTGGCCGCCCTCGGCCCCGAGCTGCCGGCCGCCTACTCCGTGCAGGTGGCCTTCCGCAAGCCCATCGTGCTGCCGGCGACCGTCCAGTTCGCGGAGGCCGCCGGCGGCGGCGACGGCGTCATCGCCTTCGGAGTGCGCGACGCCAAACGCGGCGCCGTCCACCTGGACGGCCAGATCGCCCCGCTCGCGTAGAGCCGCTCGTTACCCGCTGCGGGGGACGACCGCTTCAGTTCTCGGCACCGGAGCGGTCTCGTCGAACATCGCACCGAGGTGGTGCAGCACTGCCGCCGCGGTGCGCAGCTCCTCGTCGGAGAACTCCGCCAGGGCGGCGCTGAACCGTGGTGCAAACTGGGCATGGCGCGCCTCCACCAGCCCGCGGCCGCGCTCAGTCAGCGACGTCAGAACCACCCGGCGGTCGCGCTCGGAGCGCACCCGTGAGACGAGCCCGGCGGTCTCCAGTCCGTCGAGCATTCCGGTCGCGGTTGCCGGCGAGAGGTCCGCCAGGAGTGCCAGCTCGCTCGTCGCCAGCGCATCGTGGTCGACGAGGCTGAACAGCAGCCCGTACTGAGCGTCTGAGAGCTCGTCGTGGGCGCGGTTCTCGCGCCCACGCAGCCGGCGCAGCGCGCCGACACAGCCCTTGAACGCCCGGCCGAGCTCCCGCGCGGCCTCGCGCGTCGTCGCGTCCGGCGCGGTCTTGGCGGCGGAGGGGCTCATGCTGCCATCGCCTCCGCCAGCGCCTCCTCGGGCACCTTCGCCGGAGCGGCCGCGACGCGCTTGGCGGCGCGCTCGGCCCGCGTGAGGACGATGCACGGGATGATCGCCAGGGCGGTCAGCCCAGTGGCCCACCAGAACGCCGTGCCGTATGCCGACGCGGCCGCCGACAGCGTATGGGCGTCGGCGAGTCCGCGTTGCAGGACCACGGCTAAGACGGCGATGCCGATCGAGCCGCCGACGCGCTGCAGCACGTTGAGCTGTGGGGTCGCGTCCGACAGTTCGCTGCGCTGCAACGATGCGAACGCCGCCGACATCGCGGGCATGAAGGCAAAGCCGATGCCGATGCCACGGAACACCATCGCGATGCAAAGCACGACGATCGGGGTGTGAGCGCCGATGAGAGCGAATGGGAGCGTGGCCACCGCGGTCAGCACCACACCGAACAGGGCGAGCGGGCCGCCGCCGAAACGGTCCGTGAGCCGTCCGGCGAGAGGCATCACCATCGCGGCGCCGAGCCCCTGGGGCGCGGTCAACAGGCCTGTGACCACGACGTCCATGTGGCGAATCGTCTGCCAGTACAGCGGCAGCAGAATCATCCCGCCGAACAGGGCGGCGCCGATGCAGAACATCGCGATCGAGGCCGACGAGAACGTCGGGCGGGCGTACAGGCGCAGGTTGAGCAGCGGGCGCTTGACGTGCAGCGCGTAGACAGCGAACACGGCCACCAGGGCGATTCCGATGATGAGCGGCGCTAGCACCTTGAGCGCGGTGAAGCTGCCCGTGGTCCCCACCTCGGCCAGGCCGTAGGTGATCAGCGGCAAGCCGGTGGCCATCAGCGCCAGGCCCTTGTAGTCCAGGGCCTCGGTCGGCTGGCGGTCGACCTTCGGCAGGATCCGCGTCGCCGCGATGACGGCGATGATGCCGATCGGCACGTTGACGTAGAAGATCCAACGCCAGCTGGCGTTGTCCAGGATGAGTCCGCCGATGGTGGGGCCCAGGATCGGCGCCAGCATGGCGGGCACGGCGACCACGCTCATCACGCGGCCCATGCGCTTGGGGCCCGCGGCCTCGGCCATCATGAGCTGGCCGATGGGGAGGAGCATGCCGCCCCCGATGCCCTGCAGGACGCGGAAGAAGATCAGCTCGGTGGTCGACGTGGCCAGGCCGCACAGCGCCGAGCCGAGTGTGAACAGGACGAGCGAGGTCAGGTAGACCGGCTTGGCGCCGAAGCGGCGGGCGGCCCAGCCGGTGACGGGAATGACGGCGGCCAGCGCCAGGAGGTACCCGGTCGCCACCCACTGGATATTGTCGATCGTGGAGTGCAGCTCGCGCGACAGGGTGTCGATGGCGACGTTGACGATCGTGGTGTCGAGGATCGACATGATCGAGCCCAGGATCACCACGGCGCTGATGCGCCACACCCATGCGTCGATGTGGTTGGAGTCGGTGGAGGGAGTCATGGTCATATAGTCGTCAAAACCGCTGGGACCTAAAGTTTCGGGACCGAAGTTTAGGCACCGAAGCATTTCCTGTCAAGCCCGGCCACACGAGCCGGTAACACCCCGAAACCCCCCACCACCGGCGTGAAGCTATCGTCAGGTGGCGATGACGACGTTTGCCGATCTTGGGCTCTCCGGTGACATCCTCGAGGCGCTCAAGGATGTCGGCTACGACGCCCCCAGCCCGATCCAGGAGCAGGCCATCCCGCCCCTGCTCGAGGGGCTCGACGTGATCGGCCAGGCCCAGACCGGATCGGGCAAGACGGCGGCCTTCGGCCTGCCGATGCTCCAGTTCGTAGACCCCGACGAGGACGACGTCCAGGGACTCGTGCTCACCCCGACCCGCGAGCTGTGCATACAGGTCACCCAGGCTCTGCGCGCGTACGGCAGGCGCCGGGGCGTCGACGTGGTGGCGGTGTTCGGCGGCGCGCCGATCCGCAGCCAGCAGTCCCAGCTGCGCGCCGGCGGGCAGGTGGTGGTGGGCACCGTGGGTCGGGTCAAGGACCTGATCGGCCGCCACTCCCTCATTCTGCACGCCTGCCGGTTCGTCGTCCTGGACGAGGCCGATGAGATGCTGGACCTCGGGTTCCTGGAGGACGTGGAGCGGATCCTGGCGCTGACGCCGTCCAGCCGGCAGACGGCCCTGTTCTCGGCCACGATGCCCCCGGAGATCCGCCGCCTCGCCGACCAGTACCTATATGACCCCGTCACGATCAAGGTCAAGACCGCGACCCTCACCGTCGACACCGTGGAGCAGTTCGCCCTCGAGGTCGCCGCCAAGGACAAGACCGACGCGCTCGCCACCGTGCTGCAGGCCGAGCGCCCCGACCAGGCGCTCATGTTCGTCCGCACCAAGATTCGCGCCGACCAGCTGTACCGGACGCTGCGGGACAAGGGCATGAATGTCCGCGCTCTGCACGGCGACATGACGCAGGGCGCCCGGGACGGCGTGATGATCGCGTTCAAGGGCGGCAGCGTTCCGCTCCTGGTGGCCACTGACGTCGCCGCCCGCGGCCTGGACATCTCCGGCATCTCGCACGTCATCAATTACGACGTCCCCACCTCGCCCGACGTCTATGTGCACCGCATCGGCCGGACCGGGCGCGTGGGCCGCAGTGGCCGGGCGATCACCTTCTATGAGCGCCGTCAGGCGCGCGACATCCAGGCGATCGAGCGCCACGCCGGCGTCAAGCTCTCGCCCTGGGTCAAGGACGCCCACGTGGCACCCACCCCGATCAAGGCTCCGCCGCGCCGGCACTCCAAGCCGCGGGTGTCGGCCAACGGCGACGGGTGGGAGGACTCCTGCGCCAAGGTGATCCTCTCCGGGGGCCGCGCCGCCGGGCACGAACCGTCGGACATCGTCCACGCCATCACCGCGGCCACCCACCTCGACGGCGAGTCGGTCCGCAACGTCCGCGTGCTCGAGCGCTTCTCCTTCGTGGAGGTTCCCCAGAAGGACGCCGAGCGGGTCATCGAGCAGACCGGCGGCACCGAGGTCCGCGGCCACGTGCTGCGCCTCGAGCTGGCGCGGACCTGACGCTCCGGCGCTCGGCGGCTGCAAATTCTCGCCCAGCCGGGCTCTCGCATAAGCCCCGTGTCAGTCCGCGGACGCCCGGCCGCGACTTCGCCGCTGCCGCCCTGTTGTGAAGGGCACGGATCCATCGAACCCCACCTCCGGGAGGTATCTGCCTTGCCTTTGAAGTCCCTCATGCGCCGCCGGCCGTCCGCGGCAATCGTGATCTCGTGTGTCGCCCTGTTCATGTCGCTGGGCGGCGTCGGCTACGCCGCGATCTCGATCCCCAACAACAGCGTGGGGGCGGCGCAGCTCAAGAACAACGCCGTCACCAACAGCAAGATCAACAACGGGGCCGTCTCCTACAAGAAGATCCAGCCCGGCGCCGTCGGCGTCGTGCGCGCCAACACCGGTCAGCTCCAGGTCCGCGTGAGCGGAACCTGCCAGACCGGCTCCGCGATCGGGACCATCAACCAGGTCGGCAAGGTGACCTGCAACAACGCGCTGCCGTCGGAGTTCGGGACCACCAACAACACGGCAACGCTGGGCACCGGCGCGACGTCGATCACCAGCGCGGCCCTGCCCACCGGCGCGTCGTACCTGGCCTTCGCCAATCCGTCGGTGACCGTGACGCCTGCCAACACGGCTCCGGCTCAGCACGACGTCGTGAGCTGCACGCTCACCGTCGGCTCGAACACCGCGTCGCGCTCGATCACGTTCGATACGCCCGCGACAACCGGCACCGCCACCGCGAAGACGGCGTCGTTCCCGCTGCAGGGGACGGGTCCGTCGGGCACCGGGTCGGTGAGTTGCTCCGGCACCACCACCGGCGGGGGCACCGCGCCTGCGATCAGCGTGACCTCGGCGATCAACGCCATCCAGACCGCCAGCAACAGCTAGTGCTGCACTAGAGCCCAACGGGAGCACACACGCCCGCGACGATCCGGGCGGCCGGGACAGGCCGCCCGGATCGCGGTTAGTGCAGCGTGTCGTAAGTCCCTTGATGATCTGGCGAGTGGCTGGGCGTGGCTGGGCGGTGTCCGCCGGCCCAGCTTGTACCGGGCGTACATGCCGGGCCGGCGGACCCGGCCAGGCGCGTCCAGACGCCGTCAGAGCGCAAGGGAGTTCGGAAACGGTGCACTAGTGTCAGAGCGATGAGCACAGCCAACATGAACACCAGCATGGGCACGATCGCGCTAGAGCTCTTCGACGACGATGCCCCCAAGACGGTCGCCAACTTCCGCAAGCTCGCCGCAGACGGCTTCTACGACGGCATCATCTTCCACCGGGTCATCCCCGACTTCATGATCCAGGGCGGGTGCCCGGACGGCATCGGGACCGGCGGCCCCGGCTACACGTTCGAGGACGAGATCAACCGGCACAAGGTGGAGCGCGGCGCGCTGGCGATGGCCAACGCGGGCCCGGACACCAACGGCTCGCAGTTCTTCATCGTCACCATCGACGCCGCCCCGTGGCTGGACGGCAAGCACACGGTGTTCGGCCAGGTGACCGCCGGAATGGACGCCGTCGATGCCATCGAGTCGGCCCCCACCGGCGCGCAGGATCGTCCCCTCGATCCGCCGACGATCGAGGGCATCGAGCTCGACCCCGCCTGACGCCGGCCGACGTCTGACCCGCACGCCCGCAACTCGCAGCCCCTTCGGGGTATAGAGAACGTGCAACAGCGATGCGCCGCGTTTGGACCGTCACGTCGAGGCACCCGCTTCACCGAAGGCTGCGTCGCGCCGCCGTCCTTCTGCCCGGGGTGGCCGGGCTCCTGACGGCGGTGGCGCTGGCGGCTACCGCCGCAACCCCCGCGCCGCCGACCATCCTCAGCGCCAACGGGACGCTGACGTCCGGGCAGTACATCGAGTCCCCGGACGGCCACTTCCGGGTCCTCATGCAGGCAAACGGCAACTTCGTGGAGTCGATCCCCGGCGGCCGCGCTCTCTGGTCCACGGGCACGTCGAAGTTCCCGGGCGCGCGGGCGTTCATGCAGGTCAATGGCAACCTCGTGATCTACGACACGGGCAACTCGGCGGTGTGGAGCTCCAACAGCCCCACCACCGGCTGCCCGCGGCTGGTCATCCAGGACGACGGCAACCTCGTCATCTACGCCACCACCGCGATCTGGTCCGCCGCCAGCCGCGTCAACAAGATGCTCGCCGGCGACGTGCTCAGGTCCGGCTGGAGCCTGTACTCCAAGTCGCCGGAGGCCTACCGGCTGACGATGCTGGCCGACGGCAACCTGGCGCTGTTCGACGGCTCGGGCAACGCGCTGTGGTCGACGAAGACCTGGAGCCACGCGGGGGCGTACGCCTCCATGCAGACCGACGGCGACCTGGTGGTCGACGACCGCACCGGACACGTGCTGTGGTCTACCGCCACCAACGGCCACCCCGGTTCGTACCTGAAGATGCTGGGCGACGGCAACGTCGACCTCATCGCTCCTGGGGGCACGGTGCTGTGGCGCAGCAAGACCTACCACAAGGGGTCGGGCGTCTCGCTGGCTCCCACAGCGCCGGCGCCGGTGACCTGCCCGGCGCCCCAGCCGCCCGCGCCGCCGGTCACCACCACCACGACCACCACCGCCCCGGTCGTCACCGTGCCGGTGCCCATCCCGATCCCCACGCCGAAGCCTCGGCCGCGGACGCTGCGGATCAAGCTGACGGTCAGCTGGACCTGGAATCGCGCCACGACGCGGGTGGGCAAGGTCAAGGTCGGGACCTTCCCGTACCGGACGCGTCTCCAGCTTCAGTGCAAGGGGCGTGGCTGCCCCCGCCACCGCGGCAAGGACCTCGCCAACGGCATCCGCGGCGTGCATAAGCTGCTCCATGCGCTGGTCGGACGCCGCTACCGCGCCGGGGACAAGCTCGTCATCACGCTCCAAGCCCCGGGCTATCGCCAGGAGCGGGCCGAGCTGGACTTCCGCTGGGGCCGCAAGCCCAACGTCAGGCTGCTGTAGCCGATCAGCGCTTGACCGTCGGCAGCGGGCGTGCGTATCTGCCGGGGTTTCCCAGCGCCGCCGCGGTGTAGCGGCGCGCCCCGATGAAATGCCCGCCGAACGGGGGATCGGAAAGAGACGAGACCCTCACGCCGCCGCCGTCCTCGGCGGCGGCGACGAAGCGGCCGTCGCCCACGTAGAGACCGACGTGATCCACGTACCCGTCGCGCTCGGCGAAGAAGACGGCGTCGCCGGGCTTGAGATGCTGATCGGCCACGGGGACGCCGACGTCGTACTGCAGCGACGCCACCTTCGGCAGCTGGAGGCCCTGCCGGGCGTAGGCGTACTGGACCATCTCGGCCGATGTCGGCCCGGTGTCCAGGCTCGCTCCGGAGCCTCCGCCGCTCCCTACGAAGTGCATCGCCACCTTCAGCGCGCCCTGCCCGACGGGCACAGGAGGCGGGGCGGGCGCGGGCGGCGGCGCCGGAGCGCCCGACGTCAGGTCGGCGCCGCGCAGCAGGTCCTGCGCCGTCTGCAGCTGCAGCTGGTAGCGGTAGCGGTACTGGGCGGCCGGCTGCTCGACGCTCGCCACCCACTCGCCGAACGTGCTGGGGTTGGACGCGAGCCCCGGGTACTGGGCCTTGACCTCGACGGCGTGGTCGATGAACCACTGGATCTGGAGCTGGGGGTCGCTCGGGTACCCGGCATACGCCCCCTGGTCCCAGATCCCGAGGCGCATCTGGAAGAAGCCGACGGAGTCGCGGTCGCCGTAGCGGAGGTTGCGCAACCCCGACTCGGTGAGCGCCGCCATCACCGGGAGCTCGGGCGGCAGCCCGGCGCGCTCGGCGTGCGCGCCCATCCACGCGGCGATCTGCTGGGGAGTGGCCCCATCGCCGGGGTAGGCCGGGCCTGCGTCGGCGGCGTCGGGCGCCACGGGCTCGGGCGCGGCCCCCGAGGGCTGATGCGCGGCGGGCTGATGCGCCGCCGGCTGCTGCCCCGCCGGCGGGGAGACCGCCGCTCCCCCGGAGCCGCCGTGGCGGCCCCCGTGCGGGGCCGCAGGCTCGCCGGCCGCGGTGACCAGCCGCGCGCCCTGCGACGGCGTCTGCATCGCCGCCGGCTGCGCGGCCGACGCCCCCTGGGGCTGCGGGGCCGCTGCGGGCGTGGCCGGCCCGGCAGTGGGCGGCGACGCATCGGCCCCGGTCGGCGGCTTGGGCGCCGGCTGAGCGAGGGCCGGCGTCTCGGCGGGCGGGTTGAAGTCCGGCCTGGCCGGCGCGTGCAAAGCCACATCGTGCGCCGGCGCGGGCGCCGCGTGGTGGGACTGCGGCACGAGGTGCGAGATCGCCGCGTCCGCGTCGTGGGCGAGCGCCGGCGCGGCGTGCTCGGCGAACTGCGCCAGGTCCACGCCCTCGGCCGCCGCCGCCACCATGACGCCGGCCAGGCTCGAGCGCGACTCCCGCATCTCGAGCGTCATCAGCGCCCGGCCGCCGCGTCCGAGCCCGGCGGCGAGCTCGGGTAGCCCGGCCTCGCTGAGCACCGTGGCGGCGTCGTTGCGGAAGCGGCGGCGCAGGTCGCGATCGCCGAGAAGGCGCTCCAGCAGCTCGACGCTGCGCGCGAGTTCGTCAGTCAGCTGTCCGTCCTCCGCCTGTCAGGGCACCCACACCCCCACAGCGCCTCATTATCGCTCCAATCCACCGGTTTTGCACCGTACGAAGGTCCGAGGCGATGCAGAACGCGTGCCGAGCGCCCCGTGCGGGGGTATCATCGGTGCTGTGCGAGTGGCAGGGACAGCCATTATCTGCATAGTGGCGGCATTTGGTGCTGCGTTCCTGGTCGCTCGGGCGGTCAAGCACGAGGCGCCTGCGCGTGCCGCCACTCCGCCCCGGACGGCGCGCGTCGCCGCAACGGTGACCAGGCGCACCACGGCCGGCCGCGTCAACGCCGAGCTGGTCTCGCAGTTCACCCCGGTGCAGGCGTCGCTCAAGCGCCGTCCCAAGCCGCACCATCGCCACCACCGTCAGCTCCCACCGAAGCCCGTCCCGGTGGTGACCACGGCCTCGCCGACTCCCGCGCCCACCGTAACCGTCACCTCGACGCCCGTCTACTCGGCGCCGGTGCAGAGCGCGCCGCCGCCTTCGCCCGCGGCCAGCGGGTCCACGACCCACAAGAAGAAGCAGAGCAGCGGCGGCTCGGGCACCACGACCATCGGCGGCTGACGCGACCGCCGCGGCAGGCGGTTGACCGGCGCCATCCGCCGGCCCTACTGGAGCTCGTCGGGACGGACGGCGCCGCTTGACAACGCCCGCTCGGCCAGCAGCAGCCGCTTCTGGTTCTGCGGCGCGTCCTCGAGCCCGAAGCGCGTGAACAGGACCCGAAGGTGACCCTTGACCGCCGAGAGGCTGAGCACCAACTCCTCGGCGATCCGCTCGTTGGTGGCGGGCGCTGTCGAGTCCTCGCCCGCCAGCGGCCGGCACAGGGCCAGCAGGACGCGGCGCTGGGCCTCGGACACCGCCGGCACCGACAGCGTCGGCACCGGGACGGTGGCCAGCACGGGCTCGGGCTCGGGGTGACGGAACCCGAGGACCGTGTCCCCGACGGCGATCACATCGCCGTCGCGCAGCGTACGCTGCCCGCGCAGTCGCTCCCCATTGATGAACGTGCCGTTGCGCGATAGACCGTCGTCCTCGATCGTCCAGCGCGGGCCGCGCCGCTCCAGGTGCGCGTGCACCCCGGAAACGCGAGGATCCCATCCGATCTCCAGGTCGCTGCCGGGCGCGCGCCCGAGCACGAGGCGCTCTCCATCGAGCGTCACGACCACCTGGGCGCCACTGTCGTCGCGCAGGAACAGAAACGGAACACCGCGTCGCGCCGCGTGAATGAGGGTCTGCAGCTCCGTTGCGCTGACGGCGGAGCCCAAGACGGCCCTTTCCTGAGCACGCACGGGGCCAGCGTACAAGGTGGGGCGGGCGCGGCGGCCCCGTGAGCCAGCGCCCGAACCGGCGCGTTCGGCTCATAGCCCGGTGGGGTGGAGAACCGTGTTGAACGAGGTCAGATACCCCGCGCTGGGGCTGAACTGGTGCACAAACAGGGCGCCGCCGCTGGCGCTGCCGCCTCCGGACTCGTAGAAGCGGCCGTTGATATCGATGATCACGTGCTCGTTGGCGCCGCAGCCGGTGCGATCGTAGATCGTCACGTAGCGGCCCGGGCCCGACGCGATGCCCGGCTGGCCGGCGAAGCCCTCCGTGTTGACCGCGCCGTTCATGAAGCCCCCCGAGCGCAGCACCGCCGACACGAAGCCCGAGCAGTCCAGGCCGCCGCCGACCCCGTGGCCGCCGCCGGACACGTACGGCGTGCCGAGCAGGCTGTCGGCCCCGCGGATCATCGCCTCGATCCGCCGGCGCTCCTGGGCCGACGGCCCACCCGCGTCCGGTCCGCCGAGCGGCGACGTCTGAAAGACGGCGCCCCCGACCCGCGACAGCTTGCCGTGGGGACCGACGACGTACCTGCCCTGGCCGGTCTGCGCAGAGGCCGGGGCGGTGCGCTGCGCCGCGGCCACGGTGGCCCGGCACAGCTTGCGCGCGGTGTCGAAGTCATCGAGCAGCGCCAACGCCCGAGCCTCGAGCTGCCGGGCCTGGGCGTGGTATCCCTCGAGCGTGTGCTTGGTCCGGGCGATGGCCAGCTCCGCGGCGAGCAGATCGTTGTAGGTCACGGGACGGCTCGGGGTCATGGCGCCCTGAGCGGCCGTCTCGGCGGTCCCGATCTGGGCCCGGACGTCGCCGAGGCTGCCCACCACCCTGACGAACTCCGATTGCACGAGCGCCAGGGTCGTCTCGTAGTCGCTGAGCGCAGTGGCGACCCCGTGATAGCCCGCCCGCACGCGCTCGAGCTCGGCGGGAATCTGCCCGATGGACTCGCGGAACGAGTCGGCGGCGTGGCCGGTCCAGGTGCCGTCCTTGCGCGCGGCGACGAGCCCGGTGGCGGTCATGCCCGCCTCGTGGGCGGCGATGTGGAAGGCACCGGCGAGGTCGGTGACATCGGCGGGCACGGCGGCCAGCAGGTCCTCGGCCCGGGGATCGGCGAGCGGGTCGGTCATCGCTCCAGTATCAGGCGCACGGGCGCCGGCCGGAAGTGACCGGAGGTATCGAGCGCGCGATACCCCGCGGTTCAGCGCTTCAGGAGCCTGGCCGTCGGCTTGCGACCGTCGTTGATGCCCAGTGCGATGCGTTCGGCGGTATGGCGGGCCTGGGTGACGGTGACGAGCAGCGTCTGGCCGGCGCGCAGCCGGCGGCCGGCGAGTCGGTGCAGCATCGTGGCGACGCGTCGGGGACCCATGGCGGCGGCGCGCATCCGGGGGCAGCGCTTGCCGAAGCAGCGGATGGCCACGCGCGCGGCGCGGGGAAGATGCTCGACGCGGATCGAGCGCAGGGTGGTGGTGGCGCCGTCCCAGCGCCAGGAGATCGTGAAGCGGGCGTGGATGGCCCGGCGCCCGGAGGGGTTGGGGGTGGTCTGCGGGTTGGATGTGGTGATCGTCTGATCGAGCACCGTCGAGCTGTTGCCCGCCGCGTCGGTGACCGTGACCGACAAATCGTGGCGCCCGTCCGGGACGTCCGCGGTGGGCACCGGGGCGTCGATGACCTCGCTGGTGAGACACGGCTGTTGGTAGTCGAACATGAGCGCGCCGCTGGCCGCGTCGGTCCCCACCGGAACACACTTGCCGCCGTTGGTGTTCGGCGTCCCCGTGAACACCGTCCGGCCGTCAATCGCGACCGAGTCCGCATAGATCCCCGGACCGGCCGTCTCGCCGGCGTTGAGGACGACGTGCGCCGTGCCGCGGACTCCGGGCTGCAGCGCGCTGCCGCTGATCGCCGATCCGGTCGGCGACACGCTGGATGAGAGCAGCAGGTGCGCCCATGCCACCTGCACCAGAGCCCATGCGTTGTCGTTGGCATTGGCATCGCAGAAGGTGCCGGTGCTCGAGGAGCAGCCCGCTCCAGCGGTGAGCGTGCCCTGGGCGTCATTGGGAAGGGGGACCACGCCGCTGAAGTTCGCGGTTGGCCCGCAGGTTTGAAAGAACGCCACGCAGCGGAAGAACGGTGCCGCCAGGGAGGGTTCGTACAGACCGGCAACGGCGGCGGCGGACCCGCCGGAGTCACTCCCGTACCCGTCCGCCGACAGTGTGACGTTCAGCGACCCGCCGAGCAGTGTTGATCCCGCCGGCGGCTGGTACGACAGATACTCCGCGGAGTTCGGCGGTGCCGCCGCCAGCACGCTGAGCTCGGCCAGCATCGGTGTGTCCGGCGAGCACTGTGTGCTGGCGATGCCCCCAGGGTCCGGCGGGCTCGACGCGCTCAGCGTCCACCCCTCGGCCGGCGCTGCAGACCCGTCAGGGTTGGCGCAGGAGATCTGCATCCAGGTGCCCGCGTGGGCGGCCCCGGCGGCGAGCACCAGCGCCACCCCCAGCAACAGTGCGATCCCGGTGGCTCGTGTTCTTCTGTGCCCGGCGCGCATCACTTCACCAGCCGGGCAAGCGGCATGCGCCCGGATCGGATCCGGACCTCGATCCGCTCCGGGCGGTGGCGGCGGGCCGCGACGGTGATGAGCAATGACTGCCCGGCGCGCAGGCGCCGGCCGGCAAGCCGGGTCAGCAGAGTCGCCACCCTGCGGGGACCGATGGCGCTGGCCCGGAGTCGCGGGCAGTGCATGCCGGCGCAGCGGACGCTCACCCGAGCGTTGCGCGGCAGATGCGAGACACGGATGCGGCGCAGCAGCGTGGTGGACCCATTCCAGCTCCACGAGATGACAAAACGCGCGTGCAGCGCGCCCCGACCGGTCGGGTTGGGCGTGGTCTGGGGGTTGGAGGTGGTGATCGTCTGGTCCAGCACGGTCGAGCTGTTGCGGGCGGCGTCGGTCACGGTCACCGAGAGTTCGTGCGATCCGTCAGGCAGCCCCGTCGTGGGGACGGGTATGTCGACGACCTCGGTCGCCGGGCACGGCTGCTGCGAGTCAAACATGAGCGCGCCGGTGCCCGGGTCGGCCCCGACCGGAACGCAGGCGCCGTCGTTGGTGTTGGGCGTGCCGCTGAACACCGCTCCGCCGTCGATGGCGGCGGTCACCGCGTAGATCCCCGGGCCGCCGGCGTCGGTCGCCGTGAATACCAGGTGGGCGACTCCGCGGGCGTGGGGCTGCAGAGCGCTGCCCGAGAAGGCTGTCCCCTGGGGTGCTGCGGCGTTGGACAGGAGCAGGTGTGCGGCGTTGACCTGCGCTCG
Source organism: uncultured Actinomycetota bacterium (assembly GCA_963801435.1). Lineage (GTDB taxonomy): Bacteria > Actinomycetota > Thermoleophilia > Solirubrobacterales > Solirubrobacteraceae > Palsa-465. The sequence goes on from CAWDFE010000024.1 coordinate 274,769, forward strand.
CGCCCAGTAGCCGTCGGACCCGCCCACGTTCTGATCGCACTGGAAGCCGGGAAAGACCGTGCAGATGGCGGTCACGAACAGGTTGCCGCCGCGGTTGGCCGGAATGACGACGGGCCCGGCGTACGCGTTGCCGCTGTTGCCCCCGCACCCGAACGAGTTGATGCACGCGAAGACGGCATCGCTCTGGTCCAGGTTGTCCTGGGGCTCGAGCACATCGGCCTGGGCGGTGCCTCCCTTCGTGTCGCCGCCATAGGCGCTCATGGCGACGTTCAGCGTCCCGCCGATGAGCGCCGAGCCCGCCGGCGACTGGAACTCCAGGGTCTCGCTCTGGTTGGGCTGGGCGGCAATCTGGTTGCCCAGCGACGCGGACATCGGAGCTCCCGCCGAGCAATGCGTGTTGTTGCCGTCGCCGAGCGTGGTCGTGCCCTGTGTGAACGCAGACCACCCGTCGGTCGGGGCGACCGATCCGTCCGGGTTCGCGCACGAGACGAGCATCCACGTGCCGGCGCGCGCCGGCTGCACGCCAATCACCATGAGGGTGAGAAGCGCGAGCAACCCCACCCAGGTCGTGCCCCGTCGTCCGATAGCGTTCCTCCTCAAGCGCGCTGAATTCTAGCGTTCAGTCGTGCCCAAACTTGAGGATCGCGGCCAGCTCCGAGCGCTGGCGGTCCTCGGCGTGGTGGATCTTCTCGTCGATGGTGGTCGTGCCTGACCCCGAGCGCTGCGAGCTGTGCGTCGGCCCGCCGCCGATCACGGTCACACCGGAGCCGCTGCCCGTATGGTGGCCGCCGCCCCCGTGATGCGAACCGCCGGTCGGACCGGGCGGGATGACCGTCGTGCCCGAGCCGACGCCGGGGTGCCCGTGGTTGGTGGAGCGCTTGTCGCCCGAGTGCTTGTGCCGCTCGCCGGAGTGCCCGGAGCCCGCGCCCGGGGGAGCGATGCCGACCCCGCCGGAGTAGTGCTTGCCGCCCGGCCCCATGGAGCCGGCGTGGTGCTTGGCGGGTGCGTGATGCTCGGTGGCGGTGTGATGCTTGGCCGTGGCGTGCCGCGTCGCGCCGCCAGTCAGTGCCGTCCCCGCGTGGCCCGCGCCCGTGGCGGTCGTGGGCGTGGACCCGGCGCCGGCCTGGGTGATGCGCTGCTCGATGCGCTCGTAGGCCTGGGCGGCCTCGCCGAGCCTCCGCGTCAGGTCCTGGAGCTGCCCGCCCAGCTCGGTCACCCCGTAGTGCCAAGTCCCGCAGAAGTGCTCGAGCTCTGACTCCAGCGCGACGCCTCCCAACGTCCCCCACTGATGCCAGATCACGGTGTGCATGCCCACGAGCTGCTCGTTGAGGCGCCCCAAGGTGTCGCGCACCGCCAGCAGCGTGCGCGAATCGACGACGAACCCGGACATGCGCACCAGTATCGGCGCGCCGGCGCGGGCGCGGAAGTAGCCCGGGGTATGGAGCGGGCAGTACCCGCGGGATCGACCCGACCGCCCACCCCCCCGGTACGCTCAGCGCGTTGGTGCCCGCTCCCGCGAATACGCTCGCATTCCAGGTGCGCCTGGCGGCGGCAGCATGGGCTGGCGGCCCGCTCGGCATCCAGCGTCGCCGGAATGGGCCGGCGGCGAGGTCGAGTTCCGGCGGTCCTCGGACCCTCGTGTAGCGCTGCTACACGTCGGGTCCTGCGTCCTCGCCTGGCATCCACCAGTCGTACCTCTCGGTGCGAACGTACTCACGAGAGCGACCACTGAATGCGGGTGGTACTGGATAACAGCCCCGGCGCGCCAGAGGACCTGGAGCTGCGGCTCGGACGCGAGGACGCCACGGTGGGCGACCTGCTCGACGCTCTGCCCGATGCCGCTCAGGCCCGGGGCATCGTCCTCGACGGCCGCTTCTGTCACGTCGACCTCGCCCTCTCGGAGATCGGGCTCTACGAGGGCGCGCGCATCCACCCGGCCAACGGCGCCCCGGAGGGGTCCGAGCCCGCGCCCACCGTCCTGGAGGTGCGGGTCATCGCCGGCTTCGACGCCGGTCAGTCGGTCCCGCTGACCGCGGCGGGCGTGGTCGTGGGCCGCGACGCCGACTGCGATCTCACCCTGACAGACGAGGGCGTCTCCCGCCGGCACCTGCGGGTGCAGCCCAGCCCCGGCGGCCTGCGCGCCACCGTCACCGACCTGGACTCGGTCAACGGCACGTGGGTGGAGGGCAAGCGCATCCGCCGCCCCACCGACGTCGAGCCTCAGGCGGTGTTCGAGGCCGGCGACGTCGCCTTCATCGTCGCGCCGCGGATCCCGGGCCTGCCCGTCGACCCCGTGCGCCAAGCCAGCCTGGCCGGGACGATCCCCTTCAACCGCCCGCCGCGCAACCGCGCCCCCGCCGGCGACGACGCGCTCACCGCGCCCGAGGAGCCCGGCGACGTCTCCCGGCCCCGATTCAGCTTCGCCTCCGCCTTCGGCCCGCTGATCCTCGGCGTCGTCATGGTGATCCTGCTCAAGAACATCCTCTTTGCGCTCTTCTGCCTGCTCAGCCCGGTGATGGTGATCGGCAGCTGGCTGGAGCAGCGCCGGCAGGCGAGCCGCACCTCGCGCGGGGACCGCCGCGAGTACGACCAGAAGCTGAAGTCGTTCAAGCGCGATGTCGCGGCGCGCCAGGACGAGGAGCTCGCGCGGCGCCGGGAGGCATATCCGGACCTGGCCGAGATCGCCCGTCGCGCCACCGCTCCGGACCCGCGGCTGTGGGAGCGGCGTCCGTTCGACGGCGACTTCCTGGCGCTCTCGGCCGGTTACGGCGAGGTGCCGTTTCGCCCGCGTCTGGCCGATCGTCACACCCCCGGAGCCGACGCCGAGGTCGTGCTCGCCGAACACGGCTGGCTCCAAATGGCGCCCGTCGAGGTCGCGCTGGCCAAGGGCGGCGTCGTCGGCATCGTCGGCGAGCGCGGGCAGGCGCTCGGCCTCGCCCGGGCGCTGCTGTGCCAGGCGGCCGTGCTGCACGGTCCCGCCGATCTGACGGTCGCGGTATTGACCGAGCCCGAGGGGCGCGAGGACTGGGACTGGGTCAAGTGGATTCCGCACGCCCGCGATGCCGGCGGCGTCGCCGGCCGCCAGCTCGCGGTCGGCACCACCGCCGGCGCCGCGCTCGCCGCCGAGCTCGCTGACCGCGACGCGGACGATCCGCGCCAGGTGCTGGCCGTGCTCGACAGCCCGGCCCTGATCGAGGGTCGCGGAGCATCGGGCCGCGCGCTCCTGCGCGCCGGGGAGAAGGTGTCGGGCATCGTGATCGCTCGCAGCAGCGAGCGGCTCCCGGCCGCTTGCACCACGGTGGTGGAGCTCGCCGACGAGGCCGGGGAGGCCCGGCTCCTACGCCCCCAGAGCGGTCAGCGGGTCGACCCGCTGCTCGTGGCCGGCATGTCGCCGGAGACCGCCCGCGAATGCGCGCTGGCGCTGGCGCGCTTCGAGGACGCCGACCTCCAGCTGGCCGGGGGCGCGCTCCCGGACCACGTCGGGCTCCTGTCGCTGCTGGGGATGGGCGAGCCCGATGCCGGCGACCTGCGGCGCCGCTGGGCCGCGAGCACCGGGCAGATCAGCCTGGTGGCGCGGTTCGCGCTCTCCGAGGACGGCCCGCTCGACATCGACCTCGTCTCAGACGGTCCCCACGGCCTGGTGGCCGGCACGACGGGCGCCGGCAAGAGCGAGCTCCTGCGCAGCCTGGTGGCGGCGCTCGCCGCCGGGCACTCGCCGCTGCGCGTCAACTTCGTCCTCGTCGATTACAAGGGCGGCTCGGCGTTCGGCGAGTGCGCCGCGCTGCCCCACACGGTGGGCATGGTCACCGACCTCGACGAGCAGCTCGGCGAACGCGCCCTGCTCTCGCTGGAGGCGGAGCTGCGCTATCGCGAGCGGGTCCTGCGCGAGCATCGCGCCACCGATCTCATCGAGTACGACCGCCTGGTCGCCCAGGGCGGGGCGGCGCGGGCAGGACCGATTCCGCGCCTGCTCGTGGTCATCGACGAGTTCGCCACCCTGGCCTCCGAGCTGCCGGACTTCGTGCCGTCGCTGGTCGGCATCGCCCAGCGGGGCCGCAGCCTCGGGGTGCACATGCTGCTGGCCACCCAGCGGCCGTCGGGGGCGGTCAACGAGAACATCCGCGCCAACACCAACCTGCGCGTGTGCCTGCGCGTGCAGACCCCGCAGGACTCCAGCGACGTGATCGACTCCCCGGCGGCGGCAAAGATCCCGCGCAACCAGCCCGGCCGGGCGCAGGTGCGCCTCGGCCCGTCGGAGCTGATCCCGGTCCAGACCGCGCTGGTCTCGGGCATCACCGCCGGACCGGCCGCCGCGGCGGTGTCGACCGAGCCGTTCGTCGTCACCGGCGACGGCGAGCGCCGGAACGGGAGCGAGGCCGATGCGGCCACCGCCTCTGACCTGGAGCGTCTCGTCCTCGCCGCCACCGATGCGTTCGCCCAGGAGCGGACCCTGCGCCGGCCGTGGTTGCCGCCGCTGCCCGGCGAGGTCGGGCTCGACGAGCTGCTGGCCATGGGGGCGCCGCGCGCGCTCGGCGGCGAGCAGGGCCTCGTGACCCCGCTCGCGCTGGCCGACGATCCCGAGGCCCAGGCGCAGTATCCGATCGGCTGGAACCTGGGCGCCGGCAACCTGCTCATGTACGGCATCGGCGGCAGCGGCACCACGACGGCCCTGAGCACGCTGGCGCTGGCGCTGGCGGAGACCTCGGACCCCGCGCGCCTGCACATGTACGTCATCGACTTCGGAGCCGGCGAGCTGGGCGCGCTGGCGGGCCTGCCCCACGTGGGAGCGGTGATCGGGGCGGCCGAGCACGAGCGCCAGCGCCGGCTGCTGCGGCGGCTACGCGGCGAGCTGGGCGTCCGGCGCGCGATGGACCCGGCGGCGCGGGCGACAGCGCCGCGGATCGTCGTTCTGCTCGACGGCTACGGCGGCTTTGCCTCCGAGCACGCGGACGTCGGCGGCGACGCCCTGCGCGAGGCGCTGGCCCGGGTCTGGGCCGACGGCGCCGAGCTCGGCATCCATGTCGCCATCGCCGCCGACCGCCTGGGGGCGGTCCCCACCGCGCTGGCCTCGTTGGCCCAGCAACGCCTCGCCTTCCAGCTCGCCGACGTCGCCGACTACGCCCAGTTCGGGCTCATGCGCCGCGCCATCCCACGGTTCGTGCCCGGCCGCGCCGTCGTGGGCGGCTCGGCCCAGGTGATCCAGGTGGCGCGACCCGACCCCGCGCGCCCGCTCGCGGACGAGGTGGCCGCCCGCGCTGAGCGCGTCGGCGCCGTGCGGCGCGCCGGCCGAGGGCGGGCCCCCGCCGGTCGGCGTGCTGCCCGAGAGCGTGGGCATCGACGCCTTGCTGGGAGCCGGCCGCGCCGAGCGCGGGGCGGGGGGACCTGTTCATCCCGTTCGGCATCGGGGATGAGACGCTGGAGCCGGCGGGCTTCGAGCTCTACGAGGGCGATCACGCGATGATCGCCGGGCCCGCGCGCACCGGGCGGACCACGGCGCTCCGCGTGGTTGCGGAGGTGATCGCGCGGCTGTACCCGGACATCCCGCTGATCGGCGTCGCCACCCGCCGCTCCGCGCTGCGCGAGTGCACCGCCCTGAGCCGGGTCGTGACCTCCGCCGAGGAGCTCGGCGAGCTCGCTCCCGAGCTGCGCGACGCCGAGCGGCTCCAGGTGCTCCTCGTCGACGACGCCGACGTGGTCGACGACCCGACGCGCGGGCTCTCTGACCTGTTCGGCGCGCCGCGCGCGAATCTGCACGCGATCGTCGCCGGCCGCACCGATGCCCTCAGGACGCTGGGGCACTGGAGTGTCGGGCGTCCGGCGATCGCGCACCGGCCTGCTGCTCCAGCCCGACGTCCAGGTCGACGGGCCGCTGCTCGGGGTCACGCTCCCGCGGCGCCCGGCGCCGCCGGTCCGGCCCGGGTGCGGGTACCGCGTCGACCCGGGCGGGTTCGAGCTCGTCCAGGTGGCGCTGCCCGCCTGAGTGACGGGCTCACCTGTCCATGCGCGTGGTGGCGAACGCCATCGTGCGAAGGCCTTGTTGACGTTCCTGGATCGGAGTTACCGCCACCGGCTCAGCCCATCGAGGAGCGGATGGCGTCCTCGGTCTGCTGGTACTGGGTTCCGGCGTTGGAGAGCAGCCGGCTGATCCCGTCCAGGGCGTCCTTGAGGCCGGCGGCCGAACGCTGCCACTCGTCCCACAGCGCGTGGAACTGCCCCGAGGCCGCACCCTGCCACTCGCCGCCGACGATGCCCAGGACCTCACCCTGCATCCGGCTCAGCTGGTCCTGGATGCTGTTGGAACCGGTCTGGACGTTGGAGGACAGGCTGTGCAGCTCCTCCGCGGTGACCTTGATGAGACTCATTGAGACACCCTCCGTACTGGATTTCGTGACGCCATAGGAGACGGCGCACGATGAGTATCAACGGGGCGATGCACCGCTAGAAGTGGCCCAGGGTATGAACCCTGCCATACCTCGTCAGAGCTTGGCGACCTCGGTACGAAGCGACTTCTCGTCCGATCTGACCGTGTTGAAGGCGTGCTTCCAGGCCAGCGGCCGGTTGGCCCGTCCCAGGGCCGCGAGCCGCCCGTAGTCCGCGGCGATCTTCTTGAGCGTCGCCGTCAGCGGGGCGGCGCTGGCGGTCTTGGACTCATAGGCGGCGATCTTCCCGGCCGCGGCCGCGAACGCCTTCTGCACCGTGGTGGCGTCACGGACCTGGGGAGCCGGCGTCGTCTCGTTGAGCAGCCTGGTGAGCGTGGTCGCCCGGATGTGCGCGAGGGCACTGAGGATCGTCCCGATCTTGGCGTCGGCGGCCGCGGTCTGCGCGGCCTTAGCTCGGGCCGCGGCCGCGCGCCGCGCGGCGGCCTGCTGCTGGGCCTTGGTCGGCCCGTGATGGGGCGCGGCGCCCTGGGCTGGCCACCAGCACGCCGACGACAGCGGCGACGATCATGGCCCCGACGATCGCCACCGCCACGAGCCGGCGGCGCAGGACGTCGGGTGAGACGGGCCCCTCGTCCTCGCCGGCGTCGCGATGGCGCCGGGCCATCCGGAACATCGTGGTGTTGCTGCGCTGCCGGCGCCTGGCGGGGGCGACGGTCGGGGGCGGCGTGTCCACCGCGGCCGGGCCGGTGATCGTCCGCGGCACCGACGGCGCGCGCTCGTCGCCGCGCTCCACGGCCGGCGCAGCCAGCTCCAGCGACTCGAACGAGGCCGGGGTGAGCGTCCGCTGCGGGAGGGGTGGCTCGTCATCGAGCACGAGCCGGGCCTCCCGGCGCCAGCGGGGTCCCAACAGCTCCAGCACCACGTCCTCCAGCGCCACCCACGCCTCGTCGGCTGACTGGTAGCGGTCCTCGGGCCGCTTGGCCAGCATCCGCTCCAGCCACTCGCCGATGCCCTCGTCCACGTCGGGGGCGACCGTGCGGACCGACGGGACGGGCTCGTGGACGTGGCGGTAGAGCACCGCCACCGGGGTGTCGGTCTCGTCGAACGGCACCTCTCCGGTGAACAGCTCCCACGCCACTACGCCCAGCGAGTACAGGTCGGTGGCCGGCGTCAGATCGCCGCCGAGCGCCTGCTCGGGAGACATGTACGCCGGCGTGCCGATCGTGGTCCCGGCCACTGTCACAACGTTGCGGGTGGCGGCCTTGCTGTACGCGCGCGCCACGCCGAAGTCGGCGATCTTCACCCGTCCGTCGACCGCCACCAGGAGGTTCTCGGGCTTGAGGTCGCGGTGCACGATCCTGTGTGCCTCGCCGTGCGAGAGGCCCGCCAGCACGCCCTCGAGCACCCCGGCGATCTGCGCCGTGGTCAGGCGGCCGATGTACTGGCGCAGTGACCCGTGGGGGAGGTACTCCATGGCGATGTAGGGCACCGACCCATCCTCGAAATACTCGTGGACGGTGACCACGTTGGCATGGTTCATGGCCCCGGCCATCCGGGACTCCTCCACGAACCGCTCGGCGAAGGTGGTGTCCGCCAGGTGAAAGGGCGCGAGCTCCTTCAGCGCGACGTGGCGCTGGAGATCTCGCTGGAGGGCGAGGTAGACAACTGCAGCGCCCCCGCGCCCGATGACCTCTAGTAGGTCGAACCGACCCACCCGCTTTAGCACTTCTGGCATGGCGCTTACGAGTCTGCCACCGTTAGCCCGATGCTATGCACGGTCTGTCACCGCCAGGTGCCCCGGACCGATGCTCGCTGCCGCTTCTGCGGCACTCCGCGTGACGGCCATGCTCACCTCGACCTGGTGCTGCCCGGGGGTGAGCGCGTCCCGCTGGACCGCCGGCTGGCGATCGGCCGTGCCCCGGCGTCCGATCTGGTCCTCGAGGATCCAAGTGTCTCTCGCGCGCATGCGGAGATCGCTGTCAGCGAGGACGGCGCCACCCTGGAGGATGCGGGCTCGAGCTATGGGACGTTCGTTGACGGCAACGCTGTGTCCGGTGCGGTGGCCCTGTCGCCGGGGATGCGGATCGAGCTGGGCGACTGCCGTCTCGAGGTCGCCGAGCGCGTTGATCGCGCCGGAGCGGGGATGACGGTGTCCGTGCCTGCCGGGATCAGCCTCGTCGTCGAGCAGCCGTCGGTTCGCCGGGCGCGCCTGCGCGGGCAGCAGAACCGCAAGCCGCGGCTGCGATCGGGCTGGTCGCTCAAGCGCCTGGAGGAGTCCGAGGCGGTCGGAGGGCCTCGCTATGTCCTCAAGGATCACCGCTCCTCGGCGTTCGTGCGCCTGGCCACGGCGGAGGCGGAGATCGCGCAGCTGCTCGACGGGGACCATGACCTCGTTTCGCTGATCGGCGAGGCCTCCGCCCGCTGGGGCGCCGACGGCCCCGCCCGGCTGGCGCGCCTGCTCGCCGAGCTCGCCGACAAGGGGATGCTGTCGGGCATCGAGTCCGATCCGCCGGTGCCCGGGGTGAGCCCCTGGCTGGCGCGACTGCTCAGGCCTCGCGAGCGCGAGCTGCCCGGCGTTCGGAGGGCGATGGCCACGCTCTACCGCTGTGGGGGGTGGCTCCTGTTCACCCCGGCCGCGTTGGGCGTCCTGGCCGTGATCGCGCTCGGGGGCCTCGTGGCCTTCGCCGCGCTGATCATCGGCCGCTACGGGACGCCGTTCGTCGTCGCGCAGCGCGTCGGGCTCGGCGCGCTGGTCTTCGTGGTCGGCCGCTTTGCGCTGGTGGTGTGCCACGAGCTGGCCCACGGCCTGATCGCCGAGTCGTTCGGCCGCCCGGTCTCGCGGGGCGGCATCAAGGTGGCGGTGGTGTTCCCGTACGTCTTCGTCGACACCACCGACGCGTGGTTCGAGTCGCGCCGGCGGCGGATGATGATCAGTCTCGCCGGGCCCGCCTCCGACGTCGTGCTCGGCGGAGCGTTTGCGCTGGCCTGCCTGGCGACCGCACCGGGCGGCGTGCGCGACATCCTGTTCCAGGTGGCGTTCGGCGGCTACGTCGGAGCCCTCTTCAACCTCAACCCCCTGATGGAGCGCGACGGCTACCACGTGCTCGTGGATCTGCTGCGGGAGCCCGGCCTGCGCCGGCGGGCCACGCGCCATCTGAACGAGGTGCTTTCCGGGCACGGGCCCCCCGACTCGGGACGGCTGCTCGCCTACGCGATCGCGTCGCTGGTGTGGTCGGTGCTGACCGTCGTCTTCGCCGTGGTGCTGTCGCTGCGCTACTACCCGGTGCTGGCCAAGCTGGCGCCGCCGGCCCTGGTCTGGACAGTGCTCTCCGCGTTCTACCTCGTGCTCGCCCTGCCGCTGGCCGTCGCGCTCCTGCGCCCGCTCTGGACCCGGGTCTATCGGCCGCGTCCGGAACCGGCCGCCCGCTAGCCTCTGGACCCCGAATCCCCCTGAGAGCGGCACCGAGGAGCAGGTATGGCAAGCGTCGAGCAGACCACCCCCGCCGAGACCAACGGCGCGGCGGCCCACACGATCGCGGTGGAGAACCCGGCCACGGGTGAGCTCATCACCACGGTCCCGGTGCTCGGCGCCGCCGATCTGGCGGCGATGGCGTCACGGGCGCGTCTGGCCCGGCCCCAGTGGGAGGCGTTCGGCTTCGAGGGCCGCTCCCGCATCATGCGCCGGGCCCAGAAGTGGATGCTCGACAACGCGGATCGCGTGCTCGACTGCGTCGTGGGCGAGTCGGGCAAGACCTACGAGGACGCTCAGCTGGCCGATCTCGGCTACACCGTCACCGCGCTCGGGTTCTGGGCCAAGGAGGCGGCCAAGTACCTCGCGGACGAGCGCGTGCCGTCATGGAACAACCCCGTCGCCGTAGGCAAGAAACTCGTCATCCGCTACGTGCCCGTGGGCCTGGTCGGCGTGATCGGGCCGTGGAACTACCCGATCGCCAACTCCTTCGGCGATTGCATCCCTGCCCTGATGGCGGGCAACTGCGTCATCCTCAAGCCCAGCGAGGTGACGCCCCTGAGCTCGCTGCTCATGGCCGACATGTTGCGCGAGTGCGGCCTGCCCGAGGACGTCTTCCAGGTGGCCACCGGCGATGGCGCCACCGGCGCCGCGCTCATCGGCGAGGTGGACTGCGTGATGTTCACCGGCTCCAGCCGCACCGGGAAGGCGGTGATGAGGGCCGCGGCGGAGGCGCTCGTGCCCTGCTATCTCGAGCTCGGCGGCAAGGACCCGATGATCGTCTGCGCTGACGCCGACGTGGAGCGCGCCGCCAACGCCGCCGCCTTCTACTCGATGAACAACGGTGGTCAGGTGTGCATCTCGGTGGAGCGCTGCTATGTCGAGGCGCCGGTCTACGACGAGTTCGTGGCCCGCGTGACCGACAACGTCCGCGCTCTGCGCCAGGGCGAGCCGACCGGCGTGGGTACCGTCGACGTGGGCGCGGTCATCTTTCCGCCCCAGCTCGACATCGTTGACGATCACGTGCGCGACGCCGTCGCCAAGGGCGCCAGGGTCCTGACCGGTGGCCATCCCCACTCCGAACGCGGCCGCTACTACGAGCCGACCGTGCTCGTGGACGTCGACCACTCCATGAAGCTCATGCAGGAGGAGACGTTCGGCCCGACGCTGCCGATCATGAGGATCGCCAACGCCGAGGAGGGCGTGCGGCTGGCCAACGACTCCGTCTACGGCCTGCAGGCCAGCGTGTGGACGGGCGACGCGGCGCGCGGGGAGGAGCTGGCCCGTCGCATTGAGGCCGGGGTGGTGTGCGTCAACGATGCCCAGATCAACTACTCAGCGCTCAACCTGCCCATGGGCGGCTGGAAGACGTCGGGCCTGGGGACGCGCCACGGCTCTGGCGGGATCCGTAAGTACACCAAGATGCAGTCGCTGCTGGTGACGCGGCGGGCGCCGTTCAAGCGCGAGCCGTTCATGTTCCCCTACAAGGCGCGCACCACTATGCTGCTGCGCCGCTTCTACAAGCTGCTCTACGGGCGCGGCACCCGCGACTGAGAGCGCCGCGGCGGCGAGCCCTCGGGCCGCCGCCGGTCGCCGCTGATCAGCTCTTCTTGCCGTTGCTGGTGGCCGGCGCGGGGAGGACCACCTTCCCGGCCTGCTTGCAGCTGAAGTGGACCGAGTTCTGGGTGGAGCACTTGAGCGTGCCGGTTCCTGTCGCCCTGGCGTAGGCGCCGGTCCCGCCCTTGATGATGAATGCGCCGGTGAAGCTCGCTTGGCTGAAGGACGTGGTCGTCGTGGGCGGGGCATTGTCGTCGGGCGTCAGGGTGAATGTCCCGAACACGCTGCCCGTGTTAAACCACGCCTGCCACTTGCCGCTGAGGTCGCCGGAGTCCGCCGTGGTGTAGGACTCTGAGACGACGCCACGGCCGATTCCCGTGCAGGTGGACGCACCCATCCAGGAGCCCTGCAGGGAGGCCGGGGTCACGTCGGTGTCGCCGGGTGCCACCTGGATGGCCAGCGATGAGGCGCAGGACACCTTGGCCGTCACCGTGGAGGGCGTCTTGCTCTTGTTGCCTCCCTTCGAGGCGTGTGAACTCGCGGCCATGGCGGTCGCAACTCCGAGGACGAGGACTGCGGCGATCGCGGCGCCGAGGAGGCAGATGCGCTTCACGCTATCTCCTGATTCGTGAGTGAGACGGATGAACCCATGCGGCGCGGCATTCTGGCGGTCGCAGACGGGCGTGCAGGTGAAGATTTGGTAAACCAGCCGTGTCCGCCGCTTCGCGGAGGTCAGCCGGAGGTGTAGTTGTTGAACACTGCGGAGTCGAACTCCGGCAGTGAGGCGTCCTTGGCGTAGCCCAATTGCGGGACGCTGAACAGGTCCTCGATCGTCTTGAGCAGCGAGAAGTGGTTGAAGGTGTCAGAGCCGTCCTCCGTGCCCGGCTTGACGTAGCGTGAGATCACCAGCGCGCCCACCTGGCCGCCTCCGGCCGGTGTGCCGGGCAGGGGGCAGCCGGCGGGGGTGGTGCCGGTGGTGGTGGTGGTCGTCGTCCCGGTCGCGGTGGTCGCCGGACACGGGGTCGTGGCGGCCGTCGTCGTGCCGGTTGTCGTGGTGGGCGCGGTCTCGGTGGGCGTGATCGGGGCGACCGTGGTGGTGGTCGCGCTCGGCGGCGTCCCGACCGGGGTGGTCTCGGTAGTGGTCGGGGTGGTGGTGCTGGTGTCGGTGGTGGTGCTGGTGGTGTTGGTGGTGCTCGTGTCGGTGGTGGTGCTGGTGCTGGTGCTGCCGGTGGTAATGCTCGTGTCGGTGGTGGTCGGGAGGGTGGTGTTGGTGGCGCTCGTGTCCGCGGCAGTCATGTCGGGCGAGGCGCTCAGGTTCGGGAACGTCCGCTGGTCACAGCAACTGGTGGCGTCGAAGTCGGGTCCGGCCTGCGGGGCATGGTCGAAGGTGACGACGATCATCCCGTCCTGCTTGTAGGCGGGCGAGGCCTCGATCTCCGGGATCACGGACTTGAGGAACGCGTCGGCCCGGGCGAGGCCGGCCGGCGCTCCGGGCATGCACGGCGTGTCGGAGCCGTTGTTGCACGCGTCAGGCGCGATGTAGGAGAAGTTGGCCGTCGTCTTGATCTGCTTGAGGTCCCCGGCGAGCTTGCTGAGCCCGACGTCGTTCTGCGTGCAGTCGGTGCCGGCGGTGAGACCCCCGTAGTAGACAAACGGGTTGAGGTAGGTGACGTACGGGTCGGTTGCGGTGACGGCCTGATTGGGATCGGCCGCGCCCAGCGTGGGGTAGCGACAGCTCTTCGGCGTCCCGGCCGGCCCCTGATCGATCCCCTGGATGTACGCCCGCCAGGTGTTGCCGTTGTCTGAGAGCTCTGTCGGCAGCGTCTGGGTGGTCTGTGGGTAGACGCAGCCGTTGCCGACCACCTGCGTGGTCGCGGCATTGCCGGTTGCGGCGACGCTCGCGAACACCGGGCAGTTGGCAGCGGTGTCCTGCGTGGGCCCCTGGCCGCTGGTCAGCGCGATCTCGCTGGCCAGCGAGGAGGACGCCACGCCGTAGTACTGCGTGATGAGCTCGCCCTGCTTGCGCAGCCTGCCCGACACATAGGGATGCCCCTTGGCGATGGCGAACGACTGGTTGTAGCCCTGACCGGAGAGCATGATCAGGAACACGTGCTTGATCGGGGGCAGCGAGACCGCCGCCGAGCCCGACCCCGAACCGTCGCCGGTGCCCGAGCCGGTGTTGGACGGTGTGCTCGCCGGGGTGGTGGTAGCCCCGCCACCCGACGGGGCGGGCTCCGTGACCGTCTCGGTGATCGCCTGCTGGGATCCGCCTCCGGAGGTGGCCCCGCCGCCGCCGCCGGCGGCGGCGGAGTTGGAGGCGGCGGTCGTGACAGGAGCGCTCGTCACCGGCCGGAGCGAGAGCACGAACGAGTGAGCCAGTGCCTCCACTCCGCCCGGGCTGCTGAGAGAGCCGGCGATGACGCCGAAGGACAGCATCGCCATGACCAGCAGCGAGGCCACCCTGGGCGTCGGCATCGGGAGTGCGAACGGCGGAGGAGGCTCGGGAGGGGGCGCCACGGGCATGGGCGCCGGCGCGGCGGGCGCGGTGCGCATCTCGTGCAGGGTCGACTCAACCCGGGGCGGGAGCGGGCCGCGTCGGGTCCCGCAGCTCAGGCAGTAGCGCTGGTCGGTCGCGAGGCGCGCGCCGCAGTTGGCGCAGTCCCGGCCGATGCCCGTGCGCGAGCCGCTGTGGTCGTCCGTGTCCATGTCGTCTGAGTCTGTTCGGTCAGCGGCGGCAGGATGTGAACATCCAGAACCCCACATCCTCTCACCGGTTGCATCCTGTGACAGCCCTGGTCACGGGTTGTTCACAACTCGCCTCGGCGCCGGCCATACGCTAGCTGACACCTATGGCGCCGATCCGACACTGACGATGAGCGTCGGCCCCGACCGATCCGACGTCGCCTCGCCGGCGTCGCCGCCATTCACGGAGGAGCCGACCCGCCAGGTGTCGGTCGCAGGGACCAGTGACCACTGCGTCAACTGCAGTGCGCCTCTCGCGAGTGACCAGCGCTACTGCGTCAACTGCGGCGAGCGCCGCGGCAAGCCGCGCTTCACCCTGGCCGGCCCCGAGGAGGCCGTCCAGGAGACGACGGTGCGCACGGCGAAGGCTCCGCGGCGTCCCCGCACCTCGGCCGGCTTCAACCTCATCGCCGGCGTCGCGACGCTGCTCCTCGCCATGGGCGTCGGCGTCCTCATCGGTCACAGCAACTCCAGCACCACCTCCAAAGGGGCGGCGGCGGCTCCGTCGATCACCGTCAACGGCGGCGGAACGGGCACGCCCGCGGCCAGCGCCGCGGGGAGCGCCACCACAGGCTCGGGCTCGGGCTCGGGCGCCGGCACTTCGCACTCCGCGAAGGCCAAGCACGCCGCGACCAAGGCCGCTAAGGCAGCGCCTCCTCCGAAGGTGGTCATCCAGAAGGCCGCGGCCGCCGCCAGCAAGGTCACCGGCGGCAGCGCCAAGGTGGCCGCCCCCACCGTCACCCAGGGCGGTAGCTGCCAGAGCGGCAGCGCCGGGTGCCAGAACGGTCACTTCACCGGGAACAACTTCTTCGGTCAGTGACGCCCTGACCCAGTCGTTTCGCGCAACAGCATGAACCACAACGCGCCCAGCAACGGAGACACCGCCGAGACCTCGGTGCTCGGCCCCGTCCCGGAGCCGCACCCCACCGCGCCCCCGCTGACCTCCAAGACGAGGATCGGCGGCGACGACCGCGTCGTGGATCTCAAGCGCCGCCGCGACCAGCTCAACGCGCGCGTCGCCGAGCTCCAGTGGGACCTCGGTGGCCTCGTGTACGAGATGGCGATCCGCAACCGCATCCGGGTCGAGGTGCTCGTGCAGCGCGCCTCGGTGCTCCAGGAGGCCGACGCCGAGCTGGGCGAGGTTGAGCGGATCCTCCGTCTCGAGGAGACCGGCATGGCCGGGGCGTGCGCCAACTGCGGCGCCCCGCACAGCGTCGGCGCGTCGTTCTGCTGGCAGTGCGGCCAGCCCCTGCTCGCCCAGGTTTCCCCGGACGCGATCGGCTCGTAGCCGCTCGGCCGGAGCTGCCGCCGTGCCCACGGGGCGGGGGGAAACCAAACGCGAATCCCCGGCCGTGTGGGTTCGCGTCGTGTTGCCCTCGTTATCCGGGGGTGATCGGACGCAAACCGGGCCGCTGCCCCCTTCGCGTCGGGAAACCCCCGGGCGACCGAGGATCGAGGGGAGCCACAGCCGCAGCGACGGCCACAGCCGCAGCAAGGGCCACAACCGCAGCAAGGGCCACAACCGCAGCGACGGCCCCTCCCGCGGAGCGACGGCTATCCGAAGCGGCCGGTGACGTAGTCGCGCGTGCGGGTGTCGACGGGGTTGCTGAAGATCACGTCCGTGTCGTCGTACTCCACGAGCGTCCCCACTCGCTCGTTGGGATCCAGCGAGAAGAACGCGGTCCGGTCGGCCACGCGGGCGGCCTGCTGCATGTTGTGGGTGACGATCACGATCGTGTAGCGGTGCTTGAGGTCGTGCATGAGGTCCTCGATCGACGCCGTCGCCACCGGGTCCAGGGCGGAGGCGGGCTCGTCGAGGAGCAGCACGTCGGGCTCCACCGCGATCGCCCGCGCGATGCACAGCCGCTGCTGCTGGCCGCCGGAGAGGCTGAGGGCGCTGACCTTGAGGCGGTCCTTGACCTCGCCCCACAGCGCCGCACTGCGCAACGCGCGCTCCACGCGCTCGTCGAGGTTCTTCTTCATCCCCAGGTTGCGGGGCGCCCACGCGACGTTGTCGTATATCGACTTCGGAAACGGGTTGGGCCGCTGGAACACCATCCCGATCCGGCGTCGCACCTCCACGCTGTTGGTGGCCCGGGCGTAGATGTCGTGGCCGTGGTAGAGCACCTGGCCGCTGATCCGGAAGCCGGGGATCGAGTCGTTCATCCGGTTGAGGCTGCGGATGAACGTCGACTTGCCGCATCCCGACGGGCCGATCACGGCGGTGACGAGGTTGCGGTAGATCCTCAGCGTCGTCCAGTCCAGCGCCTTCTTGGTGCCGTAGGTGACCGACATGTCGCGGATGTCGAACACCGCCGCGCGGGGCACCTCGCGGGGCTTGCCCTCGATCAGCGGCGCGGGTGGCGGGGCCGGGACGGGAGCGACCTGGATCCGTTGGCGGGGCACCGCGTCCTGATCTCGGAATGCGCTGCTCACGTCACGGTCCTCTTCGCTCATCCGGCGAGTTTGCGGCGGCTTCGGGCGAACAACAACCTGGCCCCGATGTTGGCCAACAGGATAAGCGCCAGAAGCACCAGCGCCTCCGCCCACGCCCGCGGAAAGCCAGACGGGTTGAGCGAGTCAGACGCGGTGAGGATCGACACCGGGATGTTGGGCATCGGTCCGAACCAGTTGAAGGTGAGGTGGGGCCCGAAGGTGGAGTCGGCCACCAGCAGCGGCGCCGTCTCGCCGGCGGCGCGCGCGACGGCGAGGATCGAGCCCGTGATGATCCCGCCCAGCGCTGCCGGCAGGATGACCGTGAGGATGGAGCGCCAGCGGTCCACGCCGAGCGCGTCCGAGGCCTCGCGCATCGGGGAGGGCACCAGTCGCAGAACCTCCTGCGTGGAGCGGGCGACGAGCGGCAGCATGATGATCGCCAACGCCACGGAGCCCGCGAACCCGGAGTCCTTGTGCTGCACCTCCACGATCAGGCCGAGGATGAAGATGCCGATCACGATCGACGGGACGCCCTGCATGAGGTCCAGCCCGAGTCGCAGCGCATTGGCGATGCGGGACTTGGGGCCCGCGAACTCCGTCATGTAGATGGCGATGAGGACCCCGATCGGCACAGCCATCACGGCCGCCATCCCCACGATGATCGCCGAGCCGATGATGTTCGACCGGATCCCGCCGCCCGCGCCGGCGAACTGCGGCGGATCCTGGATGAGAAGGCTGAGGCTGAGCGCCGACGCCCCCGCCTTGATCACGTCGAACACGACGATCCCCAGCGCCGCGACGGCCACGAATGCCGCCGCGATCGCGGCGGCCTGCGAGATCCGGCTGACGATCAGCCGCCGCCTCAGGTTGCCCGACGGCGTGAGCGGCGCCGTTGGATCGTAGGGGAGATGCTCAGAACGCGCGATGGACGTCATAGCGGCGAGCGACGGCGCGGGCCATCAGGTTGGTGGCGACCCCGAATAAGAGGAGGATCAGCGCCAGGTAGAAGATCGAGTTGACCTGGAGCTTGGACACGGGGTACTGGATGTCCTGGGCGATCCGCGCGGCCAGCGTGTTGCCGGTCTCGAACACTGACTTGTGGATCTGGGCGCCGGTCCCGATCACGGACAGCACGGCGATCGATTCGCCCAAGGCTCGCCCCAGCCCGAGGGTCGTGGCGGCCGCCACGCCGGAGATCGTGGACGGCAGCACGATGCCCCGGATCACCTCCCATCGCGTGGCGCCGAGCGCCTCGGCGCCCTCGGTGAGCTCTCGCGGGACGGTCTGGAACAGGTCCCGGCTGAGCGAGGCCACGATCGGGACCACCATGATCGTGAGGATGAGCCCGGCGGTGAAGATGCTCAGCCCCGTCGTCTGGGGCGCCCCGAAGATCGGGATGAACCCCAGCGTGTTGTAGAGGAACGGCTCGATGTGGGTGTGGACGAACGGGGCGAAATAGATGAGGCCCCAGAAGCCGAGAATGACACTGGGGATCGCCGCCAGCATCTCCACCAGGGGCGAGATGATGGTCCGCACCGACCCAGGCGCGAGCATGGCCAGATACAGCGCGATGGCGATCGAGAGCGGGACCGCGATGAGCATCGCGATCACCGACGTGACCGCTGTGCCGTAGAGCATGACCGCGCCGCCGAAACGGTTGAAGTTCGGCGCCCAATCGGTGTGTCCCAGGAAGCCCAGCCCGAACTTGGAGATCGCCGGCGCCGCGCCCGAGATGATCTGGTAGGCGACCTCGAACAGCACGAACGCCGCCACCAGGCCGGCCAGCAGGCACAGGCCGCGCAGGATCTGATCCCCGCGGCTGCGCTCGGTGGCGCGACGCTCGGCGATGAACGTCGTCAGACGGTTTTTCGGGGCAGCGGATCTCGCCGACATCGACGGCGCAGGGTAAAGAAAGGGCCCTGGAGCGAGCGGGGACGTTACCTCGCATCACAACATCACAAAACGCTGGTAACAACCCGGCAACAAGCGGGCCTCGCGCGATCCGCATGCTAGTGCTGCTCGTAAGGCCGGCCGGGCCGGGACGGGCGCACTGTCTCCAATCGAAAGGGCCTCCCCTTGAAAGGCTTTGCCTTCCAACGCAGCAGGCTGGTGACGCTATCCGCTGCCGTGCTGGCCGTCGGGGCGTCGAGCGGCTTCATTTCCACCGCCGGCGCGGCCGCCTCCGGCGGGACGCTGAACGGCGCCGGGTCGACGCTGGTCGCCCCGCTCGAGGCCGAATGGGCCTCGGCGTTCGACAGCAAGACCGGCAACACCGTCAACTACAATCCGGTCGGCTCCGGTACGGGCATCGCGGACATCTCCACCGGCGTCGTTGACTTCGGCGCCTCCGACGCTCCGCTGAGCCCGACCCAGGCTGCGGGGTGCCACAACTGCATCCAGATCCCGTGGGCGCTGTCGGCCACCGGTGTCGGCTACAACGTCCCGGGCGCCGGCCGCAAGCTCCACCTCACGGGGTCGCTGCTGGCAGCGATCTACCAGGGCCGCATCACCAACTGGAACGACTCGCGCATCGCGAAGGTCAACAAGGGCGTCCACTTGCCCAGCCTGAAGATCACCCCGGTGTTCCGCTCTGACGGCTCGGGCGACACGTACGCGTTCACCAACTACCTGAGCCACGTCTCGGGCTCCTGGAAGAGCCAGGTCGGACTGGGCACGTCGGTCAGCTTCCCCGCCGGCGCCTCGGGCAAGGGCAACTCCGGCGTCACCGCCGTGCTCCAGGGCACGCCGGGCTCCGTCGCCTACATCGCGGTGTCCTACCTGATCGCCCACCAGCTGCCCGCGGTTGCGATCCAGAACGCCGCCGGCAGGTTCGAATACCCGAACCTGGCCAACATCGAGAACGCCGCTGCGGGCGTCAAGCACGTCCCGTCCAACATGGCGCTGAGCATCGTCGATCCGCCCAAGGGCGCGAAGATCGCCTACCCGATCTCCACGTTCACGTACGTGATCGCTCCGACCATCGCTCCGCAGGGCGCGCTGCTGAAGTCCTTCGTCCAGTACGCGCTCGGTCGCGGTCACTCGTTCGGCGAGAACCTGGACTTCGCGCCGCTCCCCAAGGTCGTCGTCAACGCCGACAAGGCCGCCGCGAACCGCCTCTAGGGAACCCCGGCCCGGTTTCATCCGGCCCGGTCGCGTGGCTCGCGCCACGCGGCCGGGCCGGTGTCGTACGAGTGGCCGCCGGCGCCTACGTGTCAACGCACGCGGGAATCTTGAGCGCCAGCCACGAGGCGGTCGCCCGCCTCTCCAGCGGGACCAGCTGCGCCTGCAGCGTCTTGACCGCCACCACCGGGTCGTTGCCCGCCTCCAGCCCCTTGAGCGAGGACTGAAGCGCCTTGAGCTCCTGAGCGGTGGCGGTCCTCGCCCGGTTGAAGTGCTCGCCGAGCTCGCCGTCGGGGTGCAGGACGGCCAATGCCGTCAGCTCCGGGCGCAGCGCAGCGATCCCCCGGCGCAGGAACGCCACGCCGTCGGAGGGAAGCTCAGGGGAGGGGATGTCATCAAGGCGCTGGGTGGCCACCGCGCACGCCCGGGTCGCGCCCGTGCGCAGCTGGTGGGCTGACATCGAGCTCGAGCCGCCGCATCCCCGCCAGCGCCAGCACCAGCGCCAGCGCCCGGACACGGGCACGGGCACGGCGCGCCGTCACGCGAGCTCCACCGCCAGCAGCCGCTGGAGCTCTCCGATCGTCTGCCCGGCCTCCACGTGGTGGACCGTCGCCATGCCCAGCTCGCGAGCGGGGGCGAGGTTGAACGGGAGGTCATCAACGAACACACAGGCGGCCGGCGCCACCTCGATGGCGCGCGCCCCCCGCTCGTAGATCTCGGGCGCGGGCTTGCGCATGCCGACCTCGCCCGAGATGACCACGCCGTCGAACAGCTCGCTCAGCAGTGCGCGGTCATAGCGGCTCGTCCCCCACGAGTTCGAGATCAGCCCGGTGCGGATGCCGGCGCTGCGCGCCCTGCGGACGGCCCGCTGCATCGCCGCGTCCGGACCGCCGCCGGCGAACATCCGCTCGATCAGGCGGTCCGGCGAGACGCCCAGGATCTCGGCGAAGCGCTGCTCGAAATCCGCCTCCGACAGCGTCCCCGTCTCCAGGCCGATGAGGAGATCGCGGCTCGCCCGGTCGGTGCGGAAGCGCTCGCCGACGGCATCCGCGGACAGGCTCTCGGCCGCGCAGAAGGCGCGGAACGACGCGAACAGGTCGGTGGTCATCACGCCGCCCCAGTCGACCAGCAGCCCTGCGTACTTCACCCTAGAACCCGTTCCAGGTCACGTCCAACGCGCGGTGGGCCAGCTCGACGACGCCCTCGCCGAACGTCTTCAGCCACGGGTCGTCGGTGGTGCCCATCAACGCGCGCTTGTAGTTGCCCTCCATGAAGACCGCGGCCTTCCACATGGCCAGCGTGACGTACCAGTCCAGCGACGAGACCGAGCGACCCGAGCGCTGCTCGTAGCGTCGCACCATCTCCTGGCGGTTGGGGAACCCCGGCTGGTCGGTGACGGTGTGCATCACGAAGCGGCTGCGCGTGTCCGTCGACTGGACCCAGTGGATCATCAGGTAGCCGATGTCGGCCAGCGGGTCGCCGATCGTCGCCATCTCCCAGTCCAGGATCGCGGTCAGCCGCGGCGGGGCCTGTGCCGCGAACATGGTGTTGCCCAGGCGGTAGTCACCGTGCACGATGGTGGAGCCGGGAGACTCGGGCATGTTGTCGGCGAGCCACGTGCCGACGACGTCGAGGTCCTCGATCTCCCGCGTGCGGTTGACCTCCCAGAGACCGTTGAAGCGTCGCAGCTGGCGCTCCAGGTAGCCGGTCGGCTTGCCGTACCCCTCCAGCCCGAGCGTCGTCCAATCGGTGGCGTGCAGCTCGACCAGCGAGTCGATGAGCTCGCCGGCGATGCGGCCGCGGTGCTCGGGGGTGTCCAGCGGAGCGGGCACCGTGTCGGTGATGACCGTCCCATCCACGCGCTCCATGAGGTAGAACGGCGCGCCGATCACCTCGAGGTCGTCACAGACGGCCAGCACCCGCGGCGTCCGCACGGTGGTCGGCTCCAGCGCGCGCAGCAGCCGGGCCTCGCGCAACACGTTGTGGGCGCTGGGCGGCAGCGGGCCCCGCGGCGGCCGGCGCAGGACGGCGCCGGTGGACAGCTCGAAGGTGACGTTGGAGTGGCCCTCGCCGATCGGCACAGCGCCGAGGTCGTTGGGGGCGTCGAGCCCGCCGGCGCGCAGGAACTCGCGCAGCGGCTCCAGCACCAGGAGCGGCTCGCGCACGTTGGCCGCGCCCTCGGCGTGAGTGGCGACGATGTCATCGGGGGCCAGGGCGGCACTCATCGGTGCCGGAGGGTACCGGTCGCAGCGGGGGCGTCCGTCACCCGCCGCCGCGAGTCGTCGCGGCGGGGCGCCTCGGGGTTCGGCGTGCAGGGATCAGGCGGCGATCGGCGCGCGTCCGCCGATCTCGCGATCGAACCGCCATCCGATCAACTGATCCCGCGAGCCGGCCAGGCCCGTCATGGTGGCGCCGGTCAGCCGCTCGATCGCGGCCATCAGGATCGCCAGCCGGTTGCGCAGGCCGACGCCCGCCGGGGACTCGTCATACGCCCAGTCGGCGTCGACGTCCTCGACGAGGACCGTCACCCGCGTCGGGTGCAGACGGGAGATCTCGCTGATCAGTTCTGAATCGATGTCCGAGGGTCCGAAGATGGCAAGCAGGTCACTCATGCAAATCAGTCTTCTCATCCTCGTAAAGCGAAACTGAAGGCCCGTGAACAATTCGAGTCTTCTATCTAAGATCTTGTTGTGTGGAAGGGGCCGGGCGCGCCTCAGTAGCCTCATGTGAAGGCATGCCAGAGCTACCCGAGGTTGAGATCACCGCGCGCCTGATCGGCGCCGCCACGACCGGCGCACAGGTCGAGTCCGCGCTGACCCCCGGCATCAACGCGCTGCGGTCGTTCGACCCGCCGCTGAGTGCGATCGAGGGCCGCACGATCACCGGGATCACGCGCCGCGGCAAGCTCTTCGCGGTCGGCGTGCAAGGCGACCTCTCCTTGCTCATCCACCTCATGTCGGCGGGGCGCCTGCAGCTCTTCGACACCCGCGCGTCGCTGCGCGACCGGACCTCGCGGCTGCTCCTGCGCCTGGACGACGGGCGCGAGTTGCGGCTGCGCGAGTTCGGGACCAAGCAGGCGGCATGGGTCAAGCTCCTCACCCCCGAGGGCCTGGAGGAGGAGGAGCACATCGCCACGCTCGGCCCCGAGGCCTATCCCGACCCGCCCGAGCTCGGTCCCGTGCTCGACGCGCCCCGGCCCCTGCATGGGCTGTTGCGCGACCAGCGGGTCATCGCCGGCATCGGCCGCTCCTGGGTGGACGAGATCCTCCATGCCGCCAAGCTGTCGCCATTCAAACGCGGCGCCGAGCTGTCAGACGAGGAGGCCGGGCGGCTGCGCGAGGCGATCGTCTCCGAGCTCGGCCGCGCGCTGGCGCACTACGAGGAGCACCTGACGCTGCCCATCCCGGACAAGCTGCCGATGCCACTACGCGTCCATCGCCGCAACGGCGAGCCCTGCCCGCGCTGCGGCGATCAGCTCGAGGCGGTCTTCTACGAGGACTACGTCATGTGCTACTGCCCCACCTGCCAGACCGACGGCAAGCTGCTCAAGGACCGCCGGCTGTCGCGACTGCTCAAGTAGGGCCGGACCCGGTCGCTCCCGGTCATGCCACTCGGCGGCCGAGGTATTGCCTGGTCAACACCCTCGGCCAGTTACCTGCGGCGCGAGGTAGGGGGATGCTTGGACGGTGTCACAGATCGAGGTCGTCACCGCAGCGCTCGAGGAGATGGCCGGGCGCCTGAGCGGCATCTCCCCCGGGACCAGCGAGTTGCACGGACAGGTCACGTCGCACGCGACGGCGGCGGCGAACACGCCGGCGCACGCGGCGATGAGCGGGCTGATGGCGCGCTGGGCGACGGCGCTGCCCCGGTTCGCCGAGGCCGGCGAGCGCCTGCAGGCGGCGATGCACGGCGCCGCGCGCGCCTACGCCATGTCGGATGCGGCTGTCTCCGCGGCGGCGGAGCACGGCGAGCCGCCTTCGTGACCATCCCTGCGGATGGGCGCACCGCTCCAGAAGGGGTCGGCCGTGGTCGGCATATAGGATCGCGTCATGCTCAACCCAGGAGATCCCGCACCCGACTTCACGCTCCCCGACCAGGACGGCAACGCCATCACCCTGTCGGACCTCCGCGGCAAGACCGTCGTGCTCTATTTCTATCCGAAGGCCGACACGCCCGGCTGCACCACCCAGGCCTGCGGCGTGCGCGATCACCGGTCTGACTACGACGCGGCCGACGCGGTCGTACTCGGGGTCTCGCCCGACGCGGTCAAGGCCACGGCCAAGTTCGACCAGAAGTACGGGCTCGGGTTCCCGCTGCTCGCCGATGAGGGCCACCAGGTGGCCGAGCAGTACGGCGTCTGGGTCAAGAAGAACCGCTACGGCCGGGAGTACATGGGCAATGAGCGCACGACGTTCGTGATCGCTCCCGACGGCACCGTCAAGGACGTTCTGCGCAACGTCAAGCCGGCCGAGCACGACGACCTCGTGCTGTCGGCGATCGGCCAGTCCTGAGCCGGCGCGCGATGTCGGTCAGCGGTCCCTGAGAGGGGTTACTGCAGGCCCTCGCGCGCTTCGCGCACGAGCGTCACGGCCTCGGGGAAGATGACCGCCATCACGGACCGGAGCTGCTCGGCCTGCTGTTCGGTCGTCCCCTGAATGTTGGCGCGGTTCATCGCCGCCACCGTCAGATCGACGGCGAGCTTGATGGCGTTGTCGGCCCAAGCCAGACGCTGCGCGCCCTGCATCTGCTCGGCAAACTCACCAAGCCGGCGCTGCAGATCGTCCGGATCTCCGAACAGACCGCCGAATCCACTTCCTTCCATGGCTGCAATGGTAGCTGGCCCCGGTGGCGGCCCCGAAACTCTTACCGCGGCCGCAGCGTTGGGCGACCCGCTCTAGCATTGGGCGCCTCATGAGCCCCGAGGAGATCCTGGCCTACGAATCACGTGTGCGCACACGGCAGGTGGTTGTGGCCGTCATCGCCGGCGCCTGCCTCATCGTGGCCTCGGTCATTCAGCTCAGCGGCCCTCACACCAAGGTTGACGAGCTGACGCTCGACCTGCTGGTGGCCAACAAGCGCTTTCCACTGGACCTCATCGCTTCCGTGATCAACGCCATCGGCTCGCTGACGATCGCCTGGACGCTGCTGTTCCTCCTGGGCGCCGCCCGCGCCCGCAACCCCGAGAAGGTGCGGCCCTACATCCGCTACATCGCGCTGGTCGGAGGCGGACTGGCCGCGCTCGCGGGCGTGGTCTACGCGATCGTCGTCGCGATCAAGGTCCACGAGTTCGCCACCACGGGCTCGCAGACCTACGCCGAGGCCAACCACCTGACCAGCGGCACCGGGCTGCTGGGGCTCCAGCTTGTCGGCCAATTGGCCGCGCTGCTGGTGGCCGTGGCGTTCGTCCTCGTCTCGCTGCAGGCGATGAACCAGGGGCTGCTGACGCGGTTCATGGGCTACCTGGGGATGTTCGCCGGCGCGCTGGTCCTGTTCCAGATCACGCAGGTCCCCGTGGTGCAGACCTTCTGGCTGTTCGCCGTGGCCTACCTCGTCTCCGGCCGCTGGCCGACCGGGGTGCCGCCGGCGTGGCGGTCGGGCCGCGCCGAGCCGTGGCCGTCGTCGGCGGAGACGCGGGCGCGCCGTGCCGCCGAGACGGGCGATCGTCCTCGCCGCGGGGCCAAGACGCGCACGCCGGTTCCGGCCATCGAGCCCGAGGCCGCCACGGCGCCCGCCAACGGCCGCACCCGGGCCACCACGCCCAAGCGCAAGCGCAAGCGCCGCAGCTAGCCCCCGGGCGGTCGCCGTTCGTCGTGCTCTGGCGACCGTTCAGCGGTCGGGCACGACCGTCCGGCGATCTCTCCCTTCGCGCGGTGACGCGCCTTTGCGAGCTTTTGCGTCCGTCTCGTCAACTCGAGTAGGAGGAGAGATGGAAGCAGGCAACCTGCCGCCCCGGGAGGCAGACATCATCCCCGAGTCAGATCCGACATCTGGCCGCGGAATCGCTTGGAGCCCGGCTGACCCCGGGCCACTGGGCCTGGCCGCATTCGCGGGTACCACGTTCGTGCTCAGCCTGGTCAACGCCGGACTGGTCGGCGACAAGACCCACCCCGGTGGTGGACTCTTGCCCTTGATAGGGGCCTTGGCGCTCGCCTACGGCGGCGTCGCCCAGTTCGTAGCGGGGCTCTGGGAGTTCCGGACCGGCAACACGTTCGGCGCGGTCGCGTTCTGCTCGTACGGAGCGTTCTGGATCTCGTTCTACTTCGTCATTTCGTCAGTGACAGGCAACGCACCGGCCGAGGTGTTCAGTGGACTCGGTCTGTACCTGTGGATGTGGGGCATCTTCACCGCCTACATGTTCATTTGCTCGCTACGGACCACGGGGGCGGTCGCGGCCGTGTTCCTGTTGCTGGCGATCACGTTCATCGTGCTCGGCATCGGCAACTCGGCGCTGGCCGGGACCACGAGCCTCACCAACGGAACGATCAAGCTCGGCGGCTACATCGGGCTCGCTACGGCGATCGTCGCCTGGTACGCCTCGTTCGCCGGGGTAATCAATTCGACCTTTGGTCGAGTCATCGCGCCGGTCTGGCCGCTCAGCCGCTGACCCAGGGCCTACCGCCCAGCGGTTTGGTGGGATACAACTAGAGACAACACAGCCGCGCTTTGCGGCCAGCTCGGGCGCCGGCACTCGCTGTCGGCGCCCGCTGCTGACCCCGCGTGCGCCAAAAGCCAAGGGTTTACAAGGAGAGGCTTGTATGGCAGACACGGCATCGAAAAGTGAGGACACCCTCGAGCAGCAGCTCGAGGAGATGATGGAGATCGAGACGTTCGACCCGCCGGAGGCCTTCCGCGAGCACGCACTCCTCAACGATCCGGCCGTCTATGACGAGGCGGAGAAGGATTGGAAGGGCTGGTGGGTCAAGCAGGCCAAGAGCCTGGACTGGTTCACCGAGCCGACCAAGGACGTCAACGAGGACAACCCGCCCTTTTACAAGTGGTTCGAGGACGGCAAGATCAACGCGTCCTACAACTGCCTGGACAGGCATGTCGACGCCGGCAAGGGTGACAAGGTCGCCTACCACTGGCGCGGCGAGGAGGGCGAGGAGCGCGACATCACCTACGCGGACCTGCATCGCGACGTCCAGCGACTGGCGAACGCGCTGAAGGACCTGGGAGTCCAGAAGGGCGACATCGTGGGGATCTACCTCCCGATGATCCCCGAGGTCGTCGTGTCGATGCTCGCGTGCGCGCGGATCGGCGCGCCGCACAACGTCGTCTTCGGCGGCTTCTCGTCGGACTCGGTCAAGGAGCGGATGGAGTTCTCCGAGGCCAAGGCACTGATCACCGTGGATGGCGCCCGGCGCAAGGGCAAGACCGCGCCGATCAAGGAGGCGGTGGACAAGGTCATCGGCGACGTGAAGTCGCTCGAGCACATCGTCGTCGTGAGGTCGACGGGCACTGACTGCGACATGCAGGAGGGCCGCGATGTCTGGTTTGACGAGATCTGCGACGCCGCCGATCCTGAGTGCCCGGCCGAGGAACTGGACGCCGAGCACCCGCTGTACATCCTCTACACCAGCGGCTCGACCGCGAAGCCGAAGGGGATCCTGCACACGACCGCCGGCTACCTGACCGGCGTGAGCGCCACGCACAAGTACATCTTCGACATCAAGCCCGACGAGGATGTGTACTGGTGCGCCGCCGACGTCGGCTGGGTCACCGGTCACTCCTACATCGTCTACGGGCCGCTGTGCAACGGCGTCACCTCGGTGATGTGGGAGGGCGCACCGGACTACCCCAACAAGGGGATCTGGTGGGAGATCGCGGAGCGCTACGGCGTCACGATCTTCTACACCGCGCCCACGGCGATCCGGGCGTGCATGAAATGGGGCGTCGAGTACGTCGAGAAGGCGGATCTGTCCAAACTGCGCCTGCTGGGCACCGTCGGCGAGCCGATCAACCCCAAGGCGTGGCTGTGGTACCACAAGGTCGTCGGCGGCGAGCACTGTCCGATCGTCGACACCTGGTGGCAGACCGAGACCGGGGCGATCATGATCACGCCGCTGCCCGGCATCGTGTCCACCAAGCCGGGATCGGCCACGCGCTCGTTTCCGGGCGTCGCGGCCGACGTGGTCGACGAGCGCGAGGGCACGCCGCTGGAGGAGGGGCAGGGGCTGTTGGTGCTCCAGCGTCCGTGGCCGTCGATGCTGCGGACCCTGTACAAGGAGGATGACCGGTTCATCGAGACCTACTTCGCCAAGTTCGACAAGACGACGTACGTCGTCGGCGACGCTGCCCGCAAGGACAAGGACGGCTATTTCTGGATCATCGGGCGCATCGACGACGTCGTCAACGTGTCCGGCCACCGGTTGTCGACGGCCGAGGTCGAGTCGGCGATCGTCTCGCACGGCAAGGTCGCCGAGTCCGCCGTCATCGGCCAGACCGACGAGGACAGCGGACAGGCGATCTGCGCGTTCGTCACCCTGGAGGGTGATCTCGCCGGTTCAGACGAGCTGGTGGAGGAGATCCGGGCCCGGGTGGCCGACCGGATCGGCAAGTTCGCGCGGCCCAAGCGGATCATCTGGGCCGACGACCTGCCCAAGACCCGCTCCGGGAAGATCATGCGCCGCCTGCTGCGCGACATCGCCGAGGGCCGCGCCCTCGGCGACGTGACCACGCTGCGCGACCCCGACGTCATGCAGCAGCTGGAGGGCAAGATCAAGGAGGAGCAGGCCGCCGAGGCCTAGCACGCAGCATTAGGGGGCACCGCCCTGAGCGACAGCCGGCGGCTCAGACGCTGAGCCGCCGGCCCAGCTCGACCGTGTGCCGACGGGCCACGGGAATCGTCTGGGCGCCGGCAAAGGTCAGCTCGGCCGTGCCGCCCAGCATCGGCGCCAGCTCCACCGCGTTACGGAGGTTGGCGACGAACTGGCGGTGCACGCGGACGAAGCCATGGGGCTCCCAGCGCCGTTCGATCTCCGTCAGGGTCGAGCGCAGCAGGTAGCGCCCGTCGGCGGTGACGATGCGGACGAAGTCGCCGTAGGACTGGACGTAGAGGATCTGGCTGCGTGCCAGCAGCCGGGTGGAGCCGCCGTGCAGGTTGGACACCGCGATGATCTCGTGATCAGAGTCCGGTTCCCACCCTCCCACCGGTGGACGCGCCGAACTGCGCTCCGCCGTGGCGGCGCTGGACTCGACCGCCGCGGCGACG
Source organism: uncultured Actinomycetota bacterium (assembly GCA_963801435.1). Lineage (GTDB taxonomy): Bacteria > Actinomycetota > Thermoleophilia > Solirubrobacterales > Solirubrobacteraceae > Palsa-465. The sequence continues at coordinate 303,684 of CAWDFE010000024.1, forward strand.
CGCTCGATCGCCTCCTCGACACGCCGCCGGCCCACGGGCTTGCGCAGGTAATCCAGCGCGTGGAGCTCGAAGGCGTCCACCGCGGCATTGTCATACGCGCTGACGAACACCAGCTGGGGCGGCGCGGCGAAGCGCCGCAGCACCCGGCCCAGCTCGAGGCCGTCGAGGTTGGGCATTCGGACGTCGAGGAAGATGGCGTCGTAGGCCTGGGTGGAGGCCTTGACCAGCGCGTCGTGGCCGTCGCAGGCGCATTCCACCTCCTTGACGCTCGGGGAGTTGCGCAGCAGGCGGGCCAGATCCTCCAGCTGGGTGCGCTCGTCATCGACGGCGAGGATGGTGAGCTGGTCGCCGGTCATCCGCTCGCCGCCATCGCCGCCGCGGTCCAGGCGCCGTCCTCGCCGATGAGGTTGGGCACCGTCATGATCGCGGTCGTGCCGTGCCCGAGCTCGGACTCCAGCCGCAGCGCGTAGCGCTCACCGAACGTCGCCCGCAGCCGGCCGTCGACGTTGGACAGGCCGATGCCGCCGCCCGCGCCCGCCAGCACGCCCGGCAGTCGCTCGGGCGCGATGCCGGTGCCGTCGTCGGCCACGCGCAGCTCGATGTCGCGGCCCGCGACGCGGGCCTCGATCGCCACCCGACCCGTGCCGGCGCGCCGTTCGATGCCATGTCGCACGGCATTCTCCACCAGCGGCTGCAGCGACATCGCCGGTACGACCGTCCCGAGCGTCTCCGGCGCCACGTCAATCGTGACTCGGAGGTCGCGGAACCGAGCCTGCTCCAGGCGCAGGTAGCGCTCCACGTGTTCGAGCTCCTCCGCCAGCGTGACGTAGGAACGCCCGTCGCGGAACAGATAGCGGGTGAATTCGGCGAAGTCGATGAGGAGCTCGCGGGCGTCGTCGGGGCGGTCGTGGATGTCGCCCGCGACCGCGGCGAGGGCGTTGTAGATGAAGTGGGGCGAGATCTCGGCGCGCAGCGCCCGCAGCTCGGCCCGCGCCAGCCGCTCCTCCTGCTCGGCGACGACCGACAGCTCGAGCTGGGCGGACACCAGGCTGGCGGCCTCTATCACCACGCGCACCTCGCTGGCCGGCGGACGCCCCGGCCGCCGGTAGAAGGCGATAAGCGTGCCCGCGCGCCGGCCCTGGACCACCAGCGGCGCCAGCACCGCCGAGCGCAGCGGGCAGGTGGGATCAGACGAGGTCAGACGGGGCTCGATGCGAACGCGATCGTCGCGGGTGCGGGCCAGCAGACGGCTGAGCATGTCGCCCGGGCGGACCTGGTCGCTGCCCTCGCCGTCGATGGCCAGGACGGTCCGGGTGTCGGCCAGCGCCACAGACGCCGCGCCGGTGAGCCGGCGCAGATGGGGGACCGCGTGGGCCGCGGAGCTCGGCCCCAGGCCACGGCGCAGGTGCGGCAGGGTCGCGGTGGCGGCGTGCAACGCGGACTGCATGCCGATCGCCGCCGGGGTGCGCGCCACGCGCGGAGCGCGCGCAAGAACCCATCCCATCCCGATCGCGGTGGCAAGTCCGGCCCCGAGCAGGACGTCCAATACGACGCTCATGACTGGCCCGTAACCATACCGGCGGCGACGGCCGCGTTCTTCAGTAGACCGCGAGACGCCCCTCCGCCGGGACCTGGCCGAGGAGGACCTCGACGCTCCGGCAGCACCCGCGCTCATCGGTAATGATTGACCGATGAGCTCAACCCTCACATACGAACAGGCCCGCGCCGAGCACCGCTGGACCGTCCCCGAGCGCTACAACATCGCCGCCGACGTCTGCGATCGCCACCCCCGTGACAAGCCGGCGATGATCCACGAGGACTTCAACGGCAACGTGCGCCGGCTGACCTGGGGCGAGCTGCAGGACAGCGCCAACCGCTTCGCCAACGTGCTGGTGGCCCACGGCGTCCAGAGGGGAGATCGCGTGGCGATGCTGCTGCCCCCGACGCCGGAGACCGCGGCGGCCTTCTTCGGCACGTGGAAGGTGGGGGCGATCCTGCTGTCGATGTCGGTGCTCTACGGCGACGAGGGCATCCGCCACCGTCTCGCGGACTCCCAGCCCAGGGTGCTCGTGACCAACGCGGCCAACGCCGACCGCATGGAGCGCTCGCTGGTGGAGCACGTGCTCATCCTTGACGACGACCTGCTGAGCCAGGGGTCGATGGCGTTCGAGACCGCCGACACCGCCGCCGATGATCCCGCCCAGCTCTACTACTCGTCGGGCACGACCGGGCTGGCCAAGGGGATCCTGCACGCCCACCGCTACGTCCTCGCCCACGAGGAGTTCGTCTACTGCCACGACGTCCGGGACGGGGAGGTCTTCCACGGCATGGGCGAGTGGGCGTGGGCGGCCGGCATCGCGCCGCTGCTGGGGCCGTGGCGCTACGGCGCCGTCCAGGCCGTCTACCAGCGCGAGGGCGGCTTCGATCCGGCCAAGCAGCTGGACTTCCTCTCCCGCCACGAGGTCTCCAACGTCTTCGGGACGCCGACGGCGATCCGCTCGATGATGTCGATCACGGACGCCAGGACCCGGTATCCGCAGAAGATCCGGATCATGTGCTCGGCGGGCGAGCCGCTGAACCCGGAGGCGATCCGCTGGGTGCGCGAGCAGTACGGGATCACCGTGCTCGACTTCTACGGGCTCACGGAGTCCTATCCGCTGTGCGGCAACTTCCCCTTCATGGAGGTGCGCGAGGGGTCGATGGGCAAGCCGATGCCGGGCTGGGACGTGCAGATCCTCGACGAGGACGAGCGCCCGGTCGGGCCCGGCGAGAAGGGGGAGATCTGCCTGCGCGCGCGCTCGAACCCGCACTACCCGCTCGGCTACTGGAACCGGCCGGCGGAGGACTCCGATGAGGTCTTCGGCGGCGACTGGTTCCACACCAAGGACGCCGCCTCGGTCGACGAGGACGGGTACTTCTGGTACGAGGGCCGCGCCGACGACGTGATCATCTCCGCCGGATACCGCATCGGGCCCTTCGAGGTGGAGTCCGCCTGCCTGGAGCATCCCGCCGTCGCCGAGGCGGCGGCGGTGGCGGTCCCTGACGAGCGCCGCGGCAACGTGGTCAAGGCGTTCGTCGTGCTCAGCGCCGGCCACGAGGCGTCCGACGCGCTCGCCGAGGAGATCAAGGCGTTCGTCCGCGACCATCTCTCGGCCTACGCCTACCCGCGGCTGATCGAGTTCGTGCCCGATCTGCCCAAGACGCTGACCGGCAAGATCCGGCGCATCGAGCTGCGCCAGCGCGAGCAAACCAACACCTAACACAGAACCCCTGTAAACACGGGATGTGTGCCCGCGGTTACCTGTTGCCGCGATGTGCGGGCTGCGGTAGGTTCACTCTCAGGCGAGGGAGAATCACCGTCCAATAGGAGGGTCATACATGACGCCGAGGAGTCGCGCAGTCATGGCGGCGGCCGCGTGCCTTGTCCTGGCACTGTCCGCCGCTCCAGCATGGGGTAAGCCGGTCTTTCATCCGCGCGTACGGAATGCGCTCGGTCTCGTTCCGCCGGTCAACGGCGCGGGCAAGTTCACCGCCCAGACCGATGTGGCCAGCGGGGCGCCCACACCAGTCACCTATCACGGTGGAGCCGTGATGGCAGGTGGCGTCACGATGCACCTGATCTTCTGGACCGGGGGCACAAACCCGTTCCAGGGGCAGCCTCCGGGCGCCCCGGCCGACTACGTCGGCATGATGAAGCAGCTTTACGCCGACGTGGCACACGACAGCCTCGGTAGCGGCCAACGTCTTCTCGGTTCTGCCGCAGTTCGCGCAGGGAACGATCCCCGGCGGGATCACCCCCGGGCGCTACAGCATCGCCTTCAACAGCGCGAGCGCCAACGACGTGATCATGGACAACGATCCGTACCCGCCGGTGGCCGACCAGTGCGCGTCGCCCAACGACACCGCGGTGTGCATCACCGACGGCCAGGTGCAGAGCGAGCTCGATTCCGTCATCTCGAGCCACGGCGGGGCCCGGGGGCTGCACGACATCTGGATGGTGTTCCTGCCGGCCGGCGTCGACGAATGCATCACCGCCGGCGTGTGCGGGACCAACGCCTTCGGCGCGTATCACTCGGTCGGCGACGTCGGCCACGGCCCGACGATCTACTCCGTGGTGATCGACCCCATCATCGAGACGTCGGTCGCCCCCGGCGCCGATCCGCAGGGCTACCCGGATGCTGAGGCGGCCATGGACGCGGCCGTCCACGAGACGGTCGAGGCGATGACCGATCCCGAGGGCATCGGCTGGATGGATCCCAACGGGTTCGAGGTCGCCGACAAGTGCGAGTTCGGGCCACAGCGCGGGAACCCGCTCGGCTTCGCGCCGGACGGGTCGCCGTTCAACCAGGTCGTCAACGGCCACCAGTACCTCTTCCAGGAGATGTGGTCAAACGACGACAACTCATGCGTGCAGCGCACGAGCCTCACCGGCAATCCGCTGCCGTTGCCACAGGCCAACTTCACGCAGTTCAGTCCGATGGTCAGCGGCAACATCGAGTCCCCCACGGCGGGCGTCGGCGTCAAGGTGACGCTGGTCCGTGCCGACGCCGACGGTAATCCGGTGAACGTCGCCCAGGCGACGACGACCACCGCCGCCGACGGCAGCTGGCAGGTCTCGCTGGCCCCGCATGCCGTCGGTGACGATCGCGACGAGATCGACGTCGACTACTCGCACAACGGCGCGCCATCGCCCGGCCACCAGGTGATCCTCACCGGCAACGGCGGCAACCCGTTCACCGAGTCTGGCTGGACCGGCTGGACCGCGCTGGACAACGGAAGCTCCCTCACCAACGACCCGTCGCTGGGTGGGCCCTCGCTGTCGATGTCCCCGTGCTTCCAGACCGGCGTGCTCGTCGGGACGTTTGACGGGGCCACGCTCGTCGGGCCCAACGGCGAGAGCATGACCGACACCTGCAACACGCAGACCGGCATCGCCACCCTGCCGCTGCCGCGCAACGCCGCCGCCGGCGATGTCGTCGCCGACGGCTCCAATGACAACCGGGCGTTCTCGCCGCCCGACGGGCCCACGCCCAACGGCGTCGGCAGCCTGGTCAAGCTGACCGTACCGGTCGGTGAGGCCGACGCGGTCTCGCTGTTCACCAGCCCGATGGCGTTCTTCACGCCGAGCGGCTTCCCCACGTGCGCCGCCGACCTCGAGGGCCAGAGCCTGAGCTGTTCCGGCCTCGTCGCCCACGGCAACTACGTGGCCGCCGGCGGCGGCGCCCAGGCCTCCGGCACGGCTGACGGCAACGGCGACCTCACCGTGCCGTTGGCCGTCAAGGGCGGCAACACCGTGTCGCTGTCCAACGGCGCCCGCAATGTGACGACGCTGCACGTGGCCGGCCTGCGGGCCGACATCGATGGCGAGCAGTCGGTGCTGGCCGGCGGGACGTGCGCGCCGGGCCAGTACTACGGCCCGCCGCTCAGCACGGCGCCGACCAACGCGTCGGCCGGCGCCCCGAGTGCTGTCGCGGGCGGGGCGGCTCTCACCGGCGAGATCTGCCCGCTGTCGGGCAGCGCCGCCGGTCTGCCGTCGAGCCCGATCGTCCAGACCGACGAGCTCAGCGGCGGCACGACCGAGACGGAGGTTCCCGATCTGGAGAACACCACGCCGCTCAACGGCGAGCTTGTCGTCGGCGGCTTCCCCGCCATCGCCGAGTCCGGGTTCTCCGGGCCCGACAACTCGGTCACTCCCGACACGAGCAGCCGGATCTCGTTCACCGTGGCTCCGGGCGGCGGCGGGGGCGCCGTGTTCACGACGCCCAACGTCAACTCGGTCAACGGGACGCCGGTGCCGGCGCTCAAGCCCGGCAGCTACAACGCGACCTGGGTGATCACCGACGTCAACGGCGACACCCGGACCGTCATGACGCGGTTCGTCGAGCAGCCCGCGTCGGGCAAGGGCTCCGGCGGCTCGGGCCAGCACCTGAAGCTGGTGATCCGCTGCAAGGTGCAGCGCCACGGCGTGATCAAGTGCACCGTGACGTTCAAGAAGTCCTCGGGGATGCACGGCAAGGTGCAGCTCCGGCTCACCCACGGCAAGCGGGTGACCGCGCTGGGCCATGCATCCGTCAAGGCGGGCAGGGCGACGGTGAAGATGCGGGAGCTGCATCGGGTCGTCCGCGGTCGCTACTCGCTGACCGTGGTCGTGACCCCGTCCGGTGCCAAGCCGGTCACGCTCAGGCAGTCCCTGCGACTGCGGTAGGTACCGCGCCGGTGCGCGCGCGCCCCGCGGTCCGGGGCGCGCGCTAGCCGGCCTACGCCCGTGTGTGGGAGCGCATCTCGGACAGGATGCGCTCCAGGCGCGGCTCGGTCTCCACGTCCACGTGGGTCATCGCTCCCGCCACCGCCGGGTGCACGGCGGCGATCTGAGCGTGCATCTCATGCGCCACGGCGCGATAGGTGGGGTGGCCCTCGCGACCCGAGCGCAGCTCGATGAGCTGCATCGCCTCTCGGGCGTTGAGGTCCAGGACGAAGCGCAGCCGGTATCCGAGGCACAGCGCATAGGGGGCGGCGCTGGCCAGGCCCGCGCCGGCCAGGCGCTCGTACTCGGCGCGCGAGACCTCCAGCGCGCGGCGGTACGCGTCCCCGGCGCCCGCCAGGTCCACCTGCTCGGGCACCCCGGCGCCGAGATCCGGCGTGAGCGCCTGCCACTGGACGGTCAGCATCCGGTGGCGCTGGAGGTCGCGGAAGGCGCCGTAGTCGGCGACGATCTCGAACCGGTAGCGCAGCGCCTCGAAGCCGCGGCCGGGCCGGTGGCGGCGGTTGGCGCGCTCGCCGACGAGGTCAGCGAGCAGATCCGCGCGCTCGGCATCTGACAGCGCCTCGACCGATCGCCGGATCGCGTCCTCGGAGGTGGTGCCGGACTCGAACAGGAGCGCCACCAGCAGATCGTCCTCGTCGCCGTCGATGTGGGTGAGGCGCACCGAAGGACCGGCGGCCGCATCGGACTCCTCGGTCAGGCCCAGGCGCCGCGCCCAGCGGGCGCCGGCCTGCGCGCGGGCCTCCAGGTAACCGATCCATTCGCCCCCGCGCTCCGGGCGCTGGACCCGGGTGACGAAGCTCGGCATCACGGTCTGCAGCTCCTCCAGGATCATCGCGCCGTAGCGGCGGGCCTCGGGCAGCGGGTGGGCCAGGAGGTGCAGGATGAGCTGTTCGTAGGTCTGGCCGGTGGCGAAGATGCCCATGTGCGACAGCGACGCGGCCGGCAGCAGCCCGCGCAGGAGGTCCAGCGCCTTGGCCTTGAGCGCGCGTGCGTGCGCGGCGGGGGGCTCGTCCTCGGCCCGGGGGAACTCGGACTCGGCCCAGGCCAGTACCTGGGGATCGCCGCCGAGTACGTGGCGAACAGGTCGTCCATGGCCCGCCGGTACTCGGGCCCGAGCTCGGCGTCGCGGTAGTACCGGTAGCCGGGGCGGGCGGGTTCGGGTCCCGGGCATGGGGGCGTCGTAGGCGATGTAGCGAGTCGACTGCTCCAGGTAGGCGGCCAGCCGCGGGCGCTGCAGGATCTTGGTGAGCACGTTGGACACCCACTCGCAGGCGACGTGGGCGCCGCCCAGCTGGGCCACCGAGTCATCGCCGTAGCCCAGGAAGATGCGCTCGTAGAGCTGGGCGGCGCGCGAGGAGCCGGCGTCGCGCTCGCGCGTGTCAACGGCGCCGGGGAGGTCCTCGGCGAACTCGTCGAGCAGGAGCCGACGCAGCGTTCCGGGGTAGCGCGAGTAGCGGGCGAACAGAGCACCCTTGAGCGTCTCGGGCAGGTTGACCAGCGCGAACACCGGCCGGTCGAGATTGGTGCAGTGCGCGCTCAGCAGGGCGCGCTCGTCATCGGTGAAGCTCTCGACCGGGTAGTCCACGGACGGTCGATCGTAGCGGCGGCCCCGGCGACCGCGAGCTCACCACCGCTCGCGGTGCACGACCTCCTCGAAACGGCCGCCGGTCGGGCCGGCGGATCGGTCGCAGCGGCCGGTCGGCGGGATAGCCGAAGTCGACCATGATGTAGGCGTAGCGGTCCTCGGGCAAGCCCAGGATCGCGCGCGCCGCGTCCTGGTCGCCGACCGCGGAATGGCCCGAGCCGATGCCCAGGTCGGCGGCGGCGACCATCATCTGGACGGTCGCCTGACCGACGTCGAAGCTCGCCCGCGCGCGGCGATCGGGGTCGTCGAACTCGGGGAGCAGCACCACGACCGTCGCCGCCGAGTGGGCGATGTGCCCGCCACCGCGCCACACCCCCGCCAGCTCGGTCAGCTGGGCGCGGTCGATGACCACGATGAAGTCCCACGGCTGCCAGTTGCGCGACGAGGGGGCCCGCCGGCCGGCCTCCAGGATCCGGTCCAGGTCGTCCTCGCCGATCGGGCGGTCGGCGAACTCGCGTACGTTGCGGCGGCTGGTGATCGCGTCCCAGGTCTCCATCTGCGCTGGCTCCATGTGGTCGATCGATGGGTCGGCGAGAACTCTAGGTAAGCTCTGCGATACGCATGCGTACCAGGGTCGGCGAGCACTTCGACGTGCTGGTGATCGGCGCCGGCCTCTCGGGGATCGGGGCGGGCTGCCATCTGAAGCGACGGTGCCCCGATCGCAGCTACGCCATCCTGGAGGCGCGCGAGCGCGTCGGCGGGACCTGGGACCTGTTCCGCTACCCGGGCGTGCGGTCGGACTCCGACATGCACACGCTTGGGTACTCGTTCAGCCCGTGGGAGGACGCCGAGGCGATCGCCGGCGGCCCGTCGATCCTGCGCTACGTCACCGACACCGCGCGGCGCCACGGCGTGCTGGACCGGATCCGCACCGGCCACCGGGTGGAGCGCGCCGAGTGGAGCAGCGCCGACGCGCGCTGGACGGTCGACGTGCTCCGGACCGACACCGGCGAGCGGAACACGTTCACGTGCGGCTTCCTCTACTGCTGCGGTGGCTACTACCGCTACGACCAGGGCTACACGCCCGAGTTCGCGGGCGTGGAGCGCTTTGAAGGCCCGGTGGTCCACCCCCAGCACTGGCCCGAGGACCTCGACTACGCCGGCAAGCGCGTGGTGGTGATCGGCAGCGGCGCCACCGCGGTGACGCTCGTGCCTGCGATGGCGGACACCGCCGCGCACGTGACGATGCTGCAGCGCTCGCCCACCTACGTCGTGTCGCTGCCCGCCCGCGACGGCCTGGCGGAATGGCTCCGCCGCCGCCTGCCCAGGATGGCCGCCTACCAGGCGGTGCGCTGGAAGAACGTGGGGCTGATGACGCTCAGCTACCAGCTCAGCCGCCGCCGCCCCGACCTCATGAAGTCACTCATCCGCCGCGGCGCGCAGCGCCAGCTGCCCGACGGCTACGACGTCGACACGCACTTCCGGCCCGCCTACGACCCGTGGGATCAGCGCATGTGCGTCGTGCCCGACGGCGACCTGTTCGCCGCCGTCAGCGCCGGCCGGGCGTCGATCGTCACCGATGAGGTCCAGACGTTCACCGACCGCGGCGTGGCGCTGCGCAGCGGCGCCGAGCTCGAGGCCGACGTCGTCGTCACCGCCACCGGCCTGCAGATGCTGGCGCTCGGCGGGGTGGCCCTCACCGTCGACGGCGCGCCGGTCCACCTGCCCGACCAGATCGTCTACAGGGGCATGATGCTGTCGGGCGTGCCGAACTTCGCCTTCACGGTCGGCTACACCAACGCCTCCTGGACGCTGAAGGCCGACCTCACCGCCGCCCACGTCTGTCGCGTGCTCAACCACATGCGCCGCCACGGTTACGTCGCGTGCACGCCGGCCGCCGAGGCCCCCCGGCTCGTCCGCGAGCCGCTGCTCAACCTCACCTCGGGCTACGTTCGGCGCTCGGTGCGCGACTTCCCCTCCCAGGGGTCCCGGCGGCCGTGGCGCGTGCGCCAGAACTACGCCCTGGACCTGCTCGACTTCAAGCTCAGCCGGGTTGACGACGGCGTGATGCGGTTCTCGCCCGCGTCAGCCGCCGCCACTGGCTCGGGCTAGTGCAGGCCCAGCGCCCGCCCGGCGTGGGCGGCCAGGTCGAACAGCGGCTGGGGGAAGACCCCGAACACCACGCTGGCGGTGGCGAACAGCACCGCCACCGCCGTGACCGCGGGGGCGGGCCCGGCGGCGGCGATGCCCGACCGCGGGGCGGCCACCGGGGTGCCGGCGCCGTGCTCCGCGTCGGCCTCGGGCGAGCCGCCGGCGATCGGCGCAAGGCCGCCGCGGCCCATTAACGGCCCGCGCAATCCCGGTCCGGGGGCCGGCACCTCGTCGCGCATCCATACCGTCGCGATCACGCGCAGGTAGTAGCCCAGCGAGATCATCGAGCCGATCACCAGCACGATCGCCAGCCACGTGTAGCTCCCGTCGACGAGGGCGTGGATGAGCTGGAACTTGCCGATGAAGCCGACCGTGGCCGGGATCCCGGCCAGCGACAGCATCGCGATGGACATCGGCCACGCCAGCCAGGGGTTGCGCGCGCCCAACCCCGCGAGCCCGGACAGTTCCTCACCGTCGGCGCGCTCGCGCTGGACGGCCACGATCACCGCGAACGCGGCGAGGTTCATGAACAGGTAGACGCCGAGGTACAGCACGGTGGCACTGACCCCGAGCTGTGTGGCCACGACGACGCCCGCCAGCATGTATCCGGCCTGGCCGACGCCGGAGTAGCCGAGCATCCGCTTGAGCGAGGACTGGCTGAGCGCCCCGACGTTGCCCACGATGATCGTGATGGCGGCGATCGTGGCCAGGGCCGGGGCCCACGTGCTGTGCAGCTGGATCACGGCGACGTCGAAGAAGCGCAGCAGCACGCCCAGCGCCGCGGCCTTGGTGGCGGTGGCCATGAACGCGGTGACCGGAGTGGGCGCGCCCTCGTATACGTCGGGCGTCCACTGATGAAACGGCGCCACCGAGGCCTTGAAGGCGAAGCCCACGATGACAAGCGCCAGGCCGGTGAGCATCATCGGGTCGCCCAGCAGGCCGTGTCCCGTGCCGCCGGTGGCGATCGCGTGGGAGATGCCGGTGAACTGGGTCGAGCCGGTGGCGCCGTAGACGAGCGCCAGCCCGTAGACCAGCGTGGCCGAGCCCACCGAGCCGATCACCAGGTATTTCAGGCCGGACTCCAGGGACCCCTCGCGCCAGAATTCCGCGGCACACAGCACGTACAGCGGAATCGACAGCAGCTCGAACCCGACGAAAAGGGTGACCAGGTTCTGGGCCGAGACGAGGATCGCCATGCCCAGGACGCTGAACAGGATCAGCGAGTTGTACTCACCATGGCCCGCGGTGCGGGGCGCCGACTCGCGCAGGGACAGGATCACCGTGGCGATCGCCGCCACCGCGAAGATCATGTCGAGCACCAGTGCCAGCCCGTCCACCGCCAGCGCGTCGGAGATGATCGACGCCGGGTGGTGCAGGCGTGTGACCTCGATGACGATGGAGGCCACTAGGGCGGCGATCGTCACCAGCGGCACCACCCTCTCGCGGGCGACCGGGCCGAACAGCCCGATGAGCAAGACCGCCAGCGCGCCCACGCCGAGGATGACGAAGGGCATGAACGAGGCCCAGTCGATGTGGGGGCCGCTCAGGTGCGCAGCGGCGAGAATGGCGACGCTCATGGGACCTGAGCCACCTTGTGCGTGGCCGCTGAGGCCGCCAGCTGCGCCTGGGCCGGGGCCAGGGTCGCGGTCACCGTCGATTCCGAGCGCTTCAGCCCGAACTGCGGATAGAAGGCGAGCACCAGGATCACGGCCAGCAGGCCGATGATCGGCAGGGCGTCGGCGACCGAGAGGTCGAACGAGTTGACGCGAGGGCCGGTGCGGTTGTGCATCGACCGGATGAACGCCCGCAGCGCGTACACGGCTGCGCCGACGACGCCAAGCGAGGCCACCAGCGCGATCGGCATCTTGGCGTTGAACAGGCCCAGCAGGATCATGAACTCTCCGACGAAGTTCGAGGAGCCGGGCATCGCCAGCCACACGAACGTGGTGATGATGAACAGGCCGGCCAGCACCGGCGCACGGAAGGCGATCCCGCCCATGTCAGAGAGCTTCTCCGAGCCGCCGGCGCGCACGGCCAGCGCGGCGACGATGAAGAACAGCGGCGCGGTGACCAGCGCATGGTTCACCATCTGCAGCAGCGCGCCCTGGTCGCCCTGCGGGCGCAGCGAGAACACGCCGAGCATGATGAAGCCGAGCTGAGCCACGCTGGAGTACGCGATGACGAGCCGCGCGTCGGGCGTGGTCATCGCCACGAGCGTCGCCCATATCACCGATACCACGGCGATGATGAGCATCAGCGTCTGGAAGTGCGCGGAGGCGTAGGGGAACAGCGGCAGCACGATGCGCAGAAAGCCGTAGGCCGCGACCTTGGACAGGATCGCCGAGAACACCGCCACTGCCGGGATCGGCATCGCCTTGTAGCCGTCGGGCAGCCAGCCGTGGAACGGGACGAGCGGCATCTTGACCAGGAAGGCCACGGCGAAGGCCAGGAACACCCAGGTCTGCGTGGTGTGCGACAGCGGCAGGCCCTGCAGCGCGCTGATGGCGAAGTTGAGTGGCGTGTGGTGCTGGTTGGAGGCCAGGACCCCGGTGGCCACCGACGCCACGAGCATGAAGAACGAGCCGACCAGCGTGTAGATCACCAGCCGCGTGGTGGCGCGCACGCGGTCGGGCCCGCCCCAGATCCCCGACAGGAAGTAGAACGGGATCAGCATGAGGTCAAAGAAGGCCACGAACAGCGCGAGGTCCTGGGCGCAGAAGGCGCCGAGCACGGCGCTCTCGGCCAGCCCGAAGTGGAAGTAGAACACCCGCGGGCGCTCCCACTCGTGGGTCGAGGACCACAGCAGGGCGGCGCAGAAGATGATCGTGGTGGTGAGAACCAGCGCGACATTGAGCCCGTCGAGGCCGAGCTTGTAATGGATCCCCAGCGTCGAGATCCACACTTTGTCGGTGACGAACTGCAGGCCGCCGTGGCCGGTCTTGAAGCGAGCCAGGAATGAGATAGCGATGCCCAGGGTGACGGCGCTCCACAGCACCGCGGCGCGGCCGGCCAGGCGCGGCGGGAGCAGAGCGGCGATCAACGACCCCGCCAGCGGTACCCAGATGAGGATCGAGAGGGTCATGAGGCCGAGATCAGGAAGTAGAGGGCCATCCCGGCGAGCCCGACGATCACGACTGCGGCGTAGTAGCGCAGGAAGCCGGTCTGGGCCCGTCGCACGGCCGCCGAGGCGGCGCCCACGATCCCGGTGATGCCCCCGGTGACGCCGCCGGCGATGACGCCGCGCTCCAGCACCGTCTCGGCGAAGCGGCCCAGCCACTGCACCGGGCGCACCACCAGCGCGTCCTGGAGCTCATCGAAGTACCACTTGTTGTAGAGGAAGGTGTGGATGCGCGAGAAGCGCGCCTGCAGCGCGGCGGACGTGCCGGGGCGCAGGACCCAGGTGCGGTACGCGATGGCGATGCCCGCCACGGCGATGGCCGCGCCGATGATCAGGCCCGCCCACTCGGCGCCGGTGCCGCCGGCGAGATCGTAGAGGTGCGAGTTGGCGAAGCTGGGGGCCAGGAACTTCGTCAGCGCGTCGTCGATTCCGGGGATCTGCAGCACGCCACCGATGACCGCCAGCAGCGCCAGCACGCTCATCGGGACGCGCATCGCGACATCGCGTTCGGCGATGTGGTGCTCGACGCCCGGGAAGCCGACGTCGGTGTCCTCGGCCTCGCCGGTCTGCGGGTTGGTGGGGACGTCGTGGTGGACGAGGTGGCCGTGTTCGAGCTCGCGCGCCTCCTCGCACGGCGCGCCCCAGAAGGCGCGGAAGATCATCCGGAACGTGTAGAGCCCGGTCATGAACGCGCCGAAGTAGCCGGCGATCCCGAGGATGAGAAAGCCGCCGCCGCGGTTGTCCAGGTAGCCGATGATGTCGTCCTTGGACAGCCAGCCGCTGAACGGCGGCAGCCCCGACAGCGCCAAGCCCCCGATGATGAAGCAGATGAATGTGAACGGCATCGCCTTGCGGAAGCCGCTCATCCTGTCCAGCGACTGCTCGCCGCCCATGGCGCTGATCAGCGAGCCGGCGGCCATGAACAGCAGCGCCTTGAAGAAGCCGTGGGTCATGAGGTGAAACAGGCCCGCCGAGTACGCGCCCACCGACACCCCCATGATCATGTAGCCGATCTGCGACATCGTGGAGTAGGCGATGACGCGCTTGAGGTCGGTCTGGACGACGGCGATCGTCGCCGCGACCAGCAGCGTCAGGCAGCCGATGATCGCCCCCACGTCGGCGGCGGTGGTGGCGATCTCGAAGAACGGGTGCATGCGCGCGATGAGGTAGACGCCCGCGGTCACCATGGTGGCCGCGTGGATGAGCGCCGAGACCGGCGTGGGGCCCTCCATGGCGTCCGGGAGCCAGGTGTGCAGCGGGACTTGTGCGGACTTGGCGAAGGCGCCGACGAGCAGCAGCAGGCAGCCGGCCACCAGGTCGGTGCTGTTGTGGCTGAACACGTGAGGCGCGGCGGCGAACGCCTTCTGGAAGTCGACGGTGCCGGTGTGACGGAAGATGAAGAACGTGCCCAGCACCAGCCCGACGTCGCCGAGCACGTTGATGACGAACGCCTTGATGCCGGCGGACGTGGCGGTCGTGCGCCGGTACCAGAACGAGATCAGCAGGTACGACGCCGCGCCGACGCCGGCCCAGCCGACGATCAGCAGCAGGAAGTTGCCGGCGAGGACCAGCAGCAGCATCGAGAACACGAAGTAGTTGAGGTAGGCGAAGAACCTGTTGTAGCCCCGGTCGGACTTCATGTACGCGATCGAGTAGAGGAAGATGAGGGTCGAGATCCCGGACACCACGAGCGCCATGAAGATCGACAGTGGATCCACCAGGATCGAGACCTGAGCGTCCACCCCGGCGCTGACGTCGTAGTCCCACAACTTGGAGGTCAGCTCGCGGTGAGTCTCCGGCTGCCCGAGGATCGAGATCAGCGCGCACACCGCCGCGGCGAAGGCCAGCCCGATGGCCAGCGTGCCCAGCCAGCCGGCGCTCCTCCCGGGCAGGCGCCGGAAGCCGAGGCTGATGAGGATCATCCCGAGCAGGGGGAAGAGCAGGACCAGCCAGCCGAAGGTCGTCGCGCTCACGCCGGTGTCACCCGCGCAGCTCGTTGAGGTCGTCGACGTTGATCGGCAGCCGGCGCCGGTAGATGGCCACGATCAGCCCCAGGCCCACCGTCACCTCGCATGCGGCGACCACCATCACGATCAACGCGAAGATCTGGCCGTCCTCGTGCCCCCACATCCGGGAGAACGCCACGAGCGCCAGGTTGCCGGCGTTGAGCATCAGCTCCAGGCACAGGAGGATGACCAGCGGGTTGGGGCGGATCATCACCCCCACGGCGCCGATGCAGAAGATCAGCGCCGAGACGGTCAGATACCAGCCGATGGCCATTACCACCCACCCTCGGGCTTGTCGCTCGCGCTGCCCACGCCCGCGGGGGTGGTCTGGGATCCGATCGGCTCGGTCTGCTTCTCCGGCTCGGTAGTCGTGCCGGCCCCGGGGCGGAAGCCCGCGGCCTCAGCCATCGTGCCCGAGAACGCCGAGCGCGGCGCGCGCACGCGCGGGTCGACCTCCTCCTCGGGATCCAGGCCGCGCCGCCGCCGGGCCAGCACGACGGCGCCGACCGCCGCCACCAGCAGCAGCAGCGAGGCGACCTCGAACGGGAAGAGGTACGTGGTGAGGAACAGCGCGCCGATGTGCTCCGGCGTCCCGAAGCCGGGAACGTAGGGCGCGCCGTCGGACGAGATCCCCTTCAGCGCGGTCCCCAGCATGGCGATGCACAGCTCGATGGCCACCGCCAGCCCGAACAGCGGCGCCAGGACCCTGAGCGCGCCGCCGGGCCGGTGCAGCGGATCGTCCTGGCCGCCGACGTAGGCGACGACGAACACGTAGAGCACCATCACCGCACCCGCGTAGACGACGACCTGCGCCGCGGCCACGAACTCGGCGCGCAGCAACAGGAACAGCGCCGCCAGCGCGATCAGGTGGGAGACCAGGGCCAGCACGCTGTAGAACGGGTTGCGCAGCGCGACCACGGCGACGGCGCCGGCCAGCGCGCCGATGGCGGCGAGGAAGAAGAGAACGGCGGTCATTCGCCCTCCCTCCGCAGCGGTGTGCGCTCGATCGCCTCGGCCAGGAGCATCTCCTTGGTGAAGATGAGGTCCGAGCGCGTGTAGTCGCTCATCTCGTAGTCATGGCCCATCGTGATGGCGTCAAACGGACAGGCCACCTCGCAGTAGCCGCAGAAGATGCAGCGGCTGAGGTTGATCTCGTAGACCGCGGCGTAGCGCTCGCCGGCCGAGACGCGGTTCTCCGGGGTGTTCTCGGCGGCCACGACGCGGATGCAGTCCGCCGGGCAGGCGGCGGCGCACAGCGAGCACCCGACGCACTTCTCCAGGCCGGTGTCCTCGAAGCGGTGCAGCTTGTGGCGCCCGCGGAAGCGCGCGTAGACCGGCGTCTTCTCCTCGGGGTACTGGATCGTGTGCGGTCCCTCGACGATCCGCGCGAACGTGGTCTTCAGGCCACGCAGCGTCTCGCCGAACACGCGGTAGGCGCCGCGCACCGGGCCCGCGCCGGGGGCGCGAACGACCTTCACGACGTCGGCGCCCGGGTTGTACGGGGTCATGTGAGCCTCCCGTGATCGACGGTCACGACACCACCAGGATCGCCGTGACCAGCAGGTTCAGGGTCGCCAGCGGCAGCAGGATCTTCCAGCCGAAGGACATCAGCTGGTCGTAGCGCAGCCGCGGCAGCGTGGCGCGCACCCAGACGAACAAGGTGATGACCAGCAGCATCTTGCCCAGCACGACGAACGGGTCGACCCAGCCGGGCGGGTGGATGCCGAACGGCATCAGCCATCCGCCGAAGAACAGCGTCACCGCGATCCCGGAGACGACGATCATGTTCGTGTACTCCGCGAACAGGTAGGCGACGAACGCCGTCCCGCCGTACTCGGTGAAGTAGCCGCCCACCAGCTCGGCGTCGGCCTCGACGAGGTCGAACGGCGCGCGGTTGGTCTCGGCGAACGACGCCGTCATGAAGATGAGGAAGCCGACGAACTGCGGGATGAAGTACCACATGCCCTGCTGGGCGTTGACGATGCCGGTCAGTGACAGCGTGCCGGCGGTGATGAGCACGCCCACGAGGGCCAGCCCCTGCGACACCTCGTAGGAGATCAGCTGCGCCGCGCCACGCATGGCTCCCAGGAACGAGTACTTGGAGCCCGAGGCCCAGCCGCCCAGCATGATCCCGTAGAAGCTGATGCCGCTGAAGGCGAAGACGTAGAGCACGCCGATCGAGACGTCGATGCCGTAGAGCCCGACCTTGGTGCCGAAGATGTCCTGGACGTCGCCGAACGGGACCAGCGCCAGCGAGGCCACCGCGGTGAGGATGGCGATCATCGGCGCGATCCGAAACAGGTAGCCGACCGAGGTGGTGGGCCGGAACGGCTCCTTGACCGCAAACTTGACGATCTCGGCCAGCGGCTGCATGAGCCCGTAAGGACCGACCCGGTTGGGGCCGTAGCGGCCCTGGAAGCGGCCCAGGAGCTTGCGCTCGTAGACGATGAGCACCGGCAGGATGGCGAAGATGACGCCGAAGATCACCAGCGCCTTGATGATCTGGATCCACCACGGCTCGTAGTAGTTGACGTCCGCCAGGATGGTCACGGCTTGTGCACCTCCACGGCGGTCGCGGTCAGCGTGTTGGCCGAGTCGGTGGCCAGGCCCTCGGCGAGGAAGGCGCTGCCCGCGGGGACCAGGGAGCGGACGTGGGCCCGCGCGTGCAACCGGGTGCCGTTCTGACCCACCACCACCTCCTCGCCGTCGGCGATCTGCAGCCGCCGCGCGTCCTCGGGCGACAGCTCCACCTGCTGGTGGGGCACGAGGTATTTGAGCGCGGGCGAGACCTCCACCTCGGGCGCCGCCCACAGCGGGCGGTAGGTCCCCAGCGCCAGCATGCCCACCGGCGAGGGCTCCTCGCGCGCCGTAGGCGCGACGGCGGGCAGCGGCGGGGCGCTGTCCAGCGTCATCGTCGCGCTCTCGGGGCGCTCGGGCCAGCGGACCCCGCCCCCGCCGATCGCCTCCAGGCTCAGCCCCTCGTAGAACGGCACCGCGGCGGCCAGCAGCGCGAAGGCATCGCCCGGGTGCTCCACGCCGAAGTCCAGCCCGCAGCGCCCGGCGATGTCCGAGATCACCCGCCACCCGGCGCGGACCTCGCCCGGGTGGGCGATGGCGATCCGCAGCCGCTGCACGCGACCGTCCGGATGCACCGTCGTGCCCTCCTTCTCGGCGTACGACTCGGCGGGGAAGACAACCGTGGCGTGCTCGGCCAGGCCCTCGGTGAGCACCGAGGCGTGGGCCACCACCAGCGCCGCGGAATGCAGGGCGCGCTCCCACAGGGCGCGGTCGGGCTCGTCGCGGACCGGGTCGGTCCCGAACAGGTGCAGCGCGGTGATCTCGCCCTCGGCGGCGGCCTCGCCGATCTCCGCGGCGCTGCGGCCCGATGCGTCAGCGGCGGCGTGTCCGGGACCGGCGTCCGGGACGGCGCCGGCCTCGCGCAGCCCGCGCCCGTTGGCCCCGGCGGGCAGGGCCAGCACACCGGCGCCGTCGCGCCCGGCCAGCCCGAGCCGGCGAGCGACGCCGATGAGTGCGCTGGCGGCGGCGCCGCCGATGCGCTCTGAGAAGATGACCACCACGTCCTCGCCGCCGTCGCGCAGCAGTCCGGCCAGGCCGCGGACGTCGTCGGTGACGTCGGTGGCGCCGTCCAGAGCGCGCCCCAGCGCGGCCGCGAACTCGGCGTCCGCGCCGGGCGCGTAGCGGATGCTGGTGGCGGCGTTGGCCTCCAGCGCGGTAGGACGCGCCGTGGCGATCGCCAGCTTGACGCCGTTGCGGCGCACGCCCTTGCGGATCCGCAGATCGAGGATCGGCGAGTCCTCGCGCGGGTCACAGCCGAACATCAGCACGGTGTGGGCGTGCTCGATGTCCGGCACCGAGGCCTGCAGCTCCGGCGCCGCCAGCGTGCGGGCCACTGCCGCCGGAATCGGAGACCCGCCCGGGCGGGCGGAGCCGGTCCCGCGCGAGTCGATGTCGGAGGAGTGAAGCGCCTCACGGCTGAGGCGCTGGAGCAGGAAGCCCTCCTCGTTGGAGGCCTGGCCGCCGACGAGCGTCCCCACGCGGCCCCTGTGGCGCGCCAGGCCGGCGGCGGTCTGCAGGGCGCGCTCCCAGGACACCTCGCGCAGCTCGCCGCCGTCGCGCACCAGCGGGCGGGTGATCCGCTGGTCGACGTGGATCGCCTGGTAGGCGAAGCGGCCTTTGTCGCACAGCCAGCCGTCGTCGACCCCTTCGTGGTCGCGCGCAAGCACGCGCATGACGCGCTCGTCGCGGACGGTGAAGGTGACGTTGCACTGCGCGGGACACAGGGTGCAGATGCCGGCGCCGTCCTCGATGTCCCACGGACGGGCCCGGAAGCGGTATGGCTGCGAGGTCAGCGCGCCCACGGGGCACAGCTCGATGATGTTGCCGCTGAAGGGCGCGACGTACGGGTGACCGTCGTGGGTGCCGACGAAGGTATGAGCGCCGCGCTCGGTGAAGATCAGCTGATAGTCCTCGGCGATCTCCTGGGAGAAGCGCACGCAGCGGTAGCAGAGGATGCAGCGCTCGCGGTCGATCGCCACCAGCGGCGACAGCGCCAGCGGCTTCTCGAAGTGGCGCTTGGGCTCGATGAAGCGGCTGCGGCCCAGGCCCCAGCCGAAGGTGATGTCCTGCAGGGGACACTCGCCGCCCTTGTCGCAGACCGGGCAGTCGAGCGGGTGGTTGACAAGCAGGAACTCCACGATCGCGTTCTGGGCGTGGCGGACGCGCTCGGTCTGGGTGTGGACGACCATCCCGTCCTTGACCGGGGTCGAGCAGCTCGTCTGCAGCTTGGGGATGCCCTCCACCTCGACCAGACACATCCGGCAGGCGCCGACGGGCTGGCCGAGCTTGGGCTCGTAACAGAAGTACGGGATCTCGATGTCGCCCTGTTTGGCGGCGTCGACGAGCATGGCGCCCTCGATCGCCTGCACCTCGCGGCCGTCGATCGTCAACTGGATGGTCTTGCGCTCTGGACGTGGCATGGGGGAAGTTGGTCAGTGAACGGGGAGGGGGCCGGCGTGCTCGTCGGCCACTCCCAGCGCGACGACATCCTGCACTGCGGCCCCCTCGGCGCGCTCGCGCGCCGCCTCGATCTCGGCCTCGAGCTCAGGCCGGAACTTCGCCACCATCGAGCCGATCGGCATCGCCATGGCGTCGCCCAGCACGCACAGGCAGTTGCCGATGATCTGCTCCTGGACCGAGGCCATGATGTCGAGGTCCATCGGCGTGGCCTCGCCGGTGTAGATCCGCTGGACCATCTTGTGGGTCCAGTTCGTGCCCTCGCGGCACGGGACGCACTTGCCGCAGGACTCGTGCGCGTAGAACTTGGCCACCTTGAGCATCGTGTCCAGGATCCGCCGCGACTCGTCGGCGATGATGATGGCGCCGGAGCCCAGCATCGTGCCGGCCTTGGCCATGCTGTCGAAGTCGTAGGGGATGTCGAGGTCGTCGCCGGTCAGCACCGGCGAGCTCGAGCCGCCGGGGAACCAGAACTTCACCTTCTGACCGCTCGGTGGGCCCCCGGCAAGCCCGTAGATGATCTCGCGCGAGGGGATCCCCAGCTCGATCTCGTAGTTGCCGGGCCGCTTGACGTCGCCTGAGATGGAGACGAGCTTGGTGCCGGTGGAGGTCTCGGTCCCGATCTTGGCGTAGTCCGCGCCGCCCATCCGGAGGATGTACGGGACCGTGGAAAGCGTCTCGACGTTGTTGATCAGCGTCGGGCCGGCGTACAGGCCCTCGATCGCCGGGAACGGCGGTTTGAGGCGCGGGTTGCCGCGCTTGCCCTCCAGCGAGTCCAGCAGGCCGGTCTCCTCGCCGCAGATGTAGGCGCCGGCGCCGCGGTGCAGAACGACCGACACGCTGAAGTCAGAGCCGAGGATCCGCTCGCCGATCAGGGCGGCGTCGGCCGCCTCGGCGATCGCGGCCTCCAGGACGTCGGCCTGGAGCTGGTACTCGCCGCGGATGTAGATGAACGACTTGTGGATCGAGCCGGCGTAGGCGGCGATGGCGATGCCCTCGATGAGCGCGTGCGGGCACTTCTGCATCAGCTCGCGGTCCTTGAACGTCCCCGGCTCGGACTCGTCGGCGTTGCACACCAGGTACTTCTCCATGTCCCCATGGGGCAGAAACGAGATCTTGCGGCCCATCTGGAAGCCGGCGCCGCCGCGGCCGCGGATGCCCGAGTCCATGATCTGGGCCAGGACGTCCTCGGGAGACATGGTCAGGGCCTTGCGCAGCATCTCGTAGCCGCCGCGGCGTTGGTAGACGTCCAGGGTGTTCAGGCCCGGCTCGTCGATGCGGTCGAACAGGATCGGCTTCATGTCTCGCCCGGGCCTTGGGGGGGAGTCTCGAGGGGGGCGCTCGGACCGGGGCGGTCGGTCGCGTGGTCGGCCTCCGTGAGCCCCGCGGTGTCGGCGCGGTGGGGGTGCTCGGGTTCGGAGAACTCGTCGGTGTCACTCCGCACGTTGGGATCGACCGAGCGGCGGTAGCGCAGCTGCTTGTCCTTTAGCACCGCGCGGCCCGCGTTGAGATCCTCGACGATGCGCTCGGCGTCGGCGAGCTCGAGCGGGCCCACGTACTCGCCGTTGACCGACGCCATCGGCCCGATGTCGCAGGCCCCGAGGCACTCGAACGAGCGCACGTCGATGTCCTCGCCCTCGGCGGCCCGGGCCATCGCGTCGTAGAACTCGTCGGCGCCGAGGATGGAGCAGGAGATGTTCGTGCACACGAACACGTCGTTCGCGTGCTTGGGGTGCAGCTCGAACATGTCGTAGAAGCTCGCCACCGACGTCAGGTAGGCGGGCGTGAGGCGCATGACCGCGGCCACCTGCGTGATCGCCTCGGGAGAGCACCAGCCGTGCACGGCCTGGGCGGCGTGCAGCGCCGGGATGGCGGCGGAGCGCCGGTCGGGGTACTTGGCCATCGCCGCCTCGATCTCGCGGCGCAGATCTTCGGGCACCGGCGTGGTCGCAGGGTCGGGGATCACCGCGGGAGCCTTGGTGAGGTCGACGGCGTCGTCCCAGCCGGGCACGCGCGAGCCGTGGCCGAAGCGCGGGACGCGGCCGGCCAGCGATCCGACGGGGTCGCGATGCTCGCCGTGGCGGTCGGTCAGCTCGTCGCTGATGTCCGGAGCGCGCCGATTGCCGAAGCTCACCGGTCGATGCCCCCCAGGATCGGGTCGAGCATGGCCAGGGTGGCGATGAGGTCGGCGATATAGGAGTCGCGCACCATCGGCGCGAGCGCCTGGAGGTGGATGAAGCTGGGATCGCGCATGTGCACCCGCGCCGGCTTGGCCGACCCGTCGGCCCGGACGTAGCACGCCAGCTCGCCGCGCGGTCCCTCGATCGGGTAGTACGCCTCGCCCGCCGGGACGCGGAAGCCCTCGGTGACGAGCTTGAAGTGGTGGATGAGCGCCTCCATGCTGGTCGCCAGCTCGTGGCGGGGCGGCAGCGCGACCTTGCGGTCGGGGGTGATGTGGGGACCCTCGGGCAGTCCCTCCAGCGCCTGGCTGATGATCTTCACCGATTCGTAGATCTCGGCGTGGCGCACGCGGTAGCGGTCGTAGTTGTCGCCGACGGTGCCCACCGGGACCTTGAAGTCGAAGTGGTCGTAGCTCGAGTAAGGCGCCGCCTTGCGCAGATCCCACGGGTTCCCGGCAGCCCGCAGCAGCGGCCCGGTGACGCCGATCTTCAGCAGCGTCTCCTCGTCGAGCGGGCACACGCCGTGCAGGCGCTCGAACACGATCTGGTTCTTCTCCAGCAGGTCCGCGTACTGGTCGGCGCGGGTCGGCATCTCCGCCACGAACGCGCGCACCTTGGCGGCGAACCCCGGCGGGATGTCCTCGAAGACGCCGCCCACCTGGAAATAGCGCGTGTGCATCCGCTGGCCGGACGACATCTCGAACAGGTCCAGGATCGTCTCGCGCTCGCGGAAGCAGTACCAGAACATCGAGATGGCGCCGAGGTCGAGCGCACTGGTGCCCAGCCACACGAGGTGGGACATGATCCGGTTGAGCTCGAGGTGGATCACGCGCAGATACTGGGCGCGCGGCGGCACCTCGACGTCGAGCAGGGTCTCCACCGCGCCGCAGAACGCCATCGCGTTGAAGTAGTAGGCGAGGTAGTCCATCCGCTCCACCACCGGGATGACCTTCCAGTAGGACTTGGCCTCGGCGGTCTTCTCGATCCCGGTGTGGACGTAGCCGATGATCGGTTTGACGTCGCGGACGACCTCGCCCTCCAGCGTGGCCAGCAGCCGTAGCACCCCGTGCGTGGCGGGATGGTGGGGCCCGATGTTCAGGGTCAGCAGCTCGTGGGTCTCGCCCATCCCGGCCGGCTGCGCCGAGTACGTGATCGACTCCTCGCGCCTGCGGTAATCAGAGGTGTCGAGCGCCATCATTGCCACTTCCCATAGGACTTCTCTTCGTTGTAGGTGAACAGCACAGGCTCGCCGCCGATCGGGAAGTCCCGCCGCTGGGGGAAGCCCTCGAAGTCCTCGGGCATGAGGATGCGTCGCAGATCGGGATGGCCGTCGAATACCACGCCGAACATGTCGTAGACCTCGCGCTCGGGGAAGTCCGCGCCCGGGAACAGGCCGGTGGCGGTGGCGATCCGCGGGTCGTCGGTGTGCAGTCGGGCGTTGACCGAGATGCGATCCACCTCATGCATGTCGAGGAGCTCGTAGATCACGCCGAGGCGCGGCTCCTCCGGGTAGTAGTCGACGCCGTGGAGGCTGGCCAGCGCTGTGTAGCCCTTCTCTCGCAGCCCGGTCAGCACGTCCACGATGTGCGTCGGGGCGACGCGCAGCTCCGCGCGGCCGCGGTGGAAGTTGGTGCCGAGGATCGACTCTGCGTTGCGATCGCGGAGCTCGTGGGCTGTCAGCTCGAGCCCGGTGGCGTCAGGCACCGGCGGTGTCCCCTCCGGGGAACACGTTGATCGCGCCGTCGTCGTCGCTCTCGCCGTTGGTGACCACCTCTTCGGTGCCGACCGCGTCATAGCGCTCGCGCCAGCCGTCGCGGCCGTGGCCCTGGATCTTCTCGCGCAGGCGCAGGATGCCGTGCATGAGCGCCTCGGGGCGCGGCGGGCAGCCGGGGACGTGGACGTCGATCGGCATGAACTTGTCGGATGGGACGAGCGCGTAGTTATTGAAGACGCCCATCGACGAGCAGCACGCGCCCATCGAGATCGCCCACCGGGGCTCGAGCATCTGGTCGTAGATGCGACGGATGACCGGAGCCATCTTCACGCTGACGCGGCCCGACAGGATGAGCAGGTCGGCCTGGCGCGGCGAGGCGCGGAAGGCCTCCCAGCCGAAGCGCGCGATGTCCACGCGGGCGCCGACGATCGACATCATCTCGATGGCGCAGCAGGCCAGCCCGAACGTCATCGGGTAGATCGAGTTCCCCTGGGACCACGCCACCGCCTTCTCCACCGTGGTGGTCATGATGCTCTGCTCGACGTAGCGCTGCAGCGCCTCGCCCTCGAGGTCGCCGCGCAGCATGTCGCGCGAGAGCAGCTGCCGGCTGCGGAAGTCGTCAGGGGCGCCGAGGCGCTCGCGCTTTACTTCCATTCCAGGGCTCCCCGGCGCCAGACGTACCCGAAGGCGACCATGAGCAGGCCGACGAACACGATCGTCTCGGTCAGCGCGAAGGTCCCGAAGGCGCGCAGCTGGACCGCGATCGGATACAGGAAGATGACCTCGATGTCGAACAGGATGAACAGCATCGCGATCAGGTAGAAGCTGATCCCGAAGCGGAAGCCGCGCTGGATCTCAGACGGCAGCCCACACTCGTACGGCGAGGTCTTGCTCTGCTGGCGGTGCGTGCCCCGGACCCCGGTGAGGAGGTTGAGTACTCCGAAAATGCCACCGACGGCAGCGCCGAGGAGCATGAACACGATCGCCGGCAGATAACTTCGAAGCACAGAACCTCTTATATCACCGACGTGGGGAAGCTTGTAACACAGTGTTACTTAGTGCGAAATGCGGCTATCTACTCCGTGCGTTCCCGCCATCCCTCTCATACCGGCAACCTACGCGATAACGCGGATGTCCGGGTGAGCGTTGCATGAAGCTCGTGCACCTCGTCGTCGGGGTGGCCTGCATCGCGTTGATGGGGAGCGCCGGCGTGTGGGGAGCGTGGTGCTGGTACCGGGTCCGCCAGAGCGGGTGGTTCTGGCGCCTGCTGCGCGCCGGCCAGGCCGCGATCGTGATCGAGGCGGCCCTCGGCGGCGTACTCGTCCTCCAGGGCCGCAAGGACTCGGGCCTTCACCTGATCTACGGGCTGCTGCCGCTCGGGATCTCGTTCGTCGCCGAGCAGCTGCGGATCGCCTCGGCGCAGATGATCCTCGACGGCCGCGGGTTTCAGTCCTCGGCGGAGGTCGGCAGGCTGCCCGAGTCAGAGCAGCGCGTGGTGGTGGTAGCGATCCTCCAGCGCGAACTGGGGGTGATGGTGCTCGCGGCGCTGGTCATGCTGGTGCTGCTGGTGCGCGCCGCCGGGACGGGCGGGTAGGACCGGCGGTCATGCCTCCGGCGCCGGCCGATCTGGCGCTCGTGATGACGGCCACGCTGGTGGCGAAACGGCCGAAGACCTCGCGGAACAGCTCGGGGTCCGGGGTGGAGCTCACGGCGTCAAGGGGTCCCCCCGGCGTCGACACCTCTGGTTGCCGCCGTAGGAGGACGATCGCGCTGTTGTCAGGACTGCGGTGGCGAACGTCACACAGCCGGCGCCGGGGGTGGCCATAGGTTCGCCACCGTGCCCGACGCTCCTGCAAGGATCGGCGCGATCAACGGACGATCAGGGTGCCGTAGGCCCCAAGCGCCTGGTCGGACAGGATCGAGGAGGCCATCAGGTAGTGGCCGGGGGCGAGCGCCGCGTCGAGCTCCTCGGTCTGACCGGGCGGGATCGGCTTGGTGGACGCCGCGACCTGGCCGTCCGCCGAGATGACCAGGTCGTGGGTGAGCCGCCCGTAGTTGTGCACGAAGATCGTCAGCAGCCCGGTGGGCGCGCGGACGTCCTGGGGCGTGACGCGGTACTCGTTGAGCGCGATCTGCAGCGTGCCGCCCGCGCCGACGCTCGCCGTGTGGCCGCAGCCGGCGGCGGCGAAGCCCACCAGCACAGCGGCGAGCAGCGACAGGGGTGGGCGC
Source organism: uncultured Actinomycetota bacterium (assembly GCA_963801435.1). Lineage (GTDB taxonomy): Bacteria > Actinomycetota > Thermoleophilia > Solirubrobacterales > Solirubrobacteraceae > Palsa-465. The sequence continues at coordinate 329,966 of CAWDFE010000024.1, forward strand.
TTCGTACGCACGGCGTGCCGATTATGATCCCTGCCCGATGAGCCGGTTGGCGAAGATCCTGGCGCTCGGCACGGCTGCGGTCGCGGTGGCTGCCGTCACCGCCGCCTGCGGGACTCAGAAGATCAGCGTCCCCCCCGCCGAGGCTCAGCTGCACTCGGGAGCGGTGCTGTTCAACCAGCGCTGCTCGGGCTGCCACACGCTCTCCTACGCCGCCGCCAACGGTTCGGCGCCGAACATCCGGACGGCCCAGGCGACCAACGGCCCCAACTTCAACCAGCGCTGCGAGCGCCCGGTCGACCGCGTGCTCTACGCGATCGAGAACGGCGGCTTCTCGGGCGCCTACATGCCCCAGAACGTGGTGGTGGGCCAGGATGCCCTTGACGTCGCCAAGTTCGTGGCTACCTACGCCGGGCGCCAGGCGCCCAAGCAGCTGGGCGTCACCCCGTGCGAGTTGAAGGCCGTCGGGCAGCTGCCGGCCAACAGCCAGTGACCCGGCACCCGTAGCGGAGGCGCGGCAGTTCTCGATATCAGGCTGATCCGCCGCGACCCCGACGCCGTCCGCACGGCGCTGGCGCGACGCGGCGCCGACGTCGCGGCGACGGTGGACCGGGTACTGGAGCTCGACGAGCGCTGGCGCGGGCTCACCGCCGAGCTCGAGCAGGTGCGATCCGAGCAGAACGCGGCCAGCCGCGCGCTGCGCGGCGCCCCCACGCCCGAGCAGCGGGAGCAGCTCGCTCAGTTGTCAGCCCGCGGCCGCGAGCTATCCGATCAGGAGACCGCCGTCCGGGCCGAGCTCGACGCGGCGCTCAGCTCGCTTCCCAACCTGCCCTCCGACGACGCGCCTGACCAGGACAGCGTCCTGCGCGAGGTGGGCGAGGGCAGGCCCAGCGGGCGCGACCACCTGGAGCTGGCCGGTCCGCGCATCGACATGGAGCGCGGCGCCCGGCTGTCAGGCTCGCGCTTCGCCTACCTGCGCGGCGACCTCGTCCTGGTGGAGCTCGCCTTGGTGCGCTACGCGATGGACAAGCTCATGGGCGAGGGCTTCGAGCCGGTGATCCCGCCGGTGCTCGTCCGCGAGCAGGCCCTCTATGGCACCGGCATGCTGCCCGACACCGAGCAGCAGATCTACGCCCTGGCCGATGACGACCTGTTCCTGGTGGGCACCTCCGAGGTGGCCCTGGCCTCGCTGCACCGCGACGAGATCCTCCCCGCCGACGAGCTGCCCCTGCGCTACGCCGGGTTCTCCAGCTGCTTTCGCCGCGAGGCGGGCGCCGCCGGCAAGGACACGCGGGGCATCTTCCGCGTGCACCAGTTCGACAAGGTCGAGATGTTCTGCTTCGTCGAGCCCGACGCCGCCGGCGACGAGCACCTGCGCCTGCTCGCCATCGAGGAGTCGATCATGCACGATCTCGCGATCCCCTACCGGGTGGTCGCCATCGCCGTCGACGATCTCGGCGCCTCCGCGGCCTCCAAGTTCGACGTCGAGGCCTGGCTGCCCGGCCAGGGCCGCTACCGCGAGCTCACCTCCACCTCCAACACCACCGATTTCCAGGCCCGTCGCCTCGACATCCGCTACCGCCCCGCCGAGGGTAGGCCGGCACACCTGGCGACGCTGAACGGCACCGCCGTGGCGGTCGGCCGGACGATCATCGCGCTGCTGGAGAACGGGCAGCGCGAGGACGGGTCGGTCGCGCTCCCGGCCGTGTTGACCGGGTTCGGGGCGCCGGCGGTGCTGCCGGCCGCGCCTGGGTTGTCCTCTTAGCGTTCGCGTTGGCGCGCAACCTCGGAGGCGGCCGTACGGTTGCCCGGCGACCTGGAAAACGTGCCAAACCGCGATTGGCCGGCGCGGTCTGTCGCGGTTTCCATCTCCCAGCTGGAAAACGTGCTGAACCTCCTGGCTCGAGGGCGGTTTGTCGCTTTTTCCAGGTCGAGAGGTCTCGCCGGCACGGCCACCATTGCCGCTCGCCCACCCTTTCCCGGAAAAATGCGGCAGGGCAAAACGCAGGAAACGGGGATGGCCGCATCGAGTTTGGCGCGAAATGCGCGTCAGACGCGCACAACGTGACAAACCTCGGCCACCAGACCGAGTTTTCCGCCTTTTGCCCCCCGGCTGGCGGCACGAGGCCGAAAAAAAGCGCCGCCACCGCGGCGCCGAAACCCTCAGCGCGGGTTGGTGACGGCCCGCAACGCCGGCGGGCGACCGTTCTCGAGGACAACGAGCGCGGCCCGCGGGGGACCGCACGTGGCGATCCGGGCCCGGAGGCGGACACCGAAGGTGTTCCATGGGCGGACGAAGCTGCGCGAGGTCCCGTCCACGTCGTGGCCCTCGGCGGCGTAGGCGATGGAAGCGGCGAAGCCGGCACGCCCCTGGGTCTCGGCGTCGGCGGGCGCGAGCAGTTCGGCCACCGGTTTGTCGATCGCGGCCTCCTCCGTCAAGCCGAGCAGCGACTGGGCCTCCCGGGACATGGCCTGGACGAGCAGCGACGAGTCGACGACGAGGAAGGCGTCCTTGCCGGATGGCACGACGTCCTCGCGCGCTTCGAGCAGCAGTCCGAGGCCGCACGACACGCAGACGCGGGCGGTCGGGGGCGGCGCGCCGTTCGGCGATGGTGCGGCGCAGTGGCCGCAGAACCAAAGCCAGTTGGCGGTGGTGTCGAGCCCACCTTCAACAAGTCTCAGTGCCGGTCTTTGAATCATGGACGTGAAAAAGCTGAGACGGACTGTGCCGTTCCCCTGTCAACGCGCTCCCTGTGGAGGAAGTCTACGAGAGGGATCGGATGAGCGCAAGGATCCTTGATCGGTTCTTCGCTTTTTGGACCATCGTCTGAGGAAAGGGAGGGCGGGCTAAAGAGGGCCCGGCGCACACGCCGCCCGGGCCAGCCAACGGAGAGGGGGGGATTCGAACCCCCGAACGAGGTTGACCCCCGTTACGCGATTTCCAGTCGCGCCCGTTCAGCCGCTCCGGCACCTCTCCTGGAAGTGGAGTTAGCGTATCGTGGCGGCCGCCGCACGACACCGTGGTCTGCCTCGTCAGTTGGCCGACGACCATCTCAGATCTGCCATGTGCCGTCGCGCAGCAGCGGTACGGCATCGCCATTGGACAAAAATCCGGTGACGGAGACGTCGTTGCTCCCGATCATGAAGTCGGTGTGGATGACGCTCTGGTTGGCCCGCTCGACGTCGGCGGCGTCGCCCACGCCGGCCACATAGCCGTGGCCCAGCGCGACGTGGCTGGCGGCGTTCTCGTCCAGAAGGGTGTCGAAGAACACGGTGCCCAGCGGCCCGATCCGGCCTTCGCGGTCCACCAGGGCGACCTCGCCCAGACGGGCTGCCCCCTCGTCGGCGGCGATCATGCCTCGCACCACCTCCGCGCCCTGCTCGGCGTCCACCTGGACCGCGCGTCCGCTCTCGAACCGGACCTCGAGCCCGGTCACCGTCGTCCCCGACGTGAACAGGGGCTTGGTCGACCTCACCACCCCCTCCACGCGCTCGGGGTCGGGCGTGGTGAACACCTCCTCGGTGGGGATGTTGGGCTGGTGCTCGATCCCGTCGGCAGTCTCGAACTTGGCGGCGAGCCAGCGGCTGGACGGCAGCAGCCCGACTCTGAGGTCGGTGCCCGGGCCATCGAAGTGCAGGCCGTCGAGCTTGAGCTGGTTCAGGGCGGAGCTCACCCGCTTGAGCTCGGTGAGGCGGCTCTCCCAGGCCGCCACCGGGTCGGGCTCGTCGAGGCGGGTGACATGCGCGATCTCGCTCCACAGCCGGTCCAGCGCGGCCGGCGGCTCGAGCCGGGGGTAGACGAGGCTCGCCCACGCCGGCGTGGGGCAGGGGACGATCGTCCAGTTGGTGGTGGCCTCGTTGAGGACCTTCATCGCCTCGGGCACCCGCGGCAGCCGGTCGAGGCTGATGAGGTCGGCGTCGACGTCGTCCAGCGCGTAGGGCGCCACCGGCCCCGACAGCGAGATCCGGGCGGCACGGTGGTCGCCCAGCGCCAGGACCCGCTCCCCGAGCCACGGGGGCACGTAACCCAGCGTGTCGCGCTCGGCGTTGAGCGCGCGGGCGCGCTTGAAGTAGACGTCGAACACCGTCAGGTCCACGAATTTGGCGCCGGCGGCGTACGCCGCCTCGGCGATCGCCCGCGCGAGCTGCTCCTTGCCGGGCTCCGAGGACAGCGCGACGATCTGCCCCGGCTGCACGTTGGCGCCCAGCCTGACCGCGAGCGTCGCCATCTGCGTCGTGTACAGCTCTGCCTCCGTCATCTCCACATCATTCCTGATCCGATCGTCCAGCGGCCTCGACGGGCCGTCATCGCTCCAACAGGATCCCCGGGTTGAGGATCCCGGCCGGATCCAACGTCCCCTTGACCGCGCGCAGCACATCCACGCCCAGCGTCCCCACCTCCCGAGGGTAGAGACTCCGGTGGTCGGCGCCCACGCCGTGGTGGTGGGTGATCGAGCCGCCCGCGGCCACGATCGCCTCCCCGGCGGCGGCCTTGGCGGCCTGCCACTGCGCGATCGGGTCCTCCAGCTGGGCGCAGGCGACCGTGAAGTACAGCGACGCTCCCGACGCGTACACGTGCGAGATGTGGCACAGGACGGCCGGCGGGCTGCCCGCGCCGCTGAGCGTGTCGCGCAGCGCGGCGCCGACCGCCGCGTAGAGGCGCGGGAGCGCCGACCAGAACGCCACGGTCTCAAGCGTCTCCACGAGCGCGCCCGCGTCGAGCAGCGCGTCGCGCAGATACGGGCCGCGGTAGCGCCCGGCGGCCCAGCTCTCTCCCGCGCCCGGGACGGCCTCGGCCCCGGCGCCGAGCAGCCGCTCGGCGGTGACCCGCCGCCGGCGCTCGACGTCCTCGTAGCGGCCCTCCCATCCCACGATGGCCAGACAGCCGCCGTCCGGGCCGGCCCCGCCGAGCGCATCGGGTCGGGCGAGGCCCATCGCCGTCTCGGCCTCGTCGGACAGGCGCAGCACGGTCGGGCGCGGGCCGTCCTGGGCCAGCGCGCGCACCACCGCCGTCCCCTCCGCGAACGAGGGCAGGGTCCAGCCCTCGTAGACGCGCTGCTCGGGCGCCGGGTCCACGGCCAGGGTCAGCGACGTGATCACCCCCAGCGTGCCCTCGGACCCGAGCACGAGCTGACGCAGGTCGGGCCCCGCGGCGGACTTGGGCGCCCGTCCCAGCTCCAGCGTCCCCGCCGGCGTGGCCACCCGCAGCGCCAGCACCCGGTCATCGAAGCGCCCGTAGCCCGCGGAGCTCTGGCCGCTGGACCGGGCCGCGGCAAAGCCGCCGAGCGTCGCGTACTCGAAGGACTGGGGGAAGTGGCCCAGCGTCCATCCCCGCGCGCCCAACAGGGCCTCGGCCTCGGGGCCGCGCAGGCCGGGCTCCAGCACCGCCAGCCGCGACTCGTCGTCCAACGACACGAGCGCGCTCATCCGCCGGAGGTCGAGCGCGACGCTGCCGGTGAAACGGGACGCGTCGGGTCGCAGGCCGCCCACCACCGAGGTGCCGCCCCCGAACGGGATCACGGCCACCTCACGGGCGCTGCAGAGCTCGAGAATCGCCCGGACCTCGTCATGGGAGGCCGGGCGCAGGACGAGGTCGGGGGCGCTGATCGGCCCGCCGCCGCGCAGCTCCAGCAGGTCGACGGTGGACTTGCCGCGGGCGTGACGCGCGCGGGCCTCGTGATCCTCGCGCGCGTGACCTGACCCGACGATCGCGGCCAGCTCTGTCCTGATGGCGCCAGGGAGGCGCACGGGCGTGAGCTCGAGCCGCTCGAGCGGAGGCGCGGTCCGGCCGTGTCCCGCGATGCCCAGGGCCTGGCGCAGGACGGCCTCCAGAGCGTCGGGCAGGGGCGCCGCCAGCGCGGGGTCGCCCCATCCCGACCACGAGATCTCGGGTTGGAGCTGCTTGGGTCGGGTGGCCATCGGGCTGACCGTACCCGCTGACGCTCAGGCGGTACTGCGCCAGTGCGGAATCGCGAGCGCGATCAACCGCAGCTGCTTCTCGGCCTGCTTGGCGATGCGGGCTTCGGCCTCCGGGCTCAGCGAGTCGGGGCCGGTCGCCCAGCTCGAGGCCTCGAGGATCGCGTCGATCGTGGCGATCATCGTGTCCACGAACAGCCCGGCCAGCATCTGCAGATCGGCGGTGGTCCAGTCGCGCAGGACGGCGAGGCGGGCGATGTCGGTCGCCAGCTCGGAGGCGAACAGCTTGGTCTCCGAGCGGATGGCGTGGCGCAGGACCGCGTTCCCGGACGCGCGAGCGTGGGCCATGAAGGCGAAGTGGCGCTGGTGCTCGCGCACGTGGACGACCAGGATCTCGACCGACCTCGCAATCAGACTGGACCCACCCTCCTCGACCCCGCCCTCTCGGGCGTCGCGCAGCATCGCCCGCAGCGTCGCCGCCGACTCCTCCACCAGCGCGAGCCCGAGCTCGTCCATGCTCTCGAAGTGGCGGTAGAACGCGGTGGGCACCACGCCCGCCGCGCGCGCGACGCGGCGCAGACTCAGCGAGTCAAAGCCGTATCCGCCGTCCATCTGCTCCAGCGCGGCGTCGAGCAGCGCTCGGCGTGTCTGCCGGCGGCGTTCGGTCTGTGAGCGTCGCTCCACAGAACGGTGCGTCGAGCCGCGCGCGGAGTGCGGTCGCCGCGCCGTGCCTGTGTGAGTACGCCTGTTCACGCTACCCATGTGGGGGTGATCACAGATGCCATGTTTGCCCTTGCAATACAACGAGCATACCCTCTATGCAGATTGTGAACACTCGTACACTAAGAGGATCCAACGAGACGATGGCAACCATTGCACCCCACCCACCTCGGCCCGGCCTCACCCGCCGACTGTTGGGCTCGCCGGTCGTGGACCTCCTGCTGGGCCCCCACGGGGTCGACCGCTACCTGGAGCTGATCAGTCCCACGCTCACTGTCACCGACGCTCGGGCCGAGGTGACGGCGGTGGCGCGCCCGACGGCGCGCAGCGTGACGCTGACGCTGGCCCCCAACCGTGCGTGGACCGGGTTCGAGGCCGGCCAGTATGTCGCCGTCGGCGTCGAGATCGACGGGGTGCGGCGGACCCGCACCTATTCCCCCGCCGGCTCGGCCCACCGCCGCGGTGAGCTCGAGTTGACCGTCACCGAGCATCCCGGCGGCGTGGTCTCGGGACATCTGCTCCGGGCCGCCCGTCGCGGCACGATCGTGCATCTCGCCGCCGCCCAGGGAGCGTTCATTCTCCCCCGGCCGCGGCCCGAGCGCCTCGTGCTCATCAGCGGCGGCAGCGCCATCACGCCGGTGCTGTCGATGTTGCGCACGCTTGTTGACGACGGCCACCGCGGGGAGATCGCCTTCCTGCATTACGCCCGCACCGAGGCCGACTGGCTCTATGAGAGCGAGGTGCGCGCGCTGGCCGATGGCCACCCGGGGCTCCGCGTCGCCTACCGGACCACGCGCGGCGCCCGGCCGAGCCGGCTGGATGGCGCCGCGCTGCGCGCCCTGATCGGCGACGCGGGCGACGCCACGGCCGCCGTCTGCGGGCCGCCGAGCCTGGTCGACGCCGTCGCGCCGGCCTGGTCTGAGGCGGGCGGCGACCCCGGGCGGGTGCTCACCGAGACCTTCACTCCGCCACGGCTGCTCGTCACCGGCGCGGCCGCGACCGGGACGCTGCGCTTCCTGCGCAGCGACCGCGCCGCCCCGATCGGCGACGGCACGCTGCTCGAGCAGGCCGAAGCGGCCGGCCTGTCGCCGCGGTTCGGCTGCCGCATGGGCATCTGCCACACCTGCACCTGCCGCAAGACCGCCGGCGCGGTGCGCAACCTGCGCACGGGCGCGGTCTCAGACGAGGACGACGAGGACATCCAGCTGTGCATCTCGGCTGCCGCCGCCGACGTCGCGCTGGAGCTCTAGACACAGGAGGAACGGACATGACCATCACACCCCCCACCCTGACCGCCGAGCAGATCCAGGCACTCGGAGATGAGCTCGACGAGCTGCGCGGACGGACCGTCGCCGATCTGGGCGAACGCGACGCCGCCTACATCCGCAGCGTGATCAAGGCCCAGCGCGCGCTGGAGATCGCGGGCCGCGGCCTGCTCTTCGCGGGGTTCCTGCCGCCGGCCTGGCTCGGTGGCACCACGGCCCTGGCGCTCTCCAAGATCCTGGACAACATGGAGATCGGCCACAACGTGATGCACGGCCAGTACGACTGGATGAAGGATCCGGCGCTCGACTCCAAGCGCTTTGAGTGGGACACGGCGTGCCCGGGCGATCAGTGGCGCTACTCCCACAACTACATGCACCACACCCACACCAACGTGCTGGGCAAGGACCGTGACATCGGCTACGGGATCCTGCGCATGTCAGAGGACCAGCCGTGGCGACGCCGCGATCTCGGCAACCCCGTCTACGCGACCCTCCTGGCCCTGCTCTTCCAGTGGGGCGTGGCTGTACACGACCTGGAGATCGAGCGCATCGAGGCCGGCGAGATCACCTTGGCCGACAAGCGCGACATCCTCCGGGCGGTGTGGCGCAAGGGCCGGCGCCAGGTGCTCAAGGACTACGTCGTGTTCCCGCTGCTGGCCGGCCCGTCGGCCCCGTTCGTGCTCGCCGGCAACCTCACCGCCAACGTGTCGCGCAACCTGTGGTCGTTCATGATCATCTTCTGCGGGCACTTCCCGGAGGGCACCCAGGAGTTCTCCGAGGCGGAGGTGGAGAACGAGACGCGGGGTGCGTGGTACGTGCGCCAGATGCTGGGCTCGGCGAACCTGACCGGCAGCCGCCTGTTCCACGTGCTCAGCGGCAACCTCTCCCACCAGATCGAGCATCACCTGTTCCCCGACATCCCGGCCCACCGCTACGCCGAGATCGCCGTCGAGGTTCGCGAGATCTGCCAGCGCTACGGCCTGCCCTACAACGCCGGTCCGCTGCACCGGCAGTTCGGGTCGGTGGTCAAGAAGATCGTGCGGCTCGCCCGACCGGGTCGCGGGGACGCGACGCCCGTTGCCGACGAGCGTGCCGCTCAGACGGCGCCCGAGCCCCAGCTCGCCGTGGCCGCCTGACCTTCGAGGTGGCGTTTCCGTTAACCGATGCGTAGGCTCACGCGCTACGGAAGGCCAGTCACGGGAGGAGACATGCGCGACGGATTGATGATGGACGATTACCCGCTGTCGCTGACTGGGATCGTCGAACGGGCCGAGCGGTTCAGCCCCAGGCGCACGGTCGCGTTCCGGCGGCCCGCCGGGCAGGTGGGGCACACCACGTTCGGTGAGTGCGCCCAGCGCGCGCGCCGCCTCGCGAGTGCCCTGAAGGGGCTCGGCATCGAGCCCGGGGACCCGGTGGCCACGCTGATGTGGAACCAGCCCGAGCACGTCGAGGTGTACTTCGCGCTGCCGTCGATGGGCGCTGTGCTGCACACGCTGAACCCGCGGCTGCATCCCGACGAGCTGAGCTTCATCGTCAACGACGCCGAGGACCGGGCGATCGTCGTCGACGAGTCTGTCCTGGAGCAGTTCGAGGCCTTTCATGGTGCCCGGGACTTCGAGCACGTGATCGTGGTCAGCCGTGGCGAGCCGGTGGACGACCGCTACCTCGACTACGACGCGCTCATCGACGGCGCCGAGCCGATGGAGTGGCCGACGGCACAGGAGCGGGCGGCCGCGGCGATGTGTTACACGTCCGGGACCACGGGGAGACCCAAGGGGGTCGTGTACTCACACCGGTCACTGGTGCTGCACTCGCTGGTCGCGGCGCTGCCCGACGCCAACGACCTCGGAGCGCGTGACACCGTCCTGCCGGTGGTTCCGATGTTCCACGCCAACGCCTGGGGGCTCGTCTTCACGGCCGCGCTCGTCGGCGCGGGACTCGCCCTGCCGGGTCCGCGTCTGGACGCGGTCAGCGTGCTGGACCTGCTGGAGTCAGAGGCGGTGACCGTCACCGCCGGCGTGCCGACGGTGTGGATGACGATGCTCCAGGCGATCGACGCCGAGCCCGATCGCTGGGACCTCAGCAAGCTCCGGATGCTGCTGGTGGGAGGATCGGCGGTGCCGCGCAGCATGCTCGAAGGCTTTGACCGCATCGGTCTCACCATCATCCAGGCGTGGGGCATGACCGAGACGTCGCCGCTGGGCAGCGTGTGCCGTCTCCCGCTCGAGCTCGACGATGCCCCCGCCGACGAGCGGTACGACTATCGCGCCCGGCAGGGCCGGCCCTGCCCGTTCGTGGAGATCCGCGCGCGCGGCGACGATGGCGAGCTCATCGCGTGGGACGACAAGGCGATGGGCGAGCTCGAGGTCCGGGGCCCGTGGGTGGCACGCGCGTATCACCAGGGCCGCGGCGCGGAGAAGTTCTCCGACGACGGCTGGTTCTCCACCGGCGACGTGGTCACGATCGACACCACGGGGAACCTGAAGATCTGTGACCGATCCAAGGACCTGGTCAAGTCCGGCGGCGAGTGGATCTCGTCGGTCGACCTGGAGAACCTGCTGATGGCCCATGACGCCGTGGCCGAGGCCGCCGTCATCGCCATCCCCGACGATCGCTGGGGCGAGCGGCCGCTCGCCGTGGTGGTGGTGCGCGATGACCACCAGATCGGGGCCGACGAGCTGAAGGCCCACCTCGCCCAGCAGTACGCCAAGTGGCAGATCCCGGATCGCTTCGAGTTCATCGAGGAGATCCCGCGCACCGCCACCGGCAAGTTCAAGAAGACGGCGTTGCGCGAGATGTTCGTTGACGCGAAGGTGTAGGTGATTGTGCGGTCGGTGCGCCTGTGGCCGACCGGCTAGCCGACACGCACCCTGTGGCGAGTCACGGTGCGCTTCACTCCGCCCCGGGGTGAGAACGTCACCTGAATCGCGATCCGCTGCGCCCGGCCCGCGGCGAGCAGTTTCGCGCCGGCCGGGCTCGGCTTGACCGTCACCCTGAGCTTGCGCGGGCGGCCGACATGCCCCGAGTACGTGCCGAAGGTGTGGTGGCCGTCGATCTCTCGGACGATGACGGAGCCCGCGCCGGGCAGGGCCAGCAGGAAGCTCACCGTGCCGTTGGCCTTCGCGCCGAGTTGGGCGAGGGTGAAGCGATTGTCGGCCAGGACGGTGTAGTCGATGTCCTGCGTGGTCACGAGGCCGTCGGCGCTCGTGGCGCTCACGGTCAGGGCGTGACTGCCGGGCGCCCTGGTGTCAAGCGCGCCGCCGGAGGCGACGTTGTTGCCGAGATCGTCGACCGCGGAGCAGTCGCTCAGCGCTGATGGGTCCGCGGGCTGGGAGCACGAGTACCTCGGCCTCACCACCGCGCCGAAGGCCAGCTGCGCGTCGTTGCGCAGATTGCTGACGCTGACCGTCGGCGGCGGGATCACGGTGAGGAAAGCCGGTGCGGGCGCGCCACCGCTGCCCGCGGAGGCGCTCACCGCTCCCAGAGCGTCCGCGAACGTGCCGGTCTGGCTCGGTACCACCGACACCGAGAAGGTGCAGCTCGAGGCCGCCTTGATCGAGCCCCCAGCGAGAGAGATCGCCTGCGCGCCGGCATTGGCGGTGATCACCCCGGCCGAGCCGCAGGTCCCGTTCTCGCCGGTCGGGTTGTCGATGGTGAGTCCGGCCGGCAGTGTGTCGGTGAACGAGACCGACGCCAGGGTTCCGCTTGCATTCGGGTTGGCGATGGTGACCGACAGGGACGTCGCCGAGCTGTCACTGAGCCCGGTAAGGTTGGGTGTGAACGCCGTGGTGACGGTGGGCGGCACGGCGGCCATGGCCGCCGGTACCGCGAGTGCCAAGCCTGCGGTGGTGCCGAGTGAGAATTACTCTATTTGAGCGCAAGTGCGGCTGCCGCGAAGGAGCGTGCGGACTTGGCGTGGGCGAGCGCTGAGTAATGGAGCATGTCCTCCACCGAGCGCAGGAGCGAGTACGGGCCGTAAGTGGTGGTGAGCCGGCGATGCCTGCGGGCGTAGCGCGACAGCACCAGCGCCCCCGTCCGAGTCGGATGCCCAGGGTTCTTGGCCACGTCGCCTGCAAAGATGACGATGAGCACGCCGTCCGTGCGGTAAGCGGCCGAGCGCAGGATGCGTGGCACCCACTGCTTGAGGAGGGCATCCTCGGCGGCGATGCCCACGGGTCGATCCGGAGGGCAGCCGCCGTTCGTCGCCGTCGTGGTGCTGGACGTCGTGGTGCTGGACGTCGTGGTGCTGGACGTCGTGGTGCTGGTCGTTGTGGCGGTGCTCGTCGTCGACGTGTCGCCTGCGGAGGTCGGGGCGAGAACGGCGGTGGCGTCGGCGCACGCGCCCGGGCCGATGAACGTGAGCGTGCCGGTGCGCGAGCGTGTTGACAGCGCCCTGGCGAGGTGGCCGAGGTCGACGTCGTCGTTCTGGCAGTCGCCGAGATCCAGCAGCGAGTGGAAGTAGATGAACGGGTTGTGGCGGGTGTCGTATCCGGAACCGGTGCCGGCGAGGGCAACGTCGTCGACGGCTCCCGAATTGGGATGCGCGCAGCTGCCTGTCCCCATGTTGGCGATGTAGGCGTGCCACGTGTGGCCGCCCGCCGAGACCTGGTCGCCGATCGTGAGCGCCGTCTCCGGATAGACGCAGCCGGCGCCCGGCACGATGCCGTTCGCGTTGGCCGCGCGGCCCGTCGGGAACTCGCTGTACGTGGTGCAGCCGGTCCGGGTATCGCGGTTCGGGGCCTGCCCGCTGACCATCGCGAGCTCGTCGGCGAGCTCGCCCTCACCGAGCGATTCGTAGCCGCTCAGCAGCGTGCCCTTGGACTCGAGCGAGCGCAGGTAGGGGGCCGACGAGTCGTGCCCGAAGGCCGCCTCGTAGGTGGTCGTGGAGAGGACGACCTCGAACACGTGGCCGACCTTTGGCAGCGCGCTTCCCGGGCTCGTGGCCGAGGAGCTGGTCGTGGCGGTGCTCATCGTCGAGGTGGTTGAGCCGCTCCCCGGGTCCGACGGGGCCGAGGATCCGGTGGTCGCGTCGCTTGCTGCCGGAGCCTGCGGGCCCGACGCGCCCGCTGAGTCCGAAGCGCGGCTCGCGTTCGCGGAGGTCCCCGCCCCGGCGCTGGTGTCGGTGACCGGCGTCGGGACGGGCGCCGCCGGAGCGGCCTGGGTCACCGTCACCGGCCGCTGGCGCAGCGCCGCGAGGGCGGCGAGCCGCGCGGTCGAGCGACCGGAGCCGCCGGCGAGGATGAACACCGTGGCGGCCACCGAGAGCGCGCCGAGCGCGAGCATCGACAGCCTGCTGAGGCGGATGTCTCGGAGAGAGTGGATCAGGACCCTCCGAGCGGGGTGGCGCACTGCGAGCAGAACGCCGCGCCCCGCGCATGGGGGGTGGCGCACTGCGGGCAGTGGCCGCCGATCGTGTTCTCGCCGTCCCCCCGCAGCAGGTGCTCGACCTGGCTGAGCTCGGCGTCGACGCGCTGGAGCTCGGCGGCCTTGGCGATCAGCACGTCCATCCGCACGTGGTCGCGGATGGCCATCTCATAGAACAGGCCGCCCAGCTCAGACTGCATAAGAGCGAAGCGCTCGGTGAGCCGCTCGCGTTGAGCCGCGAGCTCAGGCGACGGGGCGGCGCCCGGGGCATCGCTCCTTGGCCCGGCCTCCGTGGCGGCCGCCGCGCCGTCGCGCTGAGGGCTTCGACGCAGGAGCTTCACGGGACTACGACCGTCCCCGGCAGGTTGTTCTGCTGGTTGACGTAGCTCTTGCCGGTCGACCTCTGAACCTTCTGCGTGTCCTGGGCGCCCTGCTGTTCCTGGGTTTTGGTCGGCTTGGACCCGGCGATCTGCGTCACCGTGCCGTACTGGGTGGAGGCGGACGCCCTGGCCGCCTTGCGCGTCGTGGAGGTCGAGCCCACGCGGTGCTTGCGCGCTCGGTGAGACGAGGGCCGCCTGGTTGACCGCGCGGCGGCAGCCGTCCGGGCTGGTGACGACGCGCCGGCCGAAGTCGTGACCACCGCCGACTGGTGGCGGCCCAGGGCCTGGATCAGCTGGGCGTCGTTGTTGCTGGAAGAGCGGCCCACGGCCACCCCCACGGCTGCGGCGACGGGAATGACGGCGAGCATGAGCGCCGCCCCGAGGCTGCGGCCGCGTCCCGCGGGGCGCCGCGCGGCCGCCGCGCCGGCGGAGGAGCGCGCACCGCGCGTCCGCGCCGACGCCTGGCCGAGGTACCGGGCGGCGGGGTCGTCCACGTGGCGGCGGTGCGCGCCGCACACCACGCAGTAGCGCTGGGCGGTGTCCACCGGCGAGCCGCACTCGCCGCACTGCTCATACGGGGGTCCGGGGTCCGCGCTGATCGCGGTGCGGGGCCTCACGACGGTCGGGGCGGAGGACGGCGGACGGCTGGGATCTCTGACGGGCATGGCTCCTCGCTAGTTGAAGATCGTGGGATGGGCCGTCACGGAGAGTCCGGCGTGGCCGAGGTTGCCGACGAGGGGCACCCGCACCGTCTGCGCGGATCGGCTGCCCAGGTGCGCCACCGTCAGATTGCCGGCGGCCCGGTAGCGGTCCCCGGACCGAGCGACCGCGTACACCTGCAACTGGTACTGGGGGACGGTTGAGAGATTGCGCAGCGTCACCTCGAGCCCAGATCCGCCCGCGCCCTGGGCGTGGACGCGGATGACAGGCGCGGCGCCGGTTGCCGCCACCGACGGGTCGGGTCGCGTTCCCACCAGTGCGAAGGGCCGCGCGCTCCGCTGGAGTCGCCGCCGCGTCGTGTACACCCAGGTCAGGGTCCCGCCGGCGGCGATCCCGGGCAGGTGGGCGTCGAAGTAGGAGTCCTCCAGGGGCGACAGGGCGTTGACGTCGATGCGGCGCCCGTGTGGGCCGCGCACGCCCACCGAGATCGGCAGGTCCGCGACCGCGCGGCGACCGCGATTGCGGAGCTCGACGATGAACGCGGTCCGGCCGCCGCCGATCACTCGCGCGATGTGCAGGACCAGGACCGCGATGCCCGCCGAGCGCACATGCGTCGCCGCCTGGCTCGTGCGGATGCGGGCGGCGTTGAGCTGGAGCCGGGCCGCCTCCTGCATGGTCGTGGCGCAGCCGGTGAGCACGGCCGCCCCCGCCAGCGCCGCTGCGAGCCCGCTAACCGAACGCGCCGCTGACATAGTCCTTCGTCCGCTGCTGGCGGGGGTTGGCGAACAGTGAGGTGGCGCTGCCGTACTCGACCAGCTCGCCCAGGTACATGAACGCGACGTGGTCGGCGACGCGGTGGGCCTGCTGGAGGTTGTGTGTGACGATCACCACCGCCACCTCCTCGCGGAGCTTGACGATGAGGTCCTCGATGATCTTCGTGGACTGGGGGTCGAGCGCGGAGCACG
Organism: uncultured Actinomycetota bacterium; assembly: GCA_963801435.1. GTDB lineage: Bacteria > Actinomycetota > Thermoleophilia > Solirubrobacterales > Solirubrobacteraceae > Palsa-465. The sequence goes on from CAWDFE010000024.1 coordinate 345,233, forward strand.
GCTCGTCCAGGAGCAGGACCTCCGGCTGGGCCGCGAGCGCTCGGGCGATGCACAGCCGCTGCTGCTGGCCTCCCGAGAGGCGCAGTGCCGGATGGTCGAGGTTGTCGGCGACCTCATCCAAGAGCCCGGCGCGGGCGAGCGCGTCCTGCACCGGGGCGCGCAGCGCCGGCCGGCGGGGGCGGCGGCGGGCCTGCTCGCGCAGGACGTAGGCGATGTTGTCGAACACGCTCATCGGGAACGGGTTCGGCTGCTGGAAGACCATCGTCACCCGCCGGCGCAGCGCGGTGGGCTCGAGCGTGGCGATATCGATGCCGTCCAGGGTGATCCGCCCCTGCAACGACGCCGTCTTGGTCAGCTCGGTGAGGCGGTTGAGCGAGCGCAGCAGCGTCGTCTTGCCGCAGCCCGACGGCCCGATGAGCGCGAGCACCTCGCCCTGGCGGATCGGCAGCGAGACCGACGTGACCGCAGACTTGGTGCCGTAGGCGATGGAGACCTCTTCCACCTGCATACGGTCGATCGTGGGGACGGGGACACGCGCGGCACGCCGGGCGCTGACGAACCCGGACGCCTGCGGAAGGGCCACCGCGTGGCTTGCGCCGTTGCCGTTCGTAACCGGCCCGAGCGGCAGCGTGGGCGCGTCGCTGCTCTCCGGCCGCGGCGCGACGACGGTTGCCGGCGTCAGCCGCCGCACCGGCGGGGGCTTTCTCAGCTCCATCGCAGATCCTTGGACCGGCGCCCGAAGACATCGACGACGACGTTGAGGACGAGGATGATCACCAGCAGGACGAACGCGGCGGCATAGGCCTTGTTGGGCTGGTTGAGGTCGCCCGTGGGTGCGTTGTCGAACACATAGCTGGTCAGCGTGCTGCCCGTCCCGCGCAGGGCGCTCCAGAACGGCACGTGCCCCACGCCCTGCAGCGTCTGGGTGTCGCCGAGCAGCAGCACGATGATCGCCGTGTCCCCAATCACATGGCCGATCCCCAGCATGTGGCCCGTGATCACCGACGGCCGTGCCGCCGGCAGCAGCACGCGCCGGATCGTAGCGATCTTCGTCTTGCCGACCGCGTAGGAGGCCTCGCGAACGTGGTTGGGGATCGCCCGCAGTCCCTCCCGGACCGTGGAGACCACGAGCGGGAGGGCCACGAGCGACAGCATCGCCCCGGCCGCGAAGAAGGACTTGCCGAACACCACACCGCCGTTGATCTCCGACAGGAAGCCGAGCGCATGCGTCTCAAAGAGCAGGATGCCGAACAGCGCGAGCACCACTGACGGGGCCCCGGCGAGCATCTCGACGGTCGATTCCGCCAGCCGGGCGAGCGCCACCGGACGCCCGTACTCGCTGAGCCAAACGGCCACCCCGACGCCCACCGGCCCCGCGATGGCGATGGCGATCGCGGCGACCAGGAAGGTGCCGATCATCGGTGCCAGGAACCCGCCGGTCTCGTTCTGGTTGAAGCCGACATGGGGGTTGGTCCACAGCATCTCCGGGCGGACGTACCGCACACCCTGGATCAGCAGGAAGATGACGATCGCGGCGCAGATGGCGCAGAACAGCAGCCCGAGGAACCAGGCGAGCGCCAGGCCCAGCCGGTCGGTGAGCCGCCACGAGGCGGTCGACTCGATCGCTCGGCGCCGCGGTGCCGGCGCCGGTGCCGTCGGGCGTGGCTCCGCGGTGGCCGCCCCGCTGCTCATGCGGCCGCTCCCCCGACGTTGAAGTAGCGCTTCATCGGCTGTTTGGCCGCCCAGCCGGCCAGTGAGAGCATCGCCGAGGAGAACAGGAGCACGGCCGCGATGGCGAACAGCGTCGCCTTCATCGGCGGTGAGGTGAGCTCGTCGGTGTTGTGGAGGATCGTCGCCGCCAGCCCGCGGGACGGCTCGACGAAGAAGATGAGTCCGTCGGCGGGGTTGGGCGCGAAGCCCACCGAGCCCGACACCATGCTGAGCATCACCGCTTCGCCGAGCGCCCGCGCCGTGGCCAGCACCGTCCCGGCGATCAGTGCCGGGCGGGCGGTGCGCACGGCGATGTTCCAGAACGTGCGCCAGCGGTTGACCCCCAGCGCCAGCGAGCCCTCCAGCCACCCGCGCGGAACCGATCGCAACCCCTCGGCGAAGATCGCGATCATGATCGGGGAGATCATCACCGTGAGGATCACCACGCCCGCGAGCAGGCTGGAGCCGCTCAGCTGGATGACGGGCGTGACCGAGGCCTTGGCGCCGGCGCTGATGAGGTCGTTGCCGATGAACGGCACCACCACGAGGACGCCGATGAGCCCGTAGATGACCGAGGGCACGCTCGCCAGCAGGCGGATGACCGGCTCGAGCATGCGCTTGATCGCCGCCGGGGCGAACTCGACCATGAACACCGCCACGAACAGCGAGCTCACGAAGGAGATCAGGACCGCGGCGGCGGTGGTGAGGATCGTGCTCCAGATCAGCGGCCAGGCCCGGATCAGGAAGTGGGGCGCCTGCTTGAAGTCCCCCGAGGTGAAAATCGCCTGGACCTGGGTGTCGACGTTGCCCCCCGGGCCGAACCAGTGCAGCCCGTTGTGGGCAAACGACGCCCACGCCTCCTTGAAGATGAAGGCGAGCATCGCCAGCAGCACGAGGACGACGCCGCAGACGAGCGCGCCGAGCCCAAGCTCGGCGCGCTGGTCCTGAGTCAGTCCGTCGGCGGTCGGTTCGAGGAGGAGTTCCTCGTCCATGGCCTTCGTGGTTGCTCGCCTACTTCTTGTTGAAGGCCGCCACCGCGCCTGCGCGGTTGATGATCGTGCCCGCCGCCCTGCTCGTCCGCACCCAGTCGAAGAAGCTCTCGACGGCGACGCTCGGATGAGCCGTGGGGATCACGCCCCAGTCGAAGCGGAAGAGCGGGTAGGACTTGGTGCGGACGTGCGCGGCCGTGCAGCTCAACCCGTTGACCGAGATCGGCTTCTCGCCGGACCCGATCGAGTGGGCGAGCCCGACGTAGCCGATCGCGTTCGGGTCCTTCTCGACACCGGTCTGCACCAGGCCGTCGGACGTGTCCTGAGCCACGTTCGAGGACTGGGTGGCGCCGCCCAGCACTGACTGCTGGAAGAACGTGTACTGCCCGGCCGCCGAGTTGCGGCCGATCGGGTCGATCGTGGTTGTCAGGCTGGAGCCTGCGACCTGGCCCCAGTTCGTATCGACGCCGAGGAAGATGTTCTTCAGCGTGGCCAGCGGGACGTTGGTGACCGAGTTCGCCCGGTTGACGTCGATGCAGAGCGCGTCGAGGAACAGCTTGACGTACGTCGTACCCGCGTCACTGGGCTGGGGCGGTCGCGTGTTGATCGAGAACTGCGAGCGGCCGGCCTGGACATCCTTGACGCCGGCGTTGCCGCCGTCGGCGACGTACTTGAAGTGGATGCTGCGGTGCAGCTTGCTGTAGGTCTTGAACAGCTCGAGCATGTAAGGCTGGGCGGCGCTGGAGCCCGAGCCGGTGAGCGTGACCGCGCCCGCGGCCGCCGGGACGGCCAGCGCGGCCGACGCGGTCGCGAGCGCGATCAGGGTTCGGGTCGGACGAGCCGTGACATGGATCTCAACTGCGTTCCTCTCTGTCGTGAGCGCATCGGCTCAGCCGTGGTTGATCGTGATCGAGGCCTTCGTCGCCTTTGACGACGTGGACGTGGTATTGGGCTTGTGCTTCGTCTTGGGCTTCGTTTTGGGCTTGGGCCCGGGCACCACGTTCGGGACCTTGTGGCAGGCGGTCGCCGGCCAGAGCGTGAACGGGCCGTCTTCGGCGCCGGTGTAGTCGGTGACGACCAGCTGGACGATGGCCTGGGGTACCGCGCGCGTCCCCGGCTTCGCCGGCTGTCCGCTCGCCGTCGTCGGCAGGTGCTTGCAATAAGCCTGGATCGGGTCGATCGACCCGTCGGCGAAGAAGCCGTTGGTCAGCTGGGCGCCGCCGGTGGTGAGGTTGCAGTTGACGCCGTTGGACGGCGTCGTGCCCTCGCAGGTGATCGTCTCTGTCGGGCTCGGGGTCACACCGTCGGTCTCGAACACGCTCGGCGACGGGTTGTAGTCGTCGATCGCGCCGCCGCTGGTGGCGTCTCCCTGCTGGTTGACGATGATCGTGTAGGCGGTGATGCTGCCGTCGCACGTGAAGCGGTAGTTGAGGAGGTTGGGCTCGTCTGTGGCCTTCCCGGCCGGATCGGGCGCCACCTTGCCTCTGCAGGACGTGAGTGACCTTGGCGTGACGGCCGCCCCCGCCGCCGCCGGAAGCAGGCAGGCGGCCAGCACGACGGCTCCGCTCAACGAGCCGGCTCGCGCCAGCATTCCCCGCCGATTCCCCTTGGACACATGGACCTCCGTTGTCGATTGCTCAGCGCACAGGGATCGGCCGCGATCAGCCGGTTGCCGTAGCGGCGTCATCCCGGTGCTGAGGGCCAAGACAGGCTAAAACCAACAATCCCTATTAACTAAATCGACTTTATCAAGTTGTGAGCGGCGAGCACGCGTACCCCGAGGTTGTGGGCCGCGACGTGTGACGCCTGGGTGACGTGACGTGCCAGTTGTGCAACAAACGGCGGGGTGCCAGGCCCGCGGGAGGCAGACTCGGCCCTCATGGCCAGCTCACCGCGGAAAAGCGGACGCGAAGCGACCTCCAAGGCGGATCGCGTCGAGAAACCCCCGGAAACCGTGGGCGAGACGACGCACATGGTCGGCGTGCTCGGTTTGCGTCGGGAAATCCCCGTCTCGGGGTCCCGGGATCAGCGGATCACGGAGATCGCCGAGGCCCAGCGGGGGTATGTGTCACGCCGGCAGCTCCTGGCGGCCGGGATCGCCTCCAACGCGATCGATCGCGCCGTCACGGCCGGGCGGCTGCACCCGCGCCATCGGGGCGTCTATCGGGTCGGGCCCGATGTCGCGACGCCGCTGGCGGCCGAGACCGCCGCCCTGCTGGCGGTGCGCCGGGGCGCCGCGCTCAGCCATCGCAGCGCCGCGACGCTGTGGGGTCTGCGGCGCGAGGGCGACGACACCGTCCACGTGCTGGTGCCGGGCGGGCCCGCGGGCCCCTTCGCTGGAGTGAAAGTCCACCGGACCAGGCCGTTCGTCGCCGAGGACATCCGCGTCCGCGCCGCCCTCAGGGTCACCTCGCCGGCTCGCACGATCATCGATCTGGCGCCGGACCTCACCGACCGTCAGCTCGAGCTCACGGTCGATCGGGCGATCACCGAGCGCCTTGTCCGGCCCTCCGAGCTTCGCCGAACGCTGGCGCGCCTGACCCACGCCGCCGGCCGCTCCCGCGTGCTCGAACTGCTCGACGCGGACACCCACGCCTCGCTCACGCGGTCGCCGGCCGAGGAACGCCTGCTCGCGCTCGTGCGACAAGCGGGGCTCCCGGAGCCGCTGGTCAATACCCGCGTCGCCGGCTACGAGGTCGACTTCTACTGGCCGCGGTCGCGGCTCGTCGTCGAGGTCGACGGCTTTCAGTTCCACTCGAGCCGGCCGCGGTTCGAGCGTGACCGCCAGAAGGACGCGGCCCTCCAGGCGGCCGGGATCGGCACCATGCGGGTAGCGGCGCGCCAGGTCACGAGCGACGCGGTGGCGGTCGTCGTCCGCATCGGCCAGGCGATCGCGCTGGCCGGCGCGGCCTCCGCCTAGCCGGCGGCGGACAGGCGCGCCTTCTGCACCTTGCCCATGTCGTTGCGAGGCAGGTCGTCAAGGAAATACACGTCGCGCGGGCGCTTGTGGGGCGCCAGCTGCCCCGCCACGTGATCCACCAGCTCTGACTCCTTCACCGACGCGCCGTCGCGCAGCACCACCCACGCCACGACGCGCTCGCCGAGATCGTCATCGGCCGCCCCGGTGACCGCGGCGTCCTCGACGGCGGGGTGCTCGCGCAGGCAGCCCTCGATCTCGCCGGCGCCGATCTTGTAGCCGCCGCTCTTGATGAGGTCGGTGACGCGGCGCCCGACGATCCGGATGTAGCCCTGGGCCGTGCGCGTTGCCATGTCGCCGGTGGCAAACCAGCCGTCACGCATCGCCTCCGCGGTGGCGTCGGGCCGGTTGAGGTACTCGAGGAACAGGTTGGGGCCGCGGACCTGGATCTCCCCGATCGTCTCGTCATCGGCCGCCGTGAGCGTCTCACCGTCGTCATCGACCAGGCGCACGTCCACCCCGGGCAGCGGCGGGCCCACCGTGCCGGGCGCGGGCTCGGCGTCGGCGTGGATGGCGGTGTTCATGAGCGTCTCGGTCATCCCGTAACGCTCCACGACGCCGCGGCCGGTGAGCTCTCGCAGTCGCGCGTGCTCGGAGGCGGGGAGCGCCGCCGACCCGGAGACGAGCAGGCGGGCGCCCGCCAGCGCCCGGGACAGCTCGGGCGAATCCGCGGCCGCCTCGGCCAGGCGGCGATACATCGTCGGTACTCCGAACAGCATCGTGGCCGGGCCGCTGAGCGCCTCGCGCACGCCCTCGGGCGAGAAGCGCCCGAGGTGCAGCGCCGTCCCGCCCCGGCGGACGGGGCCGAGGATCCCGATCACCAGCCCGTGGACGTGGAACAGCGGCAGCCCGTGGGTCACGACGTCGTCCCCCGTCCAGCCCCACGCCTCGGCCAGAGCGTCGAGGTTGGAGGAGATGGCCCGGCGGGGCAGGACGGCTCCCTTGGGCCGCCCGGTGGTACCCGACGTGTAGACGATGAGGGCAGGGTTCTCGTCGCCGAGGTCCGGGAGGGTGCCGCCATCGCACGGGAGGTCGCCGTCGAGAGCGATCTGGACCCGGCGGCGGCCCTCGAAGGCCTCGGGCACGTCGCTGCCCGGCGCGACCGCGATGCCGTCGGGTTCGGCGTCGGAGACGATGTGCGCGAGTTCGCTGGCGCCGGACTTGGGGTTGACGGGGATGACCGGCACTCCGGCCAGGAGCGCCCCGATCACCGCCACGCAGGTCTCGATGCGCGGCTCGGCGAGCACCGCGACCCGGGCGTCCCCGTGAAGCTGCGCCCCCACGGCGCGCGCGGCGCGGCTCAGCTCGGCGTAGGTCAGCGAGCGGTCCGGGAACGCCAGGGCCGTGCGATCGGCGTTGGGGTTGTCAAGGGCGGGGAAGAGCACCGCCGTCAAGTGTGCCCGACCCAGCCGGCCTGTCGAGGAGAGAGTGCGCAGATAGCCGCCGCGCCGGCCGGCCTGCCCGCCTCCACTGCCCTGGAGGGGGGCGCAGCGAGCCGCCGCGGCGATCTATCTACACAAACTTGGTCGACTTTATCATGTTAGGTGGCCGGGCGCGAGGCATCAGAATCCACCCATGACCGCTCATTCAGCATCCGCTCGGATCGGGGACTCGATCCTGGACACCATCGGCGACACCCCGCTCGTCCGGCTCTCCCGCATCGGCGCAGGGCTGCGCCCGCAGCTGGTGGCCAAGCTCGAGGTGTTCAACCCCGGAGGCTCGATCAAGGACCGCGTCGCCGTGGCGCTGATCGACGCGGCGGAGCGCGACGGCCGGCTGCGCCCGGGAGGCACCATCGTGGAGCCCACCTCGGGGAACACCGGTACCGGCCTGGCCATCGCCGCGCGGCTGAAGGGCTACCGCGTGATGGCGGTGATGCCCGACAAGATGTCGCGGGAGAAGATCGACCTGCTGCGCGCCTACGGGGCCGAGGTCGTACTGGCCCCCACCGACGTCCCGCCCGACTCGCCCCGCTCCTACTATCGGGTCGCCGACCGGCTGACGCAGGAGATCCCGGGCGCCTTCCAGCCCAACCAGTACGCCAACGAGGCCAACCCCCGCGCCCACTACGAGTCCACCGGACCCGAGATCTGGGAGCAGACCGAGGGCCGGATCACGCATCTCGTCGTCGGGGTCGGCACCGGCGGCACCGTCTCGGGCGCGGCGCGCTACCTGCGCGAGCGCAGCCCCGACCTCGTCGTGGTGGGGGCCGATCCCGAGGGGTCGATCTACTCCGGCGGCGAGGAGAACGTCCGCCCCTATCTGGTGGAGGGCGTCGGCGAGGACTTCTGGCCCCAGACGTTCGACCCCGCCTCGGTCGACCGGTGGGTCACCGTGTCTGATCGCGATGCGTTCCTGACGACGCGGCGGCTGGCGCACGCCGAGGGCATCCTCGCCGGGGGCTCCGGTGGACTGGCGCTGCACGCCGGGCTCGTCGTGGCCGCGGAGATCGACGACGCCGAGGCGATGATCGTGGTGATCCTGCCCGACGGCGGGCGCTCCTACCTTTCCAAGATCTTCTCGGACGCCTGGATGCGCCAGTACGGGTTCCTGGACCGCGACACCCACCTCACCGTCGGCGACGTCCTGCGGCGCAAGAGCGAGGCCGGCGAGTTCCCGACCCTGGTGACCGTGCAGCCCCAGTTCAAGGTGCGCGAGGCGGTGTCGCTGCTGCACGAGCACCGCGTGTCCCAGCTGCCCGTGGTCTCGGCGCACGATCCGGGCGCCGTGGTCGGCGCGATCGGCGAGCGGGGGCTGCTCAAGCACGCCGCCCAGGACCCAGCGCTCCTGGACGCCCAGATCGCCGACGTGATGGAGGCGCCGTTCCCCGCGGTCTCCAGCCAGGATCCGGTCCGCGAGGCCGTGGAGCTGCTGGCCGGCGACACCCAGGCATTGCTCGTCACCCACGAGGGTCACGCCGAGGGCCTGGTCACCCGCGCCGATCTGCTGGAGGCGCTGGCGACATGAGCACGGAGCACTCAGGCGACGCGTTCGCCACCCGCGCCGTCCACGCCGGACTTGAACCCGACCCGTCGTTTAGGTCGGTCATCCCGGCGATTCACCAGACCTCGACCTACGCCCAGGCCAAGCCCGGGGAGTTCGTGGGCGACTATGACTACGCGCGGTCGGCCAACCCCACCCGCGCCGCGCTCGAGCGGGCGCTCGGCGAGCTGGAGGGCGGCCGCGCGGTGGCCTTCTCGTCGGGCCTGGCCGCCGAGCACGCGCTCATCACGGTGACCTGCGGGGCCGGGGCGCACATGGTGCTGCCCGACGACCTCTACGGCGGCACCTACCGCCTCGTGGACAAGGTGCTCAGCCATTGGGGGCTGCGCTATGACCTCGTCGGCCAGACCGACCTCGACGCCCTGGAGGCGGCGCTGCGCGACGACACCCGCCTCATCTGGGTGGAGAGCCCCACCAATCCGCTGCTCGACGTCGTCGACATCGTGCAGGTGGTGGGGCGGCGGCGCAACGCGCTCGTCGCGGTGGACAACACGTTCGCCACCCCCGCCAACCAGCGCCCCCTGGAGCTCGGCGCCGACTTCGTGGTCCACTCCACCACCAAGTACCTGGGCGGGCACTCCGACGTCGTCGGCGGCGTGGTGGTGACCCGCGACGACGCGTGGTATGACCGGCTGCGCTTCGTTCAGAACGCCGTCGGGGCCGTGCCGGGACCGTTTGACTGCTTCCTCGTGCACCGCGGCCTGCGCACGCTGCACCTGCGGATGGAGGCCCACGCGCGCAGCGCCGCTGCCGTCGTGGAACTGCTCGACCACACCCCGGGGGTCCAGGACGTCCGCTGGCCGGGGTTCAGCGGGATGGTCAGCTTCCGCCACCCGCAGGCGACGGCGATCGCCGCGCGCACCCGGCTGTTCACGCTGGCCGAATCGCTGGGCGGCGTCGAGTCGCTGATCGAGGTGCCCCAGGCGATGACCCACCAGTCGGTGGAGGGCTCGGCCGCCGCCGTCCCGGCCGACCTCGTGCGCCTGAGCTGCGGCATCGAGGCGCCCGAGGACCTTGTGGCCGACCTGCGCCAGGCGCTCGCCGGCTAGCTCCTAGCCCAGGGACGCCAGCCGCCGCGCGGCCTCGGCGATGACCTCGGGCCGCTTGCAGAAGGCGAAGCGCACCAGCGTGGGCGCGGCGTCCTTGTCGTCGTAGAACACGCCGGTGGGGATGGCCACGACGCCGCAGCGCTCGGGCAGCGTGGCGCACCACTCGGCGGCGTCGGTTCCCACGTCGGCGTTGACGAAGTAGGTCCCCGCCGGCGCGAGCGGCTCCAGCCCCGCGGCGGCCAGGCCGGCGCACAGCTGGTCTCGCTTGGCGCGCAGGTCGTCGCGCAGCGCGTCGAGCTCGCCCCGCGGAAGCCCCAGGGCGGTGGCGGCGGCGTGCTGGAGCGGTGTGCCGCCGGCGAAGGTGAGGAACTGCTTGATCGTCCGGGTGGCGGCCACCAGCGACGCCGGGCCGCTGCACCAGCCGATCTTCCAGCCGGTGAACGAGAACGACTTGCCCACGCTCGAGATCGTCAGCGTGCGCTCCGCCATTCCCGGGAGCGTCGCCGGCGGGATGTGTTCGCCGTCGAACACGAGGTGCTCGTAGACCTCGTCGGTGATGCAGATCAGGTCGTGCGCGATGCAGGCATCGGCCACCGCCTGTAGCTCGTCGCGGCCCAGCACCCTGCCGGTGGGGTTGTGCGGGGTGTTGATGAGGATGGCGCGCACCCGGCGGCCGCCCGTGATCGCCGCGCGCAACGCGTCGGGGTCGAGCCGGAAGTCCGGCGGGCGCAGGGTCACGAACCGGCAGCCCGCGCCGGCAAAGGCGATGCAGGCCGCGTAGGAGTCATACGAGGGCTCGACCACCACCACCTCGTCGCCGGGATCGCACAGTCCCATCAGCGCCGAGGCGATCGCCTCGGTGGCCCCGAAGGTGACCAGGACGTCCTCGGGCTCGAGTCCGTACCAGCTCCGCTGGTGCTCCATGATGGCCTCGCGCAGCGCCGGGACCCCGGGGAGCGGCGCGTACTGGTTCTCACCTCCGCGCAGCGCGGCGACGGCGGCCTCGATCACCGGCCTCGGCCCGTCGGTGTCGGGGAATCCCTGGCCGAGGTTGATCGCGCCGGTGCGTGCGGCCAGCGCCGTCATCTCGGTGAAGACGGTGGTTCCCAGACCGGCGAGGCGGGCGGCGGCGGGGGACATCGCGCCGGTCAGGCTAGATGGTTGGCCAGGCGCGTCCAGGGCTGGTGACCTCCACCGACACCGCCTGCCCCGGCTCCAGCCGGAGCTGCCCCGGGATTCGCGCCAACAGCACCGGCGCCGACGCGTCGTCCACGCGGAGGTGGGCGAGTGCATCGTGGCCGAGGTACTGAACCTCCAGGACCCGTGCCGTGGTCTCGGCGTGGGCGCCCACCAGCTTGACCTCCAGCTGCTCGGGACGGAGCATGACCCGGCAGCTGCCATGAATCGGTTCCCCGCCCGCCCCCGGCCCGGGGCCGACGATCGGGATCTCGCCGAGTGCGGTGCGGGCCGTGTCTCCGCTGGCCTGCCCGGCCAGCAGGTTGAACTCGCCAATCGACGCCGCGGCGTCGAGGCCGGGGGGGTCCTGGTAGAGCTGGCGCGGCGCATCTGCCGCAATCACGGTGCCGCCGGCCAGCAGCGCGATCTGGTCGGCCATGGCCAGGGCCTCCCCCTGGTCGTGGGTGACGAGCACGGTGGTCGTCGCCGTCTCGGACAGGATGCGGGCCACGTCGCGCCGCAGCTCGTTGCGCAGCGACGCATCCAGGGCGCCGAACGGCTCGTCGAGCAGGACCACCGACGGTGAAACCGCGAGCGCTCGGGCCAGCGCCACGCGTTGCTGCTGTCCACCTGAGAGCTGATGGGGGAAGCGTCTGGAGAGCTCGCCCAGCCCAACGAGTTCGAGCAGCTCGGCCACGCGGGCCCGATCGCCGCGTCGCAGCCCGAATCCGATGTTGCCTCGCACCGTCAGATGAGGGAACAGCGCGCCCTCCTGGGGGACGTAGCCGATGCCACGGTGCCGGGCCGACATCGAGCGCGTGCCGTCGTCCACCAGCCGGCCTCTGATCTCCAGCGTGCCGCCGTCCAGGGCCTCGAATCCGGAGATGAGTCGCAGCAGCGTCGTCTTGCCGCTGCCCGACGCCCCCAGAACCGCGGTGATCGAGCGCTCGGGAACACTGAGGTCGACGCCGCTCAGCACCGGCGTGGTGCCGAAGGCCTTGCTCGCGCTGCGAAGCTCGATCGCGCTCATCAGCGCGCGCGGTCGAACCACAGCCCCAGCAGCGTCCCCGGGATCACCGCCAGGGCGACCATTACGAGCGCGTAGGGTGCGGCGGCGCTGTAGGCGATGTTCTGCTGGAACGCCCAGAACTGCGTGGCCAGCGTCTGCACGCCGATCGGCGCCAGGACGAGCGTGGCCGTGAGCTCGGTCACCGCGGTGAGGAATACCAGGCAGAACCCGGCGAGCAACCCCGGCGCCAGCAGGGGCAGGGTCACGCGCGCGAACACCGCCACCGGCCCACGGCCCAGCGAGCGCCCCACGTCGGTCAGCCGGGGTGGGACGTGGGCGGCCGACGCCTTCACGCACACCAGCGCCAGCGGGAAGTTGAGGATCACGTAGGCCGCGACCAGCAGGGTGCTGGTCTCGTACAGGCCGTAGGCGAAGCGGGTGGCGAAGAACACCAAGCTCAGCGCGATGACGACGCCGGGCAGCGCCTTGGTCAGGTAGGTGCTGCGCTCGAGGACCGAGCGCGGCACGCTGGCGCGGCGGAACGACACGAGGGCCACGGGGATGGCCAGCACCACGGACACCGCGGCGCCGGCGGCGCTGTACGCCACCGTCGTCCAGGTCGCCGTGGCCAGGGTGGCAGTCGTCGGCAGCGTCGTGTGCTGGCCCTGGGCCATCCAGTAGACGATCGTCCCCACCGGGATCCCGACCCCTAGCGCCACCAGGGCGGCCAGCCCCAAGCAGGCCGGGAGCGCTCTCCGGCGCAGCCGAGCGGGACGGACGGCGCGGCGCGGGGCCGATCCGGCGACCGTCCGTCGCGGCGCCAGCCCCTCCACCAGCAGCACCAGCAGCCCGAGCAGGACGAGCGGGATGGCCAGTGCCCCGGCCGCCCGGGAGTCGAACTGGAACTCGGTGAAGATCTCGGTGGTGAACGTCTGGTAGCCGAGGATCTCAAACGCCCCGTACTCGGAGATCACGGTGAGCACGACGAGGACGCAGCCGCCGAGGATCGCGGTGCGCAGGAGTGGCAGCGTGACGCGGGCGAACGTAGCCGCCCGGCCGACGCCGAGGCTGTGCGCCGCCTCCTCCATGCTGGGATCGGCGCGCCGCAGCGCCGCGGCCACCGGCAGGTAGACGAGCGGATAGGTGCCCAGCGTCATGACGATCGTCGCTCCGAGCAGCGGCGCCAGGCGGGGCGCGAACGAGTGCCAGGCGTAGCCCACGACGAAGTCGGGGATCGCCACCGGCAGGACGAGCAGCACGGTCCACACGCGCCGGGCGGGAAGCGCGGTGCGCTCGGTGAGCCACGCAGCGGCGGTGCCGATGATCGCCGCGAGCGCGGCCACGGTCGCCGCCAGCACGACGGTGTGGCGCAGCAGCATGGCCGAGCGCGACCGAAACAGCGTCCGGTGGATCTCGCCCCAGCCCGCGCTGTGGGCGTCGAGCGCGACCAGCGCCAGCGGCGCGAGCAGTGCCAGGGCGATGAGCCCGGCGACGGCGAGGATCGGCGCCTCCCGGGCGGGCCGGCGCCGCCGCGTCACCCAGGCGCCGGTCCGCGGAGGGGAGAAGGTGGCCACGGCCGGTCTCCGCGCCTCAGATCAGTCCCGCCTGGCGCAGCAGGTCGCGGGCGTCCAGTCCGGTACCGATCTGGGCCGGTGTGATCGGGTTGGGCTTCAGCGTGCTCGCCGGCGCCAGTGCCGAGTTGGGCGCCACGCCGCCGGCCAGCGGGTACTCGTAGCTGGCGCTGTGGGCGATCACGTTCTGGCCGGCGTGGCTCACCAGGAAGGCGAGAAACTTCTGCGCCGCAGCGGGATGGGGCGCCGACCTCAGTGCGCCGGCGGCCGAGATGTCCTCCACGAAGCCGGGATCGCCGGGGGCGAACCACGCGAGCTTGGCGTGGAAGGAGCCCTCGCCCATCTCCGATCTGATCCGGAAGAAGTAGTAATGGTTGATGAGTCCCATCGCCGCGGTGCCCTTGTTGACGTCGCCCACGAGGGTCTCGTTGTCGGGCGTGTGATCATCGGACCCGGCGTTGGCCTTCAGGCCCTCGAGCCAGGTCAGGGCGGCCTGGCGCCCGTGCGCGGAGATGATCGAGGTCACGATCGGCCAGAAGTCGGTCTCGGCCGGCGCCAGCTCCAGCTTGCCCCTGTAGCGCGGGTCGGCTAGCTCCATGGCCGAGGTCGGCAGCTCCGCCGCCGAGATCCGCCTGGGGTTGTAGATGAGCGTGCTGTAGCGCCCGGACACGCCCAGCCACTTGCCGTTGGCGGCGCTGTCGCGGCTGGGCACGCGGGCCAGGGTGGACGCGTCGACGGCGGCGAGCAGGCCCTTGTCGTCGAGCTGCTGTAGCCAGTTGGAGTTCTCGGTGAGGAAGACGTCGGCGGGGGACCGGCTGCCCTCCTGCTCGAGCTGCGCGGTGAGAACGTCCTCGTCGGAGTTGCGCAGCAGCACCGTGATCCCGGTCTGCTTGGTGAACGCGGCCACGAGGGCCGCCGTCGTCTCGGGATGCTGGGCGCTGTAGACCACCAGCGTTCCCTTGCCGCCCGAGGCCGAAGCCCCTGCGCACCCGCCGAGCGCGACACACGCGCCCACGGCCACGACCGCAGCGCACACGACGCGTCCGAAGCCGGACCGTCTCCGCCTGACGCGCAGGCACCTGCACAGCTGCATTCGGGATGCTCCTTATGCGTGGGGACGGCAGCCGTTCAGGGGCGCGGCGAGCCTGGACTTAGGTGACCCTAATTAGGGTAACCTAACCCCGAGGAGGATGCGTCGGCACGCTGGTGCCTGACGCTCAGCGACTCTCGGTGGCGGCCTGCAGCCGGGGACGGATGTCGGCGCAGTCGGTGCACACGCTCTCCGGGACGAGGCCGGCGCGCATGAGCACCCCGAACACCTTGCAGCCGACGCAGTAGCCCGCGATCGATTCCAGGCCGGCCGCGGGCAGGAACAGGATGAGCACCACGTCGGCGGCGGCGTGGGCTCCGGCGACGAGTGCCAGGACGAGCGCCGCGGTGGACATGACCGCGCCCATGAGCTGGGCAAAGCGCTTGGGCGGCCCCGGGACGGGCCGCTTCTGGCCCAGGAGTGGCGCGATGACGTTCTGCGCGCTCCAGCCCAGCGGGCTCAGCGTGGGCCCGGTGAGCGCGCGGGCCCAGAACCCATACGCCAGCGGGACGAGCAACCAGTAGGCGCCGCTGGCAAGGATCACCACTACGGTGACGAGGACCACGCCGGCGACGATTCGCGCCGCCTTCTCGTTGACCGGGTTGGGAAATGAGAACAGCTGCCGCATGACACCAAAGTTTATCTCCCACTGGATCAGTGAGGATTGCGGCACGAGGGACCGCAGCTCGAGTCCGGGGTGGCGGCTCACGCGCCGATCGGGCGCGACACCAACCGCCGCTGACGCCACCTGGCATCGTTAACGGCATCGTGCACGCGCCCTGCGAGCGGATTGGCCACGGAGGCGCCAGCGCCCTGGCGCCGGCCAACACGCTGGCGTCCTTCGACGCGGCGCTCGAGGTCGGCGTCGACATGGTGGAGTTCGACGTCCGCGAGTGGCGGGGCGAGCTCGTCCTGGCCCACACGGTGCTGCACGCCCGCCGGGGCGGCTCCATCCGTCTCGCAGACGCGCTGGCCCACCTAGCCGGTCGGCGGTTCGCCGACGTCGGGCTCAACGTGGACGTCAAGCACATCGGCTGCGAGGCCGTGCTGATCGACGGGCTGCGCCGCGCGAGCCTGATCGACCGCTCATTGCTGTCGTCGCAGGTGCCGACGGTGCTCGACCGGCTCCGCGAGCGCGAGCCGCGAGTGCGGCTCGGAATCTCGGTCGGCGGGCGGATCGCTCGCCTCAGCCGCCGTCGTGGAGACTGGCGCGCGCACGTGCTCAGCGGCCTGGCGTCGCGCCGGTGGGACGCGCTAATGGCTCAGCACCGTCTGGTGGACGCGGCGCTGCTCGAGCACGTGATCACGCGCGATGGCCGCCTCTACGCCTGGACCGTGAACGAGCGGGCCGCGATCCAGTCGTTGCGCGGGCTCGGGGTCCATGGCATCACCACCGCCGACCCGCGGCTGTTCACGCCGGCCCCGCTGCCGGCGTCGCCGTGAACGCGATGACCGCGTCGCAGGCTGCCGCGCTGGCGCTCGCCCTGCCCGAGGCGGTGCAGGCCGACCACCACGGGCGTCCGTCGTTCCGCGTCAACGCCAAGATCTTCGCCACCCTGCCCGACGCGACCCACATGAACGTCATGCTCGACGAGCCCGGGATCCGCACCGCCGTACAGGCCCATCCGCACGTCTGCGCGGAGCGCTGGTGGGGCAGGCGCCTGGCCGCGGTCACGGTCGACCTCGACCAGGCCGGCGCCCCGCTGCTGTCGGCACTGCTCGCCGACGCGTGGGAGGGCAAGGCGCCGGCGCGGCTCAGCTCACCGCCGACCGGGAGAACACCCTGATCGAGATGAACGTCAGCGCCGCGGCGAACAGGGCGACCACGGCGAGACTCAAAATTACTTCTTCGATCACGCTGCGGCCCGGCCCCCGCACCCGCCGTCCGGCGGCGCCGTGGTCTGGGAGACTTGCCCACGACGTGCCCGCCCCCCGACGACCTCACGATGGCCCGGATGCCGCGGTCCGAGCCCGCGGCGCCGGACGGCCACTGGATGAGGGGGTCGACGCGGCCATCCTCGACGCCGCTTGGCGGCTGCTGGTGGAGGAGGGGTACTCGCGGCTGTCCATCGCCGGCATCGCCCAGGCCGCCAGGGTGGGGCGCCCGGCGATCTACCGCCGCTACAAGGACAAGTCGGAGCTGGTGGCCGCAGTCATCGCCGACAAGGTCGCCCACGTCCCGGCGATCGACACCGGGAGCGCGCGCGACGATCTCATCGCCCATCTCGAGTTCGCTCGCAGGCGGTTCACGGTCAGCCTCGCCGGCACGCTCATCGTCGAGGAGCGCAACCACCCGGAGCTGCTCGAGCAGTTCCGCAAGGAGATGATCGTCCCGCGGCGCGACTCGATCGCCGCGGCGCTGGAGCGGGGGAAGGAGCGCGGCGAGGTTCGCGACGACCTCGACACCCAGGTCGCCTCGCACGCGCTGATGGGCAGCTTCATCTTCTCCTACCTCGCCGGGGGACGGCCGGCGAAGGGGTGGAGCGAGCGGGTGGTGGACACGCTCTGGCCGGCGTTCGCGGCCTGACGAGCGCGGCGGTACAGCTGACGTTCTCGCTGCGCTGCGCGCCGGCCGGCCTGGCCAAGCTCATGACGCCGATGGTCGCCGGCACGACGCGCTCCGAGGTGCCCCGGCTGACGCTCGCTCCGCGACGGTAAGGTCCCACCAGGCAACCGAGGGAGGCGACGTGAGCGAAGACGGCCGGTGGCGGACCCTGTCCGATGGCAACTCGATCCCCACCTTCGGACTGGGCGTGTGGCAGGTTCCGGACGGCCCGGAGTGCGAGGACGCGGTCCGCTGGGCGCTGGAGGCCGGCTACCGGCACATCGACACCGCGCAGGCCTACGGCAACGAGGCGAGCGTCGGCCGGGCCATCCGTGACGCCGGCATCCCTCGCGAGGAGATCTTCGTCACCACCAAGTTCTACCCCGCGCGCAGCGATCCGGCCGCGGAGGCCGAGAAGAGCCTCGAGCGCCTCGGTATCGACCAGATCGACCTCTACATCATCCATTGGCCCCAGAAGGGCGCGACGTGGGCGTGGCCCGGCATGGAGGCCGCTCGCGAGCGAGGCTACGCCCGCTCGATCGGCGTCTCGAACTTCAGCGTGGCTGAGCTCGAACAGGTGATCGGCGTGGCCGATACGCCGCCCGTCGTCAACCAGATCCAGTTCAGCCCGTTCGAGTACCGCCGGGCGCTGCGCGACGCCTGCGAGAGCCACAATGTCGCCATCGAGGCCTACAGCCCGCTGGGCACCGGCCGCCACCTCAACCACCCCGACGTCGCCGAGGTGGCCGAGCGCGCCGGTCGCAGCCCAGCCCAGGTCCTCATCCGCTGGTGCCTCCAGCGGAACACGATCGTGCTGCCCAAGTCGACCCACCAGGATCGCATCGAGGCCAACGCCCAGGTGTTCGACTTCTCGCTGTCGGGCGAGGACATGGCGCTGCTCGACGACCTGGACCAGAGCCACGGCACGGAGGTCGCGCGCGAGCGCAAGTGGTGGTGAGCGGGCGGGGTCAGCCGTCGCGGATGACCCGCAGGATCACGGGACGCGGCGCGCGGCCGGCGGCGGTGACGACCGCGGCCAACTCCTCCTCGCGCAGCTCGTCGGCGGCCTCGATGACCACCACGATCGGCTCCGTGCTGGTGCCGGCCCCGTCGATCGCGTCGCGGACGATGGCGGGGTCGCGGCGCAGCGCCTCGGGAGAGGGCAGCGAGAGCACCACCTGACCGGCGATGGGCGGCTCGAGCACACCCTCCTCGTCGGTCGGCCCGCGCTCGACCACCACCCCGGCGCCCGACAGGCTCGGTGGCGGGTCGGCCCTCAGCTGACGGTCTGCCGCGCCGCCGGCGGGGATCTGGACGATCAGCGTGGCCACCCGTCACACACTATCGCCGGGCCGCCCGTCCGTGGCTCGCCCGGGCCATCGGTGGTGTGCTCCATCAGCGGGGCGTCGGTGACGAGGCGGCCACGAGGACGTCGATCACGCCGGCGTGACGGCATGTGCCCTGGCCACCGCGAGCGAGACCGCCACCGCCGCGCCGCTGAGCGCCGTCAGCCGGAAGGTCTGTACGCGGGTCCATGCTGCCTCAGCATCGCCAGGACGGCGAGGGCCGCCGAACGTCATTCCTCCAGCGCCGGCAGGTCGAGCCGGCGTAGCCGTTCGGGGTCGGCCAGGATGTCGATCTCGACGATCCGGCCGGCCCTGACGGTCACCCCACCCACCGAGAACGGCTCGCCGTTGCGGTAGGCGACCATGCCGATGGCGCCGTTGACGAGGACCGCCCGGTTGACCAGGTCCAGGCGCGCGTAGCTCTGCGCCCGGCTCGCCACCTCGACCGCGCCGCGGACCTCGACCGTGGCGCCCGGGAGCTCGGGGCCGGAGTCGGCCCGGAGCACGACATCGGGATCCAGGACCGCCAGGAGCGCGTCGAAGTCTCCCTCGCGCGCGGCGGCCAGGAACGCCTCGACGACCTCGCGCTGCTGGTCGAGGTCGGCGTCGCCGACCGGCGCGCTGCCGCGCACGCGCCGGCGCGCTCGGCTGGCCAGCTGTCGCGCCGCCTCCGGCGAACGGTCCACGATCGGGGCGATCTGGTCGAAGGGCACGGCGAACATGTCGTGCAGGACGAAGGCGAGCCGCTCGGCCGGGGTCAGGGTCTCAAGGACGACCAGCAGCGCCAGTCCGACGGAATCGGCGAGCAGCGCCTCGTGCTCGGGATCGACTCCGGCCACGGGGTCGATGATCGGCTCGGGGACGTGCGGACCCAACGGCTCCTCGCGCCGGGACCGGCGTGAGCGCAGCATGTTCAGGCAGACGCGGGCGACGACCGTGGTCAGCCAGCCGCCGAGGTTCTCCACCGCGTCGGCGTCGCTGCGGCTGAGCCGGATCCAGGTGTCCTGCACCGCATCGTCGGCCTCGCTGAGCGAGCCGAGCATCCGGTAGGCCACCGCCCGCAGCCGGGACCGGTGCTCCTCAAAGCGCTGCGCCAGCCATTCCTGATCGTCCATCGCTCACATGCCTCCGCCACGTCGTGTCATACACCACCACGACCCCGGAGCGGCGTGCGATGTGACGTGATACGCGGATTACTTGTGCGTGAAGCCTGGCAGCGCGGCGATCTGGCTCGTCGGCCAAGTTCTCGTGAACTGGTTGCCCTCCACTGCGGAGAGACGGGTTTCGATCGCGGCACCGTGACCCGAGTGCGCGTTGACGATCGTGGCCATGCTGTTGGCCCGGTCCCGGGCGAACCGACGACAACGTGGAGGGGCTGGGAGGTCTACTGGGGCGGCCAGAACAGGTCGCGCAGCTCGAGCAGGTCGATGATCTGGCGAACCTGCGGCGCGAGGGTCGGGTCTAACACGAGGGCCCGGTTGTCGCGACGGGCGTCGGTGACGGCCCCGACCAGCACCCGGAGCCCGCTGCTGTCGATGAACTGCAGCCGGTGGAGATCCATCACGACGGGGTCGCCGCCCGCGGCGAGGGCCTGAAGGCGCTCCTCCAGCCGGGTCGCGCCCGCCATGTCGAGCTCTCCGACCAGCTCGAGGCGCACGCCGCCGTCCCCGTCGGCGCGCTCGTCCATCCAGAACTCCGCGTCGGCTGTGAATTGCTCCATGCGCGGCAGCCTCTCGAACGGGCGCGCCCGTGTCAATGGTGAACCGGCGCGGGGCTCGCGTCGCCGACCGGCCGGGCTTCGAAGCTCTGGAGGAAGCGCAGCCGTTCGAGGCCCCCGACGTAGCCCTCCAGCCGCACGCTCCCGCGATAGACGCGGTGGCAGGGGACGAGGAGCGGCATCGGGTCCGCCCCGATCGCCAGTCCGCAGTCGTATGGCGAAAGCTCGGCCATGAGGAGGTGGTACGAGCGCGGCTCCGCGTAGGGGATCTCCTGCACGGTGCGCAGGAGGGCCGCGGTCTCGGCAGGCATCATGCTCCAGTCCACCATGTCCTGGGCGCGGGCTCTGTCACCGTCGAAGTAGCCCGCGAACGTCCTGTCCAGCGCCTGGACCCTCGCTCGGGCGCCGCTGGATCCGCGTCGGGTCTTGGCCCGGCGGCCGATGCTCTCGAAGTCCGCGTGGTTCGCGAACGCGACGCGCAGGATCCCGTCGCGCGACGCGGCGACGGCGAGATCCCCCACCGGGCTGGCGACGCGCAGGCACGACAGCTGCGCGAGCTGGTCCTCGCCGAGGATGGGGTGTTCGATGACCCCCCTGGCGCCGTCGCCGAGGCCGCGCTCGTAGTCCTGGCACTGGGCGCAGAGTCCCTCGGCCCGGACGGCCACGTCCTCCACCACATAGCCCGGCAACCGGCGCGTCTGAAGCTCGCGCCCTCCGAACTCGACATCGAACAGCCGCAGGCACAGCCCGCAGTGAAAGTGGTCGTGGGCCGCGAGGTTGATCTCATAGCGGACCGGGTCCGCCGTCCCCACCGACGCCACCAGCCCCAGCTCCGCCAGCTCCGCCAGCGTGGCGTACACGGTGCCGCGACCGATCTCCGGCACCACCGTGCTGGCGCGGGAGAGGACCTCCTCGGCGGAGAGGTGTTCGTCGGCGGCGCCGCGGAACGCGTCCAGAATTGCCCGTCGCTGCGGGGTGACCCGCAGCCGGTGTCGGCGCAGCAGCTGCGCAGCGTCGTCGGGATTCATCGCGAGTGAGCCTATCCCGGCGCCGTCGCTCCCGTCACGGTCCGTCGCCTTGTCAACTATGATGGCTGACATCCTATCCAAGACATATTCTTTGGTAGATCTCTATACAACCAACTTACCACTGAACCGCGCACCCACAGCCGCGCTCTGGGGTCTCCGCCGGGACAGTGCCGCCGCTCGCGACGAGCTCGTCCGCCGCCATCTCGGACTTGCTCGCCGGCTGGCGATGCGGTACCACAGCCCCAATGAAGTGCTGGAGGATCTCGTCCAGGTCGCCAACGTCGGGCTGGTCAACGCCGTCAACCGCTTCGAGCCCGACCGGGGAACGCCGTTCTCCGCCTACGCGACGCCCACGATCCTGGGCGAGCTCAAGCGCCATTTCCGCGACACAGGGTGGTCGGTGCATGTCCCTCGCGGGGCCAAGGAGGTCGCGCTCCGGGTGCAGCGGGGCGTCGGCGAGCTGACCGAGCGCAACGGCCGAAGCCCGGAGGTCCGCGAGCTGGCCGACTACCTGGAGCTCGACGTCGAGCGGGTCCTGGACGGCCTGGACTCGGCTCAGGCTCATTACTCCGACTCGCTCGACGCGCCGCTCAGCGACGTGGATCCCGATGCGCCCACCCTCGGCGACCGTCTGGGCGCCCTCGACGACGGCTATGACCTCGTCGATGCCACCAGCGCGCTGTGCGGAGGCATCGCCGCCCTGCCCTACCTCGAGCGCACCGCCTTGACCTTGCGCATCGGCGATGATCTCAAGCAGAGCGAGATCGCTCGGATGATGGGGTGCTCGCAGATGCAGGTGTCCCGGCTCCTGCGCCGCGCCACCGAGCGCCTGCAGGCGGGCCTCGACGCAGAGTGAGCGCCTGTAACACCTCGGCGCTGCCCTCGAGCTGCAGCCGGTCCAGCAGCCCCGCGCGCCGCGGCGCCATGGCCAGGTTCCCGCCGTGGTCAAACAGCCCTTCGCACTCCTGACGGACCCCGGCGCCGCGGGGTCGCGCAAACCATCGATGACCATGGAGGTCTCCCCTCCCGTGCTCCAAGGCCTCGCGTCCTCACCCGCCACGCTGGCGCCGCTACCAAATCTCTGCGGGGCGGCGATCGCGCGACCCGGCCGATGAATTTCGAGCGCGCCGGCGGTCTCATCTGACAAGCGACCACCCGGAGAGGGACATGACCGCCACCGACATTTTCCCCACCACCCGCGAGCTCGATCGGCGCAGCAGCGATGGCATCGACGTGCGGCTCCTGTGGAGCCCCCGGACAAATCACGTGTCGATCGCCGTCACCGACGAGGACACGGGCTCGGCCCTGACATTCGTGGTCGACGGCGCGGAGGCGCTCACCGCCTTCAACCATCCCTACGCGTACGCGATCCACGCCCTGGGCTGACGACGGCGGTCACCCGCCGCTTGACGTCCTCAGCGGCGGCCGCCTTGAGCTCGGCCTCGGCGCCGGGTTCCCGGTCTGTGGAAGCGGAGAGGGGGGGATTCGAACCCCCGAAGGACCGAAAGACCCTTACCGGTTTTCGAGACTGGGTGACTCGGCCCGAAAAGCCCGTCGAATAAGGTCTTCGCGTTCCGGGGGAATGGAAAAGGGAAGGACGGCCGGTTGGCGCGCCAGCGCGTCCCGTAGCAATGCCGTCGGCTGATCGGCCGTCGGCGACTGCGCGGGGGGTGGCCGTTGAGTGCGGCGAGGACCCGCTCCCCGGGCCGCGACGGTCACGACTGGGATCGAGGGACCGGACTGCCATGGGTTGACTGTACGCCCGGTCGCGGCGCCTCGAGCGTACGGCGAGTTGGCTGCGAACGATGGCCGCTAGGTGCGCGCCGTCCAAGAATCGAACTGAAGTAGGCTCATCGCTAGGTCGAGATAGTAAGCTTACGTCAGTTCAGTTTCGTGCCCAGCAAGAGAGGTCGCGTGATGTCGGATTCAGACTCGATGGTCGACCTTCTCGTGTTCGGCGGCGGAATGGCCGGGATGAGCGCGGCGGCGCGTGCGTGCCGCGACGGGGCGAACGTGATCCTCGTGGAGAAGGGCCCCGCGATCGGCGGCTCGGCGATGTACGCAGGGTTCATCTGGACTGCGCCGACGGTCGAGGTGATGCGCGACGTCAACCCGGACGCGGATCCCGCGCTGTCGGCGCGGGTCGTGGAGCACTACGGCGACGCACTGGACTGGGTCCGCTCGCTCGGCGTCACCGTGGGCGAGCCGGTGACGGTGCTGGGATACGGACGTGGCTGCGCCACGGACATGGCGAATTATCTGCTGGCCTGCGAACGGCTGGTGCGCGAACGCGGAGAACTGCTCGTCGGGTGGTCAGCCCAGCGGCTCCTGTTCGAGGATGGGGGCGTTGTCGGCGCAGAGATCCAGAGCGCCTCGGGCGAGCAACGGGTCATCCGCGCGCGGTCGACGCTGCTGGCCACAGGTGGCTTCGGGGGCGATCCCGCGCTCCGCGCGGAGCACATTCATCCGCTCGCCGCCGACCTTCCGCTGCGCTCCAATCCCCACAGCGTCGGTGACGGCATGCGGCTCGGCCTGTCGGTGGGCGCCGCCTTCGGGCCGCCCGACGCCGGCTTCTACGGACACCTGATTCCGTCGAAGGTGGCCTACACCAACCCCTACGAATTCACCGACCTGACCTTCTACCACAGCGAGCACGGGGTGCTCCTGAACCTGGACGGCGGCCGCTTCTGTGACGAGACGATTGGCGACCATCTCAACACCCTCTACGTGCTCGAGCAGCGGGATGCGCGCGCTCTACTGGTCTACGACCAGCGCGTTCACAACGAGTGGATGATGGCGCCCTACGTCGAGGGAGTGGAGCCGCTCGACAAGTTCCAGCTCGCCTACCGGCGGGGCGCCCGAGCCGCCGTGGCGGACGACATCGAGGAGTTCGAGGCCCTGCCCGACGAGTGGGGGTACCCGGGGCCCGCGGCGCGCGACACATTGCTCGAGTTCAACCGGCAGTGCGAAGCGGGCGCTCCCAGCCCGAGCCGGAAACTCGACTCGGCGCCGCTCGTCGATCCGCCGTACTACGTGATCGAGGTCATCCCGGCGATCACGTTCACCTTCAGCGGACTCCGGATCGATCCTCGGGCGCGCGTGCTCGACGACTCAGGCCAGGTAATCCCCGGCCTGCTCGCCGCGGGCGCTGACGCCGGCGGGGTCTTCCAGCGCGCGTATGCCGGAGGCCTCGCCTGTGCTCTCGTGTTCGGGTTGCAGGCCGCCGTGACCGCGACCGCTGAGCGCGCCGCCGCGTAGGTCACGCGGTGGGGACCGCCGCGAGCACCCCCCTCGAGGTGGGGATCGTCCTGCGCGAGCAGGATCTCGGCGCCTGGTCGGGCACTTTGCACGAACTCGCCGAGCGCTCCGTGGCGGCGGGTGTCGATCACCTGACGGTGGGCGACCACGTCAGCTTCGCCGACGGCCACGGCGCGGACGGGCTGATCCAGGCAGCGGCGCTTTTGGCCGCCCACCCGGACGTCCGGGTGCAGACGGGCGTCTATCTGCTGGCGCTGCGTCACCCGGCGATCGTGGCGCGTCAGCTCGCCACGATCGCGCAGTTTGCCCCCGGGCGGTTCACCTTCGGCGTCGGAGTCGGCGGAGAGGATCCGAGCGAGTACGAGCTGTGCGGGGTCAACCCTCGGGGGCGCGGGGCTCGGACGACCGAGGGCCTGCGCTGCGTGCGCCAGTTCATGTCGGGCAATGAGGTCGACTTCCGCGGGCGATTCTTCGAGATCCGCGGCGCCATCCGCCCGGCGCCGGCGATGCCCATCCCGGTTCTGGTGGGGGGCCGGTCCGACGCCGCGCTCGCGCGGACGGGACAGCTGGGGGACGGCTGGCTGGGCCTCTGGGTCTCTCCACGTCGCTTCGCGGAGGCGATCGGCCGCATCGACGCCGCCGCCGCACAGGCCCAGCGAGGCGTTGTTCACTGGCATCACGCGCTTCAGCTCTGGACCGCCTTCGACCCATCGGGCGCGCGAGCGAGGCAGCGACTCGCCGTCACGATGGAGGCGGCCTATGGGCTGCCGTTTGAGCGCTTTGAGCGCTATGCGCCGTGCGGTCCCCCCAAGGCGGTGGCCGAGGCGCTCGAGCCGTATCTCGCGGTGGGCTGCCGGCGCTTCAACTTCGTCGCCGAAGCGGCGAGCCTGCCGGCCGCGATAAACGCCGCGGTTGAGGTGAAGGCACTTCTGTCGGCGGGGCATCCGTAGCCGCTCGACGGGGTCGGAGCCCAGGCGCCAAAACCGCATGGCGGCAGTCTACAACGGGTGTTAGCGGGTCCTAACGCAGCATCACCTTGACTTCCTGCAGATGGCTGTCTACGATTCGACCTGAGTTCAATTCACCCCAGAGGAGAGGGTGCTTCATGCGAGATGGCTGCGGCGCAAAGTCGGTGCGTGCGTCACATTGGTTTGACTTCGGCGGAGCGGCGTCCGCGCGCCGAACGAGGGGGGATGCACGGTGGTAAGCGTTACCGACGAGACCCAGCGCCCGACCCGGCGGAAGTTCAACACCGGGTTCGACCGCTTCAGCGGCGTGTACCTGGGGGTGCTCTTCATCGTCGTCTTCGGCCTGTGGGTGCCGAGCGAGTTCCTTACGACCTCGACTCTGCACAGCGTCGCGGCGCAGCAGGCAGTCACCGGCATGATCGGCTTGGCGGTGCTGATCCCGCTCGCGACGGGGCTGTACGACCTATCGGTCGGAGCCACCGCGAACGTCTCGGGAATCCTGAGCGTGGTGCTCCTCAACAACCACCATTGGGGCGTCGTCCCGGCGATCCTCGCCGGTGTCGTCATCGGGCTGGCGATCGGCGGGGTCAACGCGTTCATCGTCGTGAAGTTGGGCGTGAACTCGTTCATAGCGACGCTGGGAATGAGCTCGATCCTCTCAGCGGTGCTGGTGATCATCTCGTCCAACAGTCAGCCGCTTCCCCCGACGTCGACGGCGTGGAACAACTTCACGCAGACCACGGTCTTCGGGTTCCAGATCGTGGTGCTGTACCTGTTCATCCTGGCGTTCATCCTCTGGTGGCTCCTGGCACACACGCCGGTGGGTCGGTATCTGTACGCCATCGGCGGGAACTCTGAGGCGGCGCGTCTCTCGGGCGTTCGAATCAACCGCTATGGCACGTTCGCCCTACTGATCTCCGGGACGATCGCAGGCCTGGCCGGCGTGATGTTCTCGTCGCTCAACGGCCCATCCCTGAACTTCGGGCCCACGCTTCTGCTCCCGGCGTTTGCCGCGGCTTTCCTGGGTTCCACGCAGCTCACCCCCGGAAGGTTCAACGTCTGGGGGACGCTGCTGGCGATCTACGTGCTGGCCATCGGCGTCCAGGGACTGCAGCTTGTGTCCGGGGCCAGCTGGCTCAGCGACATGTTCAACGGCGTCGCTCTGATCGTCGCGGTCGCGCTGTCGATCAAGCGGTCCCCGTCGGCCTTGGGGCAGCGGGTCAAAGCGAAGCTTGGCCGGGGAGGCCCGGCGCCTCCCGAAAGCGAGCCCGCCTCAGCCCCGGCCGGCGAGCCCGAGGCGCCGGCACGCGCCACCGGAGCATCCACGCTGAGCTGATCCGCCGACGCCACAACCACCCTCGAGAACGATTTCGCTGATGCGGCGACATCACCATCACCCATGACCGTCAAAGGAGAAACAGGAGAGATGAAACACCCCATGAGACTCAAGAGCCGCAAGCGGCGCGTCCTACAGATGTCGGCCGTATCAGCCGCGTTCATCCTGGCGCTCGTACTTGCAGCCTGCGGCTCGTCGAGTTCGTCCGGCAGCGCGACGTCCAGCGCGGCGGCGTCATCCGGCGCCGCATCGGCTGCTTCGACTTCGGCATCCGGCGGCGCCGGGGTGGCGAAGGCCACGGCCAACCTGCAGAAGTGGGACTCCCCCCCGACCAAGATCACCGTCACCACCCCGCTGAAGGCCGCCCCGTCCGGCTCCAAGACAGTGGTCATGCTGTCGACGAACAACCCTTCCAACGTCCAGCTTCAGCAGTCCCTGAAGAGCCTCGCCGCCCTTGTGCACTGGAATTATGCGCAGGCGAGCTATGACCCCGCCAACCCGGCCACGTTCAGCGCCGCGGTCGACACGGCGCTGTCCAAGCACGCCAATTACATCGCTGAGGCCGGTATCCCCCTGACGCCCGCGCTGATCCAGAAGGTGCAGCAGGGCGGCGCGAAGTGGGTTCTCACCGCCGTCTATCCGGTCACCGTGAAGCCACCGATCATCGTCAACGCCGACGCGTTTGCGAACGACGCGCTGATGGGCAAGATCATCGGAGACTTCTTCGTGTCCGATTCGGGCGGGAAGGGCAATGCCGTGATCGAGCACGTCCCGGCGTATCCGATCCTCGGCGGCTTCACCACTGGATTCCAGGCGGAGGTGAAGGCGCTGTGCCCGGCGTGCAAGACCACGCTGGCCAACATCACGATTCCCGACCTGGTCGCCGGTAAGACGCCGTCCACGTTGGTGTCGGCGCTGAGGTCGAATTCAGGGGCCAACTATCTGGTGTTCGACGACGGTCCCTTCGCTGCCGGCGTCGGCGCTGCGCTCTCGGCGGCCGGCCTGCATCCGAAGATCATCGGCGAGGCGGCAGACCAGACGGCGATCGCGGGTCTGAAGGCCGGGACGCAGACCGCTTGGACCGGGTTCGATCCCGTCTACTCGACCTACGTGATGATGGACGCGATGCTGCGCGACGCCCAGAGCATGCCCATCTCGCAGGCAGAAGGCTCGTTTCAGCCGACGCAGCTGCTGACCAAGCAGAACGTCGGCAACATCACGAACTGGAGTGAGCCGGCGAATGCACTGGCGCAGTTCAAGACGCTGTGGCACGTCAGTTAGCCAAACGATCGAGCCGATAGAGGCGACCCCAGGAGAAGACGATGAGCGCGGTGCTCGAAGTTGAGGGTGTGTCGAAGACATTCGCACGCACCAAGGCGCTGTCACGCGTCAGCATGACCATCGAGCCCGGGGAGGTTCACGCCCTCCTGGGGCAGAACGGGTCGGGGAAATCGACCCTGATCAAGATCCTGTCCGGATACCACGCGCCCGACCCGGGCGGTGGTATCCGGATCGAGGATCACGAGCTGCCGTTCCAGTCACCCGTCCAGTCCTACCGGCTCGGATGCCGTTTCGTGCAACAGGATCTGGGGCTCGTCCCGACCTTGTCGGTCCTGGACAACATGTCGCTCGGGTCCGGCTTTCCCACGAAGTACGGGACGATCCGCGAGCGGGCCAGCTACAAGCAGGCCAGGGCGGACCTGGACAAGCTCAGCCTGGACATCAATCCTCGGGCGCTGGTGGAGACCCTCAGCGCTTCGGATCGCACCGGCGTCGCGATCGCTCGTGCACTGCGCGAGGATCCGGAATACCCGGCCTGCCTGCTCGTCCTCGACGAGCCGACCGCGACGCTGCCGGTCGATGAGGTCGACCATCTCCTGGACCGGGTCAGCGCGATGGCGGCCACCGGCGTCGGCGTCCTGTACGTGACCCACCACCTGGGCGAGATCTTCCGGGTCGCCCACAAGGTGTCGGTGTTCCGCGACGGAGTCGTCGTCGGAGCTGGTCCTGTCAGCGAATTCGACCACGCCGGGATCGTCCAGCTGCTCGCCGGCGAGGAACTGCTCGCGGAGGAAACGGAGTCCAGTCGTGAGAGGGCCATCCACGCGGCCGCCGCCAAGCAGGAGGTCGTATTCGAGATCACGGACCTCCGCGCGGGTGCGCTGGCCGGCGTGTCCCTGTCGGCGGAGCGTGGCGAGATCGTCGGGATCGCCGGGCTCGCCGGGTCAGGGCGGGACAGCGTGCTCGGCGCGAGCTTCGGAGCCCTCCCACGGACGGCGGGTGAGGTGACGGTCGCCGGAGAGCCGCTGCCTGCGGACCGGCCCGATCTCGCCATCGCGGCCGGCGTGGCCTACCTCGCACCGGACCGCAAGATCGGCGGTGGCGTCATGACGATGAGCGCCCGAGAGAACCTGACGCTGCCGGACCTCAAACCGTTTTGGAAGGGCGGACTCCTTCGCCGGCGGGCTGAGCGGGAGCGGACACAGGAGTGGTTCGAACGGCTGTCGGTGCGTCCGTCGACCGCGGTGGAGGAGCAGCTCGGCATCTTCAGCGGCGGTAACCAGCAGAAGATCCTGTTCGGCAAGTGGCTCTCCCAGAAGCCGTCGGTATTCCTGCTGGATGAGCCGACGCAGGGGGTGGACGTCGGCGCCAAGGCGGATCTTCACCGTGAACTCGCCGCCGCGGCCAAGGAGGGTGCCGCCGTGGTGGTCAGCTCGAGCGACCTGGAGGAACTCGCCGACCTGTGCGATCGCGTCCTCGTGATCGTGGACGGGAAGATCAGCAGCGTGCTCGAGGGCGCCGAGCTGACACAGGGCGCGATCACCCGCCGGTTCATGCCGCTGGCCGCAGAGCCGGTCGGGGTCAACGGCGCGGGCTGACCCCGTCGGAGGGGACCGTTCAATGGGCAAGGTGATCGGTCGGTTCGATCCGACGCCTTCGCGCACCCCGGAGGAGTGTGAGCGCCACTACACCCAGATTCACGTCCGCATGGCCCAGGATCTCCTGCGCCCGATGCCGTCCCTGCTCAGCTATCACACGAATCGTGCCGTGGCCCAGGCTGACGTCAACGGCGGCTGGAATCAGCGGCCGCGGGCCTGGCGCTTCGTCGTGCTGCGGTTCACCCCTGGCGAGACGCTCGCCTTCACTGCCGAGCAGAACGAGATGGTGGCGCAGGATCATGTGAACTGTCTGTACCGCCTGCGCTCCTGCGAGGTCGAGGAGTCGGTCCTGCTCGACCGTCTCGAGGGGCAGCTCACCCTGTCGAAGTTCATGATCGAAGCCGACTGCAACCCGTTGGTGGACTCCGCCGACGCGTGGGGGGCGTTCAGCGCTCTCGCCGAGCGCACGGCGGCGGCGATGCGGGACGCATTCGGGGCGCGGCGCCTGATCCTCAACCGGGTGTTGAACGAGGTCGAGTGCGCTCCGCTCGACGTCGAAGGTCAGCGGCCAGTCGGGCTGCTGCAAGAGACGAGTCGCCTCGGCTACATCGAGGCGTACTTCGACCACCACCGCTGGGGCGAGCACGCCGTGGGCGTACTGGCCGAGGAAGGCGCGCTGCGAGACCCCGCGCTGGTGGACGTCAACCTTCTCCGCGTCGAGGAGCTCGCGCCGCTCGACATGAGCCGAGGCGGCCCACTGCCCCCCGGCTAGGTCGCGGTGAAGCCCCCGTCGACGGGCAGCGCCACCCCGGTCAGATAGGAGGACTCGTCGGAGGCCAGGAACACGACGACAGCGGCGATCTCCTCAGGGCGGCCGTCGCGACCCAGCGGGATCTGCGCCTTCAGCGCTTCGACCGCCGCCGGCGACGCGCTCTCGGTCATGCCGGTGACGACCAGCCCAGGGCAGATCGCGTTCACGCGAATGTTGTCGGGTCCGTAGGACACGGCGGCTCCCCGCGTGAGCCCGAGCACGGCAGCCTTGCTGGCCTGGTACGGAATCGACCCGCGCAGGCCGACCAGCGCCGCCACCGAGGCGACGTTGATGATCGAGCCCCCGCCGTGTCGCACCATGCTCGGGATGACGGCTTGCATACCCAGGAACACGCCGCGTTGATTGACCGCGATGACCTTGGCCCACTCGTCGTCGTCGGCCTCGATGCCGGTCGACCGCACCTGGATTCCCGCGTTGTTGACGAGCACGTCGATCGGTCCGTGGGTCTGCTCCACGGCGGACACGACCGCGCGCCACGCGCCCGCATCGGTCACGTCGTGGTCGTGATACGACGCATCGCCGCCCGCGCTGCGCACCTCGGCGGCGAGCTGCTCGCCCGCGTCGGCGGCAATGTCCGCGATGGCCACCGTGGCCCCTTCGTGCGCGAGCGCCCGGGCGTGCGCTGCACCCATTCCTCGGGCGGCCCCGGTGATCAGTGCGATCTTGCCCGCGACCCGCCCGCGCGCGTTCATGAGGCAGCTCCGAGCATGATCGTGTAGTGTAGCTTTCTACCTGACTTCAGTTTTGCTGATGACCTTCTTCTCGAACCTCGACGTCTTCGCCGCGCAGGGGCCGCAGTGAGCGCG
>CAWDFE010000025.1:0-63321 GCA_963801435.1 uncultured Actinomycetota bacterium
CTCAGCGACACGGAGCTCAGAGACCTCAGCGCCGCCCTCGCCGACGCCCGCCATCGTCACGCCGCCGCTTCGGCGTCGACTGAGCCGCGCGTTCTAAGGTCAGCTCACGATGCCCGAACCTCGCCGCGCCGGCCACGCGGAGCTCGGGGGCGGGGTCAGCCGCGGACTCGTGCTGCTGCTGGCGCTCGCCTGCGGGGCCGCCGCCGCCAACCTCTACTACGCGCAGCCCCTGCTGCCCACGCTCGCCGGGGCGTTCGGCGTGTCCACCGCCACCGCCGGCCTGCTTATCACGATCAGCCAGCTGGGCTACGTGGTGGGGCTCGCCCTCGTTGTGCCGCTCGGGGACCTGCACGAGCGGCGACGCCTGATCACCCTGGCCATGCTGGTGAGCGCGGCCGGGATGGCGGTGGCCGCAGCGGCGCCGGCCTTCTCCGTGTTCGGCGCCGCCATCGCCGTCGTCGGCGTGAGCTCCGTGGTGGCGCAGATCATCGTGGCGATGAGCTCGTCGCTTTCGGCCGAGCACGAGCGCGGATCCGTGGTGGGCACCGTGATGAGCGGCCTGCTCATCGGGATCCTGTTGGCGCGCACGGTCAGCGGGCTCATCGCCGCGGCGCTGGGCTGGCGAGTGGTGTTCTGGTTCGCCGCGGCGGTGATGGTGGCGCTGGCGGCGACGCTGCGCCGGGTGCTGCCGCGGATCCCGCCCACCGCCGAGCTGGGCTACGGCGGCCTTCTGCGCTCGGTCATCGGCCTCATCCGTGAGGAACCGGTCCTGCGCCAGCGCATGCTGGTGGGGGCCCTTGACTTCGGGTGCTTCAGCGTTCTGTGGACGTCGCTGGCCTTCCTGCTGTCGGGCGCGCCGTATCACTACGGCAATGCCGTGATCGGGCTGTTCGGCCTGGTCGGCGTGGCCGGCGCGCTGGCCGCGTCCGCCGCCGGGCGGCTGGCCGACCGAGGCCACAATCGCGGCGCCACCACCGCGTCGATCCTCGTCATGCTGGCGAGCTGGGGGATCATGGCGCTCGGCTCCAGTTCGGTGATCGCGCTCATCGTGGGGATCGCGCTGCTTGACCTCGGCGTCCAGGGCCTGCACATCTCCAACCAGAGCGCGATCTACTCGCTGCGCTCCGAGGCCCGCAGCCGCCTGACCACCGCCTACATGGTGGCCTACTTCCTGGGCGGCGCCGCGCTGTCGGCGATCACGGCCGCGCTGTACGGATCGGCCGGCTGGGGCGGCGTGTGCATCCTGGGCGCGGTCACAGCCCTGCTCGCGCTCGCCGTGTGGGACGTCACGGAGGTGCCGCGCGGCCGTGCACGCCGGTCCGAGGCCCGCGATGCGGTCTGCGCATGCGCAGGCGACTGACCGCATCGCATCGCCGAGCCGTCGTATGATCGCTCCTGAGGTGACCTGGGAGGACGCGATCGGAGGCGGCCGGGCTTGAGCGCCACCGGCATCACGGCCACAGCCGCCGAGGCGGGCGGCGAGCGCAACATCCTCGTCGTCTTCACCGGCCTGATGCTGGTGCTGCTGATGGCGGCGCTGGATCAGACAATCGTGTCCACGGCGCTACCGACGATCGTCGGTGATTTCGGCGGGCTCAGCCACATCTCCTGGGTGGTGACCGCCTATCTGCTGGCCCAGACCGCCGTGACACCGGTCTACGGGAAGCTCGGCGATCTCTACGGGCGCAAGATCGTCCTCCAGGTGGCGCTGGTCGTGTTCCTGATCGGGTCGGCGCTGTGCGGCGCCGCTCAGTCCCTGACCCAGCTGATCGCGTTCCGCGCGCTCCAGGGACTCGGCGGCGGGGGGCTGATGGTCGGCACCATGGCGGCAGTCGGCGACGTCGTGCCCCCGCGCGACCGCGGCAAGTATCAGGGGCTGTTCGGCGCCGTGTTCGGGCTGGCCAGCGTGATCGGACCGCTGCTCGGTGGTTTCTTCACCACCACCTTGAGCTGGCGCTGGATCTTCTACGTCAACCTGCCGATCGGCATCGCCGCGTTCGCCGTCCTGGCCGTGACGCTGCCCTCGCGCCAGGACGAGACCCACCATTCGATCGACTATGTGGGCGCGGGGCTGCTGGCGGGCGCCCTCACCGCGCTCGTCCTGACGTGCACCCTGGGCGGGAACGACTACGGCTGGGGGTCGCCGCAGATCGTCGGCCTCGGCGTCCTCACGGTGGTCCTGATCGTGGCCTTCGTGTTGGTGGAGCGGCGCGCCGCCGAGCCGGTGCTCCCGCCCTGGCTGTTTCGCAACTCCGTGTTCTCCATCACCAGCGCCATCGGCTTCGTGGTGGGGTTTGCCCTGTTTGGCTCGGTGACGTACCTGCCGCTGTTCCTCCAGGTCGTGCTCGGCGCGAGCCCCACCGGCTCGGGCCTGCAGATCCTCCCGCTGATGGCCGGCCTGCTCATCACCTCGATCGGCTCCGGGCAGATCATCAGCCGCACCGGGCACTACCGGCCGTTCCCGATCGCCGGCACCGCGACCATGGTGTGCGGGCTGTTCCTGCTCTCCACGATGGGACCGGACACCAGCCGCGCGACAGCCTCCGCGTTCATGTTCGTGCTCGGCCTGGGCCTCGGCTCGGTGATGCAGGTGCTCGTGCTCGTGGTCCAGAACGCCGTCGATTACAAGGACCTCGGTGTGGCCACGTCAGGAGCGACCCTGTTTCGCTCAATCGGCGGCTCGGTGGGGACCGCCGTGCTCGGCTCGATCTTCTCCAACCGGCTGGCCGCCGAGCTGGCGTCGGCGCTGCCGCGCAACGCCGCCGGCGGCTCGCTCGGCACCGGCGCCGGCCTCAATACCGCGGCGCTCAAGAAGCTGCCGGTCCCGATCCACGACGCCTACCTCACGGCCTTCACCAACGCCCTGTCGACCGTGTTCGTGGTCGGCGCCTGCGTCGCCGCCATTGCCTTCCTGCTCAGCTGGCTGCTCGAGGAGCGCCCGCTGCGCGAGACGGTCACCGCGAGCACCGGGATCGGCGAATCCTTCGCCGTGCCCAAGACCACCGATTCGCTCGCCGAGGCATCGCGCGCCATGAGCGTGCTCATCGGCCGCGAGGGCCGCCGCGAGCTGGTGGCGCGTCTGGTCGAACGCGCCGGCGTCGACCTCTCCCCGGCCGCCGCCTGGCTCATCATCCGCCTCCAGGAGGCCGACGACGCCCACCCGGCCAGCATCCCGCAGCTCTGCGAGCGGTTCGACATCCCGCTCGAGGTGGGTCAACGCGCGGTACGCGAGCTCGACGAGCGCGGGCTGCTGCTCCGCGATCCCAGGGCCGGCGAGGACCGCGGGCGCGTCGTGGGCGTGACGCCCGAGGGCGCCGCGATCGCCGGCCGACTGGTGGAGGAGCGGCGGGCCAGCCTGGCGCGACGGTGCTCCGGATGGGCGCCCGAGGACAACGCGGAGCTCACCGGGCTGCTGACGCGGCTGGCGCGCGAGCTGTCACCTGACGAGGCGGCTCCGGCAGGGGCCCCTGCCGCGGTCTGATCGGCGCCGGCCTGTGAATCCGCAGGGGGGTCAACCTTCAACGTCGCACAAACCACGACTTCCTGAGGACGACGGCGGCGGTGAGCGGCGCGGCTGGCCACCTGCGCCTGCATCCAGGAGGCCACGCTGGGACAGAAAGCGTCGATTTCCGGCGCCTTTCGTCCCAGAGTCATGCGGCAGGCCGCAGCGGCGCTGTAGCCGCTGCGCGAAACCCGCCGACCCCGGTCGGCGGCTGAGCGGCTGAGCGGCTGAGCGGCTCAGCGTCGCAGCGAGCGCGAGTCGGTTCCCTGCGAGCGCCGAAGGTCGGCCTCGATGGCCAGCGCCGACTTGTGGGCGAGCGGCAGGATGTCGCGGCGCAGCGTCGTCATCGTCCCCCGGCTGGCGTGGACCGAGACGTTCAGCGCCGCCACCACCGTGCCGGTGGCGTCGTGGATGGGGACCGCCAGCGAGCGCAGGCCCTCCTCGAGCTCCTGGTCCACCGCGGCCCAGCCCTGACTGCGGACCCGCTCCAGCACGCCGCGAAGCGCGTCGGGATCGGTGATCGTGTGCGAGGACAGGGGGCGCATGTCGATCCGCGCCAGCCGATCGGACAGCTCGGCCTCGGGCAACGCCGCCAGCAGCACGCGGCCCATGGAGGTGGCGTACGCGGGCAGCCTGGTGCCCACCGACAGGGTGATGCTCATGATCCGCCGAGTCGGCACGCGCGCCACATAGACGACCTCGGTGTCATCGAGCACGGAGA
Organism: uncultured Actinomycetota bacterium; assembly: GCA_963801435.1. GTDB lineage: Bacteria > Actinomycetota > Thermoleophilia > Solirubrobacterales > Solirubrobacteraceae > Palsa-465. The sequence continues at coordinate 4,224 of CAWDFE010000025.1, forward strand.
TCGAGGAGGACTCGTTGACCTGGGCCACGAGCGCCTCCATGTGGGGTTGGGCGACCTCGGGCAATGTCAGCGACGATAGATAGGCGTACCCCAGCTCCAGCACGCGTGGGGTCAACGAGAACCGTCCGTCGTTGAACGTGACGTACCCGAGCTTGGCCAGCGTGAGCAGAAAGCGGCGCGCCGCCGCGCGGGTGAGGCCGGAGATGCGCGCGACCTCGCTCAGGCCCAGCTCGCGGTGCTCGGCGTCGAAGGCGCGTATGACCAGCAGTCCGCGTTCCAGCGACTGCACGAAATCGGCGCTGCGGGGGCGGTCGTCGCTCACGTTCCTCTCCGGTTCGGCATGGGCAAACTACCCGACGGGACGTGATCCGTTTATGCTGCGTTCGTGGACAAGATTGTCGACAATCTTCGGACCGCGGAAAGCTCCGCTCGGGACCGCCCGGAGGACCGTTTGCGAGCCGCGATCGTGACCGGCCGGCTGCTGCCCAACGAGCGCCTGGTGGAGGCCGATCTGACGCGGCGGCTGGGCGTGGGGCGCTCGGCCGTGCGCGCCGCGCTGGCTCGATTAGAGCACGAGGGTCTGGTGGAGCTCGAGCCCCATCGGGGCGCCCGGGTGCGCCGCGTGGCGCTCGGCGAGGCGATCGAGATCCTGCAGGCGCGCGTCGCGCTCGAGGGGCTGGCGGTCCGCCAGGCCGCCGCGCGTGCCACCGCCGCCGACGTGCACGAGCTGCGCGCCATCCTCGCCGAGATGCGGAGGGTGCTCGACGCCGGCGACCTGCTCGCAGCCTCGGACGCCAACGCGCTGCTGCACGACCGGCTGCGCCGGATCGGCGGCCACGCCACCGCCAACCGCCTCATCTCGGAGCTGCGCTCCCAGCTGGTGCGCTTCGAGTACCGCACCATCCTCGTCCCCGGCCGCAGCGGGCGCTCCCTGGCCGAGCACACCGCGATCGTGGACGCCGTGGCCGCCGCCGATCCCGACGCGGCGGAGGCGGCGATGCGCGCCCATCTCTCCCATGTCGGCGACGCGCTGCGCCAGACCCAGGAGCGCGAGTGACCGCCGCCGAGGAGCCGATCCGGGTCTCGGACCGCGCGCGCGGCCTGTTGCGCGGCGCCTATGACACCCACATCCACGTCGCGCCCGACGTGGTCCCGCGGATCGTTGACGACGTCACCCTGGCGCACCGGTTCGCCGACCTCGGCATGGACGGCTTCATCCTCAAGTCGCATTACAACTCCACCGCCGAGCGCGCCGGCGTGGTGCGAGCGGCGGTGCCGGGCATCCGGGCGCTGGGCGCAATCGCGCTCAACCGCGCCGTCGGCGGCATGAACCCGCTGGCGGTCGAGGTGGCGGCCCGCGAGGGCGCCCGCACGGTGTGGCTGCCGACCGTCGACTCGGTCAACGAGTCCCACGAGCGCGAGGCCCCGGCCGGCGCCAAGGTCCCGGTATGGGTCAAGCTCCAGCTCGAGCTTCGCGAGCAGGGGATCGAGATCCCGCCGGTGCCGGTGGTCGACGAAGCCGGCGCCGTGCTGCCCGAGACGCGCGCGGTGCTCGAGCGCATCGCCCATCACGGCCTGCTCCTGGCCACGGGTCATCTGGCTCGCGACGAGATCTTCAGCATCGTTGACGCCGCGCTCGAGCACGGCGTGGAGCAGATCGTCATCACCCATCCCGAGTTCCCGGCCCAGAACCTGTCAGTCGCCGACCAGCAGGCGCTGGCCGGTCGTGGCGCCCTGCTGGAGCGGTGCATGACGACCCCGCACACGGGCAAGATCGCCTGGGAGGAGTGGATCTCGCACATTCGCGAGACCGGCCCGGAGCACTCGGTCCTCTCCACCGATCTGGGCCAGGTGTTCAACCCTCCGGTCCAGGACGGAATGGGGATCATGGTCGACCGGCTGTTGGCAGCCGGCTTCAACGACGAGGAGGTGCAGGTGATGGCAGTGGCCAACACGCGCCGGGTGGCGGGGGCCGATCGGTGGTGACCGAACCCGGCCGACCACGGCGGATGCTCGTGATCGGCGCGCACTCCGCGGACTTCGTGTGGCGCGCTGGTGGCGCCCTCGCCGTCACCACGGCCAGCCGCGGCACCGGCCGGGTCATCGCCCTCTCCTACGGCGAGAAGGGCGAGTCGGGCGAGCTGTGGAAGGAGGACGGCCAGACGATCGAGAACGTCAAGAAGATCCGCCACGGCGAGGCCGACCGCGCCGCCGGTCGCCTCGGCGCCGACTTTCGCTGCCTGGATCTCGGCGACTACCCGCTCGAGATCGGGGTCGAGGCCTTGGAGCGGATCTCCGACGAGATCCGGGAGTTCGCCCCCGACGTGCTCATCACCCACACCGACACCGATCCGTTCAACCCGGATCATCCGGTCGCCCACGCCGCCGTTGCCCGCGCCCGCAGCCTCGCCGCCGGCGCCGGGGTCCAGAGCTCGTTCAAGACGGTCCGCCCGCCGGAGTTCTTCCTGTTCGAGCCCCACCAGCCCGAGCTGTGCAACTTCACCCCCACCACGTTCGTCGACATCACCGCGGTGATGGAGAGAAAGCGTGACGCCATGGCCGAGATGAAGGCCCAGAAGTACCTGCACACCTATTACGCCGAGCGAGCCGACCACCGCGGCAACCACGCCCGCCGCTCCTCGGGCAACCAGGAGATCCGCCAGGCGGAGGCGTTCCAGCGGGTGACCCCCCAGGTGGTGAGCGCGCTATGAGCGATGCCATCGCCGAACTGGCCGAGCTCGGCTCCGCCACCGTGTACGAGGCCGGCGGCCGGCGCGGCTACGTCGACCTCGATCTCATCCAGATCCTCGCGGGCACGCGCGTGGCCGGTCCAGCGCGGACCGTCCGCTGCGGCCAGGACGACAACCTCATGGCCCATGCGGTGATGTCCGAGGTCCAGCCCGGCGAGGTGATCGTGCTGACGATGCCCGCGCCGCGGCCGGTGGCGCTCGTCGGCGATCTGCTGGCCACGCAGGCCAAGGCGCACGGCGCCGCCGGGATGCTGATCGACGCCTCGGTCCGCGACATCGAGACGCTGGCCGAGCTCGGGCTGCCCATCTGGGCCCGCTGGGTCCGGGTCAAGGGCGCCACCAAGGACATCCCGGGGACGATCGGAGAGCCCGTCGAGGTGGGCGGGGCGACCATCCGCCAGGGGGACATCGTGGTGCTCGACGCCGACGGCGCGGCCGTGGTGGAGGCCGAGCGCGTCGACGAGGTGCTCGAGGCGTCACGCGCGCGCGAGCGCAAGGAGCGCGTCAAGCGGGTCAAGCTCCAGGCCGGTGAACTGTCCTACGACCTCGACGGCCTGCGCCGGCGAGTGGAGGGAGCATGACCGCCATGAACGAGCCGCCCGATCTCGCGCACATCGCCCACGCCGAACTGCTGACCCCGTTCCCCGACGACAGCCTGCGGTTCTTCGTCGACCTGTTCGGGATGCAGATCGAGCACCGGGAGGGCCAGTCGGTGTTCCTGCGTGGATGGGGCGAGTACCAGCCCTACGGCCTCAAGCTCACCGAGGCCAAGCAGCCCGGGCTCGGCCACATCGCCATCCGGGCCTGGAACCCCGAGGCTCTGCGGCGCCGGGTCAAGCTGATCGAAGCGACCGGCCTCGGCGACCGATGGATCGACGGCGACCACGGACATGGGCCGGCATACGCGTTCCGCGACCCCGACGGGCACCGCTTCGAGCTGCTCTACGAGCAGGACCGCTACGTCCCGCCCGAGGAGCTGCGGCCGCGGCTGAAGAACGTCCCCCAGCGCCACGTCGACCGGGGCGCCGCGGTCAAGCGCATCGACCACGTCAACATCCTCGCCGCCGACATCGCCGCCAACCGCCGCTTCGCCGAAGAGCAGCTCGGCTACCGCACCTACGAGCAGGTGATCCTCGACTCGGGCGAGGAGACCGGCGCCTGGATGAGCCTGTCCATCGCCGCCCACGAGCTCATCTACACCGCCGACCACGCCGGCGGCAACGGCCGCCTGCACCACCTCGCCTGGTTCGTCGACACCCGCGAGGAGTGCCTGCGCGCTGCCGACCTGTTCCTGGACGCCGATGTGCCGATCGAGGCCGCGCCGTCCAAGCACGCCGTGGCCCAGGGGATGTTCCTCTACGTCTACGAGCCCGGCGGCAACCGGGTGGAGGTCACCACGGGCACACACTTCATCTACGACCCCGCGTACGAGCCGATCCGCTGGACGGAGGCCGAGCGCGCCCGCGGCCAGGCGTGGGGCGTGAAGACGATCGAGACCTTCCACACCTACGGCACCCCGCCGCTGGACGGCACCGTGGGGCCGCCGATCCCGCCGACGAGCGCGCTGCCCACCCCCGGCGCCCCGATCGCATGAGCGACGCCTGGGCCATCCGCGACCTGGTCGAGAACTGGGTGGTGTGGCGCGACGCCGGCGACTGGGAGCGTTTCGCCACCGTCTGGCACGACGACGGGGTGATGATGGCCACCTGGTTCCAGGGGCCCGCGCGCGACTTCATCCGCGTCAGCCGCGAAGGGTTCGAGCGCGGGGTGCGCATCCTGCACTTCCTCGGCGGCACCTCGGTCGACCTCGCCGGCGATCGCGCCATCGCCCAGACCAAGATGACGATCACCCAGCGCACCACGCTTGAGGGCGTGGACTGCGATGTGGTCTGCACCGGGCGCTTCTATGACTTCCTCGAGCGCCGCGACGAAGTGGCGCCCACCCACCGGCTGGTCCTGCGCCAGCCGATCTATGAGATCGACCGCCTCACGCCGGTCTCGGGAGGACCCGGCCCGGAGCTGGACGCGGGCCTGCTGGCCCAGTTTCCGTCCGGCTACCGCCATCTCGCCTACATCCAGACCAGGATCGGCTACGAGGTCAAGCGCGACATGCCGGGACTGGTCGGCCCCGAGGTGGAGGACCTCTACCGCCGCGGCGCCCAGTGGCTGGCCGGATCGCCCGAGTAACGTTCGCAGCATGACTTCGACGCTCACCTCCCAGGCAACTGTCGCCACCGAGAAGCCGGTCCCGTACATGCGACAGCTCTGCAAGCACTTCGGCCACAAGGTCGACGCCGCCTTCACCGACGACAGCGGCCATATCCAGTTCGAGGCCGGCCGCTGCGAGCTGCGCGCCGGCGACGGCGAGCTGCACCTCATCGTCACCGCCGCCGACGAGGAGGGCCGCGAGCGGGTGCGCAACGTGGTCGGGTCACACCTCGAGCGCTTCGGCAAGCGCGACGAGCTCAGCGTCAGCTGGAACTAGCAACCGTCGTGAACCCGGAGCGGCGGGCCATCGCCGCGGAAGTGTTCGCGGCCGGCCGCGACTACGACGCCGGTCAGCCCAACCGGCTGAACCGCCTGCGCAACCTCGAGCCGGAGACGGCGCAGCTGCTCGGCGTCCTCGTCCGCGCCACCCGGGCCCGCCGCGTGCTCGAGGTCGGGACGTCCAACGGCCACTCGACGCTGTGGCTCGCCGACGCCGCCGAAGCGATCGAAGGGCGCGTCGAGACGCTGGACATCGACCCCCGGCGCACCGATCAGGCGCGGGCCAACCTGCAACGGGCCGGCCTGCAGGAGCTCGTCAGCTGCCACACGATCGGCGCCGCCCAGGCGCTGACCGAGTACGCCGACGCCGCGTGGGACTTCGTGTTCCTCGACGCCGAGCGGCCGGAGTACACGGGGTACTGGCCCAATCTGCGCCGCACGCTCGCGCCCGGGGCGACCCTGGCCATCGACAACGCCATCTCCCACGAGTCAGAGCTTCAGAGCTTCAGCCGCCTGCTCGGAACCGACCAGGGCCTGACCACGGCTCTCGTGCCCATCGGCGCCGGGCTCATCGTGACCACGCTCGACGCATAGCCGCGCGATTCTCATAAGCGGACTCTCCGGTCCGCTACGATGGAGGCGTGCCCGACGGAGTGTCCACCGCGCACCAGACCGAACCGCTTGACCGGCAGACGTGGATCGTCGCGGGCGTGGTCATGCTCGGCGCGATCATGTCGATCCTCGACACGACGGTCGTCAACGTCGCGATCGATCAGCTGGCGGTCGCGTTCCATTCGTCGCTGACCGAGATCCAGTGGGTCATCACCGGCTACACGCTGGCGCTGGCCGCGGTCATCCCCGTCACCGGCTGGGCCGCCGACCGCTTCGGCACCAAGCGGATCTACCTCACCTCGTTGGTGCTGTTCACGATGGGCTCGGTGCTTTCGGGGCTGGCCTGGAGCGCCGGCACGCTCATCTTCTTCCGGGTGCTCCAGGGCATCGGCGGCGGCATGATCATGCCCTCGGTCATGACGATCCTGACCAAGAAGGCCGGCCCGCATCGCATGGGCCGGGTGATGGGCATCCTCGGGGTGCCGATGTTGATCGCTCCGATCATGGGCCCGATCCTCGGCGGCTGGCTCGTGGACAATGCCTCCTGGCGGTGGATCTTCTTCATCAACGTGCCGATCGGGATCGTCGCTTTCATCCTGGGGATGATCGTGCTCGAGCGCGATCAGCCGCAGCCGGCGCACAAGCTGGACTGGATCGGCGCGCTGCTGCTCTCACCTGGACTCGCGGTGTTCATCTACGGCCTCGCCGAGTCCTCGACCTACGGGTTCGGCTCCCCGCGCTCGTGGGTCCCGACGTTGGTCGGCCTGGTGCTGATCGTCGCCTGGTTCATCCACACTTGGCGCACGCCCAACCCGCTCATCGACCTGCGGACGTTCGCCCACACCCGCGCGGGCGCCGCCGCGGGCACGTTCTTCCTGTTCGCCATCTCGGTGTTCGGGTCGATGCTGCTCGTCCCCCTGTACTACCAGACGGTGCGTGGGGCGTCGGCGCTTCAGGCCGGGCTGCTCCTTGCGCCCGGCGGCGTCGGCGCGATGCTGACGATGCCGTTCGCGGGCAAGCTCACCGACCGCTACGGCCCGACATGGCTGCCCGCCACCGGGCTCCCGCTCGTCGCCATCGGGCTCATCCCGTTCGTCTTCGTCGGCCCCCAGACGTCTTACGTCCTCCTGTGCTCCGCCCAGTTCGTCCAGGGTCTCGGCATGGGCCTCGCGATGATGCCGAACATGACCGCCGCCATGCAGGCGGTGCCGCCGTCCGCCATCGCCCGGACGAGCACGGCGATGAACATCATCCGCCAGACCGGTGCCTCGATCGGCACCGCGGTCCTCAGTGTCATCCTCGCGTCGGCGATCACCAGCAACCTGACCGCGATCACCGGCACGCACACCTCCGGTTCGGGCTCGGGCGGCCTCGCCACCCTCCAGCACCTGCCGGCCAACGCGCACGCCGCCATCCAGGGTCCGCTGTCCGACGCATTCGGCTCGACGTTCGTGTGGGCGCTCCTGCTCATCGTCATCGCCCTCGTCCCCGCGGTGGGGATGGCCGTCTCCGGCTTCCGCAGGCCGCTCGCCGCCCGGGTCGGCGACAGCCCGCTTGTGCTGGAATGAGGGGCGCCTGGGACAGATCGCCTACACCCGCGGCCTCCATGAGCTCGGAGACGGGCTCTATGCGTATCTGCAGCCGGACGGCGGCTGGGGCTGGAGCAACGCCGGGCTGATCACCGCCGGCGGCACGTCCCTGCTCGTCGACACGCTCTATGACCTGAAGCTCACGCGCGCCATGCTCGACGCGATGGCGCCGGTGGTGGAGCGCGCCCCCATCGACGCCGCGCTCAACACCCACGCCAATCCCGACCACTGCTTCGGCAACGAGCTGCTGCCGAGCGCCACCGAGATCTACGCCTCGGCAACAAGCGCGACCGAGATGGGACAGCTGTCGCCCGAGATGCTCCAGGCGCTGAAGTCCGCTCCCGGCATGCCCGCGGACCTGGCGGACTTCGTGGCCCACGCCTTCGGCCCATTCGACTTCTCCAACATCACCTTCCGGGCGCCGTCACGAACGTTTACGGGAGCGATGGAGCTGCGCGTCGGCGACCGCGCCGTCACCTTCCTGGAGCTGGGCCCGGCCCACACCGGCGGCGACACGATCGTCCACGTGCCGGATGCGGCCACGGTGTTCACCGGCGACCTGCTCTTCATCGAAGGCACCCCGATCGTGTGGGCCAGCCTCGGCAACTGGCTCGCGGCCTGTGACCGCATCCTCGAGCTGGGCGCGACGACGCTCGTCCCCGGGCACGGACCGGTGACCGACGCCGGCGGGGTGCGCGACGTGCGCCGCTACCTGGCCTACATCGCCGAACAGGCCAGGCAGCGCTTCGACGCGGGGATGGACGCCGCCGCGGCCGCCGACGACATCGACATCTCCGAGTTCGCTGATTGGGGCGACCCCGAGCGGATAGCCGCCAACGTGATGGCCGCCTATCGCGAGCTCGATCCGTCGCTCCCGGCCGCGACGCCGCCCGAGCTATTCGTGCGAATGGCCGCGTGGCGCGCCGCCCACTGACCTGCGCCCCACCTACCTGACCAGCCCGCCCGCCTAGAGGCCGGTCGCGATCAGGACCAGGAGGTGCCGGGGCCCGTGCACGCCCTCCACCCGGCGAAGCTCGATGTCCGAGCTCGCCGACGGCCCGGAGACGAGCGTGATCGGCGCGCGGCGCTCGCGCACGGCCGGCGCCAGCGCGGCGATCGCCTCGGGAACGAGCTCCACGATCTGGTCGGCGCCGACGACGCAGATGTGGTGGTCGGGGACGAGCGTGAGCAGCGCGCCGCCCGCACGCTCCCCTGCCCGTCGAGCACGAGCGTGCCGGTCTCGGCGATCGCCACCGCGCATCCGGTCACCGCGCCGTCGATGGCGTCGAGCTCGGTCGCGCTCGAGACCGTCGTCCTCGATCACCTCCACGTCGCGCGGGCGCCACGGGCCCGGCAGCTCGGCCGGCACCACGACGCGGCGCAGCCCCATCTCCGCGCACGCCTGCGGTGACGGCGTCGGCCAGCTCCGTCCGGCGCTCACCGTCCGCACGCGCGCCTCGTAGTCGGCCACGCGCTCGGCGAAGCGCTGCACCAGCGCGTCGACGGTCGAGCTCGCCGCGGTGGCGGTAGTCGCGCGCGACCGCGACATCGCCGGCGCGCTCCCCCGCCGGGACGTCGGCCAGCGCGGCCCGGATGCGACCGAGGATCTCCTCGCGCGCGCCGGCCACGGTCAGCGCTCCCGCCACCACTCGCGAAAGCTCTGGGCCGGCAACGGCGGCAGGTCGCGCGCGGCGGTCCACCCGCTGCAGCGGGCCGGGCAGCCGCCGGATCGTCCCGTCGCGGACGAGCGGCCACTGCGTCAGCCGCCCCGCCCGCTGCGCGGCCTCGTACAGGCGCCGGTTGGCGAACACGCGCGCCATCGCGCGCATGGCCACGTGCTCGGGAGACACGCCGCGCGCGCGCACCGTGCGCCCGCGCCACCTCCTCGTGGCGCAGGTGCACGAGCACCTCGGGGATGTTGATCTTCACCGGGCAGACCTCGTAGCAGGCGCCGCACAGGGTCGACGCGTAGGGCAGCGAGCCGGCCGCCGTCACGCCGCCGAGCATCGGCGTGAGGATCGCGCCGATCGGCCCGGGGTACATGGAGCCGTAGGCGTGGCCGCCGGTGCGCTCGTAGACCGGGCAGACGTTCAGGCAGGCCGAGCAGCGGATGCAGTTGAGCGCCTGGCGCCCGATCGCGTCGGCGAGCACCTCGGTGCGGCCGTTGTCGAGCGAGCACGAGGTGGAACTCGCGCGGCCCGTCGCCGTCGGTCACCCCGGTCCACAGCGACGTGTACGGGTTCATCCGCTCGGCGGTCGAGGATCGCGGCAGCAGCTGGAGGTAGACCTCGAGGTCCTCCCACGTCGGGATCACCTTCTCGATCCCCATGACGGTGATCAGCACCTCGGGCAGCGTCGTGCACATCCGGCCGTTGCCCTCGGACTCGACGACGCGACACCGTGCCGGTCTCGGCCACGGCGAAGTTGCGCCGCTGATCCCCACCCGCGCGCCCAGGAACAGCCTGCGCAGATGCCGCCGCGCGGCCTCGGCCAGCTCGCGCGGGTCGTCGGAGAGGTCGGCGGGCGCGTCTGGCAGCGTGCGAGCGAACAGTCGCGGATCTCGTCGCGGTTCTTGTGGATCGCGGGCACGAGGATGTGCGACGGGGTGTCGTCGCGAGCTGGATGATCAGCTGGGCCAGGTCGGTCTCCCAGGCGCGGATGCCGCGCTGCGCCAGCGCCTCGTTGAGGCCGGTCTCCTCGGTGGTCAGCGACTTGACCTTGACCACCTCCTCGGCGCCCGTGGCGCGGCGACGACGTCGCCGACGATCCGGTTGCACTCGTCGGCGTCGCGCGCCCAGTGGACGACGCCGCCGGCCCGCGTGCACGGCCTCCTCGAGCTCGAGCAGGTCGTCGTCGAGATGGCGCAGGACCCGCTCCTTGATCGCGCGGCCGGCCTCGCGCAGCTCCTCCCAGTCGGGCAGCTCGTCGACCACCGCCGGCGCGCTTGGCGCGGATCGTGTGCGTGGCGTGGCCGAGGTTGTGGCGCAGCTGGGTGTCGGCCAGCGCGACGCGGGCGGCCTGCGGGAACGGCGGGTGCGGCGGCGCTCAGTCACGGCGCCGCGTCCTCCTTGGTCTGGGCGAGGATCTCGGCGAGGTGCATCGTCCGCACGCCGGCCCGCTGGCGCGACAGCGCCCCGCCGATGTGCATCAGGCACGAGTTGTCGGCGCCGACGCACACCTCGGCGCCGGTGTCGAGGATCGCGCGCATCTTGTCGGACGAGCATCGCGATCGACGTGTCGGCGTTCTTGACCGCGAACGTGCCGCCGAAGCCGCAGCACTGCTCGGCCTCGGGCAGCGTCGACGAGGTCGATCCCGCGCACCGCGCGCAGCAGCCGCAGCGGCCGGTCGCCGACGCTGGAGCATCCGCAGCCAGTGGCAGGTCGGGTGATAGGTCACCCGGTGCGGGAAGTAGGCGCCGACGTCCTCGACCCCGAGCCGGTCGACGAGGAACTCGGAGAGCTCGAGCACCCGCGGCGCGAGCGCCTCCACCTCCCGGCTGCAGGCCGGCGTCGCCGGCCAGCTCGGCGACGCGAGCGTAGTACGTCGCGCACCATCCCGACGCACGACGCCGACGGCGAGACGACCACCTCGGCGTCGGCGAACGCGCGACGAACCGCCGCACGAGCGGGATCGTCTCGCGCGCGTAGCCGGTGTTGAAGTGCATCTGGCCGCAGCAGGTCTGCTCCAGCGGGAAGTCGACCGTCGACCCCGAGCCGCTCGAGCACGCGTCACCACGGCGCGCCCGGTCTGCGGGAACATCGTGTCGTTGAAGCACGTGATGAACAGCGAGACGCGCGTGGGCGACGAGGAGCGGAGCAAGCGCACATCATCGCCCATTGCCGATCAGTCATCGGTTTGGCGCCGACCGGGCGATACTTGCGCCCGCAAGCATCTGTGCTATAGTTGCGCTAGCAAGCTAATCCCACCCCACCTCGCCAGGGAGAGCACCGAACACCATGAATCCGATCGAAGGCATCCACCACATCACTCTCATCACCGGCGACGCCCCCGGCAACGTCGACTTCTACGCCCGCGTGCTGGGCCTGCGGCTGGTCAAGAAGACCGTCAACCAGGACGACCCGGGCGTCTACCACCTCTTCTACGCCGACGAGCACGGCTCGCCCGGCGCCGACATCACCTTCTTCGAGTACCCGGGCGCGGCGCCCGGCCGCGCCGGCGCGGGCATGATCTCCCGGATCGTCCACCGCGTCGCCTCCGAGGAGGCGCTGGACTTCTGGCAGGAGCGCCTCGGCGGCGAGGGCGTCGCGACCGAGCGCGAGCCCGGCCGCCTGCGCTTCGCCGACCCCGAGGGCATGGGCCACGAGCTCGCCGTCGTCAGCACCAGCGACGCGCCGCTGAGCGCCGCCAGCCTCGAGGTCCCGGCCGAGTACGCCCTGCAGGGCTTCGAGGCCGTCCGCGCCCTGGTCGCCGACCCCGCCCGCAGCGAGGCGCTGCTGTCCGAGGTGCTCGGCTTCTCCGAGCGCGACGCCGACGACTGGGAGGCGCGCGGCTCACACCGCGGCGGGCGCATCATCTTCGAGGAGTCCGCGAGCGCGGCATCCCGGGCGCCGGCACTGTCCACCACGTGGCCTGGGCCGTGCTCAACGCCGAGCTCGAGGACTGGCAGCGCCATCGTCACCCGCGCCGGCGCCCACGCCACGCCGGTGATCGACCGCTTCTACTTCCGGTCGGTCTACTTCCGCGAGCCGGGCGGAATCCTGTACGAGCTCGCCACGCTCGACGGCGCCGGCTTCGCCTCTGACGAGGCGCCCGAGGAGATGGGCCAGGGCCTGTCGCTGCCGCCGTTCCTCGAGCAGCACCGTGCCCAGATCGAGCCGCGGCTGACCCCGCTGCCCGACACGCGCGCGTGGCGGCCCGCGCCCGTCCGCACCGGGAGCTCACGATGAACGCGGCCACCGAGCTGGGCTTTCAGCACGTCTATTACCCGCCCCCACCCACCCCGAGCGACTGGACCCTGCTGCTGCTGCACGGCACCGGCGGGGACGAGCACGACCTCCTGGGACTCGGCCGTCAGCTCGCGCCGCAGGCGGCGCTGCTGTCGCCCCGCGGCAAGGTGCTCGAAGCCGGCATGCCGCGCTTCTTCCGCCGGCTGGCCGTCGGGCAGCTCGACATCCCCGACCTGCTGGTGCGCACCGATGAGCTGGCGGCGTTCGTAAGCGCGGCCGCACAGGCGTACGGACGCGACCCCGGCAGGATCGTCGCGCTGGGGTTCTCCAACGGTGCCAACATCGCGGTCAGCCTCCTGCTGCGCCACCCCGATCTGCTCGGCGCGGCGGCGCTGCTGCGCCCGATGCTGCCGTACGAGCCCGACGGCGATCCGCGTCTCGACGGCACCCGCGTGCTCATCGCCGCCGGCGAGGGGGACCCGTACTCGTCCCCCGGGCAGACTCAGCGGCTCGCCGAGGTGCTGCAGGGGGGCGGGGCCGAGGTGACGGTCCATGTCGAGCCGGGCGCCGGACACGGCCTGGGCCCCGGCGACCTGCAGGCGCTCGAGACGTTCGCGGCGGATCTCTAAACCGAGGAGCGCGGCGGCTCGGTACACGTCGCCGCCGCGCGCTCGGAGAAGCGCCCGAACACGTCGGCCAGCACCTCCAGCTCCCCCGGACGCAGCTGGTCGAAGAACCGCTCCTGCACCGAGGCGAAGTGCGTGCGCTGGGCCTCTCGCATGAGGGTCAGCCCCGCCGCGGTGAGATGCGCCTCCACCGCGCGGGCGTCCTCGCTGCACGGCGTGCGCTCGATGAGGCCGCGCGACTCGAGCATGACGGCGATCCGCGACACGCGGCTGAGGCTGAGGCCCGCCTGTGCGGCGAGCGCGGACAGCCGCAGGCACCGCTCCGGCGCCGCTGCCAGCCGCGCCAGCAGCTCCAGGCCGCTCAGGCTCAGGCCGTAGCGCGACTCGAGCTCGGCGTCGAGCATCCGCGTCAGCTGCTTGTGGGTCTCCAGCAGGCCGATCCAGGCGTCGGCGTGGCGCTGCGACCACTCGGCCACACCGTCGCGGCTGACGCTGTAGGGGGATGCGGGTGCGCTTGCCATCTCGATGTATTGTAGCGCGTTGCTTGTTAGCGCAAGCAGTCCCTCGACCCCGGTGTGTGCTGAAGTAGTTCGCGGGAACCCGACCAGGAGAAGCGCATGCCATCTGAACCGAACACCGGTCCCCGGCACGAGCCCGACCGCGTCTACGAACGCGCCCCCGATCCCGCCGAGGCGGCCGACCGCTCGCTCGAGCCCAAGTCCTCATCCGAGGAGCTCTCCGAGCGCGACGAACCTCGCCCTCGGTCCGACCAGGACCCCCATCACCGCCTCAACAACCCGGTCGGTACGCCCGATCCCGACGCGGACTCCGATCCCTACCGGCCGCCGTCGCCGGACGACGATGCCGACCGCGCCTCCGGCGTGCGGGGCAGCGGCCACAAGACAGCCGACGGATGAGCACCGCGCGCGTGCGCCCTTAGCGCGGTCGCGGTCGTCGGCGCCCAGCCTTCGGCGCTGAGCAGGCAATACTGAAGGCATGCGAGCGGTCGACCCTGCCGGCGGCACCCCGTTTGACTCCCCCTACGCGCACCGCTTCGTGCGCGTCGCGGCGGCGGTTCCGCGGGTCCGCGTCGGCGACCCGCGGTTCAACGGCGCCCGCACCGTCGAGCTGGCCCAGCGCGCGCACGCCGATCACGCGGCGCTCGTGATCTTCCCGGAGCTGGGGCTCGCCGCCTACTCCAGCGAGGACCTGTTCCACCAGGAGGCGCTGCGCGACGCCGTGGCCGGCGCGCTACACGAGATCGTTCGGGCCAGCGAGGACCTGCTCCCGGTGATCGTGGTCGGCGCACCGGTGCCGGCCGAGGGCGGCCTGTTCAACGCCGCGATCGTCATCCACGGCGGTCGGATCCTCGGCGCCGTGCCCAAGAGCTACATCCCCGAGTACCACGAGTACTACGAGAAGCGCCAGTTCCGCGCCGCCCGGGACCTCGCGGGGGATGAGGTCCGGCTGCTCGGCGAGACCGTCCCCTTCAGCCCGGACCTCGTCTTCGCCTGCCGCGACCTCCCGGCGTTCGTGCTCGGCGTCGAGATCTGCGAGGACCTGTGGACGCCGGTCCCGCCGAGCACATACACGGCGCTCGCCGGCGCCACCGTACTGGCCAACCTCTCGGCCTCCAACATCACCATCGGCAAGGACGGCTACCGGCGGATGCTGTGCGAGGCTCAGTCGGGGCGCGCCATCGCCGGCTACGTCTACACCGCGGCGGGGCTGGGCGAGTCGACCACCGACATGGCGTGGGACGGGCAGGCCCTCGTCTACGAGAACGGCCAGCTGCTGCGTGAGTCAGAGCGCTTCGCCGACGAGCCCCAGCTGATCGTCGCCGACCTCGATCTCGACCGGATCCTCTCTGACCGCATGATCACCAGCAGCTACGGGGACTCGATTCACGATCTTCGCGACCGCGTCCGGCGCATCCGCCGCATCGAGTTCGACCTCGGTGTGCCCACCGAGCCGTTCGCGCTGGAGCGCCGGATCGAGCGCTTCCCGTATGTGCCCGCCGACCCGGTCAGCCGCAACGAGCGCTGCGAGGAGGTCTACAACATTCAGGTCCGCGGGCTCGAGACCCGGCTGATGGCCACCGGTATCGAGAAGATCGTGATCGGGGTCTCGGGCGGGCTCGACAGCACCCACGCGCTCACCGTAGCCGTCCGCGCCGTCGATCGCCTCGGGCTCCCACGCAGCAACGTGCTGGGCTACACGCTGCCCGGCTTTGCCACCAGCGCCCGCACGCTGCGCAACGCCCACGCGCTGATGCAAGCGCTGGGGGTGAGCGCGGCCGAGATGGACATCAGGCCCTCGGCGACCCAGATGCTGCGCGACCTCAGCCACCCCGCCGCCGACGGCGAGCCCCAGTACGACGTCACCTTCGAGAACGTGCAGGCCGGGGAACGCACTTCGCATCTCTTCCGCTTGGCCAACTACCACGGTGCGCTGGTGCTGGGCACGGGCGACCTCTCAGAGCTGGCGCTGGGGTGGTCGACCTACGGCGTCGGTGACCAGATGTCTCACTACAGCGTCAACGCCTCGGTGCCCAAGTCGCTCATCGGCTTTCTCATCCGCTGGGCCATCGGCACCGGCCAATTCTCCGTCGAGGCCAACGCGGTGCTGGCCGACATCCTGGAGACGGCGATCTCCCCCGAGCTCATCCCGGTCAGCGCCGACGCCGACCACGACGGGCCCGAGCAGCACTCGGAGGACATCGTGGGCCCCTACGAGCTCCAGGACTTCTTCCTCTACTACGTGCTGCGCTTCGGCTACCGCCCCAGCAAGGTCGCCTACCTGGCGCAGTGCGCGTGGGGTGACCGCGACCGCGGGGACTGGCCCGACCTCATCCCAGCGGACCTGCGCAACGCGTATTCGCTGGAGCAGATCCGCCACTGGCTGGAGGTGTTCCTGCACCGGTTCTTCCAGACCAGCCAGTTCAAGCGCTCCGCTCTGCCCAACGCCCCCAAGGTCGGCTCCGGCGGCTCGCTGTCCCCGCGCTCGGACTGGCGGGCCCCGTCCGACAGCCAGGCCACCGCATGGCTGCAGGAGCTGCGCGCGCGGGTCCCCGAGCGCTGAAACTGCGATAGTTGCAGCGTGGATCCGCGGCCGATCTCCCTGTTCGACGTCGTCAAACGCGCCTCGGACATCGTCGACCCCGACGACGACGACGCCGTCATCGGCGACTTCGAGAGCGCCTTCGAGGACGACGACGAGCCCGTCGCCGGGCTCGACGTGGAGGAGCGCGTCGGCGAGGTGCTCGCCGAGCTCGATCCCGCCGTCAACAACGGCTCGCTTGCCGTCGCGGGCGCGCTCACCGTGTATCTGAGCTTTCGCCGCGACGAGCTCCACCAGGACCCGCGAGAGCTCATCCGGCTCGCGGTGCGCGCCGAGTGGGAGGGCGAGCCTCCGGCGCCTGTCGCCGACTGGCTCGACGAGCGCAACCTCAAGGCCTAGCCGGACAGGGCCGG
The DNA here is from genome assembly GCA_963801435.1 of uncultured Actinomycetota bacterium. Lineage (GTDB taxonomy): Bacteria > Actinomycetota > Thermoleophilia > Solirubrobacterales > Solirubrobacteraceae > Palsa-465. Next base: position 20,669 of record CAWDFE010000025.1, read on the forward strand.
TGCCGCAGCGGCCCTCGGCCCGCTGTCACAAACCCGCGTGGTGTTCCGTCAAGCCCGCAGAAAACTCTGCGAAAGGAAGCACCATGAGGGTCCTAGTTGCCGGTGCCAGCGGCGCGATCGGGCGCCAGCTCATCCCATTGCTCGATGCCGTGGGGCACGAGACGATCGCGTTGGTGCACCGCACACCGGTAGAGGTTCGCAACGGCCACGTCGTCATGGCCGACGCGCTGGATCGCGAGGCGCTGACCACGGCGGTGTCCGAGTTCGAGCCCGAGGTGGTGGTGAACCTGCTCACCGCCATCCCGCACAGTCCCAACCCGCGGAAGTTCGAGCGGGAGTTCGCCAAGACCAACCGCCTGCGCATCGAGGGGACCGCCAACCTGGCGGTTGCCACGGGCGGCGTGCGGATCATCTCCGAGTCAGTGGCGTTCGGGTACGCGCCCGCGAGGGGACTGGTGGCCGATGAGAGCGCCCCGCTGTGGGAGAGCGGCCCCAAGCCGTTCCGTCCCGCGCTCCAGGCCCTCAAGGAGCTCGAGCGGATCACCGCCGAGACCGGCGGGGTGGCGCTGCGCTTCGGGCACCTGATGGGCCCCGGCACCAGCTTTGCCGGCGACGGCGTGGTCACTCAGACGGTGCGCAGCGGCAAGCTGCCGATCGTCGGCGACGGGTCGGGCGTGTTCTCGTTCCTCCACACCCACGACGCCGCCACCGCGATCGTGGCGGCGCTGGATCGCCCCGAGGTGCGCGGCGCCGTGAACATCGTCAACGACGAGCCGCTGGCCACCGCCGTCTGGCTGCCCACATTCGCGCGTTATCTCGGAGCCCCCAAGCCCAGGCGGATCCCCGAATGGCTGGCGCGCCTGGTGGTCGGCAGCTGGGGCGCCGCCTTCCTCAACGGGCTGGCCGGCGCCGGGAACGCGCGGGCCAAGGCCGAGCTCGACTGGCGGCCGCGCTACCCGCGGGCGTCGGACGCCTGGGAGGCGGACCTGGGGCCCGCCATGCAACCATCGGTGTCGGTGTGACCGCTCCCGATGTCAGCACGCGCGCGCCCAGCGCCGGCGCCAACGAGGAGGACGACGGGAGCGCGGCGTTCGTCGCGCTGCGTCCCCGGCTGCTCGGCATCGCCTACCGGCTGCTGGGCAGCATGTGGGACGCGGAGGACGTGGTGGCCGAGGCGATGGTCCGCTGGCTCCGCACCGACCGCAGCCAGGTCCGGGAGCCGGCCGCGTTCCTCACCACCGTCGTGAGCCGGCTGGCCCTGGACCAGCTGCGCTCGGCGCGCGCGACCCGGGAGTCCTACACGGGCCCCTGGCTGGCCGAACCGGTCATCGCCGACGACGTGCTGGACCCGCTGGACAGCCTGGTCAAGCGCGAGACGCTGTCGCTGGCGACGCTGCGCCTGATGGAGGAGCTCACGCCGCCCGAGCGCGCGGTGTTCGTCCTGCGCGAGGCCTTCGACGTCCCCTACGCCCAGATCGCCGAGATTCTCGACGTGTCCGAGGCCAACGCCCGTCAGCTCCTGCACCGCGCCCAGGCGCGGCTGGGCCAGGGCCGGCGCGGCACCGCGGCCGCGGCCGCGGCCGACCAGACCCAACACGCCGAACTGCTCGAGCGGCTGCTGACGGCGGCCGGCGAGGGGCGGCTCTCCGAGCTCGAGGAGCTCCTGGCCGCCGACGTCGTGGCCTACAACGACGGGGGCGGCAGGGTCCGCGCCGCCCCCATCCCGGTGGTGGGGCGCACGAAGATCCTGGCCTTCATCGCCGGGGTGCTCCGGCGCTTCGGCCCCAGCCCGTATCTGCGGATGCTCGAGGTCAACGGCGAGCCGGCCGCCCAGTTCTCGGTGGGCGGCCAGGACTCGCTCGTTGCCATCGAGGTCCGCGACGGCAAGATCATCTCGATCCTCACCGTGCTCAACCCGGACAAGCTCTCCTATCTGTACCGGCAGACCGGGGGCGCGCCTCAGGCGGCCTCGGGGTAGAGCTCCTCGGCGGGCAGGCGCCGCGCCTCGGCGTCCTGCGTCGCGACCTCGGCCGGCGCCTGGCCCAGAGCCCGCGCCGGGGTCAGGACCGCGACGCCGATCACGAGCGCGGCGATGACGAGGCCGGCTCCGATGACCAGGGCCAGATGCAGCCCGCTGGAGATCGCATCCGCCGAGCCGGCGCCGGAGGCCAGGACGTCCTTGGCGCGGCTGGCCGACAGCGTCGCCAGCACCGCCAGGCCCAGTGCGCCGCCCACCTGCATCGAGGTGTTGACCAGCCCGGAGGCCAGCCCGGCCTCGTGGGGCTGCGCCCCGGACATCGCGATCGTCATCAGCGACGGGAAGCTCAGCCCGGCCCCGATGCCGAGCAGCAGCATCACCGGCAGCAGGTGGGCGACGTACGCCGCGTGCACCGGCGCGGAGGCGAACAGGAGCAGGCCGACCGCCATCAGCGCCAGCCCGGGCAGCAGCGTGGCCCGCGGCCCGATCTTCATGTTGAGCTGCGGCGCGACGAACAGCGACACGGTCCCGATCGAGACGGCCACCGGCAGGTAGGCCAGCCCCACCTGGAGCGGGTCGTAGCCGAGCACCCGCTGCATGTACACCGCGCCCAGGAAGAACATCCCGAAGATGCCCGCGATCATCAGCGCCTGCACCAGGTTGGCGCCCGAGACGTTGCGGCTGCGGAAGATCCGCAGCGGGATGAGCGGGGTGCGCGCCGTTGCCTCCCGGACGATGAAGCCGGCCAGAATGGCCACGGCGACCGCGCCCAGGATCAGGGTGTGGGCCGAGCCCCAGCCGTAGTCGGTGGTCTTGACGATCGTGTAGACCGCCAGCATGAGCGCGGCCGTGACGAGGGCCGCGCCCGGCAGGTCAGCCCCCGCCCGCAGGCCGATCCCACGGTCAGCGGCGACGACACGGACCGCCAGCACGCTCGCGACCACGCCGATCGGCAGGTTGACGAAGAAGATCCAGTGCCAGTCCAGCGCCTGGGTGAGGATGCCCCCGGCCAGCAGGCCCACCGACGCCCCTCCGGCGGCCACGAAGCTGAACACGCCCATCGCTTTGGCCTGCTCGCGGGGCTCGGGGAACATCGTGACGATCATCCCCAGGATGACCGACGAGGTCATCGCCCCGCCGGCGCCCTGCACGAAGCGCGCGCCGACGAGCAGCGCCTGGCTGTCGGCCAGGCCGCACAGCGCCGAAGCGACGGTGAACACCGCCAGGCCGATCAGGAACATCCGCTTGCGCCCCACCAGGTCGCCCAGCCGGCCGGCCAGCAGCAGCAGGCCGCCGAAGGCGATCAGGTATGCGTTGACCACCCACGCCAGGCTCGACGTGGAGAAGTGCAGGTCGCGCTGGATCGACGGCAGCGCGACGTTCACGATCGTCTGGTCGAGCACGATCATCAGCATGCCGACGCACAGCACCACCAGGGCGATCCAGCGCGACCCGTCGGTCGCCGGCCCCTCGGCTCTCTTGATCTCCGTCATTGACATCTCGCTTTCGGCTCCTCTCCCGCTGGATGCGATTTCGTCTACTGTGAGACCACACCGTATCAGATAGTTCCGTACAAGATCATCTTGTGGCGGAGGACTGATTCGGAGTGGTTGTCAGGACGACGAACGGGGGTGCCCGAAATGGACACGGGATGTGTGAGGTCGCCTAACGGCGGGCATCGAAGGGGGGGCGGGGCGGCGGCCGTCACCCGCGGGGCGCAGCCAGCCGGCATCGGCGCGTCACTCGCGATCTTTTACCGCTATAGCTACGAAAATCTCGCGAATCACGTCCGGGCCGGCCCCTTCGAAAGCCGCCGTTGACCTGCGCCGCGCGCCGCCGCGAACGCCGAAGGTCAGCCCACCGAGCTCAGGCGCGCTGCTCGCGCCGCCGCAGCGGCGGGTGACACTGCGGCGCGTTGGACAGCCGGCCGCTCACGAGGTTCATCAGCGCGGCCACGAACGCCGCGCGCTCGGACACCGGGAGCGAGTCGAGCACGTCGTTCTGGACGTCCAGGACGATCCGCTGCCCCTCTGTCACCTTCTCGCGCCCGGCGTCGGTGACCGTGATCACGCGCGCGCGGCGGTCGGTCGGCGACGGGACGCGCACGGCGAGCCCCTTGCGCTCGAGGTCGTCGACGGTGACCACCATCGTGGTCTTGTCCAGTCCGATCAGGCCCGCCAGCTCGGTCTGGGTGAGCTCGGCGTCGACGGCGGCGGACAGGACGCAGAAGCCGCGCTGGCCGAGGCCCAGCGGCGCCAGCGCCGCGGCCACCTCGCAACCAAGGGCGTGGTTGGCCTGGTCGAGCATCCAGCCGAGGTTGCCCATGAGACAGTTGCCCTGGGCGGTGTCGGGAGAATCGGTCTGCGGAGCCTCGGTGGCCATCACCCAGCAGGATAACACCCGCTCGCGGATTATCTGCTACGAGAAGTTCTCGCCGTCCAGGTTCATCGCGTCGCGGGAGGGGACCTTCCCCGGGTCCAGGACGAGGTCGATCGTGGCGATCCGGCCGCCGCTGACGGTCATGCCGGCCACGCCGATGGGGCGGCGCGGGCTGACCACGACGCAGCCCCAGCCGCCGTTGACCAGGGCCGGACGGCACCAGCGCGCCCAGCGCGGGCCGTTGGCGACCGCGTTGCGGGCCACCGCCTCGGCCCCTTCGATGTGGGCCACCGCGATCCCCGGGCGCCCGCCGGTGTCGGCGCGGAACACGACGTCGGGATCGAGCACCTCGATCAGCGCGCCGAAGTCACCCGCGCGCGCCGCCGCCAGGAACGCGTCGACCACGCGCCGCTGCGTGGCGAGGTCGGCGTCGGGCTCCGGCGCCCCGCGCACCCGTCGCCGGGCGCGGCTGGCGAGCTGTCGCGCCGTCTCGGGCGTCCGGCCCACGATCGGCGCGATCTCGTCGAACGGCACCGCGAACATGTCGTGGAGCACGAACGCCAGCCGCTCGGCGGGGCTGAGCATCTCGAGCACGACGAGCAGCGCCAGGCCCACCGAGTCGGCCAGCAGCGCCTCCTGCTCGGGGTCGTCCTGCTCGGCGACACCGGTGACGACGGGCTCGGGCAGCCACGTGCCCACGAAGTCCTCCTGGCGCGACTGGCGCGTGCGCAGCATGTCGATGCACACGCGGCCGACCACCGTGGTCAGCCAGGCCCGCAGGTTCTCGATGCCGTCCCCGCCGGCCCGGTCGAGCCGCAGCCAGGCCTCCTGGACCGCGTCCTCGGCCTCGCTGACGGACCCGAGCATGCGGTAGGCCACCGCACGCAGATGCGCGCGGTGCTGCTCGAACGCCTGGGCCTGCCACATCTGGTGCGTCATCGGCTCCATACCCCCATGACGGATGCGCCCAGACAAACGTGACCGGTCACGTTGCAAAGCCGGCATCCGTCATAAGGGGTGACGGCTCACAACCTGGAGGACCCCGATGACCCCCGAACCTTCATCTCTGGCGACACGCGGCGGCAAGCTCATCCTGGCGCTGCTGTGCGCGGTCGCGTTCCTGGATTTCGTCGACGCGTCGATCGTCAACGTCGCGCTGCCGTCGATCCGGCGCGCGCTTCACTTCTCGGTCCAGGATCTGCAGTGGGTGCCCAGCGCCTACCTGCTCACCTACGGCGGTTTCATGCTGCTGGGCGGCCGGGCCGCCGACCTCATCGGCCGGCGGCGCGTCCTGGTGGCGGGCACCGTGACGATCGGCGTCTCGTCGCTGATCGGCGGGCTCGCGGGCGCGCCGGGCGTGATGATCTCGGCCCGGCTGGCCCAAGGGGCCGGCGCCGCGATGATGCTGCCGGCGGCGCTCTCGCTCCTGACCACCACCTTCCGCGAGGGCAAGGACCGCCACACGGCGCTGGGCGTGTGGGGCGGCGTCGGCGGCCTGGCCTCGGCGGCCGGCGTGCTGCTGGGCGGGCTCCTCACCGACGGGCTGGGCTGGCGGTGGGTGTTCTTCGTCAACCCGGTGGCGGTGGTGCTCGTGCTCGTGGCCATCTACCGGATGATCCCCGCCGATCCGCCCCGGCAGCGGCTGCAGAACTTCGACCTACCGGGCGCCGTCATGGCCACCGGGGGCATGCTGCTGCTCGTCTACTCGCTGGTGGAGGCGCCGCTCGTCGGCTGGGATCGCGCGCGAACGATCGGGGGGCTCGCCGCGGCGCTCGTCCTCCTCGCCGCGTTCGTCCTCAACGAGCGCCGCCAGCGCAATCCGCTGGCGCCGCTGGAGATCTTCCGCCTTAACGGGCTGGGGTTCGCCGACGCCACACAGCTCATCGCCTTCGCCGGCTTCGTCGCGATGTTCTTCTTCCTGACCCTCTACATGCAGAATGTGCTCGGCTACACGCCGATCCAGACGGGCCTGGCCTACCTGCCGCTGTGCATCGTGATCGGGGCCTGCGCGGGGATCGCGTCGCAGATGCTGACCCGCGTGGGCACCCGCCCGGTGATCGTCGTCGGCGCGCTCATCTCCGCGGGCGGGCTCTACTGGCTGTCGCGCATCCCCGTGCACGGCTCCTACCTGGGCGACCTGCTCCCCGGCCTGCTCGTCATCTCGGTGGGCTTCGGCCCTGTGTTCGTGGGCGTTACCACGGCAGCCAACGCGGGCGTCCCCGCCGACAAGGCGGGGCTGGCGGCGTCGCTGCTCAATGCTTCCCAGCAACTGGGGGCGGCGCTCGGGCTGGCGATCTTCTCGGCGCTGGCCACCAGCCGCACGCATGACCTGCTGGCCCATCACAGCGCCGCGCCCGACGCGCTCACCGCGGGCTTCCAGCGGGCGTTGCTCGCCGGCGCCGTGTTCATCCTCGCCTCGGCGGTGATCGGGCTGCGGGCCACCAACACCCGAGGGGAGTTGGCTTCAGGCGCTCCGGCCGCCCCCACGCCGGAGCTGGACGGCGCGGCCGCATGATGCGATCACGCCGTCCCCAGCGCCCGCACGCCCAAACACTTCTGGCCGCTCACCCCGGCTTCGGGCCGTCGCTCATGTCGGAGACGTCATGTGGCGACGGTGGGCGGCGCTGGGGTGCCGGCCACCGCGAGCTGGCGCACCAGGCGTTGGCGCCCGCGGTGCAGACGGGTGGTGACGGTGGCCTCGCGTACGTCCAGCGTCCTGGCTGCCTCCCGATAGGAGAGCCCGATCACGTCGATCGCCACCACCGCGTCGCGGAAGTCGCCCGGCAGCGCCGAGATGGCGGCGAACAGCTCGGTTGCCTCCAGGCGCGACTCGGCACGCACCGCGCTGCGATCCTCGAGGAGGTCGAGATCGTCGGGCAGCGTCGTGGTCTGGGCGCGACGGGCGGCGGCGCGCCTGCCGGAGAAGAAGGTGTTGCGCAGGACGCGGAGCAGGTACCCGAGGTCGTCGTCTGAGTGCAGGCGGCGTGGCTTGCGCAGCACCTGCGCGTAGGTCTCCTGGACCAGATCCTCGGCGTCCTCGCGGGCGCCGCACAACGCCCAGGCGGCGCGATAGAGCCGGTCGAGGTGGTCGCCCAACCGCTCGGGGTCGAGCTGGCGCTCGAGCGTCATGTCGCCCATGACGGATCCCGAGCTTTGGGGAAGGATCGCCGGTGCAGCGCGTCCTCCAGGGCGAGACCTTGACGCGCCTGGCGTTCACCCCCGCGCCACCAGGGAAGGCGCGTCAAACCGGGGCGCCCGCCGAGTGCGGGCGCCCCGGTTCTTTTTCGCCCTATCTGGCATTGACCCCCGGTGAGCATGTGATGCGGGGCGCCCGGCCCCACGGGTGTGAGGGCGGGCGCCGCGGATCGTGGTGGCCGTCCCGGCTAGTACCCCGGGTACGGCGACGTGGGGGTGGTCGTCGGGGTGCTCATCGTCGGTCCGGTCGGGCTGCCGCTCTGCCCGGCGCCAGGATCCTTGACGACGTGCCAGATGCCCTTGAACCCGTTGATGCCCTCGCCGGTGGCGTTGGCGCGCTTCTTGTCGTTGGCGAAGGTGTAGAGCGGGTGCCCGCCCAGCGTCACCTGCATGAGGCCGTTGCGCTTGAAGATGCCGAGCTTGCCCTTGACGCCGGCCGCCTTGCTCAGGCTCTTGGCCGAGGACACCGTGACCGGCGGCCAGAACGAGAAGCAGCCGTTGGCTTTCGTGCACTTGGGGTGCTTGGTGGTGTCGCCGCTCAGGGTGTACACGGCGCGACCCTTGGCGTTGACGACGATGCTCTCGGTCGTGGTGGCGCCGGACTGGTTGGTGACCGAGGCTCCCTTGGCGACCTGAAGCGTCAGGGTCTTGGCCACCGCCATGCCCACCAGGGCGGCGCTGGCCATGCCCGCAAGCACGGCGACGACGGCCGCGACGTGGCGGCGGCGCAGGCGGCGGCGGTGAGGTTTTCCGGGCATAGTGCTCCCTTGGGTCGTGGACGTTTCCCATTGCAGGGACGCCGCCGCCGCCAAAACCTTCCCGGCCCGGGGAAAGTCTGCGCCCGGGGTGGCGTCGTCGTCCGATAACGTGACGCCCCGCACGCCGCGCCGCGCAGGGGTCGGAGACGGCCCTTCGTCACAATGCGGGTATGGCCGAGGACCGCCCCGCTCCCGACGATTCCCCCACCGGAGCGCAGAAGTCAGTCCCGCCGGCGCCGATGCCACGCGACAAGCAGGGCTGGCGGGTGGCGCCCGCGCCGGACGGTCGCGGCATGCCGGACGAGCACAAGCCCAAGCCGCCGCACCGGATGGCGCGGCTTCTGGATCTTCGCTGATCGTGCTGCTGGCGGTCAACTGGCTCTCGGTTCTGCTGCTTCCAGCGCGGCTCGGAGCCGCGCGTGCGCGTGCCGTTCAGCCCGTACTTCATTGACCAGGTCGACGCCGGCAACGTCAAGTCGATCACCACCACGCGGCAACACCATCGAGGGCACCTTCACCGCCAAGGTGACGTACCCGGCCAGCGACAAGAACGCCACCCCGACGACCCTGTTCGTCGACCGAGGTGCCGACGTTCTGGAACCACGATCAGCTGACTCAGCGCTGCTGGAGAGCCACGTGTGAGCGTCAACGCCAAGTCCACCGCGCAGCAGGCACCTCGTTGCTGGCCGAGATCCTGCTCGGGTTCGGGCCGACGCTGCTGCTGGTCGGGCTGTTCGTGCTGCTCGCGCGGCGCGCGCAGGCCGGCGGCGGGGGCCTTGGCGGGCTGGGGAACTTCGGCCGCTCCCAGGCGCGCCGCGTCGACCCGCGAGAAGATCCGGGTGACGTTTGACGATGTGGCCGGGATCGACGAGGCCAAGGCCGAGCTGACCGAGATCGTCGACTTCCTCAAGACCCCCGAGCGCTACCAGAAGCTGGGCGGGCGGATGCCGCATGGCGTGCTGCTGTTCGGACCGCCCGGCACCGGCAAGACGCTGCTGGCCCGCGCGGTCGCCGGTGAGGCGCACGCCGCGTTCTTCTCGATCGCCGCCTCCGAGTTCATCGAGGCGATCGTCGGCGTCGGCGCCGCCCGCGTGCGCGATCTGTTCGCCAAGGCCAAGGAGGCCGCGCCGGCGATCATCTTCATCGACGAGCTGGACGCGATCGGGCGCTCGCGCCAGGGCTCGGCGGGGATCACCGGCGCCAACGATGAGCGCGAGCAGACGCTCGACCAGATCCTCACCGAGATGGACGGGTTCGAGCGCAACGAGGCGGTCGTCGTCCTGGGCGCCACCAACCGGCCCGAGATCCTCGACCCGGCGCTGCTGCGCCCGGGGCGGTTTCGACCGCCGCGTCGCCGTCCAGCCGCCCGACAAGCGACGGGCGCGCGCAAGATCCTCGAGGTCCACACCCGCTCGCATGCCGCTCGACAAGGACGTCGATCTCGGAGGCGCTGGCCGCGACCACGCCGGGCATGGTCGGCGCCGATCTTGCCAACCTCGCCAACGAGGCGGCCCTGCTGGCGGCACGGCGCAACCACGACAAGGTGCACGATGGCCGACTTCACCGACTCGCTGGAGAAGATCCTGCTGGGCGCCCCGCGCGGCATCGTGCTCGCCCCGGCCGACCGGGAGCGCACCGCCTACCACGAGTCCGGGCACGCGCTGGTGGGGATGCTCACCCCGGGCGCCGACCCCGTGCGCAAGATCTCGATCATCCCCCGCGGCCAGGCGCTCGGCGTCACCCTGTCCACCCCTGACGCCGACCGCGTCTCCTACTCGCGCGAGGACCTGGACGCCAAGATCAAGGTCGCGCTCGGCGGCCGGGTGGCCGAGGAGGTCGTCTACGGCAAGATCACCACCGGCGCCGAGTCAGACATCCAGCAGCTGACGAACATCGCCCGGCAGATGGTCGGACGCTGGGGCATGAGCGACAAGCTCGGCCCGGTGACGCTGCTGCCCGCCGACGGGCAGGGGCCCCTGCTGCCCGGCGCGAGCGAGACCTCGCCGCAGACCCAGTGGCTGGTCGACCAGGAGGTCCAGGCGCTGGTCGAGAGCTGCCCACGCCCAGGTCACCCAGCTCCTCACCGACCACCGCGGACAGCTCGACGAGCCTCGCCACGCGCTGCTCGACGCCGAGACGCTCGACGCCCCCGACGCCTACGCCGCCGCCGGGGTCCCGATGCGCCGGGCGCCCCAACCCGAGCCCGAGCCGGCCTGAGACCGCACGCACCACATGTCCGCGCGCCGATCACCACCCCGCCCATGAGCCACCGCGTCGTGGTCATCGGCGGGGGCTTCGGCGGCGTGAACGCGGTCCACCACCTGCGCGGCTCGCCGGTCGAGATCACGCTCATCGACCGCCGGAACTTCCATCTCTTCCAGCCGCTGACCTACCAGGTCGCCACCGGCGCGCTGTCCCCGGGGGAGGTCGCCTATCCCCTGCGCGCCATCTTCAAGAACGTCGACAACGTGCACGTTCTGCTCGCCGAGGTGACCGGCCTCGACCTGGAGTCCCGCCGGGTCCTGCTCGCCGACGTGCCCGGCATAGAGGCGGCGCCCGCCGAGGTCGGCTACGACACGCTGATCGTCGCCACGGGCTCGAGCTATTCCTACTTCGGGCATGAGCACTGGCGCGAGTTCGCCGCCGAGGTCAAGACGCTGGAGAGCGCCATCGAGGTGCGCTCGCAAATCCTGCGGGCGTTCGAGGCCGCGGAGATGCTGAGCGACCCGGACGCCCGCGCGACCGAGATGACGTTCGTGGTCGTCGGCGCCGGCCCCACGGGCGTCGAGATGGCGGGCCAGATCGGTGAGCTGGCGCGCGACACGCTGCACGGCGACTTCCGCGCCATCGACCCCCGCACCGCGCGGGTCATCCTCGTCGACGCGCTGGACCGCGTGCTGAGCGGCTTCCCGGCCTCGCTGTCGCGCAAGGCGGCGCGCTCGCTGGAGGGCCTCGGGGTGACGATCTTGGTCAACCGCACCGTGGTGGACATCGACGGGGAGTCGGTGACACTCTCCGATCCTGACGGGGGCACGGAGCGCATCTCCACCCGCACCGTCATCTGGGCCGCGGGGGTGACCGCGTCTTCGCTGAGCGGACATCTTGCCCAGCTCGCCGGCGCCGAGGTCGACGGGGCCGGCCGGCTGACCGTGGAGCCCGACCTGTCCCTGCCCGGCCACCCGGAGGTGATCGCGCTGGGCGACATGGTCCGCGTGCGCGGCGCGGACGGGGATGCGGTCACCTACCCGGGGGTGGCGCCGGTCGCGATCCAGCAGGGGCGGTATGCCGCCAAGCTGGTGGGCCACCGGCTCGAGGGCCGGACGCCCGCGCCATTTCACTACGTCGACAAGGGCAACGTCGCGACCATCGGCCGGGCGCGCGCGGTCGCCCAGATCAAGTTCCTCAAGCTGAGCGGGTTCCCGGCGTGGGTGGTGTGGCTCGGCGTCCACCTCTGGTACCTGATCGGCTTCCAGAACCGCCTGCTGGTCCTCATCAAGTGGTCGGTCAGCTTCCTCACGCACGGGCGCAGCGCGCGCATCATCAGCCACTCCCCGGGCGACGACAGGCCGGCGGACGCGTTCGCACCGGGCGCGAGCGCGGGCGAAGGGACTGCGGGCGCCGCGTCACACGCCGACGCCGACTGACGCCGCGCGCGGGCGCTTGCGCCCCCACTGCGTCCGCAGAACGCGCAGCGCGTTGCCGCTGGCGATCTGCTCGGCCACATCCTGGCCGTAGCGCGTCGTCAGCGCCCGCTGCAGATCGGCCATCCTCCCCTGGCTCTCCAGGCCGGGGAGCGCGGGCTTGATGTAGCCGTCGAGGTCGGACCCGATGCCGACGTGGTCATAGCCGCCGGTCAGCTCGCGGATCCTGTCGATGTGCCGGCACAGCGCCTCCACCGAGCCGTCGAACGTGTCCTCCACGTCCAGCCCGCTGGTTATGAAGTGCTTGCACATGATGAGCCCGAGCAGCCCGCCTCGGGCCGCCACCCGGGTGACGGTGTCGTCGTCAAAGGAGTACTCGAGGCCGCCGAACCGGTAGGCCATGTGGGTGGCGATGACGGGAATCTCGCGGGCGGGGTCGCGCGCGTCCAGCAGGGCGAACACATCGCGGATCGACTGGGCACGCATGTGGGTGAGGTCCACGAGGATGCCCTCGTCGATCATCGCCTCCACCAGCTCGCGGCCCAGCCGCGTCAGCCCCTCGGAGCTGTCCTGCTTGAACACGCGGTTGTAGAGCCCGTCGCTAAGGAACGGGAGCGCCGGGGCGTTGGTCGCGACCTGCCGAAAGAACAGGTGGGCCACCGTGATGTAGGCCACTCCCTTCTCGGCCAGCGTGCGCACGTTGCCCTGGACGTGGGCCCGGTCGTCGCCGATGTGAAATCCGCCCTCGATCGCATGGATGAGGATCGGCGGGGTCTGCGGCGCGGCCAGGTGGCGGTCCAACTCGGCCGCGGAGTGCGCGATGACCACGTCGCGGCCAGGCGCGTTGACGTAGTCCTCCACGATCTCGCGCTGGTTGAGGATGTCGTTGAAGTAGTTCGGCAGCGGCGGCGCCGCGTAGTCCTGGGTGAGGTCCATCTCGTCAAACGGCTGGTACAGGACCGACAGCGTCACCCCGACGTCGCCGTCGCGCATCTCCTGCTCGCTGACGCTCGGCGTGTCGCCCGGCCCCTGGTAGTTGGCGAACAGGTTGATGAGCTCGACCACCAGTCCCTGCCACAGGTGACGAAACCACGTCGTCAACCGGACGTGCGCGTGCTGCTTGTCATCCTCGAGCAGGTGCATCGGGAAATGGCCGTGTAGGTCTACGAGCATCGCGACCCGCCCCCCGACGCCCTTCCGCCCACGCAATTCCCACCCATCGTGCACATCAGCGACCCCCGGTCACCCGACTTGAGCGCACCCAGTAGTACCACCGCCGCGACCGGCACGTCAAGGTGTCAGGGCCGCCCCCGTGTGACTCGCCAGGCCGGCGGCCAATGTCACCTTGACTCGCTCTTAACGCGATCGGTAAGTTGGGACTCGGGCAGAGGTCCAGTCCAGTCAGCCACCGGGAGGTCCGGATGTCAGACGGTGTGGGGACGCCCTCAGATGCACTGACGGCGGTGCTGACCGCGGCCGAGAACGCCGTCCAGCACCCACCCGCCGAGCCCGCTCCCGACGCCCGCGTCACCGCGGCGTTCTCGCTGGGCTGGCACGTGGCCGAGCTCTACCGGCCCGATGTGCAGACGCGAGCCCCCGCGCGCCCGGACGACCTGCCGGCGCTGGGCCGCCTGGATCCAGAGGAGCGGGTGTCGATCTCCCTGCGCCAGGTCGACGCGGGACTGACCCGGGTGGGCCCCGCAATCACCGCCGCGGGCCTGAAGCTGCCCGAAACCACCGTGCTGAACGCCGCGTTCGCCGTGCCGCCCGACCCCGCCGCCCGCGGCCAGGCCGTGGTGGCACTCCATATCTCGCTGCTGTCCACACTCACCGCCACCGACGTGCGCCTGGGCAGGGCCTACGGGCTGGGGCGCGCACTGGCCGACACGACGCGCCACCAGTACAGCGGGCCGGGGCTCGCCCGCGAGCTCGACCCCCAGCGGATCGCCCAGGTGCGCGCGTGGCTGGACGACCTCGCGTCGGTGCTGCCCGCGCACGCCGCCAAGAGTGTCAGCCAGTCGCTGGGACGGTGGGCACAGGCCGTCCACCCTCCGGCGCCACCCACGCCGCCCGGGATCCACGCCGGCGCCCTCCCCGCGCCCCCGGGCAGCGAGCTGCTGGACCTCGTCGGCCGCCAGGGCGAGCTGTGGCGTGCCCTGCTCTCGGGCGAGAAGGCGGGCGCCGACATGCTGGTGGTGGACAACTACCTCGACGCCGCCACCGGCATGCTCGCCACCACGCGGCGCATGGTGGCCAGGTTCCTCGTCCACTTCTGGTGGCTGGCCGCCCTCATCGTCGTCCTGTTCGCCGGGGGGATCCTCGTGATCGTCCTGGCGGCGGGCTCGGCCGCCTCGGTCGTGGCCGGCGTGGGCGGGGTGCTGGCGAGCCTTGGACTGACCTGGAAGGGCGTGGGCAACGCGCTTGGCGGGGCCACCGGGGCGATCGAGCAGCACGTATGGGGAGCCGAGCTCGACGACGCCATCGCCGACGCGATCACTCTGCTGCCCACCAACCCCAATGAGAGAGCCGACCGTCGCCAGCTGGCCGAGGCCGTCCGGCGGGGCGCGACTCTGCCGGGCGGACCCGTCCCGCAGCTGCTCGAGCCGGTGATCGACCCCGACTGCCTTCAGGACAAGCTCGCGCAGCTCACCGCCGCGCGCGAGCGCCACCGGGATGACCTCGACACGCTCGATCCCGCATACCGACTGCCCCCCGGCTGGTTCGACGATCTCAACAGGCAGATCGAGACGGAGAAGGAACTTCCCGACCGCGTCGTCCGGGCCTCCTCGCCCCTGCCCACCGTCCCGGCGCCCCCGCCAGTCATCTACCTGTCGCGCAGGCCCGCGGTCAGCCAGTTCATGTCGGTGATTACCACCTGCATCGAGTCGGAGCTCACCGGCGCGGTCACCGACATCTCCCACCTCGACCGCCTGTGGCAGGGCGTCAGGCACTGGACCGAGGAGCTGCGCAGCCGCTTCCGCCGGTTCGGCCCCTGCGACATCCGCTGGATCGAGCCCAGGCTGGCCCAGATCGTGTCCGCCCACCTGGACGATAAGCACGCCTTCGACACGTCTCCCCCCGAGGTCCGCATGGGCGAGCGCGCCACGGTGATCGTCGTCGGCGACTGGGCCACCGGCCTGCCCCAGGCCCTCAACACCGCCGCGCGGATCCGCGAGCACCTGAGCCAGATCGAGCCGGGTCGGGACTGTCACGTCATCCACCTGGGCGACACCTACTACTCGGGGCTGGAGGACGAGTGCCGGCGCCGCTTCCTGGACCTGTGGCCGGTGGCCCGGGGCTCCGTTGTCGCCCGATCCTGGACGCTGAGCGGCAACCACGACGTCTATTCCGGGGCGCACGGCTACTTTGACGTCCTGCTCACCGACCCGCGCTTCGCCGCGCAGGCCGGCTGCAGCTACTTCGCGCTCGTCAACGAGCACTGGCAGATCCTGGGCCTCGACAGCGCCTACACGGACCCCGACGATGCCGACCTGCACCCGCCTCAGCCCGACTGGCTGTCGCGCCGCGTCGCGGCGGCGCCCGGCACGCGCGGGACGATCCTCATGACCCACCACCAGCCGTTCAGCGCCTTCGAGGACGTCACCGCGCCCCTGGCCCAGACCGTGGCCGACGCGCTGGGCGAGCATCGGGTCGAGGCCTGGCTGTGGGGCCACGAGCATCGTTGCGCCGTGTATGACCCGGACATCGTGGCCCGCGACTACCGCAACACCGCGGGGTACACGGCGATCGTGGGACACGGCGGGGTGCCCCAGCTCATGCCCGCGCAGACCCCGGACGACGTGCAACGAGCCCTCAAGTGGCAGCTCGCCGACTACTACCAGGTGCAGGACGATCGCTGGGGCCTGGGGGGCTTCGCCGTGCTCTCCTTCGACGGGCCCCGCGTGGAGGTCCAGTACTACGACGAGTACGGCAAGGCGGCCCGAACCGGACCGCCGCTGGCCTACCAGCCGGCCACTGACGTCACCAACCGGATGCCCGACGACTCACGGCCCGTCCGCGACCCCGACGTCATCACCCCGTTCCATCTGCCCTGACCTGCGGGTGCATCGTGCACTGGATGATGCCCTCGCGCTCGACCGTGTTGTCGTCAACGTGCCCAGCGGCGTTTCGGGCCCGCACCACGAAGTACAGCGGGCCGATGCGCGCCAGTCCCTGAGTGACGTACGACGTCGCGCCGGGCGCCGTGGTGTACGACGGCTGCGCGTAGTTCTCCCCGCCGGGCGTGGTGGCCACGAAGATGTCGTAGACGATCTGCGAGCTCGGTGTGACCGGATCGGTGGCCGCCATCCAGACCAGCGTGTAGCTGTTGGGCCGCGGCAGGACCCGCGGCTGCGGCGTCGGTGACGGGCACGTGGTGGCCCTGATCAGCCCCGCGAACGTCGGCACGTCACCCGACGGCGTGGGTGGCGCCGGCGTCAGCGCCGGCTTGACCCGGAAGCGGAAGCGCGCGATCGTGCGCGGCGCCACCACCAGGTTGGGACACACGATGGCGGGGCCTGGATTGCAGTGCACCGCCTCGCTCTGCACCACCGTGCCGTGCCACAGGCCGGCGCACCAGCCCCCGCGGCTCACGCGCGCCGGGGCCGATCGCGAGCCTCGCCCGCGAGCCCTTCCGCGCCCTGCGCAGCGTCGCGGACGCGCGCGACACGCACCCGGCGAGCCGGGGGCCGCTCATTGACAGCGTGTCGCGCCGGGTCACCGAGCCGAAGGTCCCGACGGCCACCGGGACCCGGAAGCGGAAGGTGAAGTGCGTGCGCGGACCGCCCGACCCGGGCGTCACCGACACCTTCGTCGACGGGCCGAGGCCGGCCGCCTGCGTCGAGGCGGCCAGCACCGCCGTGAGCGCCAGCGTTGCCGCGCTCACACGGAGCGCGGCACCGCGGGTCCGTTTCGACATCACCTCACCTTCCACTGCGCTAGTGACCGGACCCGAAGGGGAGTCTCCAGATCCCGCGACCGTGGGTCGCAGCGTAGATGTACCCGTTCGGGCCACGAGTCACATCATTGACCGAGGCGTTGGGCAGCCCCTTGCCCAGCCGCGACCAGTTCGTGCCGCTGCCGTGGCCCATGGTCGCGGTGTACATACCCTGGTCGGTGGCCAGCGCGAGCCGCCCGCCCGACATGACGAGCGCATCGGACGCGATGTCGGGCAGGTTGCCCGAGATGTCCTGCCACGACCGGCCGCCGTTGTAGGTCTCGAACACGTGGCCGACGCCACCGCCGGGGATCCAGCGCCGCGAGTAGCCATTGAAGATGGCATACGCGTGCGCGGGATCAGATGGATCGGCGGTGACGCCGGCGATGTACCGGTTGGGCAGGCCCGACGTGTTGACCTCGTGCCACTTTCCGCCGTAGTTGGTGGCGATGCCACTGCCGAACGACGGGCCCGGGTTGCCGCCCCCGCCGACCCAGGCGGCGTAGATGACCTGCCCGTTTCGGACCGAGGACAGCGCCGTGACGGCGTTGTTGGCCCCGGTGTCGTAGACGTTCTGCCAGGAGCAGGCGCTGCTGGTGCAACTCGTGTTCCAGCCGTCGTGGCTGACCCAGACGTACTCGCCACCCGTGATCCAGGTGTTGGTGTTCTGCCCGTCGGGCACCAGCGGGGTGACGAACCGCATCGACGGATCGCACCCGGGCAGCTCCGCCCCGATCGTGGTGTCCTGCGCGTCGCAGCCGGGGCTGACCTGGCTGTTGAACGCGTGGCCGCCATTGGTGGATGAGTACATCGTGCCGTCGGTGTACTCGCCGACCATCCGGTTGGCGTTGGCGGGATCGACGATCACGTCGAAGCCGTCACCACCGGCGGGTTCGACCATCTGCGGCTGGCCCGAGGCCAGCAGCGAGGTGCCGTTGTCCTGGAGTCCGCCCCACACGCCCAGGCCGTTGTGGCCCAGGAGACCGGCGCGCGCGTCGTAGTACTGCCAGGACGCCATGGTTGCGTTCAGATCGGTCCAATCCCCGTACTGCTGCGTGTCGGACAGCGGCCGGCTGTACACGCCGCCGTCGTTGCCGATGACGATCTTGCCGTTGGCGATCATCATCGAGTGCTGATCGGGGTGCGTCGTGAGTGGGCAATTGGGATTACACGCCAGGCCGTAGTTCCAGTACGGGCTGGCCGTGACCCAGTTCGCGCCACCGTCGGTGGACTCGAACACTTCTTCCAGCCCCGCGTAGATGTGGTTGGGGTTGCTGGGGTCGACGGCGAGGTCCTGGTTGTACCAGGCCTGAGCTCCGACGCTGTTTGGCCCGTAGGCGTTGGCGGACCCCGAGCTCGACAGCTTTGCCGCGGTGGCGACCTCCGTCCAGGGGCCCGACACGCTGGCTGCGCTTCCGCCCGAGCCGCTCGAGACGAAGATGCCCTGGAGATTCGATATCGCCCCGCTGGCAAGCGCGCTCGGCGACTCGACGAGGGCGTACAGCTTGGAGCCGTCGGCCGAGTAGGCGAAGGTGGCGCGCCCGATGTCGGACGCGTTGATGTCCCCGGTCAGGGTGTCCGCGTGGAAGGTGTGGCCGCCGTCCGTCGACTCGTAGAACCCGTTGTTGACGAGGTCGGTCGCCGCCGACCCACCGCGCCAGCCGACCGCGGCGATCACGTGCTGTCCGCCCGAGCCGGGCACGACAGCCACCGACGTCACGTGGTTGAGATACGGCGAGCTCGGGTTGGCACCTGCCGGGGCCAGGACCTCCGTCCACTGCCCCGTGGCCGCCGCGTAGCGAAACAGGCCGTTGTTAGAGGCGGCATAGGCGTTGCCATGCGGATCGAACGCCAGCTGGTAGATCGTGCGCGAGGTGATCGGGTTGTTGGCGCCGCCCACGAGCTGGAAGTTGCTGCTCCCGGCGCGTGCCCGGTACACCCCGGTGCCCGCGTAGGAATCCTGGCTGGTGTTGGCCTCGCCGGTGCCCACCCACACCGTGCCGTCGGCTGGGTCGATGGCGAGCGCCCCGATCGACAGGCTCGGCATGGAGTCGAAGAACGCGGTCCAGTGCTGGCCCTGATCGGTGGAGCGCCACACTCCGCCGTCGGCCGCCCCGGCGTACCAGGAGCCGTCGGGCGCCTGTGCGAGTGCGGTCGTGCGCCCGCCCACCAAGGAGAAGCCGGCGCCGATGTTGGACCAGAACGGATCGGTGTAGCCAGCCGGCTCCGCGTTGAAAGGCTGCGTGGTCACGGCGCGCCACGGTCCCCCCACCTGCCCCAGGCCGGCGGCCTGCTGGCCGGCGGCGATGAGCGCCTGCCCGGAGACGGTGAGCGCCGGAGCGGTCCGCTCGTAGCCGTACTGCGCCGCCTCGAAGGCCAGGTCGCTGTCGCCCGCCCCGACGCCCGACGCGTGGGCCTGCCGCAAGCCGCTGCGGTGCGACTTCGCCCGCAAGTGCCTCCAGAACGCCTGTTGGCGCGCGCCGGCCCCGTGCACGTGGCGGAACCCGACCCGGTGGGCAGCCAGCGCTCCACCGGCGACGCCGAGTGACAGCGCGAGCGCGTCAGGATGAACAGAACCGCCCGCCTCGAGAGCCGGTGCACGATCGCCGCAGGCGGGGTCGCCCTGGAATGCGATCGCCGACGCAGGCCGGGGGTAGCCTGCCCGCGGGAACCTACCACACGCGTTTACGGTGCGCCGCGCGGTGTGCCAGCGCCGAGCGCACGTCGCCGTGACCGCGCGAGCGCGTGGAGTCCGCCAGCCTGGGCTTCACATCGCGTTCACACGTGCGCGCGGCGAGCGTCTCGCCTGACCGATGACTGGCGCCGACATCATCCTCGTCGTCCTCGGGCTCGCGGCCGTCGGCTTCGACCTCACGCTGGCGCTGATCGTCAACGGCAACATCCCGGCGTGAGCGTCGCTCTGGCCTCGGCCGCGAGCGCCATCTTCGGGCTGATCGTGGTGGTCCACACGAGTTAGGGCCGCGGGCCCGGAGCAGCAAGCGGGCGCCGCGGCGACACTGCGACCGTTGAAAGCGCACACCACACGCGGACGCGTCATGAGGTGTGTGGCGCGAAACCCGAGCCCCGCTGAAACCTCACGCCACGCCCCGGCGAGACCGGGCGTGCGTGGCGTGTGGCTTCAATGACGATGGCTACTCGCCGTCAGCGTCCTCAGGGGCGCGCCCTCCGGTGCCCGCCCGCGCCGCCCACCGTGAAGCGGGCGGCGTGGCGGAGGTCGGTCGACGACGTGCCTACCAGCACTGTGTACCGGCCGGGCGCGACCGCCCACCGGCCCGTTGACTGGTTGTAGTAGGCGAGGTCGCTGGGGTTCAGGCGGAACACCACCAGCCGGCTCTGGCCTGGGCCGAGGGTCACGTTGGTGTAGCCCTTGAGCTGCTTGGGCGGCTCGCCGGCGGCCGGCGGGGACTGGAGGTAGAGCTCCACCGTGGTCGGTCCCGGCCGCGACGAGGCGTTGCGCACGCGGGCAACCACGAACGCCTCGCCCCGTCGCGCAACGTAGCCCGTGAACACCTGCGAGACCCGGAACTGCTCATACGACAGTCCGTAGCCGAACGGGAACAGCGGACGCTGCCCGGTCGCGTCATACCAGCGATAGCCGACGTCCAGACCCTCGTCATAGTGCTCGACGCCATCGACGCCGGGGTAGTGCTGGGGCTGGGTCGCGGGCGCCGGCCCCTGGGCGTCGCTGGCCGGGAAGGTCACCGGCAACCGGCCGCCGGGGCTGGCATCGCCGAACAGCACCGCGGCGATCACGTCGCCGAACTGCTGGCCGGGATACCACGCCTCCACGACGCCGTCGACGTCGTGCAGCCACGGCATCAGCACCGGGCCGCCGGTGTTGAGCACGACCACCGTGTGGCGGTTGGCACTGGCCACGGCCTCGATCAGCTGATCCTGATCGCCGGGGAGCGCCAGCGAGGTGCGATCCATCCCCTCGCCCTGGGCGTCGTTGGCGAAGACGATGGCCACGTCGGCCTTGCGGGCAGCCGCCACCGCCGCAGGGATCCCGGACTGGTCCGGCGTCTGCCAGCCGAAGTGGATCTCCTGGCTGAACAGGCCGCTGATGCTGGAGTAATCGATCTCCACCGGCACCGGCTGCCCGGCGATCAGCCGCACCGTGCCCTGGAGCACGTAGTGGGGTCCGATGAGGAACTGCGTGGCCTCGCGGTAGGCCGGCCCGAACGTCTGCCCGGCGATCTTGAGCGTCGCGATCCCGGACTCGGCCAGCGAGAAGCGATACAGGCCGGTCTCCGGGGGCGTCAGCGTGCCGGTCCACTTGGCCGACCACAGCGCCCCGGTCTCGGCCGGCGCCGCGGACAGGTCCACGGTCGGGTCCACGCGCGAGAGCGTGGGCGCGCCGCTGAAGTCCCCGTTGCTCCAGTACGTGCCCTCAAGCCCGGGGCCGCTGCCGCTGCTCGGCGTCAGCGCGGAGCCGGGCACGAGCGTCGGGGACGCCACGTCGCCGGCCGAGCCCTGGACGGCGGTGACGGTGTCGCCCGCCGACGCGGCCCGCGTCGTGATCCCCTGCAGCGGGGTGATGGCCTGGCCGTCGGCGAGCGGCACGCTCGCCGAGCCGCCGGTGACGAATACGGCGTCGTTGCCGGTCGGGCCGATCAACGCGATCGACCGGCGGTGGCCTGACAGCGGCAGCACGTGGCGGTCGTTCTTGAGCAGGACCGTGCCCGCCTCGGCCACCTCGGTGGCAACCTGCTGATGGGCGGGCGTGCTCACCTCGGTCGCCGGGGTCGCCGGCAGCGGGTCGTCGAACAGGCCGGAGTCGAAGATCGCGAACAGGATCCGCCGGTCGATGTCATCGAGGCGGGCGGCCGGGATCTGCCCCGAGGTGAAGTTGTCGGCCGTCAGGCCCCCGCTGCCGCCTCCGGGCAGGGCCGGCAGGTCGACGCCGGCCAGCGCCGCGGCGAGCGGGTCGCGCACGGCGAACCCGAAGTCGGGAACGACGAACCCGTCAAAGCCGGTGCCGTTCTTGATGTCGCCCAGCGTGGTCGGGTTCTGGCAGCTAGGCAGGCCGTTGATCTGGTTGTAGGAGCACATCAGCGAATCCAGGCCACCTCGCTGGACGGCAGTGCGGAAGGGCGCCTCGTAGATCTCCTGCAGCGCCCGTTCGGACACGATGTCGTTGGTCCCGGGACCGCGAACGAACGGGCTGGGCGCGATCTCGAAGCCGATCCGCCCCCAGTCCTGGTTGTAGGCGGTGTAGTGCTTGAGCGTGGCGATGATGTGCTGGCTCTTTGCGCCGGCCACGATCTGAGCCGAGGTGTTGCCGGCCAGGAACGGGTCCTCGCCCTCGGCCTCCGGCTGGCGGCCGGCCAGGGGCGTGCGCGCGATGTCCACCGCCGGGCCCAGCCAATCGCTGAACCCCTCGCCGCGGGCCTCGGAGCCGGCCACCTGCCCGTAGCTGTAGGCCAGCGAACGATTGAAGCCCGCGGCCAGATCCTGGCCTGACGGCAGCGCGGTGGTGCCGGGGTTGCGCACCCCGTCAGGGCCGTCGTCGTTGGTCACCGTGGGGACGCCGAAGCTCTGCAGCGCCGCGAAGTTGCCCAGCGCCAGCTGGATCTTCTCGTCGCTGGTGAGCGCGGAGAGGAGCTCATCGGCGCGCACCTCGGCCGGCTGGCTGGGATCTCGCCACGGCTGCTGCGGGTCGGTGGCGGCGTGATGGCGGGCCGCGGCGGCGTGACCGTGGGACGCGGCGGCGTGGTGGCGGGGCGTGGCCGAGGCGGCCGAGCTGCACGCCAGGCCGAGTACGCCAAGGACGACGGCAGCCTTCAGGCACCGGAGATCCATACGAGACTCCCTCTTCCTCGTTCGGTCCACTACCTGAGCGCACGTTCAGGCGCGGTGAACACTACCCCCCGGGGTCAGCCGTCGTCAACGGCGCTGGTCTACGCTGCCGACGCGTGAGCGCGCAGGTCCTGGTCATCGGCGCGGGCCCGAACGGCCTGGCGGCGGCAGTCCGCTTCGCCGAGGCGGGCGTCCCGGTCACGGTGCTCGAGGCGGCTCCGCGCCCCGGCGGCGCGGTGCGCACCGAGGAGCTGACCCTGCCGGGGTTCTTGCACGACACGTTCTCCGCCGAGCACCCGGCCGGAGCCGCGTCGCCGGTGTTCGCGCGGATGGCGCTGGAGCGGCACGGGCTGGAGTGGGTGCACCCCGAGGTGTGCATGGCCCACCCGCTCCCCGGCGGCCTCGCCGTCGCCCTGCACCGC
Organism: uncultured Actinomycetota bacterium; assembly: GCA_963801435.1. Lineage (GTDB taxonomy): Bacteria > Actinomycetota > Thermoleophilia > Solirubrobacterales > Solirubrobacteraceae > Palsa-465. Next base: position 43,798 of record CAWDFE010000025.1, read on the forward strand.
GATGTGCAGGCCACCGCACATCGCTGGAGGGCCGCCACGCCGGGGACGGGGAACGCTGGGCGCATTTCGTCTCGCCCTACGTGACCGCGTTCGAGGCCGTCCGGGCGACGATCCTCAGCGGCTTTCCCCCGGTGGGCGGCGCCGCGGGCCTGCTGCGACGGGTGGGGCCGCGGGCCACCGTGGCGCTCGGGCTGCTGCTCGGCCGCAGCGCCGCGGGCCTCGGCCACCGGCTGTTCGAGGACCAGGGCTCGCGCGCGTGGCTGTACGGCACCGCGGCGCACGGGGACGCGCCGGTGGGCGCACGCGGCTCGGCGATGGCCGCCGTCTACCTGAAGCTGCTCGCTCACGGGGTCGGCTGGCCCAGCCCCCGCGGCGGCGCCGAGCGCCTGATCGACGCTCTGGTGAGCCACCTCGCGCACCTCGGCGGGGTCATCCGGGCCGGGGCGCGGGTGGAGAAGGTGCTGGCCCGGGGCGGGCGCGTCACCGGCGTGGCCGTCGCCGGCTCAGACGCGCGCAGCGCCACGCACGTGCTGGCCGACGTCATGCCCGGCGCGCTGGTGGCGATGACCGGGGATGCGCTGGCGTCGTGGTACCGGCGACTGCTGGGCGGCTATCGATACGGGCCGGCCACGGTCAAGGTGGACTGGGCACTGGACGGCCCGATCCCCTGGCGGCGCCCGACGCGCGCCGGGCGGGGACGGTCCACGTCGGCGGCGGCGAGCGGGCGCTGACCGGCTCGCTGGCGCAGGCGCAGCGCGGCCTGACCGAGCATCCCTTCCTGCTCGTGGGCCAGCAGACGATCGCTGACCCGTCCCGGGCGCCTGCGGGCAGGCACACCGCGTGGGCGTACACCCACGCGCCGGCGAGCGTGAGCGCACAGCTCGGCTCGGAGGCGTCCGCGCGCGCGATCGAGGACCAGGTGGAGCGCTTTGCTCCCGGCTTTCGCGAGCGCATCCTCGCCCGCCACTTGTTGGACCCGGCGGCGCTTCAGGCGCGCGACGCCAACCTGGTGCAGGGCGATGTGGGCGGCGGCAGCTACCGTGGCCTGCAGGCGGTGTTCCGCCCCGTCCCCGCTCTGTCGCCCTCCCGCACCCCGCTGCGCGGTCTCTTCCTCGCCTCCGCCGCCGCCTTCCCAGGCGGGGCCGTGCACGGTGTCCCGGTTGATGCCGCGCCCCGCGCGGCCCTGCGCTCGATGGGCTCGGGCGTGAGCTAGGCCGGCGCCCCCGCGACGCCGTCCGCAGAGAGCGTCCGCCGGCCACAGGTCCGAGTCGATCTGCACCAGGGTCTGCGCCAACTGCTCCGGGGTGGCGACGCCCTGAGCGCGGTACACCGGACGGGGACCGCTATTCCACCAACGGCGCGTCGAGCAGCGAGGCGTTGATGTGCTCGGACAGCGCGAGGGCCGCAGCCCGCTGCGCCGCCAATTGCTCCTGGTCGTCGTGAGCGCTGAGCAGGGCCGCGGAGTAGGCGGTCGAGGCGGCGTCCCATAGCTCGCGCTGGCGATCTGTCAGCAGGCGCGCCTGGCGGCGCATCGTCTCGACGTCCGTGGCGATCACCTCGGCCGGCGCGTCGGCCTCGTGGATGTGCTCGATGCCACGCTCGCGGACGAAGGTGAAGGTGTTGCGGTCGGTGAGAACCGGCCGGTGCAGGAAGCGCTGAACGCGCGTCGTGCCGTCGTCGCCGACCGAGGTGCTGACGCTGAAGCGCGGGTACGGCTCGATGGTGGCGAGCCATTGCCCCCGTTGGGCTTCGATGTCGTGAGCCTGCCGTCCGTCGATGGTGAGGCCGACGTACTCGGCCACGTGCACCCAACCCCAGTGCGTGGCCGCGAGCACCAGACCGATTCCGGCGAGGACGGCGTCAAGCGCGCCGCCGCCATCGAACAGGAGCCGCCACCCGCCATAGAGCAGCAGCGCCACGCCTCCGATCAAGCTCACCGCGGTCAGCACGGATCCGGCGGCGACGAGCCGCTCGTGTCGCCGGGTCGACATGGGCGGCTCTCTGCGCTGCTCGGCGACCGGGAGATTGCTCAGGTCGTCACCGAGCAGCCGCGGGTCGGGCGCGACGCCCAGGAACGCGAGCATGCCCTGGCTGTCGTCGCTCATCGCCAGACCTTCCAGCTCTCCAGGCCGGTCAGCGCGCGGCCGGCGGCCGTGGCTGCGCCGCCCGGCGGGTGCCGTTGGCCACGTTCTGCTGCGCGGCGTCGGCGGCGAGGTTGCCGGTGAGCATGCCCTGCTGGATCTGCTCCATCAGCGATCCCACCGCCGCCGGGGAATGGGGCAGCAGGAGCGTGGTCATGTTGCCGTTCTCCCCCACCGACCGGAGGGTGTCCATGTACTGCGTCAGGGCAACCAGTCCCATCGCCTCCTTGGGGTCGATTCCGACGTCGTCGAGAACCGCCAGCGAGTCTCTGAGCCCCTCGGCGATCGCTTTGCGCTCCTGCGCCACGCCCTCTCCGTGCAGGCGCATCGACGCCGACTCGGCCTCGGCCTTCTTGATCCGGAGGGTCTTGTCGCCCTCGCCCTGGGCGGTCGCGGCCTCCTGGTTTCGGCGGGCCGCGTTGATGTTGTTCATCGCGTCCTTGACGCGCTGGTCGGGCTCGATGTTGGTGATCAGCGCCTTGATGATCTCGTAGCCGTAATCGGCCATCTGCGTCTGCAGGGTGTCCTGGATGTGCTTGGCAATCGTGTCCGCGTCGGCGTAGGCCTCGTCGAGGTCCATCGTCGGGATGTGCGAGCGGACGACGTCAAAGGCGTAGGACTTCATCTGGACCTCGGGATCGTCGAGCTTGTAGAAGGCATCCTTGACCTTCTCCGGGTCGGCTCCGACCATGTACTGGATCGCCAGCTTGACGACGACGAACACGTTGTCCTGGGTCTTGGTCTCGATGTCCGCGTTGAGCTGCTCGACCTGCAAGCTCATCCGGCCGGCGACCTTCTCGACAAACGGCGACTTGCTCTGAAGTCCGGGGCCGGCGACCCGCACGAACTTGCCGAAGCGCTCGACAATCGCGCGTTCCTGTTGCTCGACGGTGAAGAAGAAGATGGGCATACGGTTCCTTTCAAACGGGCAGTCGCGCGATCAAGGCCCGCCTTTTTCGGCGTCGGATCGCGTGGATCGGAGCGGTCTTCTCGTCCGCTGAGGACGAAACTGTCCGTGAGGGTCGCCGTGCGGCGCGTCAGCCGACGGTGCTCTGCGCGAAGTCGCTTCGCACCAAGCGGTGAAATGGCCTGTGTGCAAATCGTACTCACCCGCCGGTGCGGGTCGATCAGGCCCGGGAGATCGCCGGCTCATGCACGCCCAGCGATGGATTTCGCGGCCCGCCTGGATCTAACGCGAAAACCCACCAAGGGAGCTTGTGATGACCAGCAGCGCGACAATCGCCGACAGCTCAGTTCTGATCACCGGGGCCAACCGCGGTCTTGGGAGGGCGCTCGTGCAAGAGGCACTGAGACGGGGCGCGAAGCACGTGTACGCCGGGAGCCGGCGGCCGCAGACACATCCCGACCACCGCGTCATCCCATTCACGCTCGACATCACCGATGCGGCGCAGATCCAGGCCGCGGTTGAGGGGGTTCACTCGCTTGACCTCCTGATCAACAACGCCGGCGTCTCGCTGCCCGACGACCTCGGCGGCCGTGATCCGCTCGAGCACCATCTCGCGGTGAACTTCTACGGCACCTGGGACGTGACCCAGGCATTCCTGCCCGCGCTCCGGCGCTCGCAGGGAGCGATTGTCAACATCGTCTCGCTGGCGGCGTTCGCCGCGGTGCCGGTACTGCCCGCCTACTCGATCTCGAAGGCCGCATTGTTCGCGCTCACGCAGTCCCAGCGGATGCTCCTCGCCGCGGACGGAGTCACGGTCCACGCCGTCATGGCGGGCCCGATCGACACCGACATGGTCCGTGGTCTCGAGATCCCGAAGACCGCCGCGGAGATCGTCGCACGCGGTGTCCTCGACGGGGTCGGGCGCGGCGAGGAGGAGATCTTCCCCGACCCGATGTCCGCCACCCTGGCTGCCGGCTGGTATGCCGGAGGCGCCAAGGCGCTCGAGCTCCAGAACGCCGGGCTGGTCCGGACATGACCCTCCACGCAGTAGGAAACCGCGCCCAGTGGGACGCCGCTCGCGCCGACCTGCTCGAGCATGAGAAGGAGCACACGCGCCTGGGTGACGAGCTCGCCCGGCGGCGCCGAGAACTGCCGTGGGTCACGGTCGACAAGCAGTACACGCTGCAGACCGCCGACGGACCGAAGCCGCTGGCGGAGTTGTTTGACGGTCGCTCACAGCTGCTGATCTACCACTTCATGTTCGGCCCCCGCTACGAGCAGGCCTGTCCGACCAACTCATCGATCGCCGATGCCATCAACGGCCTGCTGCCCCATCTGCAGGCGCGCGACATGACGCTGATGCTGGTCTCGGGCGCGCCGGTGGAAAAGCTGACCGCCTACCGCGAGCGCATGGGATGGGATCTCAGCTGGGCGTCCAGCTACGGCAGCGATTTCGACCTGGAGCTCGGTTTCTCGAGCACCGAGGAGCAGACCCGCGCCTGGGTGCAGTCACCGCAGTCGGCGACCCTGCCGCCGATCGCGCATCGCAACGCGCTGGCCGCCGGCACGGATCTCGTCGGGTATCTGACAGAGGGCTTCGGTTTCAACGTGTTCGCGCTCGAGGACGGAATCGTCTATCGGACCTATTCGACAGCCGGGCGCGGGGTCGAGTTCCTGATGACCTACTACGGGGTCCTGGACCGCTCGCCACGAGGGCGCGACGAGGGCGAAGGGTTCCAGCTGTGGATCCAGCGCCGCGACGAGTACGACGCGCAATGATGCGTACAACCGCGAGCCAGTCCGCGCAGGTGGTGCACCTGGAACTGCACACCAGCGACCGTGAGGCCTCGAGCCGGTTCTACTCCGGCCTGCTGCAGTGGCAGACGGAGCGGATCAACACCATGTGGGGCAGCTATCACGCGCTCAAGCTCGGGTCGGGCATCGACGGCGGCATCGTCGAATGCGGGACGCGCCTGGCCAGCTGGCTGCCGTATGTCGCCGTGGATCAGATCGAAGCGACGACCGAGCGTGCGTGCCGGTTGGGCGCGCGGGTGCTGCTCGCCCCGCGAGAGGGGCCGGCCGGATGGCGGGCCGTGGTGTCGACGGCCGCGGGGGGAGAGATCGCGCTCTGGCAGCCCAAGCCTCAGCCACTTAAGGTGGCGCGATGAACGAGGCGCAACTGCTTAGGGCGGCACGTGACGGGGACGAACGGGCCTACACGGCGCTCGTTGAAGCGCACCGGGGCCCGCTGTACGCCCACTGCTATCAGATGCTCGGCTCGGTCCACGACGCCGATGACGCCGTGCAGGAAGCGCTGGTGAGGGCATGGCGAGCCCTCCCCCGCTTTGAGGCTCGCAGCTCGCTGCGGACGTGGCTCTACACGATCGCCACCAACGTGTGCCTACGAATGATCGACCAACGGCCCTTCCCCAGGGTCCTGCCGACGGACTACGGACCGCCGGCCGACCCGCATCAGGGGCTCGGCCCGCCGCTCCTCGAATCACGCGAGGTCGAGCCCGTGCCGGACCGCGAGCTTGGCCTCGCGGATGGTCTCGCGGGACCGGAGGCACGCTATGAACAGCGCGAGGCGATCGAACTGGCATTCATCGCCGCGCTCCAGCACCTGCCGGCCCGACAGCGGGCGGTCCTGATCCTCCGCGACGTGCTCGGCTTCTCAGGCGCCGAGGCCGCCGACGTGCTCGACACAACCGCGACGTCGGTCTACAGCCTGCTGCAGCGTGCGCACGCGACGATCGACGACCGGCTGCCGGATCGCAGCCAACAGGCGACGCTCCGGACGCTTAACGATCGGCAGCTGCGCACGATCGTCGACCGCTATACCGAGGCCTGGGCGCACAACGACGTGGACGCGATCGTGCAGATGCTGACCGAAGGCGCCACGCTCGCGATGCCGCCGATCGCCACCTGGTACCGCGGACTCGAGGCGATTGAGATCATGTTCCGTACCGTGGCGTTCGCCGACGGGCGAAGCTGGCGGATGCTGCCGACCTCCGCCAACGGTCAGCTCGCCGTCGGCACATACGAACGTGACCGCTCCGGCGTCTACGCGCCGCACGGGGTGACGGTCCTTACGCTGCGCGGTCAAGAGATCGACGAGATCGCCGCCTACTTCGGGCCGTGGATGCTGGAGCGGTTCGGGCTTCCAGCACGGGTTTGAGGCCGCATTCGGATCACTGCGCGCCGGCCCGAGCGTGACCGTCCGTTGCGCAAGGCGGCCGCCGCGAGACGCGCGCCGCCGCCTGGGTGACGGCGCCACGGGCGCAGGTCGCATCGAGGACCAGGACGGCGGCGATGGCCGCGGTGGTGATCGCCAGGGCGTGTGAGCCCGCGCTCAAATAGACGCCGACGAACGCGGCGACGCCGGCGGCCTGGCCGATCAGGCTGGCAGTGAGGATGAGCCCGCTCAGGCTCGCGGACTGCGCGGGCCGGATCGCCGCGGTCAGCTGGTTGGCCAGCGGTGAGAAGCCGAGGGCGTGGCCGCTGCCGGCCGCGAACAGCAGGGGCGCGGTCGCTGCGGTTCGCCACTCGCCGCCGGAGTCGATCAGCCCGACGCCGAGCAGCGCGGCGCCCATCACCAGCGGCCCGAGGACGGGCAGCCGTGCGCGACGACTGCTCCCGGCGCGGGTCCACGTCAGACTGGCGACGGCAAAGCCTGACGCGTAGATCGCGAAGATCAGCCCGGCGTGGAGCGCCGAGAAACCCAGTGACCCTTGGAGATGGAGGGTCAGGCTGAGCAGGAAGCCCGCATAGCAGCCCATGATCAGAAGCACCGACACAATCCCCGCCGCGACTCCTGGCAGCGTCAGCACGGTGAGATCGCACACCGGAGGGCGACCGGCGGCGGCCACGCGACGCTCGTGTGCCACGAACGCCCAGCCGCCCAGCGCGCCGGCGGCGACGCACGGCCACACCCACGTCGGCCAGTGATATTGACGGCCCAGGGTCAACGGCACGATCAACGCCAGCAGCGCGAACGAGAGCAGGGCGACGCCGCCGAGATCAAGGCGGCCGCCGGTCGGCGCCATCGGCGGCAACCCGCGCCGCGACGTCAGTAGCAGCGCTGCGCCAATCGGGGCGTTGAGGAGCAGCGCCGGCCGCCACGCTGCGGCGAGCAGATGGGCGGTCACGAGCAGCCCCCCGACGATCTGCCCGGCGGCGACGCCGACCGCCAGGATCATCGAGTAGGCGCCGATCGCGCGGGCCCGCCGCTCGCCCTCGAAGCTCGTCTGGATGATCGACAGCACCTGCGGGGTCATGAGCGCCGCCGAGGCTCCCTGCAGGATGCGCGCGCCGATCAGGACGGTCGGCGCCGGGGCCAGGCCGCCCAGGAGCGACGCCAGGGTGAACCCCGCCAGTCCCGTCATGAACGCGCGGCGCCTCCCGAGGATGTCGCCGAGTCGCGCGCCGGTCACGACCAGCGCTCCGAACGCCAACGTGTACATGGCGACCACCAGTTGCAACTCGGCGCCCGAGGCATGCAGGTCCGCGTGCAGCGATGGCGCGGCGACCACCAGGATGGACCCGTCCATCACCGCGATCGCCTGCCCGGCGAGCAGGATCACGAGGGCGAGCATGCTTCGATCGTCGCGACCGCTTGGCCCCCCGTCTTGAACATTCGTGCTCAGGTGCACCGAGCGGGGGCACCGGCGGCGGCTGCGAGAATGACATTGTGCTCGATCGGCGCACTCTGCTCGACCGCGACGGCATCACCGTCGATGACGTCGCCTGCCGCCACCGCGCCGGTCGCGGCCATGACACCGAGCCGGCGGTCGGCACCGCGCTCGTCCTCGTCCGCCGTGGCTGCTTCGTCCGGCGCGCCGACGGTGCCCGCCAGCTGCTCGACCCGACCGTCGCCTTCTGCCGGACGCCCGGCCAGGAGCAGCGCTACGACCACCCCGCCGACGGCGGCGACGATTGCACGACCATCGCGCTGGACGCCGCGCTCGCCGCGTCACTGTGGGGCGGCGAGCCCGAGCTGCCGCCCGATCCGCTTCCCGTGCCGCCCCTTCTCGACCTGGAGCACCGGCGCCTGCTGGCCGCCGCGCGCCGTGGAGCCCATGCCGATGCGCTCTATGAGCAGGCGATCGGTCTCGCCGCCACCGCCCTCGAGCAGCACGACCCCCGTCCAGTGGCGAGCGGGAAGCCGCAGACCGGCCTCGCCCGACGTCAACTCGCCGCGGACGCCCGCGAGGCGCTGGCCGCCGACCCGAGCCGCTCTCTCCCCGCCCTGGCCCGCGACCTCGCCGTCTCACCTCACCACCTCAGCCGCGTCTTCCGCGCCAACACCGGCCATACGATCTCGCGCCACCGCCTGCTGCTGAGAGCGCGCGCCGCGCTCGAGCGCATCGCCGCAGGCGACCGACAGCTCGCGCGCGTCGCCGCCGACCTCGGCTTCGCCGATCAGAGCCACCTGTGCCGCACCCTCCGAGGCCAAACCGGACACACCCCCTCTGCTCTCCGCGGGCTCCTGATCTGACCGGCTCGCCGCACGCGGTCGTCTGGGATGTGCGGCGTTCGGTCGATCGATCGATGGCGAGACCGGGACTTGAACCCGGGACACCACGATTTTCAGTCGTGTGCTCTACCAACTGAGCTATCTCGCCGTGGCCGGGCGATGCTAGCGAGTAGGCCGCGGCCTGCGGAACCCGATCCCGTTCAGGTGGCCCGTCCCGGAGCGATCCGGCACGAGGGCGCGTGGCAGGACACGGACGCCGCCCGGTCACGACGGGACCGGCGTCGCTCCCTGCCAGGATTCGCTGCGGAGGCGGGTGAGCCCATTCTCAGCCCGCCACAGCCGGGGATCGTTTAGATCCTGTGATCGTCCGGCCGGCCGGCGGTCATCCGCCGCAGCAGCTCGAGCGCACCCTGCTTGTGCAGCGGCTCGTTGAGGTTGCCGCACTTGGGCGACTGCACGCACGAGGGGCAGCCCGACTGGCACGGGCACTCCCCGATGAGGCGCTGGGCGTCGGCCACCAGCCGCTCGAACTGGTCATAGCCGCGGCGCGTGATCCCGACCCCGCCGGGGTGGCCGTCATAGATGAAGATGGTCGGACCGCCCGTCTGTGGATGCGCGTTGGTGGACAGGCCGCCGATGTCCCAGCGGTCGCACATCGCGATCAGGGGCAGCACGGCAATCTGGCCGTGCTCGAGCGCGTGCAGCGCGCCCAGCAGTGCCGCCGGCGGGAACGGCTCGGCGTCTATGAGGTCGTCGAGCTCGTACCACAGCGCCCGCGTGTTGAACTCGGTCGTGGGGAGGTCGAGTGACTGAAAGTCGATGACCTCGTGGTCCTGGAGGGACTTGCGCTGGTAGCCGGTGACGGTCTCGGTGTAGACGACCGCGCCGTAGGACAACGTCACGCCGCGGGTCAGGCGCCGTTCCTGGAGGCGCTCGATGTAGGTCATGATCTCGCGCTTGGCCTGGGTGAAGTAGTCGCCCTCGAAGGGCTCGAGGACCGCCCGCCGGGCGCCGAGGTCGAGTTGGCGCACGTGGTAGGAGCGGCCGAGGTGCAGGTACACGGCGCCCTCGTGGACGGTGGAGTACGCCCGTCCCGCCTCGATCGTGCCCAGGACCTCGCCGGAGCTGGCGTCGAGCAGCACGAAGTTGTCCGGGGAAGCCGAGCGCAGCGCCACTCGCGCGGCCGGGTAGTCGTCGGCGCGCTTGGGGACGAACCCGGTGGCCCGCTCGCGCAGGAACCCGGCCTCGGTGAGGTCCTGTGCGTACTCGCGCCATTGGGGTCCGAGGATCGCCTCGTCGGCGTCAGACAGTGGCGCCTCGTGCGCGGCGCACAGCAGATGCTCGGCGTAGATCTCCGGGCTGCCGGGGTCGAGGATTGCCGCCTCCACGGGCCGCCCCAGGAACTCGCCGGGGTGCCGGCAGAAGAACTGATCCAGCGCGTCCTCGCCGGCGATGTAGACGGCCAGGCCCCGGCCCCGTCGTCCCGCCCGGCCCCACATCTGGCGCAGGCTCGCGACGGTACCGGGGAAGGTGACGCACACCGCCGCGTCGAGCTCGCCGATGTCGATTCCGAGCTCCAGCGCGTCGGTGGCCACCACGCCCAAGAGCTCACCCGTGGTCAGCCTCCGCTCGATCTCGTGGCGCTGGGCCGTGGTGTAGCCGGCACGGTAGGGCGCGACCCGCTCACCCAGCTCGGCCGGGAGGCGGTCGACGGCGTGTTTGAGGATCAGCTCGACCCCCTTGCGTGACTTCATGAAGCAGATCGTCCGCGCCCCGCTGGAGACGAGCTCGGAGAACACCTCGGCCGCCTCGTAGAGGGCACTCGCTCTGATCCCGAGTTGCTCGTCGAGCAGCGGCGGGTTCCAGATGGCCACGCGGCGCTGGGCGCGCGGCGCGCCGTCGTGCTCAACGAGGTTGAAGGGAGCGAGGCCCGTCAGCGTCTGCGCGAGGTCAACCGGGTTGGCGATCGTGGCCGACGCCAGCAGGAAGCGCGGCTCGGTCCCGTGGATGGCCGCGGCACGGCGCAGCCGCCGCAGGACGTTGCCCACATGCGAGCCGAACACCCCGCGGTACACGTGCGCCTCGTCCACCACCACGAAGGCGAGGTTTGCGAACAGGTCGCCCCAGGCGGCGTGGTGGGGCAGGATCCCCACGTGGAGCATGTCGGGGTTGGTGATTATGAGGTTGCTGCGCTTGCGGATGGCGGACCGCTCGTGGCGCGGGGTGTCGCCGTCGTAGATGGCGGGGCGGATGCGCTTGTCCAGGCCGAAGCGCTGCAGCGAGCGGGCCTGGTCCTGGGCCAGCGCCTTGGTGGGGTACAGGTACAGCGCCCGAGCCGTCGGATCGGTCGTCAGCACCTCCAGCGTCGGCAGCTGAAAGCACAGCGACTTGCCCGAGGCGGTGCCGGTGGTCACGACCGTCGGGCCGTCAAAGGCCTTGAGCAGCGCCTCGGCCTGATGGCTGTAGAGATGCTCGATCCCGGCGCGCTCCAGCGCCTGCGCGACCTGCCAGCCGAGCTGCTCGGGGATCGACACCAGCCGTCCGGGACGCCCGCTCGTAGACGTCGTCGTGCACGAGACGCTCCTCGCAGCGTCCGGTGCTGAGGAGGGCCTCCCAAGGCTCGGTTTCACGGACGGCCGACACGCGTGATCCTCAGTATGGCGGGCTGTCGTGGGCAGCCCACCGGGCGCGCCGGCGGCCGGTCGTGAGCGGTTCGCGGGCGGGCGCGGTGCTACGGTCGCGCCGCCGTGCGCTGCCTGTACGTTGATCTGGACGGAACGCTGCTGGGCCCTGACGCGTCGCTGCTCACCGGAGCCGACGGGCGCTTCAGCGCTGCTCGGGGTACGCGCCCTGGAGGCCTGCGCCCGCGCCGACGTCGAGGTCGTCATCTACTCGGGCCGGCGGCAGGGCAGCGTGTTCGACTGCGCCAGGCTGATCGGCTCACGCGCCTACATCTTCGAGCTCGGGTGCGGGCTGGTGGTCGACGGCGAGCTGGAGTGGCTGACCGATGGGATCGTCCCCAGCGACGACGGAAGCACGATCTACGATCAGATCGACGCCTCGGGGGCGCCCGCGCTCCTGCTCGACCGGTTGGGCGGCCGGCTCGAATACCACACGCCGTGGTCCCGGGGACGCGAGGTCTCGCACCTGTTCCGCGGCGACGTCGACCTTGACGAGGTCTCGGCGCTGCTTGAGGGCGAGGGACTCGGCTGGCTGCGGCTGGTGGACAACGGGGTCATCCGCGCCGCCTCGGAGCAGATGGCGCGGATGCCGCTGATCCACGCCTACCACCTCATCCCGGCCGGCGCCTCCAAAAGCCGCGGCGTCGCCCGCCACATGCAGATCCGCGGCTACCGGCCGGAGGACTGCATCGCCGCGGGCGACTCCCGCGAGGACCTAGAGGCCGCGTCGGTCGTCGACGCCTTCTGGCTGGTCGCCAACGCCCTGGAGGGAGACCTCACGCTCGCGCGCGAGGTGACGGGCCGGCGCGGCGTGCGGATTGCGTCAGAGAGCTACGGCGCGGGCGTCTACGAGGCGGTGGTGACGACGCTGGCCGAGCGACGTGCGCGCTGAGCCCGCGTCATCTCACGCTGAGCCGCGTCGATCACGCGCTGCCGCGCCCGCCGCTGCTCCGCCTTCAGTCGCGAGTGCCGGTTGAGCTCGTCGGCGTCCCCTACCGCCCACTCCAGCCGCTCGACCAGCTGGGTCGCGAAATGGTGTGACTCGAAATCGCTCACGCTCACGCGCTCTTTGAACATGATGGCCGGCTCGGCGTCCTCAGCCGACTTGTCTGCGGTCACGATGATCTGCGGCATTTACTTCTCCCGTCTACATCGGTTCCCGGCCCAGGGTGCCACGCGAAGCTTGGCGCATGGTAAACATCCTGTAGCCAATGCCCCAGTTGGTTTTCTATTTAGTGGCACATTGAACAGTGATCGTGTGCAGACGCGATTTCAGGCCGCTCCGTGCGCCCTCGGCCGGACCGGTTGAGCCAGCCCGTCCTCGGCTGCGACAGCGTCCGCCAGAGCCTCCGTGACCCCCGCGAACTCCCCGAACGCGTCGGCCACCTGGGCTGCGCTGGACCCCGTGATGGCGTGGTTGAGGGCGGCCACCGCGGCGTCGAACCGCTCCCACAGCCGCGCCGGCCCGCGCCGGCCCGATCCGGGGCGAAGCTCGTAGGGCGGTGCCGCACTCTCGGCACCCGGCACCGGTCGCCACAGCAGCCCCGCGCCATGGGCGTGCTCCCATGCCACTTGCTCGTTCGCGGCCGCCTCGGCGAGATCACGCAGCCGCTGCGCGAACCCAGCGTCGGGCGGCGCCAGCTTATGCGCCCGCATCGCCGCCGCCCAGCCGTCGCTGGCGTGCCGCACCGCACGCATGATCCGTGCACGCTGGCGATCGAGATCCGCCTCGAAACTCATCCCCCTCCCTCGGCCCCCGGTCCGGAGCCCCGCGCCGACCCCGGTCCCGGCTCGGCCACCCCGACCGGTTCGCCACCCCAGAAGTCGTCGCCGCTCGGCCCGGCCTGCTGGCTCGGAGCCGCCTGACCGGCGCTGTAGCTCTGCTCCAGGATGCGCTGGAAGTCCGAGCGCTTGATGCGCACCCGCCGACCCACCCGCAGCGCCGGCAGCGTCCCCTGGTCGATCCAATTGCGCACCGTCTGCTGATTGAGCTTCAGCGTCTCCGCAACGTCGGCGACGGTCAGGTACGTCTCTTCAGGTTCGCTGTGGCTCATCGTTTGTTTGCTAATTGAGACAAACTGGGGCTAATTCAGAGTTATACTGTACCTCGCCAGGGAGACGGAAGGCACTCGGACGTAAGAAAGGTCTGCAATCCCGTGAGAACGGGCGACGGTCCAACCGAAGACGGCAACGCGGCGAGTCGCAGCGAGGAGAACGTCATACGGCTTCCTCGAGACTGGCTCGGCCCTCCAGAGGAGCTCGTCCCCATCGGGCCCGCCGCCCGGGCGCGTGCGGCGCAGCTCGACCTCGGGGACGCGCCGCCGCCCACCGCGGACGCGTTCTGGAGCGAGGACGCCGCCGCCCTGCACGACGCCGTCCAGGCGCCCGCCGGCGCGGCCGGCCACCGGCTGAGCCCGCCCGCCGGCCTCGTTGCACCCGTCGCGGCGCGGTGGCACCTGCGCCTTCCCCGGGCGCCTCGACTGCGTGGTGTACTTGGCCTGCGTCGCTTGCGTGGCCCGCGGGCGGTCGGCGTCCGCTGGGCCCTGCTCGCCGTCCCCGCAGCGGCGGTGGCCGCGCTGGCGGTGCTGGCACTCGGCGTGCGGCCGGCCGGTCAGCCCACCGCGCCCCACACGGGGCCCGCGCACGCGGTGACGCACTCAGAGACAACGGCAGTCGCCCAGGACTCGGCGGCCTTGGGCTCCCTCTTGCTGCCGAAGTCCGACGCGGCCGCGTCCGCTCACCCTGCCCACCGGGGGACTCGCGCTCGCGCGCACACGCACGCGTTACGCAACGCCGCCCGGAGAAGTCAGGTGGCGGGCAGGAGCCGGCATCGGCCGGCGGCCGCCCATCGCTCCGCGGTGCCGACGGCCACGGAGGCGTCCGCGGCTGCGACGACGACAACGGAGAACACCCCCGCCAACACCACGCCCGCCGTCTCTCACCAAAGCAGCGCAACCGCATCGACGGCCGGCTCCAACGGTTCTAAGCCTTCGATTCCTCCAGGCCCCATCGGCATCGGCTCGCTCAGCGGCCGCTGCAATCCCAGGTGCCCATGAGCTCACGAAACGTCTCGTCATCTGAAAGGCAGGGCCCCGTGTATCGAGTTATCGCCCACTTACGCGGCAACCTAGTCGGTTGGATCGCGCTGTTCGTCGCGCTGGGCGGCACCGGCTACGCCGCGATCAGCATTCCGCGCAACTCCGTCGGCTCCGCCCAGATCCGCAACCGGTCGATCACGCCGGTCAAGTTCAACCCATCGGCGATCGGGGGCAGCGTCCGTGCCTGGGCGATCATCCGCGCCGATGCGACGGTGCTGGCCAGCAGTGCTAAGCCCGCCGTCTTCCCAAGAGCAGTCCCGGGTTTGTACGTCATCCAATGGCCGGTGCGGCTCCCGCGCACTTGCGCCACCGTCGCCAACATCGATGACCGCACGCGCAATCAAACCCCGATCCAGCTGCCGGACGGGGGCACCGCCAGCGCGGCCATCGGGTACGTGAGCAACGTCGATACCGAGACCGTGCCGAGCGGTGGCGGGCACAAGGTGTCGCAGACGAGCCTGAATACGTTCAATCAGTCGGGTCAGCCCACGCCTATGGTTTTCGACGTGGCTGTGATCTGCTGAGGATCCGGTCGCAGTGGCCAACGTGATCTCGCGTTATGTGCGCCCCGCTCTCGTCCTGGCGACCGTATGGGTAGGCCTAGCAAGCAGCGCGGCAAAGACTCAAGCCGCGACCGATGGCCCCTACCAGGACGTCTACTGGGTGAATGGGTGCCCGAGCGGGCCGGGGATCTTCTCTCCAACGTCCTTCGACGACATGACGAACGGACCACCGTGCCCTCCTGAGCTGGATGCCGACGCGCTGCAGACGGCGCATCAGGGCGCGTACGCGAAGTGGGCGACGATCACCCCGTCGCCGTCGGTCCGGATCATCGGGGTCACCGATACGGGCGTGGCGGATTGCAACCTCCACCACGACGGGTTCTCGGCCGGCTACTTCTACGGCGATGAGGGCGTCAACTTCGGCGGCCCGCAGGTGACCATCGACTGCCACGGTGCGGTGAACCGCAATGGCTATGCCGGCAGCCTGAACCAGAAGATCCAGTCCTCGCGTTACCTCGGATGGTCGGCGTCGTGTAATCAGGCGTCGTGCACGCCGACGGGCGCCGGGGTCATCGTGTTCTCGGTGCTGGCGATCACGCTCGAGGCTCAGGAGACGTCGGGCCCGGGCCTGATCGCCGATCAGTCGAGCAATCTGTACTACCAGTCGGGCTGGGTCAGGGGCGCGTTCCCGGCTGATCTGTCGGCGTCGGATCCTTCGGGCGTGTGCTCGATGCAGACCGCGGTTAACGGGCGCGCGATCAGCGCCTACGTCGATCTCGGCCGCGACGGCACGCAGTGGACGCAGTGCCACGGCTCAGAGATTGACGCCAGCGTCGACACCACCGCCTACCCCAACGGCGCCAGGGCGATCACGCTGGCCTACACCGCCGCCAACGCGGCGGGCGCGCCGAGCACGGCGACCAAGGCGCTCAACGTCGACAACGTCACGCCGGCGGTGAGCCTGTCGGCTCCTGCCGATACCGCGTCGACCGCGGGCACGCAGTACGTGACGGCGACGGCCTCGGCCGGGCCCAGCGGCATCGCGGCGATCTCCTGTTCGGTGGACGGCAGCCCCGTGAAGACCTACCAAGGCCCCCAGGCACAGATCCAGGTCGTGGGCATCGGCGCCCACCACGTCGCGTGCTCTGCTCGCAACAACGCGGTCAACGTCAGCGGCGTGACCGCGAGCTCGCCAACCGCGACGCTCGACCTCTCGATCAGGCAGCCGACCGCCAGCGCGATCACCTTCGCGAGGATCGCCGACGCGCTGCGATGCCGCACCGCGACCGAGGTCATCAAGGTGGCGGGCCGGGTGCGCACCGTCCGCCGACACGGCAAGCGCGTCCGGGTGCGCGGACCGGCGAGGCGCGTTCGCCGGCGCGTGCGCAAATGTCACGCCCGGACCGTGGTCCGCACCGTCAAGGTGGTGCTCAAGCGCGACGGCAAACCTGTGCTGCGCCATGGCAGACCGGTCTACGTCAAGCGGCGCGAGCGGCGGATCCTCTTGCCCCACGAAGTGAATGAGCCCACACGCCGGGTGCGCCACGGCAAGGCCACGACGGTCAACGGCTTCCTGGGCCTGGCCGACGGCACCGCGCTGGGAGGGCAGACCGTCGACGTCTACTCCTCACCGGACGACAATGCACCGCGCTTCCGACTGATGAGCACCGTCACCACCGACGCGTACGGCGACTGGACGGCGAAGGTCCCCGCTGGACCATCGCGATTGATCGAGGCGGCCTTCGCCGGGAACGGGACGACGGAGCCTGCGACCTCCTCATCGGTCACGCTCACGGTGCCGGCGAAGATCGCCGTGTCGATTTCGCCCCGCGTCGTGCCGTGGTCCAAGAAGATCACGATCAGCGGCCGACTGGTCGGCGGATACGTGCCTGGCGACGGGGTCGCGCTGCGTCTGCGCGTCCCCTACCCGGGAGGACATTTCCTCCAGGAGCCGTTTCGCACGAACCGGCATGGCCGATTCCGATTCCAGTGGACCTACGGCGCCGGGCGCGGCGTCACGTCCTACCGGTTCGCGGTGGCCACGACCGCGACCGAGTCAGACTATCCGTGGGCGGCCGCTGCCAGCCGGGGTGTCTCCGTCACGTTCGGACGGCCCACGCCCAGGCGCCGGCGCCACCGCTAGCGAGGTCGCACCGCGCCCGAGTTCGGTGCGCAAGGGGCCGCTTTGCGACGAATGTGTGACGGCTTGTAAAAAGAGTGTGCCGATCAGGGCCTCGACGCCCACACGGCGGGGGAGACCTGCTGTGCTGCGCCCATGGACGAAAAGACCGAGCTCCGGACGTTCTCATTAGATGATCGGTCGTCACGACGGGTGGAACCCGGTACCCTGGGTGCATGGTCGGAGATATCCTCCAGCCCACTCACCTCATATTCGTTCTTGTCGTGGCCCTCCTCGTCCTCGGACCCAAGAAGCTTCCCGAGGTCGGACGCCAGCTCGGCAACGGACTTCGGGACTTCAGAGCCGCCATCAATGGCGAGCACTCCGAGCCCGCAAAGGTCAAGGCGCCGTACGAGGAGCCCACTGCAACAGCGGGGCCTGTCGCGACGGCGTCAGAGACCGTTCCAGAGCACGAGTTCGCCCACGCATCGGCGCACACACCAGCCGAGGGGCACGAGTTCTCGCACGAGGCCACGGTGGCCTCGAACGACGGCCGCGTGCAGGAAGACGAGAAGCCGGCCGGCGACCACCAGTTCGCCTACGAGACGTCCGAGTCCGCGGACAAGCGGACCGACGCCCTCGGCTGAGCACGCGCCCACCGGCACCATGAGCTCGGCGCGCGATCGCGCCGCGCTCGTCGCCCTGCTGCGGGTCGGTCGCCGGCCGTGGCGCCAGTACGTCGAGGCGGTCGAGCGGGCGGGGAGCGCGCTGCCGGCCCTCGAGGACGAGCTCACGATCACGGAAGGGCAGGTGAACCTCCTGCCCGACGACCCCGAGCGCCTGCTCGATCGGGCCGCCACCGAGATCGACGGCTGGGCGCGTGAGGGCTTCCGGCTGCTGACCGTGCTCGACGGTGGTTACCCACAGAACCTGCGCACGGTCCACGATCGGCCGCCTCTGGTCTTCGTCGCCGGCGAGCTGGCCAGGCAGGATGCCCGCTCGGTCGCCGTCGTCGGCGCTCGCCGAGCGACGCCGGCTGGAACAGCGTCAGCCGCGGCGATCGCCGAGGGCCTGACGGGCCAGGGATACGTCGTGGTCTCGGGCCTGGCCACCGGCATCGACACGGCCGTGCATCGCGCCGCGCTGGAGGTGGGTGCGAGAACGGTCGCGGTCATCGGCACCGGCCTGCGCCATGCCTACCCGCACGAGAACGCGGGACTGCAGCAGCGCATCGCCACGAGTGGAGCGGTGGTGTCGCAGTTCTGGCCCGAGGCTCCGCCCGCCCGGGCGAGCTTCCCCTTGCGCAACGCGGTCATGTCGGGCTTCGCGCTCGCGACCGTCGTGGTGGAGGCGTCTCACCGCAGCGGCGCGCGGCTGCAAACGAGGCTCGCGCTCGCCCATGGGCGCCCGGTATTCCTGCTGGCGCCGCTGCTCGCGCAGGCGTGGGCGCGGGAGCTGGCGCAGCGCCCCGGCGTGCACGTCGTCACCGAGACGGCGGAGATCACCGCAACGATCGAGCGGCTCGATGCCACGGACGCCCTTGTCGAGTAAGCGTCATGACCACGGTCGCCGATTTGAGCGCGCCCTACGCGAACTTCATGCTGGGGCCGCGGCGGGGACCCGACGTGTGCTCGCGATGCTTCGACCTCAGCAGCAGTCCGGGTCGGTGCTATCGCTGCGCCCAGTACGGACGGTGGGTCGATGTCGCGGCGCCGATCTCCTACAGCGTGGGCGGCGAGCAGCTGCACCATGCCCTGACGAACTACAAGCGGCTGACCGGCGAGCCGGGGCGATGCTTCGTCGTGGGGTTGGCGGCGGTGCTCTGGCGCCACCTCGGCGACCACGAGGGCTGTCTGGCGCGGGCGGCGGGTGTAGATCGGTTCGACGTGGTCACCACGGTGCCGTCGAGCGACCCCGAGCGTCAGGAGACCCACCCGCTGCAGCAGCTCGTCGGCAAGCTCGTTGCACCCGCGCGCGAGCGATACGAGCGCCTCCTGATCCGGACAGGCGCCACCGCGCCGCCGCATCGATTCAACCCGGATAAGTACGCGACGATCGGTGAGGTCGGCGGTCGCTCGGTCCTGCTCGTAGACGACACTTGGACGACCGGGGCCAACGTGCAGAGCGCCGCCGCGGTGCTCAAGGCGGCCGGCGCGGGTCGGGTCGCCGCGCTGGTCGTCGGGCGCTACGTGAACCGCGAGTACGGCCGCAACGACCGGCAGCTGCTGAGCCTGCCCGCGTTTGACTGGCACACCTGCACGTGGTGCTCGGGCACGAATGGGAGCGCTCCTCGGCGCCGAGATGGCCGCTAGTGCAGCGTTTCGTAAGTCCCTTGATGATCTGGCGAGTGGCTGGGCGTGCGTGGGCGGTGTCCGCCGGCCCAACTTGTACCGGGCGTACATGCCGGGCCGGCGGACCCGGCCAGGCGCGTCCAGACGCCGTCAGAGCGCAAGGGAGTTCGGAAACGGTGCACTTACTTGGCTCACGGCGCCATGTGGTGGGAGCAGCGGTCATCTACCCGGGTGATGGCAGCGAATCGGCTCAGACGAGCGAGTGACGGATCAACGAATCGGTGGATCGGGGCTCAGCGATGGCCGAC
>CAWDFE010000026.1:0-65937 GCA_963801435.1 uncultured Actinomycetota bacterium
TTCAGGGTGTCCGACACGACCGTGAACGGGCCCGCGCCGACCGGTTTGAGCTTGAACGCCTGCTCGCCCATCTTCTTGATCGCTGACGGCGAGGCGATCCAGGAGAAGTTGGAGTCCTGGAGCTGGTTGATGAAGGCGCCGTCCGGATGGGCGAGGTTGACGATGACCGTGGTCGGGTCCTTGGCAACCATCGACTTGACCACGAAGTTGGTCGGCTTGCACGTGCACGGCGACGCCAGGTCGCGCTTCCAGTTGTAGACGACCGCGGCGGCGTCGAACGGGCTGCCGTCGGAGAACTTCACCCCGGATCGGAGTGTGATGGTGATCGTGCTGCCGCCGTTGCTGAAGGCGTACGCGGTGGCGAGGTCCGGGACCAGCTTTCCGGTGGAGTTCAGCTCCCACAGGACGCCGTAGATCGACTCCATCATGTCCTGGTTGGCGGCACCGTTGACGTTGGTGGCCGGGTCCAGGCCGGTCGGCCAGTCACCGGCGAACCCGGAGCTCTCCAGCGCGATCAGCGATCCACCCGCATGCGGGGTGCCGGCCGCACTCGACGTTGAGGTCGTGCTCGGGCTGGCCGAGCTGGCCGCGGCGGTCGAGCTGGAGCCGGACTTGGAGGAGCTGCCGCATGCCGC
Source organism: uncultured Actinomycetota bacterium (assembly GCA_963801435.1). Taxonomy (GTDB): domain Bacteria; phylum Actinomycetota; class Thermoleophilia; order Solirubrobacterales; family Solirubrobacteraceae; genus Palsa-465. Next base: position 636 of record CAWDFE010000026.1, read on the forward strand.
CAGCGCCAGGCAGGCGCACACGGCAAGCAGACTGACGCCACGGCGGCGTCCGCTCCTGCGACGGGGGCCACGCCCCGCACGCGGTCGACTCAGAGGGCTCTCTCCGCTGGATGCGACCATATCTCCTCCGCTCTCCCTGACGACATGCACCGGCTAACGCAAAGCGCTTCCAGTCCGAGCGGCTCCCTTTCCCGCGCCCGGTGTGAACGTGATGTGACGGGGCGCGATCATGGCACGTCTTAACGGCACTGGGGCGCGAAATTGATCGCGCGCGCACACAGACTTGACCGCTAGCGCACTCAGTGTCATAAATCGTCCCCGGCAGGACCTTTCAGGCGTTTCCAGACCCTCGAACCGGGGTCCGCGACGAGCCGTCGCGACGGGAGTCTGTGCGCCTCTCAGGCGACCGGGACCCCGCGTCGCTCAGAGCGAGAGGCCGCCGTCCACCGGGACCGCGGCGCCCGTCACCGCCGAGGCCGCGGGGCCCGCCAGCCACACGATCGCCGCCGCCACCTCCTCGGGCCGGATGAGCCGCTCGAGCGGCTGCTGGGCGGAGAACGCCTCGGCCGACTCCAGGCCGTAGAGGCGCGCGCTCTCGTCGAGGATCGGGGTGGCGGTGGAACCCGGGCTCACGGCGTTGGCGGTCACGCCGGAGCCGCGCAGCTCCGCGGCCAGGGCACGGACGAGGCCGGTGACGCCCGCCTTGGCGGCGCAGTAGGCGGCCAGCATCGGCAGGCCGCGGGTCGCCGCCGCAGAGGCCACGGCCACGAACCGGCCCGACCGGGGCTCGGGCGCGCGCAGCAGCGCCGGGATCCCCACCCGGGCCGCGACGAGCACCGACTGGAGATTGCCCTCGAGCACCGCCTCCTGCTGCTCGGCCGCCATCTCCCACAGCGGCACGCCACCGGCGATGACGCCCGCGACCGCGATGATGCCGTCGACCCCGCCGAACGCGTGCTCGGCATGGCTGACCGCCTCCGCCATGTCCTCCATCGATGACGCGTCGCCCACCAGGATCCGTACGTCGGCGCCGCGCGACGCCGTCGCCCGCGCCCGCTCCACCACGGCCGCCAGCTCCTCCTCGCTGCCCAGGCGGTACGGCAGCCGCGGGTCATCGGCGCAGCGATCGACGGCCACGACGTTCCATCCCGCCGCCGCCAGTGCCGTGACGGTGGCGGCGCCGATCCCGCGCGCAGCGCCGGTGACCACTGCCGCGGGGCTCACCCCGCGAACCTCCCGGGAACGTAGCGCGCCGGCAGCAGCGGGCGGATCGTGCGCCCGCGGACGCAGCCCTCCCAGGTGCCGGCCAGGGCAACGAGCTCGGCCAGCAGCCGCAGCGCCGCGTCCGGGGCCAGGGCGTCGGGATCGCGGGTGGCCACGGCGTCCCCGACGACCGGGACCGCGAAGGCCGCCGCCACCAGAGCCGCGACCTGCGGGCGCCGCCAGGCGAAGGCCAGCAGCGGCGGAGCCCAGGCCCGGCGCACCGCGTGGGCCAGCGCCAGCCCTGTGGCGGCCAGCCCCCGCGCCACCCCGGCGCCGGCGAGCGCGGTCGGCGACACGGGCAGGCGCCGGACCTTGCGCCGGTAGCGCACGGTGCTCCAGGCGGCGCACGTCAGCGCCGCCCGCGGCCGCCCGGCCAGGGCCAGGGCCAGGCTGAGGGCGGGGCCGGCGCTCACCCACATCGCCGGAGCCGCGCCGGGATGGCGCCGGCTCAGGGCTCCCAGCGAGCGCGCATAGCGCAGGCGATCGCCGCTGAACTCGCGCAAGCGGACCCGGTGGTCGTGCCAGACATCCACCTCGGGCGCGTAGCGAACGCGCCACCCATCACGGCATAGCCGCCACACCAGGTCCACGTCCTCGCCGACCCACAGCGTCTCGTCAAAGCCGGCGGAGACGGCATCCCGGCGGGCGAAGATGACGGCGCCGGGCACGTAGGACACCGGCCGACCCGGCGCCACCAGGCCCCCGTGGGTGCCCATGTCCAGCGCCGAATGCCGTGCCTCGTAGGCACCGATGCGCCCGCGCACCGGCGGCAGGCCGCGCACGCGCGGCGCCACCGCCCCCACCGACGGGTCGGCCAGGTGGCCGAGCAGCCGGCCGGCCGAGCCGGCCGGGAGGATGACGTCTGAGTCGACGAAACCCACGAACGGCGTCGCGCAGGCCGCCAACCCGGTGTTGCGCGCCGCCGCCGGCCCCCGGGGCACCGGGTGCCGCTCCAGGCGCGCCCCGCGGGCGGCGCAGATCGCGCGAACGGGCACCGGTGAGACCGAGCCGTCGTCAACCACCACCACCGGACTCTGCGGACACGCCCGTCCGATCGCCTCCAGGCAGCGCGCCAGCGGGTCGGGGCGGTCGCGCACCGGAACGACGACCGACAGCTCGGCGGTGGACGGAGCGGGCGGCGGATACGGCGTGAGGATGCCGGCATCGAGCAGCCGCCGGGCCAAACGCCGCTCGCCCGGGCCCTGCCCCACCGGCGACGGCACACGCCAGCGGGCGACCACGCGCGCCCCGTCGTCGGTGAGCGCCATCAGCCGCAGCGGCGTGCCACCGGCCAGCAGACGCCCGCCGGCGCGGATCCGGGTCGACGGGCCGATCGCGACGGGCAGCGTCGCCGGGGCCGGGCACGGCGCCGCCTCGGATGCCGGCCGCGCGGTCACCGGGCGAGCGCCACCGGCCGGGTCGCCTCAAGGAAGCAGCTGAGGTCCGCGACGAGGGCGGCCAGCAGGTCGCGGCCCGTGGCGGCCGACGCGCGCCGGGCATCGCCGAGGACGCCGCTGGACGAGACCGACCTCACCCCCCCGCCGCGCAGCGCGGGCATGAGGGCGGCGAGCGGCTCGACCGGGCCGGCCGGGCGCAGATCGCGTACGTCCGCCGGGGCGAGCGCCAGCATCAGCGAGGTCTCGACCCATCCGGCGTGGGCGTCGCCGAGGTCGGGCACGCGGGGCTGCCAGCAGCCGAGCGCGCGGCCGTCGGCCCGGCTGCGACGCACCGCCCGGGCCACTGCCTCGGCGTTGCCTCCGTGCCAGCACACCAGGACGACGTCGGCGAACTGATCGGCGCTGCGCACGAGCTCCACCAGCGCATGCTCCAGCGCGTCCTGTCCCAGGGACAGCGTGCCCGGGAAGCCGGCGTGCTCTGCGCTCGCGCCGTAGGGCAGCCCCGGGGCAACGGCCGCCTCCGGGCGCCCCGCCGCCGCCCCCTCGGCGATGGCCACCGCGATCGTCGTGTCGGTGGACAGCGGGAGGTGGGGACCGTGCTGCTCGGTGGCCCCGAGGGGGATGAGCAGACGCGGCGGCGCGCCCTGGTCGAGCTCCGTCCAGGTGCAGGATCCGAGTCTCACGCGGCTGCGTGACGGCCGCGGGAGATGCGCGCCTCGCCCAGCCGGCGCTCGAATCCCGCGGGCACGAGGATGTCGTCGGGCGTCAGCTCGGCCACGGACCGTCGCCCGAGGCCCATCAGCGCCGAGTCGATCCCGCTGCGCAGGATGTCCAGCACGTTCTCGACGCCAGCCTGGCCGTTGGCGGCCAGGCCCCAGAGCGAGGCACGCCCGATCATCACCGCGCGGGCGCCCAGCGCGAGCGCCTTGATCACATCGCCGCCGCGGCGGACGCCTCCGTCCAGGACCACCTCCACCTGGTCGCCCACCGCGTCGGCGATCGCGGGCAGCGCCCGGATCGTCGCCGGCGTCCCGTCGAGGTTGTTGCCGCCGTGGTTGGAGACGGAGATCGCGGTGGCGCCGATCTCGGCGGCGCGCCTGGCGTCGTCCACGCGCATCACGCCCTTGAGCATGAACGGGCCGTCCCACTGGCGGCGCAGCCACCGCAGGTCCTCCCAGCTCGGCAGGCTCGTCTGCATCCACTCGCCGTAGGCGCCGAAGAACGACGGCGCCGGCTGCCCTTTCTCCGCCATGTTGGGCACGGTGAGGTCGGGCGGCCCGCCGCTGCGCGCCCAGTGATAGACCCAGCGGGGGCGGACGAGGGCCTCGGGGGCGAACCTGACCAGCGCCTTGACGTCCAGTTGCTCGGGGATGACCGGGCTGCCCCAGTCGCGGGCATGCGAGAAGGACCAGTCGAGCGTGACGATGAGCCCGGCGGCGCCGGCGGCGCGGGCGCGGTCCAGTCGCGCGCGGATCTGCTCGCGTGACCCCGCCCAGTAGACCTGAAAGAACGTCCGCGGGTTGGCCGCGGTCACCTCCTCGAGCGGCCGGGAGGCGAACGAGCTCAGGCCCAGGGCGGTGCCCCGCGCCGCCGCCGCGCGAGCCACGGCCAGCTCGCCCTCGGGATGCACGGCCTGCACCCCGACCGGTGAGATGATCACGGGAAGCGGCAGCGTCTGGCCCATGACGTGCGTCGAAAGGTCCCGGTCGGTCCACAGCCCCGCCATGTGGGGAGCGAAGCCCAGCTCGGCGAAGGCCTGCACGTTGTCGTCCAGCGTCACGCCGTGCTCGCTGCCGGCCCAGATCGCCTTGTAGACGCTGGCGGGAAGCCGGCGCTTGGCTCGTCGTTGCGCCTCGGCGACGGACTCGAACCACCCGTTGGCCATCAGCGGATGACCTCCAGGCCCGCGAGTGGATCGTCGTCGCACGCGTGGGGCGCGCGCGGGCGACCGAGTGGGCGCGAGTGGCGAGAGTGGTCGGTGGCCGGCGGCGGGACGCGCCGGCCCGACTCGGCCAGCAGCGCCTCGCCGTGGCCCAGCACGCACTCCGGGTCGGGGCCGTCCAGCGGCAGCCCGGTGAAGAACTTGGCCGCCATGCAGCCGCCCCGGCAGGCGTCGAGCAGACCGCACGACGCGCAGGCGCCTGCGGTCTGGGGTGAGCGCAGCTCCGCGAACAGCTCCGACTCCCGCCACACGTGCACGAAGCCGCCGGGGTGGCGGACGTTGCCGGCCAGGAACGCATCGTGGATGGCGAATGGGCACGCGTAGACGTCCCCCACCGGGTCGATGAGGCAGACGACCCGGCCGGCGCCGCACAGGTTGAGGCCGGGCAGGGACGCGCCGTAGCCGCCAAGATGGAAGAAGGAGTCGCCGGTGAGCACCCGCTCACCGCGCTCCATCAGCCAGTCATAGAGCAGCCGCTGCTGGTCGGCGGTGGGATGGAGCTCGTCCCACACGTCGGCGCCTCTCCCGGAGGGCCGCAGGCGCGTCAGGCGCAGCTGGGCGCCGTAGCGGTCAGCGATCGCCTCCAGCGCGTCGAGCTGCGCCACGTTGTGGCGCGTGACGACGACCGAGAGCTTGAAATTGCGCATCCCCGCGTCGGACAGGTGCGCCATCGCGCGCAGGGCCATGGCGTGGGAGCCTGGGCCGCGCACGGCGTCGTTGACCTCGGCCGACGCCCCGTCGAGCGAGATCTGGACATCGAGGTAGTCGTTGGCGGCCAGGGAGCGCGCCCGCTCCGGCGTGATCCGGCTGCCATTGGTGGAGAACTTGACGCCGACGTCGTGAGCGGTGGCGTACGCGAGCAGCTCCCAGAAGTCGCGACGCACCGTCGGCTCGCCGCCGCCGATGTTGACGTAGAACACCTGCATCGCCTGAAGCTCATCCACCACGCGGCGGCACTCGTCCGTGGACAGCTCGCGCGGATCGCGACGTCCGGAGCTCGACAGACAGTGCACGCAGGCCAGGTTGCAGGCGTAGGTCAGCTCCCAGGTGAGGCAGATCGGGGCGTCCAGCCCGGCCTCGAAGTGGTCCACGAGGCCGCGCCCGGTCGCGACCGCGCTCATCGGCCACCCGCCTCGATCAGCATGCCGGACCCGTGCAGGGTCTCCAGCGCCCGCGCGTAGTCGGGCAGCTCCTGTTCGGTGACCCCGGCTGACCGGCACGCCTCCAGGCCGCTGGGATGGTCGGCGAGCGCCTCCACGACGCTCAGCAGCTTGCGCGTTTTCAGAAACGACAGGCGCCGCGTGCCGAAGTGGTAGGCGAGCGCGCCGAAGCGCTCGGGCCGAATCGCCACCTGACGGTCAAGGCGCCACGGGCGCTCCAGATCGAACCCTGCGCCGGTGGCCGGCGGCGACTGGATCGCCGTTAATAGACGCCGCACATTCCGTCGATGGACACGTCCTCGACCAGCAGATCCTCCTCCACGAGCGCCAGGGTGACGGCGGGCGCCGTCTCGGCCGCGGCGGCCTGCACCGGGTGCGCCGGCGGTCGATCGGGCGCGCTCGTGGCTTCCGGGACCGCGGCGCTCTGGGCATCTGGCTGCTTCATCGGTACCTCCCTCGAGTTGCCTGCGCTGCCGCGATGATTTACCGCACCGGGTGCCAGATTTCAAGGCCCGGGTAGATTATCTCCGGACATGTCGGCGTCCATCGTCAACTCCGTGGGCTCCCAGGCGCCGCCGCGGGGCCGTCCGCCCTCGACCAGCCGCGACCATCTCGCCGGCATCGCGCTCAGCCTGTTCGTGCGCAACGGGTTCGAGGAGACGACCCTGGACGACATCGCCAGCGAGGTCGGCGTCGGCCGCCGGACGCTGTTTCGCTACTTCTCGTCCAAGAACGATCTTGTGTGGGGGAACTTCGACGGCGTGCTGGATCGGCTGCGCGTCGAGCTGGCCGCCGCCGACCCCGGCGAGCCCATGATGGAGACCCTCGGTCGCGCCGTGGTGGCGTCCAACACCTACGAGGGCGAGGCGCTTGAGGAGCTGCGCCTGCGGATGACGCTCATCACCAGCGTGCCCGCGCTCCAGGCCCACTCGATGGTGCGCTATGCCGACTGGCGCCAGGTGGTGGCGGAGTTCGTGGCCGAGCGGCTCGGCGTGGACCCCGACGACCTGATCCCCCTCACCGTCGGTCACATGGCCCTCGGCGCATCGATGTCGGCGTTCGTGCGCTGGGTCGGCCACCCCGACGAGGACCTCCTCGCGCACCTGCGCACCGGCTACCGGCACCTCGCTCGGGCCTTCGAGAATCCCCGGTAAAGTCCGGCGCCAGCCGCGATGCGCACCCTGACGTTCTCCTGGGAGTACCCGCCGGTGATCGAGGGCGGGCTGGCGCGCCACGTGCGCAAGCTGTCCGAGAACCTCGTCGCCGAGGGGGTCGAGGTGCATGTGCTCACGCGAGGCAGCGAGCACCTGCCCGAGCGCGAGGAGCGCCACGGCGTGATCGTCCACCGGGTGAGGCAGCCGCCGTTCCCGCGCGACGTCAAGGCGTTCGTGCGCTGGGTGGACTCGATGAACGAGAACATGGCCGAGCACGGCCGCGAGCTCGATGACGAGCTGCGGTTCCACCTCGTCCACTCCCACGACTGGCTCGTCGCCGGCGCCGCAGAGCGCGTGGCCCGGCGCGCCCCGCGGCCATGGATCGCCACCGTGCACGCCACCGAGTACGGCCGCCATCAGGGCTGGGTCGACAAGTACCCGCAGTCCCACATCCACGGCGCCGAGCGCGAGATGGTGCGCCGCGCCGACCGCGTCATCACGTGCAGCCGCTACATGCGCAGCCACGTCGCCGATGTGTTCGGCATCCGCCCCGCCAAGGTCACGGCGATGCAGAACGGCATCGACCCGCGCGACCTCGAGCCCGTCGCCGACGATCTCGATGCCCTGCGGGCGCGTTACGCCGAGGCGGACGAGCGGCTCGTCCTCCTCGTCGGCCGCCTCGTCTACGAGAAGGGGTTTCACCTCGCCCTCGATGCGCTGGCGCCGGTGATCAAGCGCCTGGGCAACGTGCGCTTCGTCGTCGCCGGGTCCGGCACCGCCGAGGCCGAGCTGCGCCGCCAGGCCTGGCGTCTGGGGCTGCATCGCAAGGGGGTGTTCCTGGGCTGGGTGGGCGACGACATGCTGCACTCGCTGTATCGCATCGCGGACATGACCATCGTCCCGTCGATCTACGAGCCGTTCGGGATCGTGGCGCTCGAGGCGATGGCCTCCGGCTGCCTGTGCGTCGTCGCCGACACGGGCGGGCTGCGCGAGGTCGTTCCTGATGACGGCACCGTCGGGCTGCGCTTCCCGTCGCGGGACTCGGCCGCGCTTCAGGAGATCCTGGAGCGGGTCCTCACCCACGACGCCGAGCGCGCCCAGCTCGTGGCCGAGGCGCGCGAGCACGTCCTGCGCTTCGACTGGGCTGAGGTCGCCCGCCAGACGCTCGGGGTGTACCGCCGCGAGCTGCGCGCGATCGGCCCCCGCCTCACCCCCAGCCGGTCCTGATGCGCGTCGCCGTCGTCCGTTGAGGCGTGAGTAGTAAGGCCCGTCCCGTTGCGGCGGGCGGGGTGCGCGACACAGCGGCGGGCATCGCGCACCGTTTATCCGTGCCCGCCCGGTGCGCTACGGCATGGACGCCAGCCCCTTGAAGAAGGCCGGCGCCTGCGGGGTGCCCCAGCCGGTGGTCGCGTCGTAGCCCGACCCAGTGCGGTATCCCGCGATCGGGGTTGCGCGGGTTTCGCTGAAAAGACGAAGGGCCCGGCGGATGCCGGGCCCCTCGCTAAAACACTCGCTCGGGCAGAGCGGTCCGCTCGGCATCCAGCCTCGCCAATCGGACCGCGCCCGAGTCGTCCGGCTTGGCGACGATTACATCATCCCCGACATGTCGGGCATGCCACCGCCGGCGCCACCGCCAGAATCCTTCTCGGGCACTTCGGCGACGATCGCCTCGGTGGTGAGGATGTTCTTGGCGATCGACGCGGCGTTCTGCAGCGCTGAGCGCGTGACCATGGCCGGGTCGATGATGCCCTCGGCGATCAGGTCGACGATCTCGCCGGTCGCCGCGTCGAGGCCGTAACCCTTCTTGGCCTTGCGCACGTCGTTGACGACGACCGAGCCCTCGAGGCCGGCGTTCTCGGAGATCTGACGCAGCGGCTCCTCGAGCGCCCGGAACACGATCCTCGCGCCCGTCTGCTCGTCGGGGAGCTCGATGGCGTCGACGTTGAGCGCCTTCTGGGCGACCAACAGCGCCACGCCGCCGCCCGGCACGATGCCCTCCTCGAGGGCGGCCCGGGTGGCCTGCAGCGCGTCCTCGACGCGATGCTTCTTCTCCTTCATCTCCGTCTCGGTGGCAGCGCCGACCTTGACGACGGCCACTCCGCCCGACAGCTTGGCGAGGCGCTCCTGGAGCTTCTCGCGGTCGAAGTCGGAATCGGTGGTCTCGATCTCGGACTTGATCTGGTTGATCCGGCCCTTGATCGCGTCTGAGTCGCCGTTGCCGTCCACGATGGTGGTGGTGTCCTTGGCGACGACCACGCGGCGGGCGCGACCGAGCTGGCTCAGCTGGGTGTTCTCCAGCTTGAGGCCCATCTCCTCGGTGATGACCTCGCCGCCGGTCAGGATGGCGATGTCCTCCAGCATGCGCTTACGGCGATCGCCGAAGCCGGGGGCCTTCACGGCAACGCCGGTGAACGTGCCGCGCAGCTTGTTGACGACCAGCGTCGCCAGCGACTCGCCCTCGACGTCCTCGGCGATGATCAGCAGCGGCTTGCCGGACTGGATCGTCTGCTCCAGCACGGGCAGCACGTCGCGGACAGAGCCGATCTTCTGGTTGGCGATGAGGATGTAGGGATCCTCCAGAGTCGCCTCCATGCGCTCCTGGTCGGTGACCATGTAGGGCGAGATGTAGCCCTTGTCGAACTGCATGCCCTCGGTGAACTCGAGATCCATGCCGAACGTCTGGCCCTCCTCGACGTTGACCACGCCGTCCTTGCCGACCTTGTCGATCGCGTCGGCAATGACGTCGCCGATCTCCTCGTCGCCGGCGGAGATGGTCGCCACGCGAGCGATCTGGTCCTTGCCGGAGATCTCCTTGGACTGCGACTCGATGTTCTTGACCACCTGGTCGACGGCGCGCTCGATGCCGCGCTTGAGCGCCAGCGGGTTGGCGCCGGCGGCCACGTTCTTCAGACCCTGGCGAACGATCGCCTGGGCGAGCACGGTCGCCGTGGTGGTGCCGTCGCCGGCCACGTCGTTGGTCGCCGTGGCGACCTCGCGGACGAGCTGGGCGCCCTGGTTCTGGAAGACGTCCTCCACCTCGATCTCACGGGCGATGGTGACGCCGTCGTTGGTGATCGTGGGGGCGCCGAACTTCTTGTCAAGGACGACGTAACGGCCGCGCGGGCCAAGCGTCACCTTGACGGCGTTGGCTACCGCATCGACGCCAAGCTCCAGCGCCTTGCGGGCGTCAACGTCGTACTTCAGTTCCTTGTGTGCCATGTGCTTTCAGTTCTCCTAAGCGGTTCTACTGGACCTTGGCCAGCACGTCGGACTCGCGGAGGACGAGCAACTCCTCGCCGTCCACCTTGATCTCGGTGCCGCCGTACTTGCTGTACAGGACCTCGTCGCCCTCGGCGACGTCAAGCGGGGTGCGCTTGCCGGTGTCCTCGTTGACCTTGCCGTCGCCAACAGCGAGGACCTTGCCCTTCTGGGGCTTCTCCTTGGCGGTATCGGGCAGGACGATCCCACTCGCGGTGGTCTCCTCCTCCTCGATGGCCCGTACGATCAGGCGATCGCCGAGAGGCTTGAGCTTCATGTGATCCGACCTCCGGTAGAAATGTGCGAGCTGCGGCGCTTGGCACTCGCGTGGTCAGAGTGCCAGCGCGACAACCACTATAGCTTGCGCTCAGCGCGATTCAAGGCCAATTTGGCACTCTGATGTTAAGAGTGCCAAGCAGATGGCGCCCATATGCCGACGCCGGGCTCGGGCCTCGCGCCGCGATACCGTCCTCGCCGTGGACAAGGTGTTCGGCAAGCACTCGGTGCGAGCGGTCCTGCTCACCCGCCCGGAATCGGTGACGCGGCTGGTGCTGGCGGGCAAGGAGTCCTACCACCGGGATCTCATCCACCTGGCCCGCTCGCATGGGATCAAGCCCGAGATGCTCCCCTGGCCCGAGTTTCGCCGCGTCGGCGGGGTCACCGACGACGACAAGCACCAGGGGATCGTCGCCATCACCCAGCGCCGCCCGCTGCTCACCGAGGCCGATCTCAACGGCCTGGCCGCCGCCCGCGTCGTCCTCGCCCTGGATCAGATCTCCGACCCTCAGAACCTTGGCACGATCCTGCGCAGCGCCGCCTTCTTCGGCGTCGATGCGCTGCTGGTCATGAAGAACCGCGCCGCCGAGGTCTCGCCGCTGGTGGCTCGCGTGGCCGTAGGCGGCGCCGAGCTGGTCCCGATCTTCCGCATCACCAACCTCGCCCGCAGCCTCGAGATCCTCAAGGGGCTCGGCTTTTGGATCTACGGTCTCGACGAGCGGGGCGAGGTCACGCTGGCCCAGACCGAGTTTGACGCCAAGACCGTCCTGGTGGTGGGCGCCGAGGGCGAGGGCCTGCGCCAGCGCACCAAGCACCTGTGCGACGCCCTGGTCCGCATCCCCGGCGGTCAGGTGGGCGTGGAGAGCCTCAACGCGGGCGTCGCCACGGCGGTCGCGCTTGCCGAGGTGTTCCGGGGCCGGCCGTCAAGCCCGGACGGCGATAAAAGGGCCGCATAGCGTCCTAAATATCGCCGCGCAACCCCCGGAACCGCGGGCTAAGCGCGCGAGACGTACTTGCCCGAGCGGGTGTCGACCCGGACCTTGTCACCGATGTTGACGAACAGGGGCACCTGGACAGCGGCGCCGGTCTCAAGCGTTGCGGGCTTGCTGCCGCCGCCTGACGCGGTGTCGCCGCGCAGGCCCGGCTCGGTCTCGGTGACCTCGAGATCGACGGCGCTGGGCAGCTGGAGCCCTCCGGGCTGGCCGTCCATGACCAGCAGCTCGACCTCGTCGTTGGGCTTGGTCCAGCGCAGCTCCTCCTGGAGCTGCGCCTGCGGCACCGTGAGCTGCTCGAAGCTGTTGGAGTCCATGAAGTGCGCGTCCTGGCCGTCGGAGTACAGGAACTGCATCCGGCGCACCTCGGTGCGGATCGCGCGGAACTTCTCGCCGGCCCGGAACGTTTTGTCGATGACGTTGCCGTCGGCGGCGCGGCGCAGCTTCGTGCGGACGAAGGCAGCACCCTTGCCGGGGTTGACGTGCTGGAACTCGAGGACCTTGTAGACGATGCCGTCGACCTCGATGTGGTTACCGTTCTTGAGCTGATTGGTGCTGATCATCGTCTTCAAGCCTACCCGCCGCCCAAGGAGACAGGGGCCGTGCAAGCGCACTGGATCTCCAGGGCCAGTCCTATGATGAGCCGATCGTGAGCGAGGAAACGTCCACCGGATCCGCTGCCCGAGCTGCGCGTCCGGGACCCGAGCCGGCTCCGGGGCTCGCCGACGAGCCCGCGGCGATCGTCCCGGACGCGCAGCCCCCGGCGGCGGGGACGCCGCCGACCGGCGCAGCGCCGGCTCCACCGCCCGCCTCGGGCGCCGTGGGCGCCGTGGGCGCCGCCGGCCTTGCCGGCTTGCTGGGCTCCTCCACCGTCCGCCTGGCCATCACCGGCGTGGCAGCCGTCGTGCTCCTGGGACTCGTGGCGCTCTCGATCGGCCCGGGGCCCCTGGGGCGGCCGCCCGCAACGGCGGGGTCCGCGGCGTCCAGTTCGCTGAACGCACCGTCGCAGCGCAGTCGCGCTCACGGCGAGCCCGCCGAGCGCGCCCCCACTCATCGCCGGGGCCGCGCGGCGGGGCACGGCGCGACGTTCGCGGCAGCGCGCGGCGCGGGGACAGCGGCGCCGCGCCGCTCAGGGACCGCCACTTCGTCGTCGGGCCACCCGCGCACGAACGCTCGGCATCCGGCGGCCACGCGCCGGCGCTCGACCGCCGCGCGCCGGCGCTCGACCGCTGCGCGCCGGCGCTCAGCCGTTCGCTCGCGCCCGCCCGCCCCAGCGTCGGCGGCCACGCCGGCCGCTCCCACGGGGCTCTCGGTGGTGGCCAGCGCGCCGACCCGGAGTCGGCCGAGCGGATCGGTCCGTCACCGGAGTGCTGCCGCGCGGCACGGTAACGCGGGAAACGGACGCCACACGATCTCCGCCCCTCGCAGCGCCGCGTCAGACGGGGACCACGGCCGCGGGCACGCCGGCGGGCCGCCCCACGGCTATCCCCGACATGAGGGGCGCGCCGGACACGAGCACGTCGGGCAAGCCGGGCACGCCGGGCACCCCGGACATGAGCACCTCGGCCCTCCCGGGCACGCCGGACGCGAGCACCCCGGACATGAGCACCTCGGCTCTCCCGGGCACGCCGGGCATGAGCACCTCGGCCCCCCCGGGCACGCCGGGCATGAGCACCCAGAGCCCGCCGGGCCCACCGAGCACGAGCACCCAGGGCACGCCGGGCACGAGCACCTCGGGCCCGCCGGGCCCGCCGGCCCCCACGGCCGCGGGCGTTAACTCAGCGGCCGTCGCGACTCGACGGGCCCGGCGCCGATCCGAAAGGCGAAGCCGACTCGAACGCCCAAGACCCAGCGGGCGCAGCCGCGCGCGCCCGAGGACGGTGACGCGCACCGGTCGGCCGCGGCCTAGCGGTCCCTCACGGGACCCCTAGTTGCGGGCCCCCCCGAGACCGTGGATGCGGTCCCGGAGCTGCTCGGGCGGCTGCTCGATGATCTGCGAGAAGCGCACGACGGTGACGGTGTCGTCCATCGACACCTTGCGCCCGTAGATCTGCTCCAGGAAGTGGACCATCTCGTCGACGCGCCGGAACTCCGGGTTGTCGTGCTCGATCTCGCGCGGAGAGAGATCCCGGACGCGCTTGACCTCGACCTGGTCGATGACCGCCTGGAAGATCTTTTCCCGCGGGGAGTGCTGATACCCGATCGTCACCAGGACGCACTCGTTCTTGTGGTACTTGTGGGACTTGTCGCCGAGCCGGATCGTGGCCGTCTTGCGACCGCGGCGCAGCTGGTCGGCGAACACCGAGGAGTAGAAGTTGAGCACCCGCACGGCTGCGCAGCCTACCGATCCTCGGCGGATCGCGACAGCGCGCGCTGCACCATGCCGCGTTCCCCGGGATAGCTCAGCTCGCGCGCCGCCTGCGTGAGGGGAATCCAGCGGGCCTCCTCGATCTCGTGATCGTGGTCGGCCACGTCCCCCGAGACGTATCGGAACAGGTAGAAGCGCACGACCTTGGCGACCGGCCGGCCCTTGCGCTCGTAGCGGTAGGTGACGTCCCCGAGCTCCTCCACCAGCTCGGCCTGGACCCCCGTCTCCTCGGCCACCTCACGCCGCGCCGCCGCCTGGGGCGTCTCGTCGCCGTCCAGGTGGCCCTTGGGCAGGCCGAGCACGCGGCGGCCGTCGGCCGCGCGCTTGACCGGGACGATGACCACGACGTCGTCCCCGCGCACGACCACGCCACCGGCCGAGAACTCGTCGGCTGCCACGCCGTCGCTAATAGACGTACCCCTCGAGCCGGCCCGGGTTATGGACGGTGAGCTTGCCGCGCCCCTGCGTGATGACTCCGGCCCGCTCGAGCGTGGCCAGGAAGCGGCTGGCCGACTCGCGCGACGACCCGGCGAGCTGCGCCAGGTCGGTCTGGGTGGCGGTGATGAGCACGTCGGTCTCGCCGGCGCCGTCGGCGCGCGCGGCGGCCACCAGCTCGGCCAGCGCCCCGGCGACGCGGCTCTGCACGGTCTGGAACGACTGGCGCGCCAGGCGCTCATTGGTCTCGCGCAGGCGCCGGCCCAGCGCGCCGAGCAGCTTGACCGAGATGTCGGGATGGGCGCGCAGCAGCCGGCGCATGTCATGGCCGAGGATGGCGCAGGCGTCGGTGTCCTCCAGGGCCTCGACCGTCGCCGAGCGGCTCCCGTCCTCGAACATCGCCAGCTCGCCGAAGATCTCGCCCGGCCCGAACGTCGCCAGCGTCAGCGTCCGCCGCCCGCTGTGCTCGCGCACGGCGCGCACCCGTCCGGAGCGGACCACGTAGCACGTGGTGCTCAGATCCCCCGCGCGGAACACCACCTCGCCGGCGTCAAAATGCCGGGGCACGGTCACCGCCGCCACCTCCGTCAGGTCCTCGTCGCTCAGGGTCGCGAACAGCGGGACGCTGTGCAGGAGGGCGATCGTCTCCTCGCTCGTCGTCGCCATGTGTGAGGAATAGCACACAGAACGGCGCCAGCCTTGCGGCCGGCGAGCTCAGACGAGGTCGAGCGACTGCTCGCGGCGCCGGCGGCGGATGGCGAAGCCCACCCACGCGACGAACGCCGCCACGAGGCCGACCGGCACCAGCACCGCCAACACGATCAGGCCCACGCCGGCGACGATCACCAGCACTCGGCCGGCGTCGTGCGCGGCGCGCCCGATCCCGAACCCGCTCGAGTGGTGGACCACCGGCGCGGGGGCGCCGGCGGGCTCGATGTTGACCGAGATCCGGCTGTAGGCCACCTGGCGCTGGAGGCCGCGCAGGGTCGACAGATCCGAGGCGATCGACGCGTTGGCGTCGCGCAGTCGCGCCTGGACGCTGTCGACCTGGGCAGTGGTGGTGGCGTCGGCCAGCTGCTTGAGCAGCGAGCGCCGCAGCGCCCGCGCCTCGGCCAGCCGCTCGCCGGCGCCCCCGACCTGGGCGGTGATGTCGTTGGTCTGATCGGTGCGCGACACCACGCGGGCGCCGCGCAGCCGCGACAGGTCGGTCAGCGTGGCGCCGAGGTTGGCGCTGGGGATGCTGAGCTGGAAGTAGGCCCCGGCGTTGGCGTTGGCGTTGCCGGCGCCCGAGGTCACGTTGGAGCTGTTGACGAACCCCTTCTCGGCGCCGACCACGTTGAACACCTGCTGGGCGACGTCGTTGATCCGGTTGGCCGCGGCCGACAGCTGGAGCTGAGCCGACTGCACCACCTGGCGGCCAGACGGGATGACCGGGCTCGGCACCGGGGAGCCGCCCGCCGACGTCGATGTCGCCGCTGACGACGTCGAGGACGCCCCCGCTGACGACGCCGAGGACCCTGAGGACCCCGTTCCGACGGCGCCGGACGCCGCCTTCGGCACCGCGGCCCGCTTCAGGTCCGGAGAGACGGCGGCGGCGTGGCCACCTCCGGCCGACGCCGATGAGCTGGCCGCCGTGGCCGCCGGCACCGCCGTGGCGCTGCTGCTGGACTCGCCGCTCGAGGACCCGCGGCCGCCGGACCCGGCGATCACGACAACCAGCGCCACCGCGGCGGTCGCCGCCACCAGCCCGGCCAGCGAGCCGCTGAACAGGCGCCGAAGGCCCGTCCCGCGCACCGCCGGCGCGGGACGGGCGAACCGGCGCTCAACCCGTTCGTCGAGACGCGCAGTGAACGCGTCACTGGTCCTGGGCCGCTCTCGGCGCAGGATGAGCGCCAGCTCGGCGAGCTCGGCGTAGTCCGGGTCGACGGGCTCCCCGGCAAGGGTGGCGTCCACCGCCATCAGCGCGGTCGCGATCTCCGGGGACAGAGGGTCGCTGTCAGGTCCTCGCATCGCAGGCCTTCCTCAATTTCTCCATGGCTCGATACAACAGGGTTCCGGCGGCGGTCTCGCTGACCCCTAGGACCCGGGCCAGCTCGGTGTTGCGCAATCCGGCGTGGAACTTGAGCGCGATGACCTCGCGGTCGCGCGCCGACAGCTCCGCCAACCCGGCGCGGACCGCGGTGCGGCGCAGCGCCACCTCGGCGCCGTCATCGTCCTGGTCGGCCGGGGTCACGTCCTCGGGGTCGACCACCAGCGACGCGACGCGCTTGCGCCGGCGCAGCTCGTCCAGGGCCGCGTTGCGGGCGATGCCGAACAGCCACGCCCGCTCCTCGCCGCGACGACGATCGAACGTCCTCCGGCGCCGGTAGGCGCGTTCGAACGCCAGCGCGGTGACGTCCTCGGCGGCGGCACGGTCCTTGAGCAGGGTCGCCACGTAGGCGAACACGTCGTCCCGGCTCGAGCGATACAGCAACTCGAAGCGCTCCCAGGAGTTCTGGGTGGAGCGACGCCCCCCCGCATCGTCCGGCTTCCGATCCGCCTGAGTCTCAATCACCACCCTCACTACGCGCCCGTATGGCTTCCGTCACCCACTCAGATCGATATCGTCGTCGCATGCGCGCCGCGCTGGTGATAACGGTACTCGCGGCCGCAGTCCTCGTGGCCGGGGTTGCGAACGCCGCGGGGGCGGTGGGGCCGGCGAGGATCGCCCGCGCGATTCGCACCGCCGAGAACTCGCCCTCCCTTTGGGCGACGGTGAACATCTGCAGCTCGCGCCGCTACCCCCACGACCTGGGCGTGCGCGGTCAGATGCCGACACTCGGCTTCTCGGCCTCGATGTCCATGGTCATCCAGGTCGACTACTGGTCGGCGCAGAGCAAGCGCTTCCTGCCCATCCACAGCCACCTCGCCACCACCCGGCTGTCGCTGGGCAGCGCTTCGAGCGGCCTCGAGCAGGGCGGCGCGGTGTTCCCGTTCAAGGCGCACACGGGCCTGCTCAACGCGACGATCACGTTCATCTGGACCCGCGGCGGCAAAGTGATCGGCCAGACGGTCCGCCGCACCACCGCCGGACACAGCGACGCCGACCACGGCAGCCCGCCGCATTACAGCGCCGCGCAGTGTCAGATCACGTAGTTCGTCAGTGCTGACAGCCCGGGCACCAGAACGTGGTGCGGTTGTCGTCGCCCAGGCCACGAGCTGCCACCTTCGCACCGCAGCGCGGACACGGCCTCCCCACGCGCCGAAACACCCGCGGCTCGCCGTCCATGCGCCCGTGGCGGGCCGAGTGCGCCATGCGCGGGCGGATCGCGGAGATGATCGCCAGCGCCTCCTCGTCGTTCACCGCCGACACGGGCCGCGACGGGTCCACCACCGCCTCCCAGCAGCCCTCGCACTTCCAGATGTTGCCGATCCCTGCGACGTTGCGCTGATCGAGCAGCGCCTCTCCGATCCCGCGAGTGGGGTCGTCCGAGCGCAACCGGGCCAGGAACCGCTCCGCGTCAAAGCTCGGCGCCAGCACATCGGGACCCAACGCCGTGAGCCGCTGATCGAAGCGCGTGCGGCTCTCGGTCAGCAGCTCGAGCACCGGCCCGTTGAACTGCACCACCTGGTGGCCGGCCCGCTCCAGCACCAACCACGCCAGCCGGGGCGACCGCCCCCAGCGACGGCCGGGCGGATAAACGCCCCACGTGCCCGTCATGCGTAGGTGCGAGTGGATGACAAGATCGCCCTCGAAGCACAGGAACAGGTGCTTGCCGTGTGTGCGGATCTCGCTGACCGCGCGGCCGGCCAGCCGCTCGGACCACCGGTCCATCGCGTGGCGGGGGTGCGGCGTGCGGATGAGCTCGGGGACGTGACCGTCCAGCACCGGCCGCATCCGGTGCGCCACGTAGGCGATCGTGTCGCCCTCAGGCATCCGGCGTCCCTGGGCTCGCGACTCAGGCGCTGAGCGTGAGCCGCCGCGGGCCCTCCTGGAACCCGAGCGCCAGCAGTGCCGGTCCCAATGGCGAGGCCATCGCCGGCTCGCCGTCCACCTTCTCCAGGCCGACGCGCTTGATCGCGCCCGTGCGCACGTGATCTACCAGTGCCGACAGCGCCGCTTCGATGCGCCGGTCGCCGGCGGCCACCAGCGTCTGCAGGGCCCGGCCGCCGCGCTCCAGGTAGATGACCGGGTCGCCGCCCATCAGCACGACATACGCCCCCGCCACCCGCGCCGGACGCCGGGCCGACCGGCCGTCGGGGTGGGTGGGATCGTCGCCGGGCCGCTTGGGCCACGGCAGGGCCGCGCCGTAGGGCTGGGCGGGGTCGACGGCGGCCAGCACCAGCGGCGGGCCGTCGTCACCCGCGCCACCCCCCGCACCGACGTGGGCGCGCAGGCGCTCCACCGCGCCCGGCAGCGCGAACTGGGCGCCACCGAGCCCCTCCAGGAAGTAGCCGCGACGGGCGGCGCCGAGGGTCTCGAGCTGGGAGAGCTCCGGGTAGATGGCCGAGAAGCCGCCCGGGATGCCCTCGGCCAGGACCTGCTCGCGCGTGACGATGCCGTAGCGTTCCAGCAGGAGCTCGCCCAGCGCCCGGCGCCGCGCGCTCGGATCGCTCTCTCCACCACGCAGCAGCGGCTCGGTCAAAGACCACCGGCCCTGGACCTGCGCCGTCGCGCCCGCACCGCGCCGCCGCGCCGCGCCGAAGCGCCCGCCGCGCAGAGCACCGCGCCGGCTCACCTCGCGCTGGGCGCGGGCCAGTGTCAGCCGTGGGGCGCGCAGCGGCGCGTAGGCGTCGTTGGTGACCACGCCCGCCCAGGCCAGGTCCCAGAGCGCCTCCTGGATCTCCTCGGGAGAGGAGTCCTCGATGTCGACCAGCAGGTCCGTGAAGAAACACGCGCCACCGGCCAGCCGCGCCCGGATCGCCTGGTGTGCCTCGTCGTGACGAACGTCGCTGCGCTGAGGCGGAGGCCCCAGCAACGCCAGATCCTCCCGGAAGTACAAGGCCACCCGCCCCGAGTTGCGACCCAAGGCGCCCGCGCCGATCCACACCACCTCGCCGGCGGCGCAGAGCTGGTCCATCCACGTCGGGGAGTACGCGCCGACGCGCCGGGGCAGGATGTCGCGCTCCCACACCTCGGCGGGCAGCGCCAGACCCTGGAGCGGCACCAGGATCTCGCGCAGCCGGTCGATCCCCGCCCCCGACGCCGGATGGCGGTCCACGCCCTGCCACGCGGGCAGAAAGCGTGCCAACTCCCGCGCCTCGGCGGGCTCGATCTCCTTGCGCAGGACCGCCAGCGAGGCGCGGCGCAGCCGGCGCAGCACCTCCGGGTCACACCACTCGCGCTCTGAGCCTCCAGGGCGCAGCTCGCCCCGGACCAGATCGCCGGAGCGCTCGAGCTCGCGCAGCGCCGCCGACACATCGATCCCGTAGCGCGCCCGCACGTCCGCGGTGGTGAACGGGCCGTGGGTGGCGGCGTAGCGCCGCAGCAGCCGGCTGAGCGCGTCGGGCACGTCCTCCAGGAACGCCGCCGGTAGGCCGCCAGCCGGGGCGGCGCCGAGGGCGTCGCGGTACAGCCCGGCGTCGGCGGCGTCGATCCAGCGCTCCTGTCCGTTGACGCGCACCCGCGCCGCCCGCCGCTCACCGCGAAGGTCGGAGAGCATGGGCTCGGGGTCGAGGCCGTCGAGCACGCGCGCCGCCACCTCCTCCACCGAGAGGTCACCGACACGGCGCAGGACGTCGAGCAGGGTGTCGCGGTTGGCCGCACGCGTGAGCTCGGACCGGCACTGCAGATCGGCCTCCACGCGCTCCAGCGCGCCCGGGTCGATGAGGTCGCGCAGCTCCTCCTGGCCCAGCAGCTCGCGCAGGAGGTCGCGGTCCAGCGACAGCGCGGCCGCCCGGCGCTCGGCGTTGGGCGTGTCGCCCTCGTACATGTAGGTGGCGACGTAGTCAAACAGCAGCGACGAGGCAAACGGCGAGGCGGTGGCGGTCTCGACCTCCACCAGCGTGATCTCGCGGCGCTGCAGGCGCGTGATCAGTTCCACCAGCCCGGGCACGTCGAGGACGTCGCGCAGGCACTCGCGATAGGTCTCGAGGATCACCGGGAACTCGCCGTATTTCTTCGCCACCTCCAGCAGCGACTGGGACTTCAGGCGCTGCTGCCACAGGGGCGTGCGCTTGCCCGGCCGCGCTCGCGGGATGAGCAGCGCCCGCCCGGCGTTCTCGCGAAAGCGCGCCCCGAACAGCGCCGAGGCCCCCAGCTCGGCGACCACGAGATCCTCGATCTCGTCGGGCTCGAGCAGGATCAGATCGGCGCTCGGGGGCTCCTCGGCGTCCGGAAGGTGGATGATGATCCCGTCGTCGGAGTAGATCGCGTCGGACTCCAGGCCCACCTGCTCGCGGATGCGCGCGCTCAGGGCCAGCGACCAGGCGGCGTGGACCCGGCCCCCGAACGGGCTGAGCACGCACAGGCGCCAGTCGCCGATCTCGTCGCGGAAGCGCTCCACCACGATCGCGCGGTCAGACGGCACCACTCGCGTCGCCTGCTGCTGCTCGGTCAGGAATCCCACGAGGTTGCTCGCCGCCCGCCGGTCGAGGTCGTATTCGCGCTCGAGCGTCTCGGGCGCCTGGTCCACGGCCCAGCGCGCGAACGCGCCGATCGCCTCGCCCAACTCTCGCGGGCGGCCGATGGTGTCGCCCTTCCAGAACGGGATCGCCCCTGGCAGCCCGGGCGCCGGCGTCACGATCACGCGGTCGCGGCCGATCTCCTCGATCCGCCACGTGGTGGCACCGAGCAGGAACGTCTGGCCGGGGCGGGCCTCGTAGATCATCTCCTCGTCGAGCTCGCCGACGCGCCGCCCGTCGGGCAGGGTGACCGCGAACAGCCCGCGATCCGGGATCGTGCCGGCGTTGGTGACCGCCAGCTGGCGAGCGCCCGGGCGCGCCCGGATGGTGCCCGCCACACGGTCCCACACGATCCGCGGGCGCAGCTCGGCGAACTCGGACGACGGGTAGCGCCCGTCGAGCATGTCGAGGACATTCTCGAACGACGAACGGGTGAGCTCGGCATAGGAGTGGGTGCGCGTCACCAGCGCATAGAGGTCGTCAACCGCGACCGGCTCGTCCTCGCCCGACGCCGCGGCGATGGCCACGATCTGCTGGGCGAGCACGTCCAGCGCGTTGCGCGGCACCACCGTGGTCTCGATCTGGGCCTCGCGCATCCGCCGCGCCACCACCGCGCACTCGAGCAGGTCCGAGCGGAACTTGGGGAAGATCCGCCCGCGGCTGACGTCGCCCACCGAGTGACCGGCGCGGCCGATCCGCTGCAGGCCGCGAGCCACGGACTTGGGCGACTCAACCTGGATCACGAGGTCGACCGCGCCCATGTCGATGCCCAGCTCCAGGCTCGAGGTGGCCACCAGGCACGGCAGCTCGCCCGCCTTGAGCATCTCCTCCACCACGGTGCGCTCCTCGCGCGCCAGCGAGCCGTGGTGGGAGCGGGCCAGCTCCTCGCCCGCCATCTCGTTGAGCCGCAGCGCGATCCGCTCGGCGCTGCGGCGGTTGTTGACGAACATGATCGTGGACTTGTGGGTGCGGATGAGCTCGAGCAGCTCCGGGTAGATCGCCGGCCAGATCGACCGCCGGGTCGCCTCGCCGCCGGCCAGCGGGTCCAAAACGGTCCCGCCCACCCCCGGCGTCGCATCCGGCTCCACCATGGACTCGACCGGCACGTGGATCTGGAGGTCGAGCTCCTTGCGCACCCCGGTGTCGACGACGCGGCACCGGCGGTGAGGGCCGACCATGAAACGGCCGACCTCCTCCAGCGGGTTCTGGGTGGCCGACAGGCCGATGCGCTGCACGTCGGCGCCGGCGGCCGCGGTCAGGCGCTCCAGGGTCAGCGCCAGGTGCGAGCCGCGCTTGGTCGAGGCCACGGCGTGGATCTCGTCCACGATGCACCAGCGGGTACCCTCGAACAGCCGCTGCGCCTGCCCGGTGAGCATCAGGTACAGCGACTCGGGGGTGGTGATGAGGATGTCGGGCGCCTCGCGCAGCATCTGCTGGCGCTCACGCTGGGGCGTGTCGCCGGTCCGCACGGCCACCTTGAGGTCGGCGCCGATGCCGCGCAGGGGCGTGCGCAGGTTCCGGTCGATGTCGTAGGACAGCGCCTTCAGCGGCGACACGTACACGAGCCCGATCCGCCGATCGGACGTCCGGCTGGCTGGCCGGCCAGCCAGCCTGTCGATCGCGTACAGGAACGCGGCCAGCGTCTTACCCGACCCCGTCGGCGCCGAGATCAGGACGTGCTCGCCCGAGGCGATCGCCGGCCAGGCCTGCTCCTGGGCGGCGGTGGGCGCCGCGAAGGCGCCGGAGAACCACTCGCGCGTGCGCGTGCTGAAGACGTCGAGAGACATGGATTTCAGGCTACTCGCGATTGAGGACCGGACCGGTCCGCTATGTCGCGCCTACTCGGGGGTCCATGAACGCGATGCGGGGCGACAGGCCGGCGCCCTCCCCGAGCGTGGCGATCTGCCGCCCGGGCTGGACGGCGTCGCGGATCGCCGACGTGGGGCGCGAGCCGGGCGCGGACGCCCACCAGGTCGGCCACCACCACGACGAGGCCCCAGAACCGCGCCGGGCCCGCCGGCATCGTCGGCGCCTCGCGATCTCCAGGATGGCGGGTCCGAGCCGCCGAAAGCCCTGCCGAAAACCACCCGCGTCACGTACACGTCTCAACGCGATCCCGGCGTCGCCCAGCGCCGCAGCGGTGCGATCGAAATCCGGTGTGGTCACCACGACGTGGTCGATATCCATGGCCCCGTTGGGGTGGTCGGTCTCGGGCGGCGGCAGATCGGTGGTGGTTCCGGTGGGCAGGCCGTCGACGTCGTGGTGCAGCGAGATGCGACGCAGCGTCCAGCCGGTGATCCCCCGGCCGGCGGCGTCGAGCCACAGCTCGATCCCGCCCAGCACGACCACGCCGTCGCCGGACACCGTGAAGCCGACCGCCTCCCAGGCCTCGGGGGGATCGGCGATCTGCAGGGCGGCCAGCTCCGCCCGGGGCGCCGGGGTCACCCTGCCGAGACGATCAGGACGAGCTTGCCGCGCGGGTGGCCGTTCTCGCTGATCCGGTGCGCCTCGGCGATCTGATCGAGCGCGAACGTCCGGGCCACCGGCAGCCGGAAGCGGCCGGCCTCGATCAGCGCCGCCGCGTCGGCCAGGGCGTACCACGCACGCTCGGGGCCCCTCCCGCCGTTGAACGGGACACCGGTCTCCTGAGCGCCCTGGTAGTCGGCGATCGTGACCACGCGGTCGGGCGACCCGGTGAGCTCCACCAGCGCCGGCAGCATGCCCCCGCCCGACGCATCGAGCGCGCGGTCCACGGTCAGGTCCCGCCCGGCCCCGAGCGCGCGTACGCGCTCGGCCAGCCCGTCGCCGTAGGTGGTGGGTTCGGCGCCGAACTCTCGCAGGTAATCGTGATTGGACTCGCTGGCGGTGCCGATCACCCGCGCGCCGCGCGAGCGCGCGCACTGGACCGCGGCGATGCCGACGCTGCCCGAGGCGCCGTTGATGACGATGGTCTGACCGCCGGTCACCCCCAGTACGTCCAGCGTTCGTACCGCGGTCTCCACCGCCACCGGCAGCGCGGCGGCGCCGGCGAAGTCAAGCGAGGCCGGCATCCGTGCGTAGTTCTCCATTAGGGCCAGTTCGGCGGCCCCGCCCCCGCCGGCGGCGCCGCCGAACACCGCGTCGCCGACGGCGACGCCGGTGACCCCGTCACCCAGCCGGTCGACGACGCCCGCCACCTCCTGGCCAGTGCGCTTGGGCAGGTCGCCGCCCATGGCGCCGCTGCGGACCTTCCAGTCGATGGGATTGACCCCGGCGGCGCGCACCGCGACCCGGATCTGGCCGGGCCCGGGCTCGGGATCCGGGAGCTCCACGAGCTCCAGCACCTCCGGGCCCCCGAACTGACTGAACTGAATTCCTCTCATGGACCTTGGCTCCCGTCGTGGCGGCTGGGCTTACGGAGTAGAAACACGTCAGTTTTCATCGCGCCGTGCTGATCTCTCGTGCGCGCTCGAAGATCGTGTCCAGCATGCCCTCGGTCAGCCGGCCGGTGAACGTGTTCTGCTGGCTGGGATGAAAGCAACCCAGCAGCGTGACCCCACCGCTCACCGCTTCGGCGCCGTGGCCGAAGCGCGGTCGCGGCCGGATCCGCTCGTGCCCCCGTGCGGCGAGGATGCGGAGCGCCGCGTCCCAGGCGAACGCGCCCAGGCACACCACTACGCGCGCGGACTCCAGCAGCTCGACCTCGCGGACGGCGTAGGGCAGGCAGGTGTCGCGCTCGGCGGGCGTCGGCTTGTTGGCGGGAGGCGCGCAGCGCACCGCGGCCGCGATCCAGGCATCGCGCAGCGCCAGCCCGTCATCGCGCCGCCGTGACGTCGGCTGGTTGGCATACCCGGCGCGATACAGAGCTGCGAACAGCCAGTCACCCGACCGGTCGCCCGTGAACACCCGTCCGGTCCGGTTGCCGCCATGCGCGGCCGGCGCCAGCCCCAGGAGGACCACCGCCGCCGCCGGATCGCCAAAGCCGGGAAGCGGGCGGCCCCAGTAGGTCTCGCCCGCGAACGACGCTCGCTTGACGCGCGCCACCTCCTCGCGCCAGGCCACGAGCCGTGGGCACTTGCGGCAGGCGACGATCTCGCGCTCCAGCGCCGCCAGGCTGTCGCGCGACGTCATCGTTGGTCGCTACCGAGCAGCCCGAAGATGAGGCGGTCGATGACCGACGCGAGGTCCAGCATGTGTTCGGGCACACCGAGCCGCACCTGGCGCGAGACCAGCTCGGTGACGGCACCCACGACCGCGAAGGAGTCATCGGGCGAGCTGAAACGTCGCATCAGGCCGCGGCGCGCCGCGGCGGCGTTCTCGGCGTCGACCACGCCGGCGAACGCCTCGAGGATCTGGTCGCGGCGCTGGGCCGCCCGGGGGCCGGCGCCGATGATCTCGACCAGCAGCGTCTGCGCGAACTCGGGGTGCTCGGCCAGCGCCCCCAGGAAGGCGCGCGTCCCCGCCCGCACGCGCTCGCGCGCATCCCCGACCGGCGCGTTGCGCGCCGCCTCCGCCATCGCGTTCTGGACGAGCTCGGCGCCCATGTCAAACAGTGCCAGCATGCACTCCTCCTTGTTGGCGAAGTGCTCATAGAACGTCGCCTTCGACATCCCGGCGCGGCGGCTGATCGACTCCGAGCTGGCCCCGGCATAGCCGCGCTCGGCGAACTCGCGGGCTGCCGCGCGCAACAGCCGTTCGCGTTGTAGGGGCAGCCGGACCTCCGGTGGCGGCGCGTGCCGGCCTCTCGCGGTCGTCACGGGGATCCCCCCGCTACGACTTCAACGAGCGGCCGTAGTGGCGCTCGTAGTACTCGCGGTATGCGCCGGAGCGGATCGGCTCCCACCACCAGCCGTTGTCGCGATACCAGGCCACCGTCCGCTCCAGGCCGTCGGCGAAGCGGGTCTGGGCGCGCCACCCCAGAGCCGCCAGCTTCTCGGAGGACAGCGAGTAGCGACGGTCGTGGCCGAGCCGGTCGGTGACGTACTCGATGAGCGAGTCGTCGGCGCCGGTGAGCTGCAGGATCCGGTGCACCACCTCGATGTTCTCGCACTCGTCGGGCCCACCGCAGTTGTAGACCTCGCCCGGCTTGCCGTGGGCGAGGACGTGCCCGATGCCGCGGCCGAAGTCCTCCACGTAGAGCCAGTTGCGCACGTTCCTGCCGTCACCGTAGACGGGCAGGTGATCGCCGGCCATCGCGTTGAGGATCATCAGCGGGATCAGCTTTTCCGGGTACTGGCGCTGCCCGTAGTTGTTGGAGCCCCGCGCCACCAGCGTCTCCATCCCGTAGGTGTGGTGGTAGCTGAGCACGAGCAGGTCGGCGCCCGTCTTGGTGGCGCTGTAGGGGCTGGAGGGCGCAAGCGGCGATGTCTCGGTGAACGACCCCGCCTCGATCGAGCCGTAGACCTCGTCAGTGGACACCTGCACGTAGCGCAGGCCACGCTCGCGGGCGGCCTCCAGCAGCACATGGGTGCCCTGGCCGTTGGTCACGCTGAAGGCGAAGGGGTCGGCGATCGAGCGGTCCACGTGGGTCTCGGCGGCGAAGTTGACGATCGCCTCGGCGTCGCCGATCGCGCTCGCCACCGCCTCGGGATCCTCGATCGCCCCTTCGACGAAGCGGATGTCGGACTCCACCTCGCGCAGGTTGTCCCGGCGGCCCGCGTAGGTGAGGGCGTCGAGCACCGTGACGTCATCACCGTGCTCGCGCACGCGCAGTTCGACGAACGTCGAGCCGATGAAGCCGGCCGCACCGCCCACCAGGAGCTTCACGCGCGCACCTCCGCCGTCTCGGACATGAACTGCTCCAGACCCGACCGCCAGTCCGGCAGCTCGGGCGCGCCGCGCTCGGAGGCCAGGACGCTGTTGTGGGGGCGTCGGGCAGGCACGGGATACTCGTCGCTGGAGATCGGGCGGACCGGGCAGTCGATGCCGCCGGCGTTCACGATCGCGGCCGCGAACTCATACCAGGAGCACTGGCCGCCACCGGCCACGTGCAGCACGCCGGGCGTGCGCTGCCCCGCCAATGCCACGAGCGCGGGCGCCAGATGCCCGGTGAAGGTGGGGCACCCGATCTGGTCGGCGACCACCGTCAGCTCGGGCCGTTGCGAGGCCGCGCGCAGGATGGTCTTGGGAAAGCAGCGGCCGCCGGCCCCGAACAGCCACGCGGTCCGGACGATCGTATGCCCGCCGGGGGCCGCCGCGGCGACGGCTCGCTCGCCATCGAGCTTGGAGCGACCGTAGGCTGAGACCGGGTCCACCGGATCCGATTCGACGTAGGCGGCGGGCTTGGCCCCGTTGAACACGTAGTCAGTGGAGACGTGGACGACCCACGCTCCGGCGCCGGCGGCCGCCGCCGCCACGTTGCCGGCCCCGGCGCCGTTGACCGCGGTGGCCTCGCGGGACCGAGATTCGGCGCCGTCCACATCGGTCCACGCGGCACAGTTGACCACCGCATCTGGGCCGGCGCCGCCGACTACCGCGGAGACGCCCGCGGCATCGGTGATGTCGAGCTGTGCCCGCGTGAGCGCCACCTTCTCATGGCCGGCATCGTCAGCCGCACGCTGCACGTCGAGACCGAGCATCCCGCCCGCGCCCGTGATCAGGATCCGCATCGCCGCGAAGGGTAGTCGGCGGGTTGTCACATTGGCGTGGAGCCTTAACCGTTGGCAGCCGTGCGCGTATTGTTTCTGTAAGGTGAGGGACGGCTTACGGGCCCGTTGTTTGGGCCCCGACACCGCGTCGGAAGCGCTCCGGGAGGCCAGAATGATCCCATGGGTGCGCAGATTCGCTTTCTGTCGATTCGGCAGACGGCGCCAGTGGCGGTCGCGGTGCTTGCCACACAATCGGTGGTGTACGGGCTGCACGCGGTGCATCCCGAGGCTCATCGGCTGGCCGTGGCCGCCTATCCGGGCCTGCCCATTCACCCCCACGACGTGGCGCTCATCCTCGGCGCGACGCTGCTCGCGCTGCTCCCGGGATTGTGGCGCGGCACGCGCACGGCGGTGTCGCTGACCGTCATCGGGCTGGTGGCGCTGGCGGCGCTCAATGCCGGCCACGGCCGCTACGGCGACGCGGCGGTGCAGGCCGGCCTGGCCCTGCTGCTGGCACTGGGCCGCGGGGCGTTCCGGCTGGGCTGCTCCAATCGCCCCGGCCTCGGGGTGGCGTGCGCGGCGGTCGTGGCCTGGGGGCTTGCGGCCGGCGCCGTCGTCAGCGCCCCCGTCGTCCGGCACACCGCCGGCCACGTCATCGCCGGGGTCCTGCGCCACCCCTCCGACCACGCGCTGACGGCAGCTTCGGTGCCACGGATCAGCGCCGACTGGGATGCGCTCATCGATGCGCTGATTGCCGGCGCGGTCGTCATCTCCGTGCTGGCGCTGCGCTCGCTCGTCCGTCCCGCCCCGGCCACCAACGACCACGCGGAGCACGAGCACCGAGCCGCCCGGGCGATCGTCGACGCGCACGGCTCCGATTCGCTTTCGCCGTTCCTGCTGCGGCCCGACAAGGCGCTGGCGTTCGCCGCCGGCGGCGTGCTCGCCTACCGGGTCATCGGTGGCACGGCGGTGATCTCCGCCGATCCGGTCGCCCCGGCGGGCGCGACCGCACAGGTGCTGGCCGCGTTCCAGGACCGGGCGCGAAAGCACGGATGGCAGGTCGTGCTGTGGGGCGCCGCCGAGACGCATCTGGATGAGTACCGTCGGCTCGGACTGCACGCGGTGCGGGTGGGCGAGGAGGCGTTCGTTGACCCGCGCACCTTCACCCTCGAGGGGCGGGCGGTGCGCAAGCTGCGCCAGAGCGTGCACCGGGTGGCGCGGCGCGGTTGGGAGATCACCGCCCACGACGGCCGCGAGATCGACGCCTGGCTGGAGACCGAGATCGAGCTCCTGTCCGCGCGCTGGCACGACGATCACCCGCGCGTACACGGCTTCGCCATGGCGATGGGCAGCTTCACCGCCGAGCTGCGACCTGACGACCTCTACCTGCTGGCCCGCTCCCCGGCGGGAGAGCTGGGCGGGGTGATGCGCTTCGTGACCTGCGGGGAGAGCCTGTCGCTGGACACGATGCAGCGCGTGGGCGACACGCCCAACGGCCTCAACGAGGCGCTGGTCGCGCGCGCGCTCGAGGTCGCACGCAAGCGAGGCGCAGCGGAGGTGAGCCTCAACTACGCCGGACTGGCCCACCTCGTGCGCGGCGAGCCCAGCCGCAATCGCGTCGTGCGGGCGCTGACGCGCCTGGGTCTCGGGCCGCTGCACCGCCGTTTCCAGATGGACCGGCTGGTGCGCTTCAACGAGAAGTTCTCCCCGCAGTGGCGCCCGCGGTACCTCGTCTTCGAGTCCCGCACGGCCCTTCCGCGCGCCGTCGTGCGCGTGCTCCAGGCCGAGGGCTACCTGCCGCAGCGCCGCCGCAGCCGCCTGGGCGATGCGCTGCGGCACGGCGTGCCCGCGGTGCCGCCCGGGCTGCGACCCCCCGGCCCGATCGGGCAGATGCGTTGAGGCTGCTGCGCCCGCGCCCGCTGGTGGGGATCGTGACCGCGGCGCTGGCCGTGGTCGGGCTCGTCGGCGCCTTCGGCTACTGGGAGTCCTACTACCAGCACCGCGGCTTTGCCACGGTCGCGTTTCTCCCCCACGCCCACCGCGGTCAGCTGCGGACCGTGCACTTCTACTCGCGTGCGCTGCACCACATGGCCGATTACATCGTGTACACGCCGCCCGGCTACGACACCGGACGGGCGCGCTATCCCGCGTACTACCTGCTGCACGGCAGCCCGGGCCGGCCGGTGGTGTACGTCGACATCGCCCAGCTGCCGGTCCGCATGGACAACCTCATCAGCCGCCGCCGGATGCGCCCGATGATCCTGGTGTTCCCCGACGGGCGCATCCGCGGGAGCACGTACTCGGACTCGGAGTGGGCCAACACGCCGTCGGGCAACTTCGCCGGCTACGTGATCAACGTGGTGCACGACGTCGACCATCGCTTCCGCACCCTGGCCAAGCGCCAGGACCGGGTGATCGCCGGATTCTCGGCCGGGGCCTACGGCGCCACCAACGTCGCGTTGCAGCATGTCCGGACGTTCGCCAACCTCCAGGCCTGGAGCGGCTACTACATCGAGACGCGCAGTGGCGCATTCGCGAAGGCCGACCGCGCCACGCTCCGGGCCAACAGCCCGCTTGACTACGTGACGCGGCTGCGCTCCGCGATCGCCGCCGACCCCGTGCGCGCCTTCCTATTCGTCGGCCGCGACGACAACGACAGCCCTCAGACCGAGCCGATGGCCAGGGCGCTGGCCGCCGCGGGCGGGTCGGTCACCTATGCGCTGTACCACGGGGGCCACGACTGGCAGCTGTGGCACGCCCATCTGGATCAGATGCTGATCCTCGCCTCGCGGGACGCCAGCGACCCGCTGCCGCGCGCGCGCGGCGCGGCGCGGTCGCTGACGCCCGGAATCGTCCCGATCCCCAACGGCGAGGGCCGCCACCGTCACGAGACCCGGCGCGCCGGACGACGTGAGGCGCTTCGGGGCCACCGTGCGGACGGCCGCCGATCCCGGGTCCTCGCCCGGTGATCGGCGGCCTGCTCCTGGCGCTGGTCTCGGCGGCACTGATCAACCTGGGGTTCCTCCTGCAGCACCGGGGGCTGGGCCGGGCGGGCGGCGCCACCAGCGGTCCCGGTCGCCTGCGCCGCTCGCTCAGGAGCCCCGCCTGGCTGTCGGGCCAGGCGCTGGGGTGGGCCGGGTTCTGCCTTCAGGTCGCCGCCGTGGCGATCGCGCCGCTGTCACTCGTGCAGGCGTTCGCCGCCGGCGGCCTGGCCCTGTCGGTGCCGCTGGCCGCCGGCATCTTCCGGCAGCCGGTCACACGGCGGCAGGCGACGGCGGTGCTGATGATCGCCGCCGCGCTCGCCGTCCTCCCGATCGGCGTCTCCACGGCGCCGGACCGGATCGGCACCGGACGGCTGGTCGCCGCGCTGGCCGCCGGCGCGCTCGCCGCGGGCGCGCTGAGCCGTCGACGCGGACCCGCGGCGCGCGCCGCCGCCGCCGGGATCTTCTACGGCCTGGCCGATGCGGCGATCAAGGCCGTGTCATTGGACTGGCATGCCCACGGGACCGCCGCGCTGCTCAGCGGCTGGACAGCGGTGGCCGCCGCCGGCACGTTCGCGGGCTTCCTCTGCTTCCAGTCAGCCCTTGACGGCGGCGCCGCGGTGCCGGCCATCACGCTGATGACGGCCGGCGCGGCGCTGGTGGCGCTGGCCTGTGGGCTGGGCGCGTTCGGCGAGTCCCTAGGCGCGGGCGCGCCGGCGACCGTCGCCCACGGGCTCGCGATCGCGGTCGTGCTGGCCGGCGTGCCCACGCTCGCCGCCGCCCACGCCACGATCGCCAAATCCAGTGAGCACCGAGACGAACGAGCGCCGACCCGTCCGCGGCCGATCCCCGCGATCGATCGGCCGCGGTAGCCAGCAGCCCAGCGAGAAGGCCGCGGCCTCGAGCACCGGCCCCAGCCCCGGCGCGTGCGAGAACACCGTCGAGGAGAAGCTGAGGTTGCGCGTCAGTGCGTAGGACTCCTGGGCGGCCAGCAGCAGCACGATGAGGGCGACGACGAACGCCGGCACCACCCGCCGGCGCGGAGCCAGCCGGCTGAGCGCCACCCCGGTGAGCGCCCCGGCCAGCACCCAGGCGACGAGCACCCGCAGCAGCGGTTGCGCGTCGAACGACGCCAGTTGCAGCAGCGGCAGCGCGTCGCCGA
The DNA here is from genome assembly GCA_963801435.1 of uncultured Actinomycetota bacterium. Taxonomy (GTDB): domain Bacteria; phylum Actinomycetota; class Thermoleophilia; order Solirubrobacterales; family Solirubrobacteraceae; genus Palsa-465. The sequence goes on from CAWDFE010000026.1 coordinate 32,193, forward strand.
TGCGGGGGCCCACGTCCAGCCAGTGCACCCCGCGCAGCACGTAGAGCCAGCCCGTCCCGGCCAGCAGGCCCGCGACCAGGATCACCACCATGACGACGGCGGCGCCGCCGTGCCTGACCGTCCGCCGCGAGAGCGCCGTCACCGCGCCCACAGTACGGGCTGCGACGATGAGTTTCGTAAGGGCTGGATTGGTGCTGCTTGAAGGAGGGGTGCGATGGCTCGGGGCGCTACCCGGCGCGGGGTTGGGTGGGGCCGGTGTCCGGGTCGACGGACGCGCGGGCCTCGGGCGCCGGCGGGGCGGAGTTGGCCGACAGCCGGGGCGGGCCCGGCGCCTCGCTCACCCCGTTCTCCTCGTCCTCGTAACTGCCCAGGTTGCTCCTGACCGACTCGAAGATGCTCAGCCCCTGGCCGACGAGGCCGGCCGCGATCTGACCCAGGCCGTCGGCGCCGTTGAGCACGTTGATGTTGGCGTTGGCCAGCCCGCCCGCCGCCTCGCGGACGATCTGGGGCAGCTGGTCGATGAGCATGCGGTCGAGCGCCACCCGGTTGTGGGAGGCGGCCGCCTCCGCCTGGATCGTCATCCGCTGGGCGTCGGCCTCGGCGATCACCCGCGTCTTCTCGGCCTCGGCCTCGGCCGGCTTGACCACCTCGGCCACCAGCTGCTGCTGGCGCAGCTCGGCCTGACGCTGGGCCAGCTCGGTCTGGGCGGCGATCACCTCGCGCTGCGCGCCCGCCTCGGCCAGTGGGCCCGCCTGCGCCGCCTCGGCCTGGGCCTTGTCGACCTCGGCCTTGTACTTGGCCTGAACGATGGCTGTCTGGCGCTGGTACTCGGCCTGCTTGCGCTGGGACTCCTGCTCGGCCTCGGCCGCCGCCTGGTTGGCCTGGGCCTGCGCGATCTTGGCCTGTCGCTGGATGGCGGCGTTGTGGGGCGCGGCCATCGCGTCGATGTAGCCCGCGCCCATGTCGTCGATCGACTGGATCTGCAGCGAGTCGACGATCAGCCCCATCTTGACCATCTCCGCCTTGGACCCGTCGAGCACCTCGGTCGCCAGCTTCTGGCGGTTGAACGGCGTGCCGTCTCGCCCCGCCCGGCCACCCGAGATGAGCATCGCCTCATCCGGGGCGGGCACGCGAAAACCGAACATCAGTGTCGCCTCTCAGGGGCTACAGATCGCCCTTCGCCGTCTGTGTGCGCCCGTGCCTTCAGCCCTCTGGATCCCATTCCATCACATCGAGTGCGCGGTCCCCGCGGGCATTGAACACCAGCACCGGCGTGCCCCGCGCCAGCGGATACGCCTCGGTTCCGCCGCGCACCTTGACCAGCACCTCTCCCGGCCCCGCCTCGCCCCGGGTGGCGATGATCAGCTCGCCCGTGCAGCCCACTGCCGACTCGTCGGGGTTCACGCCCTCGTTGTAGCAGGCGTCGATGGCGGCCATTCCGCCGGTGTGAGCGCGAACATCTGGTCGTTTCCACCCAGGCGGGTGAAAGTTCGTCCATGATGGATGACAAGCGGCGCGCGGGATGGCACTCTTGGTGTCATGACCCCTGCCGTGTACCCCACCATCCGCATCGATCACGAGCGCCACGGCGACTGGGAGGTCGAGCTTCCCGACGAGCTCTCCCCGGTCCGTTGCAGCACGCTCGATGAGGCCCGGCGCCTCGCCTACCGTCACGCCGCTCACCGCCAGCCGTGCGAGCTCGTCATCTGCGACGCCTACCACCGCGTCGCCCACCGAGAGCTCGTCAGCGCCAACTAGAAACCGACGCTGTCCTCGCGCCGGCGCCTCGGTGCCGGGCCCGCGTCAGCGTGCGCAACGTGAGTGACCCGCCTACGCCACCCGGACAAGGTCGCGACGGTCCGCCTGTCCCCGTGGTGCTGGCGATCCCGCGTGCCAGCGGGTACACATAGGGACGGTGACCGACACCCGGACCCCGTCGACGGCCCTGGATTACCGCATCCCCGGCGGATGCCGTGACGAGCTGCTCGGCGAGGACGGACGCCCGCTGCCACACGCCGCGTCGCTGATGGCCGCGCTGGAGCGGCTCGGGCCGGAGGCGCTGCAGGCCGCGGGCCGGCGCCGCGACACGATCTTCATGCAGCAGGGGATCACGTTCGAGGTGGCCGGATCCGACGGGGAGCGCCGCGACCGCGCCTGGCCCCTGGACCTCGTGCCCCGCGTCCTCACCGCGGCCGAGTGGACGACGATCAAGCGCGGCCTGGCGCAGCGCATCCGGGCGCTCAACACGTTCGTCGACGACGTCTACCACGCCCACGAGATCGTCCGCGCCGGCATCGTCCCCTGGTCGCTGATCGTCAGCCGTGCCAGCTTCGCCCGCCCCGTGCACGGCGTCCGGGCCCCGGGCGGCGTGTACTGCCACGTGTGCGGCTGTGACCTGGTGCGCGACGGCGACGGCCGCTGGCGGGTGCTCGAGGACAACGTGCGGACGCCCTCGGGGATCTCCTACGTACTGGAGAACCGCGTCGCCATGACGCGGCTGATGCCCGAGCTGTTCGCCGGGCACCGCGTCCGCGGGGTGGCCAACTACCCCTCGCTGCTGCTCGACGCGCTGCGCGCGGTCGCCCCGGCCGCCGAGAGCCACCCCACCGTCGTGCTGTGGACGCCGGGGGCGATGAACGCGGCCTACTTCGAGCACGCCTTCCTGGCGCGGCAGATGGGCGTGGAGCTGGTGGAGCCCGGGGACCTCGTGGTCCGCGACGCGGTCTGCTACATCCGCACCACCTCGGGGCTGCAGCGCGTCCATACGATCTACCGCCGCCTGGACGATGACTTCATCGATCCGCTGGAGTTCCGGCCCGACTCGCTGCTGGGCGTGCCGGGGCTGGTGCGCGCCTACCGGGCGGGGACGGTGGCGATCGCCAACGCGATCGGGACCGGGGTCGCCGATGACAAGGCCATCTACTACTACGTCCCGGAGATGATCCGCTTCTACCTGGGCGAGGAGCCGATCCTGGACAACGTGCCCACCTATCTTCTCTCGGACGAGACCCAGCGCCGGGACGTCCTGGGCCGGCTGTCCGAGCTGGTCATCAAGCCCACATCGGAGTCGGGCGGCAAGGGCGTTTTCATCGGGCCCCACGCCTCGGAGGCGCAGCTTGACCTCCAGGCCCGCATGATCCTGGACGACCCCCACCGGTTCATCGCCCAGGACCTCGTCCATCTCTCCACCGCGCCGACCGAGGTCGGGGACGGTCGCCTGGCGCCCCGCCACGTCGACCTGCGTCCGTTCGCCGTGTTCGGCGAGGAGATCCGGATCGTGCCGGGCGGGCTGACGCGGGTGGCGCTGCGCGAGGGGTCGATGATCGTCAACTCCTCGCAGGGCGGCGGCTCCAAGGACACCTGGGTGCTCGACGATGAGAGCGACGCCGACCTGTCCCCCGGGACCCTGCCGCTGCATCGCCCGCCGCGCCTGCCCGACGTGCGCTACGGAGCCGGCTGGCAGAGCCAGGCCCAGCAGCAGCAGCAGCAGACCGGCGGGGCCTAGTGCAGCGTTTCGTAAGTCCCTTGATGATCTGGCGAGTGGCTGGGCGTGCCTGGGCGGTGTCCGCCGGCCCAGCTAGTACCGGGCGTACATGCCGGGCCGGCGGACCCGGCCAGGCGCGTCCAGACGCCGTCAGAGCGCAAGGGAGTTCGGAAACGGTGCACTAGTGTTGGCTCGGATCGCCCAGGAGCTGTTCTGGCTGGGCCGGGACCTCGCGCGCGCCGAGCACACCGCCCGCATCCTGGACGGCGCCTTTCACGCCGACGTCGCCGGCACCCCCGGGGAGCGCGGGATCGCGCTGAGCTGGGAGGGCGTGCTGGCGACGATCGGCGCCAAGGCACCCGCGCCCGGGGGCGAGGAGACGGGAGCAACGGGGCAGGCGGCGGCGGACCCGGCACCCGCTTCCCTCGGCCGCGCCGAGGTGGCGCGCCTGCTGACGCTGGACACCGCCAACCCGGCGTCGGTGGTCTCCTGCGTCGCCCGCGCCCGCGAGCGCGGCCGCACCATGCGCGACGTGATCTCCACCGAGATGTGGGAGGCGCTGAACTCGTTCTACCTCCTGCTCGGGCGCTACGACCTCCAGGCGGCGCTCCAGACCGGCCCCTACTCCTTCTATCAGGAGGTCAAGGAGCGCTGTGCTCTGTTCTGGGGACTGCTGGACCGCACGCTGCTGCGCGACGAGGGCCGCGCCTTCCTGGAGGCGGGCGGCCGCATCGAGGAAGCCGACATGGTCCTGCGCATGCTGCGGGTCACGATCCCGCCGGGCCCGCTGGAGGAGGGGTATGAGACCGAGGCTCTGGCCCTGCTGTACGCGGTCGGCGGCTTTCAGGCCTACCGCCGGGCGGTCCGGGCGGCGCCGACGGTGGTGCCGGTCGTGCGCTTCCTGCTGTTTGACTCCACGTATCCGGGCTCGGTGGCCTCCTCGGTCGAGGCCCTGGCCGCCGCGCTCACCGCCGCCGACGCGCAGCCGCGATCCTCGCCGCCAGTGCTCCGGCTGGGCCGGCTCATCGCCGACCTCGAGCTCCAGCGCCGCGCGCCCGATGCCGGCGACGCGTTGGAGCCGATCCTCGAGCGGGTACAGGGTGAGCTGGAGCTGGTCGATCGCGACGTCGACGCCCGCTATTTTGCGATCGCAGCGCTGGCCGCCGTGCACGTCTGACGGTCGCGCGTTCCGACGCCATGAACTTCGCCATCCGCTATCTGACGCAGTACGAGTACGACAGTGAGGTCGTGGACAACCTCAACGCGCTGCGGGTCAAGCCGCACGGCAACGGCCGACAGCGCTGCGACGAGTTCAACGTCCGGCTGACCCCGGAGGTGCGCGTGCACCGCCACACCGACTACTTCGGGACCGAGGTGGTGGAGTTCGAGGTCGCGCGCCCGCACCGGTCGCTGACCATTGACGTGCGCGCGCGCGTGAGCACCAAGGTCGCGCCCGAGCCGCCGCGCTCGACGTGGGAGGCGCTTGCCGATCCCAACTACCGCGAGGCAGGCGGCGAGTTCCTGCTCCAGACCGACGATGCTCCCGACCACCCGGCGTTCCGTGAGCTGCTCACCACCACCCGGGCCGCCTCGTCCCCGCTGGCGGCCGTCATGCTCATCTCAGTGCTCATCCCCGACCGGTTCGAGTACCGCCAGGGCGCGACCTACGTGGACTCGCGGATCCTCGACCTGCTGGAGGCGGGCGCCGGTGTCTGCCAGGACTTCGTGCACCTCGGCCTCTCGCTGCTGCGCCACCACGGCATCGCCGCGCGCTACGTCTCGGGCTACCTGTTCGCCGCCGGCTCCGACTCCGGCGACAGCCAGGAGTCGGTGGAGGTCGACACCCACGCCTGGCTCGAGGCCCTGCTCCCCAACCCAGGCGGCGGTGATCCGGTGTGGGTCGGCGCCGACCCCACCAACCGCGTCCTCGCCGGCGAGACCCACGTCAAGATCGGCCACGGCCGCCACTACGCCGACGTGCCCCCGATCAAGGGCGTCTACCGGGGGTCGGCCAGCGCCAAGCTGGACGCCAGCGTCACGATGACCCGGCTGGAGCGCACGGACCCGGCCTCGATCGCGCGCTCCTGACGCACCCGGAGGGCGCACCGGCCCGCGACGCGGCGCCCGGGACGCCACTCTGGGACAAAAAGCGCCTATATCCAGCGCTTTTTGTCCCAGAGTCGTCTCTCCTGAGTCGCCTGCAGCCCCCCGCGCACGGCCTCGTTCCTTTCCTTCCTAGATAGAGCGATCTATCTAGTAGGCCGGGGCCTGAGATGACGCGAGGGCCCGGCGGTGCCGGGCCCTCGCATGCGTCAGGTCTTCTGGCGCGTCAGTGCCAGGAGCCGTGCGTCGGTTCGCCCGTCGACGGGTCGAGGAACAGCTGGCGGTCCTCGCGGGCACGCCAGTCGAACATGTTGTCGAGCGTGCCCGCCTGGGCATCGGCCGCCCCGGCCCCTATCCGCTCGCCGCCGAGCCAGTTGTCCTCAATAAAGCGGACGACCGAGCTCTGCTCGGTGAAGGTGCCGTCCACGTAGTTGGACTTGGCGAACGGCGAGATGACGAGCAGCGGCTGCCGCGGGCCGACGCCGCACTTGCCCTGCTGGCCGCTGGGCACCATGGCGGTGTTGGATCCACACGTGCCCGTGCCGCTCAGAGCGTCGAGCGGAGTCTGCGACTGCGTGACGATCGGGCCCATCTGGTGGTCGTACCAGCCGTCACTGTCGTCGTAGGCGATCACGACCGCGGTGCTTCTCCACGTAGGGAGCTTCTCGAGGCGGTTGATCGTGTCGACGAGGAACGTCTGCTCGTCGAGCGGGTCCGAGTACCCGGCGTGGCCGTCCTGGTAGTCAGCGGCCTTGAGGTAGGAGACCTGCGGCAGGTTGCCGTCGCCGGCCGCCGCCCAGAAGTCCTTCAGGTCGTATTGGTGGTTGGCCTGGTCCTGGCGGCCGATCATCGAGACCGAGGTCGGCGGCAGGTGCTGCGGGTTCGCCGTGGAGGCGTAGTACTGGAATGGCTCGTGGTGCGGGTTGTAGTCAACCTGCGAGGCGTCGCCCACGTTGTTGTGAGTCCCCGTGCAGACGGCCGAGAGGTCGTCGCTGACGGGCTTGCCGGAGACATAGCCCGGGCTGGCAAAGCCACCTTGGAACCAGCCCCACGTAGCGCCGGCCTTGTCCAGCAGGTCGCCGACGTTGGTGCCGCCCATCTCGATCGTCTGGGCCGCGGTGTGCTTGTCCTGCTGGGCCCCGGAGCACACGTCCCAGTAGGGGTCGGCGTCGCTGTACATCGTGCCGGGCCCCTGGGGCTGGGGCGAGCCTGGGGTGGTGGTGGTCGGCGATCCCGGCGTACCCGTGCAGGGCGGGTCGTTGATGGTGGCACTCGTCGGGCCGCAGATCGCCCCAAACGTGTTCGCCGCGGTCACGTTGACGGCGCCCGGCGACGACGGGCCGAACGTATTGGAGTACGAGTTGTCGCTCATCGCGAAGTGCTGGGCGTAGTTCCACAGCCCCGTGACCGTGTTGCCGTCGTAGTAGTCCAGGACGAGGTTGGGCGCGGTCGTGTCCGGCGGCGAACAGCTCTCCACGTCCGTGAACTGGATGAACTTGTCCATCAGGCCCATGTCGAAGGCCTTCTGCTCGGCTGTGTAACCGTGGTTCTGGTCACAGGTGAGCGCCTGGCTGCGATCGAGTCGCTGTGGATTGGCGCCGTTGGGGTTGCTCGTGAGAAGCGCTCCGCTCAGCCCGTTGACCGTGGGCGTCCCCGGAGCCGCGTGGAAGGTGGGCTCACCCGCGGAATTCGCCGCGTTGGGATAGGTGCCGAAGTAGTGGTCGAAGGAGACGTTCTCCTGGAAGATGACCACGAGGTGCTTGATCGGAGTGGCGGATCCGTGGGTGCCGCCGTGGACCCAGTAGTGCCGCTGGTTGCTGCGCTGCGCGTGGGTGTGATGGTCGGAGCCGGCGGTCGCCGCAGAGGCGGCGATCACCGAGGCCCCTGCCACGGCAGAGGCGGCCAGAAGCGCCAGGAATGGGCGTCGTGCCATGTCGTTCCCTTTGTTCGAGGGGGATGTGCGCGGCCAGTCTCACCATTTCGAGCCACCGCGACGTTGCCGTGCCGTGAACGTACGGTTAACGGACCGTGACCCGAGGCATTTCTCGACCCCGGCGCTGTGGCGGTGGTAGCGTCGCCGCAATGGGACAACGCACGGAGCACACACCTGGGACGTTCAGCTGGACCGATCTGAACACAACCGACCAGGAGGCGGCCAAGGCCTTCTACTCGGGCCTGTTCGGGTGGGAGATCACCGACATGCCCGCCGGCGAAGGCGTGATGTATTCGATGGCCGCGCTTGACGGCAAATTGGTGGGGGCGATCTCACCCCAGCCCCAGCAGCAGCGCGACGCGGGCGTGCCGCCCGCGTGGAACTCCTACATCACCGTCGCCGATGCCGACGCCACCGCCGCGAAGGCCGCGGAGCTCGGAGCCACCGTGCACGCGCCGCCGTTTGACGTCATGGAAGCCGGACGCATGGCGGTCATCCAGGATCCCCAGGGTGCCTGGTTCCTCATCTGGGAGCCCAACCAGCACAAGGGCGCGCAGCTGGTCAACGCCCACGGGGCGCTGTGCTGGAACGAGCTCGGCTCGCCCGACCTCGACGGCTCGGCGGCGTTCTACGGCGGCCTGTTCGGCTGGACGACGAGCCCGATGGAGGGCGCGGAGATGCCCTACCAGGTCATCAACAACGGCGGCCGCTCCAACGGCGGCATCCGTCCCCCCATGCCCGAGGGCACCCCGCCGTTCTGGATGGTGTACTTCGCCACCGACGACCTCGACGCCACCCTGGCGAGGGTCTCGGAGCTGGGCGGGACCGTGCTGATGGGCAACACCGATATCGGGGTCGCCAGGATCGGCGTGGCCCAGGATCCGCAGGGAGCGGTGTTCGCGCTGTACTCGGGCCACCTCGACGACTGAGGCCGCGCGCGCGGCATACTCGAGCGGTGCGCAAGCGCGTGACCACGATGGCCGCGCTGGCGGCGCTCGTCGCCGCCGGCTGCGGCGCCCAGGGCGGCCAGGGCCAGCTCCAGACGGCGACGTCGGCGACGCCGCTGCCGCAGGGCCATCCCCAGGCGGTGCAGCCGGTCGCCGGCGCCTCGGCCAAGATCGGGCGGGTGGCGGTTTCGGCGCCGGCGAGCGCCGGGGTGAGCGTCGCGCCTGCCGGGGTGACCTCGCCGCTGCCCACACCCCAGTCGGTGGCCGACATCCGCAAGGCGCTCGCCGACAGCGGGATGAGCGCCTCCACCAACCAGGCGACGCTGACGCCGGACGGCCTCGCGGTCGCCCCCATCGACGCGCCCGCCGCGGTCGAGGCGGTGATCGCCGCCGGCAACCAGATCGCTCACCTGCCCTATCGCTACGGCGGCGGCCACATGACTTACGAGGACACGGCCTATGACTGCTCGGGCTCGATCAGCTACGTCTTCGCCGCCGCACACCTGCTCGACCACACCGTCGTCTCCGGCGATCTGGAGCACTGGGGGCAGCCGGGGCCGGGCAAGTGGATCACCGTGTTCGCCAACGCCGGCCACACGTTCATGTATGTCGCCGGGCTGCGCTTCGACACCGTGGCGCTGGCCGAGACCGGCGCGCGCTGGTCAGACCGGCCGGCCGACGAGCCCGATCTCAAGACGTTCGCCGTGCGCCATCCGCCCGGGCTCTGAGCCACCGGCGCAGGCGCAGTTTCGCCATTACGCAGCGCATTTCGCGCGAGGGGCCGTCCGAGGGCGGCTCTATCTTCGTCCGCGATCATGCAGGTTCGAGAGCTTCGGGAAGGCAGCCGGGTCGCAGGGGTACTGCTCCTCCGGGCGATGGACGTGCGCCGCCGGCGCGAGGGCGATGAGTACCTCAAGCTGACGCTGGGCAACCGCACCGGGGTCCTCCCGGCGGTCGTCCTCAGTGACGTCGAGGCGGCGCGCGAGGTGTGCCGCACCGGCCAGCCCGTCCATGTCGACGGGGTGTTCAGCGTCCATCCGACCCACGGCGGGCGGTTGTTGGTCGAGGGGGTCCGGCAGGCCGAGCCCGAGGAGTACGACCCCGACACGCTCCTCGACGGTCCCACCCGTCCCGCCGCTCAGATGGAGGCCGACCTGCGCGAGCTGATCGCCACGGTCCAGGATCCCCACCTGCGCCGGCTCCTGGGGGCGGTCCTCGGCGAGGGGGCACCCACGTGGCCCCTGTTTCGCGACGCTCCCGCGGCCAAGTACTACCACCAGGCCTACCGGCACGGACTGCTGGAGCACTCGCTGACCGTCGCCCAGGCGGTGAGCGCCATCTCGGCCACGTTCCCCGGCATCGACCGCGACGTCGCGGTCACCGGCGCGCTGCTGCATGACCTCGGCAAGCTCGATGCCTACGAGGTCCGCGGCGACGCCATCGAAATGACCGATCAGGGACGGCTCTACGGAGAGATCCCGCTCGGCTACTACCGGGTGCGGAGCCTGATCGAGAGCCTCGACGGCTTCCCCGATCACAGCGCCCAGGCGGTGCTCCACATCATCCTCAGCCACCACGGCTCGCTGGAGCACGGCAGCCCCGTCATCCCGTGCACCCGCGAGGCGACGCTCGTCCACATGGCGGACAACCTCGGCGGCCGGCTGGGAAGCTTCGACCGGATCGAGAAGGCGCTGCCCGCCGGCGCCGAGTGGTCGGCCTTTGACAAGGGAATCGGCGGCGGCGCCTACTTCGCCCCACCGGCAGTCGATCAGCGCCGCGCCGCCTGATCTCACCGTCCTGCCCCGCCCTCAGACGGACGTGCAGACGGGCAGATGTGACGGCGTGTGTCAAAAGTGCGCAAATTCCGTGTGACGAAGGCCGCCCGGGTTCGCCGCCCGCAACCCCAGGCTAGAGTTGCAGCGGGGATGGCCAAGGACACCGAGAAACTGATCCGTCAGCTCTCGTTGATCTCGTACCTGATGGCTGAGCGCCGACCCGTCACGGCGCCGGAGATCAGGCGCGACGTCGAGGGTTACAGCGTCATGAACGAGGATGCATTCGCGCGGCGCTTCTACGCCGACCGCTCCGAGCTGGAGGCCCTCGGGATCGTGCTCGCCGTGGAGAAACCCATCGACGGCCTGGTGGAGCAGGAGAACTACTCGCTGCCCCCCGAGAACTTCCACCTTCCCCCCATCGCCTTCACCGACGAGGAGCTGGCCGCGCTTCACACCGCGCTGCAGCTGCTCGACGGCGAGTTCGCCTACGCCGAACCGCTGCGGCTCGCGCTCCAGCAGATCTCCTGGGGCGGCCCAGCCCTCTCAACGCCCCGGAGCAGAGCACCGTCGCGCTCGGCATCACCGGCTCGGCCGGCGGGCACGACGTGTCCCACCGCCTGGCCAAGATCGAGACCGCCATCTTCCGCCGCAAGACGATCGTGTTCGAGTACCACACGATGGAGCGCGACGACATCGGCACCCGCCGAGTCGACCCATACCAGCTGCTGTACCAGGGCGGCCAGTTCTACGCCGTTGGTCGCTCCCACGAGCGCAGCGCCATCAGGGTGTTCCGGCTCTCGCGCATCCGCGGCAAGGTCGGCTACGCCACCAAGGCCGAGCACGACTTCCAGCGCCCCGACAACTTCGACCCACGCGCCTACGCCAACCGGATCGACTGGCAGTTCGGAGATCCGCTCGGTGTCGCCGAGGTCTGGATCGGCAGCCGCATCGCCTGGCAGATCGAGCGCCACTTCGGCCGCTACGGCGAGATCAGCCCCGCCGACGAGGATGACGGTGTCCTCTTCGCCACCCCGTATGCCAACGTGCGTCAGCTCATCGCCTGGGTGCTCGGCCTGGGGGAGAACGCCCGCATTGTCGGTCCGCCCGAGCTGGTGGGCGAGCTGCGCGAGCGCGTCGCCATTCTGGTGGAGCGCCACTCGGGCGAGCCGCAGATGGCCGAGCCCGCGACCGCGGGCGCACTGGCGGCCGCGCCCGGCGACATGGCCCGTCCCGAGCCCCGGCGCGGCCACGGCGACGGCGAGGACTCCAACGGCCACCGCCCCGACACCGCCATCCGCCCCGAGCGGTTCGCCCGGCTGGTGACGCTGGCCAGCATCCTGATCGAGGCCGGCCGCGCCGGTCGCCCGCTCGACGCCGCCGAGGTGTGCGCCGCGCTCAAGATCTCAGAGCAGGAGCTGCGCGAGGACATCGCGGTGCTCAACGTCGTGAACTTCGGCGCGGGCACCTACGTGCTCTACGCCGAGATCCATCCCGACGGCTCGATCGAGGTCGACCCCGAGCCCTACGGGGACTCCTTCGCACGCCCGGCGCGGCTGCTCCCGGTGGAGGCCAAGGCGCTGATCGCGGCCATCGACCTCATCGGCGAGCACATCCCCGAGGGGTCGCTGACCTCGGTGCGCCAGAAGGTCGTCGACGCGCTGGGCGAGGACCCGGTCCACGAGGGGCTTCAGTTCGCGACTCCCGGCGGGGACAACACCGAGATCGCCGCCGTGGTCTCCCGCGCCATCGCCGGACGCCGGATGCTCAGCTTCGAGTACTACAAGGAAAATGAGGACGAGTTCTCGACCCGCCGCGTCGAGCCCTACGCGCTGATCAACGGACGCGAGGGGTGGTACCTGGCCAGCTTCGACCCCACGCGCGACAGCGTCCGCCACTTCCGGCTGGACCGCATCAAGTCCGCGTCGGTCACCGACGAGGCGTTCGAGGCCCGCCCCGATGTCGACCCCGCCGCCGACGTCGACGGCTGGCCCCGCACCGGCGAGGTCCCCGCGTCCAGCCGCGCCCGCGTCTGGATCTCGCCCGACCGCGCGCGCTGGGCCCGCGAGGAGCGCCACGTCGTCAGCGAGCTTCGGGACGGGGCGCTGATCGTGGAGCTGGGCTTCGCCGGCGTCGACTGGCTGGTGCGCGAGACGCTCAAGGAGGCCGGCGACGCGGTGGTGCTCGAGCCCGCCGACGCCCGCGACGCCGTCCGCGCCGCCGCCGAGGCAATCGGCGCCGGCGCCCATCTCGTCTCCCGCTGACGGCTGGCGTCCGCGCGCTCGGGTCGCCCGTCATGAGCCGCCGCGAGCAGATCCAGATGAACGACACCGAGCTGCGCGCGTTCCTGGCGGCGCAGCGCACCGTCGTCTGCGCCACCAACGGGGTGCACGGCTGGCCGCATCTCATGCCGCTGTGGTACGTCGTCCGCGACGGCGAGATCTGGGCGTGGACCTACGCCAAGTCCCAGAAGGTCCGCAACCTGGAGCGCGACCCGCGGGCCACGCTCCAGATCGAGACCGGCGACACCTACGACCAGCTGCGCGGCGTCATGCTCGAGGCCAGCGCCGAGCTGGTCCGCGACACCGATGCGGTGGCGGCCCTGGGGGCGGAGATCCTCGGCCGCTACGGCGGCGGCTCGGTGAGCCTGGAGGTCAACGAGGCGATCCTGGCCCAGGCGCGCAAGCGCGTTGGACTGAGGTTCATCGTCCAGCGCACCGCCAGCTGGGACCACCGCAAACTCGGCGGCACCTACTAACCACTAGATTTGCGCGCCATGCAGGGACTCAAAGGCCTGATCCTGTCCGGCGGCAAGGGCACGCGCCTGCGCCCGATCACGCACACCAGCGCCAAGCAGCTGGTGCCGGTCGCCAACCGGCCGGTGCTGTTCTACGCCATCCAGGCGATGGCCGATGCCGGCATCGACGAGATCGGCATCATCATCGCTCCCGAGACCGGCGACGAGATCCGGGACGTCACCGGCGACGGGCGCCAGTTCGGGGTGCGCATCACCTACATCGTCCAGGACGAGCCGGCGGGGCTGGCCCACGCCGTGCTCACCGCCGAGCCCTTCCTCGGGGACGCCCCGTTCGTGATGTACCTCGGCGACAACCTGCTCCAGGGCGGGATCGGCGACCTCGTCCGCGCCTTCGACGACAACGCGCCCGACGCCCTGATCCTCCTCACCGCCGTACCGGACCCCGAGAACTACGGTGTCGCCGAGCTTCAGGACGGCGCCGTGGTACGGCTGGTGGAGAAACCAGCCCAGCCGCAGTCGGACCTGGCCCTGGTCGGCGTCTACATGTTCACCGCCACCGTCCATGAGGCGGCGCGTGCCATCAAACCGTCGGCCCGCGGCGAGCTGGAGATCACCGACGCCATCCAGCACCTCGTCGACACCGGGCTCCGCGTCGAACCCCACGTAGTCCAGGGGTGGTGGAAGGACACCGGGCGCCTGGACGACATGCTGGCGGCCAACCGCCTCGTCCTGGACACCATTGCCACCCGCATCGACGGCGACCTGGTGGACTCCCAGGTCGACGGCCGCGTGATCGTCGAGGCGGGCGCGCGGCTCGAGCGCTCGTCCGTGCGCGGCCCGGCCATCATCGGCGCCGGCGCTCACCTCACCGACTGCTACATCGGACCCTACACCGCCGTCGGCGAAGGCTGCGTCATCGTCAACGCCGAGGTCGAGCACGCCATCCTGCTCAGCGGTTGCGAGGTGCGCGACCTCGACGGGCGCATGGAGTCCTCGCTGCTGGGGCGCAACGTCAAGATCGGCCGCGGCGCCCGCCAGCCTCGGGCCTATCGGTTCATGGTCGGCGACAACTCAGAGATCGGGATCCCGTAGGGGCGCTCGGCTGGTTCAGGGCACTAAAGCGGCTTCTCGCCCCAGAACACCGCCACCGGGTTGCCGTTGAAGTCGGGGACCGCCACGTACCCCTCGTCCTCATAGAGCCCCAGGGCGTTGCTCTGCTTCGGCCCGGTGTCCAGCCGCGCGATCGGGTAGCCGAGGCGGCGGGCGATGTCCTCCAGCTCGCGCAGCAGCGCGCGGGCGATGCCCCGACCGCGCAGACCGGGCACCACGTACATCTTCTTGATCTCGCAGCGCTCATCGTCGAGGCGCTTGACGCCCCCGCAGCACACGGGGACGCTGTCGTGATAGCCGACGATGAACGCGCCGCGTGGCGGGCTGAGCTCGGCGGCGCCGGCCTTGGGCATGGTGTCGCCGTCGAGGTCGAGGCCGTCATACATGACGGCGATCTCGTCGCGCATGGCCTGGGCCAGGCGGGCGCCGTCGCCGGAGTCCACGTCGGCGGCCAGGAAGGTGAGGGTGACCCGGGTGCGCATCCCCGGCTACTCGAGCAGGTCGGCGAGCTGCGCCTTGAGGTCGGCCACCTCGGCCTCGAGCGCCGCCACGCGTGCCTCCAGTGCGCCGTTTTCATGCGCCGGCGCGGGCTCGTCGTAGCTCGGCGGTGGCTCCTCGTAGGTGCGCGGTGGCTCCGCATAGCGATGGGCCGCGACCGGCTCGTCAAAGCCGGCGGCGGCGACCGGCATCGCCTCGCCCGGCTCGCCCGGCTCGCCCGCCTCGCCGCCGAGCAGGTGGCGGAAGCGATCCTCCTTCTGGCCGGGCCGGCGTCCGATGCGCACCGCGTAGCCCTTGGCGGCGAGCTCGCCCATCACCCGCTCCACGTGGGCCAGCGACTCCAGATGGGCCATGCGGTCGCTGCGCCCCTTGAGCTCGCCCGGGGTCTGCGGGCCGCGCAGGAGCAGGACGCACAGGATCGCCAGCTGCTCGCGATCGAGACCGAGCCCCTCTTCGGCGAGGTGGCGGTACTTGGTGGCGCGCGATCCCGCTCCGCTGGCGAGCCGGGCCAGCCCGTACTTCGACAGGCGCTGGGCGGCGTCGCGGACCTGGCCCTCGTCGTAGTGGGTGACAGGGTCGCGATTCGTGGCCTGGTTGCAGGCCAGCCGCAGCGCGTTGAGCGACAGGGGGTATTGGTCCGGGGTGGTCCAGCGCTTCTCGATGAGGCAGCCGAGCACCCGCTGCTCGACGTCTGTCAGCTGGCCGAAGTGCACGGGCGCGAGGATAGACCCCGCATGGTTCACCGCGTGACCACGGTCACCTGGCGCCCCGGCGGGAGCTCCCACTCGCCCGCCCGCCACGCGATGCGGCTGCCGTCGGCCAGCCGCGCCGCGGCGTGTCCGAGGCGCGGCGTGCCCCACAGGGTGGCCTCCAGCGAGCAGCTTCGGCGGGCAGCGCTCGACCAGGCGATGGCCGAGATAGCCGCCGACGTCGTGGGAGAAATTGGAGATCGCCGTGCAGGCGCCGCTGAGGGCGGCCACCACCAGCACGCGCAGGGAACAGAAGTCCGACACCTGGTCCCCGCCCCAAATGTGCCCGACCGCGTGCTGGCCGCTCCAGCCGCTGCGCCCGAAGAGGACTCCCTCGCCGGAGTGGACCTCGTCCAGCGCCCGCTGAAGGCACTCGCGGTGCAGGCCGCCGAGCGCCCACGCCGCCTGCGCGCCGGTGCGCCCGTCGGCCAGCCGGACCCGCGACGCCGAGCTGTTCGCCGGGGGCTTTAACGTCGTCTACTGCGGGCGCCTCACCCGGGAGAAGGGGGTCGACCTCCTCGCCGACGCCTTTCTGCGCGCCCATGACGAGGATCCCCGGCTGCACCTGGTGCTGGCCGGTGGCGGGCCCGAGGAGCCGCTCCTGCGCGAGCGCCTCGGCGAGCACGCCACGTTCCTGGGGTGGCTGTCGGGAGCCGATCTCTCGAAGGCCTACGCCTCGGCCGACGCGTTCATGTTCGCCAGCCGGACCGACACCTTCGGCCAGGTCATCCTCGAGGCCCAGGCCTCGGGGCTGCCGGTGGTGGCCGTCGCCGAGGGCGGTCCGCTGTCGCTGATCGCCGACGGCGAGACCGGGGTCCTGTCGGCGCCGCACGCCGAGGCCCTGTCGGCGGCTCTGCTCTCGCTTGTCCGGGCCCCGGCGCTGCGCGAGCGCCTGCGCAAGACCGCCCTGGCCACCGTCCAGGAGCGCACCTGGGACGCCTCGCTGCGCCAGCTCGCCGCCGGGTACCGCTCGGCGCTGCTGCGCTCCGCCGCGCCCGGGCACGCCCGGGCCGCCTAGCGCGGCTGCCTCGCGGCTAGAACGCGGTGACGAGCGCGAGCGGGATGACCCGCTGCGCGCCGGCCTTGCGCAGCTGGCCGCCGACCATCGCCAGCGTCCAGCCCGACCCGCGGCGGTCGTCGAGCAGCACCCCGGCGCCGGACGGCGGGGTCTCCACCACGCGGAACGCGCCGCGCACATTGGCGGCCTGCTGGACGGCGTTGGCCATCTCGGCCTGGGGAGGGCGCTGCACCACGCGCCGCACGAGCGCCGGCGCCGGCAGCCCCAGCCGTGCCGCCAACTGGGCGGCCAGCCGCTCCAGCGTCGCGCCCAGACGCATCGATGGGACAAACGTCACCCATGCGGGCGCGCCGGTCCCGGCCCGCACCGCGTCGGCGAGGGCGTCCACGACGTCGTCCTCGAACTCCCCGCCCCGCAGTCCGCGCTCAACCGCCGGCCACCAGCCGCCGTCGCCGAAGCGAGCCAGCGCCCACCCGGGTTCCACACGGACGTCCTCGGGGATCTTGCGCATCGTGCCCGCGGCGTCGGGAGCCATCTTCTTGACCTCGAGCTCGATCGGCGCCGACCGCAGGTGCCGGCCGGCCAGTTCCACCAGGGCCGCATCGGGTGGGTCGCCGAACCGGGGCGCCGTGCACACGGCGCAGCGGCCACAGTCACGCGGCTCCGGATCATCGAGCTCCTCCTGCAGCGCGCGCATCAGGCAGCGCCCGTCGGAGCCGAAGCGCTCCATCGCCCGCTGCTCCTCCCGCCGCAGGGCGGTGACGCGCGCGTAGCGCTCGGCGTCATACGCCCACCCGGAGTCCGCGACGAGCACCCAGCGCGAGCCGTCACGGCGCAGTGCCCCCTCGACGTCGAGGATCTTCAGCATCGCCTCCAGCCTGCCCCTGCCGATGTTGACGATGCCCAGCAGCTCCTGGGTGCTGCGCCCCGCCTCCCCGGCGACGCCCAGGTCCTCGAGCACCGCCGTCACCCGCTCGCGAGACGGGAACGACTGCTCGATGAAGAAGTCCTGGATGCGCCGGTCCTCGACGCCGCGCAGCAGCACGACGTCGGCGTGCTCGACGCCCCGGCCGGCGCGGCCGACCTGCTGGTAGTAGGCCACCACCGATCCCGGCGCCTGGTAGTGCACCACGAACGTCAGGTCCGACTTGTCATAGCCCATGCCCAGGGCGCTGGTGGCGCAGATCGCCTTGACGTCGTTGGCCAGCAACCGGTCCTCGGCCGCGACCCGGTGCGCGGTGTCCTGATCACCGCTGTAGGCCAGGGCGCTGATGCCGCGCGCGTTGAGGAACGCCGCCACCTGGTCGGCGTCGCGCTTGGTCAGCGTGTAGACGATGCCCGAGCCCTCGAGCCCCGGCAGGTGCTCCGCCAGCCAGGCCAGCCGCTGGGCGGGCCGGGGCAGATCGACCACCTCCAGCCGCAGGCTGGTGCGCGCCAGCGGACCACGGTAGGCCCGCAGCGGTGGGTGGCGGGGGGTGGTGGGTGGGTGCGGTTCGGATTCGGACGCCAGTTGCTCGGTGACGTCGCCAACAACGCGATCGTTGGCCGTGGCGGTCGTCCCCAGGACCGCCACCCCCTCGGGCAGCAGCGCCAGCATGTCGCCGACCCGCCGGTAGTCGGGCCGGAAGTCGTGTCCCCAGTCAGAGATGCAGTGGGCCTCGTCGATGACGAGCAGACCCACCGAGGCGGCGAACAGCGGCAGCATCTCGTCGCGGAAGCGCGGGTTGTTGAGGCGCTCGGGGCTGATCAACAGCAGGTCGATGCTGTCGTCCGCCAGGCGGTCCCGGATCGTGGCCCACTCCTCGCGGTTGGTGCTGTTGACCGTCTGAGCGGAGAGCCCGAGCCGCTGCGCGGCCGCGATCTGGTTGCGCATGAGCGCCAGCAGCGGGCTGATGATCAGCGTCGGCCCGGCATTGGCCTCCCGCAGCAGCGCCGTGGCCACGAAGTACACCGCCGACTTGCCCCACCCCGTGCGCTGGACACACAGGACGCGGGCGCGGTCGGCGACGACGTCGCGGATCGCCTCCAGCTGTCCGGGGCGGAAGCCCGCGCCCGGATCGGCGGTCAACGTGCGCAGCCGCTCCAGCGCGGCGGCGGTCAGCGTCTCGGTGTCGGTAGAGGCCACCTCTCGATACTGGCAGGCCCGCCAGCCGGACCCGGGAACGCGGCCCCCGCCGCTCCGGGCGAGACGGTCGTTCAGCCGTCCGCGTCATCGATGACGCCCGTCCCGCTAGCCTTCCGCGCGCACCGTGACGACCCCCTGCGACACCACGGATCGATGAGTGCCGTCGGCCAACGCCACCTCGGCGTGTTGGCCCAGCAGTCCTTCGAGCGGCGTGGCGACTACCCGGTCCTGCTCTTCGAAGGCGCCTGGCACGGCTCGGGAGAGCTGTTCTCCCGATCAGAGCGCCTCGCCGCCGGCCTGACCGAGCTGGGGGTGGGCGCCGGCGACCGGGTGGTCGTCTGCATGGCGAACTGCCCGGAGGTCTCGATCACCTACCAGGCCCTGTGGCGGGCCGGGGCGGTCGTCACGCCCGCGACGTTCCTGCTCCCGCCGCAGGAGCTACGTCATGTGATCGCCAACGCCGGGGCCCGGGCGGTGATCACCACGCCGGAGTTCGTGCCCAAGGTCGCCGAGGCCATCGAGGGTCTGGAGGAGGTGTCGTGGGTGATCTGCACCGAGGCCGCCGGCGACGGCGTTGTCGAACTGCCCGACCTCGAGCGGGCCGACCCTGGCCCGATCGTCCCCCGCGCCGATCACGACCTGGCGGCGCTCCTGTACACCGGCGGCACCACCGGCTGCGCCAAGGGCGTGATGCTCTCGCACGCCAACCTGCACTTCTCGGGCCGCTCCGCCCACGAGGCCGCGCACGTTCCCGGGATCACCCGCCACCTGACCACGCTGCCGCTCTCGCACGCCTACGGCCTGCTGGTGACGATCGCCGCCATGCACAACCCCGACCGGTGGATGAGCGTTCTGGTGCGCTGGTTTGACCCCGCCGGCTTCGTCGGACTGGTCGAGGAGCATCGGCTGGAGGTCAGCGCCGTGGTGCCGACCATGCTCCAGATCCTCCTCGGCCTCCCGCTGGAGGACCACGACCTTTCTTCGCTGCGCTACCTCAGCTCCGGCGGCGCCCCACTGGCGCCCGAGGTCGAGCAGGCGTTCTGCCGCCGGGTCCCGTCGGTGTCGATCCGCCAGGGCTACGGGCTCACGGAGAGCGCAGCGCTCATCTCCACCAACCCCGCGGGAGCCGAGCGCACGGGCTCGGTGGGCCGCCCCGTGCCGGGCACCGAGGTCGAGATCCGCGACGACGTTGGCCGCGCGCTCCCGGCCGGGGAGGCCGGCGAGGTGTGCGCCCGCTCGCCCGGGATCATGCGGGGCTACTGGCGCGCGCCCGAGGCGACGGCCGAGGCGGTGCAGAACGGCTGGCTGCACACCGGCGACATCGGCTACGTCGACCCCGACGGGTACCTCTACATCGTGGATCGCAAGAAGGATCTGATCATCCGCGGCGGGTTCAACGTCTACCCCCGAGACGTGGAGGACGTCCTGGTCGGGCACCCGGCGGTGCAGATGGCCGCCGTGGTGGGGCGGCCCAGCGAGCGCCACGGCGAGGAGGTGGTGGCTTTCGTCAGCCTCGCTCCCGACCCGCAGATCACCGGCGAGGACCTGATCGCCTGGGCCCGCGAGCACATCGGCGGCTACAAGTACCCGCGGGAGGTGCACGTGGTCGATGCGATCCCCCTCACCGCGGTGGGCAAGATCGACCGCAAGGCGATGCGCGCCCGGCTGGCGGTCAGTCCACCAGCAGCTCCGACGACCCCAGCCTGAGGCGGTCGCCGGGCTCCAGCCGGCAGCGGATCACCCGCCGCCCGTTGACGCGCGTCCCATTGGTCGAGTCCAGGTCGCGCAGCACCCAGTGGCCGTCCCGGAAGCTCAGCCGGGCGTGCCGGCGTGACACCGACTGGTGCTCGAGCACGACGTCGCATGCGGCGTGACGGCCGACGAGCAGCTCCTCGCGGGCGCCGGTCCAGTCAAGGGCGAGCAGCGGCGGCGGGTTCGCGCCCGCCGGATCGGCGAAGGCGCGGCGCAGCGACGCCATCGCACGGTCTCGGGCCTGGGCCAGCGGCCGGCGGGGCGGGCGCAACGTGAGGTCCCCGACCAGCCCCGCGGGGTCCACCAGCTCTGCGCCGAACAGCAGGTCCAGGCGCTGCAGGAGCGTGTGCTGGCTGAGCAGACCGTCGCCGTAGGCGGCATTGAGCGTCCGTTCCATCCGGCGGCGCGCTTCGCCCGGGCGCAGCATGCGCCAAGTCTCCCGCGCCGGGGCACCCATGTCCATAGACCAGGATCGGCGCACGCGCCGCCGAACTTCCCGACATGGGGACCAACCGGCTGGAGGCCTTCTCGGACGGGGTGATCGCGGTAGCGGTGACGTTGCTGGTGCTCGACATCCATGTCCCCGAGGTCGGCTCTCACGAGAGCCTGCTGCGTGCGCTGGCGCACAACTGGCCCCATTACGCCGCCTACGCGGTGTCGTTCATGACCATCGGCATCATCTGGATCAACCATCACGCCATGATCAGCCGCCTGGCACAGGCCGACCACTCGATCCTCATCCTCAACCTGCTGCTGCTCATGAGCATCGTGCTGCTGCCCTTCGCCACCGAGCTGATGGCCGCCTACCTGCGGGCCTCGTCAGGCCAACAGCTGGCCGCGGCGGTCTACAGCGGGGCGTTCCTGCTGATGTCTCTCGTCTTCACCGCGCTCAACCGCCACATCCTGCTCAACCGAGCCCACATGCTCCGCGTCGAATTGCCGCTGGCCGAGCGCCGGCGCGTGCTCAGCCGCGCGCTCACCGGCCTCATCCCCTACCTGGTCGCGACGGCGCTGGCGGTCGTCTCCCCGTATGTCACGTTGATCATCTGCGCCGCCGTCGCCGTGTTCTACGCGCTGCCCATCGCCAGCGGAGGATCACACGCGGGCTAGTGCAGCACTAGCATCGGGCCTCGTGGCCGTCTCTGCCTCCGCCTCCGCCGTCCGGGAGCTGCGCGCCCTCCTGGGTGAGGACAGCGTGCTGCCCGGCACCACGCGCGAGTATCTGAGCGACTACAGCGAGACCCACAACCTCCGCGGTCGCGCCGACGCCGTGGCTGTCCCGAAGGACGCCGCCGCGGTGGCGGCCACGGTGCGCTGGTGTGACGCCCACGAGGTGGCGATGATCCCCCGCGGTGGTGGCACGGGCTTGGCCGGCGGCGCGGTGCCGCTTGACGGAGGCGTCGTCATCAGCCTCGAGCGACTGACCGGCCCGGTGGCGCTCGAGCCCGAGTTGTGGCGCGCCCACGTCCCCGCCGGCGTCGTCACCGGCGACCTGCAGCGCCGCGCCCGCGAGTCCGGGCTGCTCTACGCGCCCGACCCCGGCGCGCTCGAGCAGTCCCAGATCGGCGGCAACATCGCCACCAACGCCGGTGGCCCCCACGCCTTCAAGTACGGCGTCACCGGCACCTGGGTCCGGGGGCTGGAGCTCGTGCTCGCGTCCGGAGAGCGGATGAGCATCGGCGGTCCGGTACGCAAGGACGTGGCCGGCTATGACCTGCGGTCCCTCATCGTCGGCTCCGAGGGCACGCTGGCGATCGTCACCGCGGCCTGGCTCAGGCTCGTTCCGGCGCCCGAGCTGGTGCTGCCGGTCGTCGCCTTCTATCCCGATGTGCGGGCCGGGTGCGCGGCGCTGGCCACCGTGATGGGGTCGGGGCTGCAGCCGGCGGCGCTCGAGTACCTGGACGAGCCCGCGGTCGCCGCCTCGATCCGCGCCTTCCCCGGCGACGCGCCGGAGGGGCCCGCGTTCATGCTTCTCGCCGAGGCCGATGGCTCGGAGGCCGAGGCCGCGCGGCTGCGGGACGAGCTGCTGGAGGCGCTGGCGCCGGGCGCACTCGGCACCTATGCGCCGTCCGGGCGCGGGCCGATCCGGGAGCTGTGGCGGTGGCGCGGCGGCGTGGGCCCCGCGGTGACCACCGCTCGCGGCGGCAAGGTCTCAGAGGACATCGTCGTCCCGCTCGAGTACCTCGCCGACGGGATCCTCGCCACCCGGGAGATCGGCAAGCGCCACGGGCTGCCGGCCTGCAGCTGGGGCCATGCCGGCGACGGCAACCTGCACTCGACGTTCATGATCGATCGTGACGACGTCGCCGAGGCCAAGCGCGCCGAGGCGGCCGTGGAGGACCTCTACCGCCTGGCGGTCAGGCTCGGCGGGACGGTGTCGGGCGAGCACGGGCTCGGCGTGGCCAAGGGGGGCGCGCTGGCGCTCCAATGGCCCGAGCCGGCGCTTGACCTGCACGAGTCCGTCAAGCGGCTGTTTGACCCCAAGGGCCTGCTCAACCCGGGGAAGAAGCTGGCGCGCGCGACCGCGTGAGCACGTCGTAGGCGTCGGGCCGTCGCGTCGTCAAAAACGGGAACAGCTCCAGCCAATCGCGCCGCTGGTCGAGATCGAGGTCGGCCACCAGCACCGCCGGGCGATCGCGCGGCGCTCGCACGAGCACGCGCCCGTACGGGTCGGAGATGAAGCTCGACCCGTAGAAGGTGAGCGGGTCCTCGAACCCGGTCCGGTTGATCGCCACCATGAACGTGCCGTTGGCGATCCCGTTGCCGACGATCACCTGCTGCCACAGCGGCTGGGTGTCGAAGTCCGGGTGGTCCGGCTCGGATCCGATCGCGGTCGGGTAGATGAGGACCTCGGCGCCCTCCAGCGAGTACGCGCGCGCCAGCTCAGGGAACCACTGATCCCAGCACGTGGGAGCGCCGAGGCGAGCCTCGGCGTCGCCGATGGGCAGAGCGATGAGGGGAAAGGCGTCGCCGCCGGCGGGGCCGGGCCGGAAGTAGTGGTCCTCGTAGTAGCCGGCGGTCACCGGGATGTGCAGCTTGCGGGTGCGCGAGACGAGCGTGCCGTCGGGCGCCACCACCACCGCGGTGTTGAAGCCGAGGCCGTCCCTACCGTCGGCCCGCTCGTACAGGGACGCGTGGACATAGGCGCCGGACTCGGCGGCGGCGCGGCGCGCGAAGGACACGGTCGGGCCGGTCTCGAGGTCCTCGGGCTCGGCGCCCGCCCCCTGCGGCCCGTCGGCGGTGACGGCGAAATAACGGGAGAGCGTGAGCTCCTGGAGACACACGATCGTCGCCCCTTGCGCGGCGGCCATGCGTATGCCCGCGGCGAGGGCCGCCTCGTGCTCGTCGGGGTCGGTGTGCCAGCGCTCCTGGACGAGCCCGAGGCGCAGCGGGGCGCGCTCGGGCGGGCGGGTGCGGGCCGGCGAAGCCGGCGGCGGGAACGCGGTGACGAGCTCGGGCGGCGTCCTAGCCATCGGCCAACGGTACCTGCTGGGTGATGCAGTGAGGCCCGCCGCCGCCGTACGCGAGGACGAGCCCCGGCACCGGGACGACCTCGCGGCCGCGATAGGCCGCGCCGATGATCTCGAGGGCCGCCGCGTCGGTCTCGGCGCCGGCCACCGGCACGATCACGCCGCCGTTGCAGATATAGAAATTGAGGTAGCCGGCGGCCACCCGCTCGCCGGCCACCGTGGCGTACGGCAGGTAGGGCATCGCGGTCACCTGTGCCCCTGAGGACACCAGTATGGTGAGGTTTTTTTGGCAATGGGCGAAGTTGGGATTGTCCTCGGGCACGGTCTGCAGAAGCACCTCGCCCGGGCGGATGAAGGCAGCGATCAGGTCCACGTGGCCGTCGGTGTCGCGGTCCTCGAGCAGCCCCATGCCCAGCCACAGCACCGTCCCCACCCCCAACCGCGATCGCAGCACCGCCTCGATCTCCTCGCGTGACATGGACGGGTTGCGGTTGGGGTGAAGCAGGCACTGCTCTGTGGTCAGCAGGGTGCCGGCCCCGTCGGTGAGGATCGAGCCGCCCTCCAGGACCATCCCCCCCTCGACCACCGGATCACCCAGGTGCTCGGCGATCAGCCGCCCCACCGCGGCGTCGCGGTCCCACGGCGGGAACTTCTCGCCCCAGGCGTTGAAATCGAAATGCACCGCGGTGCGCCCCGCGCCGCCATCGTCCACCACGTAGATCGGGCCACAGTCACGCAGCCACGAGTCGTCGAGCCCAAGCTCCACGATCTCGACGTCCGCCGTGCAGGCCGCGCGGGCGGCGGCCGCATCGGCGCCGGCGTTAGCGATCATGGTCACCGGCTCAAACGCGGCGATGGCATTGGCCACCGTCGCGTAGTCAGTCCGGGCCTGGTCCATGGTCTCGCCCCAGAGGTCCGCGCGGCATGGCCACCCCATCAGGGTCCGTTCGTGGGGCTCCCATTCGGCCGGCGTGCGCACCGCAGACAATCTACGCACCTGCCGCCAGCCTTGGGAACCGGCGCATCGGACCGCGTCCCGTCTCGCCACCGATAGCATCCAGAGTGGTGAGGCGGTACGCCGACCGATCTGATCCACACCGTCCCGTTGTCGGTCGATCGCTCTGGCGCACGCGAGCCGTGATATGCGCCTGCGTGTTGTCCCTGGTAGCGGTTCTCTCCGGATGCGGAACGGCGCCCAATCCCCCCATCGCGATCGTCCAGAACTATCTCAATGCGCTCGGTGGGGGTGAGTATGCGACCGCCTGCGGCATGGCCGACAGTCATGCGCTGGAGGCGCTCCTGCGCTCAAAGCACACGCGGCTGAGCTGCGCCAAGCTCTTCAGCCGCTGCCTGCCCAATCGCTCCATCGTGCTCAAGAGCGACCAGACCCAGCTGCTCTACGCGAACATCAACGTGAGCTTGAGCGACAAGGGCAACGTCGCCAACGCAGACACGAGCGCCACCCCGGTCGCCACCGAGCTCAAGCACGTCACCCTCCAGCACGAACGCGGCGTCTGGAAGTTCACCGGATTCGGGCAAGCCATTGAGCTGTGCCGGCCGGCCGCTCACCGGCACAAGCCGCGGCACGAGCGCTGACCAGCTGGCAGGCCGTGTCGAGGAGCACGAGCGAGTGTGCTGAACCGGAAATTCGTGAGCAGCCACCGAATTTGTGGTTCGGCGCACTACGCCAGGTGCAACCGGTGCGCCACCGCAGCCGCCTGGGTGCGACCCTGAACCCCGAGCTTGGCCAGGATCCGCGATACGTGGACACTGGCGGTCTTCTCGGCCATGTAGAGCGCCGCGCCAATCTGCCGGTTGGTCGCCCCCTCGGCCAGCAGGGCCAGCACCTGGCGCTCGCGGGGAGTGAGGCCGAATGGGTCCTCGGCAGCAGCACCCGCGCCGTCGCCGTTGCCGTTACCAGCGGCCGCCGCCGTCGTTCCGGCGGGAGCCGGCGAGACGTCGAGCCGGGCGCGCTCGGACAGCGTCCGGACCTCGCGGACCAGCCACTGCGACCCCAGCGCCTCGGCCGCGGCCAGGGCCGCCGCCGCCGGCTCGCTCGCGCCGGCGCGGTCGTCGGACGCGGCCAGCGCCTCGGCCTGGCGCCACCGGGCGATCGCCGCGGGATACGGGCGCTCGATCTCATCCCAGGCAGCGGCCGCCCGCGCCCACTCCCGGCCCGCACGGCGACCGCGGGCCCGGGCCAGCTCGGCCTTGCCCTGAGCCAGCCGGGCGCGCTCCACCGACCCGCCGTCCTGGGCGGTGGCGGCCAGGCGCTCGGCGTGCAGCCGCGCCCGCGCCAGCGCGTCCCGCCTGTCGCCGGTCTCGCGCAGATCCCGGGCGCGCTCGGCCCGATCGGCCTCGACCCACAGGCCGATGCAGCTCATCCGGGCGATGGCCATCACGTCATCGGTGCAGACCTCGAGCCGGTCAAGCGCCTCCTGGACCGCGGCCTGCGCCCCGGCCAGGTCGCGCCGGCGCACCTGCAGCTCCGCCCGCAGCGCACCGTAGAGCCCGATCCACTGCGGCTGGTTGGTCACCGCCACCAGGTCCTGGGCGGCGTCGAGGCACGCGGCCGCGCCATCCTCGTCGCCGAGGGCGAGCGCGATCTCGGCTCCGATCAGCTGGCGGAAGATGTAGAGCAGCCCGGCGGCGCGGGTTGGCCGCGGTGACAGCGACTCCTGCGCCGTCTGCCACTCGCCCGCCGCGAACGCCATCTGCGCGAGCGTCAGTTTTATCCAGGCATAGCTGCGCACGTGGTGGGTGGGAGTGGCGGCGAGCCCTTCCTTGGCGGTCTCGAGCGCGGTCCGTGTGCGACCGGCGAGGTCGTGCATGTCCGCGAGGTTGCTGTACGCCGTGGCCAGGCTGTCGAAGTCGTCGGTTCCGCGCGCGAGCGCGATCGCGCGCTCCAGCGACCCGATCCCCTTCTCGACCTCGCCCAGCGACACGTACGCCATGCCCAGGGTGTTGAGCAGCTCGGTCTCCGCGGCCCGGTCACCGGCGGCGATCGCGACCTCGAGCGCCGCCTCGCCCTCGGTGGCCGCATGGCGGAAGCGCCCGCGCAGGTACCGGGTGCGCGCCAGCCACGCGAGGAGCAGCGGCCGCTGCCCGCCGGGGTCGTCCTCGGGCAGCATCGCCAGCGCCCGCTCGGCCATCTCCACGGCCTCCTCGCCACGGTTCAGCGACGCGGTGATCCGGGCCTGCAGGGCCAGCAGGCCGGCGTACCGGGCCGGGTCGGCGTCGGGGTCGAGCTCGCGGAGCGCCTCGCCGATGAGCACGACGCTGCGCGCCCGCTCGTCCTGGATCTGGTGGGCCTGAGCGGCCATCGTCAGCAGGCTCACGTGATCGAGGCCGGCGACCCGCTCGGGGTCATCGACGCGCGGCCACAGCTCCAGGGCGCGCTCGGTGAGGTCCGAGGCCTCGCCGTAGGCGTAGACCTTGTGCGCGGCGCGCGCGGCGGCGATCGTGCTGCGCAGCGCGTTGGGCTGGTCGCCGGCCGCCCCGTAATGGCCGGCGATCGACGAGGCCCGCTCCAGCTCGCGATCATCGTCGGCACCGCAGCGCTGCTCGAGCTCGCGCGCCAGCGCGATGTGCAGCCCGCCGCGCTCACCCGGCAGCAGGTCGTCATAGAGGGCCTCGCGCAGCAGCGCGTGGCGGAAGCCGAAGAGCCCGTCGGCGCCGGCTACGAGCACCTGCTCGGAGACGGACTCGCGCAGGGCGTTCTGGAGTGCGTCGCGCTCCAGGCCAGTGACCTCGGCCAGCATCGACTCGTCGGCCGCGCGGGCCACCGCAACCGCGCGGGCCACGCGCTGGGCGTCGGGCGAGAGCCGCTCGATCCGCACCAGGAAGGCATCGCGCAGGCTCTGCGGCGCCGCGCCGCGTCCGTCGAGCCCGGCGGCCAGCAGCTCCTCGGTGAACAGCGGATTCCCCTCGCTGCGCGCGAACAACCGCTCCAGCAGCGCATGCTTGGGCTCGGCGCCGAGGATGTCGGTCAGGGCCTCGCGCAGCTCGTCGCGGTCAAACGGCTCGAGCAGGATGCGCCGCGCACGCTCCAGCCGCTCGAGCTCGGAGAGCAGCGGGCGCAGCGGGTGGCGGCGGTGCAGCTCGTCCGCGCGGTAGGTGAGGATCACGCACACCCGCTCCTGGCGCATGGTGCGGGCCAGGAAGGCGGTGAACGCGCGCGTGGAGCGGTCGGCCCAGTGCATGTCCTCCATGATCAGGACGAGCGGGGCGTCCGCGGTGAGACAGTCGATGAGCTCCAGCATGGCCTCGAACAGCCGCAACTGGTCGGGCGCCCTGGCCTCGCTGGACCGGGCGATCTCGTCCAGACCTGGGAGGATCGTCGCCAGCTGCTGCCGGCCTCCGGGGCTCAGGCGTTCCAGCGCAGGGTGGCGCTCCCGCACCAAGGGGCGCAGGGCACTGAGCAGCGGTGCGTACGGCAGCTCGCCGTCGGCCTGCTCGACCCCATCGCCGCGCAGGATCAGTGGGGCGCTGTCACCGCCCGCCGGCAGGCGCTGCTCCAGCTCGCCGACGAGGCGGGTCTTGCCGACACCGGAGTCACCGCCGAGCAGGACGAGCGTGGGCCGCCCGTCGCCGGCCTCCCGGACGGCGAGCTCGAGTTCCGCCAGCTCCCCGACTCGTCCGACCAAGTGGTTGCTGGTCAACCGGGATGGCATGTATGAAGTATCGCCTGAGCGCGGATGTGAGTCGCCGGCGGGGGCGGCGGTCGCCGCGGTTGCGGCTCGCCGTGCGCTGGAGATCCTGGCTCCGGCTCTCGGCGATGATGGCGCTGAGCTGGGGGTGCATGGCCCTGGCCTCTCGATCGTTGACACCGTGCATCTCAGCTTGGACTGAGGCGCACAGATCCACATCGGGACAACGGAGCGCATTCGCGGGCACCACCCCTTACGCCCGGAGGCGGGGCCCCTTATCCAGCGCAATCGTGCCCGCGAGAAACGCGCCTCGGGCATGAAGGCCCGCGCGTTGATCACGTCGAGCTCGCGCAGCCTGAGGCGAAGCGGGTCGTCGTATGAGTCGCCGCCCGGGGTCTCGGTGAGCGTGCGCGTCGAGCGATCGCGGGCCAGCGAGTCTGACGTCAGCAGCTCCTGCGTCTCCTCCGCGTTGTGGCCGCGCACATCCGATCGGCGCGGCGGCAGGTACCACAGCTCGGCGCCGTCGTGGTGGCCACACAGCGCCCGGGCCAGCGGGTACTGCACGGGGTGGTAGAGGACGATCATTCGCAACCGCCCGGGGAGCCGGAGCCTCCTGGCCTGGCGAATCGGCGCGGCGTTGCGCAGCCACGAGGGAGAGCGCCGCGTGGACGCCTCCAGTGCGACCACCCGCGGGATCGAGAGCAGGCTGCGCGCGTGGTCCTCGCGCTCAAACCCATCGAGGGGGCCCGGGAGCAGGAGGATGGCCATCGACTCGTTTTCGACGAGTTCCATCAGGACGGCGCGGCCAGGTTCGGGCCCTTGGGTGCCACCTTCAGGGCCGCCAGCATCACCGCGTTGGCCAGCGCCACCTCAGCCTTGCCGTGGCGCCGGCCCGACACTGTGACGGTCACGTAGCTGCCACCCTTGCTCTGAGTGCCGTTGGTGGCGAAGACCATTCGCTGCGCCGGGATCCACGCGGCGTTGATGCCGGCGCTGGTATCGAGCGCCTGGGGGATCTGCGCGGCCTGGTGGTCGGCGCTGGGACCGTAGGCCTGGTCCTGGTGGACCTGGGTGGTGTCCCACTGCGCCCACGCCTGGGCGGACTGCTGGGCGACGAGGTCCAGGCGCGTCCCTCTCCCGCGGAGCACGCACTCCACGTTGGCGGGGTCGTGGTCGGCGATCCTCAAGGACACCGGATGCCCGAGCGAAGAGGCCGCGGCCGCCCGCGCGCCGGCGCAGACCACCTGCGCCGCATTCTTGGGGGCTGCGCTCGAGGTGCTCGACGAGCTCGCGCCGCCGCCACACCCGGCGGCGGCCCCACAGCAGACCGTCGTCAGCAGGGCCGTTCGGACGCGCCCGGCGCCTCGAGACCTAAGAGCTCTGCTCGCCGTCGTCCGCCTCGCGCGCCGCCGTGGCACTCCCCGTCCCCCCGCCTCTGGCACCGGGACCAGTCGCGGCTCCGTTGGCTGACGGCATCTCCTCACCCGCGCTCAGGGGGCTCAGCGGCGACCGCGTCGCGGCCGAGGCCTCCGCGGCGGTGACGTTGCGGGGGTGGTGGCAGGCCGTGAGATGGCCGCCTGGGTACTCGGCCAACGGCGGCTCGACGGCGATGCACACCTCGGTGGCGTACGAGCAACGGGTGTGGAAGCGGCAGCCGGACGGGGGGTCGATCGGGTTCGGCACCTCTCCGCCGATGACGTTGCGCACCCGCCGGCGGTTCCCCTCGGGGTCCGGGATGGGAATCGCCTCGAGCAGCGCCTCGGTGTAGGGGTGCATCGGCTTGTCGTAGAGCTCCTTGGCCGGCGAGAGCTCCATCAGCTTGCCCAGGTACATGACCCCGATGTGGTCCGATACGTGGCGGACCACCGACAGGTCGTGCGCGATGAACACGTAGGACAGTCCCATGTCGTCCTGGAGGTCGTCCAGGAGGTTGACCACCTGCGCTTGGATCGAGACGTCGAGCGCCGAGACGGGCTCGTCGAGCACGATCAGCTGCGGATCCACGGCCAGGGCCCGCGCGATGCCGATGCGCTGACGCTGGCCGCCGGAGAACTCGTGGGGGAACCGGTTGATGTGCTCGGGGTTGAGGCCGACACGTTCGAGCAGGTCACGCACGCGGTCCTCCGCCTTGCGGCCGTCCATCCCATGCAGGCGCAGCGGGGTGCCCACGATCTGCCCGACCCGCTTGCGCGGATTCAGCGAGGAGACCGGGTCCTGGAAGACGAGCTGCATCTCGCGGCGCACCGGATCCAGAGCCTTGCGACTGAGGTGCGTGATGTCCTGGCCGCGGTAGCGGATCGCGCCGGCCGTCGGCTCGAGCAGCCGGACGAAGCAGCGCGCCAGCGTGCTCTTGCCACAGCCCGACTCGCCCACGATGCCCAACGTCTCCCCGTGCTTGAGGCGGAGCGACACGTCGTCGACGGCATGCACGTGGCCGATCGTGCGGTCGATGAACACGCCCTTCTTGATCGGGAAGTAGAGCTGGACGTGCTCGGCTTCCAGCATCGGTCCCTCGCCGTTGGCCGCGGGCTCGGGCTCGGTGGTGGTGTCCGTGCTCACGCCGCCACCGATCCCGTGCCGAGCCCGATGCGGCCGTCCTCGACCTCGCGGCGCCTGCGCTTCTCGGAGACGTCCAGCCAGCACCGGTCGACATGCTCCGGGGCGTCGCTCAGATGCGACTCGAGCGGCGGCACCTCCCCGCACTTGTCAAACGCGTGCGGGCAGCGGGGCCGGAAGTGGCATCCGGTCGGCGCGTTGACCAGCGACGGCGGCTGGCCAGGGATGGCGGGAAGCCGATGCGGCGGCTCGCGATCCATGCGCGTCACCGAGCCGAGCAGGCCCCAGGTGTAGGGGTGCTGGGGGTCGTAGAAGATCTCGTTGAGGGTGCCCTGCTCGACGACGCGGCCGGAGTACATGACCACGACACGATCGGCGATGTCGGCCACGACGCCGAGGTCGTGGGTGACGAAGATGACACCGCTGTCACTCTCGCGGCTCAGCTGCCGGATCTCCTCCAGGATCTGGGCCTGGATGGTGACGTCCAGCGCGGTGGTCGGCTCGTCGGCGATGAGCACGCTGGGCGACAGCGACAGGGCCATCGCGATCATCGCGCGCTGGCGCATGCCGCCGGAGAACTCGTGCGGGTACGCGCGCGCACGCTCCGCGGCCCGCGGGATCCCGACGCGCTCCATCAGCTGCACGGTGCGGTCCAGCGCCGCGGCTTTGGAGATCTTCTCGTGGGCGCGGATCTGCTCCACGATCTGGTCGCCGATCCGGTGCACGGGACTGAGCGACGAGATCGGGTCCTGGAAGATCATTGCGATCTCCTCGCCGCGGATGCGCTGGAGCTCGTCCTCGGACGCGGTGACGAGTTCGCGGTCGTCGAGGCGTGCGGACCCGGCGAACCGCGAGTTGGGCCCGCGGGTCAATCCCATCAGCGTCATCGCGGTCACCGATTTTCCTGATCCCGATTCGCCCACGATGGCCACGACCTCGCCGCGATCGAGCGAGAACGAGACGCCGTCGACGGCGCGCACGACGCCGTCCTCGGTCACGAACGACACCTGTAGCCCATCCACCTCGAGGAGGTGCCCGGCCATCAGTGGTCGGCTCCGCGAGCGGTCATGGTCAGCCGGTGAGCCGGACCCGGGGTCGAGCATGGCGTAGAGAACGTCGACGATCGCGCCGAAGGCGACGACGAAGAACGCGGTGAAGATCGCGCCGACCAGGATCGGGGGAACGTCGAGGTTGCCGATCGCGCTCGCCTCGTACTGCCCGATGCCGGGAAGGTTGAACACAGTCTCGGTGACCAGGGCCGCGCCGCCCAGCAGCAGCGCGAAGTCGAGGCCGAACAGGGTCACGATCGGCATCGGCGAGATTGCGCAGAACGTAGCGTCTGAACACCTGGCGCTGCGGCAGGCCCTTGGCTCGTGCCGTCCGCACGTAGTCCTGATTGACGGTGTCCAGCAGATTTGAGCGCAGGACACGTGAGTAGAACCCGATACTCAACACCGCGATCGAGATCCAGGGAAGGATGAGATGGTAGGCCCACTGGGTCGGGCTGGTGCCGAACTTCGTATACCCGGTGTTGGGGAAACACGGCCCATTTGTAGGCGAACAGATACAACAGCAGCGCGGCGAGCAGGAAGATCGGGACCGACACACCGATGATCGCCGCCACCATCACCGCGCGGTCGGTCAATCGGCCGACCCTGATCGCGCTGATGGAAACCGAGCAGGACGGACATCACCGACCAGATGATCGCGGCCGGTACGACAAGCGACAGGGTCACCGGAAACCTCGAGCGAAACTCGTCGACGACGTTGAGGTCGTTCTGGTAGTCGATCACCTGGCCGGTGAAGATCAGCTTCATCGTGTTGGCGTACTGGACGTAGAACGGCTTGTCGAGGTCGAACTTCTTGGCGACCTGGTCGACCGTTGACTGGTTGGCATTGCGCCCCGCGATCGCCCGCGCCGGGTTGTAGTTGGGGATCAGCTCGAAGAAGCTGAACACCAGGAATGAGGTGGCGAGCAGAAGCGCGAGGGCGGAGATCGAACGCCGGACGATGAAGCGGCCCATCAGGTCTTGATCCGTACCTGTGCGCGCGGGTCAAGCGCGTCGCGCACGCCGTCGCCGAGGATGTTGATGCTGAGCACCGTGAGCACCAGCATCGCCCCGGGGATCAGCGAGAAGGTGGGAGTGGTCGAGATGTACGGGAGACCGTCGGAGATCAGCGTGCCCCAGGATGCGTTGGGCGCCTGCACCCCCGGCCCCCAGAAACGAGAAGATAGGCCTCCAGCAGGATGCAGTTGGCCAGCATGATCGGCACGAACACCGTGATCGTGGACGCGGCGTTGGGCAGGATCTCGGAGAACATGATCCGCCACGGGCTGATCCCCACGACGCGCGCGGCGTCGACGAAGTCCTGCTCGCGCAGGCGCAGGACCTCGCCCCTGATCGGCTTACCCAGGTAGGTACACGATCCCCCCGATCACCAGCGCCGGGACGAGCAGCGAGTTCCCCTTGATCGGGCCGATCCCGCCGACCGCGATCGGCGGCCCCCAGGACCACTCCCAGCATCACCGCCGGGAACGACCACACCAGGTCGAGGCCAATCGGATCACCCCGTCGATGCGTCCGCGTAGATACCCGGACAGGACCCCGGCAGCGCGCCTAGGATGATCGTGATGAGGGTGGCGATCGCGCCGATGTGCAGCGAGGTGCGACCGCCGTACAGCAGCCGCACAGCCACGTCGCGGCCGTTGGTGTCCGCTCCGAAGAAGTAATGACGGGTGAACGTGGGCCCAACGGCACGCCGTCGAGCGACACGACGTTCTCCGAGTGTCCACGGACGTTGATCGTGCCGGTCACGTTGT
>CAWDFE010000027.1:0-43966 GCA_963801435.1 uncultured Actinomycetota bacterium
CCGCGAGCGTGCGGAGATCCGGGCCAGATTGACGGAAGCTGAGCGATGGGCGGAACATGGTCTGTGGCGTAGTCCAGCATCTCTCGGAGATGACCGAGCCGCGCCCGGCACCCCCCTGATCTACGGGCATCAGGGACCGCTGGATCACCGGGTGAGTTCGATTGGCGACGGGCCGGGATCGTCCGTCGCGTCATAGCCGATGGTGGATGGTGGACCACGAGCTCTACTGCTCGATGCTCGGCCACCTCAAGCGCGGCATGCACACGCGGATCACCGTCCGCTGACGGCGCGCGCCGGCTTACACGCCGCCTGCGCCGACGTGGACGGGCTGGATCTCCAGCAGCTCCCCTGGCGGGTCGCCGGAGAGCAACCAGCCGCGGTCCTGCGGAGTCACGAGCTCCTGGCGGGCCAGCTCGGTGAGCGCGCTGGTGACGGTGGGACGCCGCGCCGCCACCAGATCGGAGAGCACGGAGTGGGTGAGGTGCAGCGGCAGGACGACTCCCTCGCTGCGGACCCGGCCCCATCGGTCGGCGAGGTGCCACAGCAGCATGAGCAGACGGACGTTGACCCGCGC
This sequence comes from uncultured Actinomycetota bacterium, assembly GCA_963801435.1. Taxonomy (GTDB): domain Bacteria; phylum Actinomycetota; class Thermoleophilia; order Solirubrobacterales; family Solirubrobacteraceae; genus Palsa-465. The sequence goes on from CAWDFE010000027.1 coordinate 575, forward strand.
CTGGTGGATGATGGCCATGTTGATGGCCAGATTGCGGCTGCGGTCCAGGGCGCGGCCCACCAGCCGGCCGGTCAGTTGCGGGTAGGCGGCCATCGCCATCGCGACCGACTCGTCCAGCAAGGCCAGCCGCGTCGCCTCGAGCACCTTGAAGCCGCTCGTCCGCCTCAGGGTTCCCGTTGCCTCTGCGCCCTGCCAGGGCCGCAGCAGATCCCCCTCGCCCAGGAGCTCGGCTCCGAACCGGTCGCCCAGGCCCACCCGGCGCACCAGCAGCCCTTCCAGGACCAGCAGCCCGATCCCGCCGTTGCCGACCCAGCCGGCGGCGTCGTCCTCGGGCTGCCATCGGCCACGCTTGATGCTGCGGGTGAGCGCCACGCACTCCTCGGCGGCGCGAGCGCGCAGCGCAGACGGGATACCCTCGGCGAGCTCGGGATCGGCGCGCAGGACGTGGCAGGACGTCACGATAAGAGCGAGGGCGGGGGCACGGCGCCCTTTGAGTATGCACCTCGTGGGCGACCGTAGAATGGCGCCGAGGGGTTCAGGCAACCATGGAGGTGAGGGCGATGACCGATTCCCACGCACGCGGCGACAGGTCCCCGCCGCTGCTCGACGAGACGATCGGCGCCAACCTGGAGCGGACGGTGGCGCGCTTCGGCGAGCGCGACGCACTCATCTCCTGCGCCGAGGGCCGTCGCTACAGCTACGCCGAGCTGGGCGTCGCCGTGGACGAGGTGGCGCGCGCGCTGTTCGCCGCCGGGCTCGAGAAGGCGGACCGGATCGGGATCTGGAGCCCCAGTTGCGTGGAGTGGACGCTGGTCCAGTACGCCACCGCCAAGATCGGCGCCATCCTCGTCAACGTCAACCCGGCCTACCGGACCTCGGAGCTGGAGTACGTGTTGCGCCAGTCCGGCTGCCGAATGCTCGTTACCGCCTCCGCGTTCAAGACCTCGGACTACCGCGCGATGATCGAAGAGGTCCGCCCCGAGCTGCCCGACCTCGAGCGCGTGGTCTTCCTGGACTCGCCCGACTGGAACGAGCTCCTGGCCGGCGCCGGCGAGGTCTCGCAGAGCCAGCTGCGCGCCCGCGCCGACGGCCTGAGCCCCGACGACCCCATCAACATCCAGTACACGAGCGGGACCACCGGCTTTCCCAAGGGCGCCACGCTGACGCACCGCAACATCCTCAACAACGGCTACTTCGTGGGGGAGGGGTGCCGCTACACCGAGGAGGACCGGGTCTGCATCCCCGTGCCCTTCTACCACTGCTTCGGGATGGTCATGGGCAACCTCGGCGCCACCAGCCACGGCGCGGCGATGGTCATCCCCGGCGCCGGCCTTCGATCCCGAGGCGACGCTCAGGCGCGTGCGCGCAGGAGCGCTGCACCTCGCTGTACGGGGTGCCGACGATGTTCATCGCCGAGCTGGACCATCCCCGCTTCGGCGACTATCGACCTCAGCTCGCTGCGCACCGGGATCATGGCCGGCTCGCCGTGCCCGGTGGAGGTGATGAAGCGGGTCATCGATCGCATGCACATGCGCGAGGTCGGCATCTGCTACGGCATGACCGAGACCTCGCCGGTGTCGACCCAGACCGCCCATGACGACCCGGTGGAGAAGCGGGTCGGTTCGGTCGGGCGCGTACATCCCCACGTCGAGATCAAGATCGTCGATCCCGAGGGCGGTGCCACCGTCGCCCGCGGGGACCATGGCGAGCTGTGCACGCGCGGCTACAGCGTGATGGCGGGCTACTGGAACGACGCCGAGCGCACCGCCGAGGCCATCGACGCCGACGGCTGGATGCACACCGGCGACCTGGCCACCATGGATGACGAGGGCTACGTCAACATCGTCGGGCCGCAGCAAGGACATGGTCATCCGCGGCGGCGAGAACGTGTATCCGCGCGAGGTGGAGGAGTTCCTCTACGGCCATCCCGGCATCGCCGACGTCCAGGTCATCGGGGTGCCCGACGCCCGCTACGGCGAGGAGCTGATGGCCTGGATCATTCCCCGCGGCGACGCGTCGCTGGACGCGGACGCCGTGGGCGATTTCTGCCGGGGCCGGATCGCCCACTACAAGATCCCCCGCTACGTCAAGCTGGTGGACTCGTTCCCGATGACCGTCACCGGCAAGGTGCAGAAGTTCAAGATGCGCGACCAGGCGATCGACGAGCTGGGCCTGGCCGACTCCGCGACGGTCCGCACGGCGTGAGCGGAGCCGAGGTCGGACTGGCGCTGTCGGTCCTGGCCGCCTGCGCGGTCGAGGCGGTCGAGGCGCTGACGATCGTGCTGGCCGTCGGGGCGACGCGTTCGTGGCGATCGGCCCTCACCGGCGCGGCGGCCGCGCTGGTGGTGTTGGCGGTGCTCACCGCGGCGCTCGGACCGGCCATCACCGCGCTGCCGCTCGGGGTCCTGCGCGTGGTGGTTGGCGGGCTCCTGCTCATCTTCGGGCTCCAGTGGCTGCGCAAGGCCATCCTGCGCGCCACTGGCCTCAAGGCGCTGCATGACGAGCGCGCCGCCTACGAGGAGGAAGAGGAGGCGGCGCGAGGGGCGGGCGCTGTGAGCGACGGGCTCGACGCGTATTCGTTCACGGTGGCCCTCAAGGGCGTGCTCCTGGAGGGGCTCGAGGTCGTGTTCATCGTGCTCACCTTCGGCGCCAACCAGCACAACGTGCCGCTCGCCGCAGCCGCGGCGGCCGTGGCGGTGGTGGGCGTCGCCCTGGCCGGGGTGGTGGCCCACGCGCCCCTCTCCCGGGTCCCCGAGAACACCCTGAAGTTCGGCGTGGGCGTGATGCTGACCTCGTTCGGGATCTTCTGGGGCGCCGAGGGCGCCGGGGCGCACTGGCCGGGCGGCGACGCGGCGCTGCTGGTCGTCATCCCCGCCACGCTGGGCTGTGCGCTGGCCATGGTCACCGCCCTGCGCCGGGCCGGCCGCGCGGGTGGGGAGGCCGCCCGGGCATGAGGCGCGTGCGCGCGTTCGCGGCGTTTCTCTACGACTTCGTGGTCGGCGATGACTGGCGCGTCGCCGTGGGCGTGGGGGTCGCGCTTGGGGTCACCGCCGTGACTGCCGGCGCGGGGCTGACCGCCTGGTGGATCATGCCCGTGGCCGCCATGGGGCTGCTCGCGGCGTCGCTGTGGCGGGCCGCTGGCGGGTGACCTAGGCCGGCTTCCGGCCCAGGTCGCCGCGGCGATCCGTTGCGCCCGGACTCATTGGCCACGTTACGCCGTGATCGGATCGCCCACCGCCACCTGGATCCATGTGCTGGCTTTGTGCCGCTGCTCCCGCCGGGGCGTTGGTCCAGGGCGGCGCCCGGATCTCGTGGAGCGCGGCGCTGCGGCTGCATCCGGCACGGTCTCAGGGCATCTCTTAGCGCGGACTTACGCGGATCCCACGTTCGTCTTCGGGGCGCGGCCGATCCTCGGATCACCCCATCAAGCGCTCAAGGAGTCAGAAACCATGATCCTCATCCTCAACCTCGTGCTCTGCGCAGTGGTCATCGCCATGGTCGTCACGCCGCTCGCGCGCGCCATCGCCCGCTCCCGGCCGCAGTCCGCCGGGAGGCCGAGGCAGCGTCAGACGGCGTGGACCTCGACGCCCGCCGCCTCCAGGATGCGCACCCCGGTGCTCGGCGGATCAGACAGGTAGGCCAGGTCGACGTTCGCCGCGGGGACGATCACGTTCAGTCCCCGCTCGTCGAATTTCTGAGCCTGCGCCACCAGGAGGACCGAGCGGGCGCGGTCGATCATCGCCCGCTTGACGTCGGCCTCGAGGGGATCGGGGTCGGTGAGGAAGCCCTCCATCTCGATCCCCTTGACGCTGAACACGATCCGGTCGACGAAGAACCGCTCGATCATGCGGACCGTCTCGGCGCCGACGAAGGACCGCGTCAGCTTGCGGAAGGTGCCGCCGATGCCGATCAGGTCCACCTGGGGCGCGTCGCCTGACCCCACCAGCGTCATCACCGGGAGCGAGTTGGTCAGCAGCGTCACCGGCAGGCCGGACTCCAGGATCTCGCGCACCACGAAGAAGGCCGTGCTCGACGAGTCGATGAACACCGTCTCGTTGGGCGTGAGTGTGGCCGCCACCGCCTGGGCCAGGCGTATCTTGACGTCGATGTCCTGCTCCACGCGGCTCTGGAACGAATCCTCGTGCGCGGCCAGCTCGGGCAGCATGGCACCGCCATGGGTGCGCCGGGCGTAGCCCGACTCGGCCAGCATCGCCAGATCACGCCGCGCCGTCATGGGGGAGACCCCGAAGCGCTCCTCCACCGCGGCGACGCTGACCGATCCGCGCTCGCGCAGCAGCTCGAGGATCATCCGCCGGCGCTCGGCGGGCACCACTGGTTGCTTGTGGTCAGATACGCCGCTCACGCGCACAGGGTCGCACATGAACCACAGCGCTGCCCCGGGTGCTCGCTAGCGCGGGAACGCCGCGGCGACACCGCCGTCGACGTTGAGGATGTTGCCGGTGCTCTTGGCCGAGCGCGCCCCGGAGGCGAAGTGCAGGACCGCGTCGGCGATGTCCTCGGGCAGCACGTTGACGCCGAGGGCGGTGCGCTTGCGGTAGTGCTCCTCGAGCTGGTCGGGAGCGATGCCGTAGGCGTCAGCGCGCTCGGTGCGCCAGCTCGAGTCCCAGATCCGCGAGCCCTGGAGGACAGCGTCGGGGTTGACGGTGTTGACGCGGATGCCCGCGGGCCCGCCCTCCTCGGCCAGGCAGCGGGCGAGGTGCAGTTCGGCCGCCTTGGCACTGGAGTAGGCCGAGGCGTTGGGCCCGGCTACCAGCGAGTTCTTGGAGACCACGAACACGATCGAGCCGCCGCGGCCCTGCGCGTGCATGACGCGGAAGGCCTCGCGGGCGACCAGGAAGTAGCCGGTGCCCAGCACGGACTGGTTGCGCTCCCACTCGGCCAGGGTCGTCTCGGCGATCGGGGCGCTGGAGGCGATCCCGGCGTTGGAGACGACGATGTCCACGCCTCCGAAGGCGTCCACCGCCGCCGCGAAGGCGTTCGCGACCGACGCCTCGGAGGTGACATCGCCGGGCACGGACGCGCCGCCGTCGCCCAGCTCCGCGACCGCGTCGGCGGCGCCGTCGCCGTCGATATCGAAGGCCACCACCGAGGCCCCGGCGCCACTCAGCGCGCGCAGCACCGCGCGCCCGATCCCGCCGGCGGCGCCGGTGACCAGCGCCACCTTGCCCTGGAGCTCGCCCGGGGGCGGGGCCAGCGACAGCTTGTAGAGCTCCAGTGGCCAGTACTCGACCGCGAAGCTCTCGGACTCGGTGAGCGAGACGAACCGCGACACCGCGCCGGCGCCGGCCATCACCTCGATGGCCCGGTGATACAGGTCGCGCGAGATCCGCGCCGCCTTCGGCGTCTGCCCGACGGTCACCATCCCCACGTTCTCGATGAGGACGACGCGCGGGTCGGGGTCGGCCATCTCGTCGCCATCGGCGGCGTGGCGCGCGAAGTAGGCCTCGTACTGGTGGCGGTACTCGCCGGCACTGTCGACCACGCGGGCGCGCAGCGTGGCCAGGTCATCCCGGGCCGGGTCGTAGGCGACCCACATCGGCACCCGCTTGGTGTGCACGAGGTGGTCGGGGCAGGCCGCGCCGACCGTCGCGATCTCGTGGCCCCGCCGCGAGTCCACGAGCTCGCACACCGCGGTGGAGAGGTCGGCGAGCAGCACCTTGGAGCGGGCGCCCGACACCGCGCCGCGCAGCGCCGGGAGCACCTGGTGAAGGGTCGAGGCGCGGGCCTCGGCGTCGAGCCCGCCGTCGCGCGCCGGTCCGCCGAAGCGCTGGGCCTGGGCGCTGCGCCCGTTGACGAGCTCGGCGGCCTGGTTGCACACCGAGACCGTCTGCTCGTAGGCCTCGCGCGCGGTGTCGCCCCACACGACCAGGCCGTGCTTGGCGAGCACGACGAGGCGCAGGTCCGGGTTGGCGCGAACCGCCTCGCCGACCTGCTTGGCCAGGCTGAAGCCGGGACGGATGTAGGGGATCCACGCGGCGCTGTCGCCGAAGCACTCGGCGATCAGCTCCTGGCCGTCGGCGGCGCAGGCGAGCGCGTTGATGGCGTCGGGTGGGTGTGGTGGACGTGCGCGGCGGGGATGAACGCGTGCAGCAGCGTCTCGATCGAGGAGCGGGGCGCCGCGGGATCGAGCTGGCAGCGCGCGAGGTGGGCGACCATCTCCTCGTCGGACATCGCGTCGCGCTCCAGCAGCGGCAGGATCTCGTCCAGGCGCAGCGGGGTGAAGTCCGTGGCGGACATCGTGGCCAGGTCGCTGCCCGAGCCCTTGACCCACATCGCCGCGACCTCGCGGCCGACGTGATCGGTGGCAGTGCCCTTGGCCGAGGTGTTGCCGCCGCCGAAGTTGGCGAGCGCGCGGTTGGCGCCGAGCAGGTGGGAGGCGAGCAGCACCTGGTCCAGCGTGGTGGTCGCCCGGGCGGCGTCCTGAAGAGACCACTGGTCCGCGACCGTGGCGACGATGGGGGCGGCGACGCTCATCCCTTCACCCCCGCGCCCGCCGGGTCGGTGGGTCGCTGCTCGGCCATGCGCTCCACGTAGCCCGAGGCGCGCAGGTCGCCGATCGGGTCAGCGGCCGCGCCGAGCTCGTCGCGCACCTTGGCGCACAGCGGGCGCACGTCGGTGTTGTAGGCGTCGAGCAGCAGCTCGTGGCCGCGGAGCACGTCCCCGTCGCTCTGTGCCTGCGCCAGGGCGGCGCGGTCGACGAGCAGCGACTTGACGTAGGACTCCTGGAGGTTGAGGACGCTGAGCACCATCGCCTCGACCTTGGGCTCGACGTTGTGGGACTGGTCGATCGTGAGGCGCGGGAGCGCCGCCGCGCCGGCGCTCAGCTCGCCGAAGATCAGGAACAGCTCGAACGGGTTGACCGAGCCGACGATCAGGTCGTCGTCGGCGTACTTGCGGTTGTTGAAGTGAAAGCCGCCGAGCCGGTCCTCGCGCGACAGGATGGCGACGATCTGCTCGACGTTGACCCCCTGGGCGTGGTGGCCGAGGTCGACCAGCACCCGCGCGCGCGGGCCGAGCGCCTGGCAGAGCAGCAGCGCCGAGCCCCAGTCGGCGAGGTCGGTGGCGTAGAAGGCGGGCTCGAAGAACTTGTACTCGACCAGCAGCTCCTGGGTCGCGGGCAGGGCGCCGTAGAGCTCGGCCAGGCTGTCTCCGAGGCGGGCGCGCCGCGCGCGCAGGTCGTCCTGGCCGGCGTAGTTGGTGCCGTCGGCGAGCCACAGCGACTGGGCGGTGGAGCCGAGCTCGGCGGCGATCTGCACGCACTCGAGCAGGTGCTCGATCGCCTTGCGCCGGATCGCCGGGTCCGGGTTGGTGATCGAGCCGAGCTTGTAGTCGGGGTCCTGGAACAGGTTGGGGTTGACCGCGCCGACGCGCAGGCCGGACTCGGCGATGTGGCTGCGCAGCTCGCCGAGGTCGTCGACGGCGTCCCACGGGAAATGCAGCGCCACGGCGGGCGCGGTGCCGGTCAGCCGGTGCACCTCGGCGGCGTCGTCGAGCTTCTCGAACACGTCGCGCGGCCGTCCGGGCTGCGGGAAGACGCCGAAGCGCGTGCCGGAGTCGCCGTAGCCCCACGACGGCGTCTCCACCGCGAAGGCAGCCAGCGCCCGCTCGATCGCGGCGACGTCGTGTCCGCCGTCGGCGAGCCGGCGGGCGAGCGGTTGGTATGCGGACTGGGTGTCGGTCAAGCCAATCGTCCTCTCTGTCTAAACGGGCGCCCCCAGCCCGGTCGTCTCCAGGAAGCGTGGGTAGGTCTCCGCCGCGGGCGACGACGGCCGCGGCTCGTAGCGCCGGGGCGCCACCGAGCGCTCGACGACGCGGCGCAGCTCGGCGAGATCCGAGATCTCCCCGAGGCGCGAGGGCCTGGACCAGGACGTTGCCCAGGGCGGTGGCCTCGACCGGCCCGGCGACGACCTCGCGCGCGCAGACGTCGGCGGTGAGCCGGCACAGCAGCTCGTTGCGGGCGCCGCCGCCGACGACGTGGATGGTGTCGATCCGGCGGTCGGTGACCTGCTCGAGCTGCTCGAGCACGAGGCGGTACTTGCAGGCGAGCGAGACGAGGATCGAGCGCACCAGCTCGCCCGCGCCGTCGGGGGCGGGCTGGCCGGCGCCGGTGCACAGCGCGGCGATCCGGGCGGGCATGTCGCCGCCGTGCAGCAGCGAGTCGTGGTCGGGGTCGAACAGCGGGGACGTCGGCGCGGGCCTCGCCGGCCAGCGCCACCAGCTCGCCGTAGTCGTGCGCGGCGCCCTCGGCGCGCCACACCCGGCGGCACTCCTGGACGAGCCACAGGCCCATCACGTTGCGCAGCAGGCGGACGGTGCCGCCCACGCCGCGCTCGTTGGTCAGGTTGAACGCCTCGGCGTCGGGGCCGAGCTCGGGCTCGTCGCAGCTCGACGCCGAGCAGCGACCAGGTCCCGGACGACAGGACCGCGTCGTGCGCCGAGGCCAGCGGCGCGGCGGCGAACGCCGAGGCGGTGTCGTGAGCGGCGACCGCGCGCACGGGCGCGCCCACGCGGCGCGCGGCGTGACGCTCGAGCACGGTGCCGAGCTCGACACCGGGCGCTACGACCTCGCCGGCGAACGGTGCGCGCCGGCAGCCCGAGCCGCGTCGCCAGGTCGGGCGCCCAGCGCCGGCCGCGCGCCTCGAGCAGGCCGGTGGTCGAGGCGATCGTCAGCTCGTTGGCGAGCGTCCCGGTCAGCCACAGCCCGATCAGGTCGGGCACCAGCGCGATGTGCTCGGCGGCGCGGGCGGCGGCGGCGCCGGCCTCGGCGATCAGCTGGAAGACGGTGTTGATCGGCATCGTCTGGATGCCGGTGCGCCGGTAGAGCTCCTCGCGGCTCACCCGGGTGTGGGCGCGGTCCACGTTCTCGGCCGACGTGCGCTCGTCGCGGTAGTGGTACGGCAGCCCGAGCATCCGGTGCTCGCCGTCGAGCAGCGCGTAGTCACAGCCCCAGGCGTCGACCCCGATGCCGTCCAGCGGCCCGCCGTCGGCGGCGGCGCCGAGGCCGTTCAGCGTCTCGCACGAACAGCCCGGGCAGGTTCCAGTGCAGCCCGTCGGGCAGCCACACGCGGCCGGTTGGCGAAGCGGTGGCAGATGTCGAGCGCCACGGTCTCGCCGTCAAAGCGGCCGAGCACCACCCGGCCGCTCTCGGCGCCGAGGTCGACGGCCGCCAGCCGCAGGGACTCAGCCACCCTGGGCTCCCGATGCAGCCGCGGCCGCGCCACGGCCGCGCCGCCGGGCCATCAGCTCCCGGCCCCGGCGGGCGAAGGCGGCCAGGTTGGGGACCAGCACGCTGAGGATGAGCAGCCCGCCCGAGACGACCTGGAAGTCGTTCTCGTTGAACGAGCTGGTCAGCAGCAGCGCGCTGCGCAGCACGGCGTAGACGGCACGCCGCCAGCGCCACGCCGAGGATCGTGCCGCGGCCGCCGAAGATCGAGACGCCGCCGAGGAGGACGATCGTGACCACCTGCAGCTCGAAGCCGATTCCGATGTTCTCGGCCGCCGAGGAGAGCTCGAACGCGTACAGGATGCCGACGGCGGCGCACACCACCCCCGACAGCACGAACAGCGACATCTTGATCCGCTTGACCCGGATGCCGGCGTGGAAGGCCGCCTCCTGGTTGAGCCCGATGGCGTACAGCGACCGCCCCGCCGCGGTCATGCGCAACATCACTCCGGTGGCGATGGCCAGGATCACGAAGATCGCCACCGACCACGAGATCGACGGGATCCCGAGGAAGCCATTGACGCCCACCGAGGTGTAGCTCGACGGGAAGCTCGACACGCTGATCGGGCCCAGCATGACGTTGGCCAGGCCCCGGTAGAGCGTGAGCGTGCCGATCGTGACCGCCAGCGACGGCAGCCCGACCCGGGTGACGAGGACGCCGTTGACGGCGCCGGCGACCGCGCCCATGGCCAGGCAGGTGACGATGATCAGCGGCATCGACCAGTGGTGGATCCACAGGTCGCCCAGCAGCTCGGCCGACAGCGCCAGCATCGAGGCGACCGACAGGTCGATCTCGCCGATGATGATGATCAGCGTCATCGGCAGCGCCATGATCGCCAGGTCGCCGATGTTGGTGCAGGGGGTGAAGAGGTTGTAGCTGGAGGTGAACTGGGGGGAGATCGAGGTGCCGAGCAGGAAGACGGCGACGAGCGCGACCACCAGCGCTGACTCCCAGCGGAGGACGTTCCGCGCGGGTGCGGACTGCACAGCGTTGCGCCACCGCGACGTGGTGGATGATTCAAGCGCCAAGGTGGGTCCTTCTCTTGCGCAGCGCGGCGGCCAGTTGCAACTGGATGCCGCGGTCCAGCGTGATGGCCACGAGCAGCAGGAAGCCCGCGATCGCCTCGGTCCACAGCGACGGGACGCCGAGCACGTTGAGCGCGACGTTGATCGTCTGCAGCAGCAGCGCGCCGAGCGCGGCGCCGACGACGCTGCCGCTGCCGCCGAAGATCGCCACGCCGCCGACGACCACCGCGGCGATGACCTGGAGCTCGAGGCCGGTGGCGGCGGTGGCGTCGATCGTGTTGTACTGGGTCGCCCAGATGACGCCGCCGAGGCCGGCGATCGCGCCCGACAGCACGAAGGCGACGAAGATGCGCCTGGCGATCGGGATGCCGGCCAGCCGCGCCGCGTCGGGGTCCGAGCCGATCGCGTACAGGTCGCGCCCGGAACGGTAGGAGCGCAGGTAGTACGCGGCGATCGCCACCAGCACCGCGGTCACCCAGGCGAGCTCGGGGATGCCGAGCAACGTGGCGTGGAAGATGTTGATGAACGAGTTGGGCAGGGAGTTGGCCACGACCTGGCCGGAGCCGACGATGATCGTGTCGACGCCGCGGATGATGTAGAGCATCGCCAGCGTCACGACGAGGCTCGGGACGCGGCCGACGGCGGTGATCAGCCCGGTGACCAGGCCGCACGCCAGCCCGACCCCGAGGCCGACGGCGAACACGACCGGGATCGCGATCCCGGGGTGGGTCTGGAACATGTTGGCCGACACGTAGGCCGAGAGGCCGACCACCGACCCGACCGACAGGTCGACGTTGCGGGTCAGCACGACGAACGTCTCACCGATCGCGAGCAGCGCGTAGAGCGTCGCGTCGGCGAGGATGAAGCGGATGTTCGAGGCGCTGAGGAAGCGCGGCTGGATGAGCGTGGTGACGAGGACGAACAGCGCGAGGATCCCGACGATCCCGAACGTGCGCGCGCGCAGCACGAAGTCGACGAGGTTGCGCGGGTTGGCCAGCGCTCCCTCGACCGCGCCCTCGTCGGCGGGCGGGGCGTGGTCTGCGCGGCCGTGCTCATGCGGGTGCTCCGGGTCCGGTCGGCGGGCGCGGCCGGCCTGGCCCGTGCCGGCGGCGATGATCGCCTCCTCGGTGGCCTGCTCGCGCGGGAGCGTCGCGGCGAGCCGGCCCTCGCGCATGACCAGGACGCGGTCGGCGAGCGTCAGCACCTCGGGCAGCTCGGAGGAGATGACCAGGACGGCGACGCCGTCGCCGGCCAGCGAGGACAGCAGCCGGTGCACCTCGGCCTTGGTGCCGATGTCGATCCCGCGCGTCGGCTCGTCGACGATGAGCAGCGCCGGGTGTGCGGGCCAGCCACTTGGCCAGGACGACCTTCTGCTGATTGCCGCCCGACAGGAGCGTCACCGGGGCTGGAGATCCGGCCGGTACCTGACCTGCAGCCGCTTGGCCCACTCGGCGCCGAAGCGGCGCTCGACGCGGCCGAAGATCAGGCCGCCCGTCTCGAGGCGGTGCATCGAGGCGAGCGCGATGTTGCGCGCGATCGACAGCTCCATGACCAGGCCGTGCTGGCGGCGATCCTCGGGCACGAAGCCGATGCCGGCGCCCATCGCGGCGGTGGGCGAGCCGCGGCGCAGGGCGCGGCCGTCGATGCGGACCGCGCCGGCGTCGTAGCGGTCGATGCCGAAGATCGCGCGCGCGACCTCGCTGCGCCCGGCCCCGACGAGGCCGGCCAGCGCGACCACCTCGCCGGCGCGCACCTCGAAGGAGATGTCGCACGAAGACGCCCTCGCGGGTGAGACGCTCGACGCTGCAGCACGACGTCGCCGGGCTCGTGCGGCCTGGTGCGCGCCGCGCAGCACGTCGCGCCCGACCATCGCGCGGACGAGGTCGTCGGGCGTCAGCCCCTCGAGCGGCCGGGAGACGATCGCCGCCGTCGCGCAGCACGGTGACGCGCTGGCAGATGCGCGAAGACCTCCTCGAGGCGGTGGGAGATGAAGACGACCGCCGCGCCGTCGGCGCGCAGCGTCTCGACGACGCCGAACAGGCGCTCGACCTCGACCGGCGACAGCGCGGCGGTCGGCTCGTCCATGATCAGGACCCGCGCCTCCCGCGTCAGCGCCTTGGCGATCTCGACGAGCTGCTGCTCGGCGATCGACAGGCCGCGGGCGATGCGGTCGGGGTCGATGGCGACCCCGAGGCGCGTGAAGATCTCTTCGCACCTGCGCGGTCCATCGCGCGCGCGTCGATCCGCCGGCCGCTGCGCAGCGGCTGGCGGCCGATGAACACGTTCTCGGCGACCGACAGGTCGGGAACAGCGTCGGCTCCTGGTAGATGACCGCGATGCCCTGGTCGGCGGCGTCGGCGGGGCCGTTCAGGAACACCGTCTCGCCGTTGACGGTCAGCAGCCCGGCGTCGGGCTGGTGCACGCCGGCGAGGATCTTGACCAGCGTCGACTTGCCCGCGCCGTTCTCGCCGACGAGCGCGTGCGCCTCACCGGCGATACAGCTCGAGCGACACGTCCTGGAGCGCATGCACCCCGGCGAACGCCTTGCTGGCGTGCGCCAGGGTGAGCACCGGCGCGGTTGCCGGCGCCTGGGCGTCGGCCGCGGCGGTGGCGGGTGGGTTCATGTGGGCATCGGCCTGGTGTTGAGGATCGGTGGTCGGTGGTGCGGGTGGTCGCGGCCCGGGACGCGATGGCGGCGCGCCCGAGCCGCCGGTCGTGGTCTGTCTAGAAGTTGAACTGGTCGATGTTGGCCTTGTTGAACACCTGGGGCGGCCCGAGCAGGACCGACTTGTCCGGGCCGACCTTGAAGCTGCCGAGCTTGCCGGCGGTGAACTTCTGACCCGGCGTGGCCGATGATCTTCTTGGAGGCCAGGTGGACCGCGGCGTAGGCGGCCAGGTAGCCGAGCTTGGCCGGGTTCCACAGCTCGAACGCCTGGACCGTGCCGTCGTTGACGAACTTCTTCATCGACAGCGGCGTGCCCAGCCCGGTCAGCTGCACCTTGCCGCGGTACTGCGACGTGTCGAGCACGCCCGCGGCGGCGGCGATGCCGACCGTGGTCGGCGAGATGATGCCCTGCGAGCTTGGGATACTTCTGCAGCAGGCCGCTGGTCACCTGGGTGGCGGTCGTCGGGTCGTCGTTGCCGTAGACGATCGAGGCCAGCGTCATCTTCGGGTACTTCTTCAGCTCCTGCTTCATGTAGCCGATCCAGGCGTTCTGGTTCGTCGCCGAAGCGGCGGCCGAGACGATCGCGATCTGACCCTGGTCATGGAGCTCCTTGGCGAGGAGGTCGACCTCGCTGGTGCCGATCGCCGCCGTCGATGCCTGGTTGATGAACAGGTCACGGCAGGTCGGCGCGTCGGAGTCGTAGGTTACGACCGTGATCCCGCGGGCCATCGCCTGCTTGAGCGTCGGGCACAGCGCCGTCGGGTCGGTCGCCGAGACGATGAGGACGTTGGCGCCCTTGGCGATCGCGGCCTGGATCGCCGGGAGCTGGGAGGCCGATGTGGCGGCCGAGCCGCTCGTCTCGGTGCCGGTCGTCGCCGAGCGCCTTCAGGGCGGCGAGCGCGCCGCCGGTCTTGACGCTGTCGGCGACCGTGAAGTAGTTGTTGCCGAGGTTCTTGGGGATCACGAACACCTTCAGCCCCGTCTTCACCCCGCCGCTCCCGCCGGCGGCCGACGACGTGCCGGCGGCCGAGGACGTGCCGGCGGCCGACGACGATGCGGCGCTCGACGACGAGGAACTGCTGGATGAGCCGCACGCGGCCAGGCTCAGGGCGGCGACCGAGGCCACCAGGGCCAGGCCGGACCAACGGAAACGACGCGTCCACCGGGGATGCGCCTCGTGTTGATGCATACGACGACTCCTCTGCTGGGCTTTGACGGTAAGCGGTCGAAAGCTCTGCCCGTCGGGGTCCGGGGTGCCCTGCATTCTTCGCCTCTCTCCCTCAGAGCAAAACGAACAGACTCGATCAAATCAGACCATGTTTGTCTCGTGTCAAGTTGCCAGTTGGTTACGGGGCGCACGAGGATAGGTCGGGATATCTGCGCGTTTAAGTGCGATTCCTTGACACGTCTGGGCGGGGATGGGTAGCTTCGAGTGGTGCCTTCCGCGCCCGCCGGTCGCCGGATCTGTTTTCTCCTCCGGATCCGGCCCGAGCGGGCGCAGGAGTACCGCGAGCGCCACGCTGCCGTGTGGCCCGAGATGCTCGATGCCCTGCGGGAGACCGGCTGGCACAACTACTCGATCTTCCTGGCGCCGGACGGGACGCTCGTCGGATACCTCGAGTGCGACGACTTCGCTGCCGCCCAGGCAGCGATGCAGCAGCGCAATGTGAATGCGCGCTGGCAGGCCGAGATGGCCGAGTTCTTCGAGCTCGAGGAGGGGGTGGCGCCCGACGCGGCGATGGCGCCGCTGGAGGAGGTGTTCCACCTGGAGTGAGGCGTCGGTGCGGGGCGCCGGCGAACGTCAACGACGGGCTTAGGAAGGGGGGCCCGAACGTGATTCGCGACATTTTTATCGCTATAGCGGTAAGAGATCGCGCGTCTCATTAGTGAAGGGTCGAAGGGGCGCGGCTGCGCCGTCTCGCGGGCCCGGCCGCCGCTCCGTCCCCGCCTTCGAAAGCCGTCGTTGACGTTCGTCGGCATACGCGACCAGACGAAGACACGAAGCCACGACTAGGCGGTTTCAGTCTGCGCGCTACGGGTACCCTGGCTGGCACCACGCCGGTGTTAGCGCTCACAACGGCGCCTGGATCCCCGGGGAGCGCACGGAGCAGGAGGGAGACCATGTCTGACCGCGTTCAGCGCCTGGCGATGGCGTTGATGCTTGGTTGTGCGCTGGCGGTGGGCGCCGGCGCGGGGGTGGCGGCGGCCGCGGCGAGCCCGCAGGCACGCATGACCACCCACACGGCGGCCCACAGCCGCGCCCATCGGATCGTTCAGCACGACAGCCGCACGTCGCGGCCGTACACGACCGCGCTCAACGTGGCGATTGTCGGCACCGCCACCGGGTCCTCCGGGTCCCGCCGTCGCCGCCGTCGCCGGCGCCGCAGGCGATCGACGGCGACGCCTCGACGCAGTGGTGCGCGACGCAGTGGACGGGCAGCGTGACCGTCGATCTGGGCAGCGTCCGCACGCTTGACGGGTTCGGGCTGACGCTGGGCGACACGGCCACGACGGCGCTGGCCAACATCAGCGCCGGAACCGACCCGAACTCGCTGCAGCCGGTCCCCGACCTACAGCAGCAGACGCCGCCCGCGGGCAAGCCGGTCTACTGGCCGCTGCGGGGCACGCTGCGGGCGCGGTACGTGAAGATCGACGTCACCGACAACGACGGCACACCGCCGTGCATCGGTGAGTTCCGCGCGTTCTCGCCGACGCCTGCCAGCGTCCTGCCGTTCCGCGGCGCCGACCTGTCCTTCGAGCCTCAGGAGGAGGCCGCCGGCGCGCACTTCACTGACGGCGGCGTCCCCGGCAGCGCCCTGTCGATCCTCAACCACCACGGCCTCAACTACGTGCGCCTGCGCCTGTGGGTGGACCCGCCTCCGGGCTACTCCAACCTGGCCTCGGACCTCAAGATGGCCCAGCGGATCAAGGCCGCGGGGGACAGGCTGTACCTGGACATCCACTACTCGGACTTCTGGGCCGATCCCCAGCACCAGGACATCCCGGCGTCGTGGCAGGGCCAGGACCTCCAGCAGCTCACCGCCACGATGGAGAGCTACACCCGCTCGGTGATCCACGCCTTCGCAGCTCAGGGCACGCCGGTCGACATGGTCTCCATCGGCAACGAGATCCGCAACGGGATCCTGTGGCCGGTGGGTCAGGTGGACTGGACGGCCGACACGGGTTGGGACAACCTGACCACGCTGCTCAAGGCCGGGGTGGCGGGCGCCCGTGAGGGCAACCCGTCCGGTCACAAACTGCTCGTGATGCTGCACTTCGACGAGGGCGGCAACAACGCCGACAGCGTCCGCTTCTTCGACCACATGATCCATGGCGGGGTGCCGTTCGACGTCATCGGACTGTCGTACTACTCGTTCTTCCACGGGCACTTGAACGCGATGCGGCAGAACGTGGACGACCTGGCGACGCGGTACAGCAAGCCGATCGTGATCGCCGAGTCCCAGTACGCGTGGACGCTGGCCGCCGGTGACAGCACCGGCAACTTCGTGTGGCAGACCAGCCAGCTGGAGCGCGGCTACCCGGCCAACCCGGGCGGGCAGGAGAGCTTCTACAACGACGCCCTCTCGATCCTGGCCCAGGTCCCGCACCATCTGGCGCTCGGCCTGTTCTACTGGGAGCCCGAGTGGATCCCAGGCGTGGGGTGGGAGCCCGGCGCGGGCACGCCTAACGACAACCTGACGCTGTTCTCGTTCACCGGGAAGGCGCTGCCGTCGGTCGGGCTGTTCCAGAGCCCGCTGACGGTCTGCGAGCACTTCGACCCGTGGTTCACGGGAGATTGCGAGATCTAGAGAGACGGAGGATCACAACGCGCGCATCCGGTTGTTGCGCGCGTTGTGCTCCACCTCGGCCAGTCCCAGCGCCTCGAGCACCGGCGGCACGTAGTTGCCGAACCGGCCGCGCAGCCCTTTCTTGAGCCCGTACCAGCCGCCCACGGGATTGCCGGGCGAGCGGTCCCACGCCTCGACGCTTCCCTCGGGCGCCGGCTTCTGCTCGTCGGCGTTGCCCAGCGCCACCCAGTCGCCGTGGCGCGTGAGCATCTCGTGCAGGTCGGCGATGCAGCGCAGCCGGTAGCTGAGCGTCGTCGAGCCCACGACGCACACGAGCGCGGGCGGGTCGGCATGCTCGTCGCGATAGGCCTGGTAGGTGGACTTCCCCGGCGGGGTGGTCAGGGTCCAGGGGTCTTCGGGCGTGCCCGAGCCGGTCACTGCGGGTGCGTCTGTGGCCATGGCGTGGTCCTCCGGCGGCAGTAGGTAACCTGTAGGTTACGGTAGCTTGTAGGTTACGGAGTGGTCAAGGAGCAGGTGACGTGAGCTCGGAGCGTGTGGCAGGTGGCGCGTCGGAGGCGCTGGACGCCCTCGGCGACGCCAACCGGCGGGCGATCGTGCAGATCCTCAGCACCGGGGGCCGCAGCGTCCGGGAGATCGCCGACGAGCTGCCGATCAGCCGACCGGCGGTGTCCCGGCACCTACGGCTGCTCAAGGGCGCCGGGCTGGTGGACGACCGGCCGGACGGGACGCGCCACATCTACGAACTGCGCGGCGAGGGCGTCGACGCGATCCGGTCCTACTTCGAGGCGGTGTGGGACAACGCGGCGACGCGGTTTCGCATCGTGGCCGAGAATGCCTCCCGGCCCCGCCGCGATGACTGACGAGCCGCTGATCGTGGAGTTCGAGGTGGGGGTGCCGCCCGCGGAGGCGTTCGAGGTGTGGACGCGGCGGTGTGCGGTGTGGTGGCCGCCATCGCACACCGTCAGCGGCGACCCGTCGGCGATCACGTTCGAGTCGCGCGCCGGCGGCCGGATCGTGGAGCGCGGACGCGACGGTGCCGAGCACGATTGGGGGCGGGTGCTGGACTGGGAGCCGCCGACTCGCCTGCGCTACTTGTGGCACCTGTTCTTCGCACCGTTGGAGGCCACCGAGGTCGAGCTCACCTTCACGGCCGTGCCCGCCGGCACCGCCGTCCGGCTGGAGCAGCGCGGCTGGGACAAGCTGGGGGCGGCGGGTGCTCGCCGGCGGGGGCGGACCGGGCAGGTCTGGAGCGAGCTGACCGCCGCCTACGCGCGCGCGTGCGTGGGCGCGCGTGACTGATGTTGATGGGTTGATGGCGGCCGCCCATCAGACGGCCGCCATCGGCGGGGGGCCGATCAGGCGGGAGGCTTGGTGCTCCCCGTCTTCACGATCGTGACGGTCCCGGTGCTCTCCGGGTGGAGGCTGCCGGGGGCGTAGTCGTAGATGGCGTGCGTCTTGAAGTTCATGACGAACACGTCGAGCAGGGCGTTGGTCTTGGTGTCAAGCCAGGCGACATACAGCTCGTGGTTGCCGATCGCCATGGCCACGTAGTTCTCGATCGGGAACTTGGCGCCGACGTTCGGGCCGGCGATGGGGACGCCATGGACGGTGTGTGCCTTGTAGGTCTGCTGGAACGTGTTGCCGGTGTTGCGCCCGCGCGTGTACTTCGCGTTGAGGACGTAGCCCGCCATGCTGAAGCGCTTGACGCTCGGTGCGGCGGCGGCACGTGCCGGATGAGCAGCGGCACTGCCCTCGGCGACGACCGCCGAACCCACGAGAGCCCCGCTTGCGAGCAGCGCGACTCCCGCCGCCCTGACTCGGCCTGAGAACTGCATGAAACCCCTCCTCTGGTCGTTGATCGCGCAACGGTACCCGGGGGGCGAGCGTGCAGGGCGCCGGGTTCGCTGCCCGGCAAGTGCCGATGCGCTGGCGTGCAAGTGAGAGTCGTGACCGCGCCGGGACTTCACCGGGCCCGCAGCGCGTCAGCCAGGTCGAGCCGCCCAGGAACCGCTATCGGCGCGGAAGCATATATTCCGGCCCCCGCCCCGAAACGGAGGAGACAGTGAGCACAGCACCGCAGCCCCGCCTGGCCGGCAAGGTGGCCCTCATCACCGGCGGCGCCGGCAGCATCGGCGTGGCGACCGCGCGGGCGTTCGTGGCCGCGGGGGCGCGGGTGGTGATCGCCGACCTCGACCAAGCCGCGCTCGAGCGGGCGGCGGCCGAGCTGGGCGGCGAGGCGGCGTCGTGGTGCATGACCGATGTGACCGATCCCGACCAGGTCAGCCGAGCGGTGAACGAGACCGTCGCGCGCTACGGCCGGCTGGACTGCGCGTTTGCCAACGCCGGGGTGTTCGGGGTGGTCTCGTCGGTGGCCGAGTATCCGGTGGACGTCTTCAACCGCGTGATGGCGGTCAACGTGACCGGCAGCTTCCTGGTCGCCAAGTACGCGCTGGCGGCGATGGAGCCCGGGGGCAGCCTGATCATCAACTCGAGCGTCGTGGGGCTGACCTCCGACCAGGGCATCGCGGCCTATGCCACCTCCAAGCACGCCGTGGTCGGCCTGATGCGCACCGCAGCCAAGGAGATGGCGCCCAAGGGGATCCGGGTCAACACGATCCACCCCGGGCCCACCGACAACACCTTCCAGCACCGGATCGAGGTCGAGGCGATCGGCGCCTCGGAGGAGGAGTCGGCCAAGGTGTTCGAGCAGATGATCCCGCTGGCTCGGCATGCCGAGCCCGACGAGATCGCCCTGGCGGTGGTGTTCCTGGCCAGCGACGAGAGCCGCTTCATC
Source organism: uncultured Actinomycetota bacterium (assembly GCA_963801435.1). Taxonomy (GTDB): domain Bacteria; phylum Actinomycetota; class Thermoleophilia; order Solirubrobacterales; family Solirubrobacteraceae; genus Palsa-465. Next base: position 20,114 of record CAWDFE010000027.1, read on the forward strand.
ACCGGTCACACCCTCACCGTCGACGGCGGCCTGAGCATCTGATCCCGGACGGCAGCCGTCCGCTACGGTGTGAGCCGGTCATGAGCGGGCCCCAGGGACCCTTTGATCCGCAGTTCACGCCCGAGCACCGGATCGACCCGGAGGTGCGCGTGGGCCACGTTCATCTGCGCACTGCCGACATCGACCGGGTCCGCGAGTTCTACGTCGGGATCATGGGGTTCGACGTGATCTTCGAGGCCCGCGACGTGCCCGGCTGGGGGACCACCGGCGACCTCCTGTTCCTGTCGGCCGGCGGCTATCACCATCATCTCGGCTTCAACACGTGGAAGTCGGCCGACGGTCCGCCGCAGCCCGACGGCGTCGCGGGCCTGCACCATGTGGCGCTGAACTTCTCCTCGCGTGCGCGGCTGGCCGAGACGGTGCGCCGGCTCGTGGACGCGGGCGTGCCCCTGCGCCAGGCATTAGATCACGGGACCCACCAGGCCGTCTACCTGTCGGACCCGGACGGCAACGACCTGGAGCTGGCCTGGGACCGGCCGTGTGACCAGTGGCCGCGCTACGGCACCGACAACGCGCCGGCGCTCGACGCGCCGCTCGATCTCGACGAGCTGCTCGCGGCCGCGCCCGTCGCGCCTGATCGGCGGATTTGATCAGATCTTCGCGGCTCGCACTGTGGAAACTTCTTGGATGCCTCCGTGTAAATCGATGCCGGCCGGGACGGGTCCGCCGGTGAAGGTAGGGCGGGTGGTCCCGAGTCCCTTACGTCGGCGCGCTGTCAGGTTGCCTGGTGCGATCGAGCCAGCGTTGCGACACGCGAGCATCGGCTGCTGAGATCAGCCGAGGAGGGTTCCGGTCAAGACTCCCGCGCCGCAGGCTCGCGGCGGGTGCCCGGTTGGAGCAACTGACGCGCGAGCTGGGTGCGGGATTTGACCCCGAGCTTGCGAAATGCCTTGCGCAGGTGGTAGTCGACGGTGCTCGGGCTGATGAACAGTTGCGCGGCGATTTCTTGGTTGGTGGCACCGTCGGCCGCGAGGCGTGAGATCTGTGCTTCCTGGGGGGTCAGGTCGTCGCGGGTTTCGACGGTCCGTTTGCGCGCGTGCTCGCCGGTGGCCCCGAGCTCGACGCGGGCGCGTTCGGCGAACGCTTCCATGCCGAATTCGGTGAAGAGCTCGTGGGCGCCGAGGCCCGGTCAAGCCACTGGGCGTCATCAACGCCACAGAGGAGCGGCTGCTCCTCGGCCACCCCGGCCAACAGGCTCAGCACCGCCAACCCGACCAGAAACCGATCCGGCGCGTCGCCCGCGCGCAACCCGAACGCCACGCCCAGCGCGTCCTGCTGAGGGCCGGGAAGCCTCGGCACCTATCACATTGTCGAACAGTCGCCGCTCAGCTCCACCGGAGACTGGACCCTGACCTGGTCGTGTGCAATGGACTGGCGATCCCGTTTGCCTAGGGGACGGCGACCAGCGAGCTGACCGGCAAGGGCCCCCATGTCCACTGCGTGTTCACCAACGCCTTCTCCGCGACACCGCCGGTCCTCCCGCAGCCGACGCCGGTCCCGCCGATGCCTCCCCACCCCCTGGCGCCCGGCGGCGCCTATGACATCGCCGACCTGGTCGTCACCAAAGTGGCCTCGGCACCGGTCGTCACCCGTGGGCAGGTACTCGGCTTCCGGATCACCGTCAAGAACCGCGGACCGAACCCGGCACAGCGCGTGGTGCTCAACGACCAACCACGCACTGCCGCAACCGTGGTGGCGGTGCATACCACCGCCGGCAGCTGCCACCATCGGGGGCGACTGACCGTCTGCCCGCTGGGCACGGTCAAGCCGGGCGCCAGCGTGATCATCACCGTCCGCACCCGCGTCGAGACTCACGCCACCAGCTTCGTCAACCGCGCCGTGGTCGGAACATCAACCCTCGAGGAGACGCTCGCGAACAACATCGCCTCCGCCCAGGTGAGCGTCGTCGGCCCGCCACGGCCCGTGGTGGGCTGCGGCAGCTCCGTCCACACGCGACGAGGAACCGCCCGCATCGCCTGCTGAGGCCGGCGACTTCAACTCCCCGGCCGAAACTCGGCACCATCGTGTGCCCAACTTGGAGATCGGGCTCCTGCTCTTGGCGGGACCCGGCACGGAGACACCCGTGACGTTACCCCGCGCCCTGCCTTTCGTTCGACAGGTGTTGCGATCACCGCGGACCCAAGCGATCCGGGCCAGGAGCGATCGGCGCAACACCGATTGCGCCGCCGGCCTGCCGGATCGCCTCGTCGCATTGAGCGTTGGTTGATGCGACGACGTCGGGGCCCAATCCGAATGCCCGCATCGGACGTTATCGGCGTGCGCTCAGCCATGGGCATCTGAGACCTCAATTCCGCGCTTTGGGGGCAGGCTCGATCAGGGCGAGAAGGGTCGTGCGGTGACCAAAGCGGTCCTCTCATCGTTGGTTGATCCGCCTGGAATGGAGAGGGTGAGACCCGATGCGTGAGACTGCCAGTGGCGCTCAACGCTCAGTTTTGGTCGGCCGGGGACGCCGACGCGGCGGCGTCGATGGTGGCCGCCCAGCTTCCGAGCCGCCTCAGCGCCTCCTCGGAGCGAGAGCCGGACTCGGCCGTGTAGGTGAAGAGGGTCAGCCCAGGGTCAGCGGCGAGGTCCAGCCGGTTGAAGCTCAGCGTGAGCTCGCCAACGCCGGGAGGGTGGAAGTGCTTGGCGCCGGTGTTGTGGAAGCGGACGTTATGCGTGGCCCAGCGGGTGCGGAACGCCTCGCTTTGAGTTGCGAGCTCGCCGACGAGGTCTGAGAGCTCGCGGTTGTGTGGTTCGCGGCCCGCGGCTGAGCGCAGGATCGCGACGGTCTCGGTGGCGACGCGATCTCATTCGTGGTAGCCCGGCACAGTGCCAGCCAGGCCGTTCGCTCCTCGCGTCGCGCGGTTTCCAGCGCGGTGGCCAGGTCCGAGACATGCGCGTCGGCTGCGGCGCTTATCAACGCGTCGCGGTCCGGGAACCGCCGGTAGAGGGTTCTCACGCCTACCCCTGCGCGATCGGCGATGTCTTTCATGCAGACATTGACGCCGCGCGTAGCGAACAGGGCCCGTGCCGCTGCCAGCACCTGGTCACGATTCTCACGGGCATCAATACGCACTGTGCGAGCCAACTCCTGTCACCTCCGGAAGCAACTGGACCTCACGATCATGGGTCTGGCGCACCAACAGGCCCACCACACGCGGCAAATACCGACGGCAAATGACCGCAAACGCCTCGGAATCCCCAGGCACCACCACCCCAAGCAGATCCCCGTCGAGCGTTCCCAGAATACGCCCCACTCCCTCATTATTCGCGCGATCACCCTCGCATGTGAGCGCCACGCCCATCGAGTGAGATGTCGCTCCTGCTGCCGCCGAGAGCAGGCAGCCTGGAGGATCCGCGTGCTCTGAGCTGGTCGAGCGGTTCGAACTGGCCCGCTCGTAACGGGGCGGGAGCGCTCGGTGCGCTCCCGCCGAGGGCTACAGGTCGAGGCCGGCGCTGGCGTGCATCATCGGTGCCCGTCGGCCGTGGACGGTGGAGATGATCTCTTCGGAGGGGATTCCCCGCAAATAGCGAGATGGTGCAGCGGCTTCGGCTCTCAACGCCGGTGGCGCAACGTGGAAATCGAGCCGCTTCCTCGGGTCGGGGCGCCGCATCTCGCCGGGACTAACGGGCGGCCGCGGCGGCCGGAGCTCGCTGTGAACCTGTCCCTTTGGGGACACGTCGAGGCCATCGCCGAAGCTACGGCGCGGAAGCTCGCCGAGTTCATCGGGGAGCGAGGAAAGACGTTCGGACGTGCTCATCGCAGGCGCGCTACTTAGCGGCGGGCCCGAGGAACCCGCCAGTTCCCGGCCGTCGCTCAGCTGTACCGACCAGCCATGGCGGATTGGCCTCAGCATCAGTCGCAGGGCGCTCATCGCGGCGGTGCTTTCGGCATCATGTCGGCGACGTCCGCTGGACGTTGAGGAGATCGCGGACGACGTACGACAGGCGGTCCTGGAGGCGCAGGATCAGGCGCGCGGCGCTCGGCGATGTCGTCCGGTGCGGCCCCTTCCGCCTCCCGAGTCGCCGGAGCTCCGCGACCTGGCCCCGCAGGTGAGCGATCAGCCGATCGAGGGTTCGCTGGTCGGTCATGAGCCGGCCTCGAACGCCGGCTCGAGCGACGGCCGCGAGCGCGGGGCCCGGCTCGGCCTCGATCGCCAGCTCGGGGAGCCGCCGGTCGAGCCAGCGCGGCAGCGCCCAGGTCGTGCGGCCGAGGAGCTGAAGGACCGCGGGCAGCAGCAGCATCCTGACGACGAGCGCGTCGAGGAGGACGGCGCTCGCCATCGCCAGCCCGAACATCTCGAGCACGCGGTCGCCGCTGATCGCGAACGCGCCGAACACCGCGACCATCACCGCGGCGGCGGCCGTGATCACGCGGCCGGTGCGGGCAAGGCCCTCGCGGACCGCCGCGCTCGCGTCGCGGCCGGGCCTGCCATTCCTCGTGCACGCGCGAGACGAGGAACACCTCGTAGTCCATCGACAGCCCGAAGACGATCGCGAACGCGAGCACCGGGATGAACGCGTCGATCGGTCCGGCCTGGACGCCGAACAGGCCGCCGAGCCAGCCGCGCTCGAACACCGCCTGGATGATCCCGAGCGAGGCCCCGATCGAGAGCAGGTTCATCACCGCGGCCTGCACCGGGATCACGAGCGAGCGGAACACGACCAGCAGCAGCAGCGCGGCGAGCCGCGACCACGACGCCGATGAACAGCGGCAGCTTGCTCGAGAGGACGTGCGAGAAGTCGACCTGCGACGCGGTGGCGCCACCGACGTACACGCGCGCGCCGGTGCTCCGCTCGATCGGCGGGAGCACCGTGTCGCGGAGCCGGGTGACCAGGCTGGAGGTCTGGGCGCTCTGCGGCGAGGTGGTCGGATAGGCGACGATCGCGGCGGTCGTCCCGGTGGCGTTGAGCCGCGGCGATCGCCACCGAGGCGATGCCGGGGGTGGCGCGCAGCGCGCTGCGTGAGCTCGCGCGAGCGCCGCGGAGTCGTGCGCCTGCGGGAGCGCCACGGCCATCTGGAGCGGGCCGTTGAAGCCGGGCCCGAATCCCTTGGCGAGCAGGTCGTACGCCTGGCGGGTCGTCTGGCTGGCCGGGTCGTTGCCCGGCGTCGCTCGAGGCGAGCCGGAGTCCGAGCGCGGGCGCGGCGAGCGCGAGCATCACCGCGGTGGCCGCGATCGCGGTCACCGCGGGGCGCCGCTGGACGCCGCACCCACCGCAGCCAGAACGCCGGGCTGCGTGTCGCGGCCGCGTCCGCGCGCGGCCTGGCGGCGCCCACCCGGCCGATCCGCGGGCCCGATCAGGCTGAGCAGCGCGGGCAGCAGGGTGAGCGACGCGGCGAGGACGAGCACGACGCCGATCGCGGCGGCGACCGCGGCGCCGTTGAGCAGGCTCACGCCGAGCGCGAACATCCCGAGCAGCGCGATCACGACGGTCGCGCCGGCGAACAGCACCGCGCGGCCGGAGGTGTTGAGCGCCGCCTCGACGGCCTGCTCCACGTCGCCGCCGTTGGCGCGGTAGTTCTCGCGGAAGCGCGTGACGATGAACAGCGCGTAGTCGACGCCGACGCCGAGGCCGATCATCAGCGCGAGCTCGGAGGCGAAGTTCGGCATGTCGATGACGTGGCTGGCGAGATTGATCACCCCGATGCCGGCGCCGAGGCCGAGCAGCGCGGTGGCGATCGGAAGGCCCATCGCGGTGAACGAGCCGAAGCTGATCAGCAGGATCACGATCGCGGCGACGATCCCGACGACCGTCGCGAACCCGAGCGAGGCCTGCTGCGCCTGCTCGATCGCCTGGCCGCCGAGCTGGACGTCGAGCGTCGCCGAGCGCGCCGACTCGGCGGTGCGTGATGACCCGGTCGACGGCCGCCTTCGGGAGCGCGTTGGCGCGCTCGTCGAAGTTCACGGTCGCGAAGGCGATCGTCCCGTCGCGCGAGATCGCGTGCTGGCCCGGCGGCGTACGGGCTGACGACGCTCGTGACGTGCGGGAGGCGCGCGACGCGCGTCAGCGTCGCGTCGATCGCCGCGCGATCGGCCGCGTCGGTCAGCTTGCCGGTCTTGGCGTGGAACACGATCTGGTCGGCGTCCCCGGCCTGGGCGGGAAAGCGGCTCTGCAGCAGGTCGACGGCCTGCTGCGAGCCCGTGCCCGGGAGCGTGAAGCTGCTCGCGGTCTTCTTTCCGACCGAGCTCGAGATCGCGAGGATCCCGATCGCGGCGACGATCCAGGCGATCACGACGGTCCGTCGGTGCGCCATTGTCCAGCGAGCGATGTTCACCATATCTGCTCCGACTTTCATGGGTAGCAAGTTTGCAAGCGATGCATTTATATACGGAGTGCAGCGGAAAGTCAACACTCATTGCAAAATTTCCACTTGTGAAGATTTGGTGGTAAGCTGCCGCTAGATATGAGCTCGCTCGACACGCCCTCCGGCGAAGCCGGGACTGCGGGAACGCAAGAAGCAGCAGACGCGCGAGACGATCGCCCGCGCGGCGCTGCGGCTGTTCGCCGAGCGCGGCTACGACGAGACGACGCTCGCCGAGATCGCCGAGGCGGCGGACGTCTCGCCGCGGACGATCTTCGCCTACTTCGAGAGCAAGGAAGACATCCTGTTCTGCGAGGAGAGCGGCATTTTCGACGAGCTGAAGCGGAGGCTCGACGAGCGGCCGGCCGGCGCCACGACCGTCGACGCGCTCCGCGAGTTCCTGTCGTGCATGCGAGCGCCCGACGAGGACACGAAGCTCCGCAAGCAGGTCGTCATGGCTCGAACCCGGCGCTGCAGATGAAGCTGCGAGCGCGCCACGCTCAGCTCGAGCCGATGCTCGCCGAGTCGATCGCGCAGGGACCTCGGCACCGGGCCCGGACGACATCCGGCCGCTTCTGATCGCGGCCTCGATGACCGCGGCCTTCGACGTCGGTCCGCGATCGGCTCTTCGAGGCGGAGTCAGGCGGCGAGCCGGTCAGCCACGAGCAGAGCATGGCGATCCTCGACGAGGTGCTCGAGTTCCTGCGCGGCGGCCTCGAGGCGCTCCAGCGCGACTAGCGGTGACCGTCGCGGTCTTCAGCGGCGATCCGGAGTGCTCCAAGGCGCTCATGAGCTCTCGAGTCGACTCCTACGATGCACCCGCCGGGTGCGCCCGTGGTGATCGCCGCGGCTCCTTCCCAGAAGCCACGGAGCAACTGGTTGGCGATGAACTGACGGGCGAGCGCGGGCCGCGGGCGTGATATCGAGGTGAGCCGCCGGGACCTTCAGGCGCCAGCGGAGAGGGTGGAGCGCGGTGGCGCCGGACGGACGAACCTCAGGCCCGACGGCTGGACCGTGAACCGGTGCAGGTGCGCCGTCACCCCTAGTCGTCGGACGTAGGTACCGCTCTGTACCCCGGTCGGTCGGCCGCTCGGATCGAACTGGGTAGAGCATCAAATCGCTGCCGTCCCGCAACTCAGCGTTTCGACGATTGAGACGACCAGAGCGCCGGCGCCGGACGGCCTCGGCGACCGCCCGGAGCCGTCGGATGGATCCCAGGTGAGACGGCGCCCCGCACCTCGGGGCAGCTGCCGTGCCGTGCGCCGCGCAGCGGTCTGCTCTGAGGGCGCGGGTCCTACGCCGCGGGCTCGGGGTCGAGGGTGAGCGCGACGGAGTTGATGCAGTAGCGGTCGCATCCGTTGGGTCCGTCAGGGAAGACGTGGCCGAGGTGGCCGCCGCAGCGCGCGCACGTCACCTCGGTGCGGCGCATGAAGAGGCCGTGGTCGGCGTGCAGCGCAACATTGGCGGCGACGGCTGGATCGGTGAAGCTCGGCCAGCCCGTGCCCGAGTCGAACTTGGTCTCAGACGAGAACAGCTCGGCGTCGCAGCCGGCACAGCGGTACGTGCCGTGGTCCTTGGTGTCGACGTACTCGCCGCTGAAGGGCCGCTCGGTCCCCTGTCGCCGCAGAACGTTGTACTGCTCCGGCGTCAGCTGCTCGCGCCACTTCGCCTCGGTTGCCTTGTCGCGTCTTGCCATCGTTTCTCCTTTTCGTCCTGTCGTCAGCTTGACCGCGGAGGGCCCGGAAACGATTCAACGGGTCACGCTGATCCCGAGGCGCCGTGAGCTGAAGGGCTTGAATCGCGCAGGAAGCGAGAGTGGAGACCTGCACTGAGGCGATCCAAGCCGAAGGCCGCAGACAGCCTTATCGTGCGAAACGAGGTGCCGGACGTCACCCGCGGTTCATCGCAGTCATCGTTCGTCGTCTGCGACGACGTCGGGGCCGAATCCGAATGCCCGGATCGGACGTTCTCGGCGTGCGCTCAGCCATCGCTTCTGCGACGAGGGCCGCTTTCCGAGCGTTGCGGGTGTGAGCTCGGCGGGGACGAACTGGTCGTCGCCAGCACAGAGCAGGATGCCGCGATTCTTGTAATCGCTCGGGGGCGCCTCGAATCCAGGCGAGCTGTGAGTCGGGGGCACTAGCCGTCGCTCCCTGCAGTCAGTCCTGGTCGTGGAGCACGGGGGCGTACGAGATTCCGATGATCGCGCCCTCAGGTGATTGCAGCCTGGCGACCGTCTGGCCCCACGGCTCCTCGCGCGGTGGGTGCAGCAGGTCGTAGCCAGCCTGCTCGAGCTCCCGTGCCGCCGGGCCCACCGCCGCGGCGTCCGCGACGTCGAACTCGATGCTGACCTGCGGCACCGGCCTCGCTGCCGGCCAGTGCGGCGTCCCGAAGCACGCCTCGGCGGCCTGGGACAGCGGCCAGATGCCGAAGGACTTGCAGCCGTCGATCCGCTCGCTGTGGTGATAGTCGTCGCCGTGGCTCTCGAGCGGCAGCCCAAGAGCGTCGACGTACAGCTTGCGACTGGCGGCCGGGTCGGGCGCGATCACCGCCACGGTCGCGAGGAACTCTACGTTCACGCCACCTCCTCGTTGCCCTGTACTCGTTCAACCATCCAAGCAGCTCGCGCAACCCGCGCCGCTTCCTCACCGGAGCTCACCTCCGCAAGCCACCATGACGGTGCCCTGGCTGCTGTCGGAAAGCAGCGCCACGAACGGCGGCTCGACGTACCCGCGAGGGCATGAACGCAGGTCTCGGCCTGAGGACCGCGCGAGCGTCGCAAATCGCCAACTGCGGGGCCAGCAGGTCAGCCTGGCTTGTTCGGTGAGCGTTCCTTGGGTTCTCGCGGTGATCGCAACACCCGCCCAGTTGGAGGGACTTTCTAGGTCGTCCGTGCTCGGTGGTTGAGTAGCGCGCCGGTCGTCGCGAAGCCGAGCCCGTAGGGCGAGGCGGCCGCGGCGATCGGCGCGCTGTCCGGCCCGGAGCCGGGGCCCGCGAGGTCCCTTCCTGGGACGGGTGAACGGAGGCGCGTGATGGCGCAGTTCTCTGAGCGGATGGTCACTGAGGTTGTGCAGCAGTTCTGGGCGGCGATGGCACGGGGTGAGTTCATCACCGACGCCGCCGCGGAAGCGGGTACTTATCGGATGAAGGGAGCTCGGTGGCTGCGCGCGGAGGGCGGGGTGCGCCCGCGCCGCGGGCGGGATCTGAAGGGTCGGTGTCTGACGTTCTCTGAGCGGGAGGAGATCGCGGTCGCTCGCGCTGGTGGTGAGTCGATGCGCGTCGATCGCCAGGCGGTTGGGACGCAGCCCGTCGACGATCAGTCGCGAGCTGGCGCGCAACGCCGGCGGGACGGGTTGCTATCGCGCGACGACCGCGCACGCGCTCGCGTATGAGCGCGCGAGCCGACCCAAGCCGGCGAAGCTCGCGACCAACCTGGTGCTGCGCCGAAGGTGGAGCAAGATCTCCGCAGGCGCTACTCGCCCGAGCAGATCGTCGGCCGGCTGCGCCGCCAATTCCCTGACGATCCGGAGATGTGGGTGTCGCGCCGAGACGATCTACCAGTCGCTGTATGTCCAGTCCCGCGGCGCGCTGCGCCGTGATCTGACCAGGTGCCTGCGGACCGGGCGGGCGCTGCGGCGACCGTGCCGCCAGGCCGGTCAGCGCAAGAATCGGATCCCGGACATGATCAACATCAGCCGAGCGTCCCGCCGAGGCCGATGACCGCGCCGTCCCGGGCCACTGGGAGGGCGATCTGATCATCGGCAAGAACAACGCCACCGCGATCGGCACCCTGGTGGAGCGCACCACCGGCTACACGATGCTGGTGCACCTCCCCGACGGCTACAAGGCCGAGCAGGTCCGCGACGCGCTCACCGCCAAGATCCAGACGATCCCCGACATCCTCCGCGCGTCACTGACCTGGGACCAAGGCCCAGAGATGCGCGACTGGAAAGAAGTGAGTGTCGCCGCTGACATCGACATCTACTTCTGTGACCCACACGCACCCTGGCAACGCGGCACCAGTGAGAACACCAACGGGCTGCTGCGCCAGTACTTCCCCAAAGGCACCGACCTCTCAGTGCACAGCGCGATCGACCTCGACTGGGTCGCCACCGAACTCAACGACCGACCCCGCAAACGCCTAGGCTTCGCGAAGCCGATCGAGGAGATCGGACCACTACTGTTGCGATGACCGCCTGAATCCGCCGTTCGGCTTCTGCGACGCCGGTCCCGGCCTCGAGGACGAGGTCCCAAGGCGTCAGGAACGTCCCGGTTGTCGATGGTTGGCTGATGCCGCGCCATCCGGCGGCGATCCGGTCACGTTCGTTGGCTGCATCCGTCTGAGCACGCGATGCCGTCACGCTCGTGCAGCCCCAGACGTGACGGGTTCGGGGTTATGGAGGGATTTGGGGCTGGGTTCCGGCGCCGGCTCTGATCGCCGGGTCGGCCCGAAGCACCCGCTCTACTGTCGGTCAGGGCCGCTGGGGCGGCTTCCGCCTCGGCCCTGGTGCTGGCGGGCGTTAGCGGGTCAGAAGGGGATTTCGGCGATGCGGTAGACAGCGCGTCGGGCGGCCTGCGGGTCGGCGGCGGACAGGGCGGCGAGGAGGCTGGCCTGGGCAGCGTGAAGGGGGATCGGGTTGAGGGGCCCGGGGAGTTGGAGCAGCCCGAGGCGCACCACGTGCACGACGCGGTCAGCGCAACGCGCGAGGATCGGGTTGTCGCAGTGCTTTGTGGGCTGGTCGTAGAAGTCGGCGTTGGCGGTCGACAGCGTTTGGAAGTCATAGGGGTCGCTGGCCGCTTGAAAGCGGGCGTGAGCGTCGGTCATCGCGTTCAGGGTCGGCGCCGGCAGGCCGCTGCTGGCTGCAAGCGCGGCGATCGCGGCGTAGACGGTCACCCACGCGGCGATCGCGTGGCCGGTTTGGGTTCGGTCGATGATCGCTACTCGCGTGTAGCGGGCGGGGGCGAACTCGACGACGCCGAGCTCGCGCAGACGCAGGAGCGCTTCGCGGACCGGGGTGCGCGATACACCGAGCTGGGCGGCGAACTCGCCATCGTGGAGCCGCTCTCCGGGCTGGAGGCGGCCCTGCTGGAGCGCTTCGAGGATCTGGTCATAGACGGCGTCTCCCACGCTCGTCGGGCTGGCCAACGGTGATGGGATGAGGCGAAACGGCGCCGGCGAAGATGGTGCTGGTGACGGGCCGGGCTGCTGGGCACGGTCACGCATGGCTGTCACAAGAGTTGACCCGGCGATCGGTTTGACAGAACCGGCACAAGATGCCAGTATATCGGTATATGGGATCGTCGAGTCATTCGATGGGCCACACAACCCTGACTCTCGTTGAGATTCACCAGCGCTCGGGCCGCGGGGCACGGCACCGGCACGCAGGCGTGCACGACAGGGTCGAGGCACCGCCGGGCGAGCCGCGTAAGCGGCTCGCCCGGCATTCCCCCGAACCGCACAACGCGTGAGCGACGCGCCGCTGAGTCGCATCGTCGCTTTGAGCCCTGATCGGTCTTTGCGCCCATGACGGTCCCGGCCGCGGTCGCGGGCGGCGTGGAGCCCGAGCATCGAAAGACCGGGCGTGGCCGCCTCGCCGCTGAACGGGCCACGCCCGGCGGCGACGTTCTGCTACCGCAATAGGCGCAACCCGGCCGCGCGTGCTCGCCAGCGCGCGTGGCTACTTCGTCGCGTGCGACGTGAGGTCGCACGCATTGAGAGATCAACGCTGCTGCAAGTTAGAGGGCGATCAGCGCGGCGGCTCACCGGACCCAGAGCTGATCGATCTGCGGCAAGCTGCTCGAGTCGAGTGTGAAGTCGCCGACCCGGTTGGACAGGACCTCGACGGCGGCGTTGTTGACGATCGGCGCCCATGCGGCCTGGTCAACGGCGAGCCGGTCGGCTTGCGCCCAGAGCGCGTCCGCCGCGACCGGGTCGCTGGTTTGTAGGGTCTGCGCGCGTGCAGTTAGGCGATCGAGTTTCGGGGCACAGAAACCACCGCTGTTTGTGGACTGTGCGGGGTCATCCGCGCGATAGTTCGAGCATGCCAGGAACAGGCCGAGGAACTGCTCGGGGGACGGGTAGTCCGCGATCCACTCTCCGTAGCTGATGTTCCAGCCGCTCTTGAGATTCGAGATCTGCTCTCCGAACGCGAGACTGGTGTGCGCGACGTCGATGCGGGGGCGGTAGCCGACGCTGCGCACCGCGGCGGCCAGTAGTCCCGCGCTCGCCCGACCGGAGGGTTCATCGGCACTGGTGAGAAACGTCACCGGCAGCCCCTCCGTGCCCGATGCACGCACCAGCGCTCGGGCGCGAACGAGGTCCCGGCCGTGCCAGCGGCCGTTCTGCTGGCCACGGGTCCACGGGCAGTAGTCGCGGCGACCCGGGAAACGAGGCGGGAGGGTCTGACAGGTGGGCGTCGAGATGAACGGCCCGCCGAAGCGTCGCGCGATCGCCGCGCGGTCGAGCGCCAGATTCACTGCCTGGCGCGCCCGGACGTCGTCGAACGGCGGCCGATGGACGTTGAAGTTAAAGAAGCTCGTGTGCGGCTGCGCGTGGCGGCGCAGTTGGGAGGCGTGCTGGGTGCGGACCGCGCCGAGTGGAAAGCCGGCGACCTCGAGTGCGATGTCAGCGTGGCCATCGAGCACCGCCCGGATCCGCGCGCCGGGGTCTGGTCGCATCTGGATCTCGATCCGATCGGGGTATCCGTCGGGTTGGGCGGCCCGCGACCATGTATGGAAGCGGGCGTTGCGCACCAGTTGCAGGTGGTGGTCAGGCACCAGCGAGGCGACCCGGTACGGTCCGGTTGATGGCACTGGCGCGGCGGATATCGTCGTGCGTGGCGTGCCTGGCGGCACCGGGCGTGCGGCCGCCAGCGCGAGCTTGAACAGAAGGTCCGCATCAGGCCTCGTCAGCCTGAGGATGACCGAACCCGCTTGGTCATCGGTGAGGACCCCTGCGGACAGGTTGCAAGTTGATGGGCTGCGCGCGCAAGCATCCGCGCCGCGCAGCGCCGAGAACAACTGGGCTGCGTCGCTTCCGAGCACGAACAAGCGCTCCAACTCGCGACGAAGGTCCGACGCACGCACGGGCACGCCGGTCGAGTACCGCAGCCCTGGACGCAGAACGAACGCGTAAGTCCGGCCGCCGTCGGTCGGCTGGGGCAGAGCCACCGCCAGGTCAGGCACGAGCTGCGCGACCCCGGAGTCGGCGGTCAGCGCGACAAGGCTGTCACCGGTGGCAGTCCAGATCGCCGGATGGATCGCCGACGCATCCGCGGGGTCCAGCGCGCGAAACGGCGAATAAGCGACGCGCAGCGTTCCGCCGCGATGCTCCAGCCCAACAGGCTTGCCCGTTGCAACCCACGGGATCCCACCGATGAGCGTCACCCCAAGCGGTTCGGCACCGATGGCGAAGCGATGGCGAACCGCTCCCGTCTGCGGATCCACCGAGATCAGCTTCCCGCTGCCCGCGTCCGCGACCCACACATCGCGGGGATCCGCGGCCACGCCCTCCGGCGACGGCCCGATCGGCACCGTCGATGTGACGGCGTTGCGAATCGGATCGACGCGTGAGAGTGTCCCGTCGAGCGTGTTGACGACCCAGACGGCGTCCGCTCCCACCGCGAGCGGCCCCGCGCCGCCGCCGACCGCGACCTCGGCAAGCGTCGAGCCGTCACGCGGGTCGACCCTCACGAGCTTGTGGGCGAGCGGCTCGGTTATCCAGATCGAGCCGAAACCGACCGCGATCCCGCGGGGGGAAGCCTCAAGCGGGATCGCCCGGCGCCTCGCCCCGGTGCGCGCGTCAATCGGGACCATGGTGTCGCCGTCGGCGTCTGCCACCCACACCGCGCCCGCGCCGACCGTCACGCTCACCGGACGGCGTCCGGCCCGGATCGTCTGAACGACCTGACCCGAGCGCGGGTCGATCCGCGACACGCTGCCATCCAGCGAGTTCGCGACCCAGACCGAACCGGCGCCGGCCGCGATGCCCGCGGGCGAACTGCCGACAACCACCGTCTGATCGACATGCCCTGCACGCGCATCGATCCGCGTAACGGTGCCATCGGCGCCATTACTCACCCACACGCGCCCGCCCTCGTTCGTAATGCCGGCGGGAGCGGACCCCACGCGGACGCTGACGGCCACACGGCCGGTAAGTGGATCGACGCCGCCGGCGCCGTCTGCCGGCACCGAACCCTGCGGTGAACGCCCCTCACCAGGCAGCGCGACGATCGCGATCGAGGCCGCACAGGCGATCGCCGCAGCGCCGACGATCGCGATTCGCAGACGCCGCCGCGATCCGCCGGGTGCCGCCGCCTGGGTTCGTCGAGTACGGCTCGCCGGCGTCGGGTCGAGCGAGGAGTCGTGTGCGAGCACGGCATCGTGGAGGCGGCGCAGCTCGGGCCCCGGTTCGATGCCGAGCTCATCGACCAGCGACCTGCGGGCCGCTCTGTAGGTAGCGAGCGCGTCGGCCTGGCGTCCGGACCGGTACAGCGCGACGATCAGCTGCCCAACGAGCCGCTCACGGGTCGGGTGCCTCGCGGCAAGATCCTCGAGCTCAGGGATCACCGCGGCGTCGCGCCCGAGCGCCAGCTCGGCGTCGATTCGGTCCTCAGCTGCCGCGAGCCGCAGCTCGGCGAGCCGATTCACCTCCCCTCGCGCCCACTGCTCATCAGCGACCTCGACATACGCCTGACCTCGCCACAGTGACAGCGCCTCGCTCAGTCGCGCGGCGGCCGTGGCCGGGTCGCCGGTCGTGAGCGCGTCCCGACCCTCGCGCACGAGCGCCTCGAACTGCCGCGCGTCGGTCTCGGGCGCGTCCAGGACGTAGCCCGGATGCCTCGTGGCCAGTACGTCATCCGCGCCGGCATCGCGTAGCACCTTGCGCAAACGCGACACGTAGGAATCAAGGCTTTGCGACGCGCTGACGGGTGGCTCACCCCGCCACAGGTCATCGATCAACCGGTCGCGCGAGACAGTCTCGCCTGCGTGCACGAGCAGCAGCGCCAGCAGCGCGCGCTGGCGCCCTCCGCCGATCGGCACCGCCCGTCCGTTCTCATACACCTCAAGCGACCCCAGGACGCAGAACCTCATGCGTCGACGCTACAGCCGCCTGCAAGGTATCTGCAAGGAGCCTTCAAGTCGCCAGCGGCAGTGTCACTCGGACATCCATCCGATCGAAAGAGGTGCGCGGATGACTCGCCGATCGCTGTTCAGAGGCATCGTGGGGCCCGCGGCGGTAGCCGCGATCGCGCTCGCGGGATGCGGTCAACAGGAGCACGCAAAGTCTGTCGCCGACGCTGCGATCGCAACCGTCGGCTCAGGCAGCGAGGCGACCTCGCCCAGCCCTGCCACCCCTGGGTATCCAGACTCGATGGCCGTGCTCGGCCACTCAGGGGCGACCGGCGAAGACTCCGACCCAGCTCAGCCCCACGTAGAGATACGCGCCAACTCGTGGGCCACCGGGACGAACCCGGCCGTCGACAGCGTGTATCTGAGGATCCTTGCGAAGAATCCGGCGATCAAGGATCACAACTTCAACCTTGCTCAGGCGGGTGCCAGCGTCGACCGACTGGTCATCCAAGCACAGGAAGCGGTTGCGCTCACGCCGAAGCCGCAGTTGTTCCTCGTCCAGATCATGGATAACGACATCGTGTGTCCAGCTCACGCCAGCGACTACGCAGGCTTCCGGACAAAGCTGCTCACCGCCCTGAGCACCCTGCACCACGGCGCCCCGAACGCCCACATGTTCCTCGTCAGCCAGTGGGGAAGTCCGCCGACGTACTGGAAGGCGCTCAGTCCAGCGCAACGCCGGGCATACGGCGGTTCGAGTCCGCAAGGCCCGTGCCAGTTCCTCACGCCCGAGGGTAAGCCGGTCCCGAAGGAGCTCTCGCGACTGGACGGGATCATCCATCACTACGAGGCTCAACTCAACGTAGCCTGCACCCGGACGCCTCGCTGCACCTACGACGACGGGGCGTTCGGGCGTCAGATCGACATGCACAGGTTCATCACCGAAGACCTCAACCACTTCTCGGTCAAAGGGCACGCCGCAGCCGCCGCCGTCGCGTGGTCGACGATGCGACGCCTAGGGGTGGTTCCCGGATGACCGACGTTCGAAATCGTCCACGGCGGCCGCCACGAGTTCGGAGCATCCGACCGATCGGGCCCAGCGTCAGGCAGCTACAAGCACGGAGCCGGGTGTAAGGCGCCGCGGACGGGCGACGACGCAGCCGCGACGCGGTCACGATTCCGACCCCGCTGGCACCGCCGCGCACTGACTGTATCGGTCCACAACAACGCGACCCGAGAGAGCGACTCACGCTTTGGCGCTCTCGACGTGGTCCGAGGCGACCGCTGTCTTCGCATTGACGCACCGCGGCAGGCTCGCACCCGGCGCCTGGCCCTGGGTGTATGCCTCAAGCCGGCGCCGGCAGCTCGCGAGCGATTCCTATCGCGTGAATCCGCGCGCCGCCGCCGCCGAAAGCCTGTTCGTAGAGCGTTGGGAAGTGAGAGAAAGCGCCGGGATAAACCGGCATGGAGAAGGAGATGAGAACGCTCTACATCGAAGACGTAGCGAGTCACGGTGGCCCCGAGTCATGCGTTGGCGACCCGTGAGGGCGCGGCGAAGCGTTGACAGGGGACGTGCGGGCGGGGCTATTGAGCCGCGAAACTCCAACAAGATTCAGGGTGCCGACGCTTTTCTCATTGGCGGAAGGCAATACTGCCGGCGGCGTTTTCGCGAGCCGCTGGTGGACCCTGCGCGGTCGGAGAACCCAGGCACGCACGACGAGTCTCCATGCGCGAGAACCGGGAGATCTGTGTGTCACGAACGCAAAAGGAGGCTGATGTAGGAAGCGGTTTCTGAAAAGCGGTGCTGTGCGAGAGATGGAGGATTGCTGGCCCTCCGGCGTCGGTCCTGCGGGGGTAGGCGTCAAACCGCCCTGGAGCTGCGTTGGCTGAAGACCGTCGTGGTGAGCGTTCGGGGAGAAGGCGAGGCTTGATCTCGTCAGGTGGGGATCAGGAAGACGTTCCAGAAGCGTCTGGTGTCGGGCTGGTGCCCGGGACGGGCGTCGTCGTTGAGGCGTCGAAACCGGTTGAGATGACATCGAAACCGAGGAGCGGATCTGTCCTCGGGATGAGCTTGGCGGCTGCCCGCGTTGCTGGCCAGGCGGTGTCCGGCGTAGAGGCGGCGTGATCCTGGTCTGCGGCTCTTGCATGGAACGTGAGAAGGCGAGCGTCGAAACAGTCGTCCGGGGTCGCAGGCCCCAAAGGTCGCGAGAGGGAGCGTGCCGAGGCGGAAACCGTAGGCATTGAGTACCGGTCGCGGCGCTCGCTGGCGGACCGGCTCGTAGTAGCTGGGAAGCTCCTGCTTGCTGGGGTGGGGGTGGAGCGAAGGGGCCGGCTCACCAGGGATGTCCAATCGACCAACCAGGGCTCAGGCCCTGGGAGGAGGCGAGAAGAGATATGCCAAAGCCTGAAGGCAAGTCGTTTGCGATTCCCAAGCAGCTGGTGTGGGAGGCGTGGCGGCAGGTCAAGGCCAACAAGGGTGCCCCCGGTGTGGATGGGCAGGATCTCGACGAGTTCGAGGCCGACCTTGAGGGCAACCTCTACAAGGTCTGGAATCGGATGAGTTCGGGAACCTGGTTTCCCCCGCCGGTCAGGGCAGTCGTGATCCCCAAGCCGCATGGCGGCGGGTTTCGCGTGCTGGGCGTGTCGACGATCGCAGACCGGGTCGCGCAGACGGTGGTGGCCAAGTTCTTGGAGCCGTTGGTGGAGCCCAGGTTCCATCCCGACTCCTATGGCTATCGCCCGAACGTGTCGGCTCATGATGCGCTCGCGACGTGCCGGGCGCGGTGCTGGAAGTACGACTGGGCGATCGATCTTGACGTCCAGAAGTTCTTCGATGAGGTGCCATGGGACCTGATCGTCCGGGCGGTTGAGGCGGTCACCGACTGTCGCTGGGTGCTGTTGTATATCAAGCGGTGGCTGCAAGTGCCGCTACAGCACCCGGATGGCGCCCTTGAGCAGCGCGAGAAGGGAACTCCGCAGGGATCGGCAGTTTCGCCGGTCCTGGCGAACCTGTTCATGCACTACGCGTTCGATTCGTGGATGGCCCGTAATCATCCGGGCTGTCCGTTTGAGCGCTTTGCTGACGATGCCATCGTGCACTGCAAAAGCAGGGCGCAGGCCGAGGCGGTGCTGGCCAGGATCGCCGAGCGGATGAAGGAGGTGGGCCTCCGGCTTGAACCCCGACAAGACGAGGATCGTCTATTGCAAGGACAGCAACCGTCGGGGTGACCATGAGCACACCGGCTTTACCTTCCTGGGCTACGCCTTCCGGCCACGGGAGGCGCGCAGCAAAGACGGCGTGACGTTCACGTCGTTTCTGCCGGCGATCAGCCCCGAGGCGCTGAAGGCCAGGTGCGACCGGCTCCGCGAGATGCGGATACCCAAGCGCACCGACCTGACCCTCGATGACCTGGCGGAATGGCTGAACCCCATCGTCGCCGGGTGGATCCACTACTACGGCCGGTACTACCGGTCGGGGATCGATCCACTCCTGCAGCGCGTCAGCTCCTACCTGAGGCGCTGGGCAGCCAAGAAGTACAAGCGACTGCGGAGCGCCAAGCGCTTTGATCGATGGTGGACCGGGCTGCAAGGACGCCAGCCCGGCCTGTTCGTTCACTGGCGCCTGGTCCGCAACTACTGACGGGCCGGTGAGAAGAGCCCGGTGACGGGAGACTGTCACGCCGGGATCCGTGGGAGCCCGGAGGTGCGATTCCTCCGGGCGACCCGACCGTGGTCGCCCGCTGGTGGTTGATGATGCCCCGTCCGGGATGGTTCGCGGGGTGGCAGATCGGCGCTGGGCGGGCCGTGAGGGGAACGCCAGTGGCGGTAATCCCTCGATGAACGATCGCGAGAAGTCAGACAGGCCCGTAGTACCGGCGAACCCGCCGAACAATCCCGCGCAGCGCGGGGGCGGAGGTGGGGGAGGGAAGGGGCCTGCCCGAGGGGAACACGGCCAGCGAAACACGCTCCGGACGCAGTGCCGGGCAGGGCGTGTCGAGTGATCTGGATCGTGTGCGCCAGGTGGCGCGGTTAGGACAGGGAAGTGCGGTTCACCGCGCTCCTTCATCACGTGACCGTCGATCGGTTGCGGGAGGCGTATCGGGCGATCAGCCCGAACGCTGCCGCGGGGGTCGACGGGGTGACGTGGCGAGACTACGGGTCAGATCTGGAGGCGAACCTTCTAGATCTGCACGCTCGGGTCCACAGGGGCGCGTATCGAGCGAGGCCGACTCGCAGGGTGTTCATCCCGAAGCCGGACGGGCGGTTGCGGCCGCTCGGGGTCGCGTCGTTGGAGGACAAGATCCTGCAGCGGGCGGTGGTCGAGGTGCTGAACGCGATCTATGAGCGGACTTTCTCGGTTTCTCGTATGGGTTTCGGCCGGGGCGAGGGCCGCATGATGCGCTGGACGCGCTCGCGGTCGGGATCGACGCGCAGGAAGGTGAACTGGGTGCTCGACGCGGACATCCGCGACTTCTTCTCCAGCCTTGATCATCGCTGGCTGGTGCGGTTCCTCGAGCACCGGATCGCGGACGAACGGGTCCTGCGGCTGATCCAGAAATGGCTGGCGCAGGGGTCATCGAGGACGGGGAATGGTCAGAGACCGAGGCAGGGGACCGCGCAAGGGGCGTCAGTTTCGCCGCTGCTGGCCAACGTCTACCTGCACGTGTGTCCTGAAAGGAAAGTGAAGCGATGTAGAAGGTCGTTTTGTGATTCGTGCTGTGCCGGTGATGGAGGGAGGTCCTCCGGGCTCGCTGTGCAGGCGGGGAGTCCAAACCGCCGTGGTGTCATGCCGGTCAAAAGCCGGGGTGGGAAGCGACTACGGAAACGGCTCGCTATTAGCGGGTCAGGTGCGTGACGAGAAGACGAACATGGTTGAACCACTGCTGACGCATCGTAAAACAATGACAGCATCGCAACCGGGGTTGGTGCATATCTCCGGGAGAGCACCATGCTTTTGGCGTGGTGTAGCCAGGGGACGGCCTGCGTGTCGCTCTGGTGGTGCTCGGTGTTAAGGTGGCGTGAGCTCGTCGCAGGCGCTGGCATGGAACAGGAGAACCTGTGTCTCGAGACCGTCGACCAGGCGGGCTGTGTGCTGGTCGCGAGAGGGAGAACCTTGGGCGGCAGAAACCGTTTGGGGCAGAGTACCGCGAGGCGCAGGGGCGGACCGGCTCGTATTAGTGTTGAAGGTCCTGTAATGGGGCTGGAGCGAAGGGGCCGGGCAGGTCAGCTCACCCGGATGCCAACCCGCTGGTGGGGGAGGAGCTGATGGGCGGAGCAAACCCGAAGGTGAAGTCGTTTGAGATCCCCAAGCGCCTCGTGTTCGAGGCGTGGAAGAAGGTCCGGGCCAATGACGGAGCGCCGGGCGTGGATCGCGTGAGCATCACTGAGTTCGAGAGCTGCGTGGGGGATAGCCTCTACAAACTCTGGAATCGGATGAGCGCGGGCAGTTACATGCCTTCGCCGGTGCGCGCGGTGGAGATACCGAAGGATCGTGGGATGGGGGTCCGAGTGCTCGGGGTGCCGACGACGGCCGACCGAGTAGCCCAGACCGCAGTCGCGATGCTGCTGGAAGAGAAGCTAGAGCCGATCTTTCACCCCGACAGTTACGGTTATCGTCCGGGGCGCAGTGCCCATGACGCGCTGGCTGTGACGCGTCGGCGTTGCTGGGAGAAGGACTGGGTGTTGGATCTTGACATTCGGTCCTTTTTCGACAGCGTGCCCCATGATCTGCTGCTCCAAGCGGTAGCTCACCACACCCGCGAGCGTTGGGTTCTGTTGTACATCGAGCGGTGGCTCAAAGCCCCGATGCGGATGCCCGACGGAACTCTTCTCGCTCGGGAGAAGGGTACCCCACAAGGGTCCCCGATTTCGCCTCTGCTGGCCAATCTGTTTCTGACGTATGCGTTTGATCGGTGGATGACCCGGGAGCATCCGGGCTGTCCGTTTGAGCGCTACGCGGATGACAGTGTCGTGCATTGCGCTACCGAGAAGCAAGCCCGTCGTTTGTGGGTTGAGATCGCCAAGCGGCTCCAGACCGTTGGTCTGGAGTTACACCCCGAGAAGACGAAGGTCGTGTACTGCAAGGACACGAACCGGCGCGGAGAGGCGAAGCACACCAGCTTCGACTTTCTCGGCTATACCTTCCGGGGACGTGCGGCGCGCGGACCGCGAGGCTACTTCATCAGCTTCGCGCCAGCCATCGCGCCCACGGCTCGAAGAGCGCTCAGCCAGACGATCAGGGCATGGCATCTTCGGCGCCGCAGCACGTCGGACCTGGCCAGCATCGCCGCGGAAATCAATCCGCAGGTGCGTGGCTGGCTCGGCTACTACGGAGCCTTCTATCGCTCCGAGCTGCACTTCCTCGCCTGGCGCATCGACCAGCATCTCGTTCGATGGGCCAGGCACAAGTTCAAACGACTCAGGTACACCCCCGTCCGTGCATGGGCCTGGCTGGCCGCCATCAAACGGCGAGAGCCGGGACTATTTGCGCATTGGCAGGGAGCGCCGGCACCGGAAGGCCGACCTGCAAGAGCCGTATGACGGGAGACTGTCACGTACGGTTCTGTGAGCGCCGGGGGGTGAGATTCCCCCCGGCTACTCGACTACGTCTTTGACCTGTGGGCCGACCAGTGGCGCCGGCGACACGCGCGAGGAGACGTCATCCTCTCGCGGTTCGCCGACGACTACGTGGCGGGCTTTGAGCATCGTGAGGACGCCGAGCGGTTCCTCGCCGATCTGCGCGAGCGGTTCGCGAAGTTCGGTCTGGAGCTTGCATCCGGAGCAAGACGCGGCTGATCGAGTTCGGACGGTTCGCCGCCCGCGACCGAGAAGCGCCGCGGCGACTCGCAAGCCGGAGACGTTCGATTTCCTGGGCTTCACGCACATCTGCGCGAAGGACAGGCACGGACGGTTCAAGCTCAAGCGGGTCACGAGCAAAAAGAAGATGCGCGCCAAGCTCAAATCGGTCAAGACCGAGATGCGCAGCGGATGCATCACCCGATCCCCGAACAAGGACGCTGGCTCGCCCGCGTCCTGGCCGGGCACTACAACTACTACGCGGTGCCCGACAACAGCGAGGCGCTGCGCGCGTTTCGATTCCGGGTCATCTGGCACTGGCGGCAGGGCTTACGGCTCCGCAGCCAGAAAAGCCGGATCACCTGGGAACGCGTGCGACGCCTCGCCGAGCGATGGCTACCCCAACCCCGCATCCTCCATCCCTGGCCGAGCGTGCGCTTCGACGCCAGAACCCAAGGGAAGAGCCCAGTGCGTTAGACGCGCACGCTGGGATCTGTGCGGGGGGCCGTCGGCGACGGCGGTCCCTACCGCGTTTGTTCCGGCAGATGGGGTGCGGCCGCTCATTCTTCTCGGGCCGTCCCCGCCGGGGCGGGTCGGCAGCAGTCTCGCCGGGAGCTGGCCGCGGTTCATCGGTTGATCTCGGGCTTGCCGCGTGACAGGGGTGGTTAGGCGACGGGCTGAAGCGCTTGGTCGCCGAGGGCTTTGAGGAGGTGGTAGCAGCGTTTGAGCAGTTTGCGCGCGAGCGCGAGGCAGGCGCGGTTGCCGCCGATCCGCGCGGCGAGCTGCTCGTAATAGGGGCGGTCGGGGCTGGCGGGGAACCGGGCGCGTTGCGCTGCCTCGTATAGCGCCCAGCGCAGCGCGGGCGGTCCTTGGCGAGACAGGTGACCGGGCGCGCGGTGATTATCGGATTGGTAGACGGTGATGTCGACGGACGAGTCATACAGCCAGGTCGTCTGGCGTGTCTTTGGGTTCGGTGGTGGTCACGCATCCGTTTCATGCGCTTGCCGGTGAGCGGCTTGAGGTGTTGCTGGAGCGCCGTCGCGGCCCGGACCGCGTGTTTTTGTGCGACGCCGGCGGTGGCGTGAATGTCGAGTTGGCCGAGGACGTGACCGATCGCGGCCTGGTGCCGGGTGAGCGGGCGTTGAGCTTTGAGGTGCTGGTCGGGGTGGCGGCTGTGGTCGCCGAGATCGCGGGCGGGAAGGAGAGATGAGCTTGTCAGCGAATCAGGTACAAGCTGATGACTGCTTCTGGGTTGAGCGAGTTGAGTGTGCGCCAGTTGCTGGCGCGTCGTCGGCGCCTTGCGGGTGGATTGTCCGATCCCGAGCGGACGTTGCGCGGCGTGTTGCTGGAGAAGGGCCGGCGGTGCTCGAGCGAGGGGTGCCACTGCCGGCGTGGCGAGTTGCACGGCCCGTACTCGTATCTGGCGACCTATGCCGATGGGCGCAGCCGGACGGTCTACGTTCCGCACGCGCTCGCCCCGGCGTGCGAGGCGCATGTCGAAGGCACGCAGCGCAACGAGGCGCTGCTGTTGGAGATCTCGCAGATCAACGTGGAGCTGTTGAGGCGCCGGGCGTTGGAGTGATGGTCGGTGGGCGACACCCTGTCCGAGGTGGTCGCCGTGGTCG